>CAWCHS010000003.1:0-200815 GCA_963795405.1 Vulcanimicrobiota bacterium
TGAGCGGCGTTCTTAAGCGCGATCTGCTACCTTCGATCGCGTCGCCCGGGGCGATGCCCGGTGAAGCACCACGCGGCTTGGGCGACCTCGTGCTGCGACGTGGGACTTGGGTGGATGCCGCGGCTACTCGACCGCCAATAATATTCAGGGTAGGATTGTGTCATGCGAGCGACAGCGACGCAAAAAAAGGAGGGGACGCCAAAGGCGTCTCAACGGCAAGCACGAGTAGTCTCCGAGAAGGCAGCCAAAGCGGTCAAGGATCCCAGCATAGCGTACGACGCGATTTCGGCGACGGTCCCGCGGCGAATTGTACATGAGGCGAAGAGCCGCCATCCGCGAGGCGAGTTCTCGGAATTCGTCGCTCGTGCGATGGCTCGCGAACTCGTACGCGAGGCGCAAGAGGCGTATCTCGAACAAGCTGAAAAAGACGCTCGTCCGAACGATGCCGTGTACCGTGAGTTCTTGAACTTGCTCTCCGCGTGAAGCGCGCTCTCGTGTTGGATACCGGCGCGCTCATCGCGGCCGACGGAAACGATGCGACCGTGAGCGCAATACTGAAGGCGGCAAAGACCGCGGATACCACTGTCTATGCCCCGGCCGCCTGCTTTGCCGAGGCATGGCGTGACGGTTCGAAGCCAGCACGCCTAGCAATGTTCCTGAAGGGCATCCACCAATTTCCGCCATTGGAACTGGAAGACGCGAAGAAGATTGGCGAACTTCTCTCCCGGTCGGGCACCTCGCAAATCGTCGATGCGCACCTCGTGACTGTCGCCGTACGCGTTTCTCCTTCCGTTGTGGTCACTTCGGACCCCGCGGACATCCAGGCGCTGTTGCACCTGTTCGAGCACGACGTCCATGTGAGAGCGGTGTAGAACTGCTGGCGCGAGGCCGACGCGCCGCGCTAGCATCACGGCCGATTTCGCCGCCGATGTCGATCCGCAGGCTGGCCGTTCCGAGGAACGCTACGGTGCATCGATTCGCCCATCGCGGGGGCGCCCCGCTCAGAGTCCCGCGCCGCTGTCGTTGCTGATGTAAAATGCGACGGTCTGCGCGAGCTCTTCGCCGGCGGCGTCCTGTGCGAGAAGAATGTATTGGCCGCCCGGCGTGGAGGGGTCGACCGCGATGCCGACCGTGCCGCTCCCGCCGGAGTCGAGCACCATGCCGCCCTGGGCCGCGGCGCCGCTGGTCTTGTTGACGAGCGTGATTTGTGCGCCTCCGGGCATGTCGGCGTAGTCGGCGTTGATCTGGGTTTTCGTCTGGCCGGTGTAGTCGAGTCGCGGATCGGGAAGGCCTGCGCTCATGGCGGCTTCTTTCTTGGCAAACGAGAAAGGACACGTGAGGGCCGCGTCCGTGCCCCCGCAAGGCCGGAATACGACGGCGCATGGTGTCGGCCCCGCACCGGTTCGACGCCCGCCCGCGGGCGCGATGGACGGTGAAGCACCGCACGCTTGAAGCGTTCGTGCTGCGGCCTCCGAGCCTTGTGGCGAATGTCGCGGCTACTTCGTCGAGTCTACCTCAGACAAGGTCGCGGCACGGGGGCGTCGCGACCCTCGATGCGGTCGAGCGTTTCCCAGCGGGCGGGATCAGAAACTGCGTTCCATGGGCATGGCCGGCCAGCGGTAGTAATCGCGCAGCGCGTGGTACGTTCGTGAGCCTAGGAGCGGGAAGGCGTCAAAGACAACTCGCCAATCGCGGAACAGCGTTTCCGGTGGAGACCTTTCCCGAAGGCGCCGTGACATTTGAGCGCGAGGGCGAACTGGTCCGTGAATGACGCAACCCGCTGATGTCGTTGTGCTGTACCGCCCGGTCGGGCCTGCGGAGCTGCGCCTCATCGAGGCGTCCGGTTGGAGACGGTTCCCGCCGCGACTTCAGGAACAGCCGATCTTCTATCCCGTCGAAAACGAGGAGTACGCGCGGCAAATCGCGCGCGACTGGAACGTCAAGAGCGACGGCGAGGGCTATGTTCTGCGGTTCCGCGTGCAGGCGGCCTTCCTCGAGCGCTATCCGGTACAGCAGGCCGGAGGGCGGATGCATCAGGAGCGTTGGATTCCAGCCGAGGACCTCGAGCAGTTCAACGACCAGATCGTCGGCTACATCGAAATCGTCGCTTCCTACCGCTGAGTTCATCGTTACGACCGCCGGTCAGCGGAAGATGACGCACTTCTGCCGATCGCCGTGGCAGCGGCAGACGAGCAGGTCGTTCAACCGTCGCTTGGCGGTTTGCGCCTGTCGAATATAGCGATCGATCTCCGCGATGCGTTCCCGTATGACGGCGTGGCGATCGGAGCGTGCGTCGACGGCGAACATCTTCGCGATGTGGCGCACCGAAACGCCGGTGGTGCGATAGAATCGCACGACGGCGAGGCGTTGCAGCACCACATCGTCGTCGTACTGCCGCTTGCCATTCTTGCGGGCAGGCTTCGGCAAGATCCCGAGCGACTCGTAGAAGCGGATCGCCGACGCAGAGATGCCGGACTCCGCGGCAACCTGTCCTATCGTCATGTGCTCTATCCTAGCAGGCCATTAGAGCAGCGTGAAGCCGTACACGACGGTGCCGGCGCCGAGCACGCCGAGGGCGGCTGCGGCGCATCGCGTGAGCAACTCGCCGTAGGGGAGCAGCCGCCTCGAGACCGCCACCAACCCGGTTCCGACCGAAGCCAGCCACAACATGCCGGCGTAGCCGATCGGAATACGCGATCATCGCTACGACGGCGCGCAGCGGCTCGCGTCCTTCGCCGCCGCACCCAGGATGGCGATGAGCACCGGACTCGAGCACGGTGACGTCGCGAGCGCGAAGGCCGCTCCCGCGGCGACCGGGCCGGCCGCGGCCGGGATCGCGGTGATCCCGGGAATGCGCAGCGTGACCACCCGCGCGAGCCAGAGCGCCATGAGGATCGTCGCCGCGCCGACCGCGACGTTGATCTCCGCGCGGTATTGTACGAACACCGCGAAAAACAGCGATGCGGTGAGGCCCAGCGCCGTGTTGACCGCGACGACGCCGGCGACGAACGCGCTTGCGAGGCGGATCGCCGCTGCGCGCGATCGCACGCCGGAGGCTCCGATGTACGACAGGTTGACCGGCAGCATCCCCAAGATGCACGGCGAGAGACTGCCGGCCAAACCGCCGAGGAACGCAAAGCCGTAGAGGGCGCTCCCATCGAGGATGTGCGGCGTGGCCAGGTACGCCGCGACGGCGCCGAGCTGCTTGCCGACGACGCGCATCAACTCGAGGCTGAGCGGTCCGCGCGAGATCTCCCATACGGCGAGCGCGGCGAGGGCAAGGATCGCCGGCGCGAGCATGCGGCGGATCATGTCAGCGGCGATGCAGCCGTTTGTCGACAGCCCGTTCGGCCGTGAGAAGGTCGTCGCGATCGACGTTGCCGCGGAGCTCCGCGACGACGACGTTCGCATCGGGATCGATGAACGCGACGGTCAACGGCTGCGCCTTCGTTTTCTCATAGTACGCGCGCAGCCCGCTCCGCTGCGCCAGCGCCGCGGCGGTCGCCGAAGTCTTGCCGTCGGTGACGTCGATGTCGATGACGTTGATTCGGTCCTTGAAGGCGGCGGCGAACGCGACGAAGTCGGGCAGCGTGGTCTGACACTCGGCGCACCAGTCGGCGTGAATGCGCACGATCAGTGGTTTGCCACGGAGATTCGGCGCGACGGTACCGCCCAGCCGGCCGTCACCGGTCGGTTTCCAGACACCGCCGGCTCCCGCGGACGCAACGCCGGCAAAGGTCACCATACCACAGGCGAGCAGGGCGTACGCGATCCGATTGTTCATGCCAAACCGAGCCTTTCTTTAGAGCCTTGCCGTCGCGCGGGCGGCGCGAGCGGCAGTGAGCGGTACGGTCCCCGCGGGGTGGCCGTTGCGCGACAACAGAAACGCGACGATCGCGTCGTACTGCGGCTCGCTCAGCGTGCCGCGCGCGTCGGCCGGCATCTGCTGCGAGACGAAGCGATAAAAGAGTGCGACGCGCCAACGCCGCTCGCGGATGAACGTCCCGCGCAAGGTCGGGCCCTTTCCGGCGACGCCTTCGAGGCGCGCGCCGTGGCACGCGGCGCAGTGCGCGGAAAAGAGCGAGGCGCCGGAGCGCGCCTGGGGCAGCGTGTACAGCGCGGTGGCGAGCAGGGGGACGACCACGCTGCCGATGCTACGACTTCAAGTGCGCTTGATGTCAAGGCCCCGCTCCTTGGCGCATAATCGTCAGACGACTTCGGGAGTCGCATTGCGGCGACAAGACGTGCGGGAGGGTGGGAGACCAGGAAGGACCCTCCCCGGCCGTGGTACCTTGAAGCGAGAGAGCACCATGGACGACCTTTCCGCCAAGAAACAGTATCTCGATGGCTTGCGGCCCCTGAGCCGGGCGCAGGTCGACATGCTCTGGCCCCACTGGCGCACCGAGGACGCCCTGTTCGTCTACGCGACAAACGCGATCGAGGGCAGCACGTTCACCCTCGGCGAGACGACGGTCGTCCTCGAGACGGGTGTCACCATCGGCGGCAAGCCGCTCCAGGATCACATCGATGCCGTCAATGGCGCGAAGGCCTACGCGCTCATGCTGGACTTCGCCCAAAAGCGCGTCGATCTCACGCTCGAGGACGTGCTCGAACTTCATCGGGCGGTCGTTGGGAAAGATAACCCCATTGCCGGAGAGATCCGGGCCGAGCGTGTCAGCATCCGCGGTTCGCAGCACGTGCCGCCGAACTACATGAGGGTTCCGCGGCTTCTCGACGAGATGATGGAACGCTATCACGCATCGGGCGCGCACGCCGTCGACGTCGCGTCGCGCCTTCATTTCGATCTGCTGACGATTCACCCGTTCAAAGACGGCAACCGGCGCACGTCACGGCTCCTGCACAACCTCCACCTCATCCGCGAAGGCTACGCGCCGATCCTCATCGACCCGCAAGAAAAGGCGAAGTACTTCGACGTGCTCAACGCCGCACAAACCGCCGTGCCGGGCATCGGAGACCCACTGCCCTTCCTGAGATACATGGCAGACCTTGAACGTACGGCGCTCGACCGATATGCCCAAGTCCTTCATCAGCACAACGATCGAACGACACAAGACGCGGCGGACTGGGAAGAACGTCGGAACGGTGATCGAAGCACCCTGACATCAGGACCTGGAGCATTTGCAGCCGCGATCGGAGTGGTCAGCCCTTTACGGCTGCCTCGATCGTGGCGATGTCGATCTTTTTCATCTGCATCATCGCGTTCATCGCGCGCTTCGCGGCCGCGCGGTCCGAGCTGCCGATTGCGTCCATGAGCGCCCGCGGCGTGATCTGCCAGGAAAGTCCGAACCGATCCGTGCACCAGCCGCAGTCGCTTTCCGAACCGCCGTCGTTCACGATCGCGTTCCAATACCGGTCCGTTTCGGCTTGGTCGTCGGTGTAGACTTGAAACGAGATCGCCTCGTCGAAGGTGAACTGCGGACCTCCGTTGAGTCCCAAAAACGGCATGCCGAGGACCGTGAACTCGACCGTCAGCACATCGCCTTCTTTCCCGTTCGGATAGTCGGACGGCGAGCGATGGACCGCGTCGACGCGACTGTCGGGAAAGGTGCGCGCATAAAATCCGGCAGCGTCTTCCGCATTGCCGTCAAACCACAGACACGGAGCGATTTTGTGGGCCATCGGCGGATCTTGGATTGCGGCTCCGGCAGGCCCTCCTCGAGCTCCATCGGCCGGGGCCCTTGACAATCCGGCGTGGATCGAGGCACCCTTTTAGTGCTGCGTAGGGCGCATCGGTGCAGACCGAAAGGGCGACGCCCGCCTACGGTACGTGAACACCGCTGCGCCTTATGCCGAACATCGAGAACCTCAAGAAACAAGCCAAACAGTATCTGCGTTGGCATCGCGAACGGTACTATCCGGTCGCCGCCCAGATCAGGGCCGTGCTGCCGCGATTTCGCGACGTCGGGGACGTGCAGATCCTGGAGTCACGCTCCACGCTCGCGGATGCGCAGGAGCTCGTCGCGCGGCAGTTGGGGTTCGACGGGTGGCAGGCGCTCACGTCAGGAGCAGATGCCATGGCCGCTCAGTCCAAAGCGACGCCGCCGCGCCCGTTTTCACCGCCGTCGAGGCGCAGCTCTTCGTCGCGAACGTCGAACGGTCGTGCGAGTTCTATACGAAGAAGCTCGGGTTCGCGGTCGAGTTCGTCTATGGTGAACCGCCGTCCTACGGTTAGGTCGTCCGCGACAAGGCGCGGTTGAATCTCCGGCTCGTGTGCGAACCCGTGTTCGTCGGTGACGTTCGCAAGCGCGAAGGTCTGCTCTCCGCGACCGTCACCATCGCTGCCGCGAGCGAGATCAAGCAGCTCTTCCTGGATTATCAGGCGGCGGGAGCGACGTTCCAGCAGACGCTGAAGAAAGCCCTGGGGCGCCAGAAGTTCCTCGTCTCGGACCGGGACGAGGACCTGATCCTGTTTGCCGGCCCGGCGTGAACCGTATGTGGCGGCCGGGCCGGGACGGGTCTCCGCGCCAGGGTTCGCCTGAGATCGGGCCGGCAGCTCGGTAGCCGCGCCGCTCGAACCGGGAGGAACTCGGCCGGCGTACGGCCGAGCGGGTACGCCATGGCCGAAAGCGGGATCGCGCCCGATCCAGACGCCGCCGAACGGTTTCGGCCGACGGCAGACCATCTGCCCGTCCTCATCTGGATCGCCGGGACCGATAAGCTGTGCACCTGGTTCAACCGCGGGTGGCTCGACTTCGTCGGCCGCGCGATGGAACAAGAGATCGGCAACGGCTGGGCCGAGAACGTCCATGCGGACGACTTCGATCGTTGCCTCCACACGTACATCACCTCGTTCGATGCACACATCCCGTTTCGCATGGAGTACCGTCTCCGTCGCCACGACGGCGTGTTTCGGTGGATCCTCGACGAAGGCTCGCCGCTGCACGACGAGAGCGGAACGTTCGCCGGCTACATCGGCTGTTGCCTCGACATCACCGATCAGCGGCGCGCCAACGACGATCTCGCGGAATCGCTGGAGCGCGAGCGGCGCATCACGAGCACCCTGCAGGCCGCGTTCTTACCGCCGTACCTTCCCGAGGTGGAAGGCGCCGCGATCGAGGCGTGCTACCGCCCCGCGGAGCGCGAAGCGCAGCTCGGCGGCGACTGGTACGATGTGTTCGTGCTCCGCGACGGACGCATCGCGCTTTCGATCGGCGACGTCTTCGGACACGGACTGGAAGCCGCGGGCGCGATGGTCCGGCTGCGCGAGACCCTCCGGGCCGTCACGGGGTTCATCGACGACGATCCGGGGATGATCCTCCAGCTCGCGGATCGCGCGTTTCAGGCCTCGCACCCCGGCGGCATCGCGAGCGCGGTGTTCGCGATCTACGACCCGACGACGCGCCGGCTGCTCACCGCCAACGCCGGGCACCCGCCGGTCGTCGTCGTGCGCGACGGCGCCACGCTGACGCTCCCGTACGGCGATGCGCCGGTCGGCGTCGTTCCGGACAGCACCTTCCGCGTGCACGAGATGCGCTTGGAGAAGGGCGATGCCGTGGTCATGTACACCGACGGCTTGGTGGAAGCCGAGCGCGACCCGATCGACGGCGAGCGTCGGCTCATGGACATGTTGACCTCCGAACCGCCCAACGCGGACGAGATCGTGACGCGGCTGACCTCCAACGAACGCCGAGACGACGTGGCGGTCCTCGTGTTCTCGCTCATCGCTCCCCCCGCACAGGCGTCGTGGCGCTTCGAGGCGGACGATGCGACCAGCGCCGAGCACGCACGAAGCGCATTCGTGGCGCACGTTCGGCAACTCGGTTTCGACCCGGACGCCGTGGAGGCCGCCGCGCTCGTCTTCGGTGAGCTGGTGGCGAACGTGGTTCGTCACGCACCGGGCCCGATCGAGGTCGAACTGCGGCGTGACGACGCCGCGCTGGGACTGGCGGTTCGCGATCGCGGGCCTGCGTTCCGGGCCGACGAGGTCGCCTTGCCGGCGGACGTCTTTGCGGAAGGCGGGCGGGGACTCTTCCTAATTTCGCAGTACGCCGAGCGCGCGCGTGTGACCCGGCGTCCCGGAGGCGGCAACGAGGTCTGCGTGCGCATCCGAACCCCGCAAGAGTGCGCGCCGAGCGAGCACGGCGCGCGGCCGGCCTTCGCGTTGGTGCGCAACTCGCCGCGGGCTCCGGGACGTGGGCGTCCCCCAGCGATCGGAACATGAAGACGAACATTGCGCCATTGGACGACGACGCGATCCTCGGCAAGGTAGCGACGCTGCCGATCAGCAGTTGGAGCTACACGTCCGAACACGGCGTCCGTCACGTCGGTCCGATGGCGCAAGACTTCTACGCCGCCTTCAACGTCGGCGAGGACGATAAGCATATCGCCTCGATCGACGAAGACGGCGTCGCGCTCGCTGCGATCAAAGCAATGAACGCGCGCATTCGCCTGCTGAATGCCGAGAATGCGGCGCTGCGACATCAGCTTGCCGCCCTCAGAACCGCGGACACGCTGCACAGTGCGCACGACCGGCGTGTCCCGCACTTGCAGGGCTCGGGGTGCGCTTGCCGCGGTGGGTGCTCCGTCACGGTTTGGCTGAATCCCTCCGCGCATCGCGCGTCAATGCCGTGGCTTCCGGCCACGTTTCCCGAAGTTCCATTCTGCGCATGCGCCGCGGATAGGCGCCGTCGGGGTGCGCCGCAAGCCAGTCTTCGCTGAGAACGGCGAGGTATTCGAAATTCTCCCAGAACGCAACTCCCGTGACGAGCCGGCGGTGCGCAATGAACGGAGCAAAGGCCTCCCATGCGCCGGCGACGACCGCTGACAGCAGATCGCAGAAAATGTCCGCATCGATGGCCTGATTCTTGACGAGGCACCCCGCATTCTCGTAGAAGTTGCCGACGGTGCGAAGCGGTTCGAATTCCGGGAGTACGGAGATGCGCCGTACCGTGAGAACGGTGCGGCGCACATCGGGTTGCGCAAGGTCTTCGGACAAGAATCGCACAGCCGCACGGTAGGCCTCGGAAAATGCGGGCGCCTCGATCGTTGAGCGCAGCTGGAGCATCGATGTCACGTGGTTTGCGTTCCGCATGTGCCGGAGTTGCGTAAGAGCCGCAAAGGCTGAGGCGGCGACGACGGCCAGGGTCGCCAAGGCGGCCGTCGCGCTCACCCATTCAGGCGACATGATGAAGTCCGGACTGCAGCGCCGCCCCGCCGGCACGGTCATCCGTGGGCGGAGACGCGACGCCGAACGAGGTCTTGGTGTTCTGCGACATGAGCTTAGTGTACGCGGATCACCAAGGCGCCAGAGCGCTGTCGCCATTGACGTCCTGCCATGGGGGAAAAAAGCAGGCACACGCTCGGCGGGCACTGGCAACGGCCCGCCGAAGCCGACAACGGGTAAGGCGGGCCATTTGGTGTCGAAGGCGGGCGGCGTGACGAAGGTCTTCAGCCGACGGACGCTCGAGGTGTTCGAGGATGCGTCGGCGTCGATTCCGATTCGTCAGCTCGCTCGCGCGTTTGACGGCGCGGGCATTCGTTTGGGTGAGGACGACGACGGAACCGGCGGGGCGCGCCGAACGCAGTTCCGCCGGTACATCGCGAGCGTCGATCAGCGTAATCCGCGACAGCTCGATCAGCTCGGTGAAGCGCTCGGCACATTGATTTCCGAGGTCGCGGCGTCGAAGCAAGAGTTCCTCGTGAAGGCCGCCGAGCGCGACGGCTTCGTTTTCGTGGACGGTATCTTTCGGCAGGCTGGGACGGCGCCGAGCTCGTTCGCGGTGAGCAGCGTCGAAGACTTGGCGTCGTTGGAAGACCGCGCCCGGCGGCTGCATCTGCTTGCAAATGACAGCCCCTCGGACGCGATTGGCGGAGCGAACGAGCTGATCGAGTCCGCCTGTCGGACCGTCCTGCGTCAGATCGGCGCGCCGGAGCATGCGAAAGCAGCAAGTCTTGCCGATATCGTCATGTGGACGCTCGAAGCGATCGAGCAAGCTCCGGCTTCCGGAGGCAATGCGAAGAGCCGGGCCGCCATCCGTGAAAGCCTTCAGCAGTTCGGCGTCGCCGTTGCTGGTCTCGTTACACCCGGAAAGGCAGACGGTTCGGTTCGTGCGCGTGACGGTGTATCGAGAGTCCCTTCGCCGCGTCACGCACGACTCGCGGTGGGCGCTGCCGGCGCGCTCGCCGGCTTCGTCGCGGAAGCGTTTGCCGAGCGGCGTAACGTCAAGCCGGCGAAGAAAGATCGTACGACGGCACGTAGGCCTTGAGTGCGTCGCCGCCGGCCGGATGCGTCGCGAGACCGACGTAGCCGTCCGGCCGAACGACGTAGACAGCATTGCGTTGGAAGCCGGCGGCCTTGGCTGCGGTGGTCCACGGAAATTGGTGCAGCGCCAAGCCTCGTTGTTCGCAGGCGCTGCGCACGCCGGGCGAGGCGACGCCGTAGACGTGCGCCTGCCATGCCATCGTTTCGAGGACCGTGTAGTTGTCGTGGACCCAGGGCAGACGGTCGCCGCCGCGGACATTGCCGGCACGCCCTTCGCTGAGCGCGCTGGAACGGTAGTCGATCGAGATCTGAGAAAGCAGCCGAAACGCCGCGCGCCTTCCGGCCGGAAGGCGAAGGAGCTGCGGCATCGCGTACGGCGCCACGACGGTCCGAAAGAAACGCGCGCCGGCTGAGGTTCCGTTGAGCAGGCTGAAGACGCGATCGGTCGTCGCGACGAGCAGGCGCGCAAACGCGATGCGCTCCGCTTCATACGGTCGTAGGTGCCGCCCGGCAGCGAGACGTGTGCGAGCTCGCGGACTGCCGAGCGCGCACCGTCGCAGCCGGCGACGTACCTGGCGCGACAGGTCTCGGTCGTCCCGTCTTCGCGGCGAAGCGTCGCGACGCCGCGGTCACCGTCGGTGGTCATCGCCGTCAGCTCGACGGCACGCTCGATCGTCACGGCTCGGCTTTGCAACGCGTCGCCGAGGACGTGCTCGTGCTCGTCTTGCGGAAAGATCAAGCTGTACGGATAGGGGCTCAGCCCGTGGTCCGTCTTACGCCTCCTAGCCGGGCATCCGTGCGTCCGCCGGCTCGCGCGCTCCGCAGTCGGCACCGACTTGTTGATATGTATCAGAAAATATATTCTGAATAGAACTTGCGTTAAGCAAGCTAAGTGTGCTAGCCTCGGAAGCATCCGACGCCACCGCCCTGAGAGGCTGCCACCATGAAGACCGCCGCCATCGTGTCCCGGATCGTCCTCGGCCTCCTGTTCACCGTCGCCGGCATCAGCGGCTTCGTGCTGATCGGCCATCCGCCGCCGGCGCCGCCGGGGCTGGCCGGGCAGTTCCAAGACGTCTTTTTCGCCTCGCGCTGGGTGCTGTTCGTCGACGGCGTCGAAGTCGTCGCCGGCATCCTGCTGCTCGCGAACCGGTACGCTCCGCTCGCCCTGACGGCGCTCGCCGCCGTCATCGCCAACATCATCGTGTTCCATGCGACGATGCAGCCCGCCGGGCTTCCGATCGCGGCGGTCGTCGCCGTCCTCTGGTTCCTCGCCGCGACGCGTCACCGCGACCGTCTCGCACCCCTCCTCGCTCGCACGTAATCTGCAAAGGGATCACCATGGCAACCGTACTGAAGCCGTATTTCTTCTTCTATGGGCGCTGCGAAGAAGCGCTCGGGTTCTACAAGTCCGTCTTCGGCGGCAACTACGAGATCATGCGCGTGAGCGACACGCCGGCCGAGGTGCAGGCGCACATGCCGCCCGATGCGGCCAACGCCGTGATGCACGCATCGTTCACCGCCGAGGGCGTCAGCTTCTACGCCTCGGACGGCCTGCAGCGGAAGCCCATCGATCCCGACGAGGGCAACGTCGCCGTCGCCATCAACTTCGACGACGGCGCGAGCGCGGAACGCGCGTTCGCGGCGCTGTCCGAAGGCGGGAACGTCTCCATGCCGATCGACACCGCGTTCTGGGGCGGACGGTTCGGCAGCCTGACCGACAAGTACGGAACCGAATGGGTCATGACGCTGCCGTAGCGCGAGCCGGCACGAGCTGAAGAGGCCCTGGATCGTCAGGGCCTCTTTCGTCCGCTCGGCCGGTCCCACCGGCGCATCGCATGGAAGCGTCGGAAACGGGATTGGGTACGCTACGATCGCATGGCCACGTACACGTTCGAGCAGCGCGTCGATCAGATCAGCGACCAGATCCGCGCCTCAGACCCTGCGATCCAAGCCGACGTTCAATGCACGCGAAGGTCCGACTTCGCCGAATGGGAGTGCGGCCGTTTCCGGGCGACGCTGACGCTGCATCGCGAAGAAACGCTCCCGCGCCTCTCGCTGCAGCTCTACAACGGCGAGGACGAGCACCCCGCGGCCTTGCAGATCGGCTTCTACGAAGCGGACGTCGTCAACATGATCGCCGTCCCCGTCGCGGCGCTGCTGGTCGGCCGCGGCGAGGGCTGACGCGGCTGGGAAGAGTTAGACGCATCGTGACGACGCATGGATTGGTTCCTCGGCGCTGGACGGTCGAGGTCGACGGGATTCGCTGGCTGCCGCGGTTGATCGACAAGGCGCGGATGCGCGAGCGCGGACGGCTCGGGAGCTATCTGCTCGGGCACTCGCCCGTCGATCGCGCCTTCTTGAAGCGCGCGGGCGTCTCGACCGAGGAGTTCGCCGCGATCGTGCGCGCGTCGCCGGACGACGACGCCGTGCTGACGGCGCTCCGCGTGCGGAACAGTTGGAACGAAGCATCGCTTCGGCGCTGGTCGGCGCGTTTTCCGGCGACGTACCGGTTCCTGATCCCGCTGTGGGACATGGACGAAGGCTATCAGCCGCGCAACCCGCTGCAGGCGTTCGGATTCACCGTCTTCCGCCCGATCGAGGGTGCGGCGATGGCGCTCTTCCGCCTGATCAGGCGCGCCCCTTAGTTTCGTGCTCGATCGCGGTGATCGTGAGGTTTCCACCTTCGCGCCGACCGAGCCGAGCGTCGTACGGACCGGGTCGTGGAAGACGAGGCTCACGGTGCCATCGTTGAGAGGATGGTACCGCAGCGGGAGGGCGGCGTGTCGCGCTGGTACCAAGTGCCGAACAGCGGCAGGTCCGCGATGGGAGAGCGACGAGGACGATGAAGAAGATGCCGGGCAGCGCCAAGACGGAAAAAGGCGCAGGCTCTCCCTCGAAGATGATCGATGGGAGAATCAAGGAGCTGGGCGATTGGCGGGGCGAGATGCTCGCGCGGATCCGCAGCCTGATCAAACAGGCCGATCCGGACGTGGTCGAGGCGTGGAAGTGGCGCGGCGTTCCGGTGTGGGAGCACGCCGGCATCATCTGCACCGGTGAGACCTACAAGACGATCGTGAAGCTGACGTTCGCGAAGGGCGCCGCGCTGGACGATCCGTCCGGACTCTTCAACTCGAGCCTCGAGGGCAACGTCAGACGCGCCATCGACATCCAGGAGGGCGAGAAGATCGACGAAAAGGCGTTGAAGGCGCTCGTTCGCGACGCCGTGGCGCTGAACACCTCGTCAGCCACGAAGAACCCGCGCACGAAAGCGTAGACACATCCGGCGAACCTGCCCTCAGGTCCATCGTCGGGCTCGTTCATGACACGATTCGCATCGCCTCGGCGACGACTCGATCTTCGTCCCAGGTTGAGCCTTCGGCAATGAGCTCGGAGAATCTGCCGTCGCCGAGCGCATGCGAAAGCGTAGCGGCGATGGCAGCGTGTTCCTGCTCATCCGTGTCTTCGCGGGTGATCTCGTGCTCGGCGAGGCGCGCATCGGCGTAGCCCAAGATCCGCGCCGAGCGAGCTCGTTCTTCGAACGCCTGACCGTCGGGCGGGGCACTCAACGCTCCGATTGCCGCGAGATGTTGCAGCGCCCAGCAGAGAACCACCGTCGACTGGGTATCGCGTGCAGCCGCAAGCGCCTCCCGCGCGGACCGGAGGCCCTCTTCGTACCGGCCCAACGCCACCAGGTACATCGCTTCGTTCGAGAGGACGGCCGACATCATTCGGGTGTCGCGGAAGATCCGCAGAATGTCCAGCGCCTCATGGGCCAGCCGCAGCGCTCCCTCGACGTTGCCGCAGCGAAACTCCGTTTCCGCGAAGTTGATGGCGTAGTAGCCCGCCTGCCGTTCCGCACCGCATGCCCGCGCTGTCGACAACGCTTCTCCAAAGAGCTGTCGCGCTTCGGCGACGTCACCGTTCAGTGAGCGCGCGTTCGCCAAGTATGCGAGCGCTACGCTGATCGACTTGCTTGCGCCGATCGCGCGGGCTTCCGCGAGCGCCGCGCGGAGCGCCGCCTCGCCTTCACGGACCTGACCCAGAAAGACGAGCGCGTTGCCCACCCGCATCTTCGCTTCGGCGGCGCGAAGAAGATCGCCGAGGTCGGCGAAAGCCGCGACCGCCCGCTCGCCGGGCGCGACGCCGGCTTTGTATTGGACCAGAGTTACGTCCAGTTGCGCTTCCGTCAGATCGAGCGCGGCGATGACGGCGCGCTCCGTTCCGGAACCGACGTGTTCCCGTGCGATCCGCACCCAGCGCAGGCCTTCGGTCGAGGCGAGGAGCCAGACCCAGCGGAGCGCTCCCGCCAATCGCTGTCCGATCGGTGCGTCACCGTGCGGTCCGAACGCCCAGGCCAGCGCTGCGCGAAAGTTTTCGAGCTCGGGCTCGGCTTGCGCGAGCCAAGCGCGGTCCGGTATCGTCTCCCAACTTTCGTCGAGCCGCTCCGCGAGCGCGAGAAAGGCGTTCGCGTGTCTTCGCGCCGCCTCGACGTCCTCATCGGCCTCGTTCAGCTTCTCGCGCGCGTACTGCCGCATCGACTCCAAGAGCCGATACCGCATCCCGATCTCCGATGGTTCCGCTTGGACCAGCGACTTGTCGACGAGCGACGAAATTTGGTCGAGTGTCGCGATCTCGTCCGCATCACCGCCGCAAACGCCGCGGGCGCTTTGAACGCTAAAGCTGCCTGCGAAGACCGACAGCATCCGAAAGAGCGCGCGTTCCCGCGCGGAGAGCAGATCGTAACTCCAATCGATCAGCGCGCGCATCGTCTGATGACGCGGCAGGGCGGTGCGATCGCCTTCGGTCAGCGTGCGGAAGCGTTCGTCGAGCGCCTGCGCGAGCTGGCACGGTGAGAGCACGTTGACCCGAGCGGCGGCGAGTTCGATGGCGAGCGGGATGCCGTCCAGGCGGCGACAGATCTCTTCGACGTGCGCGGTCTCGTCGGTTATCGCGAAGCGGCTTTCAGCGGCCGACGCGCGATTGGCAAAGAGCGTCATCGCACTCGCCAGCGGTAGCGAGGGCATCCGATAAAGCGCTTCGCCCCTCACGTGCAAGGCTTCCCGGCTGGTGGCGAGGATGCGCACACCCGGGCATTCTCGCAGAAGGGCAGCGGCGATCGTGCGCACTTCATCGATCACGTGCTCGCAATTGTCCAGCAGCATCAGCATGCGTTTGCGTTTGAGATAGCCGAGAACGGTGTCAAGCGCCGAACGGTTGGCCGACTGCGGTAAGCTCAGCGAGCGGACGATGGTCGCGGCGACGAGCGACGCGTCCGAAAGAGCCGCGAATTCCCCGACCCAGACGCCGTCGCCGAAATCGTCGAGCAGGCCAGTCCCGACCTGCAGCGCCGTGCGTGTTTTCCCGACGCCGCCGGCTCCGCTCAGCGTCACCAATCGACTGGTCCGGATGAGCGAGGTGATCGCGGCAATTTCGGTCTCGCGTCCCACGAACGACGTTGCTGCCTGCGGAATGTTCGTGTGCGACTCTTCGTGCAAACGCAACTCGGAGTCGAGCGTGATCAGCGCCAAGCCCGTCGCTTCGGTCAGATCGTGCAGCGCCTGAAGGTCGTCGGGTTCGTAGGTGAACCTTTTCGGCGCGAGCGCCAGGAAGCCGATGAGCTCGCCTCGGGCGATCATCGGGAACGCGAGCTCGCCGGGCGCGCTGGACTCGAGCGTTCGCGGATCGGCGTACGTCGAGGTCGAGCGCAAACGAACGGGGAGCGGATCGTTCAGGGGAACGCTCTCCAGCCGCTCGTCGAACGACGACGCCTCCGCCGTGTACGCACCGCGCCAGAGGTAGACCGCACATCCAGCCGTGCTCATGTGAAGGTCGACGGTCTCGACGACGCGGCGAAGCACGCGCTGTACGTCGGTAAACGACGTGAGCTCCTTCTGCAGCCGAGCCAATGCGGCGCGCGCTTCGCGCCGGCGCTTGGTGAAGGCCCCCTCGATGAATGATTCCACCCGCTGATGGACCGGCCTGAACGCAAGTGCACCGAGCGTCACGGTGGCGAGCTCGATCGCGGTTCCGGCCAAACGCGAGTGGCCAGAAACGTATTTCTCGATGAGGCTTTCGACGATGGCGAACGCGGCGACGACGACGGCCAAGACGAGCCCGAGTCCGTACGCTCGCAGGCGCGCGGTTGCGCGGAAGGAGCTCGAAGCGGCGCCGCTCACCGCGCGCGGCGCTCAGGACTCCGCTGCCGCATCAGCCCTGGAGGCCTCGAGGCTGAGGCTGACGCTGACGCCGCGGTGACCGTCATGGGCCGATCTTACGCCGGGACGGATCGCCGCGCCCGTCGGCCTCAGCCGGCGCCCCGCGGCGTGAGGCGCGAGCCGAAGCGGCCGCCGCGGTAGCCGCCGTCCTCGCAGACGATCGTTCCGGATTGGACGACGAAGCGGATGCCGTGCGGCGGGCGGACCGGGTCCTGGTAGTCGAGGTCGTCGCCGATCGTCCGCGGATCGAACACGACGAGATCGGCGGCGCAGCCTTCGGCGATGCGGCCGCGTCCCACGAGACCGAACGTGTCGGCGGCGAGCGAGGTCATGCGGCGGATCGCTCCGGCGAGCGGAAGGACGCCGCGCTCGCGCACGTACTCGCCGAGGATGCGAGGGAACGTCCCGAACGTTCGCGGATGCGGTTTTCCTCCGAGCCCCGGCGGAGCGCCGTCCGTGCCGATCGAGGTGTGCGGGTCGGCGAGAATCCGCTCGATGTCGTCCTCGTCCATCAAGAAGAGAATCATCGCGGCGTTCCCACCCTCTTCGAGCAGGACGTGGACGACCGCGCCGACCGGATCGGTGTCGAGCTCGGCCGCGAGCTGCGCGATCGTGCGGCCTTCGAAGCGGTGATCGCGCGTCGTCGCGATCAGGATGCCGTCCCAGCCTGCTGCCTTCGCCAGATTCTCCCAGCCCGGTTCGTTGCCGTCGATCGCGCGGCGCAGATCGTCGTGCGCCTCGGGCGCGCGCAATCGCTCGAGCAGCGCGTCGGCGCCGCCGTCGTGATACCGCGGCGGGAGCGTCGCCGAGAGCGACGTGCTGCCGGCGCGATACGGATAGGCGTCCTGCGTCACCGCGACGCCGTCAGCGCGCGCGCGCGCGAGGATCGCCAGCGTTCGGCGCGACGCGCCCCAGTTCGCTTTTCCGGCCGCCTTGTGGTGCGAGACGTGGACGTGTCGTCCGGTGCGCCGTCCGATCGTGACGATCTCCTCGACGCTCGCGATCAGCGCGTCGCTCTCGCCGCGGATGTGGCTGGTGAACACGTGCTGCTCGCCCAGCGCCGATGCGAGCGCGAGCAGCTCCGCGGTATCGGCGTATGCGCCGGGCGGATAGATGAGCCCGGTCGACATCCCGAACGCGCCGGCCTCGAGCGCGTCCTCGACGAGCGCCCGCATCCGCACGCGCTCGTCGTCGCGCGCGGGCCGCGCCGCTTCGCCGACCACGGCGGCACGCACGTTGCCGTGGCCCACCAGCGGCGCGTAGTTCGTCACGTAGCCGCGCCGATCGGCGGCGCCGAGCACGTCGGCGAAGCGCGGACCCACGCGCGGCACGCCGGGAAAGAAGCCGGGGAGCCGCGCGAAGTACGTGTCGGCGTGCGCGGGATCGTACGGTGCGATGCTGATCCCGCAGTTGCCGACCACCTCGGTGGTGATCCCTTGCGAGATCTTCGAGGTGTCGTCGCCGACGAACGGCGCATTGTCGCCGTGCGAGTGCACGTCGATGAAGCCGGGGCACAGGGCGTAGCCGCTGGCGTCGATGACGGTCGCGCGCCCGTGCGCGTCGCCGGCCGGCGCGACGCGTTGGATGAGGCCGCCGGCGACGTACACGTCGGCGACCGCCGGCGCGGAGCCCTCGCCGTCGTAGACGAGGGCTCCGGCGAAAACGGATCGCTGCGCGGGCATCGGACGCCGTTCTCCTCGACGCGAGCCGGTCCCGGCTGTCGGACCTTACGGCGGCGTCGTCGCCGGCGCGCTCGGGGAAGGCGACGGCAGCGGCGGGGTCGCCGTGCCCTTCGGCGGCGTGAAGTCGATGACGGGGATGAGCCCGGCGCCCCCGACGGAGCCGTCGTCGTCGCGCCCGTACACGTAGAGGAAGTGCCGGTTCGGCGTTGCGATCTGGAAAAGATAGCTCGTCGAGGGCGCTCGGCGCTCGGACGAGATGAACGTGTACGTGCGCGGGCCGAAGCGCCGCAGCGCGCGCAGCGCGGCGAGATGAACCGGACTCATCCGCGCGCGGAAATCGGGACGCAGCGCCGCCATGTCGACGTGGCCGGCGACGGCCGCCTCGAGCCACGCCTTGGCCGCGCGGACCTGCGCGGCTTCCGCGCCGGTCGGCGGCTTGGGCGCCTTCGCCTTGGCCGGGTTCGCGTGCTTCGGACCGGCCGGGACGAGCGTGGCGTAGATGGCGCTCACGGCGGCGTTGTAGTCGTACGTCCCGCTGTTCGCCAGGACGATGATCACGAGATGATCGTCGGGAAAGCGCGCGTCTTGCGTCGCCGCTCCGAACGTGTTGCCGCCGTGCGAGATCATGCGGTGGCCGTTCGGAAGCCGCGTGTTCATGATGCCGAACCCGTAGTCCGGGAAGTTCTCGTCGATCTTCACGGCCGTCATCATCTCGTTGAGCGAGTGCGGCGAGAGCAGCTTCCCTCCGTCGAGCGCCGCGTCCCACTTCGCCAGATCCTCGGCGTTGGTGACGATCGCGCCGGCGCCGCCGAACCAGGTGTAGTCGAGGTGTTCCGCATGCTCCCACGGGCCGAGGGCGAAGTCGCTGTATTCCGTGGCGACGTCGGGCTTCGTGTCGTCGTAGGTGCGCACGAAGCTCGAGGTCATGCCGAGCGGCGTGAAGATGCGGCGTTGCACGAACTCGGCATACGGCATGCCGCTCAGCCGCTCGATGACCATCTGCAGCAGAATGTAGCCGGTGTTCGAGTACTGGCGTTTGGTGCCGGGCGTGAAGCCGAGCGGCCGGCTCACCACGCTGCCGACGATCTGCGCCGGCGTCGCCGGCCGCGCACCGAGCTCGTCGAACTGACCGATCTCGGTGAACTCGGCGTAGCCGCCGGTATGCGTGAGCAGGTTGCGCAGCGTGACCCGGCGCGCGTGCGGGATCTCGGGCAAGTACTTCGCGAGCGGGTCGTCGACGCGCAGCTTTCCGGCATCCTGCAGCATGAGGATCGAGGCGGCGGTGAACTGCTTCGTGTTCGAGCCGATCGGGTACCGGGTCGGCGCGTCGGGCGGGACGGCGTCCTCGATGTTCCGCAGACCGAATCCGCGCTGATAGACGATCGCACCGTCACGCAGCACCGCGATCTCGACGCTCGGCGTCCCCTGTTGTTCGATCGAGCGCCGCCCGATCGTGTCGATCGCGATGCGCTGGGTATCGGTCAGGCCGCCGGACGTCGCGACGCTCTGCGCTTGCGCGCTCGGCGCGACGGCGGGCGCGCACGTCAGCGCCGCTACGAGCGCGAGCGCGAAGGCGGGGGCGAACATTCTCTTCATGCGGTCGGTTCCTCGCGTGGTTGGCATCTGGGGGAAACGTCGATCAGGACGAGGACGCGGCGCCGAAGCGCCAGCTTCCGATGTTCCAGTCGGGCGACTCTTCGGCGGGACGGAAGCCGTGCAGCGTCGCCGGGACGACATAGACGGCGTTCTGCTGCCACAGCGGGATCGAGGGCAGCTCGTCGGCGATGCGCCGCTGCACGATCGCCGCGTATCGGCGCCGGAGCGCCGTCTCGTAGGTCGAGGTTCCGGCGAGCGCGGCGCGGCCGGTCAGCGGATCGCAGTACCTGCTGATGTTGAAGCCGTGCGGCGGGATCTGCGCGCAGCCGAAAAACCAGTCGGTGTCCGGATCGGCGGGCGTGTAGATCTCCAGAAACGCGAGCTGGTAGGTGCCGCCGTAGAGCGGCCCGCCGCTGCTCGCCGGGGCGCGAAACAGCGTCGGGTTGTAGGTGCGCAGCGCGAGCTGCACGCCGACCTGCCGGAGCTGCTGCTGCAGCACGAGCCCGAGCGAGGCGGCCGTTGCGTTTCCGGTCACGAAGGCGAACTGCAGCGAGAGCGGGCGTCCGCTCTTCGCGCGTACTCCGCCGGCCCTTCGGCGCCATCCCGCCTCGTCGAGCAGCCGCGCCGCGTCCGCGGGATCGAATCGCGTCACCGCGATCGCCGGATCGTAGCCCCAACTGAACAGTCCGCGGCCGGCGCCGGCGTAGCGCTGTGCGCCCTTCGTGGCCTCGCCGACCGCGCGCGGGAGATCGATCGCCTCGAGCACCGCGCGCCGCACGCGAACGTCGGCGAGCGCCGGGTCCTGCACGTTGAAGAAGAGCTGCGCCACGCCGGCGAGCGGCGCGCGCACGACGCGCTCGCCGGGGATGGTGCCGTATTGCGCCAGCAGGTTCGGGTCCGCGACGAGCGCGACGTTGATCTCGCCGGTTCGCAGCTCGTTCAAGATGGTGTTGGAGTCGGCGACGAAGCGCAGGTCGATCTCGGCGATCTTCGGCGCTCCGCCGTAGTAGCGCGGATTCCGCTCGAGGCGCAGATGATCGCCGTGCAGCCACTCGACGACGCGGTAGGGGCCCGAGCCGATCGGCCGGGCGTTGAACGGGTCGCGGTTCAGGTCGGCCTTGGCACGCAGCAGATGGGCCGGCAGGACCCCGTAGTTCTGGTTCGGCGCGAGGAACGTGCTCAGGATCGGCGCGTACGGCCGGCGCAGGCGCACGCGGACCGTGCGCGTACCGATCGCCTCGACGCTCGCGACGGCGTCGTAGCCCGAGCGTGAGACGACGTTGTTCCGCGGGCTCATGATCGCCTGAAAGGTGAAGACGACGTCGGCCGCCGTCACCGGCGCGCCGTCCTGCCACACCGCCGGACGAAGCTGGTAGGTGATCGTCTTCCCGTCGCGCGAGATGCCGCCGTTCGCCGGGGTCGGGACCGCGACGGCGAGATCCGGCCGGAGCCGGTTTCGCTCGTCGAGCGTCAACAGATACGAAAAGACCATCGGCACGATCGTCGCCGTCGCTGCGCCGGTGAGGAACAGCGGATCGAGCGACTGAGGCTCTTGCGGCAGCGCGATCGTGAGGCGCGCGGGGGCGTGCGGCCCCCCGGCGGCGACGCAGCCGCCCAGGCCGGTGAGCAGCAGCACCGCGCTGCAGCACGCCGCGGCGGCGACCGCTCGTGCGGCCGCCGGCTCGCGGTAGGCGTTATTTCGCACGGCGGCCCGCATATCGTTCTGCGATCTTCGTCGGTCGTGAAAGCGGTCCTTCGAAGGAGGCGCTGATGGTCGCTGCGAATGCGGTGCGCCGCGGTCGCGGACGGAATTCCGCCCACGCAGCTAGTATTTCAGCCACGAGACGTTGCGCGGGCGCGAAGACCCGTCGCCGGGAGCCGGGATGCATCCGAAGACCACCGAAGGCGCGCCGCGTGCGCGCCGCTACGCGATCCTCACCGGAGGATTTCTCGCGGAGATGTACGGCAAGACCGCGCAGGGCGTGCTTCGCTACCGCCCCGACGAGGTGGTGGCCGTCATCGAGGAACGTCATGCCGGACGGCGCGTTTGCGAGGTCGTTCCGAGCCTGCGCAGCACGGCGCCGATCGTCGCGACGCTCGACGAGGCCCTGGCGCTTCGGCCGAGCTCGCTGCTGATCGGCGTCGCGACCGACGGCGGGCGGATTCCGCCGGAGTTCCGGCCGACGATCCTGCGCGCCGTCGACCACGGTCTCGAGATCGTGAACGGGCTGCACGAATTACTCTGCGAAGACGTCGAGATCGTCGCGCGCGCGAATCGCTCCGGCGCGCGGCTCTGGGACGTGCGCATTCCGCCGCGGGCGATCCCGGTCTTCAGCGGCGCGGCGTACGCGCTGCCGCAAGACGTCGTGCTCGCGGTCGGGAGCGACTGCGCCGTCGGGAAGATGACGGCCCTGCTCGAGATGGAGCGCGTGGCCCGCGCCGCCGGCACGCGGGCGAGGTTCGCCGCGACCGGGCAGACGGGGATCATGATCGCCGGGAGCGGGATCGCCGTCGACCGGGTCATCGCGGACTTCATCGCGGGCGCGGCGGAGAAGCTCGTCCTCGAGCACGCCGCGGATGCGGACGTCGTGCTGGTGGAGGGCCAGGGCGCGATCTTCCATCCCGCGTACGGGCCGGTGACGCTCGGGCTCCTCTCGGGCAGCGCGCCCGACGTGCTGCTGCTGTGCGACCGTCCGAACAGCCGGCGCATCGCGGGCTTCTCGACGCCGATCCCCGACGCGGTCTCGCTCGTGCGCTCGTACGAAGATTTCGCCCGGCATCTCAAGCCCGCCCCCGTCGCGGCGATCGCGCTCGACACCTCGGCCTACGACGCGAGCGGGGCGGCCGCCGTCATCGCCGAGACCGCGCGTTCGACGGGCTTGCCGGTCGACGATCCGGTGCGCAACGGCGCGGAGAAGCTCTGGCAGGCCGTCGCGACGGCGCTGCGGGCGACGCCGAAAGCGCGCGACCGCGCCGCCGTCAGTAGTGCACGTTGAAGTTGGCCATGCCGAAGACGACGACGCCCCAGGCGAAGGCCGCGGCTCCGCACGCCACCACGGTTTCCGCGATCTTGGCGAGCACGGATCGCGTGCCGCTCCGCCAGGTCACGACGGCGTCCGCGACGGTCGCCACGGCGCCGACGACGCACGCCACCCCCAACGCATAGAGCACGTCGAGCACGCCGTCCGGGACGCTGGTCTTGTCGAGCGCGCTCACGAGCACGAGCCATCCGATCAGATCGAGAAGGGCGAGCACGCACGTGATCCGCGCCGCGAGACGGAGCCGGCGTTCGGCGCGCGGCAGGCGCAGCGGCTGACGATAGGCGCGCCGCACGAGCGCGCCGATCGGCCAAATCAGCAGCGTCAGCACGAAGATCGCGAGGATCGCGACGCCCAGCATTTGCAGGAACGGAGTTCCCTTCCAGAACGGGACCGGCTGGAACACGAACACGGGGATGAAGTCGTCCGTCGTCAGGTATTCGATCGCGCCGTTGCGGTCGCGGACGAAGACCAGGCGTCCGGGTCCGCCGACCTCGCGGTAGCGCAGCGGCCCGACTTCGCGCCACGTCTTGGGCACGCCGGCCGCGTTCTTGAGCACGGAGAACGCGATGGTGCCGTCGGCGTTCGCCGTGACGCGGCCTGACGAGATCAGGAACACCAGCGGAAATGCGCTGTCTTCGCGCCGGCTGGCCTCATAGGAGCCGGCGACGAGCTTCGCGTCCGCCGATGCCGTGGGCGCCGTGCGTTCGTTCGGCGGCGGCGCGGCCGGAAAATAGCGGTCGAGAAACGCGCGGAAGAGGTCGGTGCGGACGCTTTCGGCGGCACCCTCGCTTCCGGCGCTGTTGAACGCCACGTAGAATCCGACGTTCGCGCTCTCGATCAGGTGCAGGTCGCTGTGGAACCAGTTCGTGTCGCCGGCATGCCCGATGATCGTCTGGCCGTTGCGGTTCTCCTGATAGAAGCCCAGGTCGAAGCCGTTGAATCCCGGCGCGGCGGTCCACTGCGGCGTGTGCATCAGCTTCGCGGTTTGCGGCGCGAGGATGCGGGCCGATCCCAGCCGGCCGTTCTGCAGCTGCGCGAGCATGAACTTCGTCATGTCGGTCGCCGTCGTGCTCGATGCGCCCGCCGGAGCGATTTGGATGTATTCGAAGTGCTGCGGCGGATCGCTCGCCTGGAAATAGCCTTGCGAGAGCGTCAGCCCGGTGGGTATCGGCTGGCGTAAGGTCGAGTGCGCCATCCCCAGCGGGGCGAAGATGTTGCGCCGCACGTATTCGTCGTACGGTAGACCGGAGACGCGCTGCACGATGTAGCCGGCGAGCGTCGCGCCGTAGTTCGAGTACGCGACCACTGAGCCGGGCGGGAAGATCCGCGCCGGGATGTGCGTTCGCACGAACGTCCCGAGACTGACGAGCTGGTCGGGCGAGGTGTCGAAATCACCCTTGAAGCTCTCGGCGAATCCCGCCGTGTGCGTCATCAGCTCGCGCATGGTGATCGGGCGACCGAACGCGGGCGGGATGGAGAAGTCGAGATACCGGTTCACGTCGGCGTCCAAGTCGATCCGTCCGCGCTGGACTTGCTGCATGACGGCCGTCCAGGTGAACAGCTTGCCGATCGATCCCGGCCGGAAGAGCGTCGTGTCCGGTGAGACCGGACGGCGGTGCGTGACGTCGGAGTAGCCGTATCCGGCCTCGAGGAGCACCTTGCCGTCCTTCACGACGGCGATCTCCGCGCCCGCGATGTTCGCCCGCGCGATCGCGTAGGGCATGAACCCGTCCAAGAACGCGCGCAGGTCCTGCTCTGTCAGCGCGTGGCGTTCGATGCCCGCCAGCGTCCCCGCGTGAGCCGCAGGAGCCGGCGCCGGGCCGGGTGCGCTCGGCCCCACGGCGCCGGGCGACATGCCTTCGAGCAGCGCGACCCCGATGCAGCTTGCGATCAGCGTGCGCGCCAGCCGGCTCACGTCCATGGTGTTCATCGCCTTCCCTCGAGTCCGGAGGGACTCCCCCGGCCTCTTTTTCGTACTATATGCGGAATACTGCGTCAAGGCGAAGGAACGTGCGCCGCTCCTCCGAAGCGCCCCCGACACGGTCCGAGCGATATACCACTGGCGGACCGAAATAACGGAGAACCTCCACCGTGGACGTCGTCGCGCGCGTCGAGCGCTGGCCGATCCGGCACCCGTTCTCGATCACCGGGCACACGTTCACGGAGTCGCAGGTCGTCCTCGTGGAGCTGCGCGAGGGCGACGCGCGGGGCCGCGGTGAGGCCAGCGGGGTGTACTACACGGGCGATACGCCGGAGCGCTGCGTCGCGCAGATCGAAGCGGTCGCCGGCCGGCTGGCGGCCGGCGCCGGCCGCGAGGATCTCCTGGCGCTGCTGCCCGCAGGCGGGGCGCGGAACGCCCTCGACTGCGCGCTGTGGGACCTCGAGGCGAAGCGCGAGCATCGTCCGGCGTGGCAGGCCGCCGGCTTGGGGCGGCCGCGGCCGCTGCTCACGACACAGACGATCGGCGCGGGCTCGCCGGACGAGATGGCGCGCACGGCGCACGGGCTCGGCGCGGCGCGGGCGCTCAAGCTGAAGCTGACCGGTTCGCCGCTCGACGCCGAGCGCGTGACCGCGGTGCGCGCGGCGCGGCCCGACGTCTGGCTGGCGGTCGACGCGAACCAGGGATTCACGCCCGCGACGCTGCGCGATCTGATGCCGGCGCTGGTGGAGGCCGACGTGCGGCTCCTCGAGCAGCCGTTTCCGATCGGTCACGAGGGCGACATGGAGGGGCTCGAGTCGCCGATCGCGACCGCGGCGGACGAGAGCCTGCAGGACCTCGACGATCTGCCGCGCGTCGCCGGGCGGTTCGACGTCGTGAACGTCAAGCTCGACAAGTGCGGCGGGCTGACCCGCGCCCTCGCCATCGCGCGCCGCGCGCGCGAGCTCGGTATGAAGGTCATGGTCGGGTGCATGATGGCGACGTCGCTCGGGATCGCCCCCGCCGCGCTCGTGGGGCAGCTCTGCGACGTGGTGGACCTCGACGGACCGCTGATCCTGTCCTCCGACCGCGACCCGGCGGTGTCGTACGAAGACGGCTATCTGCATGTGCCGGACGAGCTCTGGGGCGCCGCGTAGCGCGCGTTCGCGTCCGGAGGAAGCGGCCGCGGACGGGCGAATGCGAAGCATACTATTTTCCGCACGGAGTGCGAAAAATTGCATCGAGCGGCGATTGCCGCGCGGAGGAATGATGGACAAGCGTGGGTGGCTACGACGCTGGGCCGGGACCGCATTGGCGATGACGCTGGCTGCGTGGAGCGCGGTCGGAACCGTCGCACCCGCGATCGCGCAGCCGGACGCGCGCGGCACCGTGACGGGAACCGTCGCAACCGCCGACGGCGCGCCGGTCGCCGGCGCCGCCGTGAGCCTCGCCGGACCGACGCGTCAGTCCACCACGACCGACCGAACGGGGACGTTCCGCTTTCCGTCGGTCGTCCCGGGCGTCTACGCCGTTTCGGTGTCGAAGGCGGGATTCGCCGAGACGCGTCAGGAGGACGTCGCGGTCGTCGCCGGGTCGGTGACCAATGTGACCGCCCAGCTCGCGGCGTCCTCGTTCTCGTCGTTGCGCGAGATCGGCCGCATTTCGACGAACGTGCCGGGCCGGGCCGTCATCAACACCGGCACCGCCTCGATCGCCGTGATCTCAAACCAGACGTTCGTCGACCAGGATCAGCAGCAGGTCACCAAGATCCTCAACGAGACGCCCGGGATCGTCGCGTCGCGCTCGACCGCCGAAGGCGGCATCTCCGGCAACGGCGCGGACGACGCCGCGCCGGTGATCCCGCAGATCCGCGGCGCGTTGCCCTACGAAACGGAGACCCTGGTCGACGGTCATCCGGTCTCGGTCGGGGCGAACGGCTTCTTCTCGCCGCTCTACCTGAACCCGGCGCTGCTGCAGAACGTCGAAATCGCGAAGGGCCCGGGCGTGCTCGGCACCGACATCAACTACGCCATCGGCGGCAGCGTGAACTATCGCACGCTGATGCCGACGCGCGAGTTCCACGCCGACGCGAACTTCGGCGTCGACAGCTATGGCGGCACCAACTCCTACGTCCGCCTCACCGGATCGATCCCGTCGCACTTCGTCGACTACGCGTTCGCCTACGCGCTCGACGGCACGCCCGGACCGCTCGACAACTACGCGGTCGCGGGCTCGCAGGTGCCGCTCTTGTACGGCGCCGCCTCGCTGAACCCGAACGGCACGGGACCGTGGTTCGTCAACGGCCGCGGCTACGCGGGGATTCCGGAAGGGCTCGGCCCCTCGCACACGCCGCAATACGCGGGCGTCCCCGGCGAGGCGAACTTCGCCGAGCCGCTCTACGTGTGCTGTTCCAAGCTGAGCACGCAGTACTTCAACCGCGCTGAGCTCGCGAAGCTGCGTTTCAATTTCTCACAGCAGACGGCGTTGACCGTCAGTTATCTCGGGGCACAGAGCACGAACAATGGCGACGGCGCCGCGGCGAGCTCGCTCTCGCCGTTGCCGAACGGCGGGAACTTCTCGACCTTCGCGCCGCCGCCGGGCTATACGGGGTCCGTGCCCGCCGGAACGCCGATCCCGTTCGACCTCGTCGCCTACGATCCGAGCACCACGTCGATTCAGCAGAGCCTGGTGCAAGCCGAGCTGCGGAGCGCGCTCGGTCCGGTCACCGTTCTCGCGCGGTACTATGCCGGCACGGCGAACGACTTCACGTACAACTACCAGCAGCCGACCACCAAGGCGTTCACCGGCGCCGCCTGGGGCGGCGCCGAGCTGTGCGGCGTGGGCGTGGGCTTCAACTTCATCACGGGGGCTTGCCAGGACGGGACGGCGCCGGCGCTGACGTACTTCAACGGACAGCAGACCACGTTCAGCTCCGGCAACCAGCCGACGACGACGTTCACCGCCGACCACCTCCGCGGCTACTCGGTGGAGCTCGACGCGCCGGTCGCCGACAACTTTTTCACGGTCGCCTTCGACCAGTCGCATCACGATTCGCTGAGCGACCTGTACGATCCGATCGGCGGGGTCATCGGCTACCAGATCGCGCCGGGATCGGGACAGGTCTTCACGACGCTCCTCGTGCGCGGCCAGTTCGCCCTGAACTCGCGCGTCAGCATGACGCTGAGCAACTACGCGATCGACTACGCGAGCCACTTCAGCGGCAACGGCGGGGTGACGTTCAGCGACGCGACGCGCGCTTTCGACGCGCCTCGCCTGGCCTTGGCATGGCGCCCGAACGCCGACGTCTCGTGGCGCTTCGCCGCCGGCTCCTCGATCGCGCCGCCGTACATCACGCTCATCTCCGCGCCCGCGCAGGTGCCGCAGCCCAACTCGGATCCCGCGACTGCGTTCACGCTGAACACGAACAACGGCAATCTGAAGCCCGAGACGGCGTTCGGATACGATCTCGGCATCGACAAGCGGATCGGACGCGTAACGTCCCTCTCGGCGGACGTCTACCTGACGAACCTGCACAACATGTTTCTGCCGGAGACCTATCAGCAGGGGACGTACGCGAGCGTGGCGAGCAACGGTGCCGCCGAGCCGCTATACATCACGCAGACGCAAAATCTCGGCGTGGCGCGGTACGAGGGGGTCGAGGTGGCAATCCAGCGTGCGCCGATCGCGGGATTCGGCTACAAGCTGCAAGGCGATCTGCAGCGCGGATATCCCTACGATCTCGCGCCGGGTTTCTACAACACGGCGGCCGGACCGTACACGACGAACCTGGCCGTGATTCCGGGCGCGAACTTCCAGCCGAGCGGCCTCGGCTACAACGGCCTGGGCAACCCGCTCTCCGCTCGAGTGCCGTACAGCACCGGCTACGGCGAGCTCAACTTCCGCACGCTGCGGGGCGTCTACGCCAACCTCGGCGTGACGTACTTCGGCCCGAACAACAGCTACAACCGTCCGGCGTTCGGCGTGGTGTCGGGCGCGCTGCGCATCCCGCTCACGCCCGCGATGTCGCTCCAATTGACGGCCGACAACCTCACCGGCGCCTATTCCAACCCGTACTTCGGCTACTTCGACGGCATCCCGGTGCCGCTGGTGAACGGCGCGCACCACGCAGCAGGCCCCGCCTTCGGCGTGACGGACGGCGGGAACTACGGGCCGACGACGGCGCGGCTCTCGCTGCAGTACCACCTCTGAGCGCCGCCGAGGCGGCGACGGCTCACCCGCGCGCCGTCGGAACGGCGAGGCTCACATGCGGGCCGTCGTGACGCCGACGGCGCTCGCGGAGCGTGCCGAGTCGTTCCGAATCGTGTGGGCGTAGGCGGCGGAGTACACGGCGCATTCCCCGTCCTGCATCTCGTAGTCGATCCCGTTCACGGTGAGGACCAGCGATCCCGAGGTGACATAGAGCGTGTCGATGCCCTCGTGCGTGAGGGCGTCGCGAAAGCCCGAACGGGGCGCGAAGCTCATCACGGCGAGCTCGAGGTTGACGCCGGGCAGGCGCAGCAGCTCGTAGCGAACGCCTTTGCCGCGGTTCATCGTCTGCCGGTCCGACTTCCCGACGAAGTTCGGGCGCGCCAGCCGGGTGCTGTAGCCCAGCATCGCCCCGACGTCTTGATCGAAGAACTCCGCGACCCGCGCGAGACGCCCGATCGACACATCGGACTCGCCGCGTTCGATGGCGCTCAAGAAGGACGCCGACAGCCCGCTGCCTTCGGCGACGTCGCGAATCGAGAGCTTGCGCGCGACGCGCATGCGTTTGAGGATCTCGCTGACGTTGGGCGCGCCGCTGAACGCAGGCTCGCCCTCCGCGTTCTGCCGGAGCGTCTTCCGAGCCCGCGTTGCCATGATGTTCGTACGCTCTCCGCGATGAAAAACGGTGCGACCGAAATTTCGGTCACCGCGGCGCATTCTCCGCCGGAATTTCGGCTCCTTGCACCTGCCCTCGGGTCCCGGACGCTTTTCGGACGCTCCGGCTGCTATGGTCGCCGCATGTCGCTACGTACGCTCTTTCTCGCCTTCCTCGCCCTCGCCGCGGCGGCCGCGGCGACGGCGTGCAACGGGTCGTCGTCGAGCCCGCCGTCCGTTCGCGCCCCGTTCGCCCACGCCTGGAACGTGACCGCCGGGGCCTCGGCCGCGCAACAGGCGGTCCAAGGTCTCGAGTTCTATCCGGCGTCGCTCACGATCGACGCCGGCGACACGGTGCAGTGGAGCTTCCCGACCGCGGAGATCCACACCGTCACCTTCCTCGCCGCGGGACAAGCGACGCCGCCGCCGCCGACGGATCCGAGCGCGTCCGCGCCGGCCGGCGGGACCGTATACGACGGCTCGGCCTACACCAGTTCCGGATTCATGGCCGGCGGGGCAACGTACGCACTCACCTTTCCCAAGCCTGGGACGTACAAGTACTGGTGCACCGTGCACGTCCCCGAGATGGTCGGGACGATCGTCGTGCAGCCTGCGGGAAGCGCGTATCCCAGCGCGCAGTCGGCGTACGACGCGCAGGCGCAGACGGCCGAGAACGCCGATCTCTCCGCGGGTGCGGCTTCGGTCTCGCTCTTCCCGTACGCGGCCGGCGGAACGCATCTCGCCGCGGGAATCTCACCCGGGAAGCTCGGCGGGCCTTCCGCGACGTCGACGGTCTTGCGCTTCCTCGACACCATGACGATGTCCGATCAGCACGTCGACGTGGCCGCCGGCACGACGGTGACGTGGACGAACCTCGCCAACAACGAGCCGCACGACGTCGTCTTTCCGCCCGCCGGAGCGACTCCGCCGCCGACGCTCTCGCCCTTCTCGCCGCCGAGCGGCGGAACGACGTACGACGGAACGGCGCTGGTGAACTCCGGCGTCATCCCTCCCGGCGCCAGCTTCTCGCTGACGTTCACCAAGGCCGGGACGTACACGTACTACTGCCTCTTCCACGCCGCCGACGGAATGGTCGGGACCGTCACCGTGCACTGAGCGCGCGGGCGCGCATCGCTTCTCACTTCGACTCGGAGGTCTCCGGTGTACCAGCTCATCCTCTTTCTCCATCTGCTGACGATCGCCATCGCGTTCTTCGCGATGGGCACCATGATCAGCAGCGTGCTGCGCCTGCGCGGAGCGACCGACGTCGCCGGCGCACGCGCCGCGGCGGCGGCCGTCGAGCGGCGTCGAGAAGGTGATGCCGGCCGCGACGGTTCTGCTGCTCGTCACCGGCGCGTATCTCACGCAGGCGCGCTGGACCTGGTCGACGCCGTGGGTCGACGTCTCGGTCGCCGGGCTGCTGCTCGTCACCGTCTTCGGCGCCGCCGCGCTCGGCGGGCGACAGCGCGCCCTCGACGAAGCGCTGAGGCGCGCCTCGGCGCTCGACCTTGCGACGACGCGGCTCGTGCTCGACCCGTTCCTGCTCGTCGGCGGCGTGGCCAACATGGGACTCGTCGCCGGCGTCATGTTCGTCATGGTCGTCAAACCGCCGCTGGCCGCCGGCATCGCCGCGCTGATCGTCGGCGCTGGGTGTGGAACGTTCGCCGGCGCGTCGGCGATCCGGCCGGCCGCCGCGCTGCGCCGCGCGGGCGGCTAGCGCGAGAACGTCACGCGTGCGCGGCGCTCTCCGCCGAAACCTCGCGGTTGAACGAAAGCGCTTCGAATGCGGCGCGCACGCGATCGTCGGCGAGCATCGCGGACTTCTCGCGCAGCGTCGCGCGCGCGCGCACCAGCTCCTCGTGCGCGCGTGCGTGGGCGCCCGCGGCGGCGAAGGCGCGGGAAGCGATCAGCAGCACGTACTGCTCGTTCACGATCGCCGAGCGTGTGGCGCGTCCGAGCTGCGCGAGCGTCTCGGCGTGCGCGCTCGCGGCGGCGACGTCGCCCGCTTCGAGATACGCGCGCGTCAGCTCGGCCAGGTCCTGCGCGACGACGTTGCCGTGACCGATGGTTTGCTGGAGCGCGACCCCGGCTTCGAGCCGGCGAACCGCATCCTCGAGCCGGCCCAGGCCGCGCAGCGCGGTGCCGAGCGTGCACAGCCCGCCGACCTCGAGCGTGGGCGCGTCGAGCGCACGGGCGCGCTCGATCAGCGGCGCGGCGAGCGCGGCCGCGGCCGCGTGATCGCCCCGGAGAATCGCCAGCCAGGCGAGGTTCGCGTCGGCGAGCGCCTCGCCGAAGCGCTGTCCGCCGGCCTGCGCCGCGGCGCGCGCGTCGCGCAGCATCGTTTCGGCTTCGTCGAGCAGCCCCATCGCCAGCGCGCAAATTCCCGCCGAGACCGCCGTCGAGCAGCGCGCGTCGGGACGTCCCGCGATCGCGTCCAGCTCGAGCGCCCGCGCGAAGTGCCGTGACGCTTCTTCGACGCCGAAGACGAACAGCAGCGCGTTTCCGATGCGGCGGTGCGCGAGCGCCTCGGCGGCGCGGTCGCCGAGCGCGCGGGCCATCCGGAGCAGCTCGTACGCGAGCGGAGCCAGCGCCTCCGTACGCTCGCGATAGTAGGCGACGCCGTAGCGCGCGTCGAGCAGGCGGTAGCGCAGCTCGGGATCGTGCGCGTTCCGCGCGAGCGCGTCGGCGCGCTCCAGCACGCGGTCGATCTCGTCGTAGCGGGCTTGCTGCAGCGCGACTTCGGCGAGCGCGCACGCCGTGGCGACGACCGCGTGCGCCTCGTCGCCTGCGAGGAGCAGCGCCCGTTCCAGCGTGCGGCGCGCCGCGTCGTACTCGCCGCGCGCAAACAGCAGCGCGCCGTTCGCGCGCAGGACGCGGGACCGTAGGGCTTGTCCCGACGCGCGCGCATCGAGGTGCGCGAGCAGTGCGGCCTCGTCCTCGCGTTCGCCGAGAACGTGGGCGAGCGCGACGCGGCGCAGATCGACGTCGTCGCGCGCTTCGCCGTCGGGAGCGAGGGCGCGCGCCGCGTCGAGATCGATGCGCTGGCCCGCGCGGTCGCCGATGCGCCGGCGCGCCTCTTCGCGAACGAGCAGCGCGGCGAGCCGCGTACCGTCGTTGCCTGCGAGCGAGAGCGCGCGCGTCGCGTACGCTTCGCCTTCGGCGTTCGCGAACGTCGCAAGCGCGGTTCGACCGGCGCGGACGTATTCGCGCGCCGCGCGCGCGTCCTCGCCGCCGCGTTCCCAATGCGATCCGATCTCGGCCGCGTACTCATCGCCGCGCTCCGCATACCGCAGCGTGAGGATGCCGGCGATGCGGCGGTGCCGGCGGCGCGTCGCGTCGGCCGGCGCACCGTCGTAGCAGACCGCATGGACGAAGTGATGTGAGAACGCGTAGTCGAGCCCGCTCTCCGCGGCCTCGCGGACGAAAGAGCGGTCGAGCAGCTCGTCGAGCGTCTCCAGGACGCGGTTCTCGCTCCAGCCGCTCGCGCGGCGCAACACCTCGACGTCGAAAGCGCGGCCGACGACGGACGCGAGCGCGGCGAGCTTTCGCGCCGGCGGCGAGAGCCGCTCGAGCCGCGCCGCGACCCACGCGCGCACGTCGCCGCTCACGCCGTCGGGCGGAACGTCGAACGCCGCGCCGCCTTCGGGAAGCGCTCGCAGCGTTCCGCGCTCGGCGGCTTCGCGCACGAGCTCGCCGACGAAGAACGGGTTGCCCTCGGCGCGTGCGTCGATCCAGGCGACGAACCGTTCGCGCTCGTCCATGGCGGCGATCTCGAGCGCGCGCGCCAGTGTTTCCAGCGCGTCGCGCCCGAGCGGGCGCAGCGCGACGCGCACGTGCTCGCCGCTCGCCGCGAGATCGCGGCGAAGCTGCGCCAGCGGGTGGGTCCGCAGGACACCTTCGTCGCGATGCGTGATCGCCAGCAGCAGCGCGGATGCCGCGAGCTGCCGCGCGAGAGAGGCGATGAGCGCACACAGCGCACCGCTCGCCCAGTGCGCGTCTTCGACGACGAGCAGCACCGGACGCGCCGACGCGAGCCGCGCCAGCTCGGTGCCAATCGCGTCGAACAGCCGCGCGCTGCCGCGCTCCGCATCGACGGCTCCGGCGTCAGCCGGCTTGGCGACGCGCGCATCGAGCTCGGGGAAGAGCGCCCCGAGCGGGGCCGGCGCGCGCCCCGCGGCTGTCTGCGCGAGGTGAGGCCGCAGCGCATCGACGATCGGCCCGTACGGGTTGCCTTCGGCCGACGCGACGCCGGTGAGGACGAGCCCACCGTCGGCGGCGGCGATCTCGGCCAGTGCGCGGACGAGGCGCGTCTTGCCGATCCCGGACTCGCCGCAGACCGTGACCGTCACCGCGCGCCCGCGCGCGGCGCTGCGCCACGCGTCGCGCAGCCGCGCGATCTCGGCATCCCGGCCGACGAACGGAAGCGCGTCCCCGCGTCCCCGGATCGTTGCCCCGTCCGCGTCGGGCAGCGTCGGCTCGAACGGGTCGAGCGCGTCGCCGCGGCGGATCGCTTCGGCGACCATTTGCGTTTCCGGCATCGGCTCGACGCCGAGCTCCTCGGCGACACGGCGGGCGAACCCTTCGTACGTGGCGAGTGCGCCGGCCCGGTCGCCGAGCTGGGTTCGCAGCGCCATGACGTGTCGCAGCGCGTCCTCGCGCGCCGGCTCGAGCGCAAGCAGACGACGCGCGTACTCGACCGCGCCGGCGAGATCGCGGTCGATACGGCGCGCGACGATCAGCGACGAAAGATTCGCGAGCTGAATATCCCGCAGCCGCTCCCGTTCGGCGAGCAGCCACTCTTCGTCGTCGCACGACTCGAGGAGGTCGCCGGCGTAGAGCTCGGCGGCGGCGGCGCGGCCGCGCTCGTCGGCGCTGAGCGCCTCGAAGTCGGCCACGTCGACGCCGGCTTCGCCCTGCCAGCGTACGTGCTTCGCGTCGCCGTCGATCCAGGCACCCGGCGGAAGCGCCGCTTGCAGGTAGCCGAGATGGCGGCGCAGGTTCGCGCGCGCCGACTCGTTCGGCACGTCGGGCCAGAGCGCGTACGCGACATCGGCGCGCGGAACCACGAGACCCCGCCGCAACAGCAAATAGGCGAGCAGCGGGACGGTCTTCGGCGGGCCGCGGAACGGCGCGGGACGACCGTCGATCTCCAGCCCGAAACGCCCGAGCAGCCGAAACCGTACGCGGCTCTCGCCACGCACCCCGCGCCGCTCGTTCCCCACGACCGCAAACGCCATCGTCCCTAGGTCGGATTCCGCGTCCGCCGCCGGCTCCCCTCGGCCTTCGGCGCGCTGGTCGGAGCGCCGTGGCGCCTTCATGAACGAAGTGGACGAATGCGGACGAGGAATCGAACGATCGAGCGCGGCGCACCCGTTGTCGATCGAGCAAGATCGCGGCGTGTTTCATTCCAACGCCGAACGCGCGAGCGGCGGGAGCGAGGCGTCTCGGTAGCCTACGCAGAAGATTCGACCGTCGCCTCATGTGCGGTGGGCGATCGCATGACGGCGGTTCGGAAGGGTCAGATGATACGGCTAACCTGCTGTTCGAGCGTGTTGGTTACGCTCTTGTTGTGCTCGGGCGTCGCATCCGCTGCAGTATGCGCGCCGAAGAATCTCGTTCACATCGTTGCGGTTGACATGAGCCCGGACGTTTCGCCATCGTCGTTCGCGGCACAGCCGAAAAGTATCTATCGCTTCGGCAGCGACAAGATGCGCACCGAGGAGGCTTCCGATCCGGTGAATCACATCCATGGTCTCATCGTGATCGCCGAGCCGAATATCTGGATGGCCGACCTCGATGATCACACCGGCCGGCACATCGTGGATCCCGGCCCGACGTTTTTCGCCAGGGCCCCCGTCTTCGGCATGGAGGGAGTCCCGCCCACATTGTTTAGCCTGGAATTTGGTTGCGAGGCCGACTTCCTCGCCGCGAACGCGCCGACGCCTCTCCGCTCGGAACAGATCGGACGGGCGTCATTCGACGTCTATCGCGTCGACGAAGCCGGCGATGCCGTCGAGATCCTCGAGGAGCACGGAAGCCGAGTCCCGACGTACCTACGGTACTATCACGGCGGCAAACTCGAGTCGGCTCTCCGCTACGACGTCTATACGACCGGATTGGCAGATGACCCGCATCTCTTTGTCCCACCGGCCGATGTACGGTACGCGGAAGCAGGCGCGCAGCAATGATGTGAGCGGTGTGTCCGCCTTCGGGCCCGTGGGGCCGTCCCGCCGCTACGGCATCGGCCACCGCCGAATGGTGAAGCCTTTCACGGTCGAGAAATCAAAGAAAGCCTAATGCCGCTCGAATCCGACGTGACGTACGTGTGTCCGAGTTGCGGTGAGGTCAACGCCGTCGGCGTGGACCCAAGCGGCGGAAGCCGGCAACGCTTCGTGGAGGACTGTCCGGTCTGCTGCCGTCCGCTCGCATTCGTCGTGACCGTCGACGGAGACGGTGACGCATTCGTGCAGGGAGTCGAAGTCGAGTAGTCGGCGGCACAGCCGAAAGGGCGGACAAACGACGACCGAACGGCCCATTTCTCACGCGTGGCGCAAAGGAAATTCGCAATTCTAGTCCTGCGAAAAACATACCCAAAAGTTGAGATGACGAAAGTACCTGCGGCTGCTGGACGAAGGTTGGGAACAGGGCTTGTCGGCGCGGAGCATCCGCGATGGGCACCAGCTTCGCGACGGGAAGGCCGGAGACGCAGATAATGATCTCGCGTTCACTGCCGTCCTGTACTTGGCGGACCAGGTCCGGCAGGCTGCTCGTCGCCTCGTGCAGGTTGACGGTCCTCATGAGGCTTCGTCTAGCAGAATAGCGCGAACAATGCCAGCCCCTAGGCTATGAGCCCCGGGCGCATCGCCGGGCTCAAGCTCTTGGCGGAGAGGGCGAGGAGGAGCTGCCCGAAGCAAGTGAAGCGCCGCATCGAGCTCGAGTAGGCCGTCTCGGATCACGCCAGAGGTGGATGCCGTGATCTCCACGATATCGAACTAGGGCGCGATCTGCCGCACGATCACCTTGGCCGCGTCGAGTACCGCCGTGCTCGAGATCGTCAGAAGCTCCGGCGCGGCGCCTAGCGCAAGTGCCGCGCGATCCCAGAGCCCGACGACGGGCCAATCGGGGTTGTAATAACTCCACCACTGCACGCCGGCGTAGCGACCCGCGTTGAAGATCTTTTGTGCCCAGGCCTGCGTAGTAGGTCGATCTCGCGTAATGATGTCGGTAGGCCGCGTCACCTCGAGCGAGCGGAGCGCTTCGATGTCGTTGACGTCGAAGATCGACGTATCGTCCGGCAGTTCGTACGTGGCGAGCGCATACGGATTCGTGTGACCGCCGATGGTGTGAACGAACGTGGCCGGGCGCCAGATGTCGCGGCCGCCGAATGCTTCGGCGACAGCGGCGGCTGGGTCATGAGCGACATAGAGAACGTCGTACAGAGCCGGGTTGTCGATCCGCGCGAATCCCGATGACGGCGGGACGTAAAGGGCGCCGCCCCGGTCTGTTGGGGCGGCGCCTAATATATGCGGAAACACGCGGAAGAGCCTCACGCGTAACCGGTCGCCTCGATGCCGGCAAGCGCCTCGATGAGCGGCGCGGCTCCGCGCGTCACGAGCACGTCGATCGGCCGGGCATGATTGAGGAAGGGCTCATGGCCGACGAGCCAATCCATCACCGCATCAGGATGAAGTGTCTGAAGCGCGCGGACCAAGACGTCGTGAAGGTCGATCACCCGCTTCGCATATTCGGGACTGATAGCGTGTCGCCGCGCCTTCCAGTTCGAGACCATACTGGGACTCACGTCGAGCATCTTCGCGAGCGGACGGGTGCCGAAGACGCCCTCGAGCCGGTCCAGCAACGGCACGACGTCGCTCAGCGTGCGCAGATTTTTCGGAGTTTTCAGATCCTGAACGGCGAGTGTCCACATTGCCATCGACTCAAGTATAGCCGATCCGGGCGCAGAACACAATTCGTTCTAAGCTGCATGGCTTAGTGGTTAAGGAGATTAGCGAGGCGCCACGAGCGGTTACGCGCTAACGCGACTATTCGCCCTCGAACGGATCGGCGTAACCGCGACTCCGACGCTGGCGGGCCAGCATCGGATCGCAGTAGACCTCGCTCCAGAGTGCGGCGTCGTCGGGGCCGAAGCCCTCGAAGCGCCAGACGGCGGCGGTGAACGGCGTGAAGCGGTAGATCGCAGCGGCGAGCCATGCGCGTGCTTCGTTCTCGGTGAAGCCGTACTGAACCCAGAGGTGGCGATCTGGGATGTCGGCGATTGTGTCGAGGGCGTCGCTCGATGTGTCGCGCCTCGGCTGGCGCGACGGGGTGTGCGGCCTGACGCCGAAGAAATACGGGAATGTCATCGGTGGGTAATCTCCATCGGTTGACGGGCTCGGTCGGTGTTGACGCACCGGCCGAGCCGCTGTGTTTGTACATCTCGATTTTACCACGCGAACGTGCGTTCGACAAGTGCGCGTGCGCCGATGCTTCGACAAGCTCAGCATGACCCGGGTAAAACAACGAAGCCCCGGCAATACGCCGAGGCCTCGTGTTCACCGCTTCCGCGCGTGCAGTCAGACGACGAGGTCGAAGCGGTCGGCGTTCATCACTTTGTTCCATGCGGCGACGAAGTCTGTCACGAACTTTGCTTTCGCGTCGGCGCAGGCGTAGACTTCTGCGATCGCGCGGAGCTGCGAGTTCGAGCCGAAGATCAGGTCGGCGCGTGTTGCGGTCCACTTCGCAGTGCCGCTCGCGCGGTCGCTGCCTTCATAGAGTTCCTCCGACTCGGAGACCTTTTTCCAGGTCGTGCCCATGTCGAGCAGGTTCACGAAGAAGTCGTTGGTGAGCGTGCCCGGACGGCTGGTGAATACGCCGTGCTTCGTTCCGCCGGCGTTCGCGCCGAGCGCCCGCATTCCGCCGACGAGCACCGTCATCTCGGGCGCGGTCAGCGTCAGCAGGGTCGCCTTCTCGACGAGCAGCTCTTCGGTCGATACGCCGTAGGGCGCCGCCTTCAGGTAGTTGCGGAAGCCGTCCCAGAGCGGCTCGAGCACGGCGAACGCCTCGACGTCGGTTTGCTCCTGCGATGCGTCCCCGCGGCCCGGCGTGAACGGCACCGTCACGTCGTGCCCGGCGTCCTTCGCGGCCTTCTCGACCGCGGCGCAGCCGCCGAGGACGATCAGGTCGGCCATCGACACGCGCTTGCCGTCGGTCCGTTCGACGTTGAACCCGTTCTGGATCTGCTCCAGCGTCTGCAGCACCGTGGCGAGCTGCGCTGGCTGGTTGACTTCCCAGTCCTTTTGCGGGGCGAGGCGCAGGCGTCCGCCGTTCGCGCCGCCGCGCTTGTCGGTGCCGCGGAAGCTGCTCGCCGCCGCCCATGCCGTCGTGACGAGCTGCGGAACCGTCAGCCCGGACGCGAGGACCTTCGCTTTGAGCGCCGCGACATCGGCATCGCCGATCGACGCGTGCTTCACCTCGGGGATCGGGTCTTGCCAGAGCAGCTCTTCCTTGGGCACCTCGGGGCCGAGGTAGCGCGAGAGCGGTCCCATGTCGCGGTGCGTCAGCTTGTACCACGCTCGCGCGAACGCATCCGCGAACTCCGCCGGGTTCTCGTGGAAGCGCTTCGAGATCGGGCCGTACTGCGGGTCCAAGCGCAGCGCGAGATCGGTGGTGAGCATCATGGGCGCATGGCGCTTCGAAGGATCGTGCGCGTCGGGCACCGTGCCGTCCGCGGCGGCGTCCTTCGGCGTCCACTGCGAGGCGCCGGCCGGGCTCTTCGTGAGCTCCCACTCGTAGTTGAAGAGGTTGTCGAAGTAGTTGTTGTCCCAGGTGATCGGCGTCTTCGTCCATGCGCCTTCGAGGCCGCTCGTGATCGTCGCGTCGCCGTTGCCGCTGCCGAAGCTGTTCTTCCAGCCGAGACCCTGTTCTTCAATCGGCGCGCCCTCGGGCTCGGGGCCGACGTATTGTTTCGGGTCGGCGGCGCCGTGCACTTTTCCGAAGGTGTGTCCGCCGGCGATCAGCGCGACGGTTTCCTCATCGTTCATCGCCATGCGTGCGAACGTTTCGCGGATGTCGCGGGCGGACGCGAGCGGATCGGGGTTGCCGTTCGGGCCTTCCGGATTCACGTAGATCAGGCCCATCTGCACGGCGCCGAACGGCTGCGCGAGCTCGCGATCGCCGGAGTAGCGGTTGTCGCCGAGCCACTCGCGCTCGAAGCCCCAGTTGACGGATTCCTCCGGTTCCCACACGTCGACGCGTCCGCCGGCGAAGCCGAACGGCTTGAATCCCATCGTCTCCAGCGCGACGTTCCCCGCCAGCACCATCAGGTCGGCCCACGAGATCGAGCTGCCGTACTTCTGCTTGATCGGCCAGATGAGCCGGCGCGCCTTGTCGAGGCTCGCATTGTCGGGCCAGCTATTGAGCGGCGCGAAGCGCTGCGTGCCGGTGCCGGCGCCGCCGCGGCCGTCGTGAATGCGATACGTGCCGGCGCTGTGCCACGCCATGCGAATCATCAGCGGGCCGTAGTGACCGTAGTCGGCGGGCCACCACGGCTGCGAGCTCGTCATCAGCGCGGCGAGGTCCTGTTTCACCGCCGCCAGGTCGAGCTTCTTGAACGCTTCCGCGTACTTGAAGGCCGGACCCATCGGATCGCACATCTCCGAATTCAGACGAAGCCCTCTCAGGTTCAACTGGCCCGGCCACCAGTCTTGATTCGTCATCATGCCGGCGTCGAGATGCGTGCCGGTCGGTGTTCCGTGCGGCACCGGGCACTCACCAGTTTTTTCGCGTTCGGCTTCGAGCATGCTGTTCTCCGAGATGGTTAATTTCTGAAAGTGATTGTCACTCTCATACCGAGCAGGGTACCGCCGCGGGCGGATCCCGTCAAGAGGGGGACTCCACAAGTTCTGCGGCCGGGGCGCAGACGCTTCTGAGCGGCAAAACGCGGCGGTGGCTAGCGCACAGGCCCGGTGGCGCGCTATGATGGGCGGCAACATGGCGTCGTCGGTACAGCCGCCGCTTCCCAAGAACTATCAGCTCATTTACGACATCGTCGCGAAGGGCGGGATCGGCTGCCATCTCACGCCCACGGAAATCTACGCGACGGCGCGCGCGCGACGGCCGGGCATCGGGTTCTCCACCGTCTATCGCGGTCTCCAGCGCCTGCGCGACATCGGCCTGGTCTCCGAGCTCGTCATGCCCGGCGCCGAGGCGGCGACCTACGAGCCGTCCGGCCCGCCGCACGCGCACTTTCGCTGCCGCGAGTGCGGGACGGTCGAAGACCTGGCCTACGCAATCCCCAAGCGCACGATCAAGGCGCTCGCGGTCCAGCACGGCGTCGAGATCACCACCGAGCTCGTCGCGTTCGAAGGCCGCTGCGCGGCCTGTCGCGCTTCGTGAATCGATAGGCGCGCAGCGACAAGAGGAACGCCGTCATGCGGTCATCGTACTCCGCGCGACGCGAGTGAGCTCGTACGCCGTGACGATGACGCGAACGGACTAATGCGCTGCGACCGGGGCGTCCGGAAAGAGCTGTGCGAGCGCGTCGTCCATCGCGTGTTCGGAGGCCTCGAGGATCAGCGAGTCGGGATTCCACGTTACCGGGTGCATGATCTCGGCCTCGGCGGATGCTTGTCGGCGGACCGATCCATTGCAGCCTAGGAGCGAAAGCCGCAGCGAGGCGTGCGCGCTCTTCGAGAACTCCGACTGTTCGACTCGCAGATCGGGAACGATGATCGCCTGCGCTCCGGTCTCCGCGCAGAGGCCGGGTCCGCGCGCGAACACCTCGAAGTGGTCCATTGCCGGCACCGTGTCCACGACGATGTTCTTGCGCTGCAGGCGCATGAACAGCGAGTGCGTGATCTGCGTCGCATGAGCGTCGGCGATCCCCGGTTGCTGGTAGGGCAGGAGGATGTACATCGATGGTGCGCCGGAGGGCTGCGTGCGCGCCTGCGCCGTACTCGGCGGCGGCGGCTCCGCAACGGTTGCAGCGGCGCGAGCGGCGGCGGCATCGTGCGCGGCCTGCAGAAACGCCACGTCGACCAGCTTCCCGACGCCGCGCGTCTGGGCGCGGTCGGCAATCGGAAGCGTCTCGTCGTCCGTGGTCGTCGTCGTCCAACGCACCACGCCGTCACACCCCACCTCGTCGAGCCGCAGCTCGACGTGCGTCGGGTACGCCAGCACGGGGTGCTGCAAGTGGCTGAGATCGGGCCGGCGCCCGATCGGCACGGCGCCGACCACCACCTGTTCGGGGGTCTGTTCGTAACGCCCAGCCGCGACGAGGATGCCGCGGCTGCCGTTGTCGGCGCACAGCTTGCGCGCGTTCGCGATCGCCTGAAGATGGTCGACCGGCGCCACGAGCTTCACGCGCATCCCCGCCTGCTCGAAGCCGCTCATCAGCGCCCGCGTAACGCCGGTAGCATACGGATCGGTCGACCCCGGCTCTTCGTACGGCAGCATGACGAGCGAGGGCGGCGGCCCGCCGACTGACGTCTGCGCTGTGGCGTGCGCGCTCGACATCGTACCGCCAAGGGCGAGAGCGCACGCAAAAACGAGCACGTAGCGAATTGGCCGGGGGTTCACTGCTGATTCGCCTTCGCAGACGTACCGAGCCGCGAACGAACGTACTCACGCGTCTCGCCGTCCGACACGTACAGGTAGCAACCGCGAAGGCCTCGCGTCAGCAGCACCCGATAGGTGTTCTTGACGCAGTCCGTGAACCGCGCACCCGCCCTTGTCTTGACCACGTGATCGCGTGAGGCGGATACCTGGCCCACCCACGTACCGTTGCGAATGACGAGGTCATCGCCCCAGATAACACCGGCATAGTCGAATTCGAAGCCCTGGGCAGTATACACGCACCCGACCTGGCCGAGCCCTCCTGGATCGGTCGCCCAGTACGACGCCTTCGGAATCCCTTTTGCAAGCCGCCTAGCGTCGTGCTTCGCATTCCATGGCCGAGAAAACGTTCCAATCTTCACGTCGTCCACGAGCGAGCCGTCGTTGTTCGGATCTGACCAGGGCCAGCAGAAGCCGGCGGTCACACGTGCGCTATAATCTTCCTCGGCGCGTTGGCGCACCAGCCTGTCGACCTCGTCCGGCGTGTCCAGCATCTCGAAGTCGAACTCGTCGTCTACGAGATCGAATACGCCGGTGGCGCGAATTTCGAGGAGCTGGTCGATCCAGTCGATGTACTCATCTGATCCGGCGCAGCGAAATTGCGTGCGAAGGTCGATCTCCGCGTACGGAAGGCCGTGTCGCAGTGCTGCTTCACGGATCAAGCTCGCGCTCCCCACCTCCCCCGGGCGCACGGCCTGATGATCGTCAATGAAGAATACGCACGTCTTGCTGGCGTCGATGAGCTCGTCGATCTGTGCCTTGTCGGAACGACGGGACGATGCCGTGAACCGGTTGTTGCTCGTGATACGAATTCGATGCGACTCGTCTGCGAGCAGCACGTCGACCGCAGCGGAGTCGACGTCGCCAAAGTTGTTGAAGAACTTGACCTGCGCCTTGCTGCGCTGGCCGAGGATCCTCCAGATGTTCTCGGTGAATGCCTTGCTTCCGGTCGCGTGCTGCACGTTGACGCCCATGCGCGAGAGCGTCCCGAGCAGATTCAAAGCGATAACCGACTTGCCGGTGCCGGGGCCGCCTTTCACGACGATGACGCGCTTCGTGGTTTTCGATCGCCCACTCTTCCGAACGGCCGACAGAACCGCGTTATAGGCGATGACCTGGTCGTCGATCAGCTTGTAGGCCGGCTCGCCGGCGACCAGTCGTGCGGTGTGCTGCAGGAGTTTCCGGCTCGGAGCAATCTTGGCGGACAGCGCCGCGTCCATGACCGGGACGCCTTTCCCGGCGCCGACGTGCGACATGATGAATGAACCGAACTGATCGACCTGCGAGGAATCGAAGAGCGGAACGTTTTGCAGCACGCGACGAAACGCGGTGGAGCGGAGCACGCCGGCGGCGCCTGGGTGCATGTTGTGCAGCCACGAGCACGGGGCAAGCCGAATGCCTAATCCGGCAGTGTCGAACGCGCTGCTGGTGTCCTGGAGGTACTGCGCGTAACGGGACGCTTGCACCGACGGATGGAGAAGTGTATGGAGCCCGCCGCCGACCACGGATTCAACGCACTCGTCCCAGTCGCTTGGCGCCGCTTCGGTCCATTGCTTGAGCTCGATGAGAACCGCCGAACGCTCCCCGTCGTCACGCTCGCCGAAGATCAGGCAATCGAGTCGGGCGGAGCTCGACGGGAGCTGCATCTCGAGGACGACACCGTGATCGCGTACGCGCGAATACCGCAACTGGGTGGCTAGCGCCGCGAGGGAGTTCTTCCACGAGTTGAACTCGGATCCGGCCGCGCGAAACCGAAAGTACGCGTAGAATGCTTCGCCGAGGCGTTCAGCGATGCGCTTCTGCACAGCCTCGTCGATGAATTCCTCGCTAGACCCAGCGTACAGTTGCACCGCTGCCTCCTACAGGCAATGACTAATGGTCGTGCTCATGGCATGCATCGTGTCGAACCTATGCTGACGGAGACGCAGCGGCTTCGACGGCGGTGCGCCGGGCCGAGAATCGTCGTTGTGGATGCGGCTGCGTCGCAAATGCACACCCCTCTCAAGGCTATGTGAAATCAGAGCCAAAGCGTGCCCAGGCCTTTTGCGGCGCCGCGCGGCTCGCCCTTGCGGCGCGGGCCCCGAATGAGCGAAAGGTTGCGCTTTTGGGCGCCAGGGGCGTGTCCGCGGCCTGCGAAGCTCTTTGGGGTCGCGCTCGGCCCGGCGTCGTTTCGCCGGGCACGCAAGCGCGCGTTCTCGCAAAGGGTGTTTTGCATGAAATTCCGTTTCGCAGCGCGGGCGGCAGCGATCGGCATCGCCGCTGCGCTTCTCGCCGCGTGCGGCGCCGGGCCGACGCCGGGCGCCTCGACGCTTCCGGCGGGTGCGGTTCCGCAGTCCACGGTCCGCGCACCCGCGTCGGTCTCGGCCGCCGCGACGCCGGCCCCGACGCCCAATCCGTGCTATTGCCCGCCGATTCCGCACCACATGTGCTCGGACATCGCGTGTCTGGCGCCCAATGCGGCGACGCACACGAGCGCGACTCCGGCTCCCACGCCGGTCCCACCCTGCTACTGTCCGCCCGGACGTCACGCTTGTCCGCAGTGCATCGTGAGCGAGGTGAACGTTCCGCACGGCGCGGACGCCGCCGGCCTGCGTGACATGAGGGCCAGGTCGCCGGGCCGCTTCTCGGCCGCTTAGGGCGCGTCACGCCGCGCGGCGCGGGCCTCCGCGCCGCGCGGACCTCGGCGGCGGCGACGTTCACCGCTCGTCATGCCGAGGCGAGTCTTCGGTTATGCAGGGTCTCGCCGGGCCGTGAAGACCACGTCCTTGCTCCGCACCGTGCCGGCGGTCCGTCGGGGCGCTCGCTGGTGCGTCCAGTAGAGGTTGGTATGCGCGATCACCGTCTCCGGTGGCGGCGCGCCCCACGATGTTTGATCGTTCGTCGTATGGGCGTCGCTCACGAGGATCGCGTCGTAGCCGCGGGCCAGCGCACCGTGGAGCGTCGAGCGGATGCAGTGATCGGTCTCCGCTCCGACGACGACGAGCCGTCCCACTCCGAGCCGCGCGAGCGCCGATTCGAGCGTGGTGTCCTCGAACGCATCGCCGTAGTTCTTCTCGACGAGCGGCTCCGCATCGCCGGGGATCAGCTGCGGAACGAGTCGCCAGTCATCGCTGTCTCGCACGAGTCCCTCGTCCGAGTGCTGCACCCAGACGACGGGGACGCCTCCGCTCCGTGCTTTTGCCACGAGCGCGACGATGTTCGCGACGACCGCGTCACGCTGGTGCGCCTGCCCCACGACGCCGTTCTGAACGTCGATCACCAGAAGCGCGGAGTTCGGCCGATTTGCCAGTGTGGACATGCGTCTCGGGTCTCCGATTCCGTACCCGGGTGTCCCTTCTCGCGGTGGGTCTACGGTGTGTCGGGAGCCGCGCCCGCGGGGGCGAATCCCGCGGCGAGCAGCACGCTCCCGCCGTGCCAGCGCAGCGCGTCGACGTCGTCGAAGACCGGGATGTCGGTGCGGAGCGTCGCGAGATCCCGGAAGAGAAATGCGCGCTCGCGTTCGGCTTTGAAGGTCTGGGCCAGCCGGAGCGGGCTGGCGACGTTGACCGTCCAGTCGCGCGCGTTTGCCGGAATCGCTTCGAGGTGCCGGTATCGTGCGAGAACCGAGGCGGCCGATTTGGCGCCCCAGCCGGGGAGTCCCGGAAAGCCATCGGCCGCGTCGCCGACGAGTGCGAGGTAATCGGGGATGCTTTCCGGCGGGACGCCGAACTTCGCGATCACGCCCGCTTCGTCGAAGAACATCCGCTTGCGGCGATCGAGCTGCACAACGCGCGTGCCGCGCACGCACTGCGCGAGGTCTTTGTCCGGCGTGCAGACGATCACGCGCTCGACGCGCGGGTCGGCGTCGGCGGCGCGCGCCGCGGCCGCGAGCGCGTCGTCGGCTTCGAAGTCGACCATCGGCCACACCACGATGCCTGCGGCCTGGAGCGCTTCTTCGAGCAGCGGAAACTGGGCGAGGAGATCGGGCTCGATGCCCGCACCGGTCTTGTATCCCCGCCACAGCGCGTTTCGGAACGACTCGATCACGTGATCCGTCGCGACGCCGACATGCGTGGCACCGCCGCGCAGCAAGCCGTCGATCGACGTGAGCACGCCGCGGACGGCCGCGATCTCCCGGCCCTGCGCATCGCGCGCGGGTGGGAGCGCGTAGTAATGGCGAAACAGCTCGTAGGTGCCGTCGACGAGGTGGACGATCACGCCGCCGCTATGCCTTCGTCTGGGCGCTCTGCACGGACATAGTCTACCAGGCTTCGTCGAGCAGGTCGAGCGCACACGTCACGGCGTGTCCGAGCTCAGCTCCGACTCCGACGACGCGAGCTCGTCGTCGGCGAAGCGGCTCGTCTGCGTCGCGTCCACGTCGAGCTGGATCTGCACGCGGCGCAGGATTTGATTCTCGATGCGGCCTTCGCGCCGTAACGCCAGCAACCGGCGCCGTTGGGCGGCGATGATCTCCCCGCGGAGCCAGGCAGCAGCGCCGGCGCGGCGGTCGGCGGCGTCGCGATCGTCGGCTCCGTAGCGGCGGCGCCGCAGCTCCAACTGCGTTCGGAACAGCGTTGCGGCGGCCGAGTCCACGTGTCCCTCTGCTTCGAGCTCGGCGAGCCGTTCGAGGCCTGCTTGTGCGACGTCGCCGAACGCGATGCGCAGCTCGTTCTCGCGATCGTGGCTCGGCGGGATGCGCAGCGCGCGAATCACGGGCTCGAGCCCGAGGCCGCCGCCGACGAGCGTCACCGCGATGACGCTGAAAGTCAGAAAGAGGATCAGGTCGCGACCGGGGAACGGGCCAGCGGCCGTTCGCAGCGGGATGGCGAGCGCCGCAGCGAGCGAGAGCGCGCCGCGGGCGCCGCTGAGCGAGGTCACCGTGAGCAGCTTCAGCCGCAAACGCCGTCCCCGCGGTTTGAAATCGCCTTCCACCGCGGCTTGCGCGAAGACCCACGCGAAGCGCACGCCGTACACGATCGCATTGACGGCGACGACGTCGACCGTGAGCTGCACCCAGCTATGGCGCACGAAGAACGCATCGTTCACGAGGCCGCGCAACTGCAAGCCCAGCAGCACGTAGAGCAGCACGTTGAGCAGAAAGATGATCGTTTCCCACCATCCGACGGCTTGCAGGCGCGTGGCCGGCGTCAACACTTCCGGCGTGTAGCGCGTGACGAACACGCCGGCCGTCACCACGGCCAGCACGCCGCTGAAGCCGAAGCGGTCGGCAGGCAAGTACGCGACGAACGGCAGGACCGCCGAGACGGCGACCTGCAGCGGCGTATACGTGGAAAGCCGCCATAGCATCACCGCGCACCACCCGGCGGCCAAACCGATGACGACGGCACCCAGTCCTGACGCAAGGAACTTCAGCCCCGTGCCGGCGAGCGTGAACGCACCGGTGACCGCCGCGGCGATCGCGACGCCGAAGATCACGAGCGAGGCGGCGTCGTTCAGAAGCGCTTCGCCTTCGATCACCGCGACGACGCGCCTCGGCAAGTGCAGCCGTTCCGCGATCGCGACCGACGCGAGCTCGTCGGTCGAGGCGATGACCGCTCCGAGCACGAATGCACCGGCCCAGCCGAGCGTGGGCACGAGCGCGTGCGCGACGATCGCGACGACGACCGTCGTTGCGACGACGAGTCCCAGCGCCAGCGGAAAGATCCAGTCGGCGCGGCGGCGCATCTCGTCGATCGGCGCCGTTATCGTCTCCCAGTACAGCAGCGGCGGCAGGAAGACGAGGAAGACGAGGCTCGGGTCCAGCGACACGCTCGGGACGCCTGGGATGAACGCGACGACGGCGCCGGCGATCACCAGGACGATCGGAAACGGCCGGCCGATGCGGCGCGACAGAGCCACCAGCGGAAGCGCCGCGAGCAGCAGAACGATGACGAGCCCGACATTGGTTGCCATCGCCGTCAGGACCGTCTCCTAGGGTTCAAGGACGACCTTTCTGCGAGCGACCGCACGAGAATCCAGAGATCCGGAGTTCCGGAGTCGGCACGTTTCTTGCTGCCGCCGAACCTCTCCTGAGTCCGCACGGTGGGAGGGGGCGAGCAGACCTGCGTGAACGAGAGAAGAAGCCAATGACCGCATCACCGTCGGGTTCGAACCTCGGCCGTCAGGTGTTCGGGGCGGCGACCGTGCTCACCGGCGTCGTCACCTTGGTCTGGCACGACTACCGCGACTACGATCAACTGCGTTCCGTCTTGAACGCCGCGGACGGGCCGATCTTCCTCTACGCTGCGGCCGCCGCCCAGATCGCCGGCGGCGTCGCGATTCAGCTCCGCCGGACTGCGAAGGGCGGCGCGCTCGTCCTCGCGCTGGTGTATCTCGCCTTCGCCCTGGTGTGCGTGCCGCGAATCCTCGCCGCGCCGCGGGTGTACAACAGTTGGGGCAACTTCTTCGAGCCCTTCTCGCTGGCGGTCGGGGCGGCGATCGTGTATGCGCGTTTGTCGCCGGCGTGGCCGCTGCCGGCCGTTCAGCGTCTGGGCCGCATCCTGTTCGGGATCTGCGTCGCATCCTTTGCGCTCGAGCAGGCGTTCTATCTGGATGCGACCGCTCAGCTCGTGCCGAAGTGGATTCCGCCGAGTCAGATGTTCTGGGCGGTCGCGACGACCGTCGCGTTCGCGCTTGCGGCCGCGGCGCTGCTCTTGAATCGACGAGCCGTGCTCGCGGCGCGTCTGCAAACGGTGATGATCGTGGGATTCGGGTTGCTCGTGTGGGTGCCGCTGCTCCGTGCGCACCCCCGCAGCCATACGGATTGGAGCGAGTTCGCCGAAACGTTCGCGATCGCCGGAGCGGCGTGGATCCTCGCCGATCTGCTGGCGGCGCGTCGGCGCGCGAGCTTGGGAAGGCCGCGTTGAAGCCCTCGCTCGGCCGGAGACCGCCCGCCGGAGCGCGAAGTTTCGGCGCGATGCGCGACACCGCGCGCGGGAGGTTGAGCATGGCGCGTAGGTGCGTCGCGATCGGCGCGTCTCGGTGCTGACGGCGACGGCGTCGGTCGTCCCCGGCTACGTGCCGCTCGCGCTGCTCGTCGCGCTCGAAGGGAGCGCTGCGCTCGTCGCCGTCCTCGTCGCGCGTACACGGCGGGCCGCCCCCGACGCGCCGGCGCTCTGTTCGCGCTGCGGCCGGCTGCACCGGCGGACCGAGGCACTCGGGCGCACCGCGGACGCCGTCGCCATCGGCGCGCTGGCATTTCTCGCCGCGCTGCCGTTCGTCGCGGCGGGCTTCGAAGGCGGCTTTACGGTCGGGCGATTGGCCTTGGCCGCTGCGACCGTTGCGGCCGTGCTCGCCGTGGCCGGCGAAGCCGATCTGCTCGCGCGCGCCATCGCCGCGCGCCTCTGGCCGCGCTTCGTCTGGCGCGCCGAGCCGACGCGAATCGTCGGCGGCGGCGCGCGCTGGCTCGGGGTCCCGTTCGCGCTGTTCCTCTTCCAACCGGGCAGCGGAACCGTATTGCGGTTCGGCACCGTCGGCGCGCGGCTCGCGTCGGACCTCGGCTCGACGTGGACGATCGTCGCCGCAGCGGCCCTGCTGGTGCTCGCCACGATCGCCGCGCTGGCGTCGCGCTGGCTCGCACCGATCGTGTTCGGCAGCCTGCCCGCCACGCTCGCCGCGGCGCGCGAGCCGCACGGGCGACGCGCGTGAATCGCGATGCCCTCGCCGGCAGCGTGAAGCGCGACGCCGCGTTCGAGAGCGCGCGCGCCGACGTCGAGCGTCTCATCGCGAACATCGAGCGGGTCATTGTCGGGCAGCGCGACACCGTGCGGCTCGTCGTGGCGGCGCTGCTTTCACGCGGTCACGTGTTGCTCGAAGATCGACCGGGCGTCGGCAAGACGATGCTCGCGCGCACGCTGGCCCGCTCGGTCTCATGCGAGTTCAAGCGCATCCAATGCACGCCGGACCTGCTCCCGGTCGACATCACCGGGTACGTCGACCCGCGCAAGGAGCGGTTCGTGCCGGGCCCCGTGTTCGCGAACATCGTGCTCGCCGACGAGCTCAACCGCGCGATGCCGCGAACGCAAAGCGCGCTGCTGGAAGCGATGGGCGAGGCACAGGTCACCGTCGACGGCCGTACCTATCCGCTCCCCGATCCCTTCATCGTCATCGCGACGCAGAACCCGATCGAGCACTCCGGCGTCAACGATCTTCCCGAAGCGCAGCTCGATCGTTTTCAGCTCTTGCTTTCGCCCGGCTATCCCCGGCAAGAGGACGAGGTCGAGCTGCTGCGTGACCGGATGACCGAGGATCCGCTGGACCGCGTCGGCCCGGTACTCGAAATCGGGCGCGTGCGCGAGCTGATGGCGCTGGTCACCCGCGTCGCCGTCGACGAGCGGCTGCTGCGGTACGTCGTCACGGCGGTGCGGGCGAGCCGTTTTTCCGACGAGCTCGCGCTTGGTGCAAGCCCGCGCGCCGCGCTCCAGCTCCTGCAGCTCGCGCGCGCGCATGCGCTGGTGCAGGGACGCGCCTACGTGATCCCCGACGACGTGAAGGCTCTGTTCGTCCACGCGCTGCCGCACCGCGTCATCCCGAAAGTCATGCCGGAGTCGCTGATGAGCATGACCGAGTGGAAGACGCAGATCGTGAAGCGGCTCGTCGACGGGCTCGGCGCTCCGGGCTGAGGCCGGGCGCGTGGCGCGGCCGTCTCGCATCGAGCTTGCGATCGCGCCGCCGATCGGGATCGCACTGTTCGCCGTCGCGCTCGTGGCGGTCGCGATCGCCGGCGGTGCGCACCAGTCGCTGCGCGCCCTCGTCGTGTTCGCGATTGCGTTTCCGCTGCTGTGGATCGGGCTCGCTACGATGCTTTCGTACACGGCCGCGCGCGCCTTACGCGTCGCCGACGTGCACGTGCCGGCGCGCACGCGAGCGCTGGAAAGCTTTCGGCTGACGCTCACGCTCGCTTACGAAGGCGTGGCGTTTCCCGCGATCGGCGTGCTGACCAACGTGCGATTCTCGTCGGGCGGCGTGGTGATCGAGGCGGGGCCGTGGGCCGAGATCCCACTCGTCGAGGCCGGCCGCGCGGCGGCCGCGCGCTGGGACGTGTTCGCGAAACGCCGCGGGATGCTGCTGGTCGGACCGTTTCGCGCGGCCGTCGAGCTGCCCGGCAGCGTGCTTCGCGCGACCGCGGTCTTCGACCGAACCTATCCCGTGACGGTGCTCGCGGCGGTCTACCAGCTGCAGCCGTTCGTCGACGCGCTGCTGGCGGGGCGGCACGTCGCCGCGGGACGATTCCAGAAGGTTCCCGCCGCGACCGAAGAGTACGTCGGCGCGCGCGAATACCGTCCCGGCGATCCGCCGAAGCTCATCCATCGCGTCCTCTCGCTGCGCGCGCGCGACCCGAGCCAGTTCTACGTTCGCGAGTTCCAAGACCCGAGCCGCGACGATCTGAGCCTCGTGCTCGACACGGCGCCCTCGCTCGAGGGCAACGACGAGCTGCAGCGCTATCGCCTGGAAAAGGCGATCTGTTTCGTCTCCGCCTTTTGCCGGATGTGCGCGGCGCGCCGGCTCACGGTTCGATTCGTCTGCCAGCGCGGAGCGCGCGACGTCGTGGCCCTACGGCTGCGCCCGATCAACGCGGATCTCGACCGCTTGGAGACCGAGCTCACGAAGGTCGACCTGGCCGGCGACCGCGCGACGCTCGGACGCATCTTGCGCGAAGAGGTACAGCGTCACGGCGCCGCGGTCATCTTCGTCAGCCTGCGTTCGATCGAGGCGGTCGAGCAGCAGCGCCTTCCGCTGGTGACGCTGACGCCCGACCACGTTCCCGCGTTCACGCGCGAGGTCGTCGGACAATGAGAGACTGGCGCCGTCGGGTCGATCCGTCGTTCTACCACAAAGAACCGCATCTGCTGCGCGCCCAGGCGCACGTCGCGCGGTACACCGACGACGCGCAAGCGGAAGCGCGATTGAGCGTGCTCGTTGCCGACCCGGTGCTGCGCGCGTCGACGGCGCTCGTCGCGCTCGCGGCGTACGTCGCGGCGACCGGCGCCGGGGCGATCGGGTCGCGCGGTGAGTGGGCGGCGGTCTGGGCGCTCGCGGTGCTCGCCGTCGCGACGCCGAGCGCGCTGCCGTGGTGGCCGCGGACGAGCACGCGCGCGTCGTGGCTGCCCGCGGCGATCGCCTGCGTGCTGATCGCGGTCCCCGCGATCGGCGCTCGCATCGACCCCATGCCCTTCGGCCTCGCGCTGCTCGGCGGGGCGGCGCTCGTCGCGGCGCGCGGACGCATCCGCATCGGTTTCCTCGTCGCGGCCGTCGGCGTGCTGGCGGGCATGCGGGTGCCGGCGCACTCGTTCTTGCTCGCACCGGTCGCAGGGGCGCTCGCGGCCGGCACGGCCGCGGCCGTGGTCGCGGCGATCGCGCTCGTGTGGCGCCGTCGTCCGCAGGTCGCGACGTGGTCGGCGCTGGCGGCGCTGTTCGCCGCGTGCGCGTACGCGTTCGCCTTCGACGCTCCGGCGGTCGCGCTGCGCGTCCCCGGCGAACTCGCCGCGCTCGTCGTCGCCTATCTCGGCGTGTTCGTCATCGCGACGCGCGTTCGGCGCGCCGAGCTGCTCGCGACCCCGGGCGGCGTCTTGTCGCTTCCGCAGAGCATCGTCCCGCTGCTGGATCGTTCACATCATCATGCGGTCATCTGCCGGCTCACCTAGCCCGGAGCTCCGCTCGGGGCTCTGGCTCGCCACCGTCCCGCTCGCGGCGCTCGTCGTCTCGCTGCTCCTGGCGTTGGTCGTCGCGATGCTGCTGCGGTCGCACGCGAACGACGTGTCGGCGCGCGGCGAAGGAACCCCGGTGCGGTCGTCTGTGATGGCGAACGCCGCGCCAGGTCGGAACGCTGCCACCGTGCCGAATGCTGTGGCCGTGCCGAACGCCGCGACCGTGCCGAACGCCGGCACCGCGGCCAATGCTGCGGCCGCGCCGAACGCCGCGGCCGTGGCGCCTTCGTCAGCGGTCGATCAGAACGCGCCGCTCTGGACGCTGCTCGCGCGGCCGGCGCTCGCCGTCGATGCGCTCGCGGCGTTCGGGCTCGCCGTCATGCTCGCCGTTCGCTTCCGTGTGCGACGCCGGCGCGGAGCGCGACCGTGACCGCGGCGACCGAAGCGCTTTGGCTGCGCGCGCTGCGCGCGGCGCGCGCCCGCGGACTCGTCCCCAACGGTGCATCGCCGCTCACGCCGCGCGAGCTCGCCGCCGAGGCGGCTCGGCGCGGCGAAGGCCGGCTCGCCCGGCTCGTCGACGACTGGTATTATCCGGCGTCGTACGGCCTCGTGCGGGGATCGCTCTCCGACGACGACGCCGGACGCCTCGTCGTGGAGCTGGAGGCGCAGACCGCGGCCACCGCGGTCGCGGAAACGGCGTCCGCCGCCGACGCACCCGCCGAGCCCGCCGCTGAGAAGACCCCGGCGCGCGCCGAAACGGACTGCGCGCTCTGCGGCTTTCCGGTGACGTGAAAGCAACGGTGTATCACGGCGCGCACGGCGTGCGGCTCACCCCCGGCGCGCGCACCGGACACGAGTTCGTCGTAAGCCCGCGCGCTTATCGCGCGATCGCTTCGATGCGGACCGGAGGGGTGCTCGGCGCTGTGGCAGCCGGCGTGCCGGGCTGGGCGGCGGCGCCGAGGCTCATGACGCGGGCGCGGAGGGCTTCGGCGATCTCGTCGAGTCCGTCGAGGGCGTCGCGCGTGGCGGCGCGTGCCTCGGCGAGGATCTGTGACTCGAGGGCGAGGCGGTCGAACGCCATGCGCTGGCGCACGACGGCATCGTCGACCGACTTCGTGTATTGGTCGATCGCGCTGATCCCGGTCGTGATCTGACGTCCGGCGACGGCTTGTTCTTGCAGCGACGTTGCGGTCGCGCGCGTGAGCGAGTTCATCTGCTCGACGGCGTCGGCGATCCCTGACGACGTCGTGGCCTGCTCGCGCGCCGCCATCGAGATCTCTTCGATGAGGCGATTCGCTTCGCCGACCGAGCCCGAGATGTCGCTGATCGCGCGCCCGGCGACATCGGCCATCTGCAGCCCCGCTTCGACTTTGTCGCGGGACGCGGTCGTCGAGCGGACGACTTCGCCGGTTCGCAGCTGGATGTCGCGCACGAGCTGCCCGATCTCGCGCGTCGACTGCGCGGACCGTTCGGCCAGCTTGCGGACCTCGTCGGCGACGACCGCGAAGCCGCGGCCGTGCTCGCCGGCGCGTGCGGCTTCGATCGCGGCGTTCAGCGCGAGAAGGTTCGTCTGATCGGCGATCGCGTCGATCGTCTCGACGATCGTTCCGATCTGACCCGAGGCCGCGCCGAGCTCTTCCATCTGCCCGACGACGCCGCCGATGTCGCCCGCGATCTCGCGTGTCGACCGCACGAGCCGCTCGACGGCGACGGCGCCGTCCTTGGCCTTCGTGTCGGCCTCGAGCGAGCGGATCGAGGCGTCGCGCGCGCTGCCGGCGACCTGATTGACGGAAACAGCGAGCTCGCCGATGGCCGAGCTCACGCTGGCGACGTTGTCGGCGAGGCCGCCGACGTTCTGCGAGAGGACGCCGATCGAGGCGACGCTCTCCTCGACGGCCGAGCTGACGTCGCCGAGTTCTTGGGTCAGACGGGAGAGCGTCTGATCGCTTCCGGAGATCTCGCGCACCGCCAGCTCGATCGCCTCTTGCTCGCGCGCGGCCGCCTGCTGGCGGATCGTGAGCGCCTCGCCCAGCCGCCGGTGCCGGTCGACGATGTCGTCGGCCGCGGCCATCAAGCCGGCCAGCGCGTCGCGCCGCCGCCGCACCGTTTCATACGTGGCGACGATCTCGTCGACCGAAGCGCCGTCGGCGGCGTCCAGGACGGTGCGAACGAGCGTGCGCTGCGCGAGATAGGCGTTCCGGTTGCGGATCGCGACGACGGCGCAGACTGCTGCCGCCCCGAGCGCCACACCGAACAGCACGGAAAGCACGAGAACCAACGGAAAACTCCCCGGGCATCAGTGGATGCCCTTCCCCCGTCATCGGCCGCCGAATCGGGTGACTTTACGCGCGCCGCGTCCTCCCCGCCCCAGGCGAGCAGGCGGTTGGGAAACCGAGGCTCCCCGCCGCGGGCCCTTACGATAGTTCGTCCTGACATTTTCGTGCGCGGTGGTTGACAGCGTGGAAATATTGCCGTATGGTTATATAACCAAATGGCGAACGTTCTCGAGCTGGACGCCGTATTCTCCGCCTTGTCGGACCCGACGCGCCGGTGCATCATCGAGCGCCTTGCGCGCAAGTCACTCACGGTCGGCGAGATCGCGGCGCACTTCCCGCTCTCGCAGCCGGCGATCTCCAAGCACGTGCGCGTGCTCGAACACGCAGGGCTGCTGCAACGGAGGATCGCCGGGCGCATCCATCACTGCACGCTTTCGCCGCGCGCGATGACGGCCGCCGCCGACTGGATCGAAACGCAGCGGAAGTACTGGAACGGAGCGCTGGACCGCCTCGACGCGGTGCTCGCGTCGACACCACCACGAAAGAAGTCGTCATGAACGAAGCAGCATCGCAAACCGTCCCCTCGCTCGTGATTCGCCGCACGTACGCCTCACCGCGCGAGCGCGTGTACGCAGCGTGGACCGATCCCGAGATCGCCGCTCAATTCCTGTGTCCCAAGGACGTCAAAGCCGTCGACATCGCGATGGACGTTCGGGTTGGCGGCGCGTATACCATCACGATGGTCTTGCCCGACGGCGAACGGATGAAGGTCGGCGGGGTCTATCGCGAGGTCGTGAAACCCGAGCGGCTTGCGATGACCTGGCGCTGGGAAGAGGACGATCCGCGCGACGAATGCGACACGCTGCTGACGCTGGATTTGCTCGATCGCGGCGGCCAGACGGAGCTGGTCCTCACGCACGAGGGCTTCAAGAGCGAGCAGTCGCGCGACAATCACAACGGCGGCTGGACCTCGATCGTCGAGAAGCTCGCGCGCATCGTGTGATGCTTCGCTCCGGTCTTCGTGGCGCGTTCAGAGACCGCGCGCCATGAAGACCGCGCAGAGCGGGATGAAGAGGAAGAGGACGGCCTGCAGCCAGATCAGTCCGCGGGTCCGCGCGTACTCGCCGTCCTGGAGCTGAAGCGATCCGTCGGCGGCGACGCGCGCGGCCCAGCGAATGAAGGCGACCGTCGGGGCGATCGAGATCAGTCCGACCGCGGCGAACAGCCCCATCTTGGTCCAGAACACCGGGTTGTGCGTGTAGAACGCCGGCCCTTTGAGGCCGAGGTAGAGGCGCCCGAGGCCGGTCGCCACGACGAGCCCGGCGACGATGCCGTACCAGCGGTCGACGAGCGCAAGGGCCCGGTACGCCGCCGCCGGCATGGTTTGGCGGAACAGCAGCAGCTCGGCCACGATCACGCTCGCCAGCGCGAAGATCGCGATGAAATGGGCGTAGGCCAGCAGCGCGTCGCGAGTGAGCATCGGGCCGGGGGGTGATTCGGAAGTGGCCGCGGGCCCTCCCTCAGCGGGCGGCGATGTCGAACGTGCCCTCGACCAACTCGACGAAGCTCCGCTCCTCGCGCACGATGAGCCGGTGCGACTGCGCGAACTCGAAGTTGGCGCGACCTTCCGCGTTGGCTCGCAGGCGGACGCGATAATCCTCGTACGCGGCGAGGCCGTCGAAGCCGATCAGCCCCCACGCGACGTCGTTGGTCCCTTCGTGCGGCAGAAAGTATCCGACGAGATGGCCGCCGCAGGCGGGGATGATGCGACCCCAACGCTCCGCGTACTGGCGGAATGCCTCGCGCTGGAACGGGTCGATCTGGTACCGGATGACGCATACGATCATCCCCGGAGTATAGCGCTGGCGCTGCGATCACGCTTCGTCTATGATCGAACCGTGGATGTCGAGGACGAAGCGGATGTCGCGGCCGCGCGGATCGCGGCGGCGATCGGCGAGCCGGCTCGTGCGCGCATGCTCTTCTCGCTGATGGACGGGCACGCCCGAACCAGCACCGAGCTGGCGGCGATCGCCGAGGTGAGCGCGTCGACCGCGAGCGCGCACCTGCACCGGCTCAGCGCCGAGGAGCTGGTGAGCGCGCACGTGCAAGGACGGCACCGCTATTACCGGCTGCGCGGTCCCCAGGTCGCGCGCGTCCTCGAAGGGCTGAACGTCCTCGCCGGCGGGGCGCGGCGGCCGTTCGTTCCGCCGACGCCGCCCCGGCTTCGCGCGGCCCGCACCTGCTACGACCATCTCGCGGGCGCCGCGGCGGTCGCGCTGCACGATCGCTTCGTCGCGGCGGGCTGGCTCGCGCAGCGCGGCGGATCGGACGCGGCCTACGAGGTGACGCCGCGCGGCGCCAAGGCGCTCGGCGAGCTCGGCATCGACGTCGCCGCGGCGCGCGCGCTGCGCCGGCGACTCGCCTACGGATGCCTGGATTGGAGCGAGCGGCGGCCGCACGTCGGCGGCGCCGTCGGCGCGGCGCTGCTGGAGCTGTTGCTGCGCAAGCGCTGGATCGCGCAGCACGTCGATAGCCGCGCCGTCTCGGTGACGCGGCTGGGGCGGCGCGAGCTGCGCGTGCGCTTCGGCGTCACGGCCGCGCTGCCCGACGCCGAGTAGGCCCCGCGGTCCCTGGTGCATAAAGACCGCTCGCACTATGGCACGCCCGATCATGGTCGCTATCGTCGGAGACTCCGGCACCGGAAAGGCCGCGCTCTGCGCGGGCCTGCGCGCGATCTACGGGGACGGCCGCTTCGCCGAGGTGCATCTCGACGGGTATTTCTCGCTCAACCGCGTGCAGCGGAACGCCCTCGGTCTCACCCCGCTGCATCCGCGCACGCACGACTTCGCGGCGATGGACGAGGGATTGTGGGAGCTCGCCCACGGCAACGCGGTGACGGTGCCGGTGTACGATCACACGATGGGCGCGGTCTCCGGCACGCGCGTCGTCGAGCCGGGCGAGATCGTGGTCGTGCAGGGGCGCTTCCCGCTGTACACGCACGTGCTGCGCGCGCTCTTCGACGTGTCCGCCTGGCTCGAGCGCGAGCCGGGCTATCACGTCCCGTGGACGGTGCACCGCGACCTCTCGGGCGCCCCGGCCGAACAGCGGCACGCCGACTACGAGACGTACGTCGTCCCGCAGATGCAGTTCGCCGACGTGCGCGTGCGATTCTCGCCCGCCGGCGTGACGGTGACCGAACGCGACGGAACGCGCGTCGAAGCCGACCCGGAGCGCGCCGCCGCGCTCGTCGCCGAGATGCGGCGCGGAGCTGGTTCGAATGGTCTCGGCCGGTACGAGGCCGGCGGCGGCGACGGAGCCGGTGCCTCGCACGCGCTCGCCCTCGCGCAGCTCTCCGTCGCGCGTCACATCGACGCCGCGGCGCAGCGCCGCCGCGAGGCGCCGACCGCCGCGCGATAGCGCGCTTTCCCTCGCCAGCGAGCCGGCGGCTCGTCGGTTGTTGCCGTGGTCCGGGCCGCGCGCTACGCTGGCCGTGCGGACACCGTCCGCATCACTCGACCGACTGGGGGAAGTATCTGATGTCGAAATCGTTTGCCAAACGCTGTGCGGGTCTCGCCGTGCTCGCGGGCGCGATGCTCGCGGCCGTTCCCGCCGGCGGCATGCCGTCGTCGAAGGCGCCGGTGTTTGCGCCGAAGAGCTCGATGATTCTCTGCCAGCCGGGGTTCGTCTATCGGTGCGGACCCAAGGGCTGCTTCTGCGTGCGCGCCTGAGCGAACGGAGAGAAACGTGAAACGTCTGTTCCTCGGCGCGCTCTGCGCGATGCTGCTCGCGACGGCGGTGGCGCCGCCCGCGCCCGCGAGCGCATGCCCGCTGATCTGCCGCATGGTCAACGGCCACTGGGTCTGCGGCTGCGGCTGACGGACCGGCTCTAAAGCGGCAGCACGACGAACCTCCGTCCGATGAGTGAGCCGGAGGACGACGAGCCGCACGGCCGGCGCGACGAACGCGAGCACGAGCTCACCGTGAAGCGGAAGGATCTGATCCGCATCGCGTTCGTCGCGATCGCGGCGCTCGTCGCGTGGCTCCATCCGTGGCCGTTCGTCTACGGCAATGTCGTCGGTGCGCTCGTGACGCTCGCCGGCGGCTGGCCGATCGTCCGCGAGGCGGCCGAGAACCTGCGCCAGCGCCGGATGACGATGGAGCTGTCGATGACGATCGCGATCGTCGCCGCGCTGGCGATCGGCGAAGTCTTCACGGCGCTCGTCATCACGGCGTTCGTGCTGGCGGCCGAGGTGCTCGAAGGACTCACCGTCGCCCGCGGGCGCAGCGCGATCCGGGATCTGCTCGACATGCTTCCGCGCATCGCGCTGGTGCGGCGCGACAGCTCGGCGGTCGAGATCGCGGCGAGTGAGCTGCGAATCGGCGACGACGTGCTGGTGAATCCGGGCGCGCTGCTTCCGGTCGACGGCGTCGTCGTCGCGGGGCGCTCGTTCGTCGATCAGGCGCGCATCACCGGCGAGTCGGTCGCCGTCGAGAAGACGGCCGGCGCATACGCGTACGCGGGGACGATCAACGGTTCGGGCGCGCTCGAGATCCGCGCGGAGAAGATCGGTCGCGACACGAGCTTCGGCAAGATCGTCGAGGCGGTCGAGGCGGCGGAACATTCGCGCGCGCCGATCGAGCGGCTCGCCGACCGGCTCGCCGGCTACCTCGTGTACTTCGCGCTGGGCGCCGCGGCGCTCACGTTTCTCGTCACGCGCGATCCGCGCTCGACGATCTCGGTGGTGATCGTCGCCGGCGCGTGCGGGATCGCCGCCGGGACGCCGCTCGCGGTGCTCGGCGCGATCGGCCGCGCGGCGCGCGACGGAATCGTCATCAAGGGCGGGCGATATCTGGAAGCGTTGTCGTCGGTCGGCGTCGTCGTGCTCGACAAGACGGGGACGCTGACGTTCGGCAAGCCGGAGGTCGCGCGCGTCGTTCCCGCGGACGGCGTCGTCGCGGGCGAGCTGCTCGCGCTCGCCGCCGCCGCCGAGTCGCGCTCGGAGCACCCGGTCGGCGAAGCGATCGTGGCGCACGCGCGCGCGCACGGCCTCGCGGTCGCGGAGCCACAGTCGTTCGCGTACGAACCGGGGCGCGGGATTCGCGCGATGCTCGCCGGGCGTGAGATCGCGATCGGCAACGCCGCGATGCACGAACGCGACGGGGTGACGCTGCCGGCCGGGGCGAACGCGAGCGCCGACGAGCGCGAGTCCACCACCTACCTCGCCGTGGACGGTAGATTTCTCGGGGCGATCGGAATCGCCGATCTGGTCCGGCCGGAAGCGGCGGAGTCGGTCGCCGCGCTGCGCGCGATGGGGATCCGAACCGTGCTGCTGACCGGGGATCACCAGGTCGTCGCCGCGAGCGTCGCGCGCGCGCTGCGCGTCGACGAGGTCGTCGCCGGCATGCTGCCGTCAGAGAAGCGCGACTACGTCGCCCGGCTCGTGGCCGGCGGCCGGATCGTCGCGATGGTCGGCGACGGCGTGAACGACGCGCCCGCGCTCACCGCCGCGACCGTCGGCGTCGCGATGGGCTCGGGTACCGACGTGGCGCGCGAGAGCGCCGACGTCGTGCTGCTCGGCAACGACCTCTCGCGCTTCGTCGAAACGATCCGCATCGCGCGACGCACGCGCGCCATCGTCATGCAGAACTTCACCGGCACGATCGCCGTCGACACGGTGGGGATCGCGCTCGCCGCCGCCGGCCTGCTGAACCCGCTGCTGGCGGCGTTCATCCACGTCTCCTCCGAGCTGGTGTTCATCTTGAACTCGACGCGGATGCTCCCGGGCGGTGGCGGCTCGCGGCGTGCGCCGGCGCCCCGTGCCCCGGCGCACGCCGTCCCGGCGGCACTCTCGGGCGCCGTCCGGCGGTAGGGGTTCCCCACCGATTCGGCCAAGCGCCGACGCCCGGCGGCGTTCCGTCGCCGGGTCCGGGTGGGGGACGTTATCGATGACCTCGAGCCGCATCGGCGCTCGCTCATGAAGGGCGGCGTTCGATTCATCGTCCTGGCGGCCGTCGCGCTGGCGCTGGCGGGCGCCACCGTGCTGCTGGCCGGCGGTGCTCCGCATTCCACGCCGCCCGAACAGGCGGGGGCATCCCCCTACTTCGGCTGGTTCGGCGTCATCGCGCTCGCGCTGCTGTGGCTCATCTCGGCGCTGCTCGCCGGCGACTGGAATCCGATCGCGCTCGCGATGGGCGCCGACAACCGGCTCAGCACCTCGAAGATGCAGATGCTGCTCTGGACCGCGTGCGTCGGCTTCGTCTATGCGATGGTGTACGCCGACCGCGTCATCACCTCCGGACACGTCGACCCGATCACCAACATCCCGCAGAACGTTCTGATCGCGCTCGGCTTGAGCGCGACGTCAGCCGTTGCGGCAAAGGCGATCACCACGACGCAAGTCGGAAACAATCCCGACAACAAAGACGTCGTGACGCAGCCGTCCTACGACCCCGCTGCGCTCGTGCGCGAAGACGGCGCCTCGACGGCGAGCTTGAACAAGGTGCAGATCCTGTTCTGGACCGTGGTCGCGATCGTCGTCTACCTGGTGACCGCGTTCCATCAGCTCCCGCTCGAGATCAACTGCCCGCTCACCACCGGATGCACGTTCCCGGACATCGACACCACGCTGATGATCTTCATGGGACTCGGGCACGCGACGTACCTCGGCGGCAAGCTCGCCGGCGGCTCCTCGCCGGTGCTCACCCAGGTCTCGACGACGGGCAGCAACGGCACGACCACGATGTTGCTCACCGGCTCGAACCTCGGCTCGACCGGCGCGATCCTCATCAACGGACAGCCGGTCGACGCGACGATCACCTCGTGGACGCCGACGGCCATCTCATTCGTGCTGCCTCCGCCGCAGGGCGGCGGCCAATGGGCCGGAGGAACGAAGCTCGCAATCGCGGCCGTCGTCAACGGAACCACGTCCCCCGCGATCGGCTACACGTACACGACGCCCGCCGCGCAAGCCGGTCCGCAGCCGCCGGCGGCACCCGCTCCGGTTCCCGCTCCGGCCCCGGCCCCGGCGCCCGCTCCGGCTCCGGCGCCCGGTCCGGCGCCCGCTCCAGCTCCGGCACCTGCTCCGGCGCCCGCTCCGGGCCCAGCACCCACTCCCGCTCCGGCAGCCGCGCCCGCTGCGCCGCCGAAACCGCCGGAGCCGAAGCCGCCGCAGCCGAAGCAGCCGCCGCCGCGCACGCAGCCCGCACCGAAGCCTCCGGCTCCGGCTCCAGCACCCGCGCCGCGGCCGCCTCAGGTGCCGGCCGGGCATCTCCACGGGATCGACGTCTCGTACGCGCAGGGTCTGAACGTCGACTGGGACGCCGTGAAGCGCAACGATCTCGCGCGGTTCGTCATCGCGCGCGCGTCGTACGGAACGAACTCCGACGACGACGATCCGAACTTCGCGCGCAATCACGACGCGTGCAAGCGGCTCGGAATCCCGTTCGGCGCGTATCACTTCCTGTTGTTCTCGCAGTCCGGCGTCGCGCAGGCGCAGCATTTCCTGCAGCGCATCGACGGGTTCTACGGCGACCTCGCGCCGTGCGTCGACGTCGAGGAGCAGAGCGGCAGCGAGGGCAGCGTCGCCGATCGCATCAAGATCCTCAGCGATTTCAACCAGACCGTCGAGACCGCCCTCGGCACGTCCGTGATCATCTACAGCAACCAGAACGGCTGGAACACGCTGCTCGGCGGGACCGACGGTTTCGCCGGTCACCGGCTGTGGGTCTCGAACCTCAACGACGATCCGAATCGCGCGCCGGCGATGCCGTCGGGCTTCGCGGACTGGACGATCTATCAGTATTCCTCGAGCGGATCGATCCCGCTCACCGACGGCACGACGACGACGGTCGATTTGGACGTGCTCAAAGTCGACCTCGCCGCGATCGCGTTGAAGTCGCGTCCGCCGGGAGCGGCTGCCGCGCCGGCGCCCGCCGCGGCGGCGGCTGCCGTGAAGCCGCCGGATGCGGTACGGCAGCCCGCCGGCGGCGGAGCGGCGCCGGCCGCCCCGGACAAGACGCGCTTCGCCAGAGCCGTGTACGACGGCGTCGACCACAAGCTGAAGCTGTACGACGACGCGGGGACGCCGATGTTCGTCTGCCCGGCGCGCAACGACTCGGTCGCGAGCAACGCGTGGCGCGCCGATGCCGGCTGTCCCCCGGGAACCTACAAGCTCACGCCACCGCTGCCCAACGACTCCTCGCAGCCGATCACCGACCAGAACAACTGGAAGGGCGAGGGGCTGTGGTTCATCCCGATCGTCGACATTCCCGGACACGACGGGATCGGGATTCACGGAGGCGGAAGCTGCGTGACGCCGCCCGATTCGAACGCGCTGCGCCCCCAGCAAGGCTGGTGCCCAACCGAGAACTGCATCCGCCTGCAGAACGAAGACCTCGCAGCGCTGGTGCAGTATCCGCTCGCCGGCAAGCCGATCCAGGTCGTTCAATCGCCGTGATCGCGGCGAGAGAGGTTCACGAACATGGCTGACTACTGGTCAGATCGCACCGTCTTCGGACACGTCGCGGGCTTGGAGGTCGCGTCGGCGACGTTCGAGGTGCAAGCGGATTTCTCGCAGCCGCTGCCGAGCGCGTTCACGCTGCAGATCACGATGCGCGCCATCGGGATCGACGTCGGTCACGGATCGTTTCCCGTGAAGAACGGGCCGGTGCAGATCTCGCTCGTCGTTCCCGGCGCCTCCGGATTAGGCAACGTGCAGGGCCGCATCGACGACTGGCGCGGGATCGACGCCCAGGGCAACGTCATCGACGCGACCGCCGATCCGCAGTGGAAGACCGCCAGCGCGGTCGCGTTCACGGTGACCGCGCTCGGTACCGTCGCGATCCCGATGAGCGCGATCGTCGCGCTGGTGCCGCACCTCGGCTGGGCGGTCGCCGCCGCGCTCGCGCTCTTCGGCGGCGGCAAGGTGAACGTCACGATCGGGCACGCGCCGATCGTGCTGCCGATCCACCGCGACGCGAACGGAAACCCGCTGGCGAACCCCGTGTAGCCGTCGTTACGCGTCGCTCGCCGCGATGGCATCCAGCTTGCGCGTCAAGCGCACGAATGCGTGAGAGTCGACGCTGGTGAGCCCGCGTGCGCGCGCGTAGTACGCGTGCGCGTCTTCGCGGGCGTGCAGTGTGGCGGCGCGGTCGCCGGCGAGCTCGTTGTAACGGCGGCCGCGCACGGCATCGCCCGCCGCCCATGCGTGGTAGGCGAGGTCGTCGAGCTGTTCTCCGCCGGCGGCGACCAGGCGCTCGAGCGCGCGCGCGATGCGACCGTGCAGGCGCCGCGTCTGCGAGGCGATCGCCTCGGCGTAGATCACGTCACGCGTCATCGCATGGCGGAAGGCGAAACAGCCGCAGCCTTCGTCTTCGGCGACGACGAGCTCGAGCGCGCACGCGTGGTCGAGCGCGGCGCGGACCTCCGGCTCGTTGCGCGCGCAAGCGTGCAGCAGAACGGCGAGCTCGAAGCGCTGACCGATCACCGAGGCACAGGTGACCACGCTGCGCTCGGCGCGATGGAGCGCCGAGACCCGCCCCAGGACCGCCGAACGGACGCCGTCGGGGATGACCACGACCTCACCGTACCGCTGCGCGCGCCGGGGCGGTATGGGGGGCGCACCCTACGGGAGGGGATCAGGACGCGGGCGAGGCGGCCGGAGCGGGCGGGGCGAGGTCCGCCGATGCGGTCCGGCCGATGAACAGCACGAGAACCGCCGCGGCCACGCACATGCCTCCGGCCGCGATGAACGCCGCATCGTAGCTGTTCGAAACCGTGCGCACGAGGCCGGCCGAAAACGCCGCGGTCGCCGCGCCGAGCTGATGGCCGGTGAAGATCCAGCCGAACATCATCGGCCCGCGCCGGCGCCCGAAGGCGTTCGTCGCGAGTTTCAGCGTCGGCGGGACGGTCGCGATCCAGTCGAGCCCGTAGAACACGGCGAAGATCGGGAGCCCGAGCGCCGCGAAGCCGAACGCCGCCGGCAAGAAGATCAGCGAGATGCCGCGCAAGCCGTAGTACCAGAATAGCAGCCAGCGATTGCTGAAGCGATCCGAGAGCCAGCCCGACGCGGTGGTGCCGATCAAATCGAAGACGCCCATCGCGGCGAGCAGGCCCGCGGCCTGCACCTCGGGTATCCCGTGATCGCCGCAGGCGGGGACCAGGTGCGTCCCGATCAAGCCGTTCGTGCTCGCGCCGCAGATGAAGAAGCTTCCCGAGAGCAGCCAGAAATCGCGGCTGCGCGTCCCGTCGCGCAGCGCGCCGAGCGCGGCGGCGAACGGATTCGCGGTGGAGCGCTCCGGGGCGACGACCTCGCTGCTGCCGAACATCGGCAGGTTCATGTCGGACGGATGCTCGCGCAGCACGAGAAACGCGAGCGGCGCGAGCAGCGCGCAGACGGCGGCGATGAACAGCACCTCGATGCGCCACCCCGGCCCGGAGACGAGCCACGCGAAGAACGGCAAGAAGACGAGCTGACCCGTCGCGTTGCTGGCGGTGAGGATTCCCATCGCCGTGCCGCGGTTCGTCTCGAACCAGCGGTTGACGATCGTCGCGCCCGCGACCAGGCCGATGCAGCCCGTCCCGAGTCCGACCATCAAGCCCCAGAACAGAAAGAACTGCCAGGCCTGCGTCATGAATACCGAGCACGCGGCGGCGATCGCCAGCAGCGAAAGCGCGCCGGCGAGGGTGCGGCGTAAGCCGACGCGGTCGAAGATCCCCGCGGCGAACGGGCCGACGAACCCGAACAGTCCGATGTTCAGCGCGATCGCGGCCGAGATCGTCGCCGGGCTCCAGCCGAACTGCCGCTCGAGCGGCTGGATCAGGATCGTCGGCGAGGAGCGGACCCCGGCCGCGGCGATCAGCATGACGAACGCCGTCGCGCCGACGACGTAGGCGTAGTGGAAGCGCGGCACCGCGCGCGTGTCCGCCATCAGCGCGCGATCGTCGTGACGGCGATCCTCATACCGCTTCGCAACAGCGCTCGGCGCGCGGAGGTTCCGCCGGCGCCGGCATCGGCGCGGAAGGCGGCCCCGTGAAGGCGAAGAGCGTTCGAACGATGGAAGCCGACCGGCGATGAGCCTGCTCGTGCGCGGCACGGTGGACGTTCTCTCGGAGCGTCTGCGCGACGAGATCCTCGACGGCGCGCTCAAGCCGGGCGAAGCGATCGTGCAGGAAGAGATCGGCGCGCGCTTCGGGGTGAGCCGGAGCCCGGTGCGTGAAGCGCTGCGCCAGCTCGAGGCCGAAGGGCTCGTCGAGTACCGCCCCAACCGAGGCGCGGTCGTCGCACCGCTCGACGAAGCGTCGGTCCGCCGAACGTTCGAGCTGCGGCGGATCGTGGAGACGGGGGCGATCGAGCTCGTCGTCGCGCGCATCGGCGCGGCGACGCTGAAGGAGCTGCGCCGGCTCGAGGGGGCGCTGCGTCGCGAGCGCGACGTGGCGGCTTTCGTCAAGGCGCATCACGGCTTTCACCAGCGCGTGTACGATGCCGCGGAGAACCCCGTGCTGACGAAGGTCATCCTCGGGCACACCATCCGCGTCGCCCGGCTCTCCGAGTCGGACCGCGCGGTGCGCGAGATCATGCGCTGTTCGAAGGCCGACCACGCCGCGCTCGTCGACGCCTTGGAGGGCCACGACGCGCGGGCCGCGCGCGCGGTGACGCTGGTGCACCTGAGCCACGTGGAAGCGATCGCGCTCGCGGCGCTCCGGCCAAGCCCCGCGTAGCGATCGGGGCTTACTTCGGCATCGCGACGCCCGGGATCGGCGGTGCGCCGTGCGCGATGAGCCACGCCATCTGGGCCTGCAGCCAGAGCACGGCACCCTGCAGATCGTCCGGTCCGTGGCCGGCTCGGTCGTCGGCGAACAGCTTCGTTTCGGTCCCGTGCTCGGCGACGCTCTTGGAGAACTCGATCGCCTGCGCGTACGGCGCGCGCGTGTCGCGCAGCCCGATCATCACCAGGAGCGGCGTGTTTTCGTGCGCGACGTAGGCGATCGGCGACTCGCGGTTCAGCAGCGCCTGATCGAGCGACGGCTTCGCGCCGAAGAAGCGGCGCGTGATGTTCGGGCTCTCGGAAAGCGTGTACTCGAGCAGCAGGTTGGTGACCGGCACGGCGGCGACCGCCGCGCGGAAGCGGTCGCTGTGCGTGATCATCCAGCTCGTGAGGTAGCCGCCGTACGAGCCGCCTTCGATGAACAGGTTTTGCGGCGTCGAGACGCCCGACGCAAGCACCGCGTCGATGCCCGCCATGTCGTCGCTCGAGGGGCCCTCGCCCCAATCGCCGATCGCGGCCTTGTACGACCAGTCGCCGTATCCGTCGCTGCCGCGCGGATCGGGGCGGAAGTATGCGTAGCCGTTCGAGGCCAGGAACTGTGCGAGCGGCGAGAACGACGCGTCGTCGGCGCACTGCGGGCCGCCGTGCGGTTCGACGACGAGCGGGATACCGCGCAGGTTCGGGCCGCCCGGCACCGTGAGCTGTCCGTGCAGCACGTGTCCGTCCGGCGACCGCCAGGTGACGTAGCGCGTGGAAAACACGGCCAAGCCGTGCAGATCGCCGAGGTGCGTGATGCGCCGCGGAAGGCCGCCGGGATCGACGACGTAGAGCTCGGCCGGCGCGCGCGGCGTGCTCCAGACGTACGCGATGCGCCCGCTCGGCGCGACCGAATACGTCTGCGCGCTGCCGTCGGCGCCGGTGATGGCGCGCGGCGCGCCGCCGTGCGGATCGAGCCGGTACAGCCGCATCGCGACGCCGTCCATCAGCGCGGCGACCAGCCCGCCCGCTCCCCATTCGGCGCTGCCCTGACCGCACGACCAAAGGTCGCGGTCGAGCGCCGCAGTGACGTCGCGCGCTCCGACGTAGAGATCCTCGCGTGAGGCGAGCTTGCCGTCCCAGGTGTGTGCGTACGCGACCTCTTCGCCGCTCGGCGCGAACTCCGGTGCCGTCGTACTCGGATAGGCGAAGAACGATCCGTGCACGATTTGGCGAACGGCGCCGCTCGCGACGTCGAGCGTGACGTATTGCGCGTGCTCGAAATCGCCGTAGACCGGGGTCGGCTGGCGCACGACGGCGAGTCGCGTGCCGTCGGCCGACCACGACGGGTCGTGATCGGTCACCGGCCCGCCGTACGACCAGGCGTCGTGCGTGATGCGCCGCGCGGCGCCGCTCGCCGCGTCGGTGACGTACACCGCTCGGGCCGGCGGCGCGGTGTTGCGGTAGTCGCTCTCGGCGGTCATCCAGTGGATGCGCGACGGCTTGGCCGACGACGCGAGAGCCGTTTCGATCGCGGCGATCCGCCTGCCCGAGCGCGACCAGGCGAACGCGACGACCGAGCGCGGGCCGGAGCTGAGCGCGTGCGGCGCCCGACCGCGCGCGTCGGTCACGACGATCTGCGCGACGCCCTTCGGATTCGTGCGGAGCCAGGCGATCGCGGTGCCGTCGGGGCGCCAGCGCGGGTGCGACAGCGCGTTCGGCACGGCGGTCATCCGGCCGTCGGCGACCCGCACGATCTCCGAGGCGGTCAGGAACGTGTTCTGCGCGAGGCTTCCGCGGACGACCTCGATGACGACCGTCGCGCCGCTCGGCGAGATGCGCACGTCGTCGATGAACTCCCCGGTGACCGTGTCGGCCACGGTCCAGCGGCGCGCGTCCGCGGCGAGGGGGGCGGCGAGTGCGGCGGCGAGGCCGAGGGCGAAGACGAGGCGGCGATCGATCAAGGCGGGCTCCCTTTGCATGGATTGTAGACATGGATACAATCCGAGGTCAAGCGCCGCGGAAGCCGGTCGGCGTTTTTACGCCGCCCGGATGAGCGGGCCCGCCGCGCGCTGCATCGTGCAGTCGAGGAGCTTCGTGAGCGCGTAGATTTGGCGCGTCGTCCGCACGTCGACGTCCAGCAGAGCGCCGAGCTCGACCACCGCGCCGATGATGCACTCGATCTCCAGCGGGCGGCCCGCTTCGACGTCCTGCAGGGTCGAGGTCTTGTGGTCGCCGACGCGGCGCGCGCCGTCGATGCGCTTCTCGATCGAGACGTCGACCTCGACGCCGAGGCGCGTCGCCACGGCCAGCGTCTCGGCCATCATGTCGTGCACGATCGGCGCCACGTCGGCATCGGTCGCGAGCTCGCCCAGCGACGCGCGCGTGAGGGCGCTCAGCGGGTTGAAGCAGACGTTGCCGAGCAGCTTCGTCCACGTCTCGGTGCGGATCGCCGGCGTGATCGGCGCCTTGAGGCCGCCGGCGCACAGCTCCGCCGCGAGCCGCTCGACGCGCTGCGAGGTCTCGCCGCCCGGCGTGCCGAGGCTGAAGCGCGTCCCTTCGATGTGCCGCACGAGCCCGGGCTCCGACATCTCGGTCGAGCAATAGACGGCGCAGCCGACGACGTATTCGGGGTCGAAGGCGCGGGCGATCGCGCCGTCGGGATCGACGCTGCGCAGCGAGGTGCCCTCGAGCGGGCCGCCGGAGCGCTGGAAGTACCACCACGGGATCCCGTTCTGCATCGAGACGACCAGGGTGTCGTCGCGCATGATACGGCGGATCGGTCCGAGCATCGCGCCGATCTGGTGCGCCTTCAGCGAGAGGATCACGACGTCGACGGGTGCGACGTCGGCGCAGTCATCGGCGCAGGCGGGGTAGGCGGTGAAGTCACCGCGGTCGCTGGCGACCCGGACGCCGCCGAGGCGCATCGCGCGCAGCTTCGGCCCGCGGCCGATCAGGACGACCTCGGCGCCGGCGCGCGCGAGCGAAGCACCGACGTAGGCGCCGATCGCGCCGGCGCCGACGATGGCGTACCGCATCAGGGACTCTCCTTGGGGGGCGAGGAGGGTGGCCCGGCCGGGGCGTTGCGGTAGAATCTCAGACTTTTGTCGCGCTGTCAAGGAGCTGGTATACAAAATAATGTATGCCCATTGACATCGGACAGCCTTGCGGCTACGATGCGTCGACACTTCCGACGCCGCCCCGGGAGGACCGCCGTGGCCCTGCTCGACCCGCTTACCGTTTCGACCCCGCTCGTGACCGCCGCCGACGCGGCGGTGCGCGTTCTCGAGTCCGAGGGGGTCGAAGTCGTCTTCGGGATCCCGGGAGCCTCGATTCTGCCGCTCTACCAGGCGCTGCGGCGGAGCACGATCCGCCATCTCGTCGCCCGTCACGAGGAAGGCGCCTCGCATGCCGCCGACGGCTACGCCCGTGCCAGCGGGAAGGTCGGCGTCGCAATCGCCACCTCGGGTCCGGGCGGGACGAACTTCGTCACCGGACTCTACACCGCGTGGGCCGATTCGATCCCGATCATCACGATCACCGGCCAAGTCCCGGTCTCGCAGCTCCACCGGGAAGGGTTTCAGGCCGTCGACATCTGCGAGATCGTCAAGCCGGTCGTGAAGCGCTCGTTCCTGGTGAAAGAGGCGGCGCAGGTGCCGTGGGTCTTCCGCGAGGCGTTCCGCATCGCGCGCGAAGGCCGGCCCGGTCCGGTGCACATCGACCTGCCGCAGGACGTGCAGCAGCAGCTCATCCCGTTCTCGCCGCTCGACGTCGAGTCGCTCCCCATCTTTCGCACGCCGCCGACGGCGAACAAGATCGCGCGCGCCGTCGAGTGGCTCGCGACCGCCGAACGTCCGGTGCTGATGCCGGGCGGCGGCGTGATCCTCGCCGAGGCGTGGGACGAGCTGATCGCGCTGGCCGAGCATCTCGATCTCGCGGTCAGCCCGACGCTGATGGGGAAAGGCGCGATCGACGAAGAGCATCCGCTCTGGATGGGGATGGTCGGCGTGCAGACGCAGCAGCGATTCGCCAACGCGCTCTTTCTCGAATCGGATCTCGTCTGTGCGATCGGTGCGCGTTTCGCCTCGCGGCACACGGGCGATCTCGCGACGTACCGCGGCGGCCGGCGCTTCATTCACGTCGATGTCGAGGCGACGCAGCTCGGCCGGATCTTCGCGCCCGATCTCGGGATCGTCGCCGACGCAAAGCTGGCGCTGCGTGCGCTGCTCGACGAAGCGCGCCGGCAGTATCCCGATGGCGTGCGGCGCCCGGCGTGGCGCACGCGCATCGCCGAGGCGAAGCGGGAGCTCGGCCGCCGCACCGATTTCGACGACGTGCCGATCAAGGCGCCGCGCGTCTTCGGCGAGCTGAACGATTTCTACGACGGCGACACGACGTTCGTCACCGCGATCGGGCTCTACCAGATCTGGTCGGGCCAGTTCCAGCGCACGCGACTGCCGCGGCGGTATCTCGTGTGCGGTCAAGCGGGACCGCTGGGCTGGGAGATCAGCGCCTGCACCGGCGCGAAGCTGGCGCACCCGGAGCGCGAGGTGGTCGGCGTCGTCGGCGACTACTCGTTCCAGTTCCTGATCGAAGAGATCGCCGTCGCCGTGCAGTATCGCATCCCGTTCACCATCGTGATGGTGAACAACGCCTTCCTCGGGCTGATCCGTCAGACCGAGCGCGACGCGTTCGGCTTCGACGAGAACTTCGAGGTGGGGATCGGCTTCGGCGAGGACGGCTACGGCGTCGATCACGTGAAGGTCGTCGAAGGGATGGGCGGGCGCGGCCGCCGCGTGTGCGAGCCCGGCGAGATTCGCGAGGCGCTGGCCTGGGCCCGCGCGACCTCGGAGCGCGAGCGCGTCCCCGTGCTGGTCGAGATCCTCACCGAGCAGGAGGAGAACGCCGCGATGGGGCCGTCGATCGCGAAGGTGACCGAGTTCCACGCCGTGGACGAGGCGCGTGCCGCGGTTTAGCGCGAACCTCTCGTTCCTGTTCGGCGAGCGCGCGACGATCGCCGAACGGATCGACGCGGCAGCGGATGCCGGCTTCGCCGGCGTCGAGTACATGTTTCCGTACGCCGAGGACGTCGGCGCGCTGAGCGCGCGGCTGCGCGCCGGCCGCCTCGAGCAAGTGCTGTTCAATTTGCCGGCCGGTGATTTCGCCGCGGGCGAACGCGGGATCGCGGTCGATCCGTCGCGGCGCGAGGAGTTCGCGCGCGGCGTCGCCGACGCGGTGCGCATCGCCGGCGAGCTGGGCTGCCCGTGGGTGAATTGTCTGGTCGGAAAGCGGCTGCCCGGCGTCGAGGAGGCGACGCAGCGCGCGACGCTCGTCGCGAATCTCCGGCACGCCGCCGCGGCGCTCGGCGCGGCCGGCGTCACGCTGGTGATCGAGCCGCTGAACCGCATCGAGACGCCGGGATTCTTCATCGGGACGACGGCGGAGGGGCTCGCGCTGATCGACGAGGTCGGCCATCCGAACCTCTCCCTGCAGTACGACTGCTACCACGCGCAGCGCGCCGAAGGCAACCTCATCGCGACGATCCGCGCGCACGCGGCACAGCGCTTCGGGCACGTGCAGATCGCCGACAGCCCCGACCGCCACGAGCCCGGGACCGGCGAGATCGCCTACGGCCGCGTGCTGCGCGCGCTCGACGCGAGCGGCTACGCCGGGTGGGTCGGGCTCGAGTACAAACCGGCGGCGCGCACCGAAGACGGTCTCGGCTGGATCGAGCGGCTCGGCTTTTCGCGCGGACGCGCGCTCGCCTCGACCGCCGAGAACCGAAGCTAGGCCGGCACCTCGCGGAGGTGACCGGTGTTCACGTCGTAGACGAAGCCGCGCACGCGGTCGCGATACGGCAGGAACTGGTGCTCGCGCACGCGCGCGATCGCTGCGCGAACCGCGTCGTCGAGATCGTCGAACGCACCGAAGGCGTACGGCGGCGCTTCGCCTGTCTCGGTGACGATCGCGGTGCGCAACGCCGCTTCGTCGGCGCCGAGCAGTCCGCAATTCGTGTGGTGCATCAGCAGCACTTCGCGCGTCTGCAGCAGGCGCTGCGAGAGGACGAGCGAGCGCAGCACGTCGTCGGTAACCAGGCCACCGGCGTTGCGCAGGATGTGCGCCTCGCCCGAGTCGAGGCCGAAGATGCGGAAATTGTCGATCCGCGAGTCCATGCAGGTCACGATCACCACGTGCTTGGCGGGGATGACCGCGCGCGGGCCTTCGAAGTCTGCTTCGTGGGCGGCCGCGTTGGCGGCCAGTTCGTCGAGTACCGAGCTCACGAAGCGCACAGGTTGGCGGGAACGGTCCCGCGGGCCTGGATCGGACCCGGCGCGCGGAAGGCCGGACCGTCCGGCCGGACGTAGTGGAGAGCCGGTCATCCGGCTTCGTTCGAGCCGCCCCGCGTTGACCGTCGAAGGCCGCGCAGCCGAAGACCATAGGGTAGAGTGAGCAATCGTTTCATCGCGAGCCTCGCGCTCGCGTTCCTCGTTTCCGGAGCGGCCGCGGTCGCGCAGCCCGTCGAAGCACCGAGTCCGGCGCCGGCCGCCCAGCCGGCGCCCGCCGAGTCGCCGGCCCCGCCCGAGGCGACGGCGACGCCCGTACCGCTCCCTCCGGCGGGCGTCGTCCCGGCGAGCCTCCTCGTCGACGTCACGGGGAATCCGGGGATCGACGGCGACGTGCTCGACACGCAGATCCGCGCGGCGCTCGGCCGCGCGATCCGCCCGACGCTGCGGCCCGGTTCGGCGATCGCGTACGGACCGATCGTCCCGTGGCCGCTGCTGCCGCTCCCCGCCGGCGAGCGCGCGGCGGTGAACGTGACCGTGACGATCGAAGGCGATGCGACGAGCGCGCCGGTCCAGGGCGTCACGACGGTGACGGTGGAGAACATCGTCGTCCCGCCCGCCGCGCCCAGCGTGCTCTTCCTCAGCGACGATCCCGAATATCTGCTCAGCGAAGGGCTGGTGTTTCGCGGCGACGTCGGCACCGCTTCGCCCGCGCGGCTGTACTACTATCAATCCGATCTCGGGCTCCCGCGCGACGTCGACGTCGTCGTCTCGTCGGCGGTGCCGGCGCGCGTGCAGCTCATCGGCACCGGCTCGGGACCCGACCTCGACGTGATGGCGGTGGGGCATACGGTCTCGCGCGACTTCCTTCGGCTCGAGCAAGAGAACGAAGGGACGATCGTCGACGTGCAGCCCGGGCGGCCCGTCGTGATCCGGCACGCCTTGATCCTGCAGGGCGAAGTCGTGGCGGGGATCGTCGACGCGCAGGTGCTGAGCGGAGGCCCGGTGCGGCTCTCGGTCGTCGCTTCGGCGGCGGGCAGCGCCCCGTTCGCGTATCTCGACGGGCCGCGCGTGCCGTACGACGGGCATCACCGTCACGGCGCGTTCGATCTCGGCGGCTTCGGCGCGCTGGCGCAATCCTACACCGTCGGCGGTCCCGACGTCGCCGTGCAGTACGGCGGGCGCAACGCGACGCCGCGCAGCCTCGATCCCAGCGATCCGGGGCGCGACTACGGCGACTACGGCGTGATCCACCGTATCACGTTCATGCTCGACAATCCGACCGACGACGCGCAGCAGGTCTATCTCTACGAGAAGCCGCTCGCCGGACCGGTGCGCAGCACGTTCGTCGTCGACGGGCAGGTGAAGGACATCGGCTGCGCGCGGCTGCCGCAGCCGTATCGCGTGATGACGTACCAGCTTCCCGCGCAGTCGAAGGGCGCCTCGACGACGATCACGATGACCGACGGCGGCTCGTTCTACCCGCTCGAGTTCGGCGTCACGGCGACGCCCCCGGTCCCGACGACCCCACCGGTCGGCGCGCCCGAGGGCTGCTCCCCGAACGTCCCCGCCTTCGCCGACCCGACGCCGGCGCCGTCGCCGGCGCGCTAGCTCCCCGCATCGTCACGAGGCGCGCGCGCACGCATCGTCATGAGGCGCGTTCGCGCCGGCACCGGTTACGGCGCGCTTGCGCGCGCGGCGGCGAGCTCGTCGGGGGTCCCGTCGTGCAGGTGCTGCTTCCAGCGGAGGAACGGGCGCTCGACGATCAGGTACGCCGGAAGCGCGAGTGCTAGCGCGATGCCGTAGCCGAGCGCGAGGGTGATCGCGAAATAGCTCCACGCGCCGAGGCCCAGCGCGACATGACCGATCGCCTTCAGCACGCCGAAGTGGAACAGGTACACCGCGTACGAGAGCCGCTCGCCCCAGCGGATCGCGGCGAGGTTCCACCAGCGCGTGGGGCTCGCCAAACCGGCGAACAGCAGCAGCGACGCGGCGAGCGCGGCGAGCACGGGATTGAGCACGATCGTGGCGACGTCGGTGCGCGGGAGCTGATCGAGCGCAAGCGCGAGCGGGAGCAGCGCCGCGAGGGCGAGCACGACGCCGAGTCGGCGGCGGCGTGCCGGCGCGACGGAGATCCACACGAGCGCGGCGAGCATCCCGCCGCCGAACGCGACCAGCTCGCCCGGGAGGTTGCCGAACGTCACCACGTCGAGCGCGAAATCGCGCATCGCCGCGGGAGCGGCGCCGGCGAACGCGACGCGCCAGGCGAGCGACGCGGCGACGACGAGCGCCAGGGACCACGCCAGACGACGCGTGCGCGAGGCCGCCGTCGCGGCACGGCTGCTGCGCAGCAGCAGCCACGCGATGCACGGGAGCGCGACGTAGAACTCGGCATCGGTCGACATCGTCCAGTACGGCGGCGAGATGCCCAGCGCGACCGCGTGAACCATGGTTTGCACGAGCGCGAGATGCGCCACGAGGTCGAACGGCGTCGGCGGCTGTGCGGCCTGCGGAACGATGCCGGCGAGCGCGGCCGAAAGCAGCGTCGCGAAGGCATAGAGCGGATAGATGCGCAGGAAGCGGTCGCGCGCGAAGCGGCGCCACGACGGGAGCGGGCGGCCTTCCACGATCGCGCGCAGGAACGGCCGCCCGAGCAGAAACCCGCTCAGCGTGAAGAAGCACGCGACGGCGAACCGGCCGACCATCGCGAGCGAGACGAGCCCAGGCGCTTCCGCCGGCTTGAAGTTCACGTCGAGCAGCCAGACGTGATACGCGACGATCGCGAAGGTTGCCGACGCGCGAAAGAAACCGGCGAACGTACTGCGTTCGCCCGGTCCGCTCAGAACGTCACCGTGCCGCTATCCGCCGGCCATCGCACCGACGATCAGGAACGGCTCGCGTCCCGCGGCGACGGCGTCGGGGAGCGGCGCCTCGGCGCCCTCGTGCGAGAGGTCCTCTTCGCAGGCGAAGAAGCGCACGAAGGGACGCCGCTTGCGGGTGACGTGATCGCGGATCGTTCCGCGCAGCACGGGGAAGCGCGACTCGAGCGCGTCGAGGACGCTGCCCTGCGTCGCCCCGGCCGCAACCTCGATCTGCACTTCGCCCTCGACGCGCGCCAGCGTGCGCAAGTGCGCCGGCAGCACGACGCGGACGGTCACGGCAAGGTTTGGACTTCGACGGAAAGGACGGCCGGCAGATCGTGAACGATCGCGTTCCAACTGTCGCCGTCGTCGCGCGACGCATAGACTTGCCCGCCGGTGGTACCGAAGTAGATGCCGCAGGCATCGAGCTTGTCGACGGCCATCGCATCGCGCAGGACGTTGACGTAGCAGTTCTCCTGCGGCAGCCCGTTGGTGAGCGCCTCCCACTCGTTTCCGCCGGTGCGGCTGCGATAGACCTGCAGCTTGCCGTCGATGGGGAAGTGCTCGGAGTCGCTCTTGATCGGCACGACGTAGACCGTCTCCGGCTCGTGCGCGTGCACGTCGATCGGAAAGCCGAAGTCGGTGGGAAGGTTGCCGCTCACTTCGCGCCATTGTCCGCCGGCATCGTCGCTGCGCATCACGTCCCAGTGCTTCTGCATGAAGAGCACGTCGGGGCGCGACGGGTGCATCGCGAGCCGGTGCACGCAGTGGCCGACCTCGGCGTCTTCGTCGGGAATCTGCGCCGACCGCAGGCCGCGGTTGATCGGCAGCCAGGTCGTGCCGCCGTCGTCGCTGCGGAACGCACCGGCCGCGGAGATCGCCACGTACATCCGCTGGTTGTCGCGCGGGTCGAGCAGGATCGTGTGGAGGCACATCCCGCCTGCGCCGGGCTGCCATGACGAGCCGGTCGTGTGCGTGCGCAAGCCCGAGAGCTCGTGCCAGCTCGTGCCGCCGTCGGTCGAGCGGAACAGCGCGGCGTCCTCGACGCCGGCGTAGACGGTGTCGGATTCGGTGAGCGAGGGCTCGACGTGCCAGACGCGCGCGAACTCCCACGGGTGGGGCGTCCCGTCGTACCACTGGTGCGTCCCGGGGACGCCGTCGTAGGTGAACTGGTTGCCGACTGGCGCCCAGGTGGCGCCGCCGTCGTCGGAACGCTGCATCACCTGGCCGAACCACCCGCTGCTCTGCGAGGCGTAGATGCGGTTCGGATCGACGGGCGACCCTTTCATGTGATAGATCTCCCAGCCCGCAAAATGCGGCCCGGAGACATTCCACTGCTCGCGCTTGCCGTCGGCGGTCAGCACGAACCCGCCCTTGCGAGTGCCGACCAAAACTCGAACTCCGCTCATGCGCGATGCTTCACGCCCGCTTGCTCGGGACCTGCGCGTCCGCGCCGGCGACGGGCGGGGCGTGCCGGGCATCACGCGCCCGGACGATCCGGTGCACACGCGGCGATCGGCTGGGACGGGCCGGCACGCCCGGCGAACGTCGCGCGATGGGTCGCAGACCGCTCACGCACGCCGAGTTCGAGGACGTCGTCGGCGAAGCGCTCGAATCGCTTCCCGCGCGGTTCGCGAAGATGGTGGAGAACGTCGTGATCGCCGTCGAGGACGAGCCGAACGACGACGACCTCGACAGCCTCAGCGAGGACGAGCCCGCCGACGCCGATGCGGAGATCCTCGGCATCTACCGCGGCGTCCCCCTGACGGAGCGCACGCACGAGCCGGCGCTGCTGCCCGACGAGATCGCAATTTTCCGCGGCCCGATCAACCGCGTCGCCCGCAACCGCACCGAAGCCGTCCACGAAGTCCGCGAAACGCTGATCCACGAGCTGGGCCACTACTTCGGCCTAGACGATAAAGACATGCCTCATTAGCCCGCTGACTCACGCGCCTTACTACTGCACTGACCTTACTATAAGCGCTGACGCACTACCTCACTAGGACACCCCGAGAGTACCGCGAGATTGCGAAACGCGTCGGCGAGCCCACGCAGCGGGAAACGTTTGAGCGCTTTCGCGGCAAGCGATTCAGGCGAAGTCAGGATCGCCAATAGCCGCGGCATCGCGAAAACAAGCCTCGCGGCGGCCCGACGAAGTGTCGCCAAGAGCGCGCAAGAAGCGTCTTACGCCGTATTCAGTTATTTAAGGTAGTTCATACGGGTCTTGCGCAGCCGCCGAATTCAATGCGCTTCGCATCGACATCGGCGACGGGCGACTTCACCCGATGCTAATCGATGACTGTGGAGCGCCAATCACATCGAGAGATCGTAGAGTCCCCGTTGCCAACGAGGTGGTAGTGACCGGGTCAGGATTCGCAGTCGTGCGGGAAGCCACCGATGGTTTCAAAGGTTTCACGCGCAGAAACCATAATGTACGCACCGCCGTAGGAAAATGGAACCGCTGACAAGGGTCGCGGCTCGCCGATTTCATGCAGGCGCGTATGCATCTGTACCGCAATGCGACACTGTCGTCGTAACGTGAGACGACGACCGGGACGCGTAACGGGGTATCCAGATAAGCCCGGAACAACTCGGAAACAGCGCAATAACGGTACCATTCTGGCGATAGCGATATGCGACATCTTCGAAGCGCTCGCCGGCGGGGTCCGGCAACGGACGCAGGTGAACGAAAGCGTTGCCGAGCCGGCACGTTGCCGCCCCGTTGTGCTGGGTGTCGACCTCAAGTGCACGACGATACTCGCGCCGGTCGCCGCAAAGGCGGGGACAGAAGAGAGTGCTACGCAGACGAGCGCGGAAATTACGCCGCGCTCGAGCCGCCGGCCCATCATCTACGGCAAGCGCCGCACGTCCATCTCGATGTGAACGTCGATCGGCGTCGACCGTTCGCCGACTGCTTGTCGTCACCCAGATAACGGAGCCGATGATCGCGGCACGACGATTGGTATAGCTAGCCACGGTCTCGCAGTACGCGGCGACGGTGTTCCGTGTGCAGCAGTGCGAGGTCGGCGCTCGACAGTACATGCGTAACATACGCATCCTGCTCCGGGATGTCGTTGTTTCTATTTCGTACGTGCCCGCGGCATCTGCCACAGCGTGGAAGGCGGTGATTATGGAGCGATCCGTGCCGAACACGAACCCGGAGCCGACAGCGCCGCTAGAGGAGCACGTTACAAAAATAACGGAGCGCGCAATCGTGGCGATTTGCTCATAAGAGAGTTGCACGCGCGCAGACGCGCTCCTACATGCTAGAGAAATGCAACACGCTGTAAGAATGCAGAACGTAGCCCGTCTTAGGTGCATCGTCACGTCGCTAGGTAAGGTGGCCGGGGGTTGCGGGAACTAGTGCAGTGCTGCAAGTCAGGATTATGTGTCCGCCGGTCCGCGCATCACCGATGAACGCCGTATTCCACACAGAAGATCGAAGAGTATATCCTCTTTCACGCCGATCCCACGGTCGCCGTCGCACCTTAGGCCTCGCGTCTCAGATTCATCAATGCTTGTCGGCCCAGCCGCCGTTTTCGACAACTTGTAGCCGCTGGCCATCAAGCGTCGTCACAAATGCGTCGTATTTTATCGACCAACCGCCATACGGGTGATAGCTTAACCGACCGGACAGATGATATCCGATCTGAAGACGAAAAACTACCAAACTAGGATTGTCTGAAGAGCCAGGAGGCAAAGCGATGGCTGGCGACATCGCTTCGGACTTGCTGTGCCACTCGCTAGATTCTACGTCAACTGGAAAATCGAGTGCGTACTGCGCGATCGGCGTCAACGCTACTCCCTGTTCAATCGAGGCAAGGATTCCGGGGGAGAAGCGCCACCGTCCTGAGAGCGTCGACAGGAGCAGTTCCCGGTGCGAAGCGTTGGAAAGCGTGACGTCATAAGACCGCGATGCCTGCGGCTGCGCCTTTCCCTGCAGCACGCGCACGACGGCGAGCTGAGACGAGGTGCCGGAAGGATCGGCTGGACGCTTCAGCTCCGCCGCGTCCGCCGGCGAGAGAAGAGACGCTCCGATAGTCAGCGGCGTTACAGTAGACTGCGATCGGTACGAGCGTCTCGGCGACAATGATGGCGTAACGTCGGTCGGCTGTTGAAGCGGTGCGATGTTCTCGGCTGGCTTCGAAATAAGCGCAGCTGGGTTGTAGAAGAAGACTACTATAAAGACGGCTAGCGCACCACCGGCTCTGATCGAGTTGGCTAGCTGAACTTGAAGAAATCCCGGAATCATGGCGGCGACGCCAGCGATCGATAGGGCCGCGCCGTTTTGAAGACGTTATATTGGAACAGCGATGGCGTCGGAAAGACCAATGCCAACGTGAGCATCGTGATGACGAACGCAACGCCGAACCCGAACGCGAGAGCATGTTGCTGGATCTTAGGCAAATAGCCCCGCCCTCATGCTCCCACTCTACAGTCGCCTTGCCAGGAAGTCCTGGCTGCCTTGCGGTTGGCAGTCGCCGGATGCTCGCTAATGATGGCCGCATTACTAGCGAACCACGGGTACCGCGCGTCCATCGCCGCGGGGTACGGGCCGGCCCGGGGCTCAAAGTATGTCCCCGATGCGACTTTTTGCGAGGGCATGGGGGACCTACGGTCCCTTTGCGCAGACCGTAGGCCGAAGTGCTTCGGCACCGCGGGGCCAATGTGAAAGCGGGGTGGCGAGCTACTTAATGTGAAAGTCGAATGTACGAGTGAGCCAGCGCCTCACTATCGCACTGGCGCAGTAGCTCAGCCGATCAAAGTCGCGTGCAAGTTGCACTGCGCTGTAGAGCTTCTTGCGTGTCCCTCGACCTTAACCGTTCTGATGATGTCGCATGGCGAGCCAGGCAGAAAGGCAGGCAAGTTTCTGCTCTTTGCGCCAAGGTCTGCCGACGGTTGCGCCTAGTGCCTTCAGGTGTTCGTCGATCCCCGTGGACGACATACTGAGTGCACTTGCCGCGAGAACAGGAAGAGATTTTTCGTCGAGCTCGGCGATTTCGATTCCGCATTCCTGTAGCGCGAACCGAAGAGCGTCGCGCACCGAGAGTCCTTCAGCGACGGGCCGGTGCTCCGGCCAGGAAAGACTGTATTCCAGGAGATCCGTGATCCAGCCGGCGCGATTGACGAGCAGCGCCGCGACGACCGGCTGGTACTGTGCTTCCTCTAGCGCTCGCAGGATGTCGCGCAACCCCTTCGCCGCCAGTTGGTCTTGGCGTCCGCGGGCCTCGGCGACTGCAGCCGCCGCTTCCGAGGGAGCTCCGGCTTTCCGGTCACGTTGCAGCTCGGCGGCGACGTGATACGGCTCCAACGAGAGACGGTCGTTTTCGGCGTGGGTGGCGAGGAACGTAGAAAGGACGACGCGAGGCTCTCCGCCCTCGACAGCGACGCCGACGACCGCCGCGCCTCCCTTGAGCGCACGCAATCCGAGACCGACAGGCCTCGCATCCTTGCGGTACGGTTTCATGCGAGCGTCACCGCGTGCGCGAGGCCTGGCTGTGGTTGCGAGGCAGGCCCGGTGTTTCCATGGACCGAGCATAGCACGGTCGGTGGTTCGGTGGTTGGTCAGTACGGGACGCCGTCGCATGCGTTCAGCTTCCGGCGCGACGGTCCGCCACGAAACCCAGGAACGCTTCGTAGAGCGTGTGTACGCTGGTCGGGAGGGTGCGGTAGTAGTAGGTCGCGGAGATCATCGGCATCTCGTTTGCGGGGACGACGGTCGCGCCGCTGGCGGGCGAACGCCGAAAGCGCGGCGGCGACGGGCTTCTCGGTGCCGTCGCTACGGATGATGCCGTAGGTGCGCTCGTGCGGGGCTTCGTCGAACGGCGGCTCCGTGCGCAGCTCGTCGGCGTAGTCGGCCCAGCACCACCAGAGCGCGCCGAGCCGGCCGTCGGCGTGCAGGCGCTCGAGCACGTTCGTGCAGTACGCGGCGTTCTCGTCTTCGGTCAGACACGGATAGCGTCGCGAAGACGGTGTCCTCGCGCGAGATCATCGGATCGGGCGGTTCGTTCGCCAGCGCGAAACGCTCCGTGGGCGAGAACTTCGCGGGCGGACACGTCGGGTTTCCGACGCCGGTCACCAGCACCGGTTTGAAGGAAAATGCGGCGGCGAGCATCGCGAGGAACGGAATCGCTTCGGGATCGAGACGGTTCCGGGCGAAGAACGCGCGCACGTTCGAGCCTTGCATCGAGGCGAAGGCGAGCGGTGCGCAGAGCGAGCCGAGACGAACGTCGCGGTCCGCGAGGAGATCGCCGGAGAAGCTGCCGGCCGTCGCCGGGGTGCCCGACGCTTCGCGCAGCGCGTCGGTGATCCGCCGGCTCCATTCCGCCACTTCCGGCTCGGCGGCGGAGGCGGCGCCATGATCGCCGGTGGAGATCTTGCCGCGGCGCGGCTCGCGCACGTCGCTGAACGCGTGGCCGATGTCCCACGCGGCGACGGCGGGATGATCGCGCAGTCGTTCGCCGGCCGCGCGTGCGAACGTGAGTTGCGCATCGAGGAGCGAGCCGGCGTACAGGTTCGCGGCACCGTACGGCACGTCGGTGTCGCCCGCGATCGTGCGAACGCGCCCGCGCGGGCGACGGCGGTCGAGCGCCCACTCCGGCAGCCAGTTGACGCCCATCGCATGACCGCAGCAGAGCGTCGGGATCGTGCGCAGCCCATGCTCGGCCGCCAGGCCGACGACCGTTGCGAGCCGCTCGAGCATTCGCGACTCGAGCGCGTCCGGCCGCGGCTGGAAATCGTCCCAGCGCAAGAAGAATCGCACCGTGTCGAGCCCGAGGCCCGCGATCCGCGCGAAGTCTTCCGCGAGCTCGCCGGCATCGAAGCGGCGCCACATCGCCATCGCGCTGCGCCGCGGCCAGTAGTCGACCCCGACCGAAAACCGCATCGCTGCGCCCATACCCCGGTCAGGCGTGGGGGACTCGCCGATCCCGGGGCGCGAAGGAACCGGCATGGAGTTTCGCTGTTCGGTGTGCAAGGAGGTCAAGGACGTCCGCACCCTGCGAGCGTCGGTGTGCCCCGAGTGCCTCGTCGAGCAAGATCGCGCCGCCGAAGCGGTGAGCGATCATGCGGCCGGACTTCGCTATGCGTACGAGCAGGCGCTGAAGAAAGGGCCGCACTACGCCGGCGAGCCGGAGGCGTGGACGCCGAGCGATCCCGTGCTGCTGCCGGACGGCGAGCATTTCGTCTGCCCGGGCTGCAAGCGCCGCGCGCACCTCGTGCACGACCTGAGCATCCGCTGGAACAAGAAGCCGTATCCGATTCCGAACAAGTACACCCTCTGCGATCGCTGCCACCGCAAGGACATCGAGGAGAGCGACGCGCCCGTGTACACGAACCGTTTCAACCGCACGCGCTGAATCACTGAGAGGTTTCCGTCATGGCCGTGAGCACGATCGCCTTCGTCATGTATCCCGTCACCGACATGCCGCGCGCGCAGGCGTTCTATCGCGACGGACTCGGTCTTACGCCGGGAGAGTTTCAGAGCGAGATGTGGACCGAGTACGAGGTCGCCGGCGGAACGTTCGGGATCGGCACCTTCGAGCAAGTCGGCACGGCCGGGACGGCGCAATCGCTCGCGCTCGAGATCGCCGACCTCGACGGTTATCGCACCGAGCTGACGTCGCGCGGCGTCGAATCCGGGGAGCCCCATCCGCTCCCGAACTGCCGCATCGCCGTCGTGCGCGACCCCGACGGCAACCAGATCTGGCTGCACGAGACCAAGCGCGGCTGAGCGCCGCCCCTAGGGCGATTTCGTGGCGTGCTGGTCGACGCCGTTTTGGTGCAGCGTGAGGCCTTTCACCGCGCCGTTCGGATCGAGGTCGAAGGTGATCTGCGCGTCGACGCCTTGCGCCGCGTATGTGTGACCGCTGACGAGCGCGATCGGTATCGGCGGCTGGTCGGTTCCCTGAACGTAGAGCTGACCGCCGCGCTTGAACACGGTGAGCGCGAACGACGGCGAGAGCGCGTACGTGCCGGCGTACGGGGACGGTTCGTTCTGCGCCGCCGCATACGTCGGGGCGGGAACGAGCGTCGGCGCGAAGATGTGGACGCCGAGCAGGTCCACCGTCATGTCGCCGACGTTCGCCAGGATGACGACGGCTTGGTGCGTCGCGCGGTCGAAGCCGATGAAGCTGTGATAGCCGCCCGTCTGGCCGTTGTGAAAGGTGATGCCCGAGTGCGGGTTCGTCATCCACGCGAGCCCGATCCGGAGATCGTCTTGTCCGATGAGCTCGCGCGGCTGCTGCGCAAGCGCCATCGCCGGGCCGAGCGGCCCTGCCGGTGCGCGCAGATTCGCCTCCGCGTAGATCAGCATGTCGTGCATATCGGACTCGATGGAGCCGGGCGCGCCGAGCTCGCCGAAATCCCACGGCGGCTGCCGCGTGCCGTCGGTCGCATAGCCCGCGACGAGCTGCGCGCGGTTCGCCGGCGTCCCGGTGACGACCGTGTCCGTCATGCCCAACGGATGCAGGATGCGCGATTCGACGAGGCTCGCATAGGTGGTGTGCTCGCGGTTCGCCAGGAGCTGTCCGAGCAGCATGAACCCGAAGTTGGAGTACTCGTACTGCGCCCCGGGTGCCCGCGTCAACGTCGTGCCGCGCACACCCGCGTAGAGATTCGCCGGCGTGTAGCCGGCGTACGGGTTGGCCGGGTCGCGCGGCTGCAGGTTGGCGGGGAGCCGTGGCAAGCCGGAGCGTTGCTCGCCGAGGGTCAGCAGCGTGATCGGCGTTCCGGCGTAGGCCGGGGCGGCGACGCCCGCCGGGAGATAGCGCTGGATCGGATCGTCGAGCGAGACCTCGTGCGCGGTCACCATCTGCGCGAGCAGCGTCGCCGTGAAGGTTTTCGTCACGGAGCCGATCTGGAAGCGCGTGCGCTCGTCGGCGTGCCGCACCGGGGCATCTTTGCCGGCGGCGGCGTACGTGTGCACGCCGTCTCCATCGATGACGCCCGCGACGACCACTGCGTACGGGTGCGCGGCGGCGTACCCTTCGAGCGTCGCGCGAATCTCGTCCGGCGTCGCCAGCGCGGCCGCGCCGGCCGGCGAAGCGCTGAACATCGTCATGCACACCGCCACTGCTGCCCCGACCGCGCGAACCCGTTCGTCCATGCCCGATGCTTTCTCAGGAACGCGTATCCATTCCGCTGCCTCGACGCGGCCAACCGTGCGAAACCGCGTGGTTTCGCGAGCCGGTCGCGGTGACGTCAGGTCGTGCCCGAGCGTGATTCCGCGCCGTGATGCGGTCGAAAGCCGAGCAGCCGGATGTCGAAGATGAGGACGCGGTCGCTGTAGCCCTCGTTCCCGCGCTCCTTCGTATGCGTGAGCGGTCCCTTCATCCAAAATCTCGCTCGCTCGCCCGGTGACATGAGCTGGAGACCTTCGCGCCACCCGAGGACGAGATGCCGCAGATGGTACGTGTACGGCTTTCGACGAACTCCGGCGCGCGCCCGCGCGCCCGATGGACGGATCGGGTGCGGTGGTACAAGGGGATATGGCGCGCGTGACCGCCCGACGGCCCGACGAAGACACGGAGCAGCGCTCCGCGGCGGATTTCTTGCCGGCGCGCAGGACGCTCGCGAGCCTGCGCAAGGCGGCCGCCGGCTGTCGCGGCTGCGACCTCTACGAGGATGCGACGCAGACGGTCTTCGGCGAAGGCAGCACGCACGCGGCGCTGATGCTCGTCGGCGAGCAGCCGGGCGACTCGGAGGACCGCGAGGGGCACCCGTTCGTCGGACCGGCGGGGAAGCTGCTGGACCGCGCGCTGGCGGAGGCCGGCATCGCGCGCGACGACGTGTACATCACGAACGCCGTCAAGCACTTCAAGTTCGAGTGGCGCGGAAAACGCCGCATCCATGCGAAGCCGAAACGGATCGAGGTCCGCGCGTGCGAGCCGTGGCTGATCGCGGAGATCGCGCAGGTGCGGCCGCGGTTGGTCGTCGCGCTCGGCGCGACCGCCGCGCAGGCCCTCCTCGGCGCGCAGTTCCGGCTCACCGAGCACCGCGGCGAGCTGCTCTCCTCGCCGCACGCGCCGCACGTCGTCGCGACCGTTCATCCGTCGTCGATCCTACGCGCCCGCGACGACGAGACACGCCACGCCGAGATGGCACGCTTCGTCGACGACTTGCGGATCGTCGCCGCGATCCTCGCCGACCGCAACGCCGGTTCGGCCTGACCCGCGCGACGCCGTCAGGGCAGACCCGCGCGCGGGACGTCGACGTCGCAGACGAGCAGACGTGCGCTGCGCGACGTCTTCGCGACGATTTCGTCGAAAGAGGCGGCGGTGCACAGCGCCAGCGTCCGGCCGTTCTCGCCGCCGAGCGTGCATGCGAAGATCCCGTCGCCCTCGTGCGCGATCTCCTCGACGATCTCGCCGCCCGGGCGCACCCGGACCGCGCGGCGGTGGGTCGCGTCGGCGACCCAGATGCAGCCTTCGGCGTCGAGCGCGAGACCGTCCGGCGAGACGCGGTCGAAGGGCGCCCACACGCGTCGCTCGACGAGCGTGCCGCCGGGCGCGATGGTGAACGCGGTGAGCCGGCGCGCGAACGTTTCGGCGACGACCAGCGTCCGGCCGTCAGCCGTGACGACCATGCCGTTCGGAAACAGCATGTCGCGCGCGGCGATGCGCACCCCGCCGTGCGGATCGACGAGCGCGAGCGCGGCAGGGCGCAGCGCTTCGCCGGCCATGAGATCGAAGCCGAAGTTCCCGACGTACGCGCGGCCGCGGCGATCGACGAGCATGTCGTTCAGATGACCGGTCGCGACACCGGAAAGGTCGGCGTGCTGGCGCAGCTCGCCGTCGTGCAGCCGCAGTACCTTGCGATCCCGCATCGAGACGACGAGCAGGTCGCCGCCAGGGAGCCAGCCGAGGCCGGACGGCTGGTTCGGCACGTGCACGACGGTCTCGACGCTGCCGTCGAGCCCGACGGCAAGCACGCTGCCGGTATAGAAGTCGGAACACCAAAAGCGCCCGCCGTGCCACCGCGGCGACTCGAGGAAGGTCCAGCCCTCGGTCAGGACTCGCACGTCGTCGTCCGCTGCTCCGACCGTCCGGTGCAAGAGGCGAGTTTCGCCGGCGCGGGCTCGCCCGGAATGCCGGCCCATCCCGAAGGCGGAGCGGGACTGCCGGCCGCCGGGCCGGAAGGGCGCGGCTCCTAGTTCCGTAGGAGGTCCGATGCGGCTGTTCTTCCCGCCGATTCGGCTTGCGCTCGCCCTCGGCTTCGCCGCCGCGCTCGCGCTGGCATCGGCGCACCACGACGTCCGCGCCGAGGCGCGGCTCCCAGAGCCGTTCGACGCGGCGGCGATCGACCACGGCGCGAGCGCTTGCACGAACTTCTTCGCGTTCGCGACCGGGACGTGGCGCAGGGCGCATCCCATCCCGGCCGCTTACAGCGAGTACGGCTACATCGAAGAGCTCGTCGACCGTACGCGTGAGATCGTGCGCGAGACGCTCACCGCGGCGCAGGCGCATCCCGGCCCGCGCGGGAGCGTCGCGCAGAAAATCGGCAGCTTCTACGGCGCCTGCATGGACGCGCCGGCGGTCGAGCGTGCCGGGCTGCGGCCGATCGCGCCCGAGCTGGCGCGCATCGACGCGCTGCATTCGCGCGTGCAGCTGGCGGCCGAGCTCGCGCGCCTGCACGCGCTCGCCGTCGACGCCGGCTTCTTTCTCGGGCCGGCGCAGGATTTCAAGAACAGCAGCTCGGTGATCGCGGAGATCGACCAAGCCGGGATCGGTCTGCCCGAGCGCGATTACTACCTTCGCCCCGACGCCGAATCGCGTGCGCTTCGCACGAAGTACGTCGCGCACGTGGCGAAGATGCTTACGCTCTCGGGCGACGCGCGGGCGAGTGCCGATGCGACGGCGATCATGGCGTTCGAAACCGCACTCGCGCGCGCGTCGACGCCGGCCGCGACGCTGCGCGACCCGGCCGCCGTGTACCATCCGATGCGAGCGCCCGCGGTCGAGGCGCTCGCGCCCCACGTCGCGTTCGCGCAGTACTGGCACGACGCCGGCGTGCCCACCGGGGGGACGATGAACGTCGCCGAGCCCGCGTTCGTGCGCGCGCTCGACGCCCGGGTCGCGCAGGCGCCCTTGACGACGTGGCGGGCGTACCTGCGCTGGCGCGTCCTCGACGCGTACGCGCCGATGCTGCCGAAGCGCTTCGACGACGAGAACTTCGCCTTCCGCGGCCGGATCCTCAACGGAACCAAAGCGCAGCTGCCGCGCTGGAAGCGCTGCGTCGAGGCGACCAACGACGACCTCGGCGAGGCCGTCGGCCAGGCGTACGTCGCGAAGCAGTTCTCGCCGGCCGCGAAGCAGGTCGCGCTCGACATGGTGCTGCGCATCAGAGCCGCGTACCGCGCCGAGCTGGCGGCGCTGCCGTGGATGAGCGCGGCGACGAAGAAGATCGCGATCGCCAAGCTCGACGCGATGGGGCTGAAGGTGGGTTATCCGGACCGCTGGCGCAGCTACGCCGGCTACGACGTCGCGCCCGACGCCTACCTGGCGAACGTCGAGGGCGGGCGCGCCTTCGACCACCGCTACCAGGTCGGAAAGATCGGGAAGCCGCTGAACAAAGCGGAGTGGAGCATGACGCCGCAGACCGTCAACGCCTACAACGACATCCAGCGCAACGAGATCGTGCTCCCGGCGGCGCAGCTCCAGCTTCCGTTCTTCGACCCGAACGGCGACGACGCCGCGAACCTTGCGGCGACGGGGGGCGGGACGGTCGGCCACGAGATGACGCACGGCTTCGACGACCAGGGCCACAAGTTCGACCTGCACGGCAACGTGCGCAACTGGTGGACGCCGCAGGATCTCCGTGCGTTCGACTCGCGCGCGCAGTGCGTGATCGACCAGTTCTCCAACACCGTCGCGGTCGGGAACGTGCACTATCAGGGCAAGCTCGTCGCCGGCGAGGCGATCGCCGATCTGGGCGGGGTGGTGATCGGCTACCGCGCGCTCGAGCACTCGCTGGCGGACAAGCCGCACGCGGCGGTCGACGGGTTCACGCCGGAGCAGCGCTACTTCTTGGCGTTCGCGCAGTCGTGGACGGAGAGCGTGCGGCCCGAGGCGGCGCGCACCGAGGCGCTCACCGATCCGCACCCGATCCCGCGCGACCGGGTGAACCAGACCGTCGCGAACATCCCGGAGTGGTACTCGGCGTTCAACTGCCCGAAACCGCCGAAGCCGGTCTGCACCGTGTGGTAGGTCCCGCCGCGAGGCGCCCGAACGACGACGTGGTGGGTCTCACGGATCGGGTCGCGATCGTCGCGGGCGCGTCGGGCGGGATCGGCGTGCCGACGGTGCGCGCGCTGCTCGCGCGCGGGATGCGCGTGGTGCTGGCGGCCCCGCAGGATGCGCTGCTCGACGCGCTCCTCGCCGAGACGGCACCGTTCGGCGCGCGCGTCCTCGCCGTTCCGACCGACATCACGAAGCGCGGCGAGGTCGATGCGCTGGTCGCGCGGGCGCTCGTCACGTTCGGGCGAGTCGACGCTTTGGTAAACGCCGCCGGGATCGGCTCCGCGCCGTCGTTCTGCGACAGCAGCGACGAGGAGCTGGAGCGCGTGCTGGCGGTGAACCTGCTCGGCGCGGCGCGCACCATGCACGCGGTGATTCCGGTGATGCGCGCGCAGGGCCGCGGCTCGATCGTCAACATCGGCTCGGTCGCGGGCGAAGCGGGCGTGATGGGCGTCTACTCGGCCTCGAAGTTCGGCCTGCGCGGGCTGACGGACTCGGTGCGGCGCGAGCTGCGCAGCGAGGGGATCGCGGTGACGCTGATCGAGCCCGGCTTCGTCGCGACGGCGATGAACGGGCCGATGCGCAACCTTCCGCCGCCGGAGATCATCGCCGGTGCGATCGCGCGCGCGCTCGAGCACCCGCGCCGCAAGCACATCGTGCCGTGGAACTATCGCCCCGTCGTGTGGCTGGTGAAGGCGTTTCCGGGCGCGATCGACCTGATCTTCGGCGACGCGCGGGTCCAGCGGCGGCTGAACCGCGATTCGCGCGCCGCGCGCGCCTCCGCCGCCGCCGCGACCGCGAACGAGGCGTCATGAGCGAGGCGATCGTCGTCACCGGCGCCTCGAGCGGGATCGGCGAGGATGCCGCGCGCACCTTCGCGCGGCGCGGCTACGTCGTGTACGCAGGCGTGCGCAACGACGCGGACGCGGCGCGCGTCGCGACGCTGCACGATAACGTGCGCCCCGTTCTGCTCGACGTGACGAACCCCGCGCAGATCGCCGCTGCGGCGGAGACGGTCGCGCAGCGCGCCATCCCGCTGCGCGCGCTGGTGAACAACGCCGGAATCGCCGTGGGCGGACCGCTCGAGTTCTTGCCGGTCGACGAGCTGCGCCGCGTCTTCGAGGTCAACGTGTTCGGACAGATCGCCGTGACGCAGGCGATGCTTCCGTTCCTACGGCAGACGCGCGGGAGGATCGTATTCGTCGGCTCGATCTCCGGGCGCATCACGGCGCCGTTTCTCGGACCGTACAGCTCCTCGAAGTTCGCGCTGCGCGCGCTCACCGACGCGCTGCGGCTCGAGCTCGGCTCGGCGGGGATCGCGGTCTCGCTGATCGAGCCGGGCTCGGTGAAGACCCCGATCTGGCAGAAAGGCCGCGACTCGCGCGCGCGTCTGCTCGGCAGGCTTCCGCCGCAAGCGCTGGAGCGCTACGGCGGGGCGCTGGACAAGTTGTTCGCCGCGACCGAAGCCGAAGAGGGGCGCGCGATGCCGGTCGAGGTCGTCACCCGCGCGATCGTCGAGGCCGTGAACGCGAAGAAGCCGCGCACGAACGCGATCCTCGGCGGCCCCGCGAAGGCGGGCAGCATCCTGGCGCTCTTGCCGACCGCGTGGCGCGATCGCCTGATCCGGCGTTCCGCCGGACTTCGCTAGCGCTCGAGGTCGGTGAGCGGGCCGGTGTCATCGGAGCCGATCGCGATCCGCATCCGCTGCGACTGTATGACGGCTCGTGTTCGGCCGGCGCGCGTCAGCGAACGAGAACCACGTTGTTGTTGGCAGTCGGGTTGGCGAGGCCTTCGGGGACGGGGAAGGTCAGGATCACCTTCACCGTTCCGCCGGCGGGGACGATCAGCGAGCCGATCGCGCCGAGGTCGTTCGACGGGTCGACGGTGTGCGCGGGATACAAAATCCCCATCGCGTTCATCTTGATGTAGTCCGGGGCGGGTCCCGTCATCGCGTTGTATGTCTTGCGCCCGCCGTTGGCGAGCTTCACGGTGAGCACGAAGTTCGCGGGCGTGATCGGCACGTCGCTGCTCCCGCCTTGGATGAGCACCTCGTCGTGCACGAAGAGTCCCGGATTCCCGAGGTCGTTCCAGGCCTTCACCACGACGATCCTGAGATCGCTCGAGGACGAGACTTGTATCGTGTCGTCCGCGTGCATCGGCGCACCGGGCGCGGGAGCGGACGCGGGCGCGGTGTCCTGGTGCTCGGTCGCGCCGATCGCGATGAGCGTCCCGCCCCAATGCTCGCCGCGCGCCCAACGTTTTCCTCCGGCGAACGACGCATGTGCGATGCGGCAGGTCACGCGGACGACGGTTGCGCCCGAGCGGATCCCGAAGCCGTCGAGGGGGACGTCTTCGAAATAGCTGCCGGAGTCGCCGGACGCGAGCGGCGGATCGAGCTGATACTCCAGCTCGCCGCCACCCAGCTTCTTCTGATGGCCGTCGTACAGCGTCCAGTCGACCGAAAAGGAGCGAACCTCGTTCTTCGTGCGGTTCGTGACGTCGCTGTAGCGGCGTTCGCCGTCGCTGCGGCAATCGGAGAGCGTGACCGGCGCGGACGGCACGGCGACGACCTTGGCGGCCTGCGAGGAGGCGTTCGCGGGAGCCGACGTCGCGAGCGCGAGAACGAGAGCGACGAGCGGTGCGAGCACGATCGGGGACGTGCGCGACGCGTTCCGTGAAGTACGTCGCATCGTCAGTACGGGCACCCGTACGGCGTCTCGGGCGGATCGTACCACGGCACCCAGACGTAGCCGTTCCAGTACATGCACTCGCCGGGCGCGCTTTCGTACACGAACGTGCTCACCCCGTCGAGATCGATCCAGAAGCCGTAGTGGTCTTGGAACGTGATCCACGACTCCTGGTCCCAGTACTCGTGCCAGTATCCGTGGTACCACCCATCGTTCCAGTAGCCGTGAAACGCGGCGGGATCGCGTGCGTAGCGGACGTCGAGCATCGTGCGGTAGCGCGCGGTGTGATAGCGGCTGAGCGCGCGATAGACGCGGACGTCGCCGATGCGGCCGTGCTCGAGGTGCACCTGCCGCGCGGCGACACCGGAATAGGGGTGCACGACCGCGTGAACGTGCTGCGGCTGCATCTGCGAGGGATGCACGACGGCCGGCACTTCATGTCCGGCAGCCGGATAGCCGTTCTGGACGCGAGAGCCGTTTTGCGGGTAGCCATTCTGAGGGTAGGCGTTCTGAGGGTAGCCGTTGCGGGGAGCGCCGTTGTACGTCGGACGGCCGTACTGGGACGGCGCCTGGTTCTGCGTTTGCGGGACGGGCCGCGTGTAGGTCGGCTGATACGGCCTGGGCGCGGGGGCCGGCCGCTGCACCTGCTGGACCTGCTGCCGCGGCGGCGGTGCCGCGCGCGGCGCCGGCGACGGGGCCGCGATCGCCACGGCGGTCGACGCACCGCAGAAAACTGCGACGCGAAGCGCCGAACCGGCGAGCCCCGCTGCTCCTTGGCGTCCTTTCGCCATCATCTTCACCACCCCACGGACGCAAACTGAAATGGGACGCAAAGACACGTCCCTTCACCCGTTCCGTCGCATTATAGGGCGAGCGAGCTGCCGATGTCGAATGCCGAACGCTTGCTCGCTAGGCCACGTTCGAGCGGCTTCGTGAGGCGCTTGCCTGCCGGCGCGCCGACAGCAAACCTCCGTAGTGGAACGGCGGGGCCGGACGTGGTATGATCGCCGTCGCTGCCCCCGGGCGGCGCCCTCGTCCGGTTCCCGGGCGATGGGGTCGTGGCGCCTCGCGCGTCACGTGTTGTAGGGCCGGGCTCGACCCGGCCGCACACCACCTACATCACCGAAAGGTCACCCTACCGAACATGCCTCCTCCTAAGGGCAAGCGTGCGGCGGCGAAGAAAGATCGCCGGCCGAAGCGCAAAGTCTGCACGTTCTGCGCCGAGCGCCTGGACTCGCTCGACTACAAAGACACGACGCGGCTGCGCAAGTACATCAGCGAGCGCGGGAAGATTCTGCCGCGCCGCATCTCCGGCAACTGCGCATCGCACCAGCGGGCACTGACCACCGCAGTGAAGCGCGCGCGCATCATCGCTCTCCTCCCGTTCGTGGTCCAGTAGGAGCGCCGCCGTGAAGGTCATCCTCACCAGCGACGTCAAGCCGCTCGGCCCGCGCGGCGCGCTCGTCGACGTCAAAGACGGCTACGCGAACAACTATCTGCTGCCGAACAAGCTCGCCGTACCCGCCACGCCGGGCGCGACGAAGCAGCTCGAGCAGCAGCAGAATGCCAAGAAGCGCAAACAGGCCGAAGAGGTCGCGAACGCGCAGGACGTCGCCACCGCGCTCGAGCAGGCGGTCGTGCGCGTCGCCGCAAAGGCCGGCGGAAACGGGCGGCTCTTCGGGACCGTCACCAACGCGCAGGTCGCGGAAGCGCTGCACGAGCAGCTCGGCGTCACGATCGATCGTCACAAGATCGAGATGAAGGACGGGATCAAGGCGCTCGGGACGTACCCGATCGAGATCCGGCTCGGGAACAACATCGTCGCGAAATCGGCGGTGCAGGTCGTCGCGCAGCGCTGACCTGCGGCCCACGTAGCGTGAGACGGACGACCTCCGACGAAAAGCTGCGCCGCGAGATCGCGGCGCTCTACGACGTGCTCGCCGACGCGCTGGGGACCGACAAGGTCGTCATGCGCGCCGGCAAGCTCGGCACGCTCAAGGAGATGCGCTCGTCGGCGATCCCCGATCGTCTGCTCGCGCTCCAACGGCTCGTCTTCGAAGACCCGACGCTCGAGACGCGGCCGGCGAAGGCGCAGTATAAGAAGGTCATCGCCGACATCGAGGACCGCCTCGCGGAGCTGGTCGCGCAGCATACCGTACACGACCGGCTCGAGGCGAAGATCAACACGAAGATGGTCGCGCGCCATCACGAGTACCTGCGCGAGCTGCGGCTCGAAGCGCTGCGCGAAGAGGCAGGCCCGGAGACGCCGGCGACGCAGAAGCGGCTGGCCGAGCTCGAGGCGCTCGATGCGCGCGGTCTGGCGCGCGCGGCGCTCGACGTGCTGCGGCCGCGGACGCTCGACGAGGTCGTCGGTCAGGAACCGGCGATCAAGGCGCTGATCGCGAAGCTGGCCTCGCCGCATCCGCAGCACGTGATCTTGTACGGGCCTCCCGGCGTCGGGAAGACTACGGTCGCGCGGCTCGCGCTGCAGCTCGCGAAGGCGCGCCCGCACGCGCCGTTCGCCACCGACGCGCCCTTCGTCGAAGCGGCGGGGCCGACGCTGCGCTGGGACCACCGCGAGACGACGAACCCGCTGCTCGGCAGCGTGCACGATCCGATCTATCAGGGCGCGCGCCGCGATCTCTCCGAGAGCGGCGTACCGGAGCCGAAGCTCGGGCTGGTGACGCGCGCGCACGGCGGCGTGCTGTTCATCGACGAGATCGGCGAGATGGATCCGGCGATGCAGACGCGGCTGCTGAAAGTGCTCGAGGACAAGCGCGTCACGTTCGAGTCGTCGTACTACGACGAGCACGATCCGAACGTCCCCGCCTACGTGAAGAAGCTCTTCCGCGACGGCGCGCCGGCGGAGTTCGTGCTGATCGGCGCGACGACGCGCGACGCCGAGGCGATCGACGCGGCGATCCGCTCGCGCTGCGGGGCCGTGTACTTCGAGCCGCTCACCGCGACGCAGATCGCGCGCATCGTCCGCGAGGCCGCGCAGCGGCTGGGTGCGCGGATCGCCAAGCGCGTCCCCGAGCTGATCGCCTCGTACACGATCGAAGGGCGCAAGGCCGTGCAGGTGCTGGCCGACGCCTACGGCCACGCGCTGGAGCGGGCCGGCGGGACGAAGGGCGCCGCCGTCACGGAGCCGGACGTGCTGGAAGTCGTGCAGGCCGGGCGCATCGTCCCGCACTCCCAGACGCGGGGGCGCCGCGTGCGCGAGATCGGCAAAGCGCACGGGCTCGGCGTGCTGCAATATGTCGGCAGCATCGTCGAGATCGAGGCGGCGAGCTTCCCCGCGCGCGAGCAGCACAAAGGAACGGTCCGGTTCAATGATACCGCGGGCTCGATGGCGCGTGACGCGGTCTTCAACGCCGCGTCCGTGGTGCGGGCGATCGGCGGCGTCGATCCGGCCGACTACGATCTGCACGTCAACGTCGTCGGCGGGGGCAACATCGACGGCCCCTCGGCGGGGCTCGCGTTCTTCCTCGCGCTGCACAGCGCGCTGACGAAGACGCCGCTGCCGCAGGACGTCGCGGTCACCGGCGAGGTCTCGCTGGCGGGCAGCGTTCGCGCGGTCGGTGGAATTGTGGAGAAACTCTACGCCGCGCGGCAAGCCGGGATGAGAAGCATTCTCGTTCCGCGTGAGAACATGAAAGAGCTCGAGCCGACCGAGGGAATCGCCGTCGTTCCCGTCGCAACCGTCGCGGAAGCACTCGCCGCGCTCGGCCTTCCCGTTCCCGCGCCGCCTCCCGCGCGCGAACGCACGCGCAGAAGAACTGTCCGTTGAACGTCGCTTCGCTCCCTTCGCACATCGACCGCATTCCGCCCAACAATCTCGAGGCGGAGATGGCGCTGCTCGGCTCCGTCCTCGTCGACAAAGAGATGATGGCGACGGTCAGCGAGATCGTGCAGCCCGCGGACTTCTACGCGGCCCTGCACGAGGCGATCTATCTCGCGCTCTTCGCGCTGTACGAGCGGGGCGAGCCGCTCGACAAGGTGGCGCTGGCGGAAGAGCTGCGCAGCCGCGGGATGCTCGACAAAGTCGGCGGGATGGCATACCTCAACTCGCTGATGGACACGGTGCCGACCGCGGCGTCGGCCGAGTACTACGCGCGGATCGTGCGCGAAAAGGCGAGCCTGCGCGGCCTGATCCACGCCGGCACGCGGATCACGCAGCTCGGCTACGAGTCGGAAGACGACGTCCCCGCCGCGATCGACCGGGCCGAGCAGACCGTTTACGAAGTCGGCAACCGCAGCGACCACAACGCGTTCTCGACCGTGCCCTCGCTGCTGCTCGGCGTGTTCCAGTCGCTGGAACGGCGGCACGAGCAGAAAGGCGATCGGACCGGCGTCACCTCGGGCTTCCGCGACATCGACGACTACACCGCCGGCTGGCAGCCCGGAAACCTCATCATCTTGGCGGCGCGCCCCGCGATGGGGAAGACGTCGCTCGGGCTCAACATGGCCGTCGCCGCGGCGAAAGACGAGAAGAAGCCGGTCGCCGTGTTCTCCCTGGAAATGACGAAGCAGGAGCTGGTCGAGCGGCTGCTGTCGTCCGAAGCGAAGCTCGACGCCTCGAAGCTCCGCCGCGGTGCGATCGCGGACCGCGACTGGGAGAAGATCGGCCACGCGATGGGGCTGCTGCACGAGCTCCCCATCTATCTTGATGACGCGGGCGCGCCGACGGTCACCGAGATCCGTTCGCGCCTGCGCCGCCTGAAGTCGGCGCACGGCCTGAGCCTCGTGCTGATCGATTACCTGCAGCTCGTCCGGCCGTCCGCGCTCGGCAAAGTCGTCAACCGCAACGAAGAGCTCTCGGAGATCTGCCGCACGCTGAAAGCGACGGCGAAAGATCTCGAAGTCCCGATCATCGCCCTCGCGCAGTTGAACCGCGCCGTCGAAACCCGCCAAGACAAACGCCCCCTCCTCTCAGACTTGCGCGACTGCCTCGCCGGAGACGCCCTGGTCACGAACGCCGAGACCGGCCAGCGCGTCCCGATGCGCGAGATCGTCGAACGCAACCATCGCTTCGACGTGTGGGCGATTGACGAGCGCATGCGCCTCGTTCGCCGTCCGATCACCGAAGCGTGGGAAGTCGGGAGCCAACCAGTCTTCCGCGTAACGACGAAGAGCGGCCGCACCATTCGCTGCACGAACGGACATCGCTTCCTGACCGTCGCGGGCTGGTCGAAGTTGAGCGAGCTCAATGTCGGCCGCTCGATCGCCGTCCCGCGGCGTTACGAAGCTCCGCGGCAAGCGGCGGAGCCGATGACGCCGGGACAGGCGCTTCTTCTCGGATGGCTGATCGGAGACGGCCACCTGGGCGGCGGTGCGGCGCTCACGGTGGCATCGGCGGAAGAAGCGGCACTTGCGGTCGACCTCGCCAGCGTGGAGTTCGGCGTGCGTCCGTCTGTGAAACCGGAGCGCGCCGAGACATCGGCATTGCGCGTGATCCTGACGACCGGGAAGCCTTGCGGAGCCGGAAAGAATCCCTTGACGACGTGGCTGCGAGGCCTCGGCATCTGGAAGAAGACCGGCGTCGAGAAGTCGGTTCCGGCAGCGGTGTTCGCTCAATCGGACGAGATCGTCGCCGCGTTTTTGCGCGGACTGTTCCACGCTGACGGCAGCCTCACGCGAAGCGCTACGTCGTCACGCGTAACGGTGCGGCTGACCTCGATCAGCGAGGCGCTCGCACGGGGCGCGCACCACCTGCTCTTGCGTTTTGGGATCAATGCGATCCTCACGTGCGATCGTAGAAACATCGGCGGCTTCCGGACGGCGACGACGGCGCTCTGGGCGGTCACGATCATGCAGCGCGGTGCGGTCAGCGCATTCATGGATCGGATCGGATTCCTCGGTGCGAAGCATGCGCGGGCAATCGCCAAGGTGATTCCTAAGACCGAAAACGATGCCGGTCAGTTCGATCGCATCCCGATAGAAGTTAACGGCCGCGTCCGTAAGCTGCGGCAACGGCATGGGTTCTCCCACGCGAGGCTCGGTTGGCGAGATCAAGGCAAGACGATGTCGCGGACGACGTGCGCTATGATTGCCGAATGCCTCGACGACGACTTTCTAGAGCTGTTGGCGGCCTCGGATATCCTGTGGGATCCGGTCGTCGCGATTGAGGCGCTTGGAGTGGAAGTGGTCTACGATCTTACCGTCGGGGATCTGCACAACTTCTGCGTCGACGACGTTGTTACGCACAACTCGGGCGCAATTGAGCAGGAAGCGGATATCGTGACGTTCTTGTATCGGGATGTGTATTACAATAAGGAGACGTCGGCCGATCCTGATTCGACGGAGCTGATCATCGCGAAGCATCGGAACGGGAAGGTCGGGACGATCAAGCTGCGGTTCCAGCCCGAGCATACGCTGTTCGTGCCGTACGGGGACGAATCGCACTACAGCGGACCCTAGCATCCATGGCGGTGCCGATTCTCGTTACGGCGTCGCGCGGGATGGTCGCCGAGGAGTATCTCGACGCGGTGCGCGAGGCGGGCGGCGACCCGGTGCGCGTCGATCCGAGCACGGATGACATCGGGCTCCTGTTCGAACGCTGCGCCGGACTGTTGCTGACCGGCGGTGTCGATGTCGATCCGGCGGCATACCGAGCGCCGGGCTCGCCGTACGTGACGAACGCCGAGCCGGAGCGCGACATCCTCGAGATCGAGCTCGTGCAGGAAGCACGCAGGCGCGCACTGCCGACGTTGTGCATCTGCCGCGGCTTGCAGCTCGCGAACGTCGCGTTCGGCGGCGACTTGATCGCCGACATCCCGGCACATCTCGGCGAGAGCGCCTCGATCCGGCACCGCGTGCCGCTGTCGAATGGACATACCGACCGCGGCTTGGTCGACGAGCACGTCGTCCACATCGAACCGCAGAGCGCGCTGGCGCAGATCGTCGGGACTTGGGAACTGCGGACGGGAGCGCGGCATCATCAGGCGGTCGGTTCGCTCGCGGCTGACCTTTGCACCGTCGGGCAAACCGGCGATGGAATCGTCGAGGCGCTCGAAGCCCGCTTCGAGTCCCCGTTTTGGCTCGCGGTGCAATGGCATCCGGAGTCGACGCGCACGCTCGACGGAGGCGCCAGCCGCGCGCTGTTCGCGGCGTTCCTCGCGGCTTGCCGATAGGTCGCGCGCGTCGTTCTACAGTAACGAGAAGCCCGCGTAGGCCAGCACGGCGATCACGATCGGGCGAAGGACGGAATCGCTGAGCCGTGCCGTCAGCGAAGCGCCGAGATAGGCGCCGGGCACGGCGCCTACGGTGAGCGAGAGCGTGAGCCGCCAATCGACGTCCGAGAATGCGGCGTGTCCGGCGGCCGAGATCGGCAGGATGATCGCGGCGAACACGATCTCGGAGCCGATCAGCTCGCGCAGCGCGATGCGCGGGAGCAGCAGCATCAGCAGCGGCAACGTGATCGACCCCGAGCCGATCGAGGTGACGGAGACGAGAAATCCGACCACCGCGCCGGTCGCCGCAATCGCCGCGCCCGAGCGAGTCGTGCCGACTCGGACTCGGCGCCGGAGTATGCTCGCGATGATCGACGCGGCCACCGAGCAGAGGATCACGATGCCGATCGCGTGCCGAACGAGATCCTCGAAGCTCGCCGGATCGAGCCGCACGCGAACGAGCCGGTAGGCGATCAGTCCGACGATCGCGCCCGGGATGCCGCCGAGTGCGAGCCACGTGATCGCGGTGCGGTCGATCGTGCGCTGCCGCGCGTGCGCGAACGCCGCGAGCAATTTCATCGGCACGCTATAGACGAGGTCGGTGCCGACGGCGATCGACGGCTTCACGCCGAGCAGCAGGATCAGGACCGGCGCGAGCAGCGCGCTGCCGCCGATCCCCGACATCCCGGCGATCGTCCCGATGACCAGGCCGGCCACGGTCAGACGAAGGTCGATACGTTTTCCTCCGCGTCGCGGGCGCTCACGTGCCCGTCAAACGCTGGATCGCCAGCGACGTCAGCGCGACCGCGACCCACAGGATCGCGCCGAGCGCGAGCGGCCGCGCGCCGGTGCGCACGAGGCGGCCGAGATCCGTCTGCAGGCCGATCGCGGCGAGCGCCACGGAGATCAGAAAGGTCGCGATCTCCGCGATCGTGCCGTGCCACGCGGCGGGGAACAGACCGGCGCTGCTCGCGAGCGCGGCAACCAGAAACCAGAGAATGAACCACGGCACGATGTGGCGCCATGGAATCGGCTTCCCTTCGGCGCCTTGTTTGCGCGCGCGAAGCAGCGCCAGCACGGCGACCAGCGGCAGAATCAGCGTGGCGCGCGTCAGCTTCACGATCGTCGCGTGCGCGCCGGCTTCGTGTCCGTAGACGTAGCCCGCCGCCACGACGGATGACGTGTCGTTGATCGCGGTGCCGGCCCACAAGCCGAACGCGTCTTGCGACATGTGCAGCGCGTGACCGATCGGCGGAAAGACGAAGACCGCGACGAGGTTGTAGAAGAAGACCGTCGCGATCGACAAGGCGACGTCGGCCTCCGGCGGCTCGATGACCGCCGACACCGCGGCGATCGCCGAGGCGCCGCAGATCGCAGTCCCGCAGCTCACCAGCGTCTGCAGCGGCCGGTCGAGTCCGAGCGCGCGACCGACGAGCGGACCGAGCACGAGCGCGACCACGATCGTGCCGAGCGTCACCGGCAGCGTGCCGAGTCCGGTGCCGACCACGGTCGCGAGCGACAGCCCGAACCCCGAGAGCACGATGGCGGCCTGCAGCACCGTGCGCGACGCGAACGCCGTTCCGGGCCGCCACTCCGCCGGGAGCGGCCGGATCGCGCGGACGAGCGCGCCGAGCACGATGGCGAACACCGGTGCACCGACCAGCGGAACGAACCGCGAGCACAGATACGCCGCGGCGGCAACCGCGACCGCAGCGAGCAGCCCGGCGATCCGCTCAGCATTCATCGATGTCATCGCGCGCGAAGCACGCGTACCGGCGGCTCGTTACGGGGCGACGTGCGTCGAGGCGATCTCGTGCATCTCGGGATCGCCGATTCCGTGGCGGAGGTACGAGCGCGACAGCTCGACGTACTCGGGGCCGGCGTGTTCGACCCAGCCGACCGCGACGCCGACCAGCTCTTTCTTCACGACGGCCGGCGCGCCCGCGGCGACGACGCGCGGCGGGATCTGCGCGTTCGCCGCCACGACCGCGCCGGCCGCGATCAGCGCTCGCTCGCCGACCGTGGCGCCGTTCAACACGACGGCGTTCGAGCCGATCAGCGCACCGCGGCCGATGCGGCAGTCTTCGAGCACGGCGCAATGGCCGATCGTCGCGCCCTCTTCGACGACCGTGGTGCTGCCTTCGCTCACGTGGAGCACCGAGTTGTCCTGCACGTTGGCGCGCGCCTCGACGCGGATCGGACCGTTGTCGCCGCGGATCACGGTGCCGAACCAGATCGACGCTTCCTCGCCGATCTCGACGTCGCCGATCAGCACGGCGGTGGGAGCGATGAAGGCCGAGGGGGCGACCTTCGGGCTCTTTCCTCGGTACTCGATGATCATCCCAGCTCCGATCCTCCAAGTCCAGGGCAGCACGGGCCGAGCCCGAACGTCCAACGCTTCGCAGGAAGCCGTCGGAGCCCCGTTTGAGCGAACACCGTCACCGTACCCCCTTGCGGGGAATCAAAGTCGTCCCGCGCCCCGCTCCGGAGAATCCGGACTACGCCGAGGTGAACTATCGCTATGCGGGGCAGACGGGCCACATTCACGAGGTCGTCGAGATCGGCGGGCGCGAGCTGGCGAAGGTCGGCTTCGACGACCGCAAGATCGTCTATTACTTCCTCGACGATCTCGAACGCGAAGAGAGCGCGCCGAAGCGAACCTTCCACGACCTGCCCGACGCGAGCGAATGACCGGCCGGGCGGTCAGCCGCCCGTTGCGAACAGAGGCTCATCGCACTGACGAATGCTTGCTGAAAGGTCCAAGACGTGCTGAACACCGCTCCTCCGCAGCCGGTTCCCGTGTACGGCGGGTTCGACTACATGACCGTCGATGCGCAGCGGCGCCGCGTCTACGCCGCGTACAGCGGGTCGCGCGCGCTGCTCATCGTCGACGCGGATTCCGGGAAGGTTCTCGGCCAGGTGCGCGTCGGACCGATGCACGGCGTCGCCGTCGATCCCGCGACCGGACACGTGTTCACCGGGAACGGAGAATCGGAAAGCGTCAGCGAGGTCGACCCGGTCGCGATGAAGGTCCTTCGCAGCGCCGACGTCGGCGTGACGGTCGACGCGATCGGCTACGACCCGGCGGCGCACCGCATCTATGCCGACGAGGACGACGGCACGAAGGTCGTCGTCGTCGACACGCAGTCGTTCACGGTCGTGAAGACGATCGTCGTCCCGGGCCACAAGCCGGAATACCTCGCGGTCAACCCGCGGACGCACGAGGTCTATCAGAACATCGACGATCTCTCGGAGATCGCGGTGATCGATCCGGGCTCGCTGGCGGTGACGCGCACGATCCCGACGCCCGAGCTGAAGCACAACCACCCCCTGCAGTACGACGCGGACTTCGACGAGATCGCGGTCGCGGGGACGAACGGCATCATGAGCATCTATCGCCCGACGGGCGCCAAGCTGGGTCAGATCGCGGTGGGACACTACGACCAGTGCGACCTCGACCGCTCGCAGCACGTCCTCGCCTGCGCCGGCGACGGCGGCGTCACGCGCATCCAGCTCGTCCGCGACGCGGCCCCCCGCATCATCGACACGACACGCGTCGCCGCGGGCGTCCACACCGACGCGATCGATCCGGCGACGCACGCCGTCTTCGCCGTCTGGTCGAACCGCGACGGCAGCGGCGACTTCGTCGAAAGGCTCACCCCCTAGCGGCGGGTGCCCCTCGCGTACCTTCCGGCCGTCGATGCGGCCGCGCGGGGGGTGCCGGCGGGGATCGAAGCGGGCCGCGGCGTCTTGACAGCCGGCGTGCTATGTTCCTTTTCGCGTCCGGCGTGAGTGACGACCGTGGCGCTTCGTTTCGTGAGATCGTTCTGCCGCAGACGAAGCCGCAGAGCGAGTGGGTTCGCGGCCGGCCCGTTCAGAAAGTGAGCGGAACCTACGAGCATGCGGCACTCCAAGCCGAGCTCGCCGCGCTTCTCCGGCCGTGGGCGCGCGCCGGTCGCGGCCGTCTCGGCACGGAATGGCGCTTCCGTGTCGCGGTCGCCGGCGAGCTCGCGCGTCCGCTCGTCCCGGATCTGGCGTTCCGCTCGTACGACGCGCTCCCGCAAGACGCGCCGTCGACCGACGTCGCGATTCCGCGCGGCGCGCCGACGGTCGCCTTCGAGATCTTGGTGAAGCACGAACTGCGTGCCGACATCGACGACAAGATCCAAACCTATCTTCGCTCCGGGAGCGGCGCCGTCGTGATCGTCGATCCGGCGACCGAGACGGTCGCCGTGCACGACGTCGACGGGGCGCGCGTCTGGCGACCGGGCGAGACGCTCCGCCACGAGGCGCTTCCGGGGTTGGAACTGGACGTCGGCGCGCTGTTCGAGCGCGCCCGGCTCTAAACCGTTCGCCTGCTCGGTTGGTCGAGGACCGGCTGAGGGCGCGTTGTTTCAGCTTGGCGGATTCGGTGAGAAGGGGATGTGGAATCGATACGGTTGCCCGCTTCTCGGGAAACCGGATAGACGGAGGTACACCCTTGAGCATCACCCGCTTCATCCTCTCGACTGGCGTCGGGTTCGCCTTTGCACTCATGTTGGGCGCCGGCGCCGGCGCCCAGTCCCAAGTCCAAATCACCATCAACGGCAATCCGGTCAACGTCCAGCCGGCGCCGATCATCCAGGCAGGACGCGTCTTCGTGCCGCTGCGCGGCGTCTTCGAGAACCTCGGTGCGACCGTGGTCTACGACAACGGGCAGATCAACGCGACCGGCAACGGGCGCGAGATCTCACTCCACATCGGCTCGACCGATGCGACGGTGAACGGTGAGCAGCAAGCCATCGACGTCGCGCCGTTCATCGTCGGTGAAAGCACCTACGTTCCGCTGCGTTTCGTCTCGCAAGCGCTCGGCGCGGGCGTGAACTGGGACGAGTCCTCGCAGACCGTCGCGATCAGCATGGCGGGCGCGAACGCCCCTGAAGAGCAGCAGCAGCCGCCGCCATACGCCGGCGACCAGGGAAGCTCGTACGACTCCTACGACGCGTATGACGTCGTGCAGCCGCCGCCGCCGATCCCTTACTACGACCAGCCGCCGGTTCCGAATCCGAACTACATCTGGCAGCCGGGCTACTGGGCGTGGGGGAATGCCGGCTACTACTGGGTGCCCGGGACGTGGGTTCCCGCGCCGCAACCCGGCTATCTGTGGACGCCGGGGTACTGGGCGTACACGAACGGCTACTACGGGTTCCATCAGGGCTACTGGGCCACCGGCATCGGGTTCTACGGCGGCATCGACTACGGCGGTGGCTATTACGGCCACGGCTATGCCGGCGGGCGCTGGAACGGGAGCGTGTTCCGTTATAACACCGCCGTCACGCACGTCAACATCACGATCGTCAAGAACGTCTACGTCGACCGCACCGTCGTCGTGAACGAGCCGCGCACCGCCCGGCCGAGCTATAACGGGGGGAACGGCGTGCAGGCGCGGCCGCAGGCGCAGGAACTGGCGGTGCAGCGGCAGCGGCACATTCCGCCGACGGCGCAGCAGCGCCAGCACGCGCAAGTCGCCGCGCAGGACCGCGGGCTGCTAGCGACCGTGAACCACGGGAAACCACCCGTCGTCGCGGCGCCGCACGCGTTCTCGGCGGCCGCCAAGCCGCCGCAGTTCGTGCCGGTGACGGCGCAGGACAAAGCCGCCGCGCAGAAGCTGATCGTGAAGCCTCGCGGCGCGGCAGCGCCGGGAGCGGTTCGCGTTCCGCAACCGGTGAACCGTACGCCGGCGACCGCGCCGCAGCGCACGACGACGTCGGGTTCGGCGACACGACCGGAGACGGTTCGCACCGCGGCACCGCGTCCGGCGACGGAGCGTCCGGCGTCTGCACGCACGGCGGCGCCGGCGATGATGCGTCCGGCCGCACCGGTGCGCACGGCGCCGCCCGCGATGCGCCGTCCGGCCGCGCCGGCGATGACGCGCACGGCGCCTCCGGCGATGGCCCGTCCGGCCGCCCCGGTGCGCACGGCTCCGCCCGCGATGACGCGGCCGGCTGCACCGATGCGCACGGCGCCCGCGATGGCGCGTCCGGCCGCACCGGTACGGACGGCCCCTCCCGCAATGGCGCGTCCCGCCCCGGTGCGCACCGCGCCGCCGCGCGCGACGGAAGAGACGGGCGCGACGCCTCGTCCGGAGCGCACGACGCCTCCGCGCTGAGGGCACGGACGCAGGCACGCGAGAGAGACCGGCACACCGCCGGTCTCTTTTCGTTGCGCGGCCGAACCGTGTGACGGTCGCCGCGTTGTGGGTAGGGATTCAGTGATGATGCGGAGCGCGACGAACCCGATGGCGCGCGATCCCCAGGCCCTGGAACTGTTCCGGGCGCGCGTCGACCACCGAGACTGGCCGCGGGCGAAACGACTGGCGTACGTGCTGGGTCTGCACCGCGAAACCCCGCAGAAGCTGATGGAACGCGACGACGTCTACCTGCGGCGGCTCGAGCGGCGGTACACGGCACCGCGCCGCATCGCGGGGCTTTCGGGCGCTTAGCTCGATCGCTGCTCGACGATCATGCAGCTCGACGTCGCGGTCGCGCACACGCGCCCGGCGGCATCGTGCAACGCCGCTTCGCCGGCGACGAGGCGCCGCCCGGCGTGCACGACCGTGCCGGTCGCGGTGAGCTCGCCCGACGACAGCGTCACGGCGCGCAGGAAGCGGACCTGGATGTCGATCGACGTGTAGACCGCGCCGGCGGGGAGCGTCGTCTGGACCGCGCAGCCGATCGCCGAGTCGAGGATCGTGGCGATCATCCCGCCGTGCACGGTGCCGATCGGATTGAACATGTACTCGGCGGGCGTCATCGCGAACACCGCCTTTCCGCGCTCGACCTCGACGAGCCGCATCTCGAGCAGTTCCGCCACCGGCGGCGGCGGAAGCTCACCGCTCGCGATCCTTGCGAGAAAGGACAGCCCGTCCGACGTGCCCGCATCGGCGGCGAGCAACGCCGGATCGGTCCAGGTGATGCGGCGTTCGCGCACGGCGGCCTGATTCACGGAACGATACCTCGTCGGCGAGCTCCGCGCATTCCTCGCGGAGCGGGTGCTCGTTCGAACCGGCGTCGGCGCGGTTCCGTTGCAGCCCGCGGCGCGAGGCTGCAACGGCCGGAGCGCGATGATGACGATGGCCGACTGGGTTCTCACGCCGCCCCACTCGGATCGGCGGTCGTCGAGCTGAGCACGGTGGCTCCTTGAACCACCGCCACTCCCGTAGGCGCGGAAAGGATCGGCCCTCCGCTGTTGGCGATCGACCGTACGACGACCGGTCGCGTTCGACGCGGAAAGCCCTGCCTTCGAGGCGGCGGCAGAGCGTGCGGCGCGATGGGCCCGTGAGGGCGGGCGGGGAAACGGGAACGATTGCGACGGTAGGGTTACCCGCTTCGAGGAGGACGTCATCATGCGCGCAACGTGGAAACCGCACGAGAAGCACGGAGTGCTGACGAAACGCAGCGACCTGCCGGACTCCGTGTACGCATTTCCGAAAGAGCGCAAAGAGCCGCTGACCGACGCGCGCCACGTGCGAAACGCGATCGCGCGCTTCGATCAGGTCACGGGCGTCCCCGAAGCCGATCGCGAGCTCGCGTTCGCGAACATCAAGAAAGCGGCAAAGCACTACGGCGTCGAGATGTCCGAGGTCGACCGGCACGAGCTCGGTTCGCACCCGAAGACCGGTCGCACCGCGACCGACCGTCGCCGCTCGGCACGCAAAGCCGTCGCAACGCGCGAGAAGACCAGCCGCAAGAAGACGACGGGCCGCAAGAAGACGACGGGCCGCAAGAAGACGACGGGCCGCAAGAAGACGACGGGCCGCAAGACGACGACGAGTCGCACGAAGACGAGTCGCAAGAAGGCGACGGCGCGCAAGGCGACGTCTGGTCGAAAGAAGACAGCGGCGCGAAAGACGACGGCCGGCCGGAAGAAGACGACGACCCGGAAGAAGGCGACGACGCGCCGGAAGCGCTGAACGGAACGCTCGAGCTGCGTGCCGCGCCGGCTTCAGCGGACGCGGCCAGGTCGACCTAGCGTGCGCGGCCGCGTAGGACGGGACGCCGCGCCGAGCGCGGCGACGAGTGCGGCGGCGTAGGCGAGGAGCAACCCCGCCGCCAGCGCGCCGCTCGCCGCACCGTCGAGTCCCGGATAGCGGCCGTCGTGCAACGCGTAAGCGGCGCCGTCCAAGACCGTTTCAAGAACCGCTGTTTCACGAACGCGCGGCCGGTGCGGTTAGATGACGTGCAGCAGCACGAGAAGGAGCAGGATGACGATCAGGACTCCGACCCCGCCGCCGCCCCAGGAGACGGGGGTGTAGTAGGGACGCCCGGCGCGGACCGGGACGAACGCGCCGAGCAGCCAGAGGATCAGCAGCGCGACGGCGATGGTGAGCAGCATGCCGCGGAATATACCCGAATCAAGCCGGGTCGGATCGTTCTACCACCTTGGACGCAGCCGGTCACGTCGGCTCTGTCACGACCGCGCCTCGGAAAACGCTGCGTCCCGATTTCCGTGACCGCATCCCCGAAGATCTCGGGTTGCAAGCCGGTGGCCTGGTGAGGCCTTCAGTTGCGAAACATCTCAAGGAATTGCTTCGGGTATACGGTTCGCTCTGAACTTCGGTCTTCAAAGAAACAGGGCTGCCGGGACGTGGAAGAAGTCGCCAAGCTTTCGGGCCTGCGCTTTGCTGATCTCACGCTTGCCACTCAGCACTTCCGAAGCCAGTCCTTTCGATGGGAAGAGTCGAGCCAACTCGCGACCGTGAGATCGCCGGGACCTGGGTGGCGACGGTGCGCCACGCCGGGATCTACGGGATGCCGTTCGGCGGGACGGCGGCCGTCTCCGACGATCTCCGGCTCGCGCTGATCGTCCGCCGTTCGCGGGCCGGGCAACGACCAACGGTACCCGGTGTGGCGAGCGTTCATCACGTCGACGGCGCCTGCGATCCTCCGGTCCGTCGCCGGCTCCGGCGCACGCGTGCGCTTCATGGATCGCTGAAACCACCGGCATCGAGGCGTGGCGCGCCGCAAACGCCGCGGCCTCAGAAGAGTCGCGCGGGGACGGGCGGGAACGCGATCGGTCGGTTCTTGCGGAACGCGGGTCGCGGATGCGAGAGGACGAACGCGGCGACGTCGTAGGCCTGCTGACGCGTGAGCGTGTTGGGCGGTGAGCCGAACGGCATGTTGTAGCGTACGAATTCGGCCATCGTGCCGATCCGATGCATCCCGGCGCCCGCGTTGAACGACGTCGCTCCCCAGAGCGTTGGGTATGCGCCGCGTCCGCTGCCGTCGGCGCCATGGCACACAGCGCAGCGCTGCGCGTACACCGCCGCACCGGCGTGCGGGTCCGGCGGGCGATCGGGCGTGAAGGCCACGTAGGCTTGACCGGTGACGTTCGTGCCGACGGGTTGGCCTCGCGAGAGCCATGCGATGTACGCGGTCATCGCTTCCATCTCGCGGCTCGTGTACGCCGGAGGCGTGCCGTTCATGCTGTAAAGGAAGCACTCCGCCAGACGATCCTGCAGCGAGATGAAGCGCTTCGCGCGTTTGTTCCATTGCGGAAACTCGGCGTAGATCCCGATGAACGAGCCGCCGTGAGGTTTCGTGCCGCCGGCGATGTGGCAGGCTTCGCAGGACATCCCGGCCGTGACGTTGCGCGGGACCTCTCGGCGCGTGTTCTCGATGATGTCGCGACCGTAGCGCACGAGCTCGCCGTACCGGCCCGGCGGAAGGGCATTTGCATCGTGCGCGGCGGCGAACGAAGGCGCGGATGGAGCCGAGGCGTCACGTCGAGCCGTTTCGTCAGCAGCCGACAGCGCCGAAACGGCGAGCATCGCGATACCCGCGGCGGCGACGGCCCAGACGAATCGTTTCGAGCGGCGCACTTCGGCGCCATCGTGCCGATCGCGCGGATGCGACTCTCTCACGCGGACCTCCCCAGCAACTCCCGGTTGCTTCGTCTCCTCGCGAGGCCTCGCCTACGACGCATGAAAGCGCCGGATGGTCGAGATCAGACCGTGAGCTTGCGCGCGCAAATCGACCGTCTTCTCGGTTGACGCCTCCCTCGCCGAGCCCCAACCGCTCGCGCCCTCTTGCGCAATCGGCTGGCGCATGATAGGGTGCGGTCATGGCAGCGTTCCGCTCGGTCGCACAGGCGATCGTGACGACGACGACCACGACGACGACCACCCTCGGTGAGGGCAGGTCTCGGTCGGCGTCGCCGTAGCGCGAACGCACCGATCGCAGACAAGGCCCTCGCCGGTACCGGCGAGGGCCTTTTTCTTCAGCCGACATGGAGGTTTCCGTGCACCGTCTCGCTCGCGTTCTCTGCTCTTCCGATGCCTCGTCCCCGGCGAGCGCTTCGACGAGGACGCGCCTTTCCGGCGGCGTGGGGCTGTTGGGCTGCGGCACCGTCGGCTCCGGAGTGGCGCGCCGGCTCCTCGCCTCGCACCCGGGGCTGATCCGCGGGATCGCGGTGCGCGATCCGCTCAAACCGCGCGACGTGGCGTGGCACGACTGGGCCGCCGACCCCTTCGACGTGGTCGACGATCCCAGCGTGCGCGTCGTGGTGGAGTGCATGGGCGGGCTCGGACTGGCGCGCGAGCTCGTGCTGCGCGCGATCGCGCGCGGCAAGGACGTCGTTACCGCGAACAAAGACCTCATCGCGACGGAAGGCCCGTGGCTGGCGGCCTTCGCGGAGCGGACCGGCGCCTCGCTGCGCTACGAAGCCGCGGTCGGCGGCGCGATCCCGATCGTGCGCGCGCTGCAGGGCGCGCTCGCGGCGGAAGAGGTGCTCGAGATCGGCGGCGTGCTCAACGGCACGACCAACTTCGTGCTCGACGCGATGGAGCACGGCGCGGAGTACGCAGACGCGCTCGCCGAAGCGCAGCGGCTCGGCTACGCCGAGGCCGACCCGCGCGCCGACGTCGACGGGCACGACGCTGCGCACAAGCTCGCGATTCTCGCCGGACTCGCGTTCCGGCGGCCCGCGCTCTCGCGCTCGCTGCCGCGGCGCGGGATCGCCGCGATCTCGCGTGACGACGTGCGCGCCGGCGCCGAGCGCGGCTTTCGGCTCAAGCTCGTCGCGGTCGCGCGGCGGAACGGCGAGGCGATCGAGGCCGGCGTGACGCCCGCGTTCGTGCCGGGAGATCATCCGTTCGCGCGGCCGCGTGGTGCGGAAAACGTCGTTCGCGTGCTCGGTCGCGGCTGCGGTCCGCTGACGTTCTTCGGCGCCGGTGCGGGGGGCGCGGCGACGGCCTCCGCCGTCGTCGCCGACGTGCTCGCGGCGCTCGAGGCGCGCGATCGCGCGCCGGTGCACGGCGGCGAGGATCTGGTCGCGCGAGCGCTGCGGGCGCCGGTGCTCGTGCGCTTCGCGCACGGCAGCGTCGTGACGTCGGACGCGGTCTCGCTCGACGCACTGGAATCCGCCGCCGCCGGGTACCGATCGCGGGGAGACATCCGCTCGGTCATTCCCGTCTGGAGCGACGCAGCATAGCATGCAAGCCCCCATTTTGAGGGGCCTGCTTCCGGCGCTTGCCCGGGTATACTAGGGGCGTCGGGGAGTTGTGACGGTGGGACCGATGACGAACGCGCGACGAAACGGGGTTGCGATGCTGACGGCGGCGGCGCTGCTCGCCGCTGCCGGGTCGCGCTCACCGCGGGCGTCCGCAGCGAACGCGGAGACGCTGCGCGGCGCGTCGACGGTAAGCGCGGCGCAGCTCCTTTCGCGGATCAACGCGTCCGACGATCTGCTTGCGTCGTACTCCGTGCCGATCCACGTCGAGGCGCGGCTGCACCGGCTCTTCACGTTCCGGTTCGGCTTGAATGGGACGGTCTACTACAAGCGTCCCGATCGCGTCGCGCTCGACATGCAGCACGTCCCCGGCCAGTTCCGGCGGCTGTTCGACGAGATGGGGACGCCGCTGACGTGGAGCTCGACCTACGATGTAAGCGTCGCGTCGTCGACCGTCGCCGGCGGGCGCGCAACCTATCACATCAAGGGCGTGCCGAAGCACGACGGTGAGGTCGTCTCGGTGCTGCTCGACGTCGATCAAGACATGAGCGGGCCCGTCCACGCGCAATGGTTCTGCCGCGACGGTACGCGCATCGACGAGACGATCACCGAAAGCATCGAAGGCGTGTACGAGCTGCCGAAGCACGTGGAAGCGGACATCTTCTCAGGCGGGCTGACGGTCCACGCGACGATCGACTACGGCGCGTACGACGTGAATCAGTCGCTGGCGGATTCGCTCTTCGCGAACGCCTGAATCGGCTCGTCGACGACGACGCGGTCGCGCCCCATCGCCTTCGCGATATAGAGCGCGGCGTTCGCGCGGGCGAAGGCGACGAACGGGTCGTCGACGATTGAGGGGTCGATCGACGCGGCGCCGATGCTGACCGTGATGCGGCGGGCGGGGACGTCGTCGCGCGCGATCGCGAGCGCGTCGACCGCGGCGCGGATGCGCTCGCCGTATCCGTGCGCGGCGGCGAGCGAGGCGCCGGGGAGCAGGATGCAAAGCTCGTCGCCGCCGTCACGGGCGACCAGCGCGCCGGGCGCGTGCGGCGGAAGCGTCGCGGCGACGGAGGTCGTGATGCGGCACAGCGCCTCGTCGCCGGCGGCCGGACCGTGCAGCTCGTTGTAGCGGCGGAAGTGGTCGACGTCGAGACGCAGCAGCGCCAGCGGCGTCCCCGCGGTGCGCGCAGCCTCCCAGGCGCGGTCGAGCGCCGCGGAGAGGGCGGAGCGGTTCGCCGCGCCGGTGAGCCCGTCGGTCGTGACCTCGCGTGGCGGCGGCGCGCCGAAGATCGGCCGCGCCGCCGGTGCCGATGCCGGCGGTTGAGATGCCGTCGGCGATTCCGGTAGCGTCTGCGGTCGTGCTGTCGGCAATTGCGATGCCGGCGGTGCTTGCGATGCCGCTGACGGGCGTAGGATCGCAGCGTACGTTGCGGCCGCGAAACAGAACGCGCCGGCGACCGGGCCGATAAGCGCGGCGGCCGACGACGGGTCGAGCAAGGTCATCGCGAACGCGCCCGTCACGGCGGCGGCGCCCGCGAGGTACGCTCGCGCTCCGGCCGCGCGTTCCGGAACCGCGATCGCGCCGAGCGCGACCAGCGCAAGATCGAAACCGATCGCCAGGCCGACGTTCACGGCGTTCGGCAGCGGCCAGAGATCCTGCATCACGTCGCCGCCGAAGGCGGCGAAGGCGTTCAGCGCGACCAGCGCCCACAGCGCCCCGAACGCGACGTCCGCCACGCGGGCGCGCAGGGCCCGCGGTGACAACTTCATCAGGCGAAACAGCGAAGCGGTGAACGCCGCCAGCGCCGCCAGCGAGATCGTCTGCAGCGCGGCGTGCAGCGGCTGGCTCAGCTCCGGCGAGGGGCGGACGATGCCGAGCCACGGCACCAGCAGTCCAGCTTGCGCCGCTGCGCCGACGGCGAGCCACCCCGCGGCGGGCGCGCGCCGAATCGCCGCGAGCGCTGCCAGCAGCGTGGTGAGCATCGCGAGCGCACCGCACGCCGCGGCGAACGGCCAGACGCGTGCGTTCATCGAAGCGAGCGCGTCGGCGGAGATCACGTACGGCGCCGCCGCCGCGGAGACGGACCGCGCTTCGTATTCGATCCGGTCGGCGCGCGAGGCATCGAGGGGGAGACGGACGCCGAGGATGCGGCCGGGAATGTCGGTCGTCGCGTCGAGCCGTTCGCGCCGGCCGTCGCGGCGGACGATCATGACGGTGAGATCGCGGACGAGCCAGGGCGTTCCGATGTAGAGCGCCGTGTCGACGCGCGGCACGCGAAAGGCGCCGGACAGCATCGCGGGCCGGAACAACGACGCCGGACCGGACGGATCCACGGGGAGCGCGGCCACGGTTGCCTGCTGAGCCGCACGGGCGGCGGTCGGAACCATGGCGACGGCGAGGGCCAACACGGCCACGAGACGTCGCACCCTACCGTTATCGGCGAACCGCGCGGCCGCGCGAGGCGCGCCCGCCCCGGTTAGACGCCGCTGTCGCGGAGCCGGATCAGATCGCGGACTTGGACGTCCTTGTAGCCGTGCGCGCTCAGTCGGTCGATGAACGCCGTGGTGACGCCGTGATCGGCGAGCCCGAGGAGATCGGCGAGCGACAGATGCGCGTACCCGCGCTGAGCGAGACCCGCGACGAAGCGTGCGGTCACGCCGTGGTCGGCGGCGCGCACGAGCTCCTCCGGCGCAACGTTGCGGTATCCGGCGGTCGTCATGGAGCGAACGAAACCGGGCGTCACGCCGTGGTCGCGCAGGCGCATCAGCTCGTCGGCCGAGGCGACTTTCAGGCCGGCCGACACGAGCTCGTTCGCGTACGCCGGGCCGACGTCGTGCTGCGCGAGCGTGACGAGGTCGGCGAGCCCGGTGTGCGGATGTCCCGGCCGCACGTAGGTGTCGACGAAGGCGATCGTCATTCCGTCCATCGCGAGCTCGACGGATTGGACCGGCGAGGGGCGCTCGATGCCGCGCGATGCGAGCGCATCGGCGAACGCCGGCGACGGCGCATAGACGAACTGCCCGGCGCCCGAACCTTCACCGGCGGTGCCGGTGCAGTCGAAGGTGCCGGGCTCGCGGCTGAGGCGGACGGCGATCGGGCCGATCGGCGCGCGAAGACGCTGGTCGCTGATCCCGAGCTCGCCGAGCACCATGGAATCCGACCACCGCTCCTGATCGAATCCGCCGCGTGACGACTGCGACGTCGTGTCGAAGGCGAGCTCGAGTTGGACGCGGCTGCCGTTGCTCGTCGCGCGCGGCTGCGAGATGGCCCACCGGCCGACGATCGTTTGTCCGGCCGCCGCGGCCGCATGAGGCGTGACGATCGTCGCGAACGCGAGGATCGTCGCCGGCGCGGCGACTGCGGTGAGCGCGCCCCATGCGGCGAACGCGGCGAGCGTCCCGATCGGCACGCTTGCGACGGCGGTGCGGCGGCGCATCGGTCAGACGCCGCTTTCCGCGAGCTTCACGAGCTGGTCGACCGTAAGGTTCCGGTATCCGTGATCGCTCAGGTGCTTGACGAAACGTGGCGTGACGCCGGCGTCGCGCAACTTGATCAGCTGGTCCACCTGAAGGTGCGGATAGCCCGCGTCCGCGATCCCGCGCACGTATGTCGGGCCGATGCCCTGATCGGCGAGCGCGATCAGCTGCTGCACCGTCGGACGCGTCCCGAGCAGCGGCCCGATCCCCGCGACGAAGTCGCCGGTGACGCCGTGGTTCGCCAACGCCACGAGCTCGTCGACGCTGGGGTGTCCGTAGCCGTTGTTCGCGAGCGCATCGAGGAGATCGACGCGCGGGCGGCGCTGCACGTCGGCGAGCTCGAGCCGAACCTGCGCGAGTCCCTCCTGCACCGACGCGCGAACCTGGTCGCCGATCCGATCGCGGAGGTCGCCGGCCGTTCGCATCGCGATCGCGTCGGCATCGAGAACCCGGACGTGGGGCATCGGAGGAAGCGGCGGGATCGGGCGGACGTGCACGTGCAGCTGCTGCTCGGCGTCGGCCTCGGCCTTGCGCGCCGCGCGCATCGCGCGGTCGACGTCGACCGTGACGTCGGGATAAGCCTTGACGTCTTCGTCGAGCACGTAGACCTCGGGAGCGATCTTCTTGACGACGACCGTCCGGCGTCCGTGCTCCGACGGCTCCGACGTGGTCCCGCGCTCGACGTACACCTTGATCTGCGGCGACGTCGCGGAGGACGAGGCGCTCCGGTGCGCGGCGCGGGGCGCCGTCGAGGCGCGTACGTGGCTGGCGGTGGTTGCGGGCGTCGCGTTCGAGCCCGTCTTGGTGGCGGTCGTGGGGGCGCCGCTCGTGTTCGCGACGGCCGGCGCGTCGTCGTGCGCGCTCGCCGCGATTACGGGAACCTGGACTTGCGCCAGCGCGAGCGCCGAGAGAACGATCGCCGCGGCCGCGACCGCTCCGTACCGCGCCACGCGCGGCGAGAAGCCGCGCCGGAATGCGATGAGACGGTCGACGCGCGCGATCACCTGGCTGCGCCCGAAGAAGAAGCCCGGGACGACCGCGAGCCGCGCCGCGCGAGTCTGCCGGTCGACGATCTTCGTCAGGCACTTCGCATACTCGATGGGCTCGCCGACGGTGTCGACCACTTCGTCGTCGCACGCGACTTCGCGATCGAGCTCGATTCGCCGCGCGACGTAGTGCAGCGCAGGCTGGAAGAAGAAAATCGCGCCGGCGACGCGCTGCAGCGCGTTGAACCAGTCGTCGTAGCGCCGAAGGTGCGCATGTTCGTGCACGATGACGCGAGCGAGATCGTCCGGATCGAGCGTCTCGGCGAGCACCGACGGGAGCACGATCATCGGATGGAGGAAACCGATCGCGCACGGAATGCGAACCAGCGACGAGGTGCCGAGCTCGGCGCGCCGACCCCGCGTCAGATCGACGGAGTCCTCACGAAGTTCGATGCGAAGCGCAGCGCGTTTGAGCCGAAGCACGAGGGCGTAGCTCAACGCCAGGCGGCCGAGGAGTCCGAGGGCGACGACGATCCAGATCGCCAGCACCGGCGCCGCGACGCGTGTCGCGAGCGCGCTCGCCGCCTGCACCGCAGGCGCGAGGGCGGCCACTGCGGACATCAGCGGATGTGCGGCGGCGAGGACCGTGGACCCGGTGCGATTCGCGTCGTCGGCCTGCAAGGCCGCGCGGCGATCCGAGGTCGCGACGTCCGGCACCGTCACCGAGCGCAGGATCTCCGTCGGCCGTGACGCGATGTCCGTCGCCGTCACCGAGCGCAGGATCGTCGTCGGCCGTGACGAGGTGTCGGCGCCGCGAACGGTATGGCCGGCGGCGCTCAGCCGGAGGTTCGCCGCCCCGTCGGACGGCATTGAAGCGATGCCGGGCGCCGTCACAGGACGTGCGAGCGCGAAGTCGATCGCGGGAAGCGCCGCGACCAAGAAGTACGTCGCCGTCCAGATCGCGCAGGTGGTGGCCGCGTTCGCGCGCGGAAGAAGGCGCAGCGCGAGCGCGACGACCGCGACCAGCAGGACGCCTTGCCACAGCGCGTTGAGCAGAGAGAAGAGCGCCAACGCGGTCATCGGACACCTCGCTTTGCTTCGTCGATCCGCCGCCGCAGCTCATCGAGCTGTTCGACGGTGATCGACTCGTCTTGAATCAGGTTCAGCGCGACTTGCGCGGGGGAACCGCCGAAGAAGCGCGCCGTCACGTACGTCAGGGCCGTGTGCGCGGCCGACTCGCGGTCGACGACCGGCGCGTAGATGAACGCACGGCCTTGCGCGCTGTGCCGGACGTAGCCCTTGCGCTCGAGGATCTTCATCATCGTCTGGACCGTGTTCGGAGCCGGCCGCCCGGCCTCGGGGATCGCCTCGAGGATCTGGCCCAGACTCGCCGATCGAAGTCGCCAGAGCACTTCCATCAGCCGCTGCTCCGCTTCCGTGAGCGGAACCGATCGCTTGCGCGCCATGCGCCCTCCACTCGACATACCTAACGAATTAGGTATGGCGACCATAGCACTGCCACCGATCGTCGTCAACCCCGGGAGCCCGCCTCGTGCCGCGCGGTGCGGGGAGGGGGGCTGAACCCCGCGGGGAGAACAGACGTCGGTCGCTCCCGGCACCCCGCCGGAGAAGGGTGCGCCGACGTAGCTCAGTTGGTAGAGCAGCTGATTCGTAATCAGCAGGTCGCCGGTTCGAGTCCGGCCGTCGGCTCCAGAAGAAACCGCGCTACGGCGCGGTTTTTCGCTGCTATCTTGCGGCCTACGGGACGTTGGAGCCGGTGGACACGACGGACAATGTCGTCGAGCTCACGACTGCGCTGACCGCTCCGCCCTAGACACGGACGGCCGGCGAGGAACTCGCAGTATTGGAGGGTTTCGCGGGTCGATCAGGTGGCGCCGGGTCGCCGGCGCTGCCGCGGCGAACCGCTTCACCCGTGGAGCGGTTCGTGTGGCGCGTCATCGTCCCGCTGGTCTTCTCGTTTTGCGTCGTCCTGACGATTGGCGCGGCCTTCGATCGGAGCCGGTTGCTCGCGCCTGCAGGCTTCACGACGGACAACGTTGCCGCCGACCTGCCGGACTCGACGCGGGTGGTGTCGGTTGTCCCGGGGTCCGCCGCGGAACGCGCGGGCATCCGCATGGGCGACCTCGTTCGCTACGAAAATCTCTCGCCCGGACAGCGCATGCTCGCAAATCGCGGTGACGTTCGCCGCGTGGTCGACGTGCGGACCGGCCACACGCTGACGCTTCGCCTTCAACAAGATCCGACCGGCTGGACCACGGCGAAGCATTTCACTTTCGCCGCGGTGATCGTGCTCGAGCTCGCGGGCCTCGTGATCCTGATACTGCGGCCGAATCTTCTGGTCGCGCGGGCGCTCGCTGCTGCCGTCATTCTGACGAACTTCGGGAACATCAGCAATCCGGCGCACTGGACGGGGAACGAAGCGGTCGCGATCGTCACGGCTGTTTTCCAACGTGCCGCTTTGGTGGCCGGGGTCGCATCGTTTGGTTTCGTCGCGCTCGGATTGTCGACGTCCATCGGTTGGAAACGGCGAATACTCGCTTACGCTCCGATCGCCCTCGGCGCGCTGGTCGGCGCCGTGACCGTCGAGCGCAGAATCCAGTTTGTCATGATCGGTACGCCGACCGGACTGAACTTGTCGCAGAAGTTGGCCAATCAGGGGGTAGCGCTCACCGTCCTACTCGGGTTCGTCAGCGTTATCGCCATCGCGCTACAGACACATGGTTTGGAGCGTCGACGAGCCGTCATCATCGCGATCTCGCTCGTTTTGGGTAACTTCGCGGCCCTCGGCGGAGCCTTCTATCTGCACTTCATTTCCGGTGCCGAACAAATCGTCGACAACGTCGGCTTGCTGCTGGAGGCCGCCGGCTTGGCCTACGCCGTGTTCGTCGACCGTCTCTTCGACATCGGCTTCGTGCTGAACCGGGCGGTCGTGGCGGGCGCGATTACCGCACTGCTGCTGCCGGCGTTCGTCGGCATCGAGTGGGCAACCCAAAAGCTCGTCGAATCGAGTGGTCGCATCGAGGGCGCTCTTTTCTCGCTCGCCTTGATGATCGCGATCGCGTTGTCCATCCGGCGGCTGCATGCATGGGTCGATCGTGCCGTGGACGGGCTGCTCTTCGCGGCGCGCCATCGCGCGGCGAACGCCGTCAAGCGCTTCGCGGACGAAGTCGCGTTGTTTCGCGACGCGGGCGCCTTGGTTTCGGCGCTCCTCGATACTCTCACGACGTTCACGCGGGTCAACGGTTGCGAGGTGCTTCTCGCGGACCCCGGTGACGATCTGATCAGGGCCGACTCGCGCAATCTCTCGGTGGGGCGCATCGCGGCCGACGATCCGGTCGCGGTTCGGCTGAAATCCTCGCGAACGTGGCTCGAGCGCGCGACGTTTCCGCTGTTGATGCAGGCCGACCTGGCCTTCCCGATGATCGTGCGCGGCCGTCTCATCGGGGTGCTGCTGTGCACCCTCCCCGCGCGAACCGAGCCGTTGTCCCCGGAAGAGTTCGATGCTATCGCATACCTGACGCGCGAAGCCGGCGCCACGCTCGTCGCGATGGATGCAGCCGACGCGCACCGGCTCCGCGAGGAGAATTTAGCGCTGCAAGCGCGGCTCGCACTGCGCGCGTGACCTCAGCCGCGGACGTTCCGTTCTTCGTGGCGAGTTTCCAGGAGCCGGGCGCATGTCACCAACAGCTGCTACGGGAAACTGCACATCGCGCGTCTTCGGTTAAAAAAACCGAAAGCGCTTTCGAATCCAGTGTGAGCACGCTCAACAAAAGCTCGGATCTGCATGCTTGTAGCACGAGGTTCTGAGTATGCCGTCAGCACCGACAAGATCAGCTTGGTGCGATCAAAGCGCTGAACGCGCAGCCCGAAGATGAACATCGCTGCGCTGACGACGACGCGATCCTCCCGAAAGTCGCATCGCTCCCGATCAGCCGCTGGAGCTATAAGGCGCAGCACCGCGCTCGGCGCGTCGCCCCGATGGCGCAGGACTTCTACGTCGCGTTCCGGCTTCGACCATAGCCCCGGCGGCGACGGCGGCGGCTAGAAGCTCGCGCCGCTACCGGCAGAAACTACGGGGTGTGCGGCTGCGGCGGAATGTTCGATCCGGTATGGGTAACGACCGGAACGTACACGGTGCCGATCCCGATCGTGTCGCTGAACGCGATCGTGCACGCGGTATTCGCCGGGGACGAGACGCTGAACTGATTGCCGGCGCCCGGCGAGACCTGACACGACGGGCTTCCGGAGATGACGTAGGTGAACGACCCGCCGTAGTTTTGCTCGCTGATCGTCACTGCGACGGGGGCGCCGTTCTTCGAGTACGCATATGCGGGATTCGCCGCGATCAGGTAGGGCGGGTACGCGTTCGCGCTCGCGTCTTGGTTCCGAAAACCCCACAGATAGTCGTCCGGCCCGAGGGTCAGCGCGAGAAAACCGGAGCTCGCCGGGTCGCTGCCCGTGAGCGTATACGTGCTGACGGCGCCGTCGGTCACGTGCACGGCGGTCAAGGTGTTCGTGTCGTTCGCGATCCAGACGCGCGTGTTGTGCGGGTCGTACACCATGCTGTCACGAGTGTTTGCGCAAGGCGAGTACGTCGAGAAGAGCGTCTGACTCTGTGTGTTCGCGTTGACGCGCACCAGGTAGGCATTGCCCGCTGGAGCCGGATCGGTGACGCCGCAGAGCGAGAAGTACGTATCGCCGTTCGGCCCCGCGGCCAGGTCGCCCGGCGTGGCGCCGGCCGCCGCGGCGGGCAGCGGACGATCCGTCACCCGCCCGGTGCTCGTCGAGAGGTACGAGAGGTGTTTGGTCGTCGTGCCTTCGCTGAACCACACCACGCTTCCGGAGCTCGCGAACTGTAGGAACGTCGGACCGCACGGCGTGCTGTATCCGTTGCCGAGATGTCCGGTGCTCGTCGTGCCGCCCGCCGGGACGACGTCGATTCCGTCGGTGCAGTTGGGGCCGCTTGCGAGGTATCCCCCGAGAAACACGTTTTCCAAGGTGGTGTCGTAGCCGATCTCGCTCGGCGAGAACGACGTTCCCGACGGGATCGGGACCGGATAGTCCGTCTCGCTCCCGGTGTCCGGCTGGTCGCCGTATCCCGAGGGATAGTCGAACACGATCCCGTCCGGACCGGGATTCAGTCCGTAGATGTTCGACACGGCGGTCGTGAACGTCGTTTCTCCGGACGCGGTGACGCGCTGAAGCGTGCCGGACGTCGCATCGGAGACCCACGCGCCCGAGCTGTCGGAGGTGGCACCCCCGACCATCGCTACCGGCGTCGCGAGCGGCCTTGCGATCCACGCCCCCTTCCGCAACATCGGGTGCGCGCGAGTCCCGGCGGCACGCGCGCCTCCGGCGGGGACCGCCCCGGGCCCGGGGCGTGAACCGCCGCACCCGGACGTCACCGCCAGCGCGGCAAGCAACACGATCGAGATGAGACGGCGCGTCATATCCGACCCTACGACACCGGTGTCGCGCCGCCCCGTTTCCCGCTGCTCTCCAGGCGGGACTCCGTGGCCGGAGAGCAGCCGACGGGACCTGCCGAGTACCGCCCCAACCGCTACGGATCGGTAACGAGGCGCGCACGACCTCCGCTGCGAGACATCGGAATAGGCGGCTACCGGTCGGACGAGGAATCCCGGCTTCCGACGACCCGCCTCGGCATCGGCGGGGCCATATCTCGACACGCTGGAGGCATCATGCGCGTTCGTCCCGCGGGGTTCGTCGTTGCGGCGTTGCTGAGCGGCATGCCGCTGATCGGGTGCGCCGGCGGAGGGGCGAGCGCGACGAATCCGGCTGCGGCACTCCCCGCAGCCGTCGCGCACCAACCCGGCGTCGTCCCACACGGGGGTGTCCGGCGACCGCAAGATGTGCCGATCTGCAGCGGCACCGGAACCGATGCCTTCGTGGGCGGCGGTTCCGGCAACGTCGCCGACGGAGCCTACTCCGGTGTCTTAGACGGCAACTTGAACGAAGTCTGCGACCTGGATGGCGCGATCGCGGGCGGTTACGCGAATTATATCTCGAGCGGCGCGGGCACGGCGTACAATTCCTTCATCGGCAGCGGCTATGATAATACGATCAGCGGTGGCGGCGCCTTGTCGTTCATCGGCTCAGGCAGTCATAACTCTGCGACTACGGCGCTCGGCGTGGTCGTCGGCGGCACCAGCAACGCCCTCAATGGAGAGTACGGTTTCATCGGCGGTGGCTCGACAAACGCGTTGTCCTCGGAGTACGGCGTTCTCGTCGGCGGGCTCAACAACACCGTCTCCGGTGAGGGCGCATACATCGCGGCCGGCGGCTACAATACCGCTTCGGGCGAAGGTGCGGTCGTCGACGGCGGTTTCGCGAGCACGGCGTCGGGAACGTTCTCGACGATCCCGGGTGGATACCGCAACAGCGCGAGCGGGACATACAGCTTGGCTGCCGGTGCGTTTGCCGGCGCGGCGAACGAGGGAGTGTTCGTATGGAGCGACGGCTCGGACGGCAGCACGCTGCTGACATCGTCGCGCGCGTACCAGTTCCTGGCCCGCGCCGCGGGCGGCTTCACGCTGTACACCAATCCCGCGAGCACGGTCGGGGCCCAGCTCGCCGCCGGTTCCGGAACGTGGGCTTCGCTCAGCGACCGCAACGTGAAGACGAACATCATCCCGCTCGACGACGCCTCGGTGCTCGCGAAGCTCGCTGCGCTGCCGATCAGCCGCTGGAGCTACAAGACGGAACACGGAGTGCGGCACGTCGGCCCGATGGCGCAGGATTTCTACGCCGCATTCCGCGTCGGTGAGGATGACCGCCACATCACCTCGATCGACGAGGACGGCGTCGCCCTCGCGGCGATCAAGGCGCTGCATGCCGAGAGCGCCCGGACTCGCGCGAGCGATGCGGCGCAGATCGGGCAGCTTCGCCGTGAGCTTGCCGCGGAACGCGCCCACGACCGGCGAGTCGACGCGGAACTCGCGCGCATCACGGGGGCGCTTCGCCGGTAGCCGGTCCGCCACCGGCGAAGCCAGTGCGGGCGCCGACGAACCCGCCGTCGTCGACTCGAGGTGCCGGACTTCCGGTCGCCTCAGGAACCTAAACCAAAGCGGCGGGTACGCCGGTACTACTGCCAGGTACGAGACTGTCCAGGAGGGGCGGCAAAGGGCCAGAAACCGGGATCGCGCATGGATGAGATTGCGATTCGCGGCATTCGCGTCCTGGGATGCCACGGCGCATACCCGGGCGAGGCCGATCAGGCGCAGCCATTCGACGTCGACGTGGTGATGCACGTCGATCTCGCGACGTCGTCTCGCTCGGATGACCTCTCCGATACGTTGGACTACGCGATCCTGTACAAACGGCTGGTAGAAACCGTTGAACGGACGTCGTTCTCGCTGCTGGAGCGATTAGCCGCCGAGCTGCTAGATGTCGTATTCGAAAACCACTGCGTCAGCGCCGCCGAGCTGTCGATCGGGAAACCCGGCCTGCTCGGCGGCGCTACGGGCGTGGTGACGTTGCGGCGTAGCGCACCATCACGGGAGCGTCAGCCGGACGTTCGTTGAACTCGATAAAGGCGAAGCTTCCGCCCAGAGGTGCTTGCACCGTGACGAATGGCGGACTGTTCCCGAGGTTGGTTCAGGGCCGTTCTGCTTGCCGCCCCCCTTGACATGTAGCCTCGACCAGCGCATGGTTGATACCCGGCTGCGGGCGTCGCGCGAAAGCGACACGACACAGGGGACACGGCTGAACGCGACGTCGTTCAAGCGGCACGCCGGTGTTTGGGGGAGTCATATGCTCACGGCATTGCTGTTGGCGCTCGCGCTGAGCTCCGACAGCCTCGTCTTCGGCGCGCTCGGCGGCTGGTTTCGCATCCCCGGCTTCGAGGGAGCGCGCCTTCCATTGCTTTTCGCCTTCTTCGACGGCATGGCGATCGTCGTCGGCAGCGTCGTCCCGGCTCTGCAGCCGGACCTTGCGCGTCTCTCGACGTCTGCGTTTCTGTCGGCGATCGTGCTGCTGATCGTGCTGGTCGTCCAGCAACGGCGCGGCATCGCTTCGGGACGCTTGGCGTGGGCGGCATATTCGCTGCCGGTGCTCCTGTGCGTCGACAACCTCGCGGCCGGTCCAGCATTCGTGACGACGGGTCTCACGATGACGCAATGTGTGCTCGTCGTGGCCCTCGTTACCTGCGCCTTGTTCATGTTCGGCCGCTTCTGCGGGCGCGAGCTCCGTGCGTTATCGACCGGGCCCGCCGAGGCTCCCGGCTGAGTCCGAGCCCCAAGCCGGCGTCACGTGTATCCGAAACGGAGCAGGGACTGTGGCCAACGTCAGCACCTACCACTACGACAACGCCCGAAGCGGATGGAACGCGAACGAGGTCGCGCTGCTGCCGAACGTCGTCGGCGGACCGACCTTCGGTAAGCTCTTCAGCTACGTGCTCGATGGCGTCTGCTTTGCGCAGCCGCTCTACGCCGCGCAGCTTTCGATCGGCGGCGCCAACCATAACGTCGTCTTCGCGGCGACCGAAGCCGGCAGCGTGTACGCCTTCGACGCCGACGTCTTCAACGCTGGTGCCCAGCCTTGGCTCTGGCGCCGTTCGCTCGTCGGCGGCAAGGAGATCGCATCGCCGGACGGCGCGCTCAAAGCCACGCCGGTGATCGATGACTCGGCCGGAATCATGTACGTCATCGGTCGCTTTCAAGATCTGAACGTTCCGGCGAATATGTACTTTCGTCTGCATGCGATCGATATCGAGACGGGGCTGGATGTGGCTGCGGTCGCTCCGGTCAGGATCGACGCCGCCTCGGTCCCGCACGTACAAGGCCTCGGGCAACCTCAAGCGGCACAGGCGAATGGGCAGATCTCCTTCGATCCGAGTCAGCACCGTAATCGCCCCGCGCTGCTCTTCGCGAATTCGACCGTGTACGCCGCATTCGGATCGACGGGCGACAACCCGCCATATCACGGCTGGGTTATGGCATTTCGACCGAGCGACCTCGCCCTGCTCGACGTGTTCTGTACGACGCCCGACGCCGCCGGCACCTGGGTCGTCGACTCTTCGAATCACGCCGCGTACAGCGATCCCAATCTCGGCGGCGGAATCTGGCAGGCTGGTTTCGGCCTCGCCGCGGACGGTGAGGGCTTCATCTACTGCGTCACGGCGAACGGCTTGTTCGGCAGCTTCGAGGGTAATGTCGCGCGCAACTACGCCGAGTCGATGCTGAAGCTCGACCCGACCCTTACGCTCGTCGGCTCCTTTACGCCTCCGAATCCGCTCGCGCTCACGACGCAGGATCTCGATTTCGGTTCGGGTGGTCCGCTGGTGCTCCCCGACGGCGCGGGGGGCGGAAAGTACGTCGTCGGGTGCGGCAAAGACGCGAACGTCTATCTGCTCGACCGAACGCAGTTGAACGCCGCGACGCTGGGCGAAGTCGGCAACTACCGCTCGACGACACGGCTCGCATCGAATCGAAGTGCGGCCCCGCCCAACGAGGGCGGCGGTCCCGGCGTGTGGGGCGGTCCAGCGTTTTACGGTGATCCGCTCGGCAACGTCCTGTACTACTGCGGCGGCAGCGGGCCGCTTCAAGCGCTCGTGCTTTCGATGAACGATGCGATCAACCACAACTGGCAGCTCCAGCCGGGCGGTGCCTGGAGCGGTCAAGTCGCACTCGGCGGTACGGCGAAGCAGCTCACCGTCGGCATCAATGCGAGCGGGACGCTCGAGGTCTTTTGGGTCGGGACCGACGACAAGCTCTACCACGACTGGCAGCTCACGCCGGGCGGCGCCTGGCACGGGCAAGCCGCACTCGGCGGTACGGCCAGGCGGGTCGCGGTCGCAATGAACAAGAGCGGAACGCTCGAGATCTTCTCGATTGGCACGGATAGCCAGCTCTACCACAACTGGCAGACGACACCAGGCGGCACGTGGAACGGTCAGGTCGCGTTGGGCAACGCGGCGCGCGACCTCTGCGTCGCTCGCAATAAGAGCGGCACGCTCGAAGTGTTTTACGTCGGCGCGGACGACAACATCTACCACACTTGGCAAACGACACCCGGCGGCGTCTGGCATGGCCAAGCCCCGCTTTCGTCGTCCACGGCTCTGCGAAGCGACGGGTATACGGTGACGGGAGCGGCGCAGCAGCTGACCGTTGCGGTGAATGCAAGCGGAACGCTCGAGGCGTTCTACGTCGGATCCGACTACAAGCTTTACCATACCTGGCAGCTCACGCCTGGCGGCAATTGGAGCGGCGAAACAGCGCTCGGCGGATCGGCGCTGCAAGTCACCGCGGCCGTGAATAAAAGCGGAACGCTGGAGGTCTTCTCCATCGGCCCGGACTCCGCCATTTACCATAATTGGCAGACGAGCCCGGGCGGTGCCTGGCATGGTGAAGCGGCGCTTGGCGGCTCGGCGAAGTACGTTGCGGCCGGCGTGAACCGGAACGGCACGCTCGAAGTCTTCTACGTGGGCCTGGACGACAAGATCTATCACAATTGGCAGACCTCGCCGGGCGGCACATGGCACGGTGGGGCGCTGCTCGGCGGTTCGGCGCAGCAGATCGCCGTCGCGCAAAATCAAAGTGGCACGCTGGAGATATTCTACGTCGACGGTGATCTCACGCAAGCGGTCACGGCCGCGTTGGCGGCAAACGCTACGGCGTCGACCGAGCAATTCCCGAACGAGGGCGGCGCGATCCCAGTCGTCAGCTCCAACGGCGTTACCGCCGGCACAGCCGTCGTGTGGTTGATCGCGCGTCCCGGCGAGGACAACTCGATCCACCTGCGAGCCTATGACGCCGCGGACCTGACGAAGGGAAACATTTTCGACGCAGCGGTCGGGGCCTGGAGCAACCCCGACGTCGGAGCGTTCTTGGCACCGATGGTCATCAACGGCAAAGTGTACGTCGCATCGGACGCGTTGCTTTCGGTCTACGGCGTACAGCCCGTTCCTCCCCCGCCGGCGCTGGACTGTGCCGCTCTGGCCGCAAGTATCGACCGGCTGGGTGCTCCCGGTGTGCGAATGACGCTCGCCGAGCTGGCGACATGGAAAGAGCAGCTCCTCACATGCGCGGCGAACGGCAGCATAAGCCGCGCCAAGTACGAGGAGCTCCTTGCCATCATCGCGGCATATGTGCCGGGCGGAACCCCGTAGCCGTTCGCCAATCCGTCGCGCAGTGCGTCTGTCGTTCCGTCTCGGGTGCGCCCGCCCATGACCATGCGTCGCGCGGCGAGGTTCGCGATCGTCGGGGGCGGCGTCGTCGGCGCGAGCATTGCCTATCATCTCGCGGTGCGCGGCGTACGCGACGTCGTGGTGTTCGACGCAGCAGGCGGACCCGGTGAGGGCAGCACGGGCCGTGCGACCGGCGGATTCCGCGTGCAGTTCGCCGGCGCGCCGGAGGTGCGCTTGTCGCTCCTTGCGCGTGAGAAGCTGCGACGTTTCGCCGAGGAGACCGGCGGCGATTGCGGATTCGTCGCGGCCGGCTACCTGTGGATCGCCCAGGACGACGCGGAACTGCAGGCGCTGCGCTTCGCGCTCGCCGTTCAACGGGCCAACGGCGTGGGTGACGCGGTGGAAGTCGACGCCGCGGCCGTCGCGGAGCTCAACCCGGACGTGCGTCGCGAGCGAGTCCGCGGCGGAACATATTGCCCCAGCGACGGTTTCATCCGCCCGCTGCAGATCCTCGACGGTTACCGCCGTGCGGCGGAACGACTCGGCGTACGATTCGAATGGGATGCCGCGGTCGTTGGGTTCGAGCGTGCCCCCGACGGTCGCATCGTCGAGCTGCGGACGGCGCGCGACGCGTATGCGGTCGAGTGCGTCGTGAACGCCGCGGGGACGTGGGCTGGGCGCGTGGCGGCACTGGCGGGCACCGAGGTGCCGGTCACGCCGCTGCGGCGGCAAGTCGCGGTCACGGTGGCGACCGACAAGCTGCCGGCGATGATGCCGATGACGATCTACGCCGGCGACGGCTTTCATCTGCGCGTGCGCGACGGTCGCGTGCTGCTCTTGCTGCCGGCGCCCGGCGCCGACGATCCGTTCGAGGCGTCGGTCGAGCCGTCGTGGATCGACCGGGTGACGCGCGTCGCCCGCGACCGCGTCCCGGCGCTCGGCGGCGTCGAGATCGATCGCGGGGCGTGCTGGGCGGGACTGTACGAGATGTCCCCGGACGGGCGCGCGATCCTCGGCGTGGCACCCGGCGCGCCGAACTTCTATCTCGTTAACGGCTCGTCGGGGCACGGCGTCATGCACGCGCCCGCGCTCGGCGCGCTCCTCGCCGAGCTGATCGTCGACGGCCGCGCCCTGTCGCTGGATATTGCGCCGTTCCGGCCGGAACGCTTCGGCGCCGATGTCGCGGCCGATCCGCGCGAGCTTCTCTGAGGCGCGAAAGCGTGTATACTTAATCCGGACCTCACGCCGGTGCAGTTCACGTGCACCGTCTCGCACGAGCTGCATCACGTCGGCTTCGCCCCGAACTGCCTGACACCGCAAGTGAAGCAGCAGCTCGACGCGCTGCCGCCGCGGCTGAAGCTGCTCGAGAACTGGATCGCCGGTTTTGGGGAAGGGGTCGGACGACGTGGCGAACGCCTTTCGCTGACATCCGCCGGCGCGCTCATCGCCGTTCATCGAGACTGTTTTCGTCTCGATGCGGCTCTTTTCGAGGGCGCGTCCACATTTGGGATACTGCCGGTCGCAGCCGTGCCCAATGGTCTCTCTGCACCGCGCTCATCGGGCTCGCGGACGCGGCTCAGCGCGACGACGCCGCGGCGCGCGTGGCGCTCCGCGAGGCGATCGGATGGCTCGGACGGCCGGCTTCGACCGAACCGGCATACGAACGCCGCCTGCGCCGGCTTGCGCGTGCGACGCTGGCCGTCACGGGCGAGCTCATCGGCGACCACGTTCGCGCTGCTCGGCTCCTGGCGACGCGCGAGTCGGCGGCGGACGACTCCCTGAGAAATCTCGTGGAGGCCGCTCCGGTGGTCGCGCCGGGCCTTCAGGGACTGCAGCGGCTTTTCGCACGCGCGCGGGAGATGCGTGCCGCAAGCGAACCGCGTTCGAAGCTCAGCATGGCGGAGATGGAGGTCTTGACCCTCTTGGGCCGAGGCTGGAGCGCCGGAGACATCGCCCGGGAGACCGGACGAAGCCGCACGACCGTCTACAAACACACCCAGTCGATTTTGGAGAAGCTCGAAGCGCGGCGCGCGACGCACGCCGTCGCGATCGCGCGCGAGAGAGGTCTGCTCTCCTGACGTGATCGGCGCGCCTCAACGGCGCCGATACTCACATTTCATCCCGCTCGCTCGCGAGCGAAGCGCGACCCTATGGCTGCACCTCCCCAAGGAGGCAGTCCATGTTTCTCGCGCTCATCGCAGCGCTTGTTTTCGCCGTGTCCGCCGGAACGGCGCCATCGGCCGCTACGAAGGCCGCTCCGGCCTCTTCCCCGACCGCAGCGACGTGCGACATCGTACCCGCGGCTTCGCCGGCGCCTCCGTGTGGATCGCAACCGCTGTGCGGATAGCGACGCATCGCCGGACGACGATGCCGCGCTGTTGGTCCTTCTCGACTTCCTGATGGGCGATTCTCTCGCAGACGTCGCGTTCCGCCACGGCTTGCCCGACGTAGCCGCCGCCGAAGATCTCGTTCGACGCGCTTTGCTGCGCCACGGATACGCCGCGAAGGAGCGCCGGCCGTGACGCTTCCGGCGTTTCGCGCGGCGCACAAGAAGCGTCCCCGGCAGGACGACCGCCCGGCCGGCGTACCCGACGTCATGCCGGAGTTCCGCCGCCTTCGGGCGTTCGTGGTGCTCTCGGAAGAGCTCAGTTTTTGCCGGGCTGCCGCGCGCCTCAGCATGGCGCAGTCACCGCTGAGCCGCGTCATCAAGAGCCTCGAGGACGACCTCGGCGTCCGGCTCTTCGAGCGCACCAACCGGCGCGTGCGCCTGACCGAGGCCGGACTGACCTTCCGAACGGAAGTGGATCGGCTCTTGTCCGTCGCTCATGCGGCGATCGAGCGGACCCGCAGGGTCGAACGCTGACGCAGCTCACGACGGCATCAGGTGCGGACCGGGGCCCTTGCGGGCGAGCACGTCCCCGGGATTGCGCAGCGGGCAGGTGTTGATCGACAGGCAGCCTGCCGCAGCCGATGCATTCGTACTCTGGCCCGGTTCGGCGAACCGATCCGTTACCGCTACGTGAGGGAGCGCTTTCCGCTGCGCGAATACCAGACGATCTTCGCGCGCGAGCCCGGTTCGGCGGAGATGCCTTCAGCGGCGCGGCCGTTTACGCCGCGCGTCCTCGACGCGCTGCGGCGGCGTCGCGTCGAGCTCGCGACGATCACGCTCCATTGCGGCGTGTCGAGCTTCGAGCGCCCCGAACTCCCCGGGGCCGAGCGGTTCATCGTCCCGCATGCCGCCGCGGCCGCCCTGAACCGGGCGCGCTGCGAAGGGCGGCGGGTGATCGCCGTCGGCACGACGGTCCTCCGCGCGCTCGAGAGCCCCGTCGTCTCGAGCGAGGTCCTCGCAGGCTCAGGCTGGACCGATCTCGTGATCGATCCGGCTCGCCGCATCCGCACCGCCGACGCGCTGCTCACCGGGTTTCATCACGACGGTGCGACGCACCAATGGATCCTGCGCGCCTTTGTCTCCGCATCCTTGCTGTCGTCGGCGTACGACGAAGCGGCGCGCGCCGATTACCTCCAGCACGAGTTCGGCGACGTGCACCTCATCGTCTGAGCGCGCTACGTCTTCAGCGTCAGGATCAGCCGGACGCCGATCGGCTCCACGTGCAGGGCGTCGGTCGGGAGCGCGCCGTACACCGGGCCGCCGGAGGCATTCCCTCCGACGACGCCGCGATACGGCACGCCCGCGCCGAAGAGGGTGAACGGTCCGGCTGCGGCGTTCAAGAGATTCGTTCCGGCAAGGGAGAGATCGACGTGGCTGGCGATGCGGTAGCCGGCGAGCGCGTTGACGATGGTGAACGGCGGCAGGTTCAGCTCGTTGTTCTTCCCGCGAAACGCGGCGGCGGTCGCGGCGTGCCAGCCGTTGTTGGCCCAATCCGCTTCGAGCGAGCCCTGCTGCTGCGGGATCCCCAGGAACTGCGCTCCGTCGACCAGGTTGCCGCCCGACGTCGGGTTGGAGAACTGCGCGTTCAGGTCTTTCGGGTAGGCGACGTTCAGCCCGTACATCGCCGAGACGAAGAGGTGCTGCCGTGGAAAGCGGCGCACGAGCCGCGCTTCGAGCCCTTGGTAGACGGCATTGCCGACGTTGCTGTTGTACGAGACGCAGGCGGCGATCGGTGCGGCGTACGAGTTGGTCGTGCACGTTCCGTTGGCGACCGCGGCCAGCGGATAGAAGATCTCGATCGGGTTGCGCAGGTTCGTCTGATAGAAGGAGAGGTCGAGCGTCGCGAGCTTCGAGAACTCGTGCGAGACGCCGAGCTCGTACTCCGTCGCATGCTCGGGATGCTCGTTCGGGTTTCCCTGCGTGACGAAGACGTTGTTGCCGTCGAGCGTCAGTTGACTGTACGGGAACTGATACCGTTCGGCGAGGAGCGGGGCGCGAAACCCGGTGCCGAGCGAGAAGCGCAGCGACGTGGCGGGATCGAGGCTGTAGATCGCGCCGAAGCGTCCGTCGAGGTTCGAGCCGAAGCTCGCGTAGCGCGACGCGAAGATGCCGGCGTCGAGCCGCAGCTTGGCCGCCGGCTGGAAGCCGCCGCGCACGAACAGCACGTCGATCGTCTGGCCGAGCTGCGGCGCCGTCTGGCCGGGCGTGGCCGGCGTGGCGGTGGCCGAAGGCGGCGCGATGAAGGCCAGCGACTCGTACCGGGCGTAGCCGCCGATGGCGAGCTGGCCCGTGTCGAACGTCCGCTGCCACGTCAGGCCGGCGTTGTACCGTTTGTCGACGTGGTCGATGTCGTAGGGCGAGGCGCCCCCGCCGTTGACGACGATGTCGTTGTCGCTCAGCGAGAGGTCCGAGGTCAGCTCTCCGGCGCCCAGCGGTGCGCGCGCGCGAATCTGGTAGGCACGGATCGTCTGGTCGAAGGTCTGCTCACCCGGTCCCGTGAGCTGGCCGTATTGCGGCGTGCCGAGGTCGGCGGCGTTGCGGTCGATCCCGTTGACCGCGCTGCTCTGGTCGCGCGCGTCGCCGAGCAGGAAGACCCGCGCGGTGAGGTCGGCGTTCTGCGAGAACGACCACGACAGCGTCCCGAGGCCGAGGCGCGAGAAGACGGACGAACCCAGTGCGGTCGTGCACGGCGCGCAGGCCGGATTCGTCGTCGAGAACACCGGCGCGGCTTCGTTGACGTATCCGCCCTCGTTCTGGCCGTCGAGCGCGAAGGCGTATCCCAGCCGGCCCGACGTGCCCGTCGCGTTCAGCCACGACTCGTTCTGTCCGAACGACCCGCCGGAGAACGAGAGGCCGAGGTGCGGATCCTTCGTCGGGCGCAGCGAGACGAAGTTGATCGCGCCGCCGAAGGTGTTGCTGCCGTTGGCGTCCTCCGGTCCGAGCCCTTCGGTCACGTCGATCGCCGAGAACGCGGCCGAAGGAAGCCGCGAGAGATCGAGATCGCCGGTGTTGCCGTCGTTCAGCAGCTGTCCGTCGAGCGCGGCGAGCGACTCCGAGGGATCCGGTCCGCGCAGCGAGACGACGGCGATCGCGCTCGCCGCGCCGCCGTCGGGGCGCGTGAACGTCGCGCTCGGCACGTTGGCGAGCGCGTCGATGACGCGATCGTCGCCGAGCCGGTCCAAATCGGCGCGCGTGATGGTCACCGCCGGGATCGTTCCTTGTACCGGCGCGAGACGGCCGTCGATCGTCACCGAGCCGATCGGCCGCAGCTTCGGTGAGTCGAGCGGCTCGAGGCCGATGTCCAGCGTCGCGTCCGCCTCGATGTCCGCGCTCACGGTCAGCGGCGCGTAGCCCTTTGCCGCGGTCACCACGCGATACTGCCCGGGCGGGACCGTGACCGAGAAGCGCCCGGCCGCGTCGCTCGTCGCGCGCAGCGTCCTCGCGCCGACCAGCTCGGTGCGCGCGCCGGCGACCGCCGCCCCGGACGCGCTATGCACCTCAGCCCTCACCAAGCAGCAAGCCGCCAACACCATCGGAAGCATGGCCTCTGATACGCGAAGCCGAGCGCGCGACCCCGCCCGCCCTAAGAAAAGCGCCGCCCGCCGACGACGTAGTAACCATGGTTGTGACGCCGCCCCTGGACCGGCTGACGCTTGCCACGGCTGCCGGGAGGGAGCTGCGGGCGCTGCTGGGGCCGGTGGCCCCCGAGTCGTTCGTGCGCGACTCCTGGGGCCGCCGTCCGCTCTTCGTCAAAGGCTTCCGCGAAAAGTACCACGGGTTCTTCGACGCCGCCGATTTCAGCCGCGCGCTTTCGGCACCGGGGCCGATTCCCGACGATTTTCTGCGGGCGAGCTTCGATGAGAAGACCGGGGCGGGCGTTTCCGCGCTGCCGAAGACGCCCGGCGAGCCGCGCTCGCGCGTCTTTCGCGCGACGGTCGACCAGGCGACCGCGCTGTTCGATGCGGGCGCGACGCTCTGTCTCTCGCAGGTCGAGACGCGCGTTCCCCGCCTGGCGCCATTTCTAGCCGCGATCAAACGGCAGCTGGGCTATCCGGGCAAGGCGTCGTTCAACGCATACCTCTCGCCGCCCGGCTCGGGATTCAACTGGCATTTCGACGCGCGCATCGCGAGCACGCTGCAGATCGAAGGCACGAAGCGCTGGCGCTTCTCGAACCGTCCGGCGATCGCGTGGCCGCGCGGAAACGGAACGCTGCACGCCGACGGCACGGCGCACTACACCGATCCGGGCGTCGTCGCGCACGCGTGGGAACGGCTCGAGCCGCTCGACGAGCGCGACATCGGCGAGGTGCTGCTCGAGCCTGGCGATCTGCTGATCCTGCCGGCCGGGACCTGGCACGAAGCGTGCGGGGGCACCGGCGGTTCCCTCGCGCTGAACCTCTCGTTCACGCCGGTGTCGTACACGGTGCTCGTGCGCGGTCTGCTCGAAACGTTGATGCTGCACGATCCGGGTTGGCGCAGCGCCGCACCGGTGTTGCCGGGCGACCTGCCGGGAGCCGCGGATGCCGAGGGCGTGGCGACGATCGCGGCGCAGCTGCGGCACGCCGCCTCCGTGCTCTCCGAGCTGGGCGGCGACAGCGCGGCCGTCGCGCGGCTGTGGAGCGCGTTCGTGCGAAACCCGAATCCCGGCGCGCCGATGCCGGCGCCGCGTCCAACTGCCGCCGCCTCCGCGGTGCATCACGACGAGCAGCTGCGCGTCTGCGACGATGTGTACACCGTTCCGTGCGAAGGCGGCTCGCAGCTCTGCGTCGCCGCCGGAACGTCGCCGTCGATCGAGCTCAGCGGGGAAGCGGCGCAGCTCGTGCTGCGGATGCTGCGCGAAGGCGAGTTCACCGCGCACGACTGCACGGCGTGGAGCGCGACCGGCACGCCGTTCGCCTGGGACGACGTCCAGCACATCCTGAACGCCCTCAAGTCCGCCCGCGTGATCGGCTCCGTTTCGTCCGCCTAAGTCCTAGGAGCTGCAGGTTGGCGCCACCTTCGCTTGACAAACCGTGTCCGTGATGAAGCTTCGGTATTCGGTCGTGGACGTGTTCACCGAGCGTGCGCTGGAGGGCAATGCGCTCGCCGTGTTCCACGACGGGCGCGGGCTCGCGGATGAGACGATGCAGCGCATCGCGCGCGAGACGAACCTGTCGGAGACGACGTTTGTGCTTCCGCCGTCCGATCCGGGGGCGGCGGCGAAGGTGCGCATCTTCACGCCGGCGCGAGAGCTGATCTTCGCCGGTCATCCCACGATCGGGACGGCGTTCGTCATGCGCGCGGAAGGGATCGTCGCGCCGGAGCGCCGTGACTTCGCGCTCGAGCAGAAGGTCGGCCTCGTGCCCGTGCGCGTCGAGGGTGAAACCGATCCGATGATCTGGCTGCAGACGCCGCCGATCCGGTTCGGCGCACGCTTCGACGCCGCCGATTCCGCCGCCGCCGCGGGCTTGACCGCGGCCGACGTGCTCGACGGCGTTCCGTGCGAGCTGGTGACGGCGGGGAATCCGTGCATCTTCGTCGCGGTACGCGACGCGGCGACGGTCGATCGTGCGGAGGTCGACGTGGCCGCGTATCATCGGCTCGTCGCCGGGGAAACGGAGGCGACGTGCGTGTTCGTGTTCGCACCGACGCCGGACGGCGCATACTCGCGCATGTTCGCGCCCGAACACGGCATCCTGGAAGATCCGGCGACCGGAAGCGCGACCGGGCCGCTGGCCGCGTTCATGATGCGGTACGGGCTCGCGTCGAGCGCCGACGGGACGCGCTTCGTGAGCGAGCAAGGGACGAAGATGGGACGCCGCAGCTTCCTTCACGTCTTCGTGCACGGAGAAGCGGGCAGCGGTGGGATCGAAGTGGGCGGCCGCGTCGCGCCGGTCGCCTCCGCGGTGATGACGCTCGATGTCGACGCGGTCGCAGGCGCCGCGGCGCCGGGGTAGGAAACGCCGCCCATGGCCGTCGACGTCGCCGCGAAGCGCGCCGCCTTTCGCGCGCTGCACGCGCAGGGCTGTTTCATCTTGCCGAACCCGTGGGACGTCGGCGGGATCCGCCGGCTGGAGCGGCGCGGTTTTCCCGCGCTGGCGACGACGAGCTCCGGGTTCGCCGCCATGCTCGGCCTCGAGGACGGCGAGATCACGCTCGACGATGCGCTCTCGCACATGCACGCGATGTCGGCCGCCACCGACCTGCCGATCAACGCCGACTTCGAGAACGGCTTCGCCGATGACGCTGCGGGGGTGGCGCAGAATGTCGCGGAGGCGGTGAGCACGGGGGTCGCCGGGGTGTCCATCGAGGACCGCGAGCGGCTCGGCGATCTGTACGGGTTCGAGGCGGCGGTCGAGCGCGTCGCCGCGGCGCGTGACGCGATCGCCGGCACGGGACGGGACGTGATGCTGATTGCGCGCTGCGAGGCGTTCTTGACCGGCCATACCGACCTGGACGAGGTGATCGCGCGGCTGCGCGCGTTCGTCGCCGCCGGGGCCGACTGCGTCTACGCCCCCGGCGTGCTCGACCTCCACGACGTTCGGCGCATCGTCGGCGCGGTCGCGCCGGTTCCCGTGAACGTGCTGCTGAATCAGCCCGGCACGACGGTTGCCGAGCTTGGCGCGGCCGGCGTGCGGCGGGTCAGCATCGGCGGCGGCTTCGCGCGCGCGGCGTGGCGCGCGTTCGACGCGATGGCCGACTCGCTGGTGCGGGACGGCAGGCTGCCGGAACGCTGAGCCTTGTCCGCGGAATCGGAGAATGCGTCGGCGCTGAATGACGGGCGTGCTCCTGGCGAGCCGCGCCGTGAAGCGCCGCCGCGGCTCGTCACCGCGCGCTTGGTGTGCGAGCGGTTCACGATGGATCACGTCGCGGAGCTCGCCCTCGTCGATGTGGACTGGGATGTCCAGCAGTGGCTGTTCCGAAAGCTCTACAGCGCGGAAGAGACGCGGGCACGCGCGCAGCGCCGCGTCGACTCCTGGGCCGAGCTCGGCGCCGGCGACTACATCGTGCGGACGGCGGTGGGTGAGTTCGTGGGGTTCGCCGGGTTCTTTCCGTCGCCGCGGCCGAACGCGATCGCGATCGGGTACGCGCTCCGGCCGCCGTGCTGGCGGCGCGGGTACGGATCGGAGCTCGCGGCTGTCCTCACCGCCGTCGGCGCGACGCTCGGACGGGCGGAGATCGTCGCGACGGTGCGGGAGACGAACGTTGCGTCGCGCCGCATTCTCGAGAAGACCGGCTTCGCCGCGCTCGGAACCGTCGACGGCGACGAGGGAACCTTGCTCTACCGGTTCGAGGCCGACGCCGGATCGACGGACACCTTGACGGCGGGACGCTAAGGCTCTACCGTTGGGGAACCCAGCGTACACGGTGGGGTCTCGTGCTGGGTATCCGCGCTTTCTCGGAGGGTGATGCGAGAGCTGGCCTCGGCATTCTCGGACGCTGTCGATTTGCGCCGCCAGCTTCGCGGCGCCGCCCTTTTCTCCGGCGCGTAGCCTGCCTTCGGGCAGAGGAGGCTCCATGCGTCTCGCCAGACGTCATCTCGCGCTCGGCGCCGGCATGCTCGCAGCGACCACTGTCGGCGTGTTCGCCGGTCCGCTCGCGCGTCCCGCGATGCAGCACAGCATCGCGGCGAGCGCCGTGGGGCCGCAGTGCTTTCCGAAGCAACTCCCTGCGGGCGTGCTGCCGACGCTCCCCGTCGTCGACGCCGACGTCACGCCCTCGTTCACCCTGTACGTCAAACAAGGTGCGACGACGGCGGGCGGCGCGCGCACCTATTGCTACGTCACGACGCCGAACGGCGACGTGACGTACGTCGAGGCGCCGACGATCCACATCCGCCGAGGCGGGACGTTCACGCTGACGCTGCGGAACATGATCCCCCCCTCGGGGCCGTCGCCGGCGCCGACGCCGCAGAGCACGATCATCGACACCCCCGACAAGTGCGCGTGGCTGCCCGACGACGGCGCGACGTTTCCGACGCCGAATCCGCGTGCGACGCCGGGCGGCTACTACGCGCACGCCCGCGTCCTCTCGGCGCCCGACCCGCCGTGGATGCTGCCGAACGACACGAACCTGCACACGCACGGCTGGCACGTCGACCCGTACGTCGACAACGTCTACAAGTCGCTCGTGTGGGCGCCGCAGCCCAACGTCTGCGTCTTCACCTTCAAGGTTCCGCTCTCGCAGCCGCCCGGAACGTACTGGTACCACGCGCATTTGCACGGGCTCTCCGACGCGCAGGTCGGCGGCGGCCTGGGCGGCGCGCTCGTGGTGGATCCGGAATCTCCGGCACCCGCGGTCGCCGAGACGATCCTGCTGGTGAAGAACTCGCCGTACGGCCAGGGTCCGCAGATCAGCGCCGCGATGCACGGCATGGCCGCCTCGCCGATGATGGGCCGTCCCGCACCGGCCGCGCACTACGCGCTGCTCGCGTCGCGGCGCGGCGCGGAGCCCTCACCGTGCGCGGCGTCGACGGCCGTGCCGTACCCCGCGTTCAGCCCGGGTCCGTGGTGCTCCGGGATCGCGTGGCCGACCTCGGCGCCGACTCCGGGCTACTGTCCGCCGCCGGCGGCGAACCCGAGCGACGTCAAAGACCCGCTCACCGTCAACGGCGCGCGCGTCCCGGCCGTGATCCAGGGGAACCCGGTTCCGGTGGTCGGCCCCGTGGTGATGCAGGTCGTCAACACGGTGCGGCGCTACAGCATCGTCAACGCGATCTCGGATTCGTTCCTGAACGTCGAGACGGTCACCGACAACGGACAGCGCGTACCGCTGGTCGTAGTCGCGCGCGACGGCGTGCCGGTGAACTGGAACTTCGAGACCGCGCGCGTCGATCCGGCCAAGCCGGGCTCCGTCGTCGTGTCGAACGTCTTCGTTCCGCCGTCGGGCCGCGTCGACATCGATGTCCGCATGGGTCCGCAGCCGCTCACGATCGCGTCGGCGGCCGGAACGCCGACGTTCGTCAGCGCGAGCAACACGCCGTACTGCATCGGCTACTTCGGCTTCGGCACGCAGCCCCAGCGCAACATCCTGCGGCTCAAACCATTCTACGGGCCGGCGGGCGCGGCGCACGCGCTCGCCGCCACGGCGCCGGCGGTCCAGCAGCACACCATGCGCACGACCGCAGCGCAGCTCGTCGCCGACGATCTGCCGAAGGTCACGCGCTCGCGCGCGGTGACGTTCACGATGTATCCGAACGAGTGGAACGTGACGCTCACCGGCGACTATCCCGGCGCAAACCCGCCTTCATCGGTGAAGGCGCTGCCGTTCACCGAGCGCCCCTTCTGGCTCGTTCCCGGCTCGAACCCCGTCGATCCCAAATATCCGTACGTGCCGTGGATCACGGTGCATCAGAACGACGTCGAAGAGTGGTCGCTCTACAACGCGACGGGGGAGATCCATGCGTTCCACATCCACCAGCTCACCTTCGTCGCGCTCGTCAGCCCGTTCGAAGCGACGAATCCGTATCAGCAGGTGTTCCTCGACAGCATTGCGCTCCCGGCGGCGAAGCTGACGACGACGCCGCAGCCCGGCACGTACCCGCTGCTCACGCCGAGCCTGACGAAGATTCTGATCGACTTCCGGCGCGTCGATCCGGGCGTCTTCGTCTTCCACTGCCACATGCTGTTCCACGAAGACCACGGCATGATGGGCGTGATCGAGGTGCTGCCCGCGATCACGCACGCGGCGAAACCCGGCTAGCACCCGGCGCGAAGCGACGGATGGCGGCGCCGGCGAAGATCGGCGCCGCCATCGTCTCCTGCCGCCGCATTGCGTTCACAGCCTGCGCCGCGGCGCAGCTGAGGCGCTCCGAGGGGCGCCTCAGGTCGCGGACGGGAGCCGAAAGGAGGACAAGAACGCCGCATAGCCGTGCGAGGCGAGGTGCGCCGCGAGAAATGAGGCGGCGCGCCGGTTGCCGCCGCTGGCGTGGGAGTACGCTATCAGCGGCAGCGAAACGTTTCCGTGCTGCGCCGGTGTCCACACCGTAGCCGTAAAGCTCCGATCCCGTGCTTCGTCATGCACCGGAAACGTCTGTTCCTCGACGGGCCGTGGCCCGGGTTCAAACGGTTTGTACGTGCTCACGCAACAGCCGAACGGCGCCTAATGCACGAGGTGGAAGACGTCGCCCCAGACCGTGATCGTCGTGCGGTTGACCCAGACGATGTTGTAGCGCACGTGGCCAGGCTCGAGCGGCATCGGATAGGTGATCGTGAGGATGCCGCCGCGGCTCGACGGGTTCCAGCTGCACCGCCCGGAGACGCGAACCTGTCGTTTGAAGAAGAACCCGCACGTCCCGCTCTGCAGGACGACGAGCTCTTCGACGTGTTGCGCGGTCGCCCAATGGCCGAACGGCGGAGGCGCTTGCGCGCTCGCCGGCAGCGCTGTGAGCGCGAGAACGATCGCGAGAAATGCGAGTCGTCGTGGCACGAGCGATCCCTCGGACGAACGTGGAAGACGCCCGTTTTCGTCGCAGCGGTGATGAAGACCGTCTCGCCGCGCCGCGTTCGGGGACCAGGAGAACGGGACACCGCCGCTAAGGTGCCTCGACATGCCTGCGCTCGGAGAGGAGTTCCGAAGCGCGCGGGAAGCGCGCGGGCTTTCGCTGTCGGAAGTGTCGGAGCAGATCCACATCCGGTCGGTGTACCTCAACGCGATCGAAAACGAGGACTGGCCGTCGATCGGGGCGCCGGTCTACGTGCGTGGCTTCCTGCGGACATACGCTCGTTTTCTCGGGCTCGACGCCGAGGACGCGGTCGGGCGCTTCAATCGAACGGCGCCGGCGGAGCGTCATACGGCGACGGCGGCGAGCAGCGCTGCCGTGGGCTCGGTGGAGCACGACCGGCTCGGCGTTTCGCCCTGGGCGGTGATCGCGGTGCTCGTCGCGGCGATCGTAGTCGGGTTCGTCGGGTTCGAATGGTGGGCGTACGCCCACGGCGGATCGGAGAGCACCGTGGCTGCCGTCCCGCACCCGGCGACGCCCGCGCCTGAGCCGGGCGCCACGTCGGCCGGCGCGCCGGCCGTCGCCGCGAACGGGTCTCCGTTGCCGGTCGCCTCCGGGGCGCCGGGATCGTCACCTGGCCCGGCTGTTCTGGCGGCACAGCGGCATCAGCTCGCCATCCGGCTCACCGCGCGGTCCTGGCTGCGGGTCACCGTCGACGGCAAGACGCTGCTCGAGGGACTCTATCCCGCGGGAACCGCGCGGACGTTCCACGGCTCGGTCGCCGACGTTCGCGCCGGCAACGCCGGCGGCGTCACGGTGGCCGTCGACGGACGTCCCACTCCCGCGCTCGGCGGCGACGGAGACGTCGCGGAGAAGCGCTTCAAGCTCTGACCTCCGGCTCGGCGATGACTGCGGCCGGTCAGGGAGCTGAGCGCTCGTTGAGGAAGGTAAAGCAGGCGTTGCCCGCGCGCGCGATGCAACAGATGTCCGCCTTATTTGAAGCTGGAGGGAACGGTGCGCCTGCGCTTGAGTTCGTATCCCATCGCCGCGTCCGTTTGCGGCGCGGTTCTCGTCGCTTGTAGCGGGGGCGGATCATCCGCAAGTCACCTGGGGGCGGCGGTCCCCGCCGTGGCGGCGAACGGTGCTCGGGTTCCCGGACGCCCCGATGGCGTACGTCGCACGACTTCGGTACCGACGTGCAGCGGCGCGGGTGCGGGGTCCTTCGAGGGCGGCGGCTCCGGCAACGTCGCGGGCGGCCAGTATTCGGTCGTCGTCGGTGGGGCGCAGAATTTGGCGTGCGACAACGAGAGTACGATCGTCGGCGGTTCGCAGAATTCGGTTTCCAGCACAAGCAGTACGGCGTTTCAGTCGTTCATCGGCGGCGGCAGCCAGAACGTCATCACGGGATCGGCATCCGACGGCGTCGTGGTCGGTGGGCTCACGAACACCTTGCAGGCCGCGCAAGCCTTCATCGGAGGCGGCAAGAACAATTCCAACGCCGGGCCATACGCGTTCGAGGGCGCCGGAGCCGGAAACTCCATCACGAGCGTGTCGGGAAGCAGCGTGCTCGACGGAGGGGCCGACAACACCGTCGCGGCTTCATACGGTGTGGTGGGCGGCGGACACTTCAACGCTGTCGCGGCGAGCTACGGGGTCATCGTCGCCGGTTATGACAACTCCATCCTGAGCGCGGGACAATACGGCGTGCTCGGCGGCGGATCCGGAAACAGCGTCTCGTCGGAGTACGGCGTGCTCGTCGGTGGTTTGAACAACACCGTTTCGGGCGAAGGCGCGTATATCGCCTCCGGCGGCGACAACACGGCGTCGGGCGAAGGTGCTGTCGTGGACGGCGGCTATAGCAGCACGGCGTCCGGGGTGTTCGCGACGATCCCGGGCGGCTACGCGAACTCTGCCGCGGGAGCGTACAGCTTCGCCGCCGGCGCGCGCGCGAGCGCCGGGCAGACGGGGACCTTCGTGTGGAGCGACGGCTCCGACGGCGATGCGACACTCGCATCGTCGCGTGCGTATCAGTTCCTCGCGCGCGCGTCGGGCGGCTTCACGCTGTACACCAACGCCGGTAGCACCGTCGGCGCGCAGCTCGCCGCGGGCTCGGGGACGTGGGCTTCGCTCAGCGACCGCAACGCCAAGACGAACATCGCGCCGTTGGACGATTCGTCCGTGCTGGCGAAGGTCGCGGCGCTGCCGATCAGCCGCTGGAGCTATCGGGCGGAGCGCGGCGTGCGCCACGTCGGACCGATGGCGCAGGACTTCTACGCCGCGTTTCACGTCGGCGAGGACGACAAACACATCACCTCGATCGACGAGGACGGCGTCGCGCTCGCCGCCATCAAAGCATTGCACGTGAAGGCGGCCGAATCGCACGCAGCGATTGCGGCGCTGCAGGCGGAGAACGCGCAGTTGCGCCGTGAGCTCGCCGCCATGAGAGCGGCGGAAGCGCGTGAGGAAGCGCGGCGCGATGCCGATCAGCGGCGTGTCGACGCGCAGTTGGCAGACTTGGCGGCTCGCTCGCCGCGATAGCGAGCGGCCCTCGCAGTGGCATAGGCGCCCGCCTGTTCGCCTGTTGAGCGGCGTCGCCAGGCTGAGCGGCGCTCGCGGCCGAAACTCCGACGGACCGCCGTGTTCAAAACCGTGAGCTTTCGCCATGCCCGCTGATTCTTCGTTCGACGTCGTTTCGCGCGTCGATGCCCAGGAGCTGGACAACGCCCTCAACCAGGCCCGCAAGGAGATCGCCGGGCGGTTCGACTTCAAGGGGTCGATCGCGTCGATCGAGTCCGACGGCAAGACGATCACCGTGCTCGCCGACGACGAGCTCAAGCTGAAGAACGTCCTCGACATCCTTCAATCGAAGGCGGTCAAGCGCGGGATCGATCTCAAGGCGTTCGATTTCTCGGTGAAGCCCGAGCAGGCGTCGGCCGGCGCGTTGCGTCAGAAGGTGCCGATGCGCGCGGGGATTCCGAAGGACAAGTCGCGCGCGCTGCTCGACGCGATCAAAGCATCGAAGCTCAAGGTGCAGGCCCAATTCCAGGACGAGCAGATCCGCGTCTCAGCGAAATCCAAGGACGACCTGCAAAAAGTCATTCAGGTGCTGAAAGGATTGGAGTTCGAGCTGCCGCTTCAGTTCGTGAACTACCGGTGACGGCGGTGCTCCCGTCGGCGGAGCCGATCGAGGCCGCGGCGGGCGAGCGCACGGTCTCCTTCGTGTCGCTGGGCTGTGCGAAGAACCTCGTCGACTCCGAGGTGATGATCGCCAAGCTCGGCGCGGCCGGCTGGGCGCTGGTCCCCGACGCCGATCAGGCGGACGCCGTCGTGATCAACACCTGTGCGTTCATCGATCCGGCGAAGGCGGAGTCGACCGAGACGATCCTCGCGCACGCCGAGCGCAAGCGCGTGGGGCAACAGCTCATCGTCGCCGGCTGTCTCTCGCAGCGGTTCGGCGAAGAGCTCCAGTCGCTGATCCCCGAGATCGACGGCGTCGTCGGAACCGGCGCGTACGCCTCGATCGTCGAGCTGCTCGACGACGCGCGCGCCGGGAAGCGGCCGGTACGACTCGACTTCGAAGCAGAGCCCGAGCACGATTTCTTGCCGCGGCTGGTTACCACGCCGTCGGCCACCGCGTATCTGAAGGTCGCCGAGGGCTGCGATCATCCGTGCACGTTCTGCATCATCCCGCAGCTCCGCGGCGGATTCCGCTCGCGCAGCGAGGAGTCGATCCTCGCCGAGGCGCGCGCGCTCGCGGCGTCCGGCGTGCGCGAGCTGATCCTCATCGCGCAGGACACCTCGATGTGGGGCCGCGATCGCGGCTTCCGCCGTGGCGGGCTGGCGCATCTGCTGCACCGGTTGCACGAGGTCGACGGGCTCGCGTGGATCCGGCTGCTCTATCTCTATCCGGCGACGGTCGACTCCGAGCTGATCGACGCGATGGCCTCGCTGCCCAAGGTGTGCGCGTACATGGACATGCCGCTGCAGCACGTCAGCGTGCCGGTGCTGCGCGCGATGCTCCGGCCCTCACACGGCGAGCGGTATCTCGAGATCGTCGAGGACTTCCGCCGGCGCGTCCCCGGGATCACGATGCGCTCGACGTTCATCGTCGGCTTTCCCGGCGAAAGGGACGAGGACGTCGCCGAGCTGGAGCGATGGATCGAACGTGCCGAACTTGATCGTGTGGGTTTCTTCGTCTATTCACGCGAGGAGGGGACGCCGGGTGCGGATCTGCCGGGCCAGCTTCCGGAGCGTGAGAAGCGCCGCCGGCTGTTGCGGCTGCGCGACGTCCAGCGACGCGCCTCGGAGCGCGCGCGGGCGAAACGGCTCGGGCAGACCGTGCGCGTGCTGGTCGAGGAGCGGCGGACGCTGCGCCGCACCGATCCGCTGGCGGTGGGCTTGCGGGCGCGCACGGTGACCGTCGGCCGCTCGATGGGCGAGGCGCCCGGGGTCGACGGCGTCGTCGCGTTCGCGGCAGACGCCGAGCCCGGCGCGTTCGCCGACGTGCGACTCGACGGCAATACCGCCTTCGATTTCTACGGCACGCACGTCCGCACGGAGGCGACGGTTCGTTGAGCAAGTCCCTGGTCGCCGATCCGCCGCCGTCTCCTCCCAGCGGAACCCGGCCGCGCCGTTCGGGAGGGCCGCCGCCCAGCGGACGCTCGCCCAGCCGGCTCGGCGCGATCCTTTCGTACATCGGAGGGATCGTGCTGATCGCGATCGGCGTCGGCCTCGGGTTCGTCGCCTACCGCATGATCGCGGAGCACGAGACGTTCAGCAACGCGCTGAGCCACACGTTTCCGCCGTACGTACCCGCGCCGTCGTCGGTGTTCGGCAAGGATCGCATCTACGTGCTGGTCCTCGGCATCGACTATAACTACGACGCGAAGGATCAGGAATATTCGAGCGATGCGCGCAGCGACACGATCATGGTCGCGGGGATCGACTTCCCCTCGAAGGCGGTGAAGATCGTTTCGGTGCTGCGCGACACGGAGGCGCTGATCAACGGGCACGACACGAAGATCAACGAGGCGTACTCCGACGGCGGCGTGAAGCTCGCCGATCAAGTGGTCGGGCAGTTCCTCGGGATGCCGCGCACCGAAAAGGGAACGTACTTCGACCGCTACGTCGTCGTCAACGCGGAGGGGCTCAAGGAGTTCGTCGACGCGGTCGGCGGAATCGACGTGCCGGTCACCGAGCAGATGGACTACGACGACACGTGGGGGCATCTGCACATCCACTTCAAGCCGGGCCTGCAGCACATGAACGGCTATCAGGCGATGGGCTACACCCGCTTCCGCCACGATGCGTGCAGCGATCCGTGCCGGACGAAGCGCCAGCAGCAAGTCATCCACATCCTCATGCAAAAGCTGAAGGCCGATAAGTTCAACGACCTATTGCACGTCGGCTCGCTGATCGGCGCGCTGAACCGCAACGTGCACACGAATCTCACGTTCGACGAAGAGAAGTCGGTCGCGTGGAGCTTCCGCGATGCGAATCTGGCCGACCTCAGCCACTCCGACACGATCGGCTACGTCGACACGAAGGAAACGTCGTACGCCGGTGAGGTGCTGATCCCCGACGAGGCGCAGAAGACGAAGCTCGTCGACGGTCTGCTCGGCGCCTACGGAACGACGACGCCGGTTCCGGTGGCCGCGGTCGCGGCGATCAAGCCCGCGACGATCCATCTGGTCGTCGAGAACGGCAGCGGGCTCGGCGGTCTCGCCGGAACGGTCGCGCAGCGTCTGCAGGGTCTCGGGTACGTCGTCGACTCGATCCGCAACGCGGACTCGTTCACCTACGATACGACGCAGATCCGGCCGGCCTCGAACGTCCCGCTGGTCGGCGAGCGCGTCCGCACCGACCTGAACCTCCCGGCCGCGCTGGTGACGCCGGCGACCGACGCGACGCCCGGGGCGCACCCGATCGTCACGGTGATCGTGGGGCGTGACTACGCGACCTCGCAGACCGCGGCGGCGCAGCCGACGGCCGCGGCGGCCACGGCGGCGCAGCCGACCGCGTCGGCGGCCCCGGGCGCGCCCCACTAGCGCCGGGCGGCCGCCGCGTGAAGAGCTCGGCGAGCGGGCCGCGCCGACGTATTTCCCGCCGGGCGATCGCCGGCGCGCTCGTCCTCACGGTGCTCGTCGGCTATGCCGGGTTCCGGCTGTGGCGCAGCTCGACCGAACGGCTCCAGCCGGCGCTGATCCCGCGCGGCGCCGACGCCGCGGCGCTGCTGCAGCCGCCGCTCGGCGAGCGGCTCGCGGCCGTCCTTCACCGCTCGCGAGCAGTGGCCGGCGCGCGGCCGCGCCTGGTCGCGCTCACCTTCGACGACGGCCCGTACCCGGTGACGACGCCGCTGCTGCTGCAGACGCTGCGCGACCTGCGCGTCCCGGCGACGTTCTTCCTCATCGGCCGCGATGCCGAGCAGTTCCCCGGGCTCGCCCGGACGATCGCGTCCGCCGGGCACGAGATCGGCGACCATACGCTGACCCACCCGAACCTCGATCAGCTCGACGCCGCCGCCGTGAGCGCCGAGCTGCGCGACGGCGAGGCGATGCTCGAGCGGCTCGCGCCCCAGCCCTCCGAGCGGGTGCTGTTCCGGCCGCCGCACGGGCGCTACACGCTGGACACGATCCGGGCGGCGCAGGCGGCCGGCTTCGACACGGTCCTCTGGAACGACGATCCGGGCGACTGGCGCGCCGTCCCGCCGGAGGAGATCGCGACGCACCTCCTGCTGCACGCGACGGCGCCCGAGATCGTGCTGCTGCACAACGGGCGCGTGCCCACCATCGCGGCGCTGCCGGAGATCGTCGCGCGGTACCGCGCGGCAGGGTACACCTTCGTCACGGTCGGGGAGCTGTTGCGGCGGACGACGCCGCAGGCGCTCAACCACCCCGAGCGGCTGCGGCTCGAGTAACCGTCCGCGCCGCGCGCGGGTACCGACGTTAACGTCTTCCTCACCCTGAAGCGCCGCTCGGGAGGAACCGCTCCGCGCGGCGAATGGTTGTACCTCCGATGGCCTTTCTCAAGACCCTGTTCGACGGAAACGAACGTGAGATCGTGCGGCTTCGCCGCACGGTGGAGCGAGTCAACGCGCTGGAATCCTCGGTCGCGTCACTCTCCGACGACGACCTTCGCGGCAAGACCGATGAGTTCAAAGCGCGCCTCGAGCAAGGCGAGCCGCTGGACCAGCTCCTCCCCGAAGCCTTCGCGGTCGTCCGCGAAGCCGGCAAGCGCACGATGGGGATGCGGCACTTCGACGTCCAGATCATGGGCGGCCAGGCGCTGCACGAAGGCAACGTCGCCGAGATGCGCACCGGTGAAGGCAAGACGCTGGTCGCGACGCTCCCGGTCTACCTCAACGCGCTGACCGGGAAAGGCGTCCACGTCGTCACCGTCAACGACTACTTGGCGAAGCGCGACGCCGAGTGGATGTCGCCGATCTACCTTTCGCTCGGGCTCACCGTCGGCGTGATCCAGCACGATCTCGATCACGCGTCGCGCAAAGCCGCTTACGACTGCGACGTCACGTACGTGACGAACAACGAGGTCGGCTTCGACTACCTGCGCGACAACATGGCGTGGTCGCTGGACCAGATGGTGCAGCGCCACCTCAACTTCGCGATCGTCGACGAAGTCGACTCGATCCTGATCGACGAGGCGCGCACGCCGCTCATCATCAGCGGCCAAGGCCACGACGCCACCGAGCTCTACGGCCAGTTCGCGAAGATCCTTCCGCGCCTGGTCAAGGACGAAGACTTCACCGTCGACCAGAAGTCGCACGCCGTCCCGATCACCGAAAAGGGCGTGGCGAAGGTCGAGAAGATGCTCGGCGTCACGAACCTCTACGACCAGCGCAACCTCGAGCTGACGCATCAGCTCAACGCAGCGCTGAAGGCGTGGCATCTGTTCCACAAGGACCAGCAGTACATCGTCAAGGACGGCGAGGTGATCATCGTCGACGAGTTCACCGGCCGCCTGATGTACGGCCGGCGCTACTCCGACGGCATCCACCAAGCGATCGAAGCGAAGGAAGGGCTGAACGTCCGAAGCGAGGACCAGACGCTCGCGACGATCACCTTCCAGAACTATTTCCGGCTCTACGACAAGCTCGCCGGGATGACCGGTACGGCGAAGACCGAAGAACGCGAGTTCCGCGAGATCTACGGGCTTTCGGTCGTCGTGCTGCCCACGAACCAGCCCGTCAGGCGCAGGGACAACGCGGACATCGTCTACCGTTCGGAAGAGGCGAAGTTCAACGCGGTCATCGACGACATCATCGCCGAGCACGAGAAGGGCCGGCCGGTGCTGGTTGGGACGCGCTCGATCGAGAAGTCGGAGCGCCTGGCGATGATGCTGCGCCGCCGCGGCGTCGAGTGCAACGTCCTCAACGCGAAGTACCACGAGCAGGAAGCGCAGATCATCAAGGACGCGGGCCTGTACGGCGCGGTGACGATCGCGACGAACATGGCCGGGCGCGGCGTCGACATCAAGCTCGGGGAAAGCGTTCCGGAGCTCGGCGGGCTGCACATCATCGGCACCGAGCGGCACGAGTCACGCCGGATCGACAACCAGCTCCGTGGGCGCTCGGGCCGTCAGGGCGATCCGGGCTCGACGCGTTTCTACATCGCGCTCGAGGACGAGCTGATGCGGCTGTTCGGTCAGGAACGGCTGCAGAAGATGATGGACTTCGTCAAGTTCACGGACGAGACGCCGATCGAGGCCGGGATCCTCTCGCGTTCGATCGAGAACGCGCAGTCCAAAGTCGAGAACCACAACTACGAGATCCGCAAGTCGGTCCTCGAGTACGACGACGTCATGAACAAGCAGCGCGAGATCATCTACGGCGAACGCCGCCGGGTGCTCGAAGGTCAGCCGCTGCGCGACTTCTTCATCGACACGCTGCGCCGCAAGACCGGCTACGCCGTCGACGCCGGCGCGCCGGAAGAAGAGCATCCCTCGGAGTGGGATCTCGGACTGATCCTCGACGAGGTCGAGCAGATCTTCCCGATCAAGCAGCACGTCACCGTCGAAGACCTCGAGAAGCTCGACCGCGAGGCGATGAAGGATCTGCTCTTCAAGCATGCCGTCGCGGCGTACGAGGAAAAGGAAGCCGAGATCGGCGCCGACCTGATGCGGATGATCGAGTCGCAGTACATCATGCTGCCGATCATCGATCGCCTCTGGGTCGATCATCTGTACATCATGGACGCGCTCAAGAGCGGGATCGGGCTGCGTGGCTACGGGCAGAAAGACCCGCGCGTCGAGTACGAAAAAGAAGCCTACGAGATCTTCGAGGACCTGAAGAACAACATCTCCGACGAGGCGATCAAGGCCGCGTTCGCGGTGCGCGTCGAGCTGACGCCGCCCGAGGGCATGCCGCCGCAAGGCTTCGAGCAGCTCCCCGACGGCGCGCTCTACGAAGGCGGCGTCCCGGCCGGCGCGCCGCTGACGCCGGGCGACGGTTTCGCGCAGCCGCAGTTCGAGACCATCCCGCACGGCGCGATCGCACCGCAGCCCGTCGCGGGACCCGCGGCGGCGCCGCGCATGGACCCGGCGACCGCGGAACGGCTGCTCGGTCCGGCCCCGAAGTACGAGGCGACGCAGCTCCACACGAACCGCGGGGACGACGGCGCGCCGGCAAAGGCGAAGCCGCAGAACGCCGCGGGCAAGGTGGGACGCAACGACGCCTGTCCGTGCGGAAGCGGCAAGAAATACAAGAAGTGTCACGGAGCGGCGGCGTAGCCTGAGCACGGCCGAGCAGCGAACCGCGGCGCTCGACGAGCGCCGGAAGAACCGGCGCTATCGCGTTCGCGACGCAATCGCGCGCTTCGTCGCCGAGCTGGGCGGCACGCTGATCGTCACGCTCGGCACGGTCGCGCCCGCCGCGCTCGCCGAAGAGTTCCCGCGGCAGCTCGGCTACGGCGTTCAGTACGCCTGCACGGGGATCGCGACGATGATCGTGATCTACGCCTTCGGCGAAATCTCCGGCGCGCACACGAATCCGATCACCACGCTCGCCTTCGCGTTGCGCGGCGATCTTCCGTGGACGCGCGTGCCGGAGTATCTGATCGCGCAGTTCGCCGGCGCGATCGCCGCCGGTGCCCTGGTGCTCGGCCTCCTTCACCCGGCGCATCACGTCTTGCTGCCGCCGCTCGCGAACGGTCCATGGGCCGCCTTCGGGCTGGAGATCGTCCTGACGGCGATCCTGATCGCGGTGAACATCTCGACGGCGAACGAAGGCCAGATCCTCGGCGCACAGTCCGCCGTGGCGAACGGTGCCACGACGATCTTCGACCGCTGGATCAGCGGACCGATCTCCGGCGGCTCGATGAACCCGGCGCGTACGCTCGGACCGGCGATCCTCGTCGGCGGCTTCGGCGCGTGGTGGGTCTACGTCTCCGCGCCGGTGATCGGCGGGCTGATCGCGGTGGCGCTGGTGTGGCTGCTGTACGGCGGCCCCAGCCCCGCCGAGCACCACAAGAGCGGAGGCTGACGATGGAACACGACCGGCACGGCGCGAAGCAGCCGCACCGCTTCGACCCCGCCCGCGCGCACGTGCTCGACGACGCGGAGCGCTTCAGCTACGTCCCGCCGGTCGAGCTGATCGCGCTGCTCGACCTGACGCCGCGGGCGATGGTGGTCGACTTCGGCACCGGCACGGCGACGTATGCAGTGGAAATCGCCCGCGCGCGCCCCGACGTACGCGTGTTCGCGCTCGACGAGCAAGACTCGATGCTCGCGAAAGCCCGCGCAAAGATCGGCGAAGCCGGATTGCAGAACATCGAAGGGATCGATCCGCCGGCTGCCCGTGCGCTGCAGGGCACCGTCGATCGCGTCCTCGCGCTCAACGTGCTGCACGAACTGGGCGACGACGCGCTGCGGGATATCGGCGCACTGCTCGCCCCGCACGGACGCGCGCTCTTCGTGGACTGGAATGCCGACGCGGATCGCCCCGTCGGCCCGCCGGCCGATCACGTCTACAGCGCGGACGAGGCGCGCGCGCGGCTCTCTCGCGCAGGCTTCTCCGTCGCTTCGGAGCACCGAAGTTTCCCGTACCACTACACGCTCGTCGCCTCCGCCGAATGCGCCCCGCCGCACTCCGCGTTGGAACGGCCGCCGCCGCACCCAGCGTAGGATCGGGCGCCTCGCGTCAGCGGCCCTGCGCGTTCAGCCGTGCGGGGCCGCCGCGAATCGCTCCGCCGAACGCGCTTTGGCGCGTGCGGCCCATTCCTCACGATCGCGCGGGGCAGAGGTCGTGACGAGGGAGCCCATCAGCCGCCGCGCGGCGTCCGTGATCTCGTCGACGGCCCGATCGAATGCCGGCTCGTTGGCATGCGACGGCCGCGTGAAGCCGGACAGCTTCCGCACGAACTGCACCGCAGCCGCCCGAACCTCGTCATCGGTCGCCGGCGGATCGAAGTTGAACAGGGGCCGAATGCTGCGGCACATGCCTACAGTATAGCGTGAGGTCGCTATGCGGGCGTTTGTTTTTCTAGTTAGACAAAGCAAGTGAACCCATAGGGACACGCTTCCCATGAACATCGCTGTCGTCTTTTTCGTCATGGGCTTTTGTGCGCTCGCTGTCGTCGCGTGCGGCGGCCAGTCCGGTCTTAGTGTGCCTCCGGCTGAGTTCCGCGGTGCGCAGGATGTCGAGTCATGCGGTTACACCTGTTGGAAAATGTGGCAGGGTGATTTCCAATCCGTCCTGGTCACTTGGACCCAGCCCGTCGAACCGTGTAACATGAGTTACAATTGGCCGGACCCCAACGTCGAGGACACAATTCCACCTTACGTTGGCGTGTTTGTTGTTCCAGTTGGGATTGAGTATCCGCCCGCGAATTGTTCTGGCGGGTGGACGCCGGTCGCGACGATATTTGTCTTCGACGAAGGTGGACCGCCTGCCGGATCGGGTCCGACGGGATTCCAGTACACCCACGCCAACATCCCGCAGTTTTTCTTTGAAGCGTTGCCATCGAGCACGCCGTCTCCTACGGCTACTCCGAGTGCTTCTCCGACCCCCTGCTGGAATCTCAACGATTCGCAAGGAGCCGTGAACGCGATCATTAATGGACCGCGCGGAGGGCCACTTCGGGCGGTCGTCTCCGCACTCCACATGGAAGGGTGCAGATCAATATAAAGTATGATATGACGCTTCCGCCAAAACTACAGCGGGGAGAGACTTATACCGGCGAGGACGCGTACGTAACGAGCACGTCCTTTCCGAACGGGCGTGTCAATCCGGCCGCTTGGAATTTAACGTGGCAGCCGAATTTCCTAGCGCAGTCTCAGCACGATCCGGCGGAAGTACTGTACCATGAGACGCTCCACATTTGGTTCAGGTCGTACCATCAATGCTCAGCGGTGTATCTCGAACCCCAGCCGCAGTTCCCGTCATTCACGAATCCCACAGCGACAGCCACAATAAATGGGACGCTGTATACGTGGGATCGCACGCATCTTTATGCAGGATACGACGGCTATGAACACTTGCAGGTTCACAATCAGATCGTACAAGCATACGGTTCGGACACAACCGGCGCATTGATCACTGCTCTTACGATGGGCATTTCACCAATGCACGACACGACGACGGCGGCGCAAATCGCGGCGAGTCCAGGGCTTACCACGTCAAGCGGAAGTTTCGTCGTTCCCGTCCCACCCTCTACGAGCAGCTGTACACCGCTCTGCGAGTTGTCCCTATCGCACAGCCGTCGGACGCCAGCGAGCACCCCAACCGCAACCCCGACCCCTGCCCCCAACTTCCTGATGAGTCCGGACGTTGACCTCTATGTCGTTTCTGGATAGGTTCGAAACCGCGTGCCGTTTCTCGTCGGTGGGCCGCGCTCCTCTTGCCAATGCGGCGCTCAAGACCGCGCTCGCTGCCGCGCTTTCGTGCTCGCTTCTGGCGGGCGCGGACGAGGTCGCTGCGAATCCCGGTAGCGTAGCAGCGGCTTCTGGAGTTGTGAGCACCATGGTTGTCCTCAACGTTCCGCAGGAGGTTGCTTTTGCAAATGCGGTTCACGAGTCTGAAAGCTCAATTGCTGCGGAGGCTGTGCGGCTGTGGCGATTACCTTCTGTAACGAAGACCGAGAACGTTGACGGCGCCAATGTTCGGGTATCCGACGCTTGTCCGGACAACGATCGTCTCATTGTCGTTTCCTGGCGACTTGGCATGCGGAGAGTCGGTGACGTAGGCGATATCGTGCAACGTCTTCAGGTTTTCGACATCGACTGCGGCCAGCAACTCCTGCGTCATGCTTTGGAGGCGACCGCCGGAGGTGCATACGATCCCCGCGTGCTGCCGCCGTTTGCGTATGAACGTGAGGCTGCATTCCGAAAGACGCAGCTTCTTCTCGTGCACGACCTCGTTTCACGCATGCACGGCTGTCCCGAGCTTGACGTGCCTTTGCCGCTCATCGACCTATTGAACTACTGAGTCCTTTGAGATTGGTTCTGCGTCGTCCGCCGCGCCGGGGGGCGGGCGCGCGCGCACCGTCTACTCGCCGCGCGCGTACGACGCGCGGTCGTCGCCCACGAATCCATGTGCTGCAGCAGCGAACTCCTCAACGGCGCGCTCAGCACCACTTCATTCGTGTGGGATGGCCGGAAGAGCGCACGGGCTATGGATGCCGCCTGAGATGTCGGCCTGCGGATAGGCGCAGAAGGCTCGGTGATTTCGAACTCGCGGATGGGTGAACTTCGGCGGCGGGCGGTGCAGGAAACTCGAACTTGAAGGCGGATCGAAACGCCGCGGCGCACGTCCAGCAGCGTCCCGCGACGACAGCCTTGGAGCGACTACTCGCCGACATCCCTGCGCCGGGTCACGGCCCGTTCCACGCGACACCTGCTTTCGCCACGTAGCGCACCGCGCGTAGCGCAGCGATCTCTAGCCCCGGATCGCCAGCGACCGCGAGGAAGTCTGCTGCTGCGTTCGGCCGGATCGCTCCAAGGTCGTCCCGCCGCAACACCGCCGCTGCAGTCGATGTAGCCGCGCGGAGCGCGTCGATCGCCGGCATGCCGTTCTGTACCAGCAGCTCGATTTCAAGCGCGTTGTCGCCGTGCGGAAATACGCCGATGTCGCTGCCGTTCGCAATCGTTACGCCGCTCGCGAGCGCGGCGGCGAACGACGTGCGCTTCTGTGCGTACGCCGGATCGTCGGGGGGCAACCCGCGATAGCTCCAGATCGCCTGATACGCCGCGAGCGTCGGGACGTATGCCACGCCGCGCTCCGCCATCAGCGCGAAGATCTCCGGCGTTCCTTCGTTGCCGTGCTCGATCGTGTCGACGCCGGCGAGCGCGGCTCGCCTCATCCCCTCCGCGGTGTTCGCGTGTGCGGCAACCGGACAGCCGGAGTCGTGGGCGATCCGAACGATCAGCCGCAGGTCATCTTCCGAGAACGCGGGGCGCGACGGTCCGCCCGGGCCGTGCCGTGAGTCGGCGTAGACTTTGATCCAATCCGCGCCGCGCGAGATCTGCCGGCGCACGACGCGGTAGATGGACTCAGGACCGTCGACTTCGTCGGCGCCCTGCGGCAAGCAACACTCCGGCGCGAAGCCCGCCGGCCCGTAGAACCCGTACGCCACGATTGCGCGCGTCACGACGACCATCCGCGGCCCCGGGATCGCGCCTTCCTCGATCGCGCGCCGCAGTCCGACGTCGGCTTCGCCGGCGCCCTCCGTGCCCAGATCGCGTACCGTGGTGAACCCGGCCGCCAGCGTGCGGGCCAGCGCGGGCACGGCGCGGGCCACGCGCAGCGCTTCATGGTCGCGCAAAACTTGGTCGTCCCACGAGCGCACGTCGTACGGCATCAGCAGCACGTGCGTATGGAGGTCGATCAGGCCCGGGAGCAGCGTCGCGCCCGGCAGGTCGACGATCTCCGCGCCGTCGGGCGCGCCGAGGTCCGGACCGGCCGCCGCGATACGCTCGCCCTCCACGAGGACGCGCCAGCCCGAGTGGAGCTCGTGCCCGTCGAAAACGGCGTCCGGCCGCAGCAGCATCGTCACGCGCGCCCCCTTCCGGTAGGGCGGTGCGGACTCCCGGAGAATCCCGCCTTCCCGTGTCCGACGCCCAGACTGCCGCCATCGACCGCGCCCGCGAACGCCTGAACGCGCTCAAGGTGCGGCTTTGACGACGCAACCAAGCGCCGCACCGTAGCCGAGCTCGAGGCGCGCTCGCGCGCCGACGACTTCTGGTCAGATCCCGAGCGGGCGCGCGGGGTGATGAAGCGGATCGCCGACCTGCGCTCCGATCTCGAGGCGATCGATGCCGTCGACGCGGCGCTGACCGACGCGTTCGAGATCATCGAGGTGCTCGGCGACGAGGAAGGCGCGGAGGCCGAAGCCGAGGCGGCGATCGGCCGCGCGACGAGCGCGCTCGACGCGCTCGAGATGGCGGCGAACTTCGACCGGCCCTACGACTCGCACGGGGCGATCGTTACGATCCGCGCCGGCGCCGGCGGAACGGACGCCGCCGACTGGACGCAGATGCTCGGCCGCATGTACCTGCGCTGGGCCGAGAACCATGGCTTCGAGACGCACGTCGTCGAGGAGATGCCGGGCGATGAAGCCGGGCTGCGCTCGATCACCTTCATCATCCGCGGCAAGAACGCGTACGGGATGCTCGAGAGCGAGCGCGGCGTGCACCGGCTCGTGCGCATCTCGCCGTTCGACAATCAGGGCCGCCGGCAGACCTCGTTCGCCGAAGTCGACGTCGTCCCCGAAACGGAAGAAGGCGACGTCGCCGACGTCGAGATCAAGCCGGAAGACATCCGCGTCGAGACGTTCAAAGCCTCCGGCGCCGGCGGACAGTACGTCAACAAGACCGAGTCGGCGATCCGCGTCCACCACATCCCGACGGGACTCGTCGTCGCTTCGCAGCAAGAGCGCTCGCAGATGCAGAACCGCGACGTCGCGCTGAACATCCTGCGCGCGAAGCTCGTCCAGCGCGCCCGCGAGGAGCAGGAGGCGAAGCTGGCCGAGATCCGCGGCGAGCGGCGAGCCAACGAGTGGGGCTCGCAGATCCGCTCGTACGTGCTGCACCCGTACCAGATGGTCAAGGACCTGCGTACCAACGTCGAGACCGGCAGCGCGCAAGCCGTCCTCGAAGGCGACCTCGACGCGTTCATCTGGCCGTACCTGCAGAACCGGAACAAGTTCGCACCGATCGGCGGAGACGCGGCCTAAGCGATGAGCCGCATCGACGTCGTCGTCGTGTGCTGGAACGACAAGGACAAGATCGCCACGGCGCTCGATTCGGTGTTCGCGCTGAGCGAAGTGCGCGACGAGTCCTCGTTCGCGCACGTCGTCGTCTCCGACAACGGCTCGGCCGACGGCTCGCGCGAGTTCATCCGCGAGCGCTACGGCAATCTGGTGAGCATCGTCGAGAACGGCGCGAACCTCGGCTTCGCCGCCGCGTGCAACCGCGCGTTCGCGTCGACCTCCTCCGAATACGTCTTCCTGCTGAATCCCGACGCGGAGCTGAAAGACCGCGCGCTCTCCGAGATCGTCGCCTTCATGGAGGCGCACCCGCGCTGCGGGATCGCCGGCTCGCGGATCTACAACTACGACGGCACGGTGCAGGAGTCGCTGGGCGAGTTCGACACCTGGACCGGCGCATTTCTGCGCTCCAGCGCGTGGGGCGACTTGCCTCCGCTGCGGCGGTTCGCCAACGGCGCGGCGCTGCGCTCGTTCGCATACGACGAGCCGCGCCGCGTCGATCTGGCGATCGGTGCCGCGCTCGCGATACGCCGCACGCTGATCGACGAGATCGGCCCGTTCGACGAGCGTTTCTTTCTCTACCACGAAGAGGTGGACTTCGCGAAGCGCGCGGCCGACGCGGGCTGGGAGACGTGGTTCGTCCCGGCGAGCGAGGCGCTGCACGAAGGGATGGGGTCCGCGCGCGGCCAGTACGATGTCGAAAAGCGCAAGCAGAGCTCGCGCCGGAAGTACTGGCTCAAGCATCACGGTCGTGCGTGGTATTACAGCCTCGTCGGTGCGCTCGTCGGCCGGTACGCGCTCTACGCGGGCGCGCTTGCCGGCGCGGTCGTGCTCGGCCGCAGGCTGCTGCGCTGATGGCGCTCGCGCCCGAGGCCGTCACGACGTTCGAGCGCATCGAAGGCTATCGCGTCGTCCGCTCGTTCGGCTACGCGTACGGTCACGCGAGCCGTCCGCGCAACGTCCTCAAGCAGACCTTCCGCAGCATCGGCGTGCTCATCGGCCTCGCGCCGATCGAGTACCTCACCGATGCCGAGCGCGCGCGCGCCGAGTCGCTCGAGGCGCTCCTGCGCAAAGCCGAAGGGATGGGCGCGAATGGCGTCATCGGGCTCCAGTTCCAAGCCTCGGAAGGCCCGGACGGCGCGACGCGCGTGCTCGCCTTCGGCGAAGCGGTGCTGCTCGATCCCTCACCCGGCGAGCCGCCGAAATGATGGTCGTTCGCCTGCCGCCGGGGGAACGGGGATGAGCCTCGCCGAGCTGACCCACCGCCAACAGCTGCTCGACCGTCTGGCCGCGACGGTCGATGCGTGCCGGCGGTGCACGATCGGCGCGACGCGGCGGAACTCCGTCCCCGGCGAAGGCGATCCGTGCGCGCGGCTGATGGTCGTCGGCGAGGGGCCCGGCGAAACGGAAGACAAGCTCGGGCGCCCGTTCGTCGGGCGCGCCGGCGAGCTGCTCGACAAGATGCTGCTGGCGATCGGCCTGCCGCGCGAAGACGTGTACATCTGCAACACGGTGAAATGCCGCCCGACGCTCGACGTCGGCCACCGCCTCGCAAACCGCGCGCCGATGCCGGACGAGATGGCGAACTGTCGCCCGTATCTCGATCAGCAGATCGAGATCATTCGCCCGCGCGCGATCCTCGCGCTCGGCGCGCCCGCGGCGAAGTCGTTCATGGGCGAGCGCTTCTCGATCACCAAACAGCGCGGCACCTGGCACGACGGCCCGCTCGGGATCCCGGTCATCGCCACGTTCCACCCGGCCTATATCCTGCGCCAGACCGGCGGCTCGATGAACGAAGTGAAGCGCCTCGTCTGGGACGACCTGAAAAAGGTTCGGGCCCGCCTCGACGAGCCCGTCGCGCCGCCGCCCGACGAGCAGCCGGTCCAGCACACGCTCTTCGAGTGACGACACCTAGAGATTTAATCTTCGGAAGAAACAAACTCCTACGGAAATAGTAGAATCGGCGTAGCGAACCGTCAACACGCTCGCCGCCGTCCCGCTTTCGTAGCCGGCGCCCCGCGCGGGGCATGGTAGAATGGTCCGTCATGCTCAGCGCGCGGGACCTCTGGATCGACGAGAAAGCACGCCGCGCCGGGTACGCCGACGGCGCGGCGCTCGCCGCCGAGCTCGGGCTGAAGAACTACCGTCTCGACCAGCTCTACCGTGCGGCGACCAAGGAGCTGGTCGACGATCTCGCCTCGATCACGACGCTGCCGAAAGGGCTGCGGGCGCAGCTCGCTTCCCGCGGCTTCGCCCTCGACGCGGTCGAGCCGGTCGTCGTCCAGCGTTCGCGCGACGGCCAGACGACGAAGGGACTCTTCAGGCTGCACGACGGCAACGAGGTCGAGGCCGTGCTGATGGAACACCACGGCGAGCGCAACACGGTGTGCTTCTCCTCGCAGGCCGGGTGCGCGTACGCGTGCTCCTTCTGCGCGACCGGTCAGGCCGGGTTCACGCGCAACCTCAGCGCGACCGAGATCTTCGACCAGGTGCGGTATTTCGCCAAGCAGCTCGCGCGCCAGGGCCGGAAGATCACGAACCTCGTCGCGATGGGGATGGGCGAGCCGTTCGCCAACTACGACGCCGTGATGGGCGCCGTCGGGCTGCTCAACGATCCCAAGGGCTTCGGGCTCGGCCACCGCCACATCACGATCTCCACGGTCGGGCTCGTCGACCGCATCGACCGCTTCGCCGCCGAGCGCACGCAGGTGAACCTTGCGATCTCGCTGCACGCGCCGACCGACGCCACGCGCTCACGGATCATGCCGGTCAACCGCAAGTGGTCGACCGAGGAGCTGATGGCCGCCGTCGAGCGGTACGTCTCGGCGACGAAGCGCAAAGTGTTCTTCGAGTACGTGATGCTCGCCGGCGTCAACGACGCCGACGCCGACGCGCACGCGCTGGCGCGGCTGATGAAAGGCCCGCTGTATCACGTCAACCTGATCCCGTACAACAGCACCTCCGACGCCCTGCTGCGCGGCAGCGACGACGAGCGCATCTGGGCGTTCGCGAAGCTGCTCGAGCGCGAGGGCGTCGCGGTGACGGTGCGCACGCCGATGGGCCGCGACATCGCCGCCGCCTGCGGCCAGCTCCGCGCCGAGACGCAGCCGAAGGCGAAGGCCGCGACCGCGCGCCTTGGGGACGCGATCCTCGCCGGCTAGGGAACATTCCGCCTCTTCTCGCGCCTCTGTACGACAGATGGTGCGATCGGAAAGGACCTCGGATGGTGCGCTGGGCAGCGCCTGAGCTCGTCGCGGGGGCACTGACCGGCGACGAGGCGGCAGCAGAGCGGCTCGTCGCTGCGGTATGGCCCGGGTGCTACCGGCTGGCGGCGACCGTGATCGGCGATGCGGGCTTGGCGCAGGACGCGGCCCAGGAAGCCTGCGTCCTCGTGCACCGCCGGGTGCGCACGCTGCGCAGCGCCGAGGCGTTCGACGCGTGGCTCTACCGGGTCGTGATGCGCGAGGCGTCGCGCGTCCGCCGGCGCCATCGCGGCGGGCGCGATGCGCGGGCGTACGACGCGCCGATCTATCGACCCGACGAGACCGCGAGCGTGGACGTCTGGCGCGCGCTTGCGGAGCTTTCGCCGGAGCTGCGGGACGTCGTGGTGCTCTTCTATCTCGACGATCTGACGAGCGCCGCGATCGCCGCGGCGCTGCGGACGCCGCATGCGACCGTCCGCACGCGGCTCGCCCGGGCGCGGGAGCGGCTCCGCGGTTTGCTGGACGACTACCGTGACGTACCGAGCCCCACTTCGACGGAGGCTACGCAGCATGCACTCTGATTTCGGCGCGCTTGGACGAACGGCGCGCGAGCATCTCCCGGTCCCGCCGGTCCCCTTCGACGGAATCCGCGGCGGCCTGCGCCTCGCGCGCACGCGAGCCCGCGCGCGCACCGCGACGATCGTCGCCTTGTTGGCCGTCGCGGCGGTGAGCGCGCAAGCGGGGATCGCGGAAAAGATCGGGGGAGGGATTCGCCTCTGGCTCTCAGGCGGCGAAGCCGCGGTCGCGGTGCGGTCGTTCGTGATGGTGAGGCACCCGACGAGCGCCGATCTGCGTCGTGCGGTCGCGCACGCGACGTTCCCGGTCGTGCTGCCGCTCGACACTCCTCCGGGCTCGCGCATCGTCTATATCGCGTATGCCCCGGCCGATCGTCCGACGTCGATCACGCTGCAGTACGGCGACGCGAAAGGCGACTTGCACTTGGGCGTGTCGGTGTTCGACACGGCGACCGTCGGAACGGGGCCGGCATCGCTCCCCGCCGGTTCGGCCCGCCCGCCGTTCCACGATGCGTACCACTGGCAGATCGGCCGCGAGACCGTGCTCGTCGGCAAGGGGCCCGCGGGCGCCGCCTCCGTCGAGCGCATCGAGGCCGCGATGAATCACGTCTCTCCCGCCGCGAGCCTCGCAGCCGTCCAGCCGGCGTTGTGGACGTCCACGGTGCTCGGCGGCGTGTACGAACCGACGGCCGTCGCGGAGCGTCTAGCGCCGGCGTCCGACCGTACCGTCATCCTGGACCGCGCGCACGTCGCCGCCGTGCACGCCCTTGCCCTCCGTCGTCGGCCCATCCTCGACTCACATATCGTCGCGCTCACCGACATCCCGCAGGTGAACGGCGAACCCGACTACGCGAAGGCGACGCTGAAGTGGCCGCGCACGGTCGCCGTTCCGGCGGACGGCGTGCGCGCCATCGACGCCGTGCTGCGCTTCAGCGGGACGCCTCGCGATTGCCGCTGCGGCGTGCTGTACGATCCGGTGGGCGGCGTGACGCGCCGCATCTGGGTCCTCCCGCTCGAGTCACCGGCATCGTCCGGGTCGGCGCCCGCGTACATGTCGGTGGTGAATCCGCGCGAATATGCAGTGAACGTCAGAACGCTGGTCGTGACCGCCGCGCGCTGACCGTCGTATCCCGGCGGCCACGGCGAGACGCGCGAGCTGCTCGGACGCCGCGAATAGGGGAGAGGGAGGGAGCTCCCCGAACGACGGGTCGTCGGACCGCGCGGGGCGGAATCCGGCGAGCCGACGGCGTTCGGCAGAGGAGCTCGACGCATGCCGCGTGCCTTCCGTTCCATCGCGCTCGCGGGCGCGCTGGCGCTCGTTGCGATCCCGGCGTTCGCGCTCGCTGCCGACCTCGGCGTGTGGTTCAGCGACGCGACGGGACTCGGCGAGAAGGCGACCTCGGTCCTCATGACGCGGCCCGACTTCATCCCGGGCAGCACGCTCGAGGGCATGGCGTGCGGCGGCGGCAACGCTCCGGTGGCGAAGATCGGCAACGGCATCTGGTCGCTCGTCGCATACGACCGTGCGCACCGCATCGCGTTCGCGACGGCGAGCACCGATCAGTGCAGCGTCGCGCTGTTCGTCGCTCCGCCGCCCGACGCACGCATCGCCGACCGCGATCTCTCGCATACCGGAACGGGCCGCGGCGTGCACGTCGGCATGCCGTACGCGCGCGTCCGCGCGATCTACGGCGGCCCTCCGCCGCGCGCTGCGCGCTTCGTCGTGTCGTACGGCGCCTCGGTGGCGAGCACGACGCAAACGGTGCCGCATCGGCCCGTTCGACTGCCGGAGACGATCACGCTCGTCGTCGACGGCGGTCGCGTCTCCGCGATCACGATCGACGTGGACGAGTCGGGGCTGTTCTGAGCGCGATGGCGGAGATCCGGCCCGATGCCGTGGCGGTCGTCGTGCTGCGCGGCGCGGGCGAGGGGACGCGGGTGCTGCTCGTGCGCCGCGCCGGCGGCGCGTTCGCCGGCGGCTGGACGGTCGTGATGGGTGGCGTCGAGCCGGGCGAGCGCGCGACGGACGCGGCGCGCCGCGAGCTGCTCGAGGAGACCGGGCTGACGATGAGCGTGCTGTATACCGCCGGCGTGCTCGACGCGTTCTACGACCCGGTGCGCGACAAGGTCGTGCACGTGCCGTTCTTCGTGACCCGGGTGGACGACGCGGTCGATGCGATCGTCCTGGAAGACGACGTGCACGACGCGCACCGCTGGGCGAGCTTCGACGAAGCGCCGGCCTTGCTGATGTTCTCTGCGCAGCGCCGCGCCCTGGAGGAAGTGCGCGAGGCGTTCGTGCGGCACGAGCCCGCGCCTTGGCGGCTGATCGGCTGACGGTGCTCGCGCGGCCGTATCGCGCGCCGAAGCGGAAGAAGAATCCGCTGTACCGGGGACGCCGATGGACTCCGCATTCGAACGTCCCCGCGAACGTAAGGACGCTTACCGCCGCCAGGGGCGTCGAGCACTAACATCGGGAAAGTACTCGTTCTCGCTTCTCCGGAGGGCTTTTCGCAATGCGCATGCTCGTTTCCGCGCTGGCGCTCGGCGCCGCGCTGCTCCCCGCGTCCGTCATGGCGCAATCCTCGATGTCGGACGAGAGCGGCATGAAGCCGACGACCGCGACGATCGTTTGCCGCAAAGCGTCGGACAAAGACAGCTCGGCGATGATGACGCAGAATCACGAGATGGCCGCGACCGCCGCCGACGGCACGAAGCTGGTCTGCATGGCGCTCACCGACATGCACGCCATGATGATGAAACAAGAAACGATGGCCTCGAAGGCCAAGGACGCGCCCGCGGCGAGTCAGATGTGGGTCGACTGGGGGATGAAGCTGCTCAACGTTCCGTTCTGATCGCGGCCGCCGGCTTCGCGCCGGCCGGTTCCGCGGTGAACGTCTTGAGGCTGGGCGCGGGCCGCTTGCCGGCCCAGAACTTCTTCACGAACGAGAAGACGAATCCGTTGGAGCCTTGCGGAGGGACCAGCGCCTCGAGCTGCAGGTTCGTCGGCTGCGTCTGCGTCAGCGGCGGGATCACGCCGATCGCGCGCGCCGCTTGACCGCCACCGTACAGCGTCAGCTGCACGGAGGTCGCATCGGAGAAGTTGCCGGCGATCCCGACGCTCTGGCGCTGACCGCCGGGCGTCTGCTGCTCGGCGAACGAGGCCGTGACGTGCTCGCCCAAGCGGCGCGTCGCGCTCGCGCTGAAGCCGCCGGTGAAGTCCGGCGCGAAGGCGAACGTCTGGAAGCCCAGCGCGTTGCCGATCGAGCTGTTGAACGGCTTGAAGATCGCGTTGGTGAACTGCGACCCGGCGAAGCCGAGCGCCGCGTTCTGCAGCGCGTTCGGATTGCTGCTCCCCGGTGAGGTCGGGGCGACGCCGTTGACCGCGCCCAGCGCCTGCGCGTCGACCAGCAGTCCGACGATCTGCGACTTGTCGTAGTCGGGGCGCGAGGCGAGATCGAGCGTCAGCCCGGTCGCCGGCCCGTACGCGTGCAAGAGGATGTCGGTCTGCGGATCGGGGACCGACGTCGTGGCGGTCGCGTCGACGTACGGAACGATCCCGTCCGACGGATCGAAGGCGACGCTCGCGCTCTGCAGCACGAACGTACGATAGAAGCTCAGCGATCCGTCCGTCGCGCGGAAGCGTCCCTGCAGGGTCGGCGCGGCGAGCGTTCCGCCCAGCACCGCGTGTCCCGTCGCGCCGATGTCGACGTTCGGGCCTTGGATGCGATCGTCGCTCGGCGCCGCGACGGCGAGATCGAAGGCGACCGGCAGCGGCGCGCCCTTCGCCGCCGCCGAGCCCTTCGGGAGCAGCGCCAAGACCGAAAGCCGCGAGTGCGTGAAGGCCAGGTCTCCGCCGACCTCGACCGGTGCGCCGGCGATGCGGCTCAGCCGCAGCGTCCCGTCGACCTTCGCGCGCACGAGCTTCGGCACGTCGAGGCCGAGGTTCTTCGCCGTCGCGGTCACGTCGAACGCGAGGCTCCGCTGCGGCGCGCGCAGGTCGCCCACGGTGGCCTGGCCCGTGCCGTCGACCGCGCCGCCGCCCATGTCGGCGTGCAGCGCCGTCAGCAGCGCGGTGCGGTCGGCGAAGCGCACGCCGAGCCGCGCGTTCCGCAGCTCCGAGGCGAGCATCGGCGAGCTGTACGCGCCTTTGGTCAGCGCGAGCGTTCCGGCCAGCGCCGGCGCCGCCAGCGTTCCGCCGACGCGCACGTCACCGTCGACGACGCCGCCGAGCTTCGTGCCCTTCGGAAAGAGCGCCGAGAAATCGCCGAGGTCGAGGTTCTGAGCGAGGATGCGCGCCTCGACCGGCGCGTCGCGACGGTCGACGAACGGCGGCCGCAGCGTCGCCGGAACGCTTCCCGAGAGCGCGACGCGTCCGGCGGGCTCGTCGAGCGAGACGTCGCGCAGCGTCAGGCGCCGTCCGGCGAAGGCGAGGTCGAGGTGCGCGCGCGTCGCGACGAGCTTCGCGTAGCGCGGACGGTCGAGCGTCGCGAGCGCCTCGACGCTCGGCGCAAGGCGCGTCCCCGCGATCTGCAGCGTACCGTCGAACGCCCCGCCGAGCTCGTACGACGTGCCGGTGGCGCCGAGCGCGAGCGCGCCGATGTCGGGCGTCGTCGCGCGCAGCGCGAGATCGATCGGGTCGTGCGGGCCGAAACCGAAGCTTCCTGACCCGCTCGCGACGAGGTTGAGCGCGCGCAGCTCGGCGCGCGTGACGTGCGCGCGACCGCGGTCGGCGCTCGCCGTGACGCGCAGCTCGTCGATCGGGATGCGGCCGACGCGGCCGCCGGTCAGCGTCGCATCGGCGGCGACCGAGAGCGCGGGCGCCACGCCGCGCACGCGCGCGCTGCCGTCGACGCGCCCGATCGCCGGCACGTTCTGCATCCCGAGGGCCGGGAGCCACGTCGCGAGGTCGAACCAGGCGACGCTCGCGCTGAGATCGAGGTCGCTGGCGGCGAGCCGGCGCAGCGGGTCCCGCGCCGGCAGCGTCGCCGAGCCGTGCGCGCGCAGCAGGCCGTGCGGGCCGCCGATCGTCGTGCGGGCGACGATCGTGCGGGCGCGGGTCGACCACGTCGCGGCGACGTCACCGATCGGCAGCCGGCGCACTTGCGTATCGCGCAGCGCGACGTCGCCGGAGCTCGCGAAGCTCGCGCGGCCGATCGTCAGCGCGACGTCGGCGCGGCCGCTCCCGTGCAGCGTGTCGGCGGCGTCGAAATAGTCGTTGAAGTCGGCGAGGTCGACGTGCGCGGCGCGCAGCGCGACGCGAGCGCGCGACGGTGTCGCGGTCGCGTCGAAGGCGATCGTCGTCGTCCCGACCGTCGCGCGCCCGCCTCTCACCACGATCGACGCGAGGCCGCCGTGCACCGGCACCACGACGTCGCGGAAGGCGAGTCCGTTGATCGAACCGGCCGGGATCCGCGCGCTGCCGTCGACGAGCGGCGCGTTCGGCGAACCGGTGATCCGCAGGTCCGCGTCGGCGCCGGCCTCCGGGTAGCGCAGCGGCAGATGGGCGATCGTCGCGAGCGCGCCGACGTCGAGGCCGCGCACGTGCGCGACGAGATCGAGCCGCGGCGCGAGCGCGGACGTCCGGAGTCCGGCGATGCTGCCCTCGACCGTCGCGACCGCGCTGCCGTAGTCGGCCGCCGCGTCGTCGAAGGTGAGGCGGTCGCCGTCGTACCGTGCGAGCGCGACGCCGTCGAGCGGCGTGCCGTCGACCCGTGCGCCGGAGATCGTCGCGGCCAGCGTTGCGTGCGGCGCGCCGAGGGGACCGCTCGCCGCGGCGAGCGCATCGATGCGCCCGCCGTGCAGCGGAACACTCCCGCCGCCGAGCGCGCTCGCGTCGATCCCGCTCGCGCTCGCGACGAGCGTCGCGCCGGCGCCGAGCCTCCCGCGCGCGACGACGCTTCCGCCGGCGATGCCGAGACGCAGCGCTGCGACCTGGAGCGCATCGCCGCGTTTGACGATCGTCGCCGACGCGTCGCGCAGCGCGATGCCGCGGACGCGCGCGTCGCCGAAACGCGCGCCGTCGACCTGCAGCGTCTGCGTGCGCGCGTCGGCGACGGCGCGGAACGGCGCGTCGAGGGCGCCGTTCGCCGGGATCCCGCGCAGCAGCGGGCGCAGCCGCGCGAAGGTGGTGCGGACGCGTCCTTCGAGTGCCAGCGTGCCGTAAGCATACGCGCCGTCGCCGTCGAGATCGGCCAATGGGCCGCGCACGCGGATCGACCGCAGCTGGGCGCGCTCGCCCGCGCCGCCGACGCGCACGTCCGCATCGCCGAGCGCGAGCGCGCCCACGCCGGCGCCGCGCACATGCAGCGTCCCGGCAGCCGACTCGAGCTTCGCGCCGGAGACGTTGAGCGCGACATCGGCGTCGAGCGCGCCGCGCAGCGCGGGCAGCGCCTTCGCATCGATCCCCGGCAGCGCCGAAGCGCGCGGTGCGCGCAGCGCGAGGCGGTGCACGGAGACGACGCCGGTCAGCGCGTCGTGCGGCCGGTCGATCGCCAGCCGCGCGTAGATCGCCGCGCCGTCGCTCCGCGCGAAGCCGAGGGGTCCGATCGTTCCGACGCCGTTCGGCGCGACGTCGAACGGCGCGTCGAGCGAGCCGCCCGCGCCGCGCGCCGCCAGGTAGCCGTGCGCGCCGAGCTGCGTGTCGACGCCGTCGAGGACGACGACGCCGTGCACCGTCGCGTTCGGGAGCACTTGGTTCGCGTACGGCAGCGCGTCGCTGGGACCATCGACGCTGGTGACGAGGTCGGCGGTGACGTGGTGCGCCAGCCGTAGCGTTCCGGCCGCCTGCAACGCCAGCGGTCCGTATCCCGCGTGCGCCTCGACGATCTGCAGCGTCTGTCCTTGCACGACCAGCGTCCCGCCGGCGTGCGCGAGCACATAGCGGTCGTAGACGAAGCGGTTCGAGGAGAACGTCCCTTCGATGCGCGGGTCGGCCAGCGTTCCGTCGATGCGCATCGTCAGCGCGACGTCGCCGGAGAGCGGGCGCTTCGCGGCCGCGGCGGCGATCGTCTTCAGGCGCGCGAGCGGTCCGTGCGCGGTCAGGACGAAGCGCAGGGTGGGCTGCGCGAGGCCGTACACGCCGCCGACCAGGTGCAGGGGCGCGCCGGCGAGCGTGGCGTCGATGCCGGTCGTCTGCAGGCCGTCGGAGGTCAGGGTGAGCGGACCGTGCGCGCCGCGCACCGGGAGCGCGAGCTGCTGCGCGTACACCGTGCCGCCGGCGAGCTGTGCGTGCACGCCGACGTGCGTATCCGTCGTGCCGCCGGGCTGCAGGAAACCGTAGACCCGCGCGTCGAGCCGGAGCAGTCGCCCGTCGACGACGTTCACCGTGTGCGTGGAGAGCCCGAAGTTCGCCAGCGGCCCGATCGGCAGCTCGGGCGCCCACCAATGCTGCGCTGCGAAGCCGCGCCGGTGGTCGAATCGCGCCCGGCCGGCGATCGGATAGCGCCGGCCGGCGTCGACCAGCGTCGCGTCGACGCGATAGTACGAAGGATCGGTCGGCGCGAGGACCGCGTCGGCGCTGACCCCGACCAGCGACTCGCGCCGCTCCTGCCCGGGGACGACGAACCGGTCGACGAACGCGATCTGGCCGTCGCGGACGCGCATCCGCACGTCGAGCGGGGTGTTGTCGGGGCGCTGCGCCGCGCCGGCCGGCGGTGGGGCGACATTGTAGGTCCCGTCGGCCTCGTGGATCAGCGTGACGCGCGGGCGCTCGAGGTCGACCGCGGTCAGGCCGAACCGCCGGCGGCCGCCGGGGAGCAGGTCGCGCAGCGAGTACGCGATGTCGACCCGGTCGGCGGCGAAGACCGGCTCGCCGCGCGCGTTGGTGACGACCGGAGCGATCAGCGAGAGCGTCTGCGTCCCGAGGGTCAACTTGGTCTCGCTCACCCGGTAGCCCATCCCGCGGGCGACGGCGTTCACCGCATAGGCGGCGACCGCGTCGCGCGCCAGCGCGAGGCCCGCGGCGATCGCGATGGCCAGCCCCAGGATCGCCGGCACGAGACGACGGCGCTTCACCCCCTCGTGATTCCCGGTCCGGCTTCAGGCGTATCCCCGGAAAAGAGGGGACGCTTGGGTGGTCCGTAGTGCCGCGCGTCGGGCGTCGGGTGCACGACGCAGACGACCGCTCGTTTCAGGAGCCGCCGACGGAAGGTGACGCGGACCACGATCTGCGATAGACGCCCCAGCGTGCATCATCACCCGATGCGTCCCTCTTCCGGCGAACCGCCGCGGCCTTCGCGCGCTCTTCGAGCGCCGGACGTGTGCCTTTTCGCATCTCCCGGCGCGGCGAGCGGGCTTGCACGTGATGGACGGCGAGGCGATCGCGGCGCGGAAGCCAGCGGACGGCGCGTTCGACGGCCGTACCCCATGCTCGGGACGTTCGGCCCGAGGGCGCTCGGGACGCCCCGCCTCTCCGTCCGGATAGTCCTGGCCGACCGGCGCTGGCTTGCGAGCGGAAGTCCCTTCGGCGGTGGTAATCACCTCGACGTGGAGGGATCGTTTTCGTCGCCCCCCGGTCCGGCGATGCCAAGGAGCGGCACGAGGTGAACGGCATCGGGATCGATCCGTCCGTACGGGACGAGGACGTCGAACGGCTCACCGAACTGTTCAACGTCGCGATCGAATCGCGCCGGCCGGTCGAGGAGCTGCTGCGCGTCTTCCTGTCCGCCGCGCTCGCCGTCGTCGGCGCCGATGTCGCGCTGGTGGCCGACCCGATCGGGACGCTCGTCGCGTTCGCCGCGAACGGGGTCGAAGAGAAGACCGTGCGCGCGCTGGCCGCCGAGACGATGCGCGCGCGCGTCCCCGAGAGCTTCAGCAACGAGAAGTACGTCGCGCGCCTCCCCGGCGAGTCGGGCCACGTGTTCGCGCTTCGCTGGCCGGAGCAGGCGACGATCCCGCACCGCAGCGCGCGCGCGCTCGCCGGTGCCGTCGCGCGGCTGCTGGCGCGCGCCCCCGACGAGCACACCGAGGTCCGCGAAACCGCCAACGATCCGCTCACCGACCTGCCGGGCCGCAGCGCGACGATCCGGTTCATCGACGACGCCCTCGCCGCCGCCCGCCGCACCGGCTCGTCCGTCGGCATCCTGTTCATCGACCTCGACGGCTTCAAGGCGGTGAACGACACCTTCGGTCATGCCGTCGGCGATCAGACGCTGATGGAAGCGGCGCGCCGGATGAAGGAGAGCACGCGGCGCGGCGATTTCGTCGGCCGGATCGGCGGCGACGAGTTCGTCGCCGTCCTCGGCGTCGCCGGCGACGAGCTCGAAATGGTCGAGGCGGCAGAACGCTTCCTCGAGCGAATTCGCGTCGAGGTGCAGGACGGCGCGTACGTGCGCGTCGTGCAGGCCAGCATCGGCGTCGCGGTCTCGCCGACCGACGGCAACACGCCCGAGGAGCTGCTGCAGCACGCCGACGAGGCGCTGTACGCGGCGAAGGAGTCCGGCGGCTCGCGGGTGCGCTGGTACCGCGACGCCGTCAGCCAGGACGTCCGCGCGCGGCGCGAGTTTCGGGCGGGCTTGCGCGACGCCGATTTCGAGCGCGACTTCATGTTCTGCTTCCAGCCGATCGTCTCGACCGCGACGATGCGCGTCGTCGGTGCCGAGACGCTCGTGCGCTGGCGGCATCCGACGCGCGGCTGGCTCACGCCGCGCACCTTCCTCGAGACGCGCGGCGGCGTACTCGGCTCGTCGGCGCTCGATCTCAAGGTGATCCACGCGGTCGCCGAGACGCTGCGTCACACGACCGGCAACGGGCACGGCGGCGACAGCATCGACGTGCGCGTGCACGTGAACGTCTCGAACGCCAGCGACGCCGTGTGGCAAGAGCTGGAGTCCGCGCTCGCCGATATCGACGACGTCGCGGCGCGTGTCGCGATCGAGATCCGCGACGTCGCCTCGCTGGCCGAATCGAACGCGGCCGCGTTTCTGCGGCGCCTGCGCCGGCTCGGGATTCCGATCGGCCTCGACGGTTTCGGCGCCTCGGCGACCTCGCTGCAGAACCTCGCCGCGGTCCCGCTCGACTTCCTGAAGATCGATCCCAAGGTCACCCGGCCGGCGGCCCACGACCCGCAGGCGCGCCGGGTGGCGCGCGCGGCGATCGGCGTCGCCCAATCGCTCCAGATCCCGGCGATCGCCGACGGGGTCGAAGACCGCGAGCAGGCGCAGTGGGCGGTCTCGAACGGGGTCGAGCAGCTCCAGGGCTACCTGATCGCGCAGCCGATGACGGCGCCGGATTTCTCCGACTGGCTGCGTCACACGAAGACCGGCATCCGCAACGTCTGGCAATAATTGATCGCCCCGACCCGTTAGCCGCTGCCGAAGGCGGAAATAAGGATCGGTGACGGGGAGTCTTTCCTTTTTGAGCCGCGGACAGCACGGAGGCCGTCATGACGCTCGATACCGCCCTTCCGCACGTCGGGGAAGCTCTGGCGACCATCGCCGGAGCCAGCCGCTACTCCGTGCGCTCGTTTCCGGCGGGCGTGCCGCAGCGGGCTCCGCACGGGGCGGAGGAATCGGAATGGGTCGAAGTCGCGCGCGACGCGCAGCTCCGTGACGAGCAGCTCCCGACGCTCTCGGTGCGGCGCGGCCAGCGCGGCGTCGCCTTTCTCGTGTTCGGGCGGTTCGAAGGCCCGCTGGCCGTCGTTCGCCTCGAGGCCGCGGGCGGGATGTTCCGCCCGGCGCAGCTCGCGCGGACGCGGCGCTTCCTGAGCGAGCACGGCGCCTCGTTCACCCATCGGGTGATCGACGACATCAGTCCCGCGCTGCGTCGCGTCCCACCCGTGACGTTCGTCGTCGACGAGAATCTGCGTACCGTGCTGACCGAGGACGTCGGCGGCGAAGAGGCGCCGCTCCACGCACTGTACCGGCCACGCGACGGCGGTGTGTCGGCGCTGCTCGCGCACACGCTGGCCGAGATGATCGAGGAGCTGGCCGGCTGCAGCGAGCCGTCGGTGACGCGCGCGCTCCCGCTCGCCGTGCTGCGCGTCGCGCGGCTCCTCGGCGCGTCCGCGCCGTATTTCCTCGTCACGGTCGAACCGGCGCGGCGCCGCGCGACGATCGTGCGCGCGATGTCGGACTTCGGGCTCAGCCGCCGCGAGAGCCAGGTGCTCGGCGAGGTGCTGCGCGGCGCATCGAGCAGCGAGATCGGCGAGACGCTCTCGATCGCCAGCTCGACCGCGACCTTCCACCTCAAGCGTCTGCTGCGCAAGACGAACTCGCGCAACCGCACCGAGCTCGCCGCGCGCGTGCTGGCGTACGACGAGGCCGAGGGCGCCTAGCGCCGAGGGGTTCGCGCCGGAATGAGGAACGGGCTGCGCGATGTCGCAGCCCGTCGCACTTTCGCTCACCACCGATCTCGGCGACGGAATCGTCCAGATCCGCCTGCCGATGACGGGAAGCCCGCTGCGCCACGTCAACGCGTATGCCGTCGCGGAGGACGACGGGCTGACGCTCGTCGACTGCGGCTGGAAGACCGACGACGTCGCCGCCGCGCTCGAAGCCGGCCTGGCCGCGCATCGGTACGCCCTCGCCGACGTCGCACGGATCGCAATCACCCACGTTCATCACGATCACTACGGGTTCGCCGGCAGCTTGCGGCGTCGCGGCGTTCCGGCGCTGCTGGTCCACGAGCGCGATTGGGCCTTCGCGCAGCAGCTGCGCGACGTGCGCGCCGCGGACCGTGCCGCGGACGAGTGGCTCGCCCGCAACGGTCTCACGGTCGAGCCCGACGACGACGAGAACGCTTGGCACGCGAAGACCGATTTCGCCGAGCCGACGCACACGCTCGCCGACGGCGAGCTGGTCGGGACGCGGCTGCGCACGGTGTGGACGCCGGGACACAGCCCCGGCCATTGCTGCTATCTCGACCTTCGCACGAACCGTCTGCTGACGGGCGACCACGTCCTCGAGCCGATCACCCCGCACGTCGGCCAGTGGCGCGACAGCGACCGCGACCCGATCGGCGAATATCTGACCGCGCTCGACACCGCCGAGGCGCAGGGGACCGACGACGCGCTGCCCGCGCACGGCGAGCCCTTCGCGCACCTGCGCCGGCGCATCGGCGAACTGCGCGCGCATACGCACGCGCGCGAGCGCGAGATCGTCGCGGCGCTCGGCGGTGAAGCGCTCAGCGCCGCCGAGATCGCGCGCCGGCTGCATTGGACGCGCCGGAACAAGCGTTTCGACGAGCTCGCGCCCGACCATCAGCAGTTCGCCGTCGCCGAGACGCTCGCGCATCTGCGCCACCTGCTCGTCCGCGGCGAGGCGCGCCGCGACCAAACCGGCCCGACGATCCTCCATCGCATGACGCCGTAGTCGCATACCGGCAGCGGCGGAAGCGTCGGACTCGCGGCGTGCGCTGCGGGCGCTTACGAAGCGGCGATGAATGCGGCGATGCGCGGCGCGATCTCGGTGCGCCAGCGGGTGCCGCTGAAGATCCCGTAGTGGCCGGCGCCGCGCTGCAGCAGATGCTCGCGGCGCTCGTCGGGGATCGCGCCGCAGAGCGCGTGCGCCGCATAGGTCTGTCCGGGCGCGGAGATGTCGTCGAGCTCGCCTTCGACCGTCATCAGCGCGGTCGCGCGGATCGCCGCGGGATCGACGGGGGCACCGCGCCAGCGCATCGTCCCCGCCGCGAGCGAGGCGCGCTGGAAGACGACGTCGACGGTCTGCAGGTAGAACTCGGCGGTCATGTCCATCACCGCGAGGTACTCGTCGTAGAACGCGCGGCGCGCGTTCGCCGAGTCGCCGTCGCCGCGCACGAGGTCTTCGAAGATCTTCCAATGCGCGTTCACGTGCCGGTCGGGATTCATCGCCATGAACGCGCCGAGCTGCAGGAACCCGGGATACACGGCGCGCCCGCCGCCCGCGTACCAGGACGGGACGCGGGCGATCACCTCACGCTCGAACCACGCCAGCGAGTGCGCCGAGGCGAACTCCGTCACCGAAGTCGGCGCGACGCGCACGTCGATGGGGCCGCCCATCAGCGTCATCGAGCGCGGCTGCGCGGGATCGTTCTGCGCGGCGAGCAGCGCGATCGCCGCGAGCACGAGCGGCGCCGGCTGGCAGACGGCGACGACGTGCGTGTCGGGGCCGAGGAGCCGGAGCCAATCGAGCAGATACGCGATGTAGTCGTCGAGGTCGAAGCGGCCGCGCTCGAGCCCGACGTCGCGTGCGTCGCTCCAGTCGGTCACGTACACGTCGTGCGCGCCGACGAAGCTGTGCACCGTCTGGCGCAGCAGCGTCGCATAGTGTCCGGAGAGCGGGGCGACGAACAGCACGCGCGGCGCCTCGGGCTTCGCACCCCCCACAAAACGAACGAGCGAGCCGAATGGCCGCTCGTCGATGGTTTGGGGGATGGCTCCGACGTTCCAGGCGGGCTTCCCGCGGCGTCGTGCGAGTCCGGAGAAGACCTCGGCCGAGGCGTTCATCACCCGGCCGGCCAGCGTGTGCGAAAACGGATTGAGCGGGTTCCCGAAGACCCATTGCGCGGTGGCGGCGGTAAGTCTGGCTGGGGCGAGCGCGAGGTACGTCGCGTCGTAGAGTTCGTAGGTGATGCAAGCGCCTCCGAGGCCCGTTGTTCCCATCCGCTTCACAGACCGAACCTGAAAGCCCTTGCTCGCTCGAGGTTGAAGGGAAAGCCGTCGACGGCCATGAGAAGGAGCAAGCTCGGCTCAGACGCTCCACTTGGCGCACAGGAAGGACCACCAATGTTCGACGGACAGGTCGCACTCGTCACCGGCGGGACGCGGGGGATCGGCGCCGCGATCACGACGATGCTGGCGGAGGCCGGTGCGAGCGTCGCCGCAGGCTACAGCCGCGGCAAGGAGCCGGCCCAGGCGCTGCAGGCGAAGCTCGAAGCCGGCGGCGGCCAGGTTTCGGTGCACCAGGGGCGCGTCGACGATCCGAAAGACTGCGAGCGCGTCGTCGCCGAAGTGATGGAGCGTTTCGGCCACATCGACTTCTTGGTGAACAACGCCGGGATCACCGTCGACAAGACGGTGCGCAAGATGTCGCACGACGACTGGCACAACGTGCTCAACGTGAACCTCTTCGGCGCCTTCGCGATGACGAAGGCGGTGCTCGAGCACATGCTCGAGCGAGGCTCGGGACGGATCGTCAACATCAGCTCGGTGATCGGCGAGACCGGAAACGTCGGACAGGCGAACTATGCCGCCTCGAAAGCGGGGCTGTTCGGCTTCACCAAGAGCCTCGCGCTCGAAACCGCGCGCAAGGGAATCACCGTCAACGTCGTCGCGCCGGGCTTCATCGCGACCGAGATGGTCTCGGCGATGCCCCAGACCGTGCTCGACACGGTGATCGAGAAGATCCCGCAGCGCCGGCTCGGGAAGCCTGAGGAGGTCGCGCGCGTCGTGAAGTTCCTGCTCGAGCCGGAGTCGAGCTACATCACCGGCGCGGTCTACACGATCAACGGCGGCCTCGACATGTGATGGCGGAGGACGGCAACGATCCCTGGCGCGGAGTCGGCGAGTTCATCCGCGCGCAGCGCGAGCTCGCGAACTTGTCGCTGCGCCAGCTCGCCGACGTGGCGAAGATCTCGAACCCGTACTTGAGCCAGATCGAGCGCGGGATCCACAAACCGTCCGCCGACGTGCTCAAGAACATCGCCGCCGCGCTGCGCATCTCGGCCGAGACGATGTACGCGCAAGCCGGCCTGCTCGACGCGCCCCAGCCGGGTGCCGGCGCCGCCGAGCACTCGGTCGAAGAAGCGATCCGGACCGACGGCCGCCTCTCCGCCGAGCAGAAAGAGACGCTCCTCCGCGTGTACCGGGGGTTCGTGGAGCGGGGTGCTTGATGTGGTTCGCACGCCGCTTGACGCGCCAAGCTGTGCTTGGTATACTTAGCACGCACCGCACTTCGAAGGAGAACCGCTCGTGCCCGCCACCTACATCGAAACGCTCGAGAAGCTGCAGCAGCAGGGCCTCGACACGCTCAAGCAAGCGCAGTCGGTCCAGCTCGCCGCCATGGGCTCGGTCCGCGACGCCGTCGCCAACCTGCCGACCCTGCCCGTCCCGGCCATCCCGAGCTTCGAGAGCCTCCCGACGTTCGCCGAGCTGGCGCAGCTCAACGTGACGTTCGCGCAGAAGGTCCTCGAGCAGCAGAGCGTGTTCGCGCTCCAGCTCGCCGACCTGTTCGGCGCCGCGCAGAAGGACGCCGCCGCCGCCGCCGACCGGGTCGTGAAGACGACCGCCCAGACCACACAGGCCGCCGCGAAGTAACCCACGCCGCTCCACCCGAGCGCGCAAAACGAAGAGCCCGGATTCCGTCCGGGCTCTTTTCTTTTTCGCCGAATCGTGCGGAGGCGTCAGTACTGTCGGCTGCGGGCGGTGCGCAAGATGAAGATCAAGAGCAGCCCCATGATGCGGAACTGAGGATCGGCCGAAGATAGCGCCTCCCGAACCCATTCCCCGGCGTAACGTTCATGGTGCGGGTTCCCGCGAGCGCCGGGAACTTTCCCGTGGAGCAGGCGTCGCGATGTCAGCGCACCGTGAAGCCGATTCGGGACGCGCGCGGCGGCGCATCGCCGACGCCGAACGTCACGCTGTCGGTTTGCGTTCCCGCCTGCGCGCGCAGCGTCCACCGGCCGCGTGCGAGCGGCAGCGTCCAGCGAGTGCTGCCGCCCGCGATCGCGCGGCCGTTCAGCGTCCAGGTTGCGCGCGGCGCTCCGCGCACGATCACGGCGATCCGCGCGCCGGGCGCCGCGACGAACGTGTCGCCGTTTTGCGGCGCGACGATGCGCAGCGGATCGCCGGGCCGTGGCGGCTGCGCCGCGAGCCAGGCGTCGTAACGACGGGCGAGCGGCGCCGGCGGCTCGTTCCAGTCGCGCAGGTCGCCGGCGTCGAGCAGCTCGGAGCACGACCGCGTCGCAGGCGCGTGTCGGGCGGTGTCCCGTCGTCGCGCAGATCGGCCGGCGGACGTATCCCGCCGGCGGAGCGAACGGAGCCGGGGGCGTGCGCTGCGCGAGGCGGCGGATGATATGGTTCCAGAGCGGCGCGGCGCCGGTGACGCCGCTGACCCGCTGCATCGGCGACCCGGTGAAATTGCCGACCCACGTCGCGACCGTGTAATCGCGGGTGAAACCGACGGTCCAGGTGTCGCGAAAGTCCGACGACGTCCCGGTCTTCACCGCGCTCGGGAACGACGTTCGCAGCAGCGATGCAATGCCGAACGCACGAGCGCGCGCGTGCGCATCGGCCAGCATGTCGGTCACCAGCGCCCATTCGCGCGGCGCACCGATCTCATCGGAATCACCGTCCGGCCTCGCCGCGGCTCCTGGGGCTTCCACGGCTCCGGCCGACGTCGCGGATATCCCTGGTGAACGTTCCGACGCTGCATCGTCGGACAACGCGTGCGGATGAACGATGCGGCCGCCGTCGGCGAGCGTGGCGTAGGCGCCGGCGAGCTCTTCGAGCGTCACCTCGCCGTCGCCGAGGGCGAGACCCAGCCCGTAGTGATCGGCGGTTTGCGTGAGGTGTCGGAAACCGAGCGCGTGCAGCCGCCGCAGGAACGTCGCGACGCCGACGGCGCTCAGCACGCGGACCGCCGGGATGTTGAGCGAATCGGCGAGCGCGATCCGCGCGCGAACGGGCCCCGCGAACCGCTCGCTGTAATCGCTCGGCGAGTACGACCGCAGCCCGGGGATCGCGTACGTCGCCGGGACATCGGCGAGGATCGTCGTCGGGCGAACGATCCGCCGTTCCAAGGCCAGCTCGTACAGAAACGGTTTGAGCGTGGAACCGGGCTGGCGCAGGGCGACGACGCCGTCGTTCTTTCCCGCGCCTTCCCGCGCGAAGTAGTCCGCCGATCCGGCGTACGCGAGGATCGCGCCGTCGCGGTTGTCGAGCACGATCGCCGCGGCGTCGCGGACGCCGCGGTCGGCGAGCGCGGCGACGACGTGCGCGGTCTCCGTTTCGACGGCGCGCTGCAGGCCGATGTCGAGCGTCGTGCGCACGCGCGTCGCCGACGGCGGGATCCGCCCGGCGAGTCGGAAGAGCAGATGCGGCGCGGCCGCGACTCCCTCGCGGCGCGGCAGCACGACGACGCGCTCGAGCGCGGCGCGCCGCGCGTCCGCAGCGCTGACGACGCCGATCGCGACCATCCGCGCGAGCACGGCCCGGCGACGCGTTTCGAGCGCCGCCGGGCGATCGTACGGATCGAGCCGGACGGGATCGTTGGGAAGCGCCGCCAGCAGCGCGGCTTGCGCCAGATCGAGCTCCGCCGCGGGGAGCCCGAAGTACGTGCGCGCGCCGGCCTCGATGCCGACGAGATCGCCGCCCATCGGCAGCCGGTTCACGTACGCTTCGAGGATCGTGGCGGGCGCCGTTCCGGCGGCGATCCGCTCGGCCAGCACGATCTCCTCGACCTTCCCGAACAGCGTGTGCGGCAAGCCGAAGCGCAGCCGCGCGAGCTGCATCGCGATCGTCGAGCCGCCCGAGACCGGGTGCCCGGTCCGCGCCATATCCCACGCGGCCCGCGCCAGCGCGAGGGGATCCACCGCGCCGTGCTCCCCGAAGCGCGCGTCCTCGGCGGCCAGGATCGCCCCGATGAAGCGCGGCGAGACCCGCTCGAGCGGGACGCGGACCGCGTGCTCGTCGTCGCGCGCCAGGATCGTTCCGAGCGTGTTCCCGGCGCGATCTTCGAACGTCAGGGCGTTCGCGCCGCCCGCGAATGCGCGCGGACCGATCGGCCGCGCGGCATACGCGAGCAGCGTGAACGCGGCGAACGCCGCGAGGGCGATCGTCTGCCGGTTCACGTCCGTCTGCTTCGCTCGTCGGCGTTCGGTGAACCGGCCGACTGCGGTGCGAGCCCGGCCGCCGCGATGTTCATGCGGCACCGTTCGCCGCGGGTATCGCCGTTTCCGACGCGAACATCGGTCGGGCCGGTGGTTTCACGCTGCTTCTCAGCTCTGACGATCGCGCTCGCCGCCGTCTGTGCCGCGGGCTGCGCGCAGCGCGCGCCCGGCGCGGGCGCGACGGCTCCGCCCGCTCCGCTTCCGGCGATCTCCGCGCTCCCGGCGCCGGCGCTCCCGCCGATGATCTCCTCGGTCTCGCCGGCCGGAGAAGCCGGGACGCCGGCGCAGCTGCGAATCGTCTTTCGCGACGACCTGATCCCGCTCGAGCAGCTGGAGTCGCCCGGCGAGCGCGCGATCCTCGCGCACTTCTCGATCGACCCAGCGTTCGCGGGACGCTTCCGCTTTCTGACGCCTCGCATGATCGGCTTCGATGCCGAGCGGGCGTGGCCGGCGGCGACGCGCGTGCGCGTGACGGTGAGCAAAGGGCTGCGCGATGCCCGCGGCCGCTCGCTCGATACGGACGTCGCGTGGACGTTCTCGACGCCGGCGCTGGCGATCGGGGATCTTCCGGGGAAGGACGACGCCGATGCGCGTTACGACCTCGTCCCGAAGATTCGCTTCGATGCGAACGTCGCGCTCGAGCGCGCCTCGCTCGAAGCGCACGCCTACGTCGTGCCGAGCGACGCTCCGCGACAAGACGGCCGCGATCGCATCGCGCTCGTGATCCCGCCCGATACCGCGACGTCGTCGGCGAGCCCGCAGCCGACGGCGACGCCGGCGCCGAGCGAGGCGTTCGATCCCTCGCAGCGCGACTACCGGTACGTGCTCGTGCCGGTCAGGCCGCTCGCGAAGGCGACCACCTACGCGGTCGTCATCGAGCCCGGCGTGCTGCCGCGCGACGGCAACCTTCCCAGCGACGCACCGTTCAAAGGGACCTTCACGACGCACGACGACTTGCGCTTCCTCGGGGTGACGACGACGGTCGTGAACGGCCCGCGCCGTTTCGCGCGCGGCGACCCGACGCTCACGTTCACCACGCCGATCGACCAGAAGTCGATCGGGGCCCTGGCGCTCTCGCCGCGCCCGCCGCCGGGTGCGACGGCGTTCGCGGTCGGGTACGACGGCGTGGTCGGCGTGAACGCCGCACTGCTCGCCCCGAACACGACCTACGCCGTGTCCATCGGGCCCACGCTGCGCGATACGTTCGGGCAGACGCTCGCGGCGCCGCAGCACGCCGCCTTCCGCACCGGCGATCTCGCGCCCGACGTGTGGGCGCCGAGCGGCGACGACCTGTTCCCGGCGAACCGCGAGGTGCGGCTGAACGTCGTCGCGGTCAACGCGCCGGCCGACGTCACGGCGATCTTCCGCACCTTGCATCCGCCCGACGTCGTCGAGTGGCCGGACCCGGCCGGCGCCCCGGATCGCGGCGACGTGCTGCCGCCGGAGCTGAGCTGGCCGCGCTTCGACGCGCGCGGGCCGCGCAACGTCGAGCGCACGATCGAGGTCCCGCTCCGCGCGAAGCTCGTCGCGGATGCGGGCGCGCTCGCCTACGGCGTCCACGCGCCGATCCTCCCCGACCAGCCGTTCTCGGCGACGGGGATCGTGCAGCTCACTGACCTCGGCGCGTTCGCGCAGCTCTTCCCCGATGCGGCGCGCGTCGCGGTGAACCGGATCTCCGACGGAACGCCGGTGGCGGGCGCGCACGTCGAGATCTACCCCTCGCAGGCCGACGCCGAGAAGAAGACCGCGCCGGTCCCGTGCGCCGGCGGCACGACCGGCGCGGACGGGCTCGCGACGCTCGCCGGGCCGGGATTCGCCGCGTGCGCGCGGCGCGACGGCGGTCGCAACGAGTCGCCCGCGTTCGTCACGATCGTGCGGCTCGGCGAGGACTGGACGTACGTGCGGACCGACGCGTACAGCGGCGCGTACGGCACCTTCTTCAACGGCTGGTCGTCGGCGACGCCGATCTCCCGCGGCACGATCTTCTCCGACCGCGAGCTCTATCAGCCGGGCGAGACGGCGCAGCTCACCGCGGTCGGCTGGTTCTTGATCGACGGCACGTTGGAGCGCGGGCTCGCGCCGTCGTACGCGCTCACGCTCGAGCTTCCCGACGGACGCAAACGCGATCTCGGACGCCGCGCGCTCGATGCGTTCGGGATGACGTCGCTCCCGGTTTCGATCGGCAGGGACGATCCGCTCGGAACGTACGTCGTGCGCGCGAGCGCCGGGGACGGCGAAGCGCTCGCGGGCGACTTCCGCGTCGCCGAGTTCAAGCCGCCGAACTTCAAAGTCGACCTGCGCCTCGACCGCGCCGTCGCGCTGCCGGGGACGAGCGTCGCGGCGAACGCGACCAGCGCGTACCTGTTCGGCGCGCCGCTCGCCGGAACGCCGACCCACTATACCGTCACGCGCAGCAGCGCCGATTTCGCGCCGCCCGGATACGACGGCTATACGTTCGGCCGGCACTGGTTCTGGCCCGACCAGATCCCCGACGCGTCGACCGACGTGCTCGACACGACGGCCACCAATCGCTCCGACGGGACGAGCAGCGTCGCCGTTCCCGTTCCTGTCGCGAGCGCGCTGCCGTACGCGATGACCTACGAGGTGGACGCGGAGACGACCGACGCCTCGAACGTCGCGGTCTCCGACTCCAAGACGTTCACGGCGCTGCCGTCGGGCACGCTGGTCGGCGTCAAGGCCGACGACGTCGGCACCGCCGGCAGCCCGCTCGGCGTCGATGCGATCGCCACCGATCCGGACGGCCGCGCGCGCCCCGGGACGTCGCTGCACGTCGAACTGCAGGCGGCGGTCTACGCGAGCGCCACGCAGATCGTCGAAGGCGCCGAGCAGCCCGTCGAGTCGGTGACGTACCGCACCGTGACGAGCGCCGGCGCGTCGACCGCGGCGAAGCCCGTGCACCTCGCGCTGATCCCGCCGAAGCCGGGCGAGTACCGCGTCCGCGCGTCGGTCGCCGGAGACGCGGCGACCGAAACCGATGCCGACGTGTACGTCGGCGGAACGGGTGAGACGGCGTGGTACGCGGAAGACCCGAACGCGCTCACCGTCAAGCTCGACAAGAGCAGTTATGCCCCCGGTCAGACGGTGACCGCGCTGGTGCAATCGCCGTTCCCCGACGCCGAGATCCGGCTGAGCGTGGTGCGCCACGGGGTGCTGTGGGAGACGACCGAGCGTACGCGCGGGTCGGCGCCGACGTTCCATTTCACCGTCACGCCCGCGATGCTCCCGAACGCGGTCGTCGAAGCGTTCGTCGTTCGCCGCGGCGCGCCGCCGACGCATGCGAGCGGCGCGGCCAACCCGCTCGCCCGCGTGGGATTCGCGCCGTTCGACGTCGCGCTCGGCGGCAAGTACGTCACCGCGAGCGTGCGCGCGCGCGCCGCGACGCTCGCGCCCGGCGCGCGGCAGACGGTGCACGTGCACCTTGCCGACGCCGCGCAGCGCGCCGTGCGCGGCGAGCTCACGCTGATCGTGGCGAACGACTCGGTGCTGCAGCTCACCGGCTACCGCCCGCCGGACTTGGTGAAGACGGTCTACGCCGGCCAGCCGATCTCGACGCGCTACGCGGACAACCGCAGCGCGCTCGTGCTCGAGACGCCGCAGCGGCCGGAGGAGAAGGGTTGGGGGTTCGGCGGCGGGCTCTCCGGGGAAGAGGCCGACCCGCGGGTCCGTCGCAAGTTCCAGCCGCTGGCGTATTTCGCCGCGGCGCTGCACACCGATGCGAACGGCGATGCCGGCGTGAGCTTCACCCTCCCCGACGATTTGACCACCTGGCGCGTGCTGGCCGTCGCCGCGACCGCGGACGGCAGATTCGGCAACGGTGAGACGACGTTCCGCACCACGCAGCCGCTGATCGCGAACCCGGTGATGCCGCAGTTCGCGCGGCCGGGCGATGCCTTCGACGGCGGCGTCGCCGTCACCAACGGAACCGGCGCGTCCGGAACGCTGCGCGTCGACGCGACGCTGACGCCGCCGCTGAGCTTCGAGCGCGACGGCGTCGCGGTCGCCGCGACGCGCTTCGACGTTCCGCTCGAACGGATCACCAGAGCCTATCGCTTCCCGGTCGTCGCGCATGCCGCCGGCGTGTCGACCGCGACGGTGCGCGTGCGCGCGGCCGGAACCGGCGACGCCTTCGCGATCCCGGTCCCGGTGCGCGATCTCGACGTGCTCGAGGCCGTCGCTCAGACCGGGACCACCGAGGGCCGCGCGAGCGTCGGGCTGAACGTCGCGCCCGGGACCCCGCTCGACGCCGGCGGGCTCGATATCGACCTCGCGTCCTCGCCGATCCCGGAGATCGTCGTCGCGGCGCAGGCGGCGCTGCGAGGTGACGAACGGCTCGCGTTCCTCGCGGCGAGCCGGCTCGCGATCGCCGCCGACCTCGTACGGCTCGGCGCGCGTGCCGGCGCCGACACCACCGCGCTGAGGGCGCGCGCCGCGAGCGAGATCGCGAACCTGCGCGCGCTGCGCCGCGCCGACGGCGGCTTCGCCTCGTACTGGCGCGCCGACGCGTCGGATCCGTGGGACTCGTTGCCGGCGCTCGGCGCATTGGCGCGCGCCCGCGATGCGAACGCCGGCGACGCCGCGCTGCTCGACGGCGCGCGCGCCTACGCAGCGAACGTCCTGGCCGATCCGGCGCACGCCGCGCGCTGGTGCACGAGCGCCGAATGCAAGGCCCAGCTTCGGCTCGAAGCGCTCGACGCGCTCGCCGCCGCCGGCGATGCGCGCACGACCTTCCTCGGCGAGCTCGACGCGCAGCGCGATCGGCTCTCGTTCGCCGACCGGGCCCGCCTCGCACGGCTGGAAAGCGCCGCGCCCGCGTACGCCGGACGCGCCGCTTCGCTCGCCGCGTCGCTGGAGAGCGCGCTCGCCGTGACCGCGCGCGGCGCCGCCGTGAACCTTCCCGCGCGCTATGCCTGGCGGGACGATCCGGTCGTCGCGCAAGCCGAAGCCCTGCGGCTCGAGCTCGCGCGCGGCGCCGTGCCCGACGCGCTCGACCGCATCGCCCGCGCGCTCCTCGACATGCGCCGCAACGGCTCGTTCGGCTGCGCCTGCGAGAACGCCGCCGCGCTCGACGCCCTCGTCGACTTGGCGGCGCGCGAGCCGCCCGCCGACTTCAGCGCCATCGCGACGCTGGACGGGCGGACGATCGCGCGCGCGCGGTTCGTGGGAGCCCGCGCGCCGCAGCGCAGCGCGACGGTCGCGATGCGCGCCCTCCCGTCCGGCGCGAGCACGGTCGCGCTGGCGAAGAGCGGCGCCGGAACGCTGCACTACGCGGTGACCTATCGCTATCGGCTCGGCCCCGGCGCGCCCGGCCGCCTGAACGGGCTACGCGTCACGCGCGTCGTGCGGCTCGCGAACGCGCCGGAGGTGCTCGCCACGCTCGGGCTTTCAGCGCGCAGCGAGCCGCTGGCGCTGCAGCCCGCGCGCGTGTACGACGTCGAGCTCCAGATCGTCGCCGATCACCCCGTCGATCGCGTCGTCATCACCGATCCGCTCCCCGCCGGGCTCGAAGCGGTCGACACGTCGTTCGCGACCTCCGCGGCCGAGCACGCGCCGAGCGCATCGTGGGAGATCGGCGACCAGCAGATCCGCATCGACCGCATCGAAGCCTATGCCGATCATCTGGAACCCGGAATCTACCGGCTGCACTACCTCGCGCGCAGCGTCACCCCGGGGACGTTCCTCTGGCCCGGCGCCGAAGCGCACCTCGCCGCGCGCCCCGACGAATTCGGCCGCACCACCGCAACGACCGTCGCGATCGGCGCGTCTCGCTGAAACCTCGCGTCAGCGGGTCTCGCTGAGACCTCGCGTCAGCGGGTCTCGACGATCAGGGCCTGCGTACCGGCGCCGAGATAGCCGCGCTCGTCGCCGTAGCGCGCGATCGTCGCGCCGAGCCCGTCGTCGCCGAGCTCCGTGTGCGCGCTCATGAACGTCCAGTCGCCGACCGGCTCCCGATAGAGCGCGAGCGACAGGGACGGCGGGACGAACAGGAAGTCGCGCTGCGAAAGCTCGCCGCTGACGCCGTTCGCCGAGTCGACGACGAGCAGGAGCCGGTCGAGTTGCTGTAGCGGCTCGCCGGCGATCAGCGGGACGCGCACGTAAGTCCACGCATCGGCCGGCCCGAGCGTTTCGAAACCGCCGCGGGTGAAACGCCACTCGATCGCCTCGCCGTAGCCCCAGCCTTCGATGCCCGGGAAGTGCCGCTGCGGCTGCGCGCCGGGGCGCGGCGGCGGCACGCCGGCCGGATGCGCCGGCGGCGGGATCGCGCCCGGCGGTTTCGTCGCGATCCGCCAGACGCGCGCGACCACCGCTTCGCGGCCTTCGATCTCCAGCGAGCCTTCGAGCATCTCGATCCGTTTGCCGGGACGCGCCACGCGCGTGCGCACGCGCATCGGCGCGAGCGGGATTCCGCCGAGAAACTCCGATGCGATCCGCGCGACGCGCATGTCGGGGCGCGGATGCCGCTCGCACATGATGCGCACGAGCAGCGTCGTCGGCGGGCTGCCGTGCTGCAGCCGTTCGCCCCACGGGCTGCTCGCCGCGTCCGTGGGAGCGAACGTGTCTTCAGCCGTGCGATGGTAGAAAGCGTCGAAGGCGGGCATGGTGGAAGGCGCACCTTCGAACAGCGCTCCGGCACGCCTCCCTGTCGCTCGGCCGCTCTCCTGCCGAAGCAGCGGATGCAACGTAAGATTCTCGCAGAGCGGGGTACCCGAACTTCACTCCGCGTGTGCGGAGCGAGAAGCACCCCGACTCAAGAGGACCCCGTGCCGAGCGCCGGGGTCCTCGGCTGTTCAGCCGGTCGTCGCGCCGGGCTGCGGCGCGATCGGGTCGACCTGCAGATCGCGCGGACGCAACTCGTGTCGCGCGTCGATCGTGCGGATCGAGCGCGAGTAGGTCGAGATGATGATCGACTGCGTGTACGCCGAGCCCCGGCGGTACCGCACGCCGTCGAGGAACTCGCCGTCGGTGACGCCGGTCGCGGCGAAGATCGCGTCCTGCGAAGCGCACAGGTCGTCGAGCGTCAGCTTCTTGCCGATCGTCAGCCCTTCGGAGAGCGCGATCGACTCGTCGCGCTCGTCCCGCGCCCAGAGCCGGCCTTGCATCTCCCCGCCGAGCGCGCGCACCGCGCACGAGGCGATCACCCCTTCCGGCGAGCCGCCGATCCCGGCCAGCATGTCGACGCGCGCACGATCCTCGAGCACCGCATACACCGCGTTCGCCACGTCGCCGTCGCCGAAGACGCGGACGCGCGCTCCGGCGGCGCGCACCGCCTTCATCAGGTGCTCGTTGCGCGGGCGCTCGAGCAGCGCGACGATGAGATCGGAGACTTCACGGCCTTTGGCGCGAGCCAGCGCGCGCAGGTTCTCCTCGAGCGGCGCCTCGATGTCGACGACGCCGTGACCGGCCGGACCCGTGACGAGCTTCTCCATGTACGCGACGCGCGTGCGGAACAGCGCGCCGCGCGGCGCGGCGGTGATTACCGAGATCGCGCCGGGGCCGCCGCGTGAAGCGAGGGTCGTGCCGTCGATCGGGTCGACCGCAACATCGAGCGAGGGGCCTGCGCCGTTGCCGACCTCCTCGCCGTGGTAGAGCATGGGCGCTTCGTCTTTCTCGCCCTCACCGATGACGACGATCCCGGCCAGCGTCGCCTCGCGCAGCGCGGTCCGCATCGCTTCGACGGCCGCGCCGTCGACGGCGTTCTTGTCGCCGAGGCCCACGAGCCGCCCGGCTGCGATTGCCGCAGCCTCCGTCGCCCGAACGAACGCGAACTCCAGCGCATCAGTCTGCATGTCCGGCGTATCTCCGCCTCCCCGCCGGCGAAAAACCTGCCGGGCCGCGGAGCAGCGGCCGCGGGACGAAAGGCTCTGCAGACCAGGACCAAGAGCGCACGGGCGCTCGCCCGCGAGCGGGTATCGTCGAATGAAAAGCAGCGCCCCGGGGGTATTCCATGCCGCTTCGCAGCATCGTGCCGTTTCTTTTTCTCACCTGCGCTCTCGCGGCGTGTGCCGGTGCGGGAAGCGGTCCGCCCGGATCGCACGCGGGGCCGGCGGGGGCCGGACGCGGCGGCATCCGTCAGACGCGCGGTTCGAACACGAACCTCTTCGACGGATCGTATTGGGCGGCCAGCTCGTCCAACGGCGTCACCGACGTCGTTGCCTGGTCGCTGGTCTCACCGGAGGGAAACCCCCTCCGCGGCGTCGTCCCCAGTTTGGCGGGCCTGTCGAACACGGCGATCGCGAATGCGCTCTCCGTGGCCCCGGACGGCACCGTGTACGTCCTCATGCAGAACCAGGTGAGCGCCTACAATTCGGCGCGCTGGGAGCTGCAGATCTTCGCACCGGGCGCCACGGCCGCGTCGGCGCCCGAACAGACGATCAGCGGCACGGGGTGGGCCGCCGACGTCGTGATCGTCGCGGACGGCATCGACGTCTTGTGGGGGCCGGTGTTGCCGAACGACGCCCGTCCCACCGGCGCCATGACCGTGTCGACGTACAAGTTCGCCGCGGGCAACAACCCTCAGCCGATCCGCACGCTGAACGCTGGAACGGGCGCGACCGACGTCGCGTCCGACGGCGACGACCGGCTCTACGTCGCGCTCGGCGGAAACATCGAGGTGTACCCGGCCGGCGCTCGCGGAACGGCAAAGGCGATTCGCACAATCCGCACGCCTGCGGCGTCGATCCAGAGCATCGCCGTCGCCGGAGACGGGACCGTGTACGCGCTCGCGCCGCCGGCGACGAACCAGCCGAGCATCTACGCATACGCACCGGGAGACAACGGCCCGGCTCCGTCGCGCACGATCGGGCCGTTTACCGAAACGCGCATCGGCGCCATCGCCGTCGACTCGAAAGGCGACCTGTATGCAGCGGAGCTCGATTCGCTGGGACGGGCGACGACGCTCGTCTACGGACCGTCCGCGAACGGCAAGGCCGCGCCCCTGTCGACCCTCACCGCTTCCGCGGGAACGACGGCGCTCGCGATCGGACCGGCGATCGCTGGGGCGACACCCTCGCCGACGCCCGCGCCGACGGCGCGACCGCAAGAGCTGTTCGCGGGCGTCTCGGTCTATCCGCTCGATGGCACCGGGCCCGTGTCGCCGACGCGCTCGTATCCGAACGCGATCCCGCCATCGACTCCGCAAGAGGAACGCGTCTTCGTCGGTGATGCCGCTCAACCCGACGGGACGCTTTCGATGCTGGTGAGGTGGGTGAGCGCGAGCGGCGGAAACGTGTCATATTCGCTCTACACGCTTCCGCCCGGTGCCGGCGCTGCGACGAAGCCGTTCGAGATCGACGGCAACGGATTCGCGGAGGGCGTCGGGATCGACGGATCCGGCAACGTCGATGTCGCGGTGTCGAATTCGGCGGGCAACGAGCTCGACGTACTGACCTACCGGACGAACGCCGCCGGGGCAGCGGCGATTCGCACCTTGCGTGTTCCTTCAGCCGGCGGCGGTGCGTTCGAGACGGACGCGTCCGGTCGGATGTACGTCTTCTCCCCGCCCTCCCCGGCCCGCGGCGGGGGACAGACGATGTTCGTCGCCGTGTACCAGAAGGCCGCCAGCGGTCTCGCATCACCGATCCGCACGTTTACGATCGCGTTGCCGTCGTTCGCCGACGACCTCGTCTATGCGGTCGCGGCCGACGGCGCGGTGTACGCGATCTACGACTCGTCGTACGCGAACACCGGCGTCCCGAGCTACAAGGCACTGGAGTTCGCGCCGACGGCGACCGGCGCCGCCACGCCGTCGCGCACGCTCGGCGTCGCGTCCGGCGCCGTCCGCCTCGGCGTGCTCGCGACCACCGCCGGCGACGACCTGATCGTCGGATACACCAGCTCGAACGGCAGCACGCCGACCGATACGATCGAAACGTTCGCGGCGACCGGCGTGGCCGCGAGTCCGCTGCGCACGATGCAGATCGCGCCGCCCGAAGGAGGGCTGGCCGTCGGCGGCTGACGCCGGCCGGGTCGGAACGGAGGCCGCGCGTCAGCCGACGTGCGGCCTCCGGTCGTTCAGACGCGCGCGCCGCGCCCGGTGATCAGGTTGTAGATGAGCAGAATGATCGCGATGACGATCACGATGTGGATGATCGCGCCCAGATGGAACACCGTGAAGCCGAGGAGCCAAAACAGGAAGAGGATGACGATGACTGTCCACAGGAGCCCGGCCATGCCGTACCGCCTTTCGTAGGGGAGTTGCGCTGGAAGCGAGGTTGCCCGGGGAGGGAGCAAACCAATCCTCGCGGTCCCAGGAGCGGAGCGTGCGCACGGTCATATGCGATAGCGCAACCGGAGTTGGAACGTTCTGCCCAACGGATAGCTCTGCGGCATGTAGCCGGCCGTACCGTAGGTCCAGGGGACGATCTGCGTCTGCCCGTCATTCGTCGGTACCCCGTCGCCGAGGAGGTAGGGCGTGTAGGGCGGATTCTGCGGGAGCTTCGACCCGCACGCCGAGGTCACGCCGCCGGCGAGGACCTGACCGTACGCGCACTCGTAGTAGGGGTTTCCCCCTTTGTAGCCCGGCGGGCCGATGAGATAGGCGTTGACTTGATACGCCGTCGGCGAGATCTCGTTGAACACGTTCGCGACGTCGAGGATGAGGGTGAGCCGCGGCGTGATGTCGCCCTCGACGTGCAGGTTCACCAGCGTCTGCGGCATCGTGAACAGCGTGTTCGGATCGTTGCCTTCGTTCGTCCCCATCGTCGCGATGTAGGGGTTCGAGGCCGGGTCGTACGGCCTGCTCGGATTCTGCAGGAAGTAGTAGTTCGCGCCGGGATTGACGTAGTTGTCGTTCGGGACTTGCTGCGGCTTGCCGGTGGCCTGATTGAAGATCCAGGCCATCTTGCCGTTTCCGTAGGGGTAGCCGCTTTCGTACGAGAGCGAGGGCGTGACGCGGATCCGGCCATGGTCGAGCTGCGCTTCGTACGCGAGATCGGCGGTGAAGTTCGGCTGGTAACCGCTCGGGAAGAGGTGGCCGGCGGCGATCGCCGGCGCGTTGAGATCGTTATAGGCGAATTGCGAGGCGCTCGACGAGAACGATCGCTGGAGGTTGCCGTCGAACGTGAACCCGCCGTTTTTCAGCCAGAGCTCGAAGCCGCTTGCGCGAAGCTGCCCGATGTTCGTGGGGATCCCGATCGCGCTCGGGCTGAGCCCGGACGTCACGACGGCGCGATAGTTCACCGGCAGCACGTCGATCAGGTTCTGCTCGAGCTCGCGATAGTAGGTGAGCCGGAACTGCGTGCGGCCTCCGCCTTCGATCGAGTAGGTCATGTCGTTCGCCGTCTCGGGCGCGAGCGCCACGAACGCCGCCGGATTTCCGTTCGCGTCGATGTTGGCCGAGTCGAAGCGGTCGACTTCGAGCGGCAGCGGGGCGACGGTCGTGTGGTCGAAGATGATGCGCGCCGCGTAGCGCTCGCCGATGCGATAGCTCAGACCGGCGTGCGGATCGAGGGCCGTCGTGTCGTACGCGAAACCGTCGCTCGGTTTGTTGTGGGCGCTCGTCAGCCGGGCCGTTCCGGTGAGGTCGAGGCGGTTCGACGCGTTCCACGTGTCGCCGACGTAGGCCAGGTACGAGTCGATCGTCGGCCTCGAGGTGATGAACTCGCCGGCGGTCGGGACTTCCTGGTCGAGAAACGAGGTCGTGACGCGGTACTCGGCGCCGAACCGGAGATGGTTCTTGCCGAAGACGCCGTCGCCGTCGTAGGTCAGACCGGTTTGCTTCCCGCCCTGGTTCGCCACCAGCGAGATCGAGCCGTCGGGAAATCCGTTCTCGTCCCAGAACGGCCCCGACGCCGTCGAGCCGTACCGCGACTGATACAGCTGCACGCGCGAGAGGATCGATCCTCCGGTGTGCAGCCACGTCGCCTTGATGATGTCGTACGTGCCGCGCACGCCGGACGAAAAGCTCACCGCCGCGTTCTGGTTCGCGATTCCCGGGAACGGAACCGTGGCGGTCGAGCCGTCCGGCTGCATGACGCTTCCGTCCAAGAAACCGACCGTCTCGCCAGGGAAGGGCGTGCCGTATTGCGTGTACGCCGCTTCGCCGACGAGCCCCAGCACGGAGATGTCGTCCCGGTCGCTCGCGCGGTAGTGCACGTTGCTCTCGATCGAGTACTGGGCGCGCGTCTGCAGCGAAAGACCGTACGTCGCCGCTTCCGCCGGCAGGAACGTCACGCCGTTGCCGTACGGAAAATATTCGCTGGACGATGTCGCCGCGACCGCGTAGCGCCAGCGAAGGTCCGGCGTCGCTCCGAGCCGCAGCAGGTTCGCATACTGGAACTGTGCGCCGATTCCGGCTCCGAGCTCGAGCGTCGATTGACCGGGATACGTGCCGACGGCGGGGATCTGGTTGACGACGCCGCCGAGCGCGTTGTCGCTCTCGGCTCCGTACCCCGCCATCGTCACGGTCGTGGCGGCGATGCCGGTGGTCGGGAGCTGCGCGCCCACGACGTTGCCGCCCGGTTCGGCGATCAGGCCCTGCGGAATCGGGACGGCGTCGTAGTCGAAGACGGTGTCGCCTACCTTCCCGCCGCGCAGAATGGCGTTCGCGAAGGGATCCAGCGCGACGCCCGGGACGTTCGCGATCGCGCCTTGCACCGTCCCTTCGGTGTAGGCGCCGAGCCCCGAGGTCGTCGAGGTCGGGGCGTGCGCGAGCGCCGCGTCGCGGGACACCGTGAAGGTGTCGGAGGGGGCGCCGACACGGAACGCGTTCGTCGTCGTGCTGACGCGTCCGATCGTCTGCAGGCCGCGCTGCAGCGCGAAATCGGCGCTCGAAGACTGTCCCGGAAGCACCAGCGTCCCGCTGCGCAGCGCGGTCTGGAAACCGGGAGCCTGCACCGAGATCGTGTAGGTGTCGGGGACGGCTCCCAAGATGACGAAGCGGCCGCGCACGTTCGTCGTCGTTTGATAGCGACCCGACGGTGATGCGGCGGCGACCGTCGCTGCGGCGACCGGCGCGCCGTTCGCGTCGAGGACCGTCCCGACGATCGTTCCCGTCGTCGGCTCGGCACCCATCGCGGGGCCGATCGCGGCGGCGATCGGCGTGAGGACCAAAAGGACGAGGGGCACGAAAACCGCTCGGGCTCGAAGCCGAAGCTGCATGGTTCTCCTCCGGAGGCGCGGCTGCGCGCCTCGATGCGTAGGCTAGGGAGCGAACGCCGGGAGGAGCGGAGGTGCGCGCTCGCCGAGCTGGCGCGCGTGCGGTGACTGCTGCCGCGAGAACGGCGTGCCGTCATGCCGCTCGTGCAGCGCCGCCGCGCCGTCGCGCGGCGGCTCGAATGCGATGAACGCGATCGCGATGCCGACCAGGCTGACGAAGGCGGTCGCGATGCCGCGCATCAGCCAGGCGATCGCGAACGTGACGGCGAGCGCGATCAGCGCGTAGAGGGCGAGGCTGAACGCGATCGGACCGCCGAGCCATGCCGTGCCCGAAACCGGCTTCCCGGCCGCGAGCATCGCTTCGAACGTCTCGATCGCGAACACGACGCCGAGCTGCAGGACGAAGACGTACGGCAGATCGCCCAGCGGCGTGCGCGAGCCGATGCGGGTCGTGAGGGCGCGCAGCCAGTCACCGTCGTGCGGGGTGTGCCGCAGCGTCTGCGCGCAGCGCAGCAGTGCGATCTCGACGGCAAGGACGAAGCCGCAGATCAGCGCCGGCAGCACGCCGAGGTGATTCGTATCGTGGTAGCCGGCGCCGAAGACGCCGGTGTCTCCGATCGTCTCGACGAGCGGATCGCCGAGGCCGCCCGCGATCAGCGCCGTTGCGAGAAGGAACGGCAAGCGCGACCGGCCGGGGAACCGCACAGCAGCCACTGCGCTCGCGGTTTGCGCGAAGCCGCTTCCCGGACCTGCGCGAGCGCTCTGCGAGGAAGCTCAGCGCGCCGGCGGCGGCGTCGGCGGAGCGACGGGTGCCGAGGTCGTCGGGGATGCCGTCGGCGCGGCGAGGGGTTGCGGGGCCGGCGTCACGGCGGCGGGGGGCGCAGCCGGGGCGGCGGCGGCCGCCGGAGCGGGGGTCGCGGCCGGAGCGGGGGGCGGAGTCTCGCCCGCGTTCGGCGGCCGGCACGTCCCGAGCGCGGCTTCATCACCGATCAGCACCGAGACGCGCGTCCCTTTCAGGATCGCCGCGTCCCGGCCGTGGTGGAGCGCGTCGTATCCGCCGGCGGCATACCCGACGAACGGGATCAGCCCGAGCGCCCAGGGCGCGTTCGCCGAGGCGCCGGTCGCGACCGAGCTGTCGTCGTTGTGGCGGTCGATGAGCACGGGGACGTGGCGGCCGTCGGCGAGCGCGAAGAACCGCGTCTCGAGCGCGAGGTACCCCGGCTGGCCGCCCTTGTTGGCGTGCGAGGCGTTCGCGATGACCCCGTAGCCGAGCTGGCCGGCCTGCAGCGGCGTTCCGTCCGGCGCGACCGCGTTCTCCGCGAGCCGGAACTCGAAGACGTCGCCCGAATGGGCATGCGCCGAATCGATGTCGTCGAGGACCGCGACCAGCGCGTGGACGCATGGCCGCCGCGTATCGGCTTGGGACCCGGCGGCCAGCGGTGTGCCCATGGCGAGAGCGCACGCGCCGAGCACCCCGGCGACCCGCGATGATTTGCCCATCTCGCCGTCCTCGTTCTCCGTCGCCGGCGCATTACCGGGCCGAGCGGTCGCTTCGGTCGTGGCGACGCGTTGCGTCAAGATCGCGTAGAGCTTTCTTCGGCTTTCGAACAACGCGTTATGCGCCGCACCGCGCGGGAAAGGAGAGGGGCGGCGGATCCCATTTTTGCCAGGAGGGCAGACGGTTGACCATCGGGCCGATCCGACGACCGGAACGGCGGCGCACGAAGCGCATCGGACAGAACCAGCAGCTGTCGGAGCTGGCGATGGCGTTTTCGATTCTGGCCGTCGTGGCCGCGGTGATGATGGCGTTCTGAGCGACGCCGCGCCGGTCAGCGCACCCGTCGGCGCGCCGTGAGCACGCCGCTGTTGAGCCCGCCGATCGCGAGCCCGCCGTCGAAGCGCGCGCTCTCCACTTTCAAGCAGCGGTCGACGACGACGTCGAGCCCCGCTTCGTCGGCGATGCGGATCGCTTCGGCGTTGACCACGCCGTACTGAAACCAGATCGCCTTCGCGCCGGCCGCCACCGCTTCACGCGCGACCTGCGGCGCTTCGTCCGGACGGCGGAACACGTCGACGATGTCGGGAGCGCCGCGCTCGGCGGCGTACGCGGCGAGCGACGGGTACGCCCTTACGCCGTCGATCGCCGCGATCGTCGGGTTGATCGGCGCGAGCTCGAACCGGCCGCGCGTGCGCAAGTACGAGAAGACGAAGTAGCTCGGGCGGGTGTGATTCGCCGACGCGCCGACCATCGCGACCGTGCGCGAGCGGTCGAGGAGGGCGCGCCGCTCGCTCGGCGTCTCGAGGATCACGCGCGCACCTCCGCGACGCGCGCGGCGGCGGCGAGGCCGCGCTCCAGATCCCAGATCAGGTCCTCCACGTCTTCGAGCCCGACGGAGAGACGGATCATCTCCGGCCCGACGCCGGCGGCGACGAGCTGTTCGTCGCTGAGCTGCTGATGCGTCGTCGACGCCGGGTGGATCACCAGGCTCTTCACGTCGCCGACGTTCGCGAGGTGGCTCCACAGCTCGAGCGCGTCGATGAAAGCGCGGCCGGCTTCGCGCCCGCCGCGCAGGCCGAAGGTGAAGATCGAGCCGGCGCCGAGCGGGAGGTAGCGCGCGGCGCGCGCACGGTCGGGGCTGTCGCTGAGATCGGCGTAGGAGACCCACGCGACGTCCTCGCGGCCGCGCAGGAACTCGGCGATCGCGCGCGCGTTCGCGACGTGCTGCGGCATCCGCACGGCGAGCGTCTCGAGGCCTTGCACGAGCAGCCACGCGTTCATCGGCGAGATCGCCGCGCCGATGTCGCGCAGCACTTCGGCGCGCGCGCGCGTCAGGAACGCATACTCGCCGAACGTCTCGGCGAAGTTCAGCCCGTGATAGCCGGGGCTCGGCGTGCTGAGCAGCGGATGGCGCCCGGCGCCCCACGGGAACCGGCCCGACTCGACGAGCGCTCCGGCGATCACGGTGCCGTGCCCGCCGATGTACTTCGTCGCGGAGTGGATGACGACGTCGGCGCCGTGCTCGATCGGCCGGCACAGATAGGGTGAGGCGAAGGTGTTGTCGACCAGCAGCGGGACGCCCGCCGCATGTGCCGCCTCGGCGAGCGGCGCGAGGTCGGCGACGGTCCCGTTCGGGTTCCCGATCGTCTCGACGAAGACCGCGCGCGTGTTCTCGCGGATCGCGGCGCGCACCGCGTCGGGCTCGCCGCCCGTGACGAACGTCGTCTCGATCCCCATCCGCCGCAGCGTCACCGAGAACTGCGTCACCGTTCCACCGTACAAGCTCGTCGAAGCGACGAGATGATCGCCCGCTTGCGCGAGGCTCAGGATCGCGACGAGCTGCGCGGCGAGACCGCTCGCGGTCGCGACGCTGCCCAGGCCGCTCTCGAGGCTCGCGAGCTTCTCTTCGAACGCCGCGACCGTCGGGTTGCTGATGCGCGAGTAGATGTTCCCGTACGTGCGCAGCGCGAACAGCTCGGCGGCGTGCTCCGTCGAGTCGAAGACGAAGCTCGTGGTGAGGTGGATCGGCAGCGCACGCGCGCCGGTGCTCTCGTCGGGCGGCGTTCCCGCGTGGAGGGCGCGCGTGCGAAATCCGAAGGTACGATCGGCCATTTCCGTCCTGTTTCGTTGCGTCTTTCGGACGATCCGCTCGGAGACTTAGGTCCCGGGACGCTTGCCGCCGTACCCGGTCAGCTCTTACAATCACGCTCCATCGTGCTGAAACGCTCGTGGCACTCCGTTATGGTGTCCCGTGTTTCCGCCGCGGCAATCGTAGTGCTGTCGGCCGGTTTTGCTGCGTGCGGCGGCGGCGGCGGATCGTCGGTGACGGGGACCGCCGCGGCGCCGGTCGCCGTTGCGACGCCGACGATCGCGCCCGCGACGCCGGCCGCGTCGGCGACGGGTACGCTCAGCATCACCTTTGCGATCCCGCTGCGAACCGGCGCCGCCCCGGCGGCCAGGGCGCGCCGGCCCGCGTACATCTCGACGAACACCCGCTCGATGTCGTTCTATGACGGAACGAAGCTCGTCTACGTCGCGAACATCAACCTGGCGGTCGCGCCGCCGGCGATCACGACGATCTTTTCGAGCGGAAACGAGGTGCGGGACTTCACCTGCACGATCGATGCCGACGGCTATCAGGCCTCGTGTACCGAGAAGCTCGTCGTGAGCTGCAGCTCACACGTCTTCGACGCGGTCGCATACCCGAATCCGCAGACGGCGTCGAAGCGCGGTGTGGTCGGGGGCGGCGGGATCATCCTCTCGGAGGGCGAGCTCGGGCCGTATTCGGTCAAGACCGGCGACAACGGCAATCACGAGATCGTCATGCTGGGCGTCGCCGATCAGGTCGCGTTCGCGCCGATCGTCACGCCGTACACCTCCTCGAACGGGGCGACGACGATCCCGAACGTCGGCGTCGTCGGCGTCGGCAGCTACACCGTCGTCGCGACGATCGAAGACGCCTCCGGTGCAACGATCGTGCTGCCGGGCGCGTACGACAACGGGCCCGTGAGCTTCGCCGAGACGGATCGTGCGGAACGTCCTCTCGTTCTCGCCGGCGTCATACGCCACGCCGCCGGCGAGTCCGGCACCGGTGAGCTTCACCGTGCAATGCGTGAATCCGGGCGTGGCGACGATCGCGGCGCTCGCCGACACCAAGCCGAACACGAACTGGGCATCGCGTCTCACGTACACGAGCGCGAACTACGCGACATCACCGCTCGGCACGCAGACCTTCCAGTGCGTTCCGAACGCCGCCAGCTTGCCGGTCACCGGCCAGTAGCCGATCGGAACAGGCCCGACGTTCCAAAGCGTCCCCATACGGCCAGCGAGCCGGACACCGGTCAGCAGACCGCACTTCTTGAGGAGAGATACACGGTGCACTATCGACGTCTCGCAACGGCAGCGGCGCTCGTCGCCCTGCTCGCGGGCTGCGGCGGAGGCGGCGGTTCGACGTCGTCCGTGCCGTCAGCCGCCATTCCGCAGCAGCTCTCGCAGGTGACGCCCGCGCCGCCGACGACGACCTCGTCGTCGCGCGCCTCGGTCACGGTCGCGTTCAGGATCCCGCTGCCCTCCAAGAAAGGGACGAGCTCCGCGCGGCGTCCCGACTACATCTCGTCCGGGACGCAGTCGATCGTGTTCTATGACGGCACGACGCTCGCCGGCGTCATGAACGTCAACGTGAGCATTCCTTCGCCCACCGCGACGATCGTCTACAGCGGCGGCACCATCGGGATCTCGAACGTCTCGTGCACGGCCGGCACCACCGCCGATACGTGCCAGGCGACGGTCACCACGACGGTCGGTTCGCACACCTTCGGCATGGTCGCCTACGACCAGCCCGTGTCGACGTCGTCGCCCAGCCCGGTCCCGTCGACCAAGCCGACGTCGGTTCGCCGCGCGCCGGACGCGCTGTACGGCGGCGGCATCATCCTCTCCGAAGGCCAGGTCGGGCCGCTCACGCTGCAGCCGGGTCCCAATCCCGGCGCAACGATCACCCTGAACGGCGTCGCGTTCGGTGCCCTGATGCCGATCATCACCACGCCCTATACGTACAATACCGGCGACGGGACCGTGGCCAACGTCGGCGTCGTCGGCGTCGGCACCTACACCGGGTCGATCACGATTCAGGATGCCGCCGGACAGACGATCACCACCCCGGGCACGTACGACAACGGCCCCGTCGTCGTCAGCGAGCAGGACTCGAACGGGATCCTTTCGATCAAGAACGGCTCGTATGCGACGCCGCCGAGCACGGCGAGCTCCGAAAGCTACACGGTGTCGTGCCTCAAAGTCGGGTTCGCGACGATCCAAGCGACCGCGGGCACGGCGCCGGACACCACCTACGCTTCGCACATCGTCTACAGCAGCTCGAACTACGCGACCTCGCCGATCCAAACGCAGAGCTTCGAGTGCGTGGCGAACTCGGCGAGCATTCCGATCACCGGCCAGTAAGCCGGAGCCGTCGCGCCGCGCCGCGGCCCGCCGCCGCGGCGGCACGAGCGAGAGGCGCCTCGGAAACGAGGCGCCTTTTCGTGCGAGCCGGGTGGCTACGGCTGGGGCAGGGCGGCCAGCTTCGCGCGGGCGTCGTCGGCGTAGAACGGGTGGAACGACGGGTTCAGCGCGAGCGCCGCGCCGAGACGGCGGCGGGCTTCGGCGCGGTCGCCGAAGTGCAGCGCGATGATCCCGGCATGGTAGCGCAGCAGCGCGTTCTCGGTCCCGTAGCGCAGGGCGCGGCGGACCCGTGTGCGCGCTTCGCTCCAGCGACCGTCCATCGCGGCGGCCCACGCGAGGGTGTCCTCGGTGAAGACGTCGTCGCGCACGCCGAGCTCGCGCCTCGCGATCGCGTACGCGTCGTCACGGTGTTCGCCGTGCTCGGAGTAGTACACCGCCAGCAGCCGGTCGGAGATGTGCTGCGCGTTGCCCACCCGCTCGACGGTGCGGATCAGATCGTCGGTGCGTGCGGCGGCGGCCGGATCGCCGAGCGCGCGCAGCGCGTCGGCTTCGTAGCCGAGAACCTCGGGAAACGGCGTGACCGTCGCCGACGCCGTCGCCGCGTCGAGGCACGTGTGCCAATCGTGCAGCGCGCAGCTGAAGCGCGCCAGCAGGCGGTTCGCCTCCGAGTCGTTCGGAAAGATCGCCAGCGCGGTGCGCTCGTCGGCGAGCGCGGCGTCGTTGTCCCCGGTTTCGAACGCCAGCTCGCCGGAGCGCACGAAGAACCAGGCGCGGCCCTGCGCGCTCGCATCGAGCTCCGCGTTCGCGTACGCCGTGGTCCGTTCGAAGCGGCTGCGAGCGCGGGCGAGGTGGCCAGTCAGCTCGTCGTAGCGCGTCTCGAGCGTGTCGAGCGGGATCGCGTCCTCGCCGTTCGGATGCGCGCCGGGCTGACGGTCGAGCCGCGCGACGAGCGCGCCGGCGACTGCGTACTTCCCGAGCTCGAGATCGAGCGATGCTTCGCGGATCTGCATCCCCGGATCGCCCGGCTCATACCGCTCGATGTCTTTCGTCACCCGCAGCGCCTCGCGAAAGCGGTGCAGCGTCAGCAGCGCCGAGGCGAGGCCGACCTCGGCGGAGACGTTGCCGTAGGGCTGCGCGCGGAGCGAGCGCTGCGCCGAGGCGAAGGCCCGCAGCACGTCCCCGACGTCGCCCCGCTCGCGGTAGCGCTGCAGATACTCTGCCGAGAGCGTGCTCGGGCTGAGCATGTCGCCGTGCACGTGCTTCGCCTCGGCGCGTTCCCAGAAGGCGATCGTCCGGTCGCGCCGCAGGTAGTCGGTCGACGGGGGAGCGGGAGTGGGAAGCGAGGCCGCGTGCGCCGCGTCGACCCCGGCGCGCACGTACCATGGCCACACGGCGATCGCTCCGAGAGCGACCGCCGCGATGAGCCACGGCACGAGCACGAGGGCGCGGCGCACGCGGGTCGCGTTCAGTGCGGGGCCGACACGTACGGGAACGTCGCGGTCGTTTGCTGCGACGGATCGATCCCGACGTTGTCCGTGGTCAGGCAGCCGTTCTCTTCGGCGTCTTCCGGCTGGACGCTGAGCTTCGCCAGCGTGTTGCCGAAGATCGCGCCGAGCGAGATGTCGACGATGTCGTCCTTGATCGCGCGCCCGCCGAACTTTCCGCCCGTCGCACCGCCGGTCTCGATCCCGAGATACGATGCGGCGTCGGTCGTGTCGGACAGATCGGCCGCCATCTCATCCGGGTAGAGGATGCTCTGCAGCGCGGCGCCGTAGTCCGAGTGCACGCCGGCGTTCGGCGGCCGCACCGTGTCTGCGGTTCCCTTGATCTCGCTCTGCAACGGATCGGCCGGCGACCCCGCATACGGCTCGACGGCATTCGTCGTCTTGTGATCGTTGAAGTTCTCGAAGACTTCCTTGACCGCCGGGCGCCCCCAGCGCTCGATCTGGATGTACGCGGTCGTCGTCGCCGCCGGGTTGGTGGGCAGCGGCGTCGCGAGGCCGCTGCCCGGCGGCGTCAGATGCGGCGGCGAGGCGTTGTTGCTCGAGCACGCGCCCAGCGCGAGCGCGCCGGCGCCGACCAGTGCGAAATACAGGATGCGGTGGTTCATGGCAGGCCTTCCTATGAGCCGGTCGACGAGTTGGCGGTCGCCCAGACGTGGATCTTCGGGCTCGCATAGCCGTTGGTGAGCAGCGAGCGCGGGATCTCGACGACGAAGGAGAGGACGTTGAACCCGCCGAGCGCGAGCAGCGTGTTCGATGCAGGGCTGGCGCTGCAGGCGTAATTGCCGAGCGGCGAGGTGGCGTTCGCGCCGTTCGAGGTCGTCCCGGCGGCGAACCCGTTGAACGTCGGCTGCGTCGCGCGGGCGGCGGTCTTGTCGTAGCCCGGCGCGTACGTCGCTTCGATCCCGACGTTGTCGCCGTTGTAGAGCGGGCCTTGCGTCTCGGGCCCCGGGTCGGTCTGTGAGGTGTGGGTCGCGTAGTTGCGGTCGCCGAGGAACGAGAAGAGCGCGAAGAGATCGATGAAGAACGGGTCGGCGCGCGGACCGGCGAACGCCTTGATGCCGTTCGCGAACTGCGTGGCCGTGTTGAAGTTGAAGGTGGCCGACGCGGGGACGAAGGTATTCGTCGCGGCGACCTGGTTCGGCCGCGCCGGCCCGTACAGCGTGATCGTCTGGCTCGTCCCGGTGCCGTTGACGCCGAGCTGGATCACCTGGTCTTCGGCGCCGGCCGTCGCGCCGTGGGAGATCTTGAACTGCCACATCACGCTCGGGTCGAAGGCGAAGTTTCCGGACATCCCCGCTGGGATCAGCGGCGAGACGTTCATCACGAAGACGACGTTGGCGCTGTTAGCGGGCGAGGGGAAGATGTACATGTCGGTGATGTCGGCCGACGTGTTCGAGCGGTGGGCGAGGTTGTACGTGTCCTGGTGATCGGAGCCTTTTACCGGGTGCACGGTGTAGAGGAAGACGGCTGCCGCGATGGCGGCGCTCGCCGTCAGCGTACCGAGGATCCGCCGGTTGAGCATGCGGTGTGTCCTTTTCAGGGAGTGATGTCGAGCGAAATCGCGACGATGGAGGGACGCCGCGTTCGCACGAAGACATAGGCGAAGACGGCGACCAGCGATGCGACGATCAGCGTGCTGACCGCGAGATCGCTCACGGGTGAGTGCCAGCCGAGCACCTGCGCCGTTTCGTAAACGGCGACGACGAAGGCGAGGATTGTCACCGAGCCGATCCAGACGCGCATCAGCGCGGGGAGCCGGTCGGAACGGTACGAGACGAGGCGGTGGACGAGCAGCGAGTCCAGCGTGTCGGTCGAGATCATCCCGGCCGAGAACATCGCACCGACGAGGAGCGCGCCCGAGACGCCGCCGTTCGCGCCGAAGGCGACGGCATACGCGGCGATCTGGCTCGAGGTCTCGAAACCGAAGCCGAAGAGCAGCCCGATCGGGATCGCGAGCAGCGCGTTCGAACTCTCGCGCAGCCGTTTCGGCAGCAGCCGCGTCTTCGCGCCCGCGACGCGAGAGCCGCCCGCGCAAAGCGTGTGCAGGTTCATGACGCCCACCGCGAGCAGCACGACGATCGAGATCCAGGTGCCGATCGTCTCGATCAGCGCGCCGTGCGCGGCGAAGCGCGCGCCGAGCAGACCGACGAGCGCCGAGATCGCCAGCACCATGACGGTGTGACCGCCGGCGAAAAACGTTCCGACGAAGCGGCTGAGCCGCGGCGTGCGCACGTAGGCGCTGCGCGTGACGTTGTCGATCGCCGCGAGATGGTCGGGGTCGGCGCCGTGGCGCAGCCCGAGGACGAACACGGTGAACGCGCCGATCCCGATCACGCGTGCGCCTCGGCCGGCGCGCGGTGCTGATGCCAGGCTAGCGCGTAGCCGGCGACGGCGACGAGCACCAGCGCCGTCGTCAGCGCGGGGACGCCGACGCCCTGGGCGGCGAAGCCCTGGCCGACCATCACCGCACCGACCACCGCGATCACGCAGGCGGTCAGCAGCGGAGCGATCTTCGCCACGCGGTCGAAACGCGGCTGCGACACCAGCCAGGCCGCGCTGCGCACGACGGCGATCCCGAGCATCGTCAGCACGGCCGCGAGGCCAATGCTGAACGCGACGATCAGCACCAGGCCGTAGGCAATCGCGTGAAGGTTGATCGCGGCGAGGAGCACGACGAACGCCGCGGGACAGGGAGCGACGTTGCCGCTCGCCGCGGCGAGCACGGCGCTGCGGAAGGTCAGCGGCGCGGTCCCCGGGATCAGGTGCGCGCGGGCGTGCTCTTCGTCCGAGAGGTGCGCGTGGTCGTGGGCGTGGTGGTGATCCTCGCCCGGTGCGTGCGCGTGGTCGTGCGCGTGCGGATGGGCGTGCGGGTGCGCGTGCGGATGGGCGTGCGCGAACGGCAGATGCGTGCGAAGCTCGCGCGCCACGGCACGGGCACCGAGGAAGGTCACGAAGATCCCGGAGCCGAGCGTCACCCACGGATAGACCTGTTCGGGGACGATCCAGCGCGCCGCGGCGAGGACGAGCACGCCGAGGGCGAGGACGCCCGCGGTGTGCGCGAGGGTGAGCGCAGCGGCCAGGATCAGCGCCTGGCGCGGCGTAGCGCGCGCGCCGACCAGCGAGACCGCGAGCAGCGTCTTGCCGTGCCCGGGCTCGAGCGCGTGCAGCGCGCCGAGCGCGATCGCCAGGAGCAACGCCCCGACCACGACCAGCGGATCACCGGCGCCTCTCTGCAGCACGTCGGAGAGCGAGTTCATTCGCGCGAGTGGCGTCGCCGGCGCGGCGCCGGCATCGCTCGCCTCGCCGAGCGCCGCGTCGCGGTCCGCCGACAGGCGTCCGCCGCGATCGAGGCTCGCCGCGATCGCGGTGCGCGCGCGCGGAGACCCGATCAGCGCGCTGGGATAGCGCTGCAGCGCGTCGGTCGGTTCCCGGTCGGTCCCGACGACGACGTCTTTCCAGCCGAGCCGGCCCGGCTCGGTTTCGTCACGGTAGACGAAAC
>CAWCHS010000004.1:0-581405 GCA_963795405.1 Vulcanimicrobiota bacterium
TCCGCGACTTCTCCGAGCCGGCCGATCGCCGCTCGCTCGAGGCCGCGATCGCGCGCGCCCGCGAGGGGCTGAGCCGGCGGTATCCGCTGGTGATCGGCGGGCGTAAGCTCACCGGGTCCGGGACGATCGCGTCCCTCAACCCGGCCCGGCCCAGCGAGATCGTGGGCGTCGTCGACGAGGCGAGTCTCGCGCAGGTCTCCGAGGCGCTCGACGCCGCGACGACCGCCTTCGCGTCGTGGAAGCGGACGAGTGCCGAGGAGCGGGCCGACCTGCTGCTGCGCGCGGCGGCGCAGATCCGCGAGACCAAGGACGACTGGAATGCCATCCTCGTCCTCGAGGTCGGCAAGCCGTGGATCGAGGCCGACGCCGATACCGCCGAGGCGATCGACTTCCTCGAGTTCTACGCCCGCGAGGCGCTGCGCTACGCGAACCCGCCGCCGCTCGTCCCGATCCAGGGAGAGCGCAATCATCTCGTCTACCTGCCGCTCGGCGTCGGAGTCGTGATCCCGCCATGGAACTTCGCGTTTGCGATCATGGCCGGGATGACGTCGGCCGCGCTGGTCACCGGGAATGCCGTGGTCCTCAAGCCGTCTTCGGACGCGGCGGTGATCGCGGCCCGTTTCGTCGACCTGCTGCACGAGCTGGGCCTGCCGCCGGGCGTCCTCAACTTCGTGCCGGGCGACGGGCCGACCGTCGGCGAGGCGCTCGTGACCGACGCGCGCACCCGCTTCGTCTCGTTCACCGGGTCGAAGGGGGTCGGGCTGCGCATCAACGAGCTCGCCGCCAAGACCGCCCCGGGCCAGCGCTGGATCAAGCGCGTCATCGCCGAGATGGGCGGTAAGGACGCGATCGTCGTCGCCGCGGACGCCGATCTCGACGCCGCAGCCCAGGGGGTCGTCGCCGCGGCCTTCGGCTTCTCCGGGCAGAAGTGCTCGGCGTGCTCGCGCGCCGTCGTCGAGGACGCGGTCTACGAGAAGTTCCTCGACAAGCTCGTCCCGGCGGTCCGCGGGCTCTCGGTCGGCGATCCCTCCGATCAGCGGAACACGGTCGGGCCGGTGATCAACGCGAAGGCGCTGGAGAAGATCGGCCGCTACCTCGAGATCGGCGAAGACGAAGGCCGGCTCCTGGCCGGCGGCCGTCGCGCGCGGGAGGAGGGCTTCTACGTCGAGCCGACCGTCTTCGCCGACGTCGACCCCCACGCGCGGATCGCCCAGGAAGAGATCTTCGGCCCGGTCCTCGCGGTGATCCGGGCCCGCGACTACGACCACGCGCTCGAGATCGCGAACGGCACCGAGTTCGGGCTCACCGGCGCGGTCTTCTCACGCGACGAGGCCCGGCTGCGCCGGGCCGAGGACGAGTTCTTCGTCGGCAACCTGTACCTCAACCGGAAGTGCACCGGGGCGCTCGTCGGCGGGCAGCCCTTCGGCGGGTTCAACATGAGCGGCACCGACTCGAAGGCCGGCGGTTACGACTACCTGCTGCTGTTCCTGCAGGGCAAGTCGATCTCGCGGAAGATCGCCCCGCATGCGGCCGACGATCTGGCCTCCGGAATGGCCTGATTTTCGGCCTCTATTATACGAGGGATTCGGCCGTTGTGGACGAGACGGTGGACAAAAAGCCTCGGCGGCCTGTTGACACCCTACCAGCGCGGTGTTAGTCTATCACTCGTTGACTCTGACGCCTCGCCCCTTCGGTGCGGTCAGTGATCCGGCCCGAGCAGGGCTGGGCGGAAGCGTCCGTTCCTTGAAAACTGAACAGTGCAGTAGCGCATAAGTCTGTGGGTCTCCGACCTGGAGCAGGCAAGCGCGCGACCGAAAGGCCGCGTTTTTTGTTTGTTCGGGTTTGAGATGAGTAGGATCGGCGTCTGCGGCTCTCCCGGCTCCACCGGGTTCCGCACCAGGACGACGATCCCGTACAGTTTATGATCGCGCCGCGCGTCCGCGAGGGCGTGCGACGGGTCCGGATTCGCACTCCGGACCGGACGGCCGGCTCGAGCGATCGAGACGACCGGACCGATCGGCGAAAATTGAGAGCCTTCAAAGGCTCCGAAAGAAGTTTTCGGAGAGTTTGATCCTGGCTCAGGATTAACGCTGGCGGCGTGCCTAACACATGCAAGTCGAACGAGGTAGCAATACCTAGTGGCAGACGGGTGAGTAACGCGTGGTCAACCTACCGTTGTGTGGGGGATAACTAGCCGAAAGGTTAGCTAATACCGCATACGTCGAACCGGGGCATCCCGGAACGATAAAAGGAGCAATCCGCACGATGACGGGACCGCGTCCCATTAGCTAGATGGTGGGGTAATGGCCTACCATGGCTCCGATGGGTAGCTGGTTTGAGAGAGCGACCAGCCACACTGGGACTGAGAAACGGCCCAGACTCCTACGGGAGGCAGCAGTGAGGAATTTTCCGCAATGGGCGAAAGCCTGACGGAGCGACGCCGCGTGTGGGAAGAAGGCCCTCGGGTCGTAAACCACTGTCGAAGGGGAAGATACTGACGGTACCCTTGGAGGAAGCCCCGGCTAACTACGTGCCAGCAGCCGCGGTAAGACGTAGGGGGCAAGCGTTATTCGGAATCATTGGGCGTAAAGCGCTCGTAGGCGGGTCAGCAAGTCGGTGAAGAAAGACCTGGGCTCAACTCAGGGAACGGCACCGATACTGCTGGTCTTGAGGCAATCAGAGGGTGATGGAATTCCCGGTGTAGCGGTGAAATGCGTAGATATCGGGAGGAACACCAGTGGCGAAGGCGATCACCTGGGGTTGTTCTGACGCTGATGAGCGAAAGCTAGGGGAGCAAACGGGATTAGATACCCCGGTAGTCCTAGCCGTAAACGATGGATACTAGGTGTAGGTGGTATCGACTCCATCTGTGCCGCAGTTAACACAATAAGTATCCCGCCTGGGGAGTACGGCCGCAAGGTTAAAACTCAAAGGAATTGACGGGGGCCCGCACAAGCGGTGGAGCATGTGGTTTAATTCGACGCAACGCGAAGAACCTTACCGGGGCTTGACATCCCGCGAAATCCTATGAAAGTAGGCTTCCCCGCAAGGGGACGCGGAGACAGGTGCTGCATGGCTGTCGTCAGCTCGTGCCGTGAGGTGTTGGGTTAAGTCCCGCAACGAGCGCAACCCTCGTCGTGTGTTGGTCCGCAAGGATCTCTCACGCGAGACCGCCGATGAGAAGTCGGAGGAAGGTGGGGATGACGTCAAGTCAGCATGGCCCTTACGTCCCGGGCTACACACGTGCTACAATGGGTAGGACAACGGGCTGCGAGCTAGTGATAGTAAGCTAATCCCTTAAACCTGCCCTCAGTTCGGATTGGAGGCTGCAACTCGCCTCCATGAAGTCGGAATCGCTAGTAAACGCAGATCAGCTACGCTGCGTTGAATACGTTCCCGGGCCTTGTACACACCGCCCGTCACGTCACCTGAGTTTAGTGTACCCGAAGCCGCCCGTGCAACCGCAAGGAGCAAGGCGTCTAAGGTGTGCTAGGTAAGGGGGACGAAGTCGTAACAAGGTAGCCGTATCGGAAGGTGCGGCTGGATCACCTCCTTTCTAAGGAGTACATGTCGTTGGATCTCGCCTAGCGCGATCGCAACGGCGTATACATTCTTGTCGACCACAGACGAATGCTCGAACATCAGGGTTCGCCCGGCCATCTCGGCTAAGGTGCGGATGAGATCGAAGAGCCCGAGGTTTTCACCCTCGGTTGCGCGGCCCTCACAGAGAGGGTCACCTATTGCGAAGGAATGCGGTTTTTCGCCGAGCGCGAGGAGCGAAGGAGCGAAGTGGTCTTACGGACCATGAGCGACTGAGCGACGAAGTCGATCGGCGGAAAGGCGCGTTCTTTCGGGGGCTGCACTGTTCAGCTTTGAGGGAACTGACCTCGAGCAAAGGCGATTCGCTCGCATGATGCGATCGCCGGCGCTCGGAGCACAGAGCCTCGTTCCTTGAAAACTGCATAGAGAAGAACTTTCATGTGCCAAACATGAGAGCGGGTCCATGCGCAGAGCATGGACTGCAATTTCAAAAATGTGTTCCTTGAACGCGTCTTAGTAAGTACAAAAGAGCACACAGGTGGATACCTTGGCACGACAGGCGATGAAGGACGTAGCAGGCTGCGAAAAGCTCGGGGGAGCTGCCAACAAGCGATGATCCCGAGATATCCGAATGGGGCAACCCACGTGTCGTCATGGGCACGTACTCCGCGGTGAATACAATAGCCGCGGCAGAGCATACCCGGTGAACTGAAACATCTAAGTAGCCGGAGGAAAAGACATCAACCGAGATTCCCGTAGTAGTGGCGAGCGAACCGGGAAGAGCCTAAACCCCGCACGTGTAAGCGTAGCAGCGTTGCGTGAAGGGGGGTTGCACGGCGATCAGTCGAGGGTGCTGCACCTCGAGGTCAGTAAGAAATCCGATCGAAAGACGAAGCCGGCTGGAAAGCCGCACCAAAGACGGTGATAGTCCCGTAGTCGAACTCGTTCGGACTGACTCGATCGTTCGTAAGTAAGGCGGGGCACGAGAAACCCTGTCTGAATCTGGGAGGACCATCTTCCAAGGCTAAATATTCTGTCGTGACCGATAGCGCATAGTACCGTGAGGGAAAGGTGAAAAGAACCCCCGAAGGGGAGTGAAATAGAACATGAAACCGTGTGCTTACAAACCGTGAAAGGCCCATGCGCAAGCAAGGCTGATCGCGTGCCTATTGAAGAATGAACCTGCGAGTTACGTGGTGCAGGCTTGGTTAAGGTGATGAGCCGGAGCCGTAGCGAAAGCGAGTCTGAATAGGGCGTTTCGTCTGCATCAGTAGACCCGAAACCAGGTGATCTATCCATGGCCAGGCTGAAGCATGATTAACCTCATGTGGAGGGCCGAACCTGTTGTTGTTGAAAAAACATTGGATGAGCTGTGGATAGGGGTGAAAAGCCAATCGAACCTGGAGATAGCTGGTTCTCCCCGAAATAGTTTGAGGACTAGCGTTGCGTTTTAACCCTCGGGGGTAGAGCACTGACAGGGCTAGGGGCCTTACCGGGTTACCGAACCCCATCAAACTCCGAATACCGAGGGGAACAGCGCAGCAGTCAGACGGTGGGGGATAAGCTCCATCGTCAAAAGGGAAACAGCCCAGATCATCGGCTAAGGTCCCCAATGGATGCTCAGTGGTAAAGGAAGTCGTTTCGCACAGACAACTAGGAGGTTGGCTTAGAAGCAGCCACCCTTGAAAGAGTGCGTAATAGCTCACTAGTCGAGTGAGGCGGCGCCGAAAATGTAACGGGGCTCAAGCATCCAACCGAAGCCATGGAATGCGCAAGCATTGGTAGGGGAGCGTTGTCGCGTAGGCTGAAGCCGGACCGTGAGGACCGGTGGACGAACGACAAGTGCGAATGCAGGTATAAGTAGCGACAAATGCGGGTGAGAACCCCGCACGCCGGAAGTCTAAGGTTTCCTGAGCTACGTCAATCGTCTCAGGGTGAGTCGGGTCCTAAGCCGAGGCTGAGAAGCGTAGGCGATGGCCAAGCCGTTCATATTCGGCTACCACCGACGTCAGTTTAGACTCTTCCGAGCAATGTCTCGTCTCTCGAGGATCTCGTCGGCCCGCGATAGCGAGCTGGCCAGCCCCTCGCGAGGGATTTTCGTCGAGCGCTAGGCGCCGGCGGACGAAGTGTACTTCGGTACACGAGTCCGACGGCAACGACGCGATCGGCGAAAAGACCCGCGACGTGCCATTGTTCGTAAGGGCCTATGAAGTGAAGGGATGACGCAGGAGGATAGGTCAGCGCACCATCGGATGTGTGCGTCGAAGCAGGTAGGGGGTCGCATAGGCAAATCCGTGCGGCGTAACCCCGAGATGCGAGTGCGAGGCTCTTTACGAGCCGAAGTGATCCACTCCACGCTGCCAAGAAAAGTCTCTAGCGATGGCAGAGGTGCCCGTACCGTACACCGACACAGGTAGACTGGCAGAGCATGCTAAGGCGACGGGAGAACCCCTGTTAAGGAACTCGGCAAATTAACCCCGTAACTTAGGGAGAAGGGGTGCCCCTTTTGGTCTAGGCCTTGCGCCGAAAGCCGAGGGGGGTCGCAGTGAATAGGCCCAAGCGACTGTTTAACAAAAACACAGGTCTCTGCGAACGCGAAAGCGGACGTATAGGGGCTGACTCCTGCCCGGTGCTGGAAGGTTAAAAGGAGAGGTTAGCGCAAGCGAAGCTTTGAATTGAAGCCCCAGTAAACGGCGGCGGTAACTATAACCGTCCTAAGGTAGCGAAATTCCTTGTCGGGTAAGTTCCGACCTGCACGAATGGAGTAACGACTTGGGCACTGTCTCGATGGGGGTCCCGGCGAAATTGCAGTACCAGTGAAGATGCTGGTTACCCGCGGCAGGACGGAAAGACCCCATGAAGCTTTACTGTATCCTGATGTTGGGTTCTGAGACTTTCTGTACAGGATAGGTGGGAGCCGATGATCCGCGGGCGCTAGCTCGCGGGGAGGCAACCTTGGGATACCACCCTGAAAGTCTTGGGATTCTAACCTGCAGCCGTAATCCGGCTGGGAGACAGCGTCAGGTGGGCAGTTTGACTGGGGCGGTCGCCTCCTAAAGAGTAACGGAGGCGCCCAAAGGTTCCCTCAGAACGGTCAGAAACCGTTCGTCGAGTGCATAGGCAAAAGGGAGCTTGACTGCGAGGCGGACAGGCCGAGCAGGTGCGAAAGCAGGGCTAAGTGATCCGGCGGTACCGAATGGAAGGGCCGTCGCTTATCGGATAAAAGCTACTCTGGGGATAACAGGCTTATCTCCCCCAAGAGTCAAGTAGGGCTCCCCACTTGGGCGACCAAGTGGTAAACTCGTGGCTCATATCGGTGGAACCCTTGCGAAAGGGCAATACCGAGGGAAGAGAGTTTGTCGTGGAGACGTATTTCGCGCGGGCAGCGCGACAGCGACCGTTCGATCGAGCTCAACATGAGTTCGTCGTCGGCTCGTTGCTCGGTGACGGAACGATACTGAAGACGACGTCTGGCTGGTGCTTCCGAGTCCATCACGGGCTCGAGCAACGGTCATACGTCGACTACAAGTACCGATTTCTTCGAGACTACGTACAGTCGCCACCGCGTGACAGCGGTCGGGCGTGCTATTTTCGGACCGTCACGCATCCGGTGTTCTCGGGGGACCGAGACATGTTCTACCAGGCAAACCGTAAGATCGTCCCGATCGAGCTGTTGCGCGAGCAACTGACCGATCTGGGCCTTGCGGATCTGGCTGATGGACGACGGAAGCGCGGACGGGACGGCAGTGCGCTTGAATACGCAGGCGTTTTCGGAAGACGAGAACCACGCGTTGGCGATGCTCTTACGGACTACGTTCGGGTTGGATGTGACGCTCAATCGTGACAAGGATGCCTTCCGGCTGAGAATCGCCGGCGGCAGCCGATCACGACTGATCGAGGTCGTACGACCGTACATGCACCCGGATATGTCATACAAGCTCTCCCTGTAACGACTTCTCGCATCGTGCGAGAGATGGAAGCGCTGTCCCGAATGGGGGCAAATCTATCGCGACCATAACACGCCACGCATCTCGAAAGAGATGAAGGTATAGTCTGCGCTGCAAGTGATTGCAGAACGCCACATCGACGGGGAGGTTTGGCACCTCGATGTCGGATCGTCGCATCCTGGGGCTGTAGTAGGTCCCAAGGGTTGGGCTGTTCGCCCATTAAAGCGGTACGCGATCTGGGTTCAGAACGTCGTGAGACAGTTCGGTCCCTATCCGCCGTGGGCGTAGGAGATTTGAGGAGTGTCGACCCTAGTACGAGAGGACCGGGTTGAACGAACCTCTGGTGAACCGGTTGTTCCGCCAGGAGCATAGCCGGGTAGCTACGTTCGGATCAGATAAACGCTGAAAGCATATAAGCGTGAAACTGACTTCAAGATGAGATCTCAACCTCGCAAGAGTGAAGGGTCGTGGGAGACTACCACGTTGATAGGCCGGAGGTGGAAGGCGGGCAACTGCTGGAGCTGACCGGTACTAATAGCCCGGACACTTAATAAGTACGCTACAAGAACGCATTTGCGTTTGGCCCATGAAGGTTCTTCTCTGTGCAGCTTTCGCCCGCGACAGCCTCGAGCTCAGGCTCGGCGTCGCGAGCGGATCAAGTTTCTGGCGATCATAGCGGCGGGGTTCCACCCGTTCCCATCCCGAACACGGCAGTTAAGCCCGCCAGCGCCGATGGTAGTCGGACCGCAGGGTCCCTCGAGAGTAGGACGTCGCCAGATTATCCGTCGCAAACGAGCCCGCAGATCTTCGTTGATCTTCGGGCTCTTTGTGTTGGCGCGTCCGGGGCCTTGGCGCGGTCCGGGCGCCGGTGTGCCTGGCCGTGGTGGCTGGGCGGGGCGGCCGGTGGTCCTCCGGGGGACGACCGGCCACCCCGCCTCGGCACGATCGGGGCGTGACGCCCCGGCCTCGGCACGATCGCGCGGGATGTGATGCTTGCGCGCGGACGCCGGGGCGGAGAAAAGCCCGCCTCGAGATCTCGAGGCGGGCCTTGGCGGACGGGTGGTTCGGCGCGCGGCGCTGGCTACATCGCGGCTGGGGACTCGTTTTGCCAGGCGGGTGCGTTCGTGATTTGGTTGCTGAGCCAGGTCAACAGGGTTTGCTGATCGGCGAAAGCCGTGGGCTTCGGGAGCATCATGTGCGTTCGGCCGCCGACGAAGAAGTAGCGGGCGTTGAAGAGACGGCGCAAGACGTCGTTCGCGGTTTGCGTTGAGGTCGGTCTGGAACGCTGGGCCCTTCAGACTGTAATAGGCGGAGATCGTGCCGTCCTGTTCGCTTTCGAGCAGCGACATGCGATCGTTCGGGTAGCGCTTGACGAGCGTGGCGAGCGCGGGTTCGAAGCCCTGTTGGCAGTCGCAGAGTGGGTCCGTGACGTCGCCGAGATTCCAGTTCTGGAACATCCCGGCCGGCATGCTCGGCGTAAGCGTGCCGTTCGGGAGCGGCGGGCCGGAGTCGTCGATGAGGTACGAATCGAGCGCGGTGATCCGCGTAGCGGTACGTCGCGTAGTTCAGCAGCGCGCCGTAGCCGCCGGCGCTTGCGCCGGTGACGACGAGGCGGTGCACGATCGGCCACGCTCGTCGCGATGCGCGACAGAAACGCCAGCGAGTTCGATCGTAGCCAACGTGATGGTAGCGGTGGACGGTTGCCTTTGGCGTCGACGTAGATCGCGACGTTCGAGCCGGCGTGCAGGTCGCCCGTGCAGTACGGGATGATCGACCAGCGACGCCGTTGCGAACGGGTTGTTCGGAGCGATGCGATCGAGGACCGTGCCCGGCATGTTCTTGAGCGAGGCTGCGAACTGCGGCGCTCCGATCGGTCCGTGAACGGCGGTGTTCTGCACGAGGCAGCTCGTCGCGTCCCAGCAGGCGCCGCCGGCATCGAAGAAGACGACCAGGTCGGGGCTCGTGCCCGGGTTGTACGGCGAATCCCGTCGGCGAGCCGTCGTCACAGTTCGATTCCGCGACGTTGATCCACGTCCAGGTGTTCTGCGGGGCGAGGAGTCTTCAGCGGGACTCGGCGGCGCGGGATTCGGGACGATAGCGGCCGGTCTCGCGGACGGCGCCCGTCGCTCGCATCGGGTCGGGGAGGGCTGCGGCGCCTCCGGTTCGTCCGGCGCATCCTTGCGTGGCGAGGGCGGTAAGCCAGACGAGGAGCGCGGCAAGCGAGAGGGGGGTACGCATGTTTCGAATACCATCCTTGGTGAATGCGGCGTGGCAGAAGGTACAGCTACTGGTATCGGCAGTTCAGGCCTGCGATTCCACTGCGCCTCGCGTCTCTTGGCGACGAGCGTAGCCGGCCGCGGCCGCGCGACGCGGCGGCCGGGCGCGTCTCGAGCCCTCGGCGCCGGGGCGTCAGTACTCCGCGGGCGGTGAGGCGGTCGCGGCCGCGAGGTGCGGCGCGACGGCGGCCTTCGTGCCCGTCCCGACGTCGTCCGGGCGGGGATCGGCGAGCGGCTCGGCACCGGGCGCCGGGCCGCTCCCCGGCGTCCCGCCGTTCTCCGGCAGGGGCGGAGCGGCGTCGACGATCGCGGCGGAGCCGAGCCGGGCGCTGAGCCAGCGGAACGCGGCGACGCGCCGATCGTGAAGCCCGCGATCGACGAACGGGCGCAGCGCGTCGGCGCTTCGGCTCGGCCGGCTCTTCCAGGTGGCCCTCGTCGTCGATCTCGTCGGCAGCGTTGCCGGCGACGGCGAAGGTGTGGGGGTCGTAGGCGTTCAGCTTCACGTTGACGTGCCAGCGGTCGGCGGCCGGGATCCCCAGCGCCTCGACGACGACGTCGGTGAGGCGGTTGCGCAGCGCGAACCAGCGCTTCTCGTCGACGCCGACGCCGGGCGCGCTGAGCTCCAGGTGCGTGTCGGCGATCCCGCCGTCGACGACGAGGCGGCCGGCGATCGCGAAGTCCTCCGGGAGGAAGGGCGTGAAGTGGACGCTCGTCCATTCCGGCTTCTGATCGGGGAGGATGTCGAGGACGGTCGCGGTGAGCTCGTCGGCGAGATGACGTTTCGTCTCGTCGTCGAGCGGGAGCGAGGAGAGACGCAAATACGGCATACGCCGATGTCGTACCCGGGCGTCCGCGCTCCGTACCTGGAGCTCGGGCCGCGCGTCGCGGCGCTCACCGGCCGTCGGCGCGTCGGCGCAGCTCGGGGGTCGGGCAGCGTGGTTCGGCGCTCGGGCAGAATCTCCGGGGCATGGCCTTTTACGCGCGTCAAGGTCGTCTGCCGGAGAAGCGGCACGTCCAGTTTCGTTCGCCCGACGGCGGGCTCTACGCCGAGGAGCTGATCTCGACCAAAGGGTTCGAGAGCGTGTACGCGTTGGCGTATCACCTGCGTCCGCCGACCGCGACGCTCGACGTGCGCCCGTGGGACCGCCCGATGGTGCGGTTCCTTCCCAACGACCCGGTGCGCAATCGCCACTGGTTCACCGGCCGCCAGACGAAACGCGGCGACGCCGTCGACGCGCGCGTCCCGCTCGTCGGCAACGACGACATCCTGCTCTCGACGGCCGTCGTCACCGAGCCGATGGAATACTTCTTCCGCAACGCGACGGGCGACGAGCTGCTGTTCGTGCAGAGCGGCGCCGGCGTTCTGGAATCGCCGTTCGGCGAGGTGGCGTACCGCGAGCACGACTATCTGTACGTGCCGATGGGGATGGCGTACCGGCTGCAGCCGGCCGCGCCGACCGCGCTGTTCGTCGCCGAGTCGTCGGGGCAGATCACGATCCCGCGCAAGTTCCGCAACGAGTTCGGTCAGCTCGCCGAGTGGGCGCCGTATTACGAGCGCGACTTCCGTGCGCCGGTGCTGCGCGATCCGGTCGACGCGGTCGGCGAGTTCGAGGTGCGCGTCAGCGCGAAAGGACGGCACGCGTCGTACGTCGTCGCGAACCATCCGTTCGACGTCGTCGGCTGGGACGGCTATTGCTACCCGTACGCGTTCAACGCGCACGACTATATGCCGATCACCGGGAAGATCCATCAGCCCCCGTCGTCGCATCAAATCTTCGATGCGCCGGGCGCGGCGTTCATCTTGTTCGCGCCGCGGCTGTTCGACTACCATCCGCTCGCGGTCCCCGCGCCCTACAACCACTCCTCGGTCGACTGCGACGAGATCATCTATTACGCGTCGGGCAACTTCATGTCGCGCCGCGGGATCGAAGAGCGCTCCGTGACGCTGCACGCCGCGGGCGCGCCGCACGGTCCGCAGCCCGGTGCGGTCGAGGCCTCGCTCGGAAAGGCCTCGACGGACGAACTCGCCGTCGCGGTCGACGCGTTCGGCCCGCTGCGCATCGCGGAGACCGCGACTGGAATCGAAGACCCGCAGTATTTCCGGAGCTGGGTCGCGCAGCCGGCGGCGCGTTCCTGAGCGCGCCGCCGCTCGCGTAAGCGGTCGTAAGCGGGCGTAAGCGACCGGTAAGCGGCGCTCGGTAGACTGCCGGCAGATCGGGCGCCGGGGTGCCCGATTCCAGATCGAGCGGCCGGGGCGCTCGATCCACGGCGCGCCGAGAGCGGCCTCCTCATCGGAGGCCGCCTTCGCGTTCAGCCGCCGCAGGCGAAGCGCCGCAGCGCGACGTAGCGCGCGCCGCCGGGGTCGGTGAACGACTCGAAGAGCGTGAGCGCATCCGCGGGCTGCTCCGCCCGCGGCGGAACGACCGGCGGGAGCGCGGCACGGCCGTCGGCGCGCGCGAGCGTCACGTGCGCGTCGTCGTGCAGGTCGAAGCGAAAGCCGAGCGTCTCGAGCCGCGCGCGGACCGCGACACACGCCGCGGCGAAAGGTGCAACGGGTGCCGTGGGGCCGGCCCAGACGATGCGCGGCCGGCGCTCGTCGGGAAATCCGCCGAGCGCGTCGATCCGGACGTCGAATGGGGCGACGCGCGACGCCGCCTCGCACAGCGCCGCCTCGACCTCGCCGACGCGTTCGGCTTCGACGCCGCCGAGAAACGCGACGGTGAGATGGTAGCTCTCCGGCGTCGTCCAGCGCGCGGCGAATCCCGCGTCGCGCAGGCGTGCGGCGGCCGCGGCGCACGCGCGTCGCGCGGACTCGTCGAGCGTGACGGCGACGAACAGCCGCCGCTTCACACCAGCAGCTTGTCGAGCCGCAGCGGAAGCTCGCGGATGCGGATTCCCGTCGCGTGATGGACCGCATTGGCGATCGCCGCGGCCGTGCCGGTCATGCCGATCTCGCCGATCCCTTTGGCACCCATCGGGTTGACGTGCGGGTCCGCTTCATCGATCCAGTACGCCTCGATGTTCGCCACGTCCGCGTGCACCGCGATGTGGTACTCGGCGAGGTCGTGGTTCGCGAAGTGGCCGAAGCGCGGGTCGAGGATCGTCTCCTCGTGCAGCGCCATCGAGAGTCCCATCGTCATCCCGCCGATCAGCTGCGAGCGCCCGGTCTTCGCGTTGACGATGCGGCCGACGCCGAAGACGCCGAGCAGCCGCGGCACGCGGACCTCGCCGGTGTCGACGTCGATCCGGACCTCGGCGAACTGGGCGCCGAACGCGTGCATCGCGTAGTGCTCGGCGGCGGGATTCGAATCGGTCTTGCCGTCGACGATCATGCCGTCGGCGGGAACCGTGCCGCCATGCTCGTCGCGCAGACGAGCGCGCAGCTTCTCCGCGGCGTCGACGATCGCGCTCCCCCACGAGACGATCCCCATCGAGCCGCCGGCCCCGGGCGCCTTCGGAAGGGCGCTGTCGCCGATGTGCAGCTCGATCTGCTCGACCGGAACCTCGAGCGCGTCGGCCGCGATCTGCGTGAGCGCCGTCCACGTCCCGGTCCCGATGTCGGAGGCGTCGATGAGCACGCGGTAGCGGCCGTCACGCTCGAGGCGGATCTGCGCCTGCGAAGGACGCCGGCGCGTCGGATACGTCGACGAGGCGACGCCCATCCCGACGTACGAGCGTCCTTCGCGGTGCGGTCCCGGAAGCGGATCGCGATCGTGCCAGTCGAATCGCCGCGCCCCCTCGCGCAGGCACTGCACCAGGCCGCGGCTGCTGAACGGGTGCTTCGTCTCGGGATCGACCTCCGGCTCGTTGCGGATGCGGAACTCGACCGGATCGAGGTTGCAGCGATGCGCCATCTCGTCCATCGCGCACTCGAGCGCGTACATCCCCGGCGTCTCGCCCGGCGCGCGAAAGATCGAGGGCGTCGGAACGTCGAGCTTCGCCAGCCGGTGCGTCGTGTGCCGGTTCGGCCCGGCGTACATGATCCGCGTCGCCGCCGCCGTCTGCTCGGCGTATTCCTCGAGGGTGGAGGTCTGCTCGACGACGTCGTGCACGATCGCGATGAGCCGGCCGTCGCCGTCCGCGCCGAGCTTGAGGTGCTGGATCGTCGGCGTGCGGTAACCGACGAGCGAAAACATCTGATGGCGGGTGAGCTGGCACTTCACCGGCCGGCCGGCGAGCTGCGCCGCCATGCAGGTGAGGATCACGTGCGGATGGGTGAAGGCCTTCGAGCCGAAGCCGCCGCCGACGTACGGCGAGATGATGCGCACGCGCTGCGGCTGGAGCCCGAACGCCTTCGCGACGTCGCCTTGGATGTTATGCGGGCCTTGATTGCTGTCGTACAGCGTGAACCCGTCGTCGTCCCAGATCGCAATCGTCGCGTGCGTCTCGAGCGGGTTGTTGTGGTAATACGGCGTGACGTAGGTCGCTTCGTGCACGAACATCGCGTGCGCGAACGCGGTCTCGACGTCGCCCTCCTCGGTGTCGGTGGGGAAGCCGGCGTTGACCTTGGGCGGCTTGTAGAGATCGGCCCGGTCGAAGCGGAGATCCACGTCGTGCGGCTCTTCCTCGTAGCGCAGCGTGACGCGCGCCGCCGCTTCGACCGCGACTTCGAGCGTCTCGGCGACGACCGCGGCGACGATCTGTCCGTGATACGCGACGCGATCGCTCTGCAGCACCATCAGCGCCTCGTCGTCGCGCGAGCTGATACGGACCGCGTTCTCGTGCGTGACGACGGTGAGCACGCCGGGCATCGAGCGCACCTGGTCCGCGTCGATCGCGGCGATCCGCCCCTTGGCGATCGTGCTGCGCACGATCCCGAGATAGGTCACCTTCTCGACCGGGTACTCGGCGGCATACGTCGCGGCGCCGGTGACCTTCAGCGGCCCGTCGATGCGGTCGAGCGCCGCGCCGATCGCGCGGGTCGCGATCATCGGGCCCCCTCCGCCAGGTCGCTCAGCGCGCGCACGATGGTGCGCTCGGCGAGCGGAACTTTGAACGCGTTCTCGTGGAGCGGGGCGGCTTCGGCGAGCTCGGCGCGCGCCGCGCGCAGGAAGGTCTCGGCGCTCGCCGGCGCGCCGCGCAGCACCGCCTCGGCACGCGTCGCGCGCCACGGCTTGGGCGCGACGCCGCCCAGCGCGAGCCGCGCGTCGACGACGATGCCGTCCGCCACGTCGAGCGCGGCGGCGACCGAGACGAGGGCGAACGCGTACGAGGCGCGGTCGCGGACCTTGCGATAGGTGGAGCGTGTCGCGAAGGGCAGGGGCGGCAGATCGACGGCGACGATCAGGTCGCCGTGCTCGAGAACCGTGTCGCGCTGCGGCTCTGCTCCGGGGAGGCGGTGCAGCTCGGTGAGCGGGATCGTGCGCTCACCGCCCGGACCCTGGACGCGCACGCGCGCGTCGAGCGCGACCATCGCGACCGCCATGTCCGACGGATGGGTAGCGATGCACGCCTCGGACGCGCCGAGGATCGCCAGGCTGCGATGATAGCCCTCGCGTGCCGGGCATCCCGAGCCGGGCTCCCGTTTGTTGCACGGTTTCGTCACGTCTTGGAAGTAGACGCAGCGCGTGCGCTGCAGCAGGTTGCCGGCGGTCGTCGCGAGATTGCGCAATTGGCCGGACGCGCCCGAGAGCAACGCCTTTGCGAGCAGCGGATAGCGCGTGCGGATCGTCCGGTCGCCGGCGAGCACGCTGTTCTTCACCGCGGCGCCGATGCGCACGCCGCCGTCGGCGAGCTCCTCGATGCGGTCGAACGGGAGCCGCGCGACGTCGACGAGCAGGTCGGGTGCCGCGACGCCGAGCTTCATCAAGTCGACGAGGTTCGTGCCGCCGCCGAGATAGACGCCGTGCGGTTCGCGTTCGAGCGTCGCGACGGCGCCCCCGGCATCGGCGGCGCGTTCGTAGCGGAACGGGTTCATCGGCGCGCGAGCTCGGCGATCGCCGGCACGATGTTCGCATACGCGGCGCAGCGGCACAGATTCCCGCTCATCCGCTCGCGGATCTCCTCGTCGTCGAGCGCAACCCGCTCGGCGGCGAGATCGCCGGTCACCCAGCTCGGCCAGCCGTCATCGGCTTCGCGCAGCATCGCGACGGCCGAGCAGATCTGCCCCGGCGTGCAGTAGCCGCATTGGAACCCGTCGTGCGCGATGAAGGCCCGCTGCATCGGGTGCAGCCGGTCGCCGTCCGCGAGGCCCTCGATCGTCACGATCTCGGCATCCTGATGCGCGACCGCGAGCGCGAGACAGCTGTTCGCCCGCCGTCCGTCGATCAGCACGGTGCACGCGCCGCACTGGCCGTGGTCGCATCCCTTCTTCGAGCCGGTCAGCGCGAGCCGCTCGCGCAGCGCGTCGAGCAGCGTCGTGCGCGTATCGACGGAAAGCGTGCGCGCGGATCCGTTGATCCGCAGGGTGATCTCGACGTCCATTTCGTGGAACGGTACCCCGCCGAGCGGGCCGTAAACGAGCGGCCGAGCGCAGCGCGGCACGCACAAGGGACGGTGCACGGGTGCGTCCGAACAAAATCGGGAAAGGAGACCACGTGCCCGATTACGTCCTGATCCCGATCCTCCTGATCGTGTTGGCGCTCGCGCTGACCGGGCTGCTCTACTGGGGCGGTCTGGTCGAGGAACGCCGGAACGGCCGAACCGTCGTCCGCTGAACTGCGGACGGCCGGCATGCGAAACGGGCGCCGCTCCGGGGCGCCCGTTCGCGTTCTGACCGGCGGTGCGTGCGGCTAGGCGACGTGCGCCGGCGCGAGCTGGTGCGCTTGCAGCACGAGACCCGGCGAGACGATGTGCTTCTGCATCCCGAGCAGCGAGGGATCGACGCCGAGCGCGAGCGCGACCAGCTGCGGGAGGTGGAAGATGGGAAGGTCGGTGCGGCCCCAGCGCGCCGCCGAGTCGGCCTGATACCCGTCGAGGGCGAGATGGCAGAGCGGGCACGGCGTCAGCACCGCTTCCGCGCCCTGGTCTTTCGCCATCCGCATGTTCTGGCCGACCATGTTGGGAGCGATCCCCTTCTTTTCGAGCTGGACGTGGAAGCCGCAGCAGCGCGTCTTGCCGGCGTAGTCGACGGCTTCGCCGCCGAGCGCTTCGATCAGGTCTTCGAGGGAGTGCGGGTTGCGCGCCGACTCCCAGCCGTTGACCGACTCGGGGCGGATGATGTGGCAGCCGTAGAACGCGGCGACCTTGAGGCCGTTGAGCGGGCGGACGACCATCGCTTTGAGCGCGTCGAGACCGATGTCGTCGATGAGCAGCCACAGCAGATGCCGCACGATCACCGTCCCGTCGTACTTCGCGCCGAACTTCCCGAGGATCGCGTTGGCCTGGCCCATGTGGCCTTCGTTCTCGAGCAGCTCTTTGTTCGCGGCACGCATGTGCCCCGTGCACGTCGAGCAGATCGTGATCACGTCGTCGAGGCCGAGCGCCTCGGCCTGCGCGTAGGTGCGCGCGTTGAGGACGCGCGCGACATCGCGGTTGGTGTCGTTCAGCACCGAGGCGCCGCAGCACGAGGCGGCCGTCAGCTCGACGAGCTCGATCCCGAGCCGGTCGGCGAGGAGCATCGTCGAGTTGAACAGCTCCTTGCACGATTCTTTCGCGACGCAGCCCGGGAAGAACCCGTACTTGCGCATCTGCGCCGACTTCGACTTGCCGCGGATCTGCGGCTTCTCCATGGTCGCGGTCATCAGCTTACGGGAGCCTCCAGGGTATCGAAGATCGTCCGGATCTCGTCGACCTTCGGAACGGGTTTGAGGAACAGCGGCGGCATCTTGCCGCGCATCACGAGCCGCAGGGCGAACGGCGCTACGTCGATCAGCCCCCTGATGTTGAACCGTCCGACCGTCCCTTGGACGACCTCGTTTTCGTGCAACATCCCGGTGGCCTTCACGGTCTTCGCGACAATCAGCGCGTGACGCGGACCGGGGAAGTCCTTGAGGCCTTCCTCGATCGTCGCGCGCTTGACGGCGATGATGTCGTCGTGTGGATCGACGTGCTTCGGGCAGTACGAGCACGCGTAACAGTGCGCGCACAGCCAGAGGTAGTCGTCGCTGATCTGCGCCGCGCGCTCCTTGCGCTTCGAATCGCGGACGTCTTCGATGAAGCGGTAGGCGTACGCGATCGCCGCCGGCCCGGCGAACGCCGGATCGACCGAGACGACGGGGCAGAGCGCGTAGCACGTCGCGCACATCACGCAGTTCGCGACGGCGACCAGCTTGTGCATGTCTTCCGGCGAGACGCGCCGTTCGGTCGCGTTGTCCTCGTCGCGGTCCTTCGGCTGCAAGTACGGCTTGAGCCGCGTGTACTTGTCCCAGAACGGGTCCATGTGGACGACGAGGTCCTTCATGGGCTGGAAGTTCGGCATCGGGTCGATCGCGATCGACCGGTCCGACTTCAGCACCGCCTTGACCGGCGTCTTGCACGCCAGCCCGGTCGTGCCGTTGATGTTCATCGAGCACGAGCCGCAGATCGCCGACCGGCACGAGCGCCGGAACGTGATCGATCCGTCGATCTCTGCCTTCGCGTGCTCGAGCGCGTCGAGGACCGTCGCCGTCTCCGGCAGATCGGTGATCTCGACCCGATCGCGGTGCGGAACTTCGTCCACCGCCTGATCGAACCGAAAGATGTCTAAGGTGTAGCTCATTCTACCGGCGCTCCGCCCTTGGCTCCGCGCCCCCTACGCTTCGCGCGGGGCCCCCGAACCATAGCTCCCGCACGATTGCGGCGATTACACGATTCCCCGAGGGGTCGCTCAACAACATCATCTCTAATACGTCCGAACCATGGGCTGCCATTTGGTGATGACGACCTGGCGGGAGTAGTCGGCTGCGGGGTCGGCCGTCGGACCCTGGTACCGCATGAGCGTGTGGACCATCCACTTCTCGTCGTCGCGCTCGGGGAAGTCGGTGCGGGCTTGCGCGCCGCGCGACTCCTGCCGGTTCAGGGCGCCGAGCATCATCGTCGGCGCGATGTCGGCGAGGAACTCGGTTTCGAGCAGGCCGACGAGATCGGTGTTGAACGTCTTCGACTTGTCTTGCACCGTCATCGTCGTCGCTGCTTCGCGCGCCGCGCGGAGCTTGACCATCCCGGCCTTCAGCTCGTCCTCGTTGCGGAAGATGAAGGCGTGGTCGCTCATCGCCTCGTTGACGGCCTTGCGCACGTGGCTGTGCCGCTCGCCGCCGCTGCGCGCGAGGATGCCGTCGATGCGCGCGCGCTCGGACGCCAACGTCTTCTCGCTGGGCTTCACCTCACCCGAGGTCTTGATGTAGTCGGCGGCGTGGCGCGCCGAACGCGCACCGAACACGATCGTCTCGAGCAGCGAGTTGCCGCCGAGACGGTTCGCCCCGTGGACGGAGACGCAGGCGCATTCGCCGGCCGCGTACACGCCGGGGATGCGCGTGGCGCCCCACTTGTCGGTCTCGACCCCGCCCATCGTGTAGTGCATCCCGGGCAGGATCGGAATCGGCGTGTCGATCGCGTCCTTCCCGGTCGCGTCGAGCGCGAGCTCGCGAATCTGCGGGAGACGCTCGAGGATCTTCTCGCGGCCGAGGTGGCGCAGGTCGAGCAGCACGCAGCCGTCGATCCCGCGCCCGTCGAGGATCTCGGTCCACTCGGCGCGGCTGACGACGTCGCGCGAGGCGAGCTCCCCTTTCGTCGGCGCGTACTTGAACATGAACCGCTCGCCGTCGGCGTTCAGCAGATACGCGCCCTCGCCGCGCGCCGCCTCGGAGAGCAGCACGCCGTTTTCCTTGAGCGAGGTCGGGTGGAACTGCACGAACTCGAGGTCCATCAGCGGGATCCCGGCGCGATACGCGATCGCCATCCCGTCGCCGGTCGAAGCGTAGCCGTTGGTCGTCTTGCGGTAGATGCGGCCCGCGCCGCCGGTCGCGAAGATCGTCGCCTTCGCGGTGACCAGCTCGAGCTCGCCGGTGCGCATGTTGTACGCCACGATCCCGCTGCCGACGCCGTCCTCGACGCAGAGCGCGGTCGCGAAGTACTCCTCGTAGACCTTGACCTTGAAGCGCTCGAGCTGCTCCCAGAGCGTGTGCAGGATGACCAAGCCGGTGACGTCGGCGGAGTAGCACGTGCGCGGCGAGCCCGCGCCGCCGAAGGGACGCTGCGCGATGCGGCCGTCGGGCATGCGCGAGAAGATGCAGCCGCGGTGCTCCAGCCAGATGATCTGGCGCGGCGCGTCCTCGGCCATCGCCTCGATCGCGTCCTGATCGCCGAGGTAGTCGGAGCCCTTGGCGCAGTCGAAGGCGTGGTTCTCGGGCGAGTCGTCCTCGCGGTTGCCCAGCGCGGCGTTGATCCCGCCCTGCGCGGCGCCCGAATGGCTGCGCACCGGATGCATCTTCGAGACGATCGCGACGTCGGCACCGCGTTCCGCCGCTTCGACCGCCGCGCGCATCCCGGCCAGCCCCCCGCCGATCACGACGATGTCGTGCTTGATCACCTTGGTTGTTTCAGCCTCTCTGAAGAGGGAGTGCTCCGTCCATGCTACCGGGAAAAGGATTCCGCGACGAACCACCTTCGTCGCAGGACGCTTTCCCGACTGCTCATGCGGCGTCGCCGGCGAAGCGGTAGCCTCGCTTGCCGGCCTGCTTCGCGGCGTACAGCGCCTGGTCGGCGGCTGCGAACAGCTCCTCGGCCGATCGACCGTCCTGTGGGTAGAAGGCGACGCCGGCGGAGCAGCCGAGCGCGAGCCCTTCGAGGACGCTGAAAAGCCGCTCGAGCAGGGCGCCGACGCCGTCCCGGTCGCAGCGCAGCAGCACGAGGACGAACTCGTCACCCCCGTAGCGCGCCGCGATGTCGCCGCAGCGCGCGCAGTCGCGGAGCGTCCCGGCGAACCGCTGGAGTGCCTCGTCCCCGGCGGCGTGCCCGCGCGCATCGTTGATCTGCTTGAGCTCATCCAGGTCGAGCACCAGGAACGAGAGCGGGGTCGCATAGCGCTCGCCGTTGCAGAGCTCACGGTCGAGCAGCTCATTGAGCGCGCGACGATTGAGGAGCCCGGTGAGCGGGTCGGTTTGCGCCAGCCGGCTCGTCTCCTCGAGCAGACGCTTCGTCTCGCTGTAGAGCCGCGCGTTCTCGAGCGCGATCGCGGCCTGCGAGGCGAAGTCGAGCAGCATCCGCACCTGGATACTCCGAGATATCGGCGTCGGCGGCGCGGTCGGCGTAGAGGATGCCGCGCACGGTGTTGCGGTTCGTCAGCGGCAGCATGCAGTAGGCGCCGGCGGCGTCGGCGAGCGGCGAGGGGTCGCCGCCCGTGCCGACGGTGAAGTCGACGCCGCCGCGGGCCATCTCCAGGAAGGGGCCGGCGTCGCGCCAGGCGCCCGGATCGGCGCTCGGCACGACCGTCCCCTCGGGGCCGGTCTCGAGCCGCCGGGCGATCCGGCCGCCCTCGACGTCGAAGAGGACGACGCGGCCGAACCCCAAGACCTCGTGGATGCCGCGCAGCACGGTCGCCAGGATGTCGTCGATCTCCAGGGTCGAGTTCATCGTCGAGAAGACTTGCTGGAGGACGAAGAGCTCGGCGTTCAGGTGCGCGTACTCGTCGCGCTCGGCCTCGAGCTCGGCGAGCCGGCGGCGCAGCGCCTCCACTTCCTCGGGCGACGGCACGGGAAGGGGAACTTCCGGACCGGAAGATGGGTTCGACGTTCGCAGAGCAGCCATACGCTTCTCAGACGCCGGTGAAACTTCCCACGCTTTCTCTTTCCCCGTAGGTTGGCTTTTCGTTGAGTTCGTTCGTCCATCTGCATGTCCACAGCGAGTACTCGCTGCTGGACGGCGCGTGCCGCGTCGACGCGCTGTGCGAGAAGGCGTACACCGACGGAGCGCCCGGCGTCGCGCTCACGGACCACGGGGTGATGTTCGGCGCGGTCGAGTTCCACGACACGGCGAAGACGAAGGGGCTCGTCCCGATCATCGGGTGCGAGGCCTACATCGCCCCGCGCGGCCGATTCGACCGCACCGTGCGCGATGAAGCGCACGTCACCCTGCTCGCCGCGAGCGACACCGGCTATCGAAATCTCACGGCGCTGATCTCGGCCGGTTTCCTCGAGGGCTACTACTACAAGCCGCGGATCGACATGGATCTGCTGGCGAAGCATCACGAAGGGCTGATCGTCCTCTCCGGCTGCATGTCCTCGATGGTCTCGGCGCCGCTGCTCAAGAACGACTACGCGACGGCGAAGAAGAACGCGCAGATGTTCCGCGACATCTTCGGCGACCGGTTCTACGTCGAGATCATGCGCCACGGGATGCCGGAAGAAGAGGTCGTCAACCAGGGCCTCATCAAGCTGGCGCGCGAGCTCGACTACCCGCTCGTCGCGACGAACGACTCCCACTACCTGCTCCAAAGCGACGCGCAGGCCCACGAGTGCTCCTCTGCATCGGGAACCACAAGACGATGCAGACACGAGCCGGATGAAGTTCTTCTCCGACGAATTCTACGTGAAGTCCCCGGAAGAGATGCGGGAGCTCTTCGCCGACATCCCCGAAGCCTGCGACAACACGCTCGAGATCGTGAAGCGCATCGACATTACGATCCCGGAGAAAGTCTTCTACCTCCCGGACTACCCGGTGCCGAAGACCGCCGCGGAGGATGTCGCGGGAGTGCTGGCGCTGCGGCCGTTCGCCGCGGGCGCCGGCGATGGCGCCACGGGCAGCCTCGCCGGCGAAGACGTGCTCTTCGGTGAGATCGACCCGAACCGCGAGATCGCGATGTCGCCCGAGGACTACCTGCGGCTGGTCTGCGAGCGCGGGCTGATCGAGCGGTACGGCGAGCGCGCGACGAGCGATCCGGCGCTGCGCGAACGGCTCGAGTACGAGCTCGGCGTGATCAACACGATGGGGTTCGCGTCGTACTTTCTGATCGTGTGGGACTTCATCAAGTACGCGCGCGACCGCGACATCCCGGTCGGTCCGGGCCGCGGGTCCGCGGTCGGCTCGATCATCTGGTGCTGGGGAAAGATCACCGATCTCGATCCGCTCAAGTTCGGCCTCATCTTCGAACGTTTCCTCAACCCCGAACGCATCTCGATGCCGGATATCGATACGGACTTCTGCGTCGATCGCCGCGACGAAGTCATCAAGTACGTCACCGAGAAGTATGGCAAAGACCGCGTCGCGCAGATCGTCACGTTCGGGACGATGGCGGGGGGCACAGCGGTACGCGATGCGGGCCGCGCCTTGGGCGTACCGCTCCCGGACGTGGACCGGGTGGCGAAGCTGATCCCGTCGGGCCCCGGCGGGCTGACGATCCCGCAGGCGCTGGAACAGATCCCGAGCTGGGACTGCTGGTATCGGAACGTACCAAGCTGAACAAGCTGCTCGACACGGCGAAGTCGATCGAAGGGCTCGCCCGCAACGCCTCGACGCACGCCGCCGGCGTCGTGATCTCGAAGAACCCGCTCACGCATCACGTCCCGCTGGTGAAGATCGGCGACGACGGCATCAACACGCAGTACGACATGTCCATGGTCGAGCGCGTCGGGCTGCTGAAGATGGACTTCCTGGGCCTGCGGAACCTGACGGTGATGAAGGCCGCGATGGACGAGATTCGCCGTACCGTCAACCACGGCTTCGACATCGCGACGGTCCCGGACGACGACAAGAAGACCTATGACCTGATCTCGCGCGGCGAGACGCTCGGGATGTTCCAGCTCGAGTCCGACGGGATGAAGCGCATCTGCGTCGAGATGAAACCGAGGCCCTCGACGATGTGATCGCGCTGGTCGCGCTGTACCGTCCGGGCCCGATGGGGTCGATACCCGACTACATCGCCGGCAAACACGGCCGCAAGAAGCCGACCTACATCCACCCGAAGCTCGAATCGATTCTCGCCGAAACGTACGGAATCGCACTCTATCAGGAGCAAATTCTGCGCATCGCGCGCGATTTGGCCGGGTTTTCGATGGACAGGCTGATGAGCTGCGCAAGGTCGTCGGGAAGAAGCAGAAAGACAAGATCCCGTTCTACAAACAGAAGTTCGTCGACGGCTGCGCGGCGAACAACATCGCCAACGAAGTCGCGGAGCGGATTTTCGCGTTCATCGAGCCGTTCGCCGGATATGGGTTCAACAAGGCGCACGCCGTGGCGTACGGCTGGATCTCGTACCAGACGGCGTATCTGAAGGCGAACTATCCGCTGCAGTACTTCTGCGCGCTGATGTCGTCGGTGCGCGACAAGACCGACAAGCTCGTCGAGTACATCGACGAGGCGAAGAAGCTCGGCATCGCGGTGCTGCCGCCGGACGTCAACGCATCGCTGGTCGATTTCGCGGTGGTGGGTCAGGACATCCGGTTCGGGCTGGCGGCGATCAAGGGCGTCGGCGAGAATGCCGTACGCGTCATCCTCGATGCGCGCGAGGCGGGCGGCCCGTTCGCCGATCTGTTCGAGATGGTCGAGCGAGTCGACGTCAAGGCGGCGAACCGGAAGGTCTACGAAGCGCTGATCAAGTGCGGCGCGCTCGATCCGCTTCCCGGGAACCGCGCGCAGCTGCTCGACGCGCTCGACGTCGCGATGGAGGTCGCCTCGCGCGAGGCGCGCGACCGCGAGATGGGACAGGCTTCGCTGTTCGGGATGATCGAGGAGCCGCATCCCTCGCTGAAGCCCTCGCTGCGTCCGCTCCCCGCGCCCTCCACGATGGAACAGCTCGGCTGGGAGAAGGAGACGCTCGGAATCTTCGTCTCCGGCCATCCGCTGGCCGACGTCTCCGACGCGCTCGCGCGGACCGGCGCGGTTCCCGTCCGCGATCTGCGCGGCGTCGAGGACGATGCGCAGGTGAAGATCGCCGGGCTCGTCACCGCCGTGCGCCGGACCCTGACCAAGGCGCAGACGCAGATGCTGATCGCGACCGTCGAGGACACGACCGGCGCGGTCGAGTGCGTCGTCTTTCCGAAGCAGTACGCGGACCTGCAGGCGCGGTTCGTCGAAGATCAGATCGTCGTCATCACCGGGCGCCTGCGGCTGCGGGAGCGGCGCGGCGGCGCGGTGCCGGGTGAGGACGCACCGGTCGATCTCAACGTCTCGGTCAACGACGTGCAGCCGTTCGACCGCAGCTCGGTCCGCTCGGCGCCCCCGCCTGCGGCCTGGCACGTCACGGTGCGCTCGCGCGAGCAGATCGATCAGCTCGCGGTGCTCATGCAGGAATGGGCCGGCACCGTCCCGCTGGTGCTCCACATCAACGGCTCGACGGTGCAGCGGCTCGTCTCCGGAGACCGTCGCGTGCGCGAGCGGATCGTCGCGATCTGCGGGGAGGCGGACGTGCAGGAAGGGCCGCCGTGAGGCTCCCCGCCGGCGTTCGCGACTGGCTGCCGCACGAGCTGGCGCGCAAGCGGGAGATCGAGCAGCAGATGCGCGCCGTCTTCGGGCGCTGGGCCTACGAGGAGGTCGAGACGCCGATCATCGAGCGGTTCGACGTGCTCGAGCGCGGCCTCGGCGCAGAGACCGCCGACCTGCTGTTCCAGTTCAACGATCGCCGCTCCACCGCGCTCGCGCTGCGCCCGAGATGACGACGCCGGTCGCGCGGCTGGTCTCGACGCGGATGCGCGAGCAGCCGGTTCCGCTGCGGCTGGCCTACGTCGCGCCGGTCTTTCGCTATTACGAGCAACCCCAGGAAGGGCGGATGCGCGAGCTCACCCAGGCCGGCGGCGAGCTGATCGGCGCGCCGGGGATCGACGCCGACGCCGAGACGCTGTTCATGGCCATCGAGGCGCTCGACGAGATCGGCTTGCGCGACGCGCGGTTCGACATCAACGACGCGCGCGTCGTCGACGGCATCTTGGCAGGCGTCGGGCTCAGCGGCGACGCGGCGCGCGAAGCCAAGGAGCACATCAAGCGCCGCAACGTCGTCGCGCTCGCCGCGTACGATCTTCCGGTGCTTACCGAGTTCGCGCTGCGGCGCGGCGGGCACGGCTCGATCGCCGCCGCGCGCCGCGTCTGCACGACCGAGGAATCCCTGGCGGCGCTCGACGCGCTCGACGTGCTGCTCGACCGCGCCGCCGCGCTCGGATACGGCGATCGCGTCACCGTCGACTTCGCGCTGCTGCGCGACCTCGAGTACTACACCGGCTTTCTGTTCGAAGGCTACGTCGGCGAGATCGGGATGTCGCTCTGCGGCGGCGGCCGCTACGATTCGCTGCTACCGCGGTTCGGCTATCCCGTTGCGGCGGTCGGCTGGACCGCCGGCGTGGAGCGGCTGCTGATCGCGCTCGAGCGCCGCGGAAAGCACGTCCGGCGGCGCCGGCACCGCATCGACGTCCTGGTCGCCGGCTCCGACGTGGTCGCCGCGCGCGAACGGGCGGCGGGGAACGTCGTGCGCTTCGCCGTCGCCGCCGCCGGCGACGATGCGCTCATCGAAGAGGCGCGGCTGCACGACATCCCGCGCGTCGTGATCGCGGTCGACGGGACGGTGCGCGAGCTGCGCGTCGGCCCCCGCGCGAAGGGCGTCCCCGCGCCGCGCCTGCCTTCGAACTGGGATGCGCGATGAACGACGCGCTGACGATCGCCGTTCCGAAAGGCGCGCTGTTTCCGGATGCGGCGGCGCGTCTGCGCGACGCGGGGATCGATGTTCCGGACGACGCCGGCCGCCGGCTCACGGTGACGATCGCCGACGGGACGACGCTGCTGTTCCTGCGCCCGACCGACGTCCCGGCGTACGTCGAGTTCGGCTCGGCCGACTGCGGAATCGTCGGCAAGGACGTCCTCTGGGAGACCGACCGTAACGTCGCGGAGCTCGCCGATCTGGGCTTCGGCTACTGCCGGCTCGTCGTCGCCGGCCGGCGCATCGACCGCTATCACGAAGGCGCGCCTCTGCCGACGTTCCTGCGCGTCGCCACGAAGTTCACCCGCTCGGCCGAGTCGTTCTTCGCCGAGCGCGACATCCCGGTCGAGCTGATCCCGCTGCACGGTTCGGTCGAGCTTTCGCCGCTGGTCGGGCTCGCCGACCTCATCGTCGATCTCGTCGCCACCGGGACGACCCTGCGCGAGCACGATCTCGTCGTCGTCGAAGAGATCGCCGAGAGCACGGCACGCTTCGTCGTCAACCCGGTGCGCTTTCGCGCAAAGTACGAGGCGATCACCGCGCTGCTCGAACGGCTCTCGGCGGTGCGGGCGTGAGCCTGCGCATCGTCGGCGCAACCGATCGCGAGGCGCTGCGCGGGCTCTACGCGGGCGGCTGGGATCCGCCGCAGACGGTCGTCGAGGGCGTGCGCGCGATCCTCGCCGAGGTGCGCCGGCGCGGCGACGACGCGCTCGTCGCGTACACCGCCCGCTGGGACTTCCCCGGCGCGACGCGCGAGGCGCTGCGCGTTCCGATCCCGCCGCTGGACGAAGCGCGTGCGCTCGTCCCCCAAGCGATCGCGCGCGGCCTCGAGCTGGCGCGCGAGCGCGTCGCCGATTTCCACGCGCGCCAGCTCACCGCGCCGATCGACTACCGCGCCGCCGACGGAACGCGCTACCAGTTTCTCAGCCGCCCGCTCGCGGCGGTCGGGGCGTACGTCCCGGGCGGGACGGCGCCGCTGCCCTCGACGGTGCTGATGACCGTCGTCCCGGCGAAAGTCGCGGGCGTGGAGCGCGTCGTCGTCGTCACGCCGCCGCAGCGCGGCGGCCGCGTCGACCCCGCCGTGCTCTACGCGTGCGCGCTCACCGGCGCCGACGAGCTGTACGCGGTCGGCGGCGCGCAGGCGATCGCCGCGCTCGCCTACGGAACCGAGACGATCGCGCCGGTCGACAAGATCGTCGGCCCGGGCAACGTGTGGGTGACCGAAGCGAAGCGGCAAGTCTTCGGCACCTGCGGGATCGACGGCCTCGCCGGGCCGTCCGAAGTGCTCGTGGTCGCCGACGAGCGCGCGAACGCCGAGTTGGTCGCGGGCGAGATGGTCGCGCAGGCCGAGCACGATCCGCTCGCCCGGGTCGCCGTGGTTTCGCGCGATCGTCCGCTGCTCGAGCGCGTCGCGGCGCTGCTCGATGGGCCGTTCGGGCGCGCCGGCGGGCGCGCCGCGATCGTCGGCGCCGTACTCGCCCAGCGCACCTGGCTCGTGCACGCCGCCGGCGACGACGAGGTCCTCGAGGTCGTCGAGCGGTTTGCCCCGGAACACCTCTCGCTGATGGTCGCCGATCCGCACGCGCTGGTTCCGTCCATCCGCCGCGCCGGCGCGATCTTCGCCGGCGACCAGACGCCCGTCGCCGCAGGCGACTACATCGCCGGGACCAACCACACGCTCCCGACCTCGGGCGCGGCGCGGTTTTCCTCGGGCTGCGGACGGCCGACTACGTGCGCACGATGACGCTCGTCGAGAACAGCCGCGCGCGGATGGAAGGCGACGCCGACGTGCTCGCCGCGCTCGCCGACTTCGAGGGCCTTCCGGCGCACGCGCGCACCGCGCGGATGCGTTCCGGCTCCGCCGAGCGGCGTTGACGGAGCAGCTCGCGGAGTCGGCGGCGGCGGCGTCGAACGCGCCGCCGATGATCTCCGCCCCGCCGATCCGTCTCGTCGCGCTCGATCTCGACGGAACGCTCATCGGCGAGGACCTCGTCGTGCGACCGCGCGTGCGGCGCGCCGTCGAGGCGGCGCGCGCCCGCGGCGTCGCGGTGACGATCGTGACGGGCCGCATGTTCGCGGCGGCGCGGCCGTTCGCGACGACGCTCGGAATCGACGGCCCGATCGTGTGCTACCAAGGCGCGGCGATCTTCGACGTCGCGACGAGCGCGGCGCTGCGCGAGACGCCGGTCACGCAGGACGTCACGCGCGAGGTGCTCGAGTGGGCGCACGAGCACGGCGTGCACGCGCAGTGCTACGCCGACGATCGCCTCTACGTCGACGAGATCAACCGCTTCTCGCGGCGCTACACCGAGCTGGCGCGCGTCGAGCCGCACCTCGTGCCTTCGCTGCGCGACGCGTTCGCGCAGCGGCCGACGATCAAGATCGTGCTCGTCGACGATCCCGACGCGGCGGCGCGGCATCTCGCCGCGCTGAAGCCGCTGCTCGGCGAACGCGCGTACCTGACGCGCAGCCACGTCGACTTCGTCGAAGTGATCAATCCCGCGGTGAACAAGGGCGAAGCGCTGGCGTTCATCACGGAGCGCCTCGGCGTTTCGCTCGACGCGACGCTCGCGGTCGGCGATGCGTGGAACGACGTTCCGCTGCTCGACGCGGCGGCGGTCGGCGTCGCGATGGGCTCGGGGCCGCCGGAGCTGCTCGCGCGCGCCGATCACGTCGTCGGCGACGTGGCGCACGACGGGGTCGCCGAGGCGATCGAACGGTACGTCCTCGAATGAGCGCACGCTCCGCCGCGCAGCGGCGGAAGAGGCCGACGCTGGTCGCGCGGGTACGGCCGTTCTGGATCGTCCTCGTCATCGTGGCGGCGCTCGGTGGCTGGGGCGGCTTCGCGCTGACGCGCTCTCCCTGGTTCCGCGTGACCCTCGTGGAGGTCGACATCCCGCTCGGATCGCCGGTGTCGGCCGCGCAAGTGCGCAGCGCCGCGGCGATCGCCTCGGATGCCAACCTCTGGCTGCTCAACCCCGGCGCAATCCGCGGCCGGATCGAGGCGATCCCCTACGTCGACGCCGCGACGATGCACCGCAAGCAGTTCCCGAAACCGGTCGTGCAGCTCGGGATCACCGTGCGGCGCCCGACCGGCTGCGTGCGCGCCGGCGGCCGCGAGGTGACGATCGACGCGACGGCCCGCGTCCTGCAGGACGGCTGCGCGATCCCTACCGTCGCCCGCCTCGACGCCGGGACCGGGAACCTGCCGGCGCCCGGCGGGGCGATCGCCGACCCCGACGTCGCGCGGCTGCTCGCCGATGCGAAGGTCCTCGCCGATGCCAACCTGGCCGTTCGCAGCCTTGCCCGCGACCGCTGGGGCGGCCTCACGGCGGTCGACGTCACGGGCGTGACGCTTCGCTTCGGGGGCGATGCCGACTTGGCCAAAAAGGCGGGCCTGATCGAGCCGGTGCGGGCCGGAATCGGGTCGAAGCGGCCTCTGCGCGCGATCGACGTACGGGCGCCGGGGACCCCGATCGTCGAGTTCCGGTAAAGTTCGTCCACCGGCCCTGTGGAGCGTTTCTGTGGGGGGCTTGTGGACTATTTCGTAGGTATCGTTCCGGCAAGGCACAATATATCGTGGTGCAAGTGAATGCGACGACGGATGGCTAGAGGCGAGACAATCGCCGGCCTGGACATCGGCACGACGAAAACGTGTGCCGTCGTCGCCGCATCGGGTCCGGACGGGCTCGAGATCATCGGGATCGGCGAAGCGCCTTCGACCGGGATGCGCAAAGGGGTCGTCACGGACCTCGAAGCGACCGTCCACGCGATCGAGGCGGCAACGGAAAAGGCCGAGCGCATGGCCGGCGTCCACGTCTCCTCGGTCTACGTCGGCGTCACCGGCGAGCACGTGAACTCGACGAACAACCGCGGCGTCGTCGCCGTCACCGGCGAGGACCGCGAAGTGATCGCGGCCGACGTGCGGCGCGTCGTCGATGCTTCGAAGATCATCAACCTCGCGGCGGACCGGCAGATCATCCACGCGCTCCCGCGCCATTACACGATCGACGGGCAGGACGGGGTCCACGATCCGGTCGGGATGAGCGGCGGTCGCCTCGAAGTCGACACGCACATCGTCACCGGCGGCTCGTCGTTCATCTCGAACGTGCTGAAGTGCGTGCACCGCGCCGGCCTCGAGCCCGCGGGGATCGTGTTCGAGCCGCTCGCCTCCGGCGCCGCGACGCTGCTGCCGGAAGAGCGGCAAGTCGGCGTCGTGCTGCTCGACATCGGCGGCGGCACGACCGACATCGCGGTCTTCGCCGACGGCGGGATCGTGCACAGCGCGACGATCCCGGTCGGCGGAAACATCCTCACCAACGACATCGCGCTCGGCCTGAAGACGACGTTCGCCGAGGCGGAGAACGTGAAACGCACGTACGGCTCCGGGCTGGTGCGGCCCGAGGAAGTCGACACCGCGTTCCAGGTGAAGACGCTCGACGGGCGCAGCACGCGCGAGGTGAGCGCATCGCAGCTGCGCGCGATCGTGCTGCCGCGCGTCCTGGAGATCTTCCGCATGGTGAAGACCAACGTCGTCGAGCACATCCCGCGCGATCAGGTGCTCAGCGAGATCGTGCTCACCGGCGGCGGCGCGCAGCTGCGCGGAATCGACACGACCGCCGGCGAGGTGTTCGGCCTCCCCGTACGAATCGGCGTCCCGACGACCGTCGCGGGACTCACCGACGCCGTCAAGCAGCCCCAGTACGCGACGGCGGTCGGTCTGGTGCTGTTCGGACCCCGCGGCGAGACCGCGCCGCATCTCAACGGCCAGAGCTCGGGCGTCCTGGCAAAGCTTTGGACCTGGTGGTCCTCCCTGTGGAACTAGTCGGGTTCGCGTGGCGCGAATCGTTCAAACTGCGCTCTTCTCGGACGAGGAACTTGCACTGATGGCTGATGCGAAACGGTTCGTGCCCGAGCACGCGGCGACGATCAAGGTGATCGGGCTCGGCGGCGGCGGCTGCAACGCGGTGAACCGCATGGTCGACGCCGGCTTGTCGGGCGTCGACTTCTATGCGATCAACACCGACGTTCAGGCGCTGCGAAACAGCAAGACGAACAACACCGTGCAGATCGGCAACGGGCTCACCCGCGGGCTCGGCGCCGGTGCGAACGCGAACATCGGCCGCGAGGCCGCCGACGAGTCGCGCGAAGATCTCGCGATGGTGCTCGACGGCGCCGATCTCGTCTTCATCACCGCCGGAATGGGCGGCGGGACCGGAACCGGCGCCGCACCCGTCGTCGCCGAGCTCGCCCGTGAGTCGGGCGCGCTGACCGTCGCCGTCGTGACGAAGCCGTTCGCCTTCGAGGGCCGCAAGCGGATGCAGGCCGCCGAGCGCGGGATCGCCGAGCTCGAGTCGAAGGTCGACACGCTGATCACGATCCCGAACGAGCGCATCCTGCAGATCATCGAGAAGCGCACGCCCCTCAACGAAGCGTTCACCTACGCCGACGACGTGCTGCGCCAAGGGATCCAGGGGATCAGCGACCTCATCACCCAGCCCGGGCTGATCAACCTCGACTTCGCCGACGTGAAGACGATCATGACCGACGCCGGCTCGGCGATGATGGGGATCGGGGAAGGTTCGGGCGAGCACCGCGCCGCCGACGCCGCGCAAAAGGCGATCGCCTCGCCCTTGCTCGAGACGACGATCGAAGGCGCGCGCGGCGTGATCTTCAACATCACCGGCGGACTGGATCTCTCGATGTATGAGGTCAACGAAGCCGCCGAGATGATCTCGCGCGCCGTCGACAGCGAAGCGCAGATCATCTTCGGCGCCTCGATCGACCCCGCACTGCAGGGCAAGGTCCGCGTGACCGTCCTCGCCGCGGGATTCGGCACGCGCCCCAGCCGCCTGATGTCGGGGACCGACTCGCTCGGCAAGACGCTCGAGTTCGACAAGGTCGCGCCGGTCAACATGGACGACATCGAAGTCCCGGCGTTCCTCCGCTACCGCAGCTGACGCCGCGCTTCGCGGCTCATCCGGCCGCCAGGGCCCGTCGCGAGACGGGCCTTCGCGTTTTTCGCGCGCGCGGGGACGCGGATGCGCTCGGCGAACAGCGGCGCATGAGCGTTTTGCGCGAGACGGCCGAGCACGCGGTGGCGATCCGGCGCGAGATCCATCGCCGCCCCGAGCTCGGGTTCGAAGAGCACAACACGCAGGCGGTCGTCGAGCGCGAGCTCGACGCGCTGGGGATCGAGCACCGTCGGATCGCCGGAACCGGCGTCGTGGCGATCGTGCGCGGTGCGCTTCCCGGACACGTCGCCGGGCTGCGCGCCGACATGGACGCGCTGCCGATCACCGAGGACTCCGGTGAGCCGTGCGCGTCCGAAGTGCCCGGCAAGATGCACGCCTGCGGGCACGACGCGCACACCGCCATCCTGCTCGGCGCGGCGCGCACGCTGCAGGAGACGCGCGAGTTTCTGCACGGCAGCGCGGTGCTGCTGTTTCAGCCGGCCGAAGAAGGGCCGGGCGGCGCGCTGCCGATGATCGAGCAGGGCGCGCTCGACGATCCGCCGGTCGAAGCGGTGACGATGCTGCACGTCGATCCGCGCCTGCGCACGGGGACGGTCGGGATCACCCCGGGTCCGGTGAACGCCGCGGCCGACGAGTTCCACATCACGGTTCGCGGCAAGGGCGGGCACGGCGCATGGCCGCACAAGGCGATCGACGCGATCCCGTGCGCCGCCGCGATCGTGCTCGCACTGCAGAACGTCGCGGCGCGCGAGACCGATCCGCTGGCGAGCATCGTGGTGACGGTCGGCACGATCGAAGGCGGCTACCGCAACAACGTGATCGCCGACCGCGTCTTCATGACCGGGACGATCCGCACGCACGACGCGACGATCCGCCAGGACGCCGAGACGAAAGTTCGCCGGATCGTCGAGGGCGTCGCGGAAGCGTACGGCGCACGTGCCGAGCTCGAGATGATCTACGGCTACCCGCCGGTGGTGAACGACGCGGAGCTCGCGGCCGCGTTCGAAGACGTACGTGCGCGACGTCGCCGAGATCCCGGTCGAGTCGCCGGCGCCCACGATGGGCGGCGAGGACTTCGCCTACTTCGCCCAGCGGGTCCCCGGGGTGATGGTGCGGCTCGGCATCTACAACGAGACCGTCGGCTCGGTCCACTCCGGGCACAGCCCGCAATTCCGGCTCGACGAGGATGCGATCCCGACCGGGATCAGGGCCCTCGTGGCGTTCGCGCGGGGCGTCGGCGACGGATCGGTCCCAGTCCCGAGCCGAGCATAGGCATCCACACCGTCCCCCGCGTTCTCCACAAGGTGTAGTGCATTTTGTGGAGGTGGTGCACAAGATATAGTGGCCGGCGGCAGGGTTCGGCACAAGATGCCGACGAAGCCGCGCTCATGGCTCTGTCCGTGTCCCTGGACCGGCCGTCACCCCGGGCGCTTCATCGCAGCGAAGATCTCGCCGCGCCCGGGCCTACCGCGTTCGGCCTCCTCTGCGAGGTCGAGAAGTGGCCGGTGTGGTTCTCGATCCTCCGCAGCGCGCGCCGCGTCGACGCCTCCCGGCCGTTGGGCCTGGGAAGCGAGGTCGCGATCCGCGCCGACCTCCCCGGCGACGAGGAGGAGCTCTTCGAAGTCGACCGGTTCATCCCGGGCTTTCAGCTCTCGCTGGTCGGCGCGTACTCGTGCCGCCGCCGGATCGACGTCCGCATCGAGCAGAAATCGGACCGCTCGAAGGTGGTCCTGCGCGTCGACTATCCGACGTACGGAGGGGTGCTCGGTCACCTGATCGACCGGTTGACGCGCCGCCGGAAGCTCGAGGTCGCCCTCGGCGACTCGCTGATCCACTTCAAGGGGCTCTGCGAGTTCGACCGCGAGGGCGCGCTCCTGGTCGACTTCTAGCACTCGTTGACGATCTCTGCTAAAGTCGGGTAGACTACGTCCGTGCCCCTTTACGACTACCAGTGCCGCGCGTGCCACGAGGTGACCGAGGTCCGTCACGGGTTTCGGGAGACCCATGAGGACGCGTGTCCCGCCTGCGGCGGCGAGCTCGCCCGCGTCTTCAACCCCGCCGGGATCGTCTTCAAAGGCTCCGGCTTCTACGTGACCGACTCCCGCAAGGCGTCCGGGTCGAACGGCGCATCGTCGGGATCAGGCACGAAGGGTTCGTCGTCCGAGGGCGGCCCGTCGTCCGAGGGCGGCTCGTCGTCCGAGGGCGGCTCGTCGTCCGAGAGCGGCTCGTCGTCCGAGAGCGGCTCGTCGTCCGCGGCCGGCTCGTCCGACAAGGCAGCGCCGGCGCCGACGTCCTCCGGCGAGGGCGGTTCGAAGAAGAACGAGACGGCGGCCTAGCCGGTGGGCGCGCACGCGCTGGTCTGGTGGGTCGTCCTCGCCGCCCTGATCGTCGTGCTCGTGCTGTCGCTGCTCCAGCTTCGTCATGCGTTCCGGGCGCTGAAGCGCATCGGCGGCCGAGTCGAGGCCTTTGCCGAGCTCCCGGTGGTGGCCGCGCTCGGGCGCGCCGAGCGCGACGCGCAGCGCATCGCCGACGACCTCGAGCGGGCGCAGCCCCTTGCGGCGCGCGTCGCCGCGGCGCTCGCCGTCATCCGGCAAGGCCCGGTTTCGCCCGAGGTCAAGGCCGCTTTCGGCGGCCTGCGCCGTTCCGTCGTCGCGACCCGCGACGTCCTCCGCCTGGTCCGCGCCCGGCTGTAGCGACCGGGTCGGGCAAAGGCCGGGGCTCTTCGGCCGCCTCCGGCAAGGGCCGGGCCTCTTCAGCCCCGGCGCCGGCTACTTCGGCGGTTTGTCGGGCTCCGGCGGTTCCGGCGGCTCCCACGACCAGCCGAAACCGGTCTGCGGCGTCTCGCCGGCTCCGCCGAAGGGCGCGTCGTCGTCGTCGCCCTCCGGGATGGCGAACGGGGCGCCGAACGGCGCGCCGGCCGGTGCGGGAGCCGGTGGCGCGGGCGGCAGGGTCGGCTGCGGGCGCGCGGCCGGCTTCGGCGGGGGCGGTGGCGGGGGCGGCGGGTACTCCGGCTCCTCGGGCTGAGGCGGCCCGAAGCCGGGAGCGGCCCAGGATCCGGCGGTGAGGTTGTGCGTCGGCGATGGTCCGGCCGGCGGCGGCATCGCTGCGGGGGCCGGTGGTCGCGGGCGTTCGGTATACGCCGGCGGCGGCGCCGGGGCGGCCAGCGCATGCGGACGGTACGGCTGCCCGCTCCCCGCGGGGAGCTCCGCTCCCGAGCCGATGCCGACCAAGACGATGCGCGAGAGCGGGAGCAGTTGCGCATCCGGACGCGCCGCGAGCTCCCGCAGCTCGTCGAGGTACTGTTTCGGAAGATCCTCGATCGCCATCGCGTCGAGGATCAGCGAGACGGTTTCGGCGACGGCGTCCTTCGGCGGGATGCGCGTGAAGGTGAAGAGCGACTGGTAGACGTCGGCCTTGGCCATCATCAGCAGCTTGCGCCAGTAGTCCAAGGGCTGATAGCTCTCGAACTGGCCGGCGTCGCGCTTGGCGCGCGCGTACAGCGCCGCGATCCGTTTGCCGAGCCGGTCGGCGGGCGGGGAAGGCTCGACGATCGCGACGCGGCGCGCGACGCGCGCCAGCTCCGAGATCACCTGGGCGTGAAAGCCCGGATCGATCTCGTGCAGATAGTGCATCGCGACGGCGGCGTCGTAGGCGTTCTCGGTGGCCGGAATCATCGTCGCGCTCCCCCGAAGCGCGGTCGCGCCGAGCGCTTCGACGCGCGCGATCGCGCCGCTGTCCCCGCAGACGACGTCGACCTGCGCGCCGATCTCCTTCGCGCGCGCGATCCAAGCGCCGTCGTTGGCGACGCCGGCGAACAGGATGCGGTCGGTCGAGCGGAAGGCGAGCGCATCCCAGATCTGTTCGTCGATCCGGTACGACTCGCGCTGAAAATCAGACGGCGTCGTCATTGGGGAAGGTGGGACTCGAACCCACATGAGCTCACACTCGGTCGCTTTTGAGGCGACTGCGTATACCGTTTCGCCACTTCCCCTCGACTCTCGGCCGACGGCCCGGGATTCGCGGCGGCCCACGCCCGCTCCGCTTCGAAGAACGCCCGCGCGCCGGCGAGATCGCCGACCCAAGCGTAGGAGTAGATCGTGCGCCGCCACCCCGCGGCCAGCGTCAGCGCCAGCGTCCCGGTGCTGCGGTAGGGCGTCCAGCTCGCGTGCTCGACCGTACCGGGCGCCCACGCGACGACGAAGGCGAAGCCGTCGCGGAAGGTGCCCAGCGCGGTCTGCGCGGGGGGCACGTCGCCCGCGCGGTCGCGCGGGACCGGATCGAGGAAGATCGCATCGTCGTCGCGTCCGCGCAGCACGTCGCGCGGCTGACGCGCCAACAACGGCATCGACGACCGGACCACGGCGCGCTGCCGTGCCGTGACGGCGGCGCGGCTGCTTGCGACAGGGCCGGCCGGCAGCACGAGCCGCTCGTCGACGACCGCACGCGGCGCGTCGGCCTCCAACGTCACGACGCGCTCGAACGTCGCGCACGGCGGGTCCGCGTCGGGCATCGCGTAGCGGAATCGCACGACGGCACGCCGTCCCGATTCATCGATACGGGTGTCGTACGCGCGGTTGAACGTCCCCGCGGGATACGTGTGCGTGTAGCGTGCGATGTAATCGCGCGGCGAAGCCGGCAACGGGACCGCGAGGTCGTCGCGCCATGCACCGGTCGCATCGAACGCGTTCGGCGACCAGCCGAGCCCGAACCGCTGCACCTCGTACGGCGAAGGCGACTGCGGTCCGGCGTGCAGCGCCTGCAGACCGAACGCGCGCGCACCCGCCTGCGGCTCGACGAGCAGCCGCAGGCGATCGTTCTTCACGACGACCGTCTTCTCGCCGAGCTCCGGGAGCGCATCGGCGACGCGCGCGATCGCCTCGTCGCTGCGCGTCCAGCCGTCGTCGTCGACGACGGGATCGGCGTGAGGCGCGAGGTCGATACGTCCCTCCGAGACTCCCACGACGTGTACTCCCTCGAGGAAGATCGGGTGCCGCACGTCCAGCGAGGGCAGCTCGATGAAGCTCGAGCCGCGCAGCACGATCGATGACGCCGTGCGATCCTCTTCGACGTGCACCGTGCAGCGCCGTGTGTCGCGCTTTGCCGCCGGGGGGGTGCGCGGATCGTCGGTCGGAACGAGCAGGACAGACGGACGGCCGAACGTCGATTCCGCGATGAGCGCGCAATCGTCGGACGAGACGCGGCGGCGGTCGTTCGGCGCTCCGAGCACGGCCAACGCGAGGTGGGATGCCCGGATCGTCACGTCGTGCGACGCGAGCACGTACGTTACCCGGCCGAAGCGGACCGACTCCGGCCGACCGGACCAGTTGCCGGCGACCGACAACGTGCCGTACGGCGAGACGAGTCGGGTTGCAGCCGCTCCGCGTCGCGACGGGACCGACGCGCCGAGACGCGCGCGGCTGCCGCGCAGCGCCGCGCGCAGGCGCAGCAGGGCTAGCGGCGCTGCGCGCGCGAGCTCCGGCCCGACCACGATGTCGGCGTACCTCGCGCCGAGCCGCGAGGGCGGATGACGAAGGTCGAACAGTTCGCACGTCAGGCCGCGCTCGATGCAGCGGCGCAGCTGATCGCGAACCCGCGCGACGATCGCATCACTTCCCGCCGGCGGGCGCGAGTCGCGGCGCTGGCCTCCCTCTCCGTACGCGACCGCGACGTCGGCGACGCGATGGGCGGCGGCAAGCAGCGGGCGCAGCGTACGCACGAGAGCGCCGAACGCGAGCGTCGGACCCCACCGGTCCCCATGCTGCGGCTCTCCGCTGAAGTACGGTGCCGGACGCGTGACGTCGTCGAACGGGATCGCGGCGTCCCAGCCGTAGAACGCGTTCGAGAACGGCGCTTCCCAGCCCGGCTCGGCGAGCGTGTCCTGCATCGGGAAGTCGATCACGCCTTGCGTTCCGAGCGCGAGCAGCTCGGTCAGCGCGAGCGTCGTGTTTCGCGGATCGGCCGGACGCGGCGCCGGATCTTCCGGGCCGGCGAGCCAGCCCGCTTGGAACTCGCTCTGGGCGAGCGGCCCGCGCGGATTCGTCGCGAGGAGCAGCGTGGAGAAGTCGAGGTCGACGCGGTCGTGCAGCCCGACCGTGTACGCATCGCTCTGGTACCAGTTCCCCATCGTCCACACGGGCGACGACCACGGCTCCCGCATCTGATAGGTGTTGATGAACGTCGGTGTCAGCGGGCCGACGACCTCGCGCACGCGTGCCTCGAGCCAGCGCAGGTATCGCTGCAGGTGCGGCGCCGGATACGTCTGGTTGTCGATGTACGCGCCCTGATCGTCGTCGAGCTGCACCGCCAGAACGCGGTCGGCGACCGGCCGGAACTCGTCCAGCGCTCGGTGCAGCCAGCGCGCCGAGTAGTGCAGATGCGTCGGATTGCGCAGCCACTCGGCCGCGGCGTCGTCGCTGCTCGCGTTCTGCAGCGTCGCGGTCGCGGGATAGCGCCCTTCGAGCACGTCGTGCAGCGGCATCGCGTACTCCGGGCGCGTCAGCAGCCACTGCGGGTAGCCGCCGTTGCGCCATTCGTTGCGGATCACCGGGCCCGGCCGCACGATGAAGAAGAAGCCGAGCTCCTTGCCGAGCCGCAACACCTCGCGCAGGTTGCGGCGCGGGTCGGTGTGCCCGTCGAAGTCGAACTCGCCGTCGGCGAGCTCGTGCCAATTCCACGGGACGTACAGGTCCAGCGTGTTGGCGCCGAGCTCGCGCATCGCGAGCATGGACGCGCGCCAGCGGTCGGGCGCGATCCGCTCGTAGAAGAACGCGCCGCCCCAGAAGAAGAACGGGCGCCCGTCGACGAGCAGCCGCGGCGCGCCCTCGCGCTCCGCGACGATCGCATGGCCGAACGTCGGCATCTGCGCCGGCGCCGCGAGCGACCGTCCGGGCGCGAGCGCCGCGCACAGCGCGAGCAGCGCGGCGGCGAGGCCGCGTACGGCGCTGAGGCTCGCGGCCCGGCGGCCGGAGCATGGGCGCAGGCGCGCCGTGCGGTTCATGCGAACGCCCTTCGCCGTCCCGTGAACGAACTCTCGCGACTCCTCGGACTCCGCGGCGAGCTGCACGTCGACGTCGTCGACAGCGCGGCGCTGCGCGACAACGCGCTCGGCGATCCCGCGGAACGGCCGCTGGCCGTCTACACGCCGCCCGGGTACGACCGCGACGGCTCGCGCCGCTATCCGGTGCTGTACTGCCTGCACGGCTACACCGGCGACGTCGCCGCGCTCGTGTCGGCGCGGCCGTGGGAGACGAACGTCGTGCAGTGGACCGACCGGCTCGTCGCGGAGGAGCGGATGCCGCCGGCGATCCTGGCCGTCGTCGACGGCTTCACCCGGCTGGGCGGCTCGCAGTACCTCGACTCGATCCACAACGGGGACTACGCGACATACGTGCTGCGCGACGTCGTCGGACACGTCGACGCGCGCTATCGCACGATCGCGCGCGAAGGCGGTCGCGCGGTGCTCGGCAAGTCGTCCGGCGGCTTCGGCTCGCTGCACTTGACGATGGCGTACCCAGGGACGTTCGCCGCGTTCGCCTCGCACAGCGGCGATGCGTACTTCCGCTACGCGCAGCTGCACAGCTTCCCGACCGCGCAGCGCGTCCTCGAGCAGTTCGACAGCTCGATCGAGGCGTTCGTGACGGAGTTCGAGCGCCGGCCGAAGCGCCCTCAGCACTTCTACGCGACCCTCGAGATGATCGGCTACGCTTCGTGCTACTCACCGCGCGCGCGCGAGCGCTGGGCGATCGATCTGCCCTGGGACGCGCAGACCGGCGAGATCCGCGAGGACGTCTTCGCGCGCTGGCTCGCGTTCGATCCGTGCGAGCGCATCGAGGCCTCGCGTGCCGCGCTCGAGCGCCTGCGCCTGCGCTATCTGGATTGCGGGCGCAAGGACGAATACGGCCTCGACGTCGGCGCGCGCGTCTTTGCGCGCCGCGCGCGCGACCTCGGTCTCGAGGTCCGCCACGAAGAGTTCGACGACGACCACCGCAACGTCGGCTACCGCTACGAGTTCTCGCTCCCCGCGCTGGCCGCCGTCCTCGACCGCGACTAGGGCCGCTGCTGCTGGTGCGGCGGCGGCGCGTCCGCGCGCATCTGCTCGTGCAGCGCGCGCATCCGTTCCGGCGTGACGGCGAGCTGCAGCAGCACCGTCCCCGCGTCGTTCATGTGCCCCATCCGGTCGAACCGCCGCGGCCCGTCGGGTCGGGGCCCTCCGGGTCCGCCGTTCGCCGGCGGCGGTCCGACGTTCGGCGGAGGTCCGTTGGGCGCGTTTCCGTTCGGCGGCGGAGCGTTCGGCGGGGGACCTCCGGCCGCACCGCGATCGCGGAAACGGGCGCGCATCGCTGCGCGCATCTTGTCGCGCTCGGCGAGCACGGCTTTCGCTTCGTCGGGCGTCAGCAGCGCGTCGATCTGCTGCGCGGCGGTGCGCAGGTCGGAGAGACTCCCCGCGTTGACGCGGTCGACGATCGACTGCACCTGCGCACGATGCGCCGCGCCGAGATCGCCCAACGCCGCGGCGCGCGTGTCGTCACGCGTCTTCTGCATCTGCGACCACGCGCCGGGCGGCGGGGCGCCGGCCGGCGGACCACCCGGCGGCGGCGCTCCCTGAGCGAGAACGGCGAACGGGACCGCCGCCGCGATGGCGGCGGCGATCGCCGAGGCGATGAGCTTCATGCGCTAACGGTAGCGCGGTTCCCCTGGGAAGCGGTTGGGGCCGCCCTGAGGGGCCCCCTAAAGCGAGCCGGCGCAGCGGCCGCAGACCGCAGCTAGGGACGCGCGGGTTCGCCGACCTTCGTCGACGCCGGCGAGGGCGCGCGCGCCACGTCCTTTCCTCGCTCGATCAGCGTGAGGAATTCGCGGTTGAAGGCCGGGATGTCGTCGGGTTTCCGCGAGCTGACGATGTTGCCGTCCACCACGACCTCGCGGTCGACCCAGTTCGCACCAGCGTTCCGCAGATCGTCCTGGATCGTGTGGAAGCTCGTCAGGGTACGCCCCTTCGCGACCCCCGCGCTCACCAGCAGCCACGGCGCGTGGCAGATGACGGCCATCGGCTTTTTCGCCGCATCGAACGTGCGCACGAAGTCTTGCGCCTTCGGAATGATGCGGATCGTGTCGGCGTTCAGCGCGCCGCCCGGCAGCAGCAGGGCGTCGTACTTCTCCGGCTGCGCTTCGTCGAACGAGAGATTCGCTTCGACCGGCTCGGCGGGGTCGTGATGCTTGAACGCGCGGACCGCGCCGCGTTTCTGCGAGATGATGTCGACGACGGCGCCCGCGTCGCGCAGCGCTTGCACCGGCTGCAGCAACTCGGCTTGTTCGAATCCTTCGGTCGCGAGGCACGCGACGTGAACGTTGCTCAGGTCTGCCATGATCAGCGTCTGTCCCCGCCGCGCGTGCACCCCTCACGCAGCGGCGGGTCGACCGGATGGGAGACAGGCCCTCGCTCTACCGGCTCGCATGACAAGGAGACCGTACGGACCTGTCGTAGCAGGGGACAGGGCTACACTACGGCCGCTCGCCCTAAGGTCGGTGATCGATGCCTCAGCCGCATCCCGCCCGGTTCGTCGTCCCAGTGCTGTCGGCCGCGCTCGCGGCTGCCGCGCTCGTAGCGGGGCTCGGCGACTGCAGCGGATCCGGCGGCTCGTCGACGGCGGTCACGCCGACCGTTACGCCGACGCCGACACCGACGCCGACCCGCGCGCCCAGTCCCAGCCCCAGCCCCTCGCATTCGCCGGTGGCAACGCCCACGGCGACGCCGACGCACTCGCCGTCACCGACGCCGAGCGCTTCGCCGGGTGCGGCAGGATCGCTGTACGTCGTCGATACGCGCGCCGGCCGGTTGCTCAAGTACTCGCTGCCGGCGACGAATGCGTCGACCCCGGTCGCACAGGCCGCGATCCCCGGCACGGCGGCCTTCGGCGTCGCCGCCGAGCCGAGCTTCATCGGCACCCTCACGCGCAACGGCCAAGTCGCGATCTTCGCCGCGCCGCTGACATCAGCGAGCACACCCACCGTGCAGTTCACCAATCCGGAGCGAGAGGGCGCGCTTCCCGCGTTCGATCCGTCGGGCGATCTGTGGACGACGACCGCCGATGACACGTTCGACGAGTACAAGCCGCCGTTCGCGAACGGCATGAATCCGTCGCTCGACACGGACAACATCGAAGCGGGCTGGGGGATCGTGTTCGACGCGGCGAGCAATCTGTACATCACCGACGCCGGGGCGGGCCACGTCGAAGTGTTCGCGCCGCCGTATACCGGGAACCCGACCGTCTTCCCGCTGCCGAACGGCGCCGGCCCGACGGGCATCGCGATCATCGGCTCGCAGCTCTTCGTGGCCGATACTCCGCACAACGCGATCGTGGTGTTCGCGCTGCCCGTCAGCGGCTCGAGCACACCGTCGTTCAGCTTTGCTGCGAACGACCCGTTGCAGCTCGCCGCCGATCGGTCCGGAAAGCTGTACGTGTGCGACTCGTCGGGAGCTGCGATCCTCGTCTTCGCGCCGCCGTTCTCGGCCGCCAGCGTGCCGGCGGTGACGGTCACGCACGGGCTCACCGTACCGACCGGCGTCGCGGTCGGCCCGTAGCCGCGGGCGCGAGCCGGCTCAGGCCGTCGGCGCGCCCTCCGCCTGCAGCGCCGGGATGCGCTCGGGGTCCGGTGGATCGCCGCTGGTCGCGGTCGCGCCGCCGCGCGGGAGACCTGCGAACTCTCGGGTCGCGTCGAGCGCCTGGCGCAGATCGGCGATCAGATCGGCCGCGCCCTCCAGCCCGACCGAGAGCCGCAGCAGGCCGTCGGTGACGCCGCGGCGCTCGCGGTCCTCCTTCGGGATCGAACCGTGGGTCATCCGCGCCGGGTGGGTGATCAGCGATTCGACGCCGCCGAGGCTCTCGGCCAGCGAGAAGAGCCGCGTGCGCTTCGCGGTCTCGAGCGCGCGCGACTCGGGGCCGTGCAGCGTGAACGAGACCATCCCGCCGAAACCGCGCATCTGACGCCGCGCGAGCTCGTGCTGCGGGTGCGAGATCAGCCCGGGGTAGAACACCCGCGCGACATCGTCGCGGTCTTCGAGGAAGGTCGCGACCGCGTGCGCATTGCGCTCGTGCTCGCGCATCCGCACGGCGAGCGTCTTCGCGCCGCGCATCGTCAGGAACGCATCGAACGGACCGGGGACGCCCCCGATCGCGTTCTGGTGGAACTTGATCGTCTCCGCGATCGCCGAATCGTTGCTGATCGCGACGCCGCCGACGACGTCGCTGTGCCCGCCGATGTACTTCGTCGTGGAGTGCACGACGACGTCGGCGCCGAGCGCGAGCGGCGACTGGAAATACGGCGTCGCGAACGTATTGTCGACGGCGACGATCTGACCCGCCGCGCGGAGCGCGCAGAGCGCTGCCAGGTCGACCAGCCGCAGCAGCGGGTTCGTCGGCGTCTCGATCCAGAACATCTTCGTGTTCGGGCGAATCGCCGCACGCACCGCGCCGAGGTCCGTCATGTCGACGTAGCTGAACTCGAGCCCGTAGCGCGTGAGGACGCGGGAGAAGAGCCGGTAGGTTCCGCCGTAGAGGTCGTCGGTGACGACGACGTGATCGCCCGCGGAGAGCAGGTTCGTCACCGCCGCCGTCGCCGCCATCCCGGAGGCGAACGCCGAGGCGAAGCGCGCGTCTTCGAGCGCCGCGAGCTGCGTCTCGAGCGCGACGCGGGTGGGGTTCACCGTGCGCGAGTAGTCGAACCCTTTGTGCTCGCCGACCGCATCCTGGGTGTAGGTCGAGGTCGCGTAGATCGGCACGATCGTCGCGCCGGTGGTGGGATCCGCGCCTTGACCGGCGTGGATCGCGCGGGTCGCGAAATCCACGCTACGCCGTCTGCGAGGAGAGGAACGAGATGACGTCTTGCCGCGTGACGACGCCGACCGGTTTTCCCGCGTCGGTGACGACGATCGCCGAGTTCGCCATCGTCAGAAGCTTGTAAGCGCGCTCGACCTCGGCGGTGTGCTCGAGCATCGGGAACGCGCGCCCCATCACGTCGCCGACCGGCTGGTGCACGATGTCGGCATGGTCGAAGACTGCCTGCATCACCGCGACGTCGTTGATCGAGCCGACGACCTGATTGGCGCGCATCACCGGAAGCTGCGAGATCTCGTAGCGGCGCAGGAGGTCGAGCGCCTCCTTCACCGGCTGCTGCTCGCGCACGGTGATCATCGGCGGGAGCGGCCGCTTCGTGCGCAGCACGTCGCCGACCGTCTCCTTGCGGCGCTCGTCCTCGAGGAAGCCGTTGGCACGCATCCACTCGTCGTTGAAGATCTTCGACATGTAGCCGCGTCCCGAGTCCGGCATCACCACGACCATCACCGCCTCCGGCGGCAGTTCGTGCGCGATGCGCACGGCCGCGGCGACGGCGGTCCCCGACGAGCCCCCGACCAGCAGCCCTTCCTCGCGCGAGATCCGGCGCGCCATCAGGAAGCTCTCCTTGTCGGTGACGCGCAAGATCTTGTCGATCACGCGCATGTCGACGGTCTGCGGGAGGTAGCTCATCCCGATCCCCTCGACCTTGTACGATTTCGGCGTGTCGCCGCTGTAGATCGAGCCTTCGGGATCGGCGCCGACCACCACGATCTCGCGGTTTTTCTCTTTCAGATAGCGGGCGGTGCCGGAGATCGTGCCGCCGGTCCCCATCCCGCTGACGAAATGGGTGATGCGCCCGCCGGTCTGCTCCCAGATCTCGGGCCCCGTGGTCAGGTAGTGCGCGCCCGGATTCTGCGCGTTGTGCCACTGGTCGGGCTGGATCGCGCCCGGGATCTCCGCCGTCAGCCGGTTCGCGACGCCGTAGTACGACTCCGGAGAGTCGTTCGGCACGTTGGTCGGCGTCACGACGACCTCGGCGCCGTATGCTTTGAGCAGGTCGATCTTCTCGGCCGACATCTTGTCGGGCATCACCAGAATGCAGCGATAGCCGCGGATCGCGGCCGCCATCGCCAGACCCGTCCCGGTGTTGCCCGAGGTCGCCTCGATCAGCGTCGAGCCCGCTTTGAGGATCCCGCGGCGCTCCGCGTCCTCGATCATGGCGACGGCGGGACGGTCCTTCACCGAGCCGCCCGGGTTCATGTACTCGACCTTCGCCAGCACCAGGCAGCGCGCGTCGCCCATCACCCGGTTGAGCCGCACCAGCGGCGTGTGGCCGACCGCGTCGAGGGCGTTCTCGTAGTAGCTCATCCCGGCGGCGGGACGCGGTTCGGTGAGGGCCATGTCGTATTCGCGCTTCCGCAACTCCGGAGGGGCGGCCTGCGTCCTAAGCAAGTGCGACGGAGTCGTCTGCGGGGAAAGGGTTGGGCATGGCCACCGATTTTCGGCACGGTGAGTTTCCGCGCCGCGGGCGCGAGGCGCTCGACGGCTTTCTCTGGCTCGCGCGCGTGTTCGACAAGGCGCGCGCCTCGCGCTCGGGGGCGATCTTCGACTACATCTATCCCTGCCCGATGGACCGCGGCGTGTTCGACCGCTGGGGGATCACGGCGCGGATGTTCGACGCCGCGCTCGAGACGTGCCAAAGCGACGACGAGATCCTGGCTTGGCTGAAGGCTCGCGTCCCCGACGCGCGGCGCGACGAGGCGAACCGGTGGCTGCTCGACGAGAAGAGCGCCAACCTGAACCGCCAGGACGAAGAAGAGGGCGCGGTCGCCGCGTAGCGCGAACGGCGCCCGGGTGACACGTGCGCGCATCGCCGTCCTCGCGCTCTCGTTGGGCGCGCTCGCCGCTTGCAACGGCAACGGCGTTCCACCCGCGCAGAACTACGCCGTCATCACGGGGCGCGCGTACGACACCGCTTCGAACCAGCCCGTCGCCGGCGTGACCGTGACCGTCGACACGATCCTCACCGCGACGACGGGCAACGACGGGACGTACCGCATCGTCAACGTGCCGATCGGCTCGTATCACGTCGGCGTCATCCCGCCCTCCGGGTACGCCGCGGCCGCGAACCCCCTCGACGACGGAAGCGTCACCGCCGGGCAGACCATCACGGTCGACGTCCCGCTCAACAAATCGTCGTAGCCTTGCGGGTCGTCGTCGCGCCCGACAAGTTCAAGGGCAGCGCGAGTGCGGCCGCCGTCGCAGCCGCGCTCGCCGAGGGCGTGCGCGACGTCGTTCCGTCGGCGGACTGCGTCTGCGTCCCGATGGCCGACGGCGGCGACGGGACGGTCGCGGGGTTCCTCGACGGGGGCGCGACGGCGCGGACCGTCCGCGTCACCGGACCGCTCGGAGGGCCGGTCGAAGCGACGTACGCGCGCGAAGGGACGACGGCGGTCGTCGAGATGGCGGCCGCGTCCGGGCTGGTGCTGGCCGGCGAGCGGCGGGAGCCGCGCCGCGCGACGACCCGCGGCACCGGCGAGCTGCTGCGCGACGCGCTCGACGGCGGCGCTTCGCGGATCATCCTCGGGATCGGCGGCAGCGCGACGACCGACGGCGGCGCCGGCGCGCTGGCCGCATTGGGCGCACGATTCCTCGACGCGCAGGGCGGCGAGCTGGAACCGGTCCCCGCCGCCCTCGAAGGACTCGCGAAGGTGGATCTGCGCGGGCTGGACCCGCGGCCCGCAACGATCGATCTCGCGATCGCCTGCGACGTCGACAACCCGCTGCTCGGGCCGGACGGCGCCGCCGCCGTCTACGGCCCGCAGAAAGGTGCGAGCCCGGACGACGTCGCGTTTCTCGACGGCGTCCTCACGCGGATCGCCGACGCGCTCAGCGCCGCGACCGGTCGCGATCTGCGCGCCGTCCCCGGGGCCGGCGCCGCCGGCGGGCTGGGGTGGGCGCTGGCGAGCGCGTGCGGCGCGCGCCTCGAGCGCGGCGTGACGCTGGTCGCCGAGGTGCGCGGGCTCGCGGCGACGCTGAAGGGCGCCGATCTGTGCCTCACCGGCGAGGGCCGGATCGACGAGCAGACGCTGCACGGCAAAGTCGTCGACGGCGTCGCCGCGCTGGCGCGCGCCGCGCACGTTCCGGCGATCGTCGCGTTCGGTGGGAGCATCGAACCGTCGGTCGAGCCGGCGCTTCGCGCGCGGGGCGTCACCTGCGTGCCCATCCTCCCCGGGCCCACGACGCTCGATGACGCGTTGCATCAGGCGCCGGCGAACCTGCGCGCGGCGGCGGCGCGCGTCGTTCAGCTCGTCGCCGGCGAGACCGCGCTCTTCGCGAAGCGGACATAGCGCGCGCGTTCGGCGACGGCCTCGTCGACGACGCCGATGACGACCGCGGCGAGCCGGTCGGAATCGTGCCGCACGGTGTCGGTTTCGCTGATGACGTTGGCGCGGACGACGCGCACGCCGAGCGCCGCGAGATCGGCTTCGTCGACCGAGACCGGGAGCTGCCCCTCCTCGGCGTACGCTTCGCGCAATTTCCGCGGCAGCTCGTCGTTGACGACCGCGACCTCGCAGACGTTCGCGCGCGCTCCCTTGAGCAATGCGCGGACGTGATCCGACGCCGTATAGTTGTCGGTCTCGCCGGGCTGCGTCATCACGTTGCAGACGTAGAGCTTGACCGCGCTCGCCGCGGCGATCTCCGCGCCGATGCGGTCGACGAGCAGGTTCGGCATGATCGAGGTGTAGAGCGAACCCGGGCCGAGCACGATCGCATCGGCTTCGCGGATCGCCGCGATCACCTCGTCGAGCGGCGCGGCGAACGGCGGATCGAGGAAGACGTCCTCGATCGCCCCGTGCGCGTCGGTGATGCTGGTTTCGCCTTCGACGACGCGCCCGTCGCGCATCCGTGCGCACAGCCGCGCCACGGCGAGCGTCGCCGGCAGGACGCGCCCTTTCACGTTGAGGACGCGGCTCGACACCTTGATCGCCTCGTCGAAGTTTCCGGTGATCCCGGTCATCGCGGCGAGGAAGAGGTTGCCGAAGGAGTGGCCGCCGAGCCCGCCGCCTTCCTCGAAACGGAAGCGGAACAGCTCGGTGACCAGCGCTTCGTCGTCGGCGAGCGCGACCAGACAGTTGCGGATGTCGCCCGGCGGGAGGACGCCCAGCTCGTTGCGCAGCCGGCCCGACGAGCCGCCGTCGTCGCTGACCGTCACGACGGCGGTCAAGTTGGTGGTCAGCTTCTTGAGGCCGCGCAGCATCGTGGCGAGTCCGGTCCCGCCGCCGACGACGACGATGCGGTAGCCGGTCGTGCCGAGCCGGCGGCGCCGAATCGCTTCGAGCGTGTTCGTCCCTTGCGGCGCGACGGCGGTGACGATCGCGTTCAGCCAGCGCCAGACGCCGAGCGCGACCAGCACCGCGCCGAGCGTCATGAAGATCCACGAGAGCCAGCCCAAGGGCAAGAACTCGTTGGCGACGGTGTCGACCAGCTCGTTGATCCGCAGCGTGTAGCCTTCGTCGGTGAGATAGCGCGAGAGACCGTTCACGAACAGGGCGGCGCCGACGATCGCCAGCAGCAGCCAGCGCTTGACGCCGAGTCCCGGCGTGAGCCAGCGCGCGCCGGCCAGCGAACGTCCGATGCGGCTGCTCTTCATCGATTCACGTCCCGTGCGTCGATGCTCGCGACGACGTTCGTCGTCTCGTTCAAGTGGGCCAGCACGCGGCGGCCGAGATAGACGCTGCGATGGCGTCCGCCCGTGCATCCGATCCCGATCGTGAGCTGCGACTTCCCCTCCAGCTCGAAGCGCGGGATCAGGAAGTCGACCAGCGGCAGCAGCCGTTCGAGGAACGTCTCGGTGTCGGGGACGGCTTCGAGGTACGCGGCGACCGGCGCATCGGCGCCGGTCAGCTCGCGCAGTCCTTCGACGTAGTTCGGGTTCGGCAGAAAGCGCACGTCGAAGACGAGATCGGCGTCGAGCGGGACGCCGTACTTGAAACCGAACGCCACGATCGCGACGCGCAGCCTGCGCGCGTCGGTGCCGGCGAACGTCGTGCCGATCCGTTCCTTCAACTGGCCCAGCGTCATCCGCGACGTGTCCCAGACCGCGCTCGCGCGGTCGCGCAGCGCGGCGAGCGACGCACGCTCGGCGACGATCGCGTCGGCGAGGCCGATGCCGTCGTCCCCGAAGGGGTGACGGCGGCGCGTCTCGCTGTAGCGCCGGATCAGCGTCTCGTCGTCGGCGTCGAGGAACAGTACCTCCGGGCGCAGCCCGTCGGCCTCGAGCTCCTCGAGCGCCGCGAGCGGGTCGCCGTACGGCCCGACGGTGCGCACGTCCATCGCCAGCGCGGCGCGCGTGAAGCCCGCCTCAACGGCGAGCGCGACGAATCGGCGTGCGAGGACCGGCGGCGCGTTGTCGAGGCAACCGAACCCGAAATCCTCGAAGGATTTCATTGCCTGACTCTTGCCCGCGCCCGACAGGCCCGTTACGATGACGAGACGGCGCATCGATGAAGCTCTTTTCGGCCGAGAAGGCCAACGCCCTCATCCCGGTCCTGGAACCGCTTCTCGAGGAGCTGTGGTCGAAGCGGCGCGACCTCGCGATCCGGCTGCTCGAAACCGATCCGGCGCTGCGCGCGGGGCGCCCCGACGCGACGCACGACCGCCGCCGCTCCCGCGCGTTCACCGAGATGAAAGCGGAGGTCGTGCGCCTGATCAATCGGATCGAGGCGCACGGCTGCGTGGTGAAAGACCTCGACCTCGGGCTGCTCGACTTTCCGTCGATGCGCGACGGCCGGCCCGTCTACTTGTGCTGGAAGGCCGGCGAGACGGAGCTCGCCCACTGGCACGGCACCGACGAGTCGTACGCGGACCGCAAACCGCTCTGACGAGCGGCGCAACGGCTAGGCCGGAACGGTGGCCGGATCGACCTTGATGAAGTCCTCGGCCAGCCCTTGGAGCCGCACCTCCCCGAACTCGACGGTGTAGGCGCCGGCGGCGAGATCGGTCACCGAGCCGAACTCGGGGACGCTGGCGAGCTGCGGGATCTTCGCGCGGATCTCGTCCGGGAGCCGGACCTTGTCGCCGACTTCCAGCGCCGGCTGGTCGAAGAGCTTCTCGAGGTCGCTCATCAGCAGGTTCAGCGGGATGCCGTAGCCTTCGCTGACCTGTTCGATCGTCTCGGTCTCGCTGATCGAGCAGTGCGAGCACCCGCCGAGGTGAAAGCGTGCGAACACGCGGCGTGCGCCGGCGTGCGTCTTGAACGCCTGCTCGACGGTCATATCCTTGCTGAAATGGGCCACGGTCGCCATCATTCGACGAGACCGAAACGGGGCCCCACCGGTTGCGCCGGGGCGGCGCACCGGCCGGGAGGCGCGGAGGACGCCTGTACGCCGGATTCTGTCCAAGCCTCCGAAGAGGCCGTGACCGTCATCTCTCTGGGGCCTGCGTCACCGCAGACCTCGCTGCGACACTGCTCGCAACCCGCCGGGCCGGCGGCCTCCACGAAGGGAGGAAGCGAGCTGTCTTGCTCCGGGTGGGGTTTACCCGCGTCCGCGTCACCGCGGAACGCCGTGCGCTCTTACCGCACGATTTCACCCTTGGACGATTCGGCCGGCTCGCGCCGTCCGAACCTTCCGGTATGTTTCTGTGGCACTTTCCTTCGAGTCGCCCCGACAGGACGTTATCCTGCACCCTGCCCGATGGAGCCCGGACGTTCCTCGACGCTTGCGCGCCGCGACGGCCCGGCGTCCTCCGCGGCACGGATGCTAGCAGAAAAGCGAAGGCGCCGCAAACGGCGCGGCGCCTTCGTGTCTGGTGGAGGCAAGGAGACTCGAACTCCTGACCCTTACGCTGCCAGCGTAATGCTCTACCAACTGAGCTATGCCCCCCGGTCGACCGACGATGATTCACGGCGCGGCACGCGGGGTCCTGGCGTCGCGCCGTCGGTGCTGTTGGCCAGCCGTGCGACGGCGCGATCGAGATGCTCGAGCAAGTGCGAGGCCGCTTCGAGGATCTGTGCCGTCTTGCCGTCCTGCGCGCGCTCGGCGCGGCGCAGCGCTTCGAGCAGCGGCGTCGTGTCGGCGACCGGCGATTCGCCGGGCTCGGCCGGATGCATCGCCGCCGCCTCGATGTTCGCGGCGATCGCCTCGTCGAGGCGGCGCAGCGGCGCGGTCGCGACCTCGCTCGGGATCTCTTCGGAGCGGTCGGCGACCCGCGCGAGGTTCCGCGCGTAGTACCCTGCCGCGGTCAGCGCGACGATCCAGCGGCGCAGGTCGTCGCGCCCGCGGACGAAGCGGTTCCCGGAGACGAGCGGTTTCGCGCGCAGCACGAACTGCTGGACGCGATCGTCCAGCTCGCGCGCGGCTTCGAGCGGCTCGCGCGGGCTCGCCGGATCGAGCAGCCGGGCGATCCCCGCGTGCACGGCTTCGCGGGCCGCGTCGAGCGCCTCGCGCGCGCGCTCGCGCACGACGTCGCGCGTCCGGGTGGGAAACAGCAGCGTCGCCGCGAGCCCGCCGAACAGCGCGCCGATCGCGGTCTCGACGAGCCGCGTCAGCAGCAGACCGTCGCTGAGCCGCCCGAGCAGCGCATAGAGCATGGCCAGCATCGCCGTGATGAAGAAGATCATCAGCCCGTACGAGACGCGCAGAAAGTACACGCCGAGAAACAGGCACACGAACGCTGCCGCGACGTCGATGCGCGGTGAGTTGCGCGCGAAATGGCCCGCGACGACGCCGAGCGCGACGCCGAGCGCGGTGCCGACGACGCGAGACCAAGCCCGCGCGGCGGTTTCGCCCGACGATGCGGTCCCGCTGAAGACGAAGAACGCGGCCAGCACCGCCCAGTACCAATGGGCCGGCGAAAACAGCTCGCCGAAGGCGATCGACGCGGCAGCCGCGAGCGTCACTTGCAGCGCTTGGCGCAGCGGAGGCTGCTGCTGCCAGCCCGGACCCCCGCCGCCGCCCGTGCCGACGGCGAGCTTCCCCGTCAGCGCGCGCAGCTGCAGGATCGCATCGGCCGCGTCTTCGATCGCCGCGGCGAGCTCCTGCGCGCGATCGCTCGCGTGCGGTTCCTCGCGGATGCGATGCGCCACGCGCGTCGCGCGAGCGGGCGAACCGTGGACCAGCGCTTTCAGCGCGACGCGCAGGTGGCGCGGGGCTTCACCTTCGCGGCGCAGCCGGATCGTCGCGGCGGCCAAGCCTTCGGCGGCGAGCTCGGCGTCGAAGATCGTGCGCACTTGGTCGGTCGCATCGTCCTTGAGCCGGCCTTCGATCGCCAGCGCCGTCTCGTTGACGCGTCTGACGGCGTTTTCGAGCCGGCGCTCGATGCGCGCGTCGTCCTCGCGCGCCGCGAAGAGATCGCGCGCGATCTCCGCAACGAGGCGGATCCGCGCGCGGAGCGCGTCCACCATCCCGCGCGCGATCCCCTCGGGGCGATCGGGCAGCGCGACGAAGCGCACGAGGAACGCCGCCAGCGAACCGACGACGACCGCGAGCAGCAGCACGGGGATCTGCGCGAGCCGGGCACCGAAGAACAGCGAGACGAAGTACGTCATCGTCGCGACCGTGCCGAACGCCATCCAGCGCTGACCGTACTGCCGGATCGCGACCGCCGCGAACAGCACGACCAGGAAGACAACTTCGGCGAGCACGCCGCGGCCCGCGACGAGGGCGCCGAGCACGATTCCGATCGCGCCGGGGATCGGCGCGAGCAGCATCGTGTTGCGCGACGACGGATCGTTCACGCCGAGCGAGACTTGCATCGCGACGATCGCGCCGAGCAGCGCGACGTTCGTCGATGCGTGCAACAAAACGGCCGTTTGTCCGAGGAGCGAGACGGCAAGCCCGACCGAGATCGTCGCGCGCAACGCTTGATAGAGACGAATCATCCCGGGATCGGAAGCGATCAGGCGGTCTACTGCTGAACGCAGCGCGGGCATCTCCACTCGGTTCAGGTTCTTCGCCGCACGCCGTTTTGTCATGCTCGCGTTCGGCGCAGCCTGCGACGTTCGTCTGAACACGCACGCCGCGAGCGCAGCGTGCGCTTTACACGGCGTCGCGTTTGTATGCCGCGCGTTCGCACGTTGTTAACGTTGCTAGAAGCGCCTCAGCTTCATCGGTCGAGCGTGCGATAGTGAACAGTGTCGGAGGCGCGAGCCTTTTCGCACTCATACCGCACGTAAGGACAGAGGGAACAGGATGTTCAAGAAAGTCACCGCGGCGATGGCCGCCACGTCGCTCGGAGTCATCTTCGCCGCGGCGCCCGCATTCGCGACCGCCACCACCTCGACCTCGACGGTGAACGTGGCGGTCACCGCCGCGACGCAGGCGACGATCGGCGTCACCTACAGCTCCGGCAGCAACATCACATGTGCCGTCGGCACGGCGGTCACCGGCATCGTGGCCTGCACGAACACCGCGACGATCGCCGGGTCGATCCGCAGCACGCTCGCCAACAGCGGCGGCTCGCAGATTTCCGTCACCGGCGCCGCGATCACCGGCTCGGCAGGTTCCTCGATCGCTCCGTCGGCCTTGAAGATGACCTGCACCGGCGGGATCGTCGGCAGCCCGATGTACGCAGGTTCGACGCCGACGCTCGCCAACGTGCTCGCGCTCTCGACGGGTACGTCGAACTGCGGATCGTGGACATCGACCGTCGTCGCGCCCTACAGCCTCGTGCTGAGCCTCGGGATCGACGCGAGCCAGGTCCCCTCCGACACGTACGCGACGACCGGCTTCACGGCCACCGTCAGCACGACCTGATCCCGTGTCCCACGCCGGTTCGTCGCAGCCGCGCTCGTCCTCGCCGGCCTCGTGCTCGGCGCGGTCGCGCGCACGCCGTTCGCGGCGGCCGCCGAGCCGGGCCTGCAGCTCTCGGTCGAGCCGCTCGTCACGCAGTTTCAGGTGCAGCCCGGCGGGCAAGCCAGCACGCCCGTCACCATCAAGAACGTCGGCAGCGAGCCCGCGCACGTCGTGATCTCGCCGGTCGACTGGCGCACCTCGCCGGCCGGTGAAGTGAAGATGATGCGCGCCGGCGGCGAAGGCGACTCGTCGCTCGATGCGTTTCTGCATCTGGGGCCGCTGGAGTTCGTCCTCGCGCCAGGCGAGACGCGTTCGATGGTGCTCTCGCTCGTCGTGCCGAGCTCCACGGCGAGCACGCCGCGCGATCTCTGGGGCGGCTATCTGGTGCGCGCCGTTCCCGCGGGCGCGCCGAGCGGAGCGTTCGGCGTCGGCGCGACGATCTTCGCCTACGAGACGATCGGGCCGGCCGCGCGCCACGTCAAGCTCACCGACCTGCACGTCACGGATGCGGGCGCCCACGCCGCGCAGATGAGCGCGCGGCTCGTCAACGACGGACGCACCTACGTCCGCCCGCAGATTCACTATGTCCTCGCGCAGTCCGCGCGGATCGTCGAGAACCGCGACGACAGCACGCCTGCGGTATTCGCCGGCGACGCGCGCCGGTTCGGTCAGACGCTGCGCGATCTTCCGCCCGGGCCGTACGTCCTGCAAGTGACGATCGACTACGGCGGCGACTCCCTGATTCGCGCGACGACGGAGTTCACGGTCCGGTGATTCGTCGCGCCCTCGGCGCGGCAGGCGCGGCGCTGACGTGCGCCGCGTCTCTCTGTGCGCCCGCATCGGCGTACGGAACCGGCTACGGGATCACCTCGTTCAGCGCGGGAAGCTCCGGCTCGATCGCGTTCACGGTCACCGACATCGTCGATCCGGCGCTGCTCGGCAGTCAGACGTACGATTTCACGCTGCAGGGCTCGACCGGCACCAGCAGGGGCAACGTCACCGTGACGGCGCCCACGATCATCGGCTCGAGCGGCCGCACGATCCCGGCCTCCGACTTCGAAGCGACGTGCATCGCGGTGTTCGACCGCGCGGGTTCGTTCAGCTCGGTCGGGAGCGTCGTCCTGGGATCCTCACCCGTGATCTGCGCGCACCTGGCGTCCTCGAGCACGGTCAACGTGAACTTCTTGGTCACCCTCACGCTGAACTGCGGGACGGCGTCGGGCGTCGCGTTTCCCGCCGCCACCTACACGCAGTCGGCGCCGCTCTCCGTCACCGCGAACACTCCGTGAGACGCGCGGGCGCCTCGCGCCGGCTGCGAGGCGGCCTCGCCGCGTTCGTCGCCGGCGGCGTGCTCGCCTCGACGTGCGCGCTCGGCTCGGCACACGATCGCAGCGCCAACGTGGCTCGCGCCGCTGCGCCGGTCCGCGCTCTGCAGGTCACGCTCGACGGCGCGCCGTTGGGCCCCGTCGGCGTCGAACAGGGCACCGAAGCGCTCGTCGCGCTCTCCCCGCTCGCCGGCGCGGCGGGCTGGCATTTCGTGCGCTCCGCGGTCGGCGCGCGGCTGACCGGCGAAGACACGACGCGGCTGCTCACCGTCGGTTCGCGCACGATCCGCGAAGACGGCGACTCCAAGCCGGTCCTGCGCGCGCCGCTCGCCGAGCGAAACGGCACGCTCTACGTCGCCGCCGACGACGCGGCGCGCCTGCTCGGGCTCCAGATTCGGCACGATCGCGGCATCGTCGCGTTCTCGCGGCCGCGCCAGATCGGCTCGACCGCCTCCGTGGTCGAAGTGCCGCGCCCTGCCGCGGCATACGCGCGAGCGACGACCTCGGCCTCACGGATGGCGGTCGCCGAGGCGGCGAGCGCCGGGGCGAACGCCGGGCGCATCGTCTTCTCGCTCGAGCGCGCCGGCGGATTCACGCAACTGCTGCTGACCAGCGAGACGCACGGGTCGTACCTGCACACGTTCGTCAGCTCGTCGGGGATCGGCACGTTCGGAACGCCGTCGGCCAGCGTGACGCTGGGCAGCGCGACGCGCAACGTCGCGCTCGGTGCGCTGGCGAACCCGCTGGGCGGCCTCGTGATGCGCGGCGGCATCTACGACGGCCTGACGCTCGAGAACGGGTTTCACGAAGCATTTGCCGGACGCCGGCTCGACGACGGACACGACGTCGTCGGGCTGGGGAGCGGCGACCCGCTGCACGGCGGATCGAACACGCTCGCCGTCGTCACGCAAGACGGTGCGTACGACCAAACGATCTTCCGGCACTACACGGTGCAGCGGACGCCGTGGGGCGAGACGGCCGAAGAGCTGATGGTCGGCGACCGCGGTGAAGGCGTTGCCTACGCCGCCCGTACCGCGGGCCGCACCTTTCTCGAATCGAACGTCGCGTTCACGCGCGGGGAGCTTCCGCTCGCACCCGACGATGCGCCCATCAGCATCGATCTCGGCCGCGAGCTGAGCTCGGCCACGACGGTGACGGCCGGGTTCGCGAAGTTCGCCGGGCAGGCGCTCTCGCCGTTCGCCGGGATCTCGACGCGCGCGCGCGATCTGGTCGCGTCGCTCTCGCTGACCGACCGTTCGGTGACGACCGCGCTCTCGTACCGGACGCCGGTGCTGAACGTTCAGGCGTACGCGGTGCCCGGGACGCAGCGCACCGACGGTATCCAAGCATCCGCCTTTCTGCCGAGTGCGACGCTCGACGCTTCGATGACGAACAACGGCGGCGTGCGTGACGACGCGCTCGAGCTGCGGACCGTTCGGCCGGGTTTGAATTTCGTCGGCGGCATCGGCGAGAGCGACGGAAAGATGGGGCCGATCGTCGGGGTCAGCGTTCCGCTCGGCCGGGCGTTCGCGCTGGAGACGGCGATTCGGCCCGACAACGGCGCGCGCCGCGCCATTCGCTTTTCCCTGGCGATGGCCGTCCCGGGGCGGCGTCCGAAGGCAATCCCGACCGTCGCGGCCGCCGTTCACGTCGACCGCGCGGCGCCGAACGGCGCGCAGCTGCGGCTGTTCGTCGACGGGTTCCCGGCGCGGACCTTCGCCGGGACCGCGGTCGCCGTCCCCGTCACGTTCGGCTCCCACGTGTTCGCGGTGGAGAGCGTCGACGGCGCGTCCGGATCGCGCGACACGACCGTCGCCATCGCCGCCGCCGGCGACAGTGTCGAGCTCGCCGTTCTCCCCGAGCGCGCGGTCTTCGGGCGGGTGAGCCTGGCCGATCCGAGCCTGGTCGGCCCCGACTTCAGCCTGGCGGGGATCCCGGTTGTGATCGAGCCGGGCGACATCGCCGTCGACACCGACGCCGACGGCGCGTTCGTCTTCCCGCACCAGCCGCTTCCGCCCGACGCGACGATCGGGGTCGATCCCGGAGCGCTGCCGCGCTCGCTGCGCGCGGCCGAGCGCATCCCGCTCGGCGCCGGCGCCGTTCGGATTCTCTTGGCCGCGGGCCTCAAGGTCGAAGAGCAGACGTTCCGCTGACGCCGGGCTCTGCCGAGCAAAGTACGGCCTAGGCGGAAATCGTCCAACGCTCGACGATATGATGCCGGCGGCAGGCGAGCGCGACGATGCGGCCGTCGTTCGGGACCGCCGCATCGATGTACCGCACCGCCGCGCCGCAGCGCAGGTGCCGAAACCGGAACCCGATGAGGGAGATCGCCAGGCGAGCGAGCGTCAAACAGCCATCCCTAAACGAGGCGCTCTGCTACGGTAACAGAGGAACCGCGTACTTGACAGTGCTAAATGCCTGGGGGTACATTCCAAGATCAGCACCACTCGTTACCTGAGCGAGGCTTCTCTGCAGCTTTCCGTCGTCGTTCCCGCCTACAACGAGGCGCAGACGATCGCTCTAGCGATCGCCGAGATTGTCGCTGCGGTCCGCGAGATCGCCGACGACTACGAAGTGCTGATCGTCGACGACGGAAGCATCGACGCGACGGCGGAGTCCGCGCGCTTGTGCGCGGAGGCCCATCCCGGCCGGATCTTCGTGTTCCGCGTCCCCGTCAACTCGGGCAAGGGCGCGGCGCTGATCCTCGGCGCGAATCACGCGCGCGGTGAGCTCGTGGCCTTCCTCGACGCCGACCTCGACCTGCACCCCCGGCAGATCGCCGCGCTGCATGCGCGTATGGAAGCGACCGGCGCGGACGCGGTGATCGGTTCGAAGCGCCATCCCGAATCCGTCGTCGCCTATCCGTTCTGGCGCCGCGTCCTCAGCACCGGATATTTCTTCCTGGTGAAGATGCTGTTCGCGATGCCGCTGCGCGACACGCAGACGGGGATCAAGCTGTTCCGCCGCCGCGTGCTGCTCGATGCGATCCCGCGCGTGCGCGTTCAGCGGTTCGCCTTCGACCTCGAGCTGCTGGTGTCGATGCACGACGCCGGTGCGAAGATCGTCGACGCACCGGTGGTGCTGACGACCCAGCGCCTCACCGGCCGCATCGCGTTCAAGGACGTCAAAGCGGTGTTCCGCGACACCTGCGCCGTCTTCTTGCGCCGCCGCGTCTATCGCCGCAACGCGCGCCGCGCGCAGCCGGCACCCGCCCCGGCCGTGCCGATCGTCACGCCGGCAACGGTGCCCCCGGTCGAGACGACCGCTGCCGCCGTCGATCAGGCGCTGCTGGAAACGGCGGCGATGCCGTCGGTCATGACGGAGCTCGAAACGCCCGCCGCCGTCGCGCACGTCATCGAGACCGTGCGCGGCGACGACGACGTCGAAACGCTGCAGCACTAGCGAGCCGCGATCTCATGAAAAAACCCCGCACCGGCGGGGTTTTTCGTTCTCATCGGCGGGCGTGCGTGCGCGTTCGCCCGGCGGCGCGCACCGCCTCGATGAGTCGGCGAGCCGTTGCCGTGGTAATCGTCCGGCTCCCGGTGATCGTGATCGTTCCGTTCGCAGTCGCGGCCGAGCTGCTCGTGAAGGAAAAGCTCCCGGTTCCGGTGCTCGGAGTCAGGTTGGTGATGGTGAGACTCGGGATCGTGCCCTGGTCGACGAACGTTTCGGCTTCCGTCCCCGGCTCGTTCGGTGAACCGTCACCGAATGCGTTCGGCGTGGCCGTCGCGGCGGGTGCGAGGCGAGCGGAACGGGATTGTCCCGCCTTCCCGCCGGGCGGCTGCGTGAGCAGCATGAAGAAGCACCCGGTCGTCGCGTTGGCCGTGTACGTCCCGCCGCCGAGGGCGTTGCCCTTGTACGAGCTCACGGTGTACTCGCCGAAATATTCCGTCACCATGACCGGCGTCGGCGTGGGTGCCGGCGTCGGGGTCGCGGTCGGCTTCGGCGTCGCGGTCGGGAGGGGAGTCGGCGTGGGGGTCGCGGTCGGCGCGGGCGTCGGTGTCGCGGGGCCGTAGGTGATCGCCTCCCAATCGCCGGTCTGCTGAGTATACGTGTTGCCGGTGACGGTCCCGCTGGTGACGATGCTCGTGTACGTTCCGTTCGTAACGGCGGGTGCCGTGCACGAGGTGTTCCCGGCGGCGGAAGGCTGCGGCGTCGGCGTCGGCGTGGGTTTCGAGCTCGGCGTGGCCGTCGGGGTCGCGGTGGGTTTGGGCGTCGGCGTTGCGGTGGGCTTCGCCGTCGGCGTGGCCGTCGGTGTCGCGCTGGCCGTTGCGGTCGGCGTAGCCGTGGGACTGGGGCTCGCCGTCGGGCTTTCGGAGCTTTTCGGAGTCGGGCTCGGTGTCGCGGCCGGCGACGCGGTCGCAGTGGGACTCCCCGAGGGTTTCGGGCTCGGCGTCGCGGTCGGTGCGGGGCTCGGCGTCGCCGTCGACGGCGCCGCGGTGCGGGCGACGGTCGAGGAGCCGCCGCTGCCCGAGCACGCCGCGAGCGCCGCCGTCGCCGCAATGGCGAGGAAAGAAAGGTAGCGCGGGCTCAGACGCATCGTTCGATCCCCTGTTGTTTCGCGTCGTCCGTCGCGAGGGCGTCAGCCGGACCGCGCGCCGCGGTCGACGCGCGCTTGGCTTCGGCGAGTCGAAAACTGAACGAAGAAGCCCCGCGGTGCGAAGCCCGTCGTTCGCGCTTATCATAGCGCATGGTTCGAGCGGGCGCTAGAGCGGGACCGCGCGAGGCTTCATCGCAGCGCCTACTGTCGCGCCCGGCGACGCGATGCGGGCGTGGTCGCGGTCGGCCGCGACACGGGAGCGTCGATCGTACCGCTCATCGATGCCGTCGACGGGCGGCCGAGTCCTCCGAAGTGTCCACCGGAGAACGTCCCGGGCACCGACGTGACGGAGATCGCGTAGGTGGCCGGATCCATCGTGAAGACGAGCAGCCCGCCTTCGCTCTTACCGGGATAACTGAAGTTGACCTTCGGCGAACCGAACGCCGAGAGCGAGCCGGACGGACACAGCGTCCCGTCGGTATCCGTGCACGTCCCGACATCGTTCGAGACGAAACCGGTCGCCGGGCAGAAGACGTTGTTCGGACCGTTTTGCGATCCCGGGGAAGCGTTGTTGCACGAGGCCGGCTGACCGGTGACGGCGCCGATGTCGAATGTCGAGGGAGGCAGCGGCGGGACGCCGGCGGTCAGCGGCGGGGCGTTGGGGTTCGTGGAGAACGTCGCCGTGCTCGTACCGTCGTCGGTCGTGAACGAACCGGTGAAGGCGGTCACGTGACCGATCGAACTGCCCTGCGGTCCGTTGAAGTAGAGGTTCTGCGGTTGCGCGGGCGTGTCGATCGTGTTGACCGTGGGATGCACGTCGGACCGGAACACCAGCTTGTAGACCGCCTCGATCGTGCCAGTGCCGCTGCCGGACTTTCCGGACAGGTCCGGAATCTCGTCGTTCTCCGTGTAGGTCAGCTGTCCGCTCCACTGCGTGAGCGGAACCGCATTGCTTTCCTGACCGCCGCTGCTGAGGACTTCGACCAGGCCGGCGGATCCGCTTCCGCCCGCGGGCAGCTTCGCGACGACGTTGTTCGTCGCCCACGTCGTGACGGGGAGTGCGTGCACGCCCGTCGAGTCGGTGATTTGCACGGTCCCCTCGGCCGCCGGAAACGTACCCAGAATCGTGAGCGTGCCGTCGCTCGGCGATTCGGCGACCTGCATTTGCCAGATCGAGGGCAACCCGTACTCGATCGGTGCATTGGCGAGGCTCTCGCCGCCGAAGTCGGTGATCACCATCCTCGCCGCGGTCTTATCGGCGATCGGCGGTGCGGTGAGATTGATCGAGAATCCCTTGTCGGAGACCAGGTAGGACTCTTGTTGCGGAGCTTGGATCTTCGTGCTGCGCGTCTCCGACCCCAGCACGCCGTCGATCTGGTCGAGCGGAAACGGCCGCTGCGGCGGCGTGAATTGGGTCACGAACGTATCGAGGCCCGTCACGCCGGGTGACTGCTCGCCGAGCAGCCGGTCGAAGATGAACGCGTCGGTCTCGTCGGCGTCGTTGCCGTCGACCTCCTTCGTCCAGCCGTAATAACGGCCGACGCCTGCGGCTTGCAAGATGCCTTGCACCTTGACCGCGATCAACGGGCTTTGACCGAAGCATGACTCGTTGTCGACGATGGCCCCGGGGTTGAACGTGACGTGTGCGGTCAGGAAGTCCGGCGTGAACGCCAGCTCAGGCAAAGGCAGGGCTTGGCCTTTACTGAGGGTGAGCTCGATCGCCGAAACGATGTGGCCTGCGGTTCTGTCGGCCGCATACGTCTTCTCCGAGGCGGCCGTGTCCGTTGTCGTGGAGAGCCAGTAATACGCGATGTCGGGCGATGTGCCGCCGATGATGCCGTGCGTTGCGACGTCGAGAAAGTCGAGCGGATGGCCGGTACCGAGCGCGACGATGTTGTCCAAGCTGACTTCGATGTCGTCCGCGCTATATCCGGGCGCCCCTCCGAGGGCGGCGGAAAAGGCATCCGCAAACGCTCGTTGGCGGGCCGGCTGAAACGCCGGTTGCGGGATCGTATTGATGAGAAACGCAGCCTCGTGCGAGTTCGCCGGGCCGAGCGCCTGGACGCGCCGGTGTATTCCCGACGGAGCGGCTTGGCGGACGGATGCGACGGTGACCCCCAAGTTCTCGACGCGGTCGGCGAACACGAGCGTAAGCGTTCCGTCGGGCAGCGTCGCGGAGATGCCGCCCGGGACGACGGTCGCGGTCTTGAAGGTCCCCGACGACACCATCTTGGCCGCCAGCGCGGCAAGGTCGTTCGTCACGCTCGCGTGCGGCAAACTCTGATAGATCGTCTGCACGCTCTGAAGCGCCGGCACTGCTTCCGGCGTGGGGCCGCCCGGCAACGGCGTCGAGCTCGGCGCCGGCGCGCCCGGCACGTGCGGAACGGCCGACGAACGAGCGCCGCCGCAGCCGGCGAGAGCAGCGGCAAGACCAAGCGTGAAAAGCAGGCGCATCAGCGGAGTCATGGCAGATCCCCTTGTCAACCAGCTTCGTGCACCCCCGACCATCATAGTCCGGCCGTGCGCGGCGCTGTATGGGGGGCCACCCTACGTTTGGCGGATCTTCTGACCCCGTGCACGCCACGCAAGGGCTCTACCAACCGCGCAGGCGGCTGTGCGGCGGATGAAGTCCGACCCGAAGCGATGGCGACGGCGTCTGCTCGCGACGTGCAGCGTAACGTGCAGAGTATGGAGACGAGGGGACTCGAACCCCTGACATCCTGCTTGCAAAGCAGGCGCTCTACCAGCTGAGCTACGTCCCCCGGTGCGCGGGTTCTCTTGGCGGGAAGGGGCTCGGGGGCCTCGCGCCGAGCATACCGTCCGGATGCCGCCGACCATGACCAGCCGACTGCCGTACCCCGACGCGCCCCGAGTCGACCAGATCGACGACTACTTCGGCACCCGCGTCGCCGATCCGTACCGGTGGCTCGAGGACGTCGACTCCGACCAGACGCGGCGGTGGATCGACGAGGAGAACCGGCTCACCGAGTCCGTGCTGGAGACCGTCACGCAGCGCGAGGCGATCCGCTCGCGGCTGACCGGCGTGTGGGACTACGAGCGCTGGTCGGTGCCGGAGCGGGCCGGCGAGCTGTACGCGTACTTCCGCAACACCGGGCTGCAGAACCAGGCGGTCCTCTACGTCACCCGCGATCTCGCCGAGCCCGGGCGCGTGCTGCTCGACCCCAACACGCTCTCGCCGGACGGAACGGTGGCGCTCTCCGGTGCGGCGTTCAGCGACGACGGGACGCGGCTCGCCTACAGCGTCTCGGCGTCGGGATCGGACTGGCAGGAGTGGCACGTCCGCGACGCCGCGACGGCCAAGGATCTTCCGGACGTCGTGCGCTGGTCGAAGTTCTCCAGCGCGTCGTGGAGACGCGACGGGAGCGGGTTCTACTACAGCCGCTACGACGAGCCGCCGACGGACGCGAAGTTCAAGGAAGCGAACTTCTTTCACAAGGTGTTCTTCCACCGTCTCGGCACGCCGCAGTCCACCGACCTCCTCGTCTACGAGCGCAGCGATCACAAGGACTGGAACTTCAACGCGCAGGCGACCGAGGACGGCCGGTATCTCGTCATCGACGTGAGCCGCGGGACCGCGCCGCAGAACGGCGTCTTCGTCAAGGACCTGCAGACCGACGGTCCGGTGACGGAGCTGCTGCCGGACGGCGACGCGCGCTACGTCTATCTCGCGAACGACGGCGCGACGTTCTTCTTTCTGACGACGAAGGACGCGCCGCGCGGACGGATCGTCGCGATCGCGCTCGACGACCGCACCCCGCGCGAGATCGTGCCGCAGACCGAGGACGCGCTGGACGGCGCCCATTTCCTCGGCGACCGCATCATCGCGCTCTACCTGCACGACGCGCGCACGGCGATCGTCGTGCGCGGCCTCGACGGGACGATCGCCGGCGAGTTCCCGCTGCCCGGGCTCGGGAGCGTCGCCGGGTTCACCGGGAAGCGCGCCGATACCGAGACGTTCTACAGCTACACGAGCTACACCGACCCGGTGACGATCTACCGCTACGACGTCGCGCGCGGCACCTCGTCGCGCGTGTTCGCGCCGCGCATCGGCTTCGACACCGACGCGTTCGAGAGCGAGCAGGTGTTCTACCACTCCAAGGACGGGACGCGCGTCCCGATGATCGTGAGCGCGAAGAAGGGGACGCCGCGCGACGGCAGCGCGCCGGCGATCCTGTACGGCTACGGCGGGTTCGACATCTCGCTCACGCCCGCGTTCTCCTCGGCGGTGCTGGTGTGGCTCGAGATGGGCGGCATCTACGCCGTCGCGAACCTGCGCGGCGGGGGAGAGTACGGCGAAGCATGGCACGAGGGCGGCGTGCGCGAGCGCAAGCAGAACGTCTTCGACGACTTCATCGCGGCGGCCGAATATCTCATCGCCGAGAAGCGGACCTCGGCCGCGAAGCTGGCGATCCACGGCGGATCGAACGGCGGGCTGCTGGTCGGCGCGTGCATGATCCAGCGCCCCGAGCTGTTCGGTGCGGTGCTGCCGGCGGTCGGCGTGCTCGACATGATGCGCTTCCAGCACTTCACCATCGGTTGGGCGTGGACGTCGGACTACGGCTCGTCGGACGACGCCGCCGACGTGCGCACGCTGCTCGCGTATTCGCCGTATCACAACGTGCGCGTCGGCGCGCAGTACCCCGCGACCCTCATCACGACAGGCGACCACGACGATCGCGTGTTCCCCGCGCACTCGTTCAAGTTCGCCGCTGCCGTGCAGCACGCGCAGGCCGGCGACGCGCCGATCCTGCTGCGCGTCGAGACGAAGGCCGGCCACGGTGCGGGGAAGCCGACGACGAAGATGATCGACGAAGTCGTCGACCGCTACGCGTTCCTCGTCAAGGTGCTGGGGATCGGGGGTGGCACGCAATAATCGCCGACCGTTTTCCGAAGCCGTACGTCCTTCTCGCGCGGTGTGCCCTCGTCATCGTGTGCGCATGCTCGTTGAGCTCGGCAGCGAACGCTCAAAGCCTTCCAGCGGTTTCGACGATCGCCGGGAGCGGCGCGTTCGGGATTCCCGGCGGTCCCGCCGCGCGGTCGCCGTTCATGCAGCCCTTCGGGGTCGCGATCGCATCCGACGGGACCGTCTACGTCTCGGACCGTGCGGCGCAACGGATCGTGCGAATCGACGCTGAGCAGCAGATCGTTCGCGTCGTCGCCGGAGGCGGCGCGCTCGATGCGACCGGGTCGTACGTCGAGGGCGGGTTTGCGGACGGTCCCGGGGAGACGGCGAGATTCAACGGCCCAGCTGGGATCGCGTTCCGAGACGAGACACTACTGGTCGCGGATACGCAGAACCACTGCATCCGGCAGATCGAAGAGGGCGTCGTCTCGACCTTCGCGGGCGCGTGCGGGCAGCAAGGCGACGCCGTCGGAACACGCTCGAACGCACGCTTCGCGCTGCCGCTCGGCCTCGCGGTGACCGCGGCCGGCGACGTCTACGTCGCCGATGCGGCGAATGGTTTGCGGAAGATCGGCGCGGCGGGGCAGGTCGTGGCGGTGAAGCTTCCGAGCGCGGGGGCCAACGGCGTCGCATTCGACGAGTCGAGCAAGACGCTTTTCGTCGGTACGCCCAACGACATGCTGGTGCTGCGCGATGATGCGGTCATCAACGCCGGTGCGTATGCGCACTCCGAGAAGCCCGGCGGAAAACTCCCGTTCGGCTATCCGGTCGGTCACCCGCTCGGAATCGTCGCGCTCGATTCCATCGAGCTGCTCTACACGGATCTCGTCACCGGCGCGTTGCACTATCTGGAGACGTACACCGGCACCGAGCGAATCCTCTCGGGGGCGGGGATCGGCGGCGATTTCCGTCGCACCGGCCGTGCAGACGGACCGCTCTCCGCCGATTCGTTCGTCGAGCCGATCGCGCTCGCGCTCGCCCCGGACCGCTCCGTCGTCGTCGCCGACGCGTTCGCTCGCGTCGTTCGGCGCATCGCCCCGTGGGAGAGCGGGATGCTCACGGTTCCGGCGGACACGCTGATCCCGGCGTGGCATGCCGGAACCTACCGCATCGCGTACGTCGGCAACTCCACGATCTGGGACGGGACGACCTGGTACGATTCGATCGAGGGACGCCTGCAGGCGCAACTCGACACGCCCGCATTTCGCGCGGCGCACGGGATGCCGGAGGTTCGTCCGATGTGGATCGCCGGCCCGAAAGGCTTCGCCGCCGCAGCCGACTATGCGACCTACCTCATCGGGAATCAGCTCGCCGATGCGATCGTCTTCCAGCAGAACAGCGTCTCGCTCAATACGGCGCCAGGGCCGGACGGCTGCGTAGGCCTCGACTTCGGCGAGCCGTGGCGCGCGGCACAAGCGAGTACGTTGCGCCTCGGAACCGCCGCCGCGAACGCCGGGATACCGGTGGTCGCCGTCGCGGCACCCGCGTCGATCGACGTTTCACCGGCCGAGCAGATTTGGGCGAGAATCGGCCCGAGGGCGTCCAGCGAGTGCATCCTGAGCCTGCGGGAGCCCTCGCGCCGGTTTCATACGCTGCTGGTGAACCTGTACGCGCGCTCGGGCATCCCGGCCGTCGACCTCTGGCCGGACTTTCTGCGCGAAGAGCAACGCGCGGACGCGCGTCCGCTCTTCGGTTCGACCGACGCCCATTTCACGGCGCTCGGCCGCATGCTGGTCGCCGGGGCGGTGTATCCGGTCCTGTCCAAGGCGCTCGCCGAGCGTCCGCACACGCGCTGAGAAACGAAAGGCGAAGCCGACGACGAAGATGATCGACGAAGTCGTCGACCGCTACGCGTTTCTCGTCAAGGTGCTGGGGATGGAGCCGGCGCCGACGTCGTAGCGCCGACGACCGATGCCGAGGGGCGTTCCGGCGGTCAGTGCGGTGCCGGCGGCGCGGCCGGCGGCACTGCCGTCGGATCGAGCTTCACCAGCAGCTGCGTCGCCGCGTCGCGGATCTGCGTCGCCGACTCGCGGAAGCGCGAGCCGTTGCGATCGGTGTTGTGTCCGGCCGTGTCGCCCTCGAGCCCGTTCGAAGCCGAGAAGCCCTGCGATTGCGGCTGCCAGAGCGCCACGTCGTCGGCGAGCTTGCGCGAGTCGCGCAGCACCGGCACGGCGTCCTTCACGTCGCCGCTGACGGCGAGCGCGCGGCCCTGCGCGAACAGGTACATCGCGGCCTGCGTCTTGTCGTAGTTCACCGTCGGCTCGACGGGATAGTTCACTTGCGCATCGCTCGCGCACAGGCGATACGCCTCGGCGGCATCGCGCGCGGCGTTGGCGATCTTCGCCGCGTCCTTCGTCGCGCCGGACTCTTTGAAGGCGACGACTTTCGGTGCGGCGCGGGGGCACAGCGTGTCGGAAAACGGCGTGTCGGCCGATGAGGGAAGCGGCATGGCGCCGGCCAGCAACGCCGCCCCGGTCAAGACGATGCTCAGAACTCGCATGCACGGAGATTCCCGGTGTGCGGGGGCCAGGGCCTCCCGCTCGTCTGGCATCCGGCTGAGATGCGAAAGGCTCCGCCGGTGACGGAGCCTTCACATGGTGGGCCAACATGGATTCGAACCATGGACCTCATGCTTATCAAGCATGCGCTCTAACCAACTGAGCTATTGGCCCGGGGCGATCGACGCCTTAGTGTACGGGGCGTCGAAGCCCTTGTCAACGAGCGTCAGATCAGCTTGATCCACGCCTGCATCGCCTGGTCGTCGCGCTTCACCTGCGCCATCGCCATGTCGCGCAGCGCATTCGCTTCGCGCTCCAGCTCGGCGCGCACGCGAACCATGTCGTCGAACCCGCGCTGCTTTAGGATCAACGCGAGGTCGCCGGCATCCGCATCGTGGTCCGGCTTGGCCGCGGCGTGCGCCGGATGCGCCGCCGCCGAATGTGCTGCCGGGTGCGCGGCTGCCGGATGCGCTGCCGCCGGGTGCGCTGCCGCCGGGTCTCCGGCGGCCGTGTGCTTCGGTGCGGCAGCGTGCCGGGGAGGCGGGCGCGAGGGCGGCCGGATGGCGGGCGGCTGCGGCCGGACCGGGAGCGCTTCCATCAGCCGATCGACCGGATGAATTCTTTGGTGATCTCGTTGTCGGCCTTGCGCTGCTGCATCGCGACGTCGCGCAGGGTGTTCTGCTCGCGCAACAGCTCCGAGCGCTCCGAGGTCATCTCGTCGAACTGCTGCGACTGGCCCTGGAGCTGGAGCTGGAAGACCATCTGTTGCGCATCGAGCGCCTCGGTCGCGCCGAGATAGCCGCCGTTCACCAGGTCCTGGTAGTTGTTCGAGAGGCCGCCGGCGGCGGTTGCGCCGTTGCCGGTGAGTCCGCCGCTGATCGCGCCGAGCCCGGCGCCGATCGGGTTGCCCGTGACGAGCCCCATCGCGGCGCCGCCGAGGGCGCCGAGGACGTTGAATCCCATCGCTGTCTCCTTTTCTCGCGCTACTCGTCGTCGGTGGAGAGGATCTCGCTCGGGGCGACGTCCCGCTCGCGGCCGTCCGGCTGCTGGATCGGCTTGTACTGCGGCAGCTGCGGCATCCCGATCGAGGCGCCGCCGCCGGCCCCGGACTGGAGCGCGCTCGCCGAGCTCGCCCCGAGCCCGGAGGCGGCGCCGCCGCCCGTGCCGCTTCCGCCGCCGAGGAGGGTCAGGAGCCCGCGCAGGGCGTCGACGTCGCCGCCTTCCTGGGTCGACCCCTCCCAGGGGAGCGCGCCGGTCGCGAGCCCCGTGCCTTGGGAGGCACCGGCGGGGCCGCCCAAGTCGGCGTAATGCCGCAGCACGGAGTCGGCATAGCCCAGGGTCGTGCCGTCGCCCCAGGTCGTGGTCGTGCCGGTCGCGGTCGGCGAGCCGGCGTTATAGGCGGAGAGCGCTTGGCGGACGTTGCCGCCGTAGCGGTGGAGGTTGGACTGGAGGATCCCGGCGGCGTAGTCGGCGTTCGCTCCCGGATCCATCGCGGAAGGCGTGCGGGCGAACGGGTGCCAGCGGTCGTCGATCTGGAAGAGCCCGTGGCCGTGGCCCCCGTCGCCGACGATGTTTCGCCCGGAGTCGCTTCCCGGTCCACCGGTCTCCTGGGCCGCCACCGCGGCCAGCAGCCGCGGGTCGAGGTTGTGTCGGGTCGCCGCGGCCGCGATCTGCGTGCCGTAGGCGACGTTCAGCGTCGTATCCATGCGTCTCTGAGTCCCACGACCAGGCGCGTTGACAAGGGCCCCGGGCTGGACTACCATGGTTCGGTTGCATGGGGTCTCTCCTCGCGGGGGGCCTCGTTCTATGGTATGGGTTCTTCACTGATCGACGTCGGGACCGTTCTGCTCGCAGGGCGCCCGATCGCCCTCGACGAGCAGATCGAGGTCCCTCCGTTCTCCTCGTACACGTTTCCGCGGCCGGCGCACGTTCGGCTCGACCTGCGGCGCGTCGGCCGGGGGCTCGAGATCGGCGGGATCGTTGAGGTCGACGTCGCAGGGGCATGTGACCGCTGCCTGGAGGACGTGAGCCTTCCGGTCTCGGTCGAGGTCGAAGAGCGTTTCGACCCGCCCGGCGAAGCGAACGATCCCTTTGGGGAGAACAACGTACTGAGCGGGACCACCCTGGACGTGGGCGATCTGATCCGACAGCTGGTCGACAGCGCGCTCCCGATGGTCCTGACCTGCAGCGAGACGTGCCGCGGACTCTGCGAGCGGTGCGGACGGAGCAAGAACCCGGGCGGCGGATGCACCTGCCTGCCGGAGTCGACGGAAGGCAATCATGGCGAATCTGAAGTGGAAGACCCCCCGATCCAAGACGCGTAGCCGCCGCGCTGCGAACTGGAAGCTCAACCCGGTGACGACGGTCGAGTGCCCGCAGTGCCACCAGCCGAAGCGCCCGCACTTCGTGTGCGACTTCTGCGGCACGTACGACGGCCGCCAGGTCGTTCCGAAGGACGAGCACGCCGGCCACGCGCACGGCTAGTTCGCCGCGTTGAACGCTAGCGGGGTCCGCATCGCGGGCGTCGGGCACTACGTGCCCGAGCGGGTGCTCACGAACGCCGATTTCGAGCGGATGCTCGACACCTCGGACGAGTGGATCACCACGCGCACCGGGATGAAGGAGCGTCACGTCGCGACCCTCGCGGAGCCGACCAGCGACCTCGCCGTGGCCGCGGCGCGCAACGCGATCGCGAACGCGGGTCTCACCCCGCAGGACATCGACTGCGTTCTCGTCGCCACCGTCACGCCGGACTATTACTTTCCGGCGACCGCCTGCATCGTCGGCGCGAAGCTGGGGATCACCGGCAAGCCGGCGTTCGACATCCAGATCGCCTGCAGCGGGTTCATCTACGGGCTCACCGTCGGTGCAAGCATGGTCCGCACCGGCGTCTTCAAACGCGTGCTGCTGGTCGGCGCCGAAGAGCTCTCGCGCATCACCAACTACGAAGACCGTTCGACCGCCGTGCTCTTCGGCGACGGCGCCGGCGCCGTGGTGCTCGAAGCGGCCGAGGCCGACTCGTTCCTGGCGGCCGAGCTGGGCGCCGACGGTACGCGCCCCGAGAACCTGTTCATCGCCTCGGGCGGGACGGCGTCGCCGCCGATCTCGGCCGAAGACATCGAGCAGAAGAAGAACCTCATCTACATGAACGGCCGCGAAGTGTTCCGCTTCGCCGTCACCAAGATGATCGAGGCGACGAACATCGCGCTCGACCGCGCCGGCGTCGCGCCGCGCGACGTGGCGTGGCTGATCCCGCACCAGGCGAACCGCCGTATCATCGATGCCGCCGCGAAGCATCTCGACATGCCGAGCGATCGCGTCGTCGTCAACATTCAGAACTACGGGAACACGAGCGCCGCGTCGATCCCGATCGCGCTCTCCGAGACCGCCGCGGCCGGCAAGCTGAAGGACGGCGACGTCGTGCTGTTCGTCGGCTTCGGCGGCGGGCTGAGCTGGGGCGCGGTCGCGTGGCGCTGGTCGGCGAACGGCAAAGCGGGGCACGCGTCGTAACGATGCGCGCCGGCATCGTCTTTCCCGGTCAGGGTTCGCAAGTCGTCGGCATGGGCGTCGACGCGGCGCGCACGTATGCCGCCGCCGCCGAGTGCTTCGCGACGGCGAAGACGGTTCTGGGCTACGATCTGCTCGCACTGTGCGAGCACGGTCCCGAAGAGCGGCTGCGCGAGACGCGTTACGCGCAGCCGGCGATCTTCGTCACCAACGTCGCGCTCGCGCTGGCGCTCGCCGACGTGCTCGAGCCGGTCGCCGGCGCGGGCCACTCGTTCGGCGAGTACTGCGCGCTCACGCTGGCCGGCGCGCTGACCTTCGAGACGGCGCTGGCGCTGGTGAACGAGCGCGGGCTGGCGATGCACCGGGCCGCGACCTGCGCCGAAGGCGCGATGGCGGCGGTGCTCGGGCTGGAGCCCGACGCGCTGCGCGAGACGGTCGCGCGGGCCGTCGCGAACGGCGCCGGCCGGGTGCAGCTCGCGAACTTCAACGCGCCGGGGCAGATCGTGATCAGCGGCGATGCCGAGGCGGTCCGCGTCGCCGGCGAGCTCGCGAGCGCGGCCGGCGCGAAGCGCGTCGTGCCGCTCAACGTCGCCGGTGCTTGGCACAGCACGCTGATGGATCCGGCGCGCGAGGAGTTCGCGCCGCACGTCCGCGACGCGACGGTGATGCCGCCGCGCTTCACCGTCGTCTCGAACGTCGATGCGAAGCCGTACGCCGACGTCGAGGAGATCAAAACGAACCTCATCCGCTCGGTCACCGACGAAGTGCGCTGGCATGACGTCGCGCTCGCGCTCGCCGGGCTGTCGCTCGACCTCATCGTCGAGTTCGGCGCCTCGCCGGTGCTGGCGCCGATGTTCAAGCGCGTGCCGGGGGCACCGAAAGCGATGACGGTTTCCGACGCCGGCTCGATCGACAAGGCGCGCGCGCAGCTCGCGGCCTTGCCGGCATGAACGGCAAGGTCGCGGTCGTGACGGGCGCCAGCCGCGGGATCGGGCGAGCGATCGCAGTCGATCTCGCGCGCGCCGGCGCCGATGTCGCGCTCTTCGGGCGCGACGAAGCGGCGCTCGGCGAAACCGCCGCCGCCTGTGCGGAGACGCGTGCGGGCGTGAAGGTCACGGCGCACCTGGTCGACGTCGCCAGCGAGGCCGCCGTCGCGGAAGGGATCGCCGCCGTCCTGCGCGAGCACGGGCGCATCGACGTCGCCGTCGCGAACGCCGGACAGGCGAAAGACGGGCTGATCCTGCGCTTCAAGAGCGAAGACCTCGACACGCTGCTCGCGGTGAACCTGAAGTCGGCGTTCTACCTCGGCGCGGCGGTCGCGAAGCCGATGGTGCGGCAGCGCGGCGGCTCGATCGTCTTCGTCTCCTCGATCGTCGGGGTGGCCGGGAATCCCGGTCAGAGTGCGTACTCGGCCTCGAAGGCGGGCCTGCTCGGGCTCACCAAGTCGCTCGCGAGGGAGCTCGGCTCGCGCAACATCCGCGTCAACGCGGTGGCGCCGGGCTTGATCGAAACCGCGATGACCGCCGGAATGCCCGCGGCCGCGCGGCAGCACTACCTCGACGCGATCGCGCTCGGGCGCGCCGGTGCGCCCGAGGACGTCGCACCCGTCGTCACGTTCCTCGCCTCCGATGCCAGCCGTTACGTCACGGGTCAAACCGTGGTCGTCGACGGCGGCTTTCTGATGTAACCACCAACCAGCTCGGATCTTTCAGGAGAAACGGACACAAGCATGGCTTCCGACACCTTCGACCGCGTCAAGAAGATCATCGTCGAGCAGCTCGGCGTCGAGGAGAGCGAGGTCACGCCGGAGGCGTCGATCACCGACGACCTCGGCGCGGACTCGCTCGACCAGGTCGAGCTCGTCATGGCGTTCGAGACCGAGTTCGGCATCGACATCCCCGACGAAGAGGCCGAGAAGATCAAGACCGTCGGCGACGCGGTGCAGAAGATCGACTCCGTCGCGGCTTCCAAGGGAGCAGAGTAGAGCGGCTTCATGCTCGAGGCTCTGGGCGAGCGCTTAGGCGCGATCTTCGACAAGCTGGCCAATCGCGGCCGACTCACCGAGTCGGACGTCGCTGAGGTTTTGCGCGAAGTTCGCGTCGCGCTGCTCGAAGCCGACGTCGCGCTCCCCGTCGCGCGCGAGTTCGTCAACCGGATCAAAGAGAAGGCCGTCGGTTCCGACGTCTTCACCTCGCTGACCCCCGCACAGACCGTCGTCAAGCTCGTGCACGACGAGCTGGTCGAGATCATGGGCGGGGCGGCGGCGCGGCTGACGTACAGCGACGCGCCGCCGACCGTATACCTCATGGTCGGGCTGCAGGGCTCCGGGAAGACGACGCACGCGGCGAAGCTCGCGCTGCGTTTGAAAGAGCAAGGGCGCCGCACGCTGCTCGTCGCGGCGGACGTGTACCGTCCGGCCGCGATCGAGCAGCTCAAGACGCTCGGGCAGCAGATCGATCTGCCCGTGTTCGACCGCGGGCAGGGCGATCCGGTCGCGATCGCGCGCGAGGGTGTCGCGGAGGCGAAGCGGCTCGGGATCTCGACCGTCATCGTCGACACCGCGGGACGGCTGCAGATCGACGAGCGGCTGATGGAGGAGCTGCAGCAGATCAAGGCGGCGCTGCGGCCGACCGAAGTCCTGTTCGTCGCCGACGCGATGACCGGGCAAGAAGCGGTCAACGTCGCCAAGGCCTTCGACGAGCGGCTCGGCATCACGGGCGTCATCCTCACCAAGATGGACGGCGACGCGCGCGGCGGCGCGGCCCTCTCGATCCACCGCATCACCGGCGCGCCGATCAAATTCGTCGGCGTCGGCGAGAAGGTCACCGCGCTCGAGCCGTTCTACCCGGACCGGCTCGCGTCGCGCATCCTCGGGATGGGCGACGTCCTCACGCTGATCGAGAAGACACAGAGCGTCTACTCCGAGCAGCAGGCCGAAGATCTCGCGAAGAAGCTGCGCAAGTCGCAATTCACCCTCGACGATTTTCTCGCGCAGCTCCGGCAAGTGCGGAAGATGGGCTCGATGACCGAGATCATGAAGATGATCCCGGGGCTCTCGAAGGCGCTGCCGAACGTCGAGATCGACGAGCGCGACGTGAGCAAGATCGAAGCGATCATCTGCTCGATGACGCGTCGCGAGCGCGAGCGCCCCGAGATCCTCAACGGCTCGCGGCGCAAGCGCATCGCCGTCGGCTCCGGGTCGCAGGTTTCGGACGTCAACCGCTTGGTCAAGCAGTTCGACGCATCGCGCCAGATGATGAAACAGTTCGGCGGCATGAAAAAAGGCCGGTTCCCCAAACTCCCGCTCGGCATCGGGCGGTAACTCTCAACCCCGTAGAAGGCAGCATGGTCAAGATCAGACTCCGGCGCATGGGCGCCAAGAAACAGCCCACGTATCGATTCGTCGTCGCCGACGCGCGATCGCCGCGCGACGGCCGCTTCATCGAGATCCTCGGACACTACAACCCGCGGACCGAGCCGAAGACGGTCGTCGTCGACCAGGAAAAGGCGCGCGAGTGGCTCGCCAAGGGGGCGCAGGCCTCCGATCCGGTGCGCCGCTTGTTCGCCGAGCTCGGGATCGTCGAACGGGGCCACGTCCCCGAGACGAAGCGGGCTCCGAAGAGCAAGAAGTCGTAGGCGCCGGGATCCGCTCGTGAGCGCGTTCGACGACGAATTCGGTCTCTTCGGCGACGAAGAGAAAGCGGCTGAGGAGGAACGCACGTCGACGCTCGGCGCGCGGCGCATCGCCTCGGACGAAGCGGCTCATGACGACATCGAGCCGGAGGACGAGCGTCCGCGCCGCGGGCGCGGCGACCGCAGCGGCGGCGGGGGCGAAGGCGGCCGCCGAGAGCGCCGCGACTGGGGTGACCGGGGCGCGCGCAAGACCGCCGACCCGGCGGTCGCGCAGCAGCGCGCGATCGACCTGCTCGGCTTTCTCGCGCGCAAGCTGGTCGCGTATCCCGACGAGGTCGTGGTCGAGTCCGTCGACACCGACCGGGGGCACGTCGTCGAGCTGATCGTCGAGCACGAAGATCTGGGCAAGGTGATCGGCCGCAACGGGCGCGTCGCGCAAGCGCTCCGCACGCTGGTGCGGGCGAGCGCCGAAGGCCGCGTCAGCGTCGACATCGTCTCCTTCGAAGACGACGTCGTCGAGGCCGAAGCCGAGCACGCCGGCGACGCCGACGTCGGCGAAAACGATGCGGCCCCCGAGGGCGACGACGCCGAGTGAAGCGAACGCCGGCCGCATCGCCGGCGTCTTCGGTCTCCGCGGCGAGCTGAAGCTCGATCCGAGCCGCGTCGGCGCCGACGCGCTCGCCGCGGGGATCGCCGTGCGCGCCACGCTGCGCGACGGCTCGTCACGGGCGCTGCGCGTCGCGACGCTGCGGATGCACCAAGGCCGGCCGCTGCTGGCATTCGAGGGGATCGACGACGCGACGGCGGCCGAGCCGCTGATCGGCGCGACGCTGGCGCTCGACCGCGCCGACGTCGCGCTCGCCGCCGATGAGTACTTCGACGACGATCTCGTCGGCTGCACCCTCGTCGACGCGCGCGGCGCGGCGCTCGGAGAGGTGCGCGGCGTCGCGCATTACCCCGCGCAGGACGTGCTGCTGGTCGGGGAGCGGCGCGCGATGGTCCCCTTGGTCGGCGCCTTCGTGCGGGCGATCGACGTCGGCGCGAAACGTATCACGGTCGAGCTCCCGCCGGGGCTGCTCGACCAGCGCGAGGCCGACGAGGCCTAGAGCCGGCGCCCGCGCCGCGGCGGGTTCAGGTATAGCTCGACGGCGGCGTCGACCGCGCGCTGCATCGCCTGCGTGACCGAGGCGCCTTCGCGCGTCGCGCTCTCCTGGAACAGCTTCTTGCCGGCACAATCCTTCGCGTCCAGCTCGAAGGTCGCGGTGCGCGTCGCGCCGCTCTCTTTCACCAGCAGGACGCCGGAGAGCACGGCGCGCGGCGCGTGCCCGGTGCAGGCGGCGCTCGTGCCCGCGGCGTGCTCGCCGTGCGCGTCCTGGGCCAGTCGCGCGGCGGCGGCCTCGCGTGCGGCGGCGTCAGCGGGACCGTCGACCCCGAGCACCGCGAACGGTCCGGTCCCGCCGGAGGCGGCGACGGCGGCAGGGGCGGCGTTGCGCGAGGCGGCCGGCTGCGCCGTCCCGGCGGCCTTCGGCGGCTCCGCCGGCTTCTTGCGATGGAACAGGCTGCCGAGATTCGCGGAGGCCGCGGAGCTGCTCTGCGGGCTCGGGCTCGGAGCCGGCGGCGGCGTGCCGATCCCCGCCAGGGCCCGGTTCGCGTCGACCGCGAGGAACTGCGCGAGCTCGTCGCCCTGGCCGGCCACGTCGGCGTACGTCGAGAGTTGCGCGCTGCGGCTGAAGACGACGATCCCGCTGGTCGTCCCGACGACCTGCTCGACGATCGAGACGCCGTCGCCGAGCGGCGTCAGGTATCCGGTGATGTAGTAGTCGGCGGCGTTCGCGCGCGCCGTGGTCAGGTAGTCCTTGCGCTCGGTCCCCGGCGGCGGCGGGATCACGGTGACCTTCCCGGTGTTCGCCATCTCGGTGGCGATCAGCGTCGCCAGCCGCGAGGTCGCCTCGCGGTCGATCGCGCTGTTCGAGGCGATGAACGGATAGACGATGACTTTCGGTTTGGTCAGCAGCGACGACGGCCCGGCGGCGAGCAGCGGAAGCCCGAACAGCACGACGAGGCAAACGACGACCAGACGACGCACCCGGTCGGGTTCGTGCGGACGAAAGCCGATCCCTTACGACGCGAGCGACAGGGCGTCGCTCTCCGTCTCGGCCTCCCATGCCGCGCTCACGTGGGCGCCGAAGAGGAACACGACGCCGATCAGGTCGAGCCACAGCAGCAGGACGACGAGCGCCGAGAGCGCGCCGTAGATCTGGAACGCGTACGCCGCATAGGTCGTGTAGACGGCAAAGGCGATCTGCCCCAGCGAGTAGCCGGCCGCGCAGACGAGCGCGCCCGGGAGCACGACCCGCCAGCGCGCGTGGTGGTTCGGCAAGTAGTAATAGAGCAGCGCCGCGACGACGAAGACGAGGATCGCCGAGCCGGCGTACGACGCGATCTGCGGCGCCCAGCGCAGCGGCTCGAGCCCGGCGAACTGCACGACCAGCGTAATCGCGACCGGGAGCACCGTCGCCACGATCAGCACGACGCCGGCGAACGGGACCAGGACCAGCGCGAGCAAAACGTCCCACACGTAGTGGCGGTAGCGCGTGATCCCGAGCGAGCGGTTCAGCCCGAAGGTGAGCGCCTGGAAGAGGTTCTTGCCCGACCAGATCAGGCCGATGATCCCGATCGCGCCGCTGATCCCGCGATAGCGCACGATCGCGTCGAGGTTGCCGGCGACGAGGTCGCCGATCTGCGGGACGTACGTCTCGATCACCGCATGCGCGCGCGAGATGCCTTCGTCCGTGCCGTAGACGAACGCCAGCATCGCGACCGCGACCAGCGTCAGGGGAACGAGCGCGAAGAGCGCGGTGAACGCGACCGCCTGCGCGGTGAACGCCGAACCGGCGAGCGAGAAGCGTTTCCCCGCGTCGCGAAAGATCCGCACGAGCTGTGACATCAGCTCATCTGCCCGTCGCGCTCGCCGCGCTCGTGGTAGCGGTCGTCGTCGACGGCACGATCGTGCCGAGCGACCCGGCGGCCGCGCTGCGCGGCGGGCGCGTCGTCGCCCCGCTCGACGTCGTCGCGCGCTTCACGGATCGGGTCGACGACGCGGACGGCGTCGTGACGGGGCGGCGCGGCGAACGTGTCTGTGTCGCGCGGGCGCTCGCCGGCAGCGATCCTCCGCTCGTCGAGCTCGCACCGCTCGCGCGCTGTCTCGGCGCGCTGGTCGTCTGGTCGCCGCGCGCGCGCACGCTGGCGATCGCGTTCGGCGGACGCGTCCCGGTGCGCAGCATGCCGCCCTTCGATCCGAACGCGCCGCAAGCGCCGCCGACGACGGTGTTCACCCCGCAGCCCGCGCCGCCGACGCCGCACGCCCTCGCCACCGGAAGCCCGCTTCCGCGCCGCACGCCGATTCCCGCGATCCCGTCGTGGCCGCTCGTTCCGCCGCCTACAAGCCCGCGTCCGTGATCGCCTTGATCCAGCGCTGCGTCTCCGGCGAGTCCCACCAGTTCGCGATCCGAGCCTCGAGCACGGGAATTGCGCGGAGCCGGTTCGCGTGCTCGGTCACCGCGGCGTGGTCCGGCTCGGGCGCCGTCAGCTCCGCGTGCAGCGCGTCGACGTCGCGGTTCTCGCGCGCGTCCTCGCCGAGCGCCGAGCGCAGCTCGTCGTACGGAGGATGCGGGACCGCCGGCTGACCGTTGTCGTCCATGGGGACCTCGTTCCCCGCCCGGCGGATCGGCCCCGCCGTGGGCGAGACGAGCCGCCGCACCGGCGGTCAGCGCGCGCGTGCGAGCAGCGCGTCGGCCCGAGCCGTGAGCGCGGCGGCGCTTGCCCGCTGCGCCTCGGTCGGCGCTGCATCGGCCGATTCGACCGCGCCGAGCAGTTGCGCGAGGCCGCCGCTCGCGCGCGCGAGATCGCGAGCGAGGCCCGCATTCTTCGCGCGCACGGCGACGGCGGCCGCGGCCGCCGCGTCGACGCGCTGCGCGAGCGCGCGCGCCAGCGCGTATTGCGCCTCGAGGGCCTGCTCCGTCACCGCGGCGCGTGGATCTTCGCGCACGCTGACGGTCCGGGAGCCGCGGCGAACGCCGTCGACCGCGAGCACGACATGGTACGTGCCCGGCGGGACGAGCACGCCTTCCGGCTCGAGCGGCGTGTCGTGCGGGATCGCGGCGATCGTCGGACCGTAGTCGGCTGAACGCGGCGCCGCCGTGCGCAGATCCCACACGACACGGTGCAGTCCGGCGCTCGTCGGGACGACGAGCGCCGGCGCGATCCACCACGGCGGCACATCGAGGCTGCGCAGATCGACCGTGCGCCCTGGGTCGTCGCTCGCGAGACTGCGCACGGTCGCGCCGTGCGCGTCGGTGACGACCAGCGCGACGCGCTTCGCGTTCGCCGGCAGCACGTAGTCGAAGATCGCGCCGGTCGGACCGTTCGCGAAGAACGGCTCGTCGGGCGGGAGCGGGGTGTCCGAGTAGGTGTCGCGGCGGACGCGCCAGGCGCGCGGCGGCGCGAGGAGTGCGGGCTGCGTCGCGCCGAGCGCAGCGGCCTGGCGCAGCGGCGCGAGATCGTCGAGGATCCAGAAGCCGCGGCCGTGCGTCGCGATCGCAAGGTCGTCGCCGTGGACGATCAGGTCGCGGACCGAGGTGGCGGGCAGGTTCAGCCGCAGCGACGCCCAGGACGCGCCGTCGTCGAGCGAGTACCACACGCCGCGCTCGGTGCCGGCGTAGAGCAGCCCGCGGCGCTGCGGATCGGTGCGCACGACGTTCGTCGGGGCGGCTTCGATTCCGCGGTCGATCTCCGTCCACGTCTTCCCGGCGTCGTGCGTGCGGAAGAGCTGCGGGCGCTGCTCGTCGAGGCGGAAGCGGTTCACCGCGACGTACGCGCTGCTCGTATCGAACGGCGAGGCGTCGATGATGCTGATCTTCGCCCACGGGCCGACGTTCGGCGGCGTGACGTTCTTCCAGTGCGCGCCGCCGTCGGCGGTGCGCCAGACCAGGCCGTCGTCGGTCCCGGCCCAGATCACGTGGGCATCGCGCGGGGAGAGCCCGAGTGCGTAGATCACGCCGCGGTGCGGCCGCTTCGCCGCGGCCGTCGCCGCGAACGCGCCGAGATTCGGCGGCGTCGCGGGGTCCGGCCTGGTGAGATCGGGGCTGGCGATCCGCCAGTGCTCGCCGCCGTCGGTCGTCGCGAACAGCACGTTCGCGCCGAGATACAGCGTGCGTTTGTCGGCCGGCGAGAACGCGAGCGGCGCCGTGCGCCGGAAGCGATACGTCGGATCGCCGCGCCAGTTCAGCACCGGCCCGACCTCGCGAATCTGGCCGGTCCGCTCGTCGTAGCGCGTCACCTTCCCGCCGTAGATCAGCCACGGATGAAGCGGATCGGGCGCGACATAGCCGTACTCTTCCTCGCCGACGGGATGCCATTCGCGGAAGGTGATCGCACCGTCGTTGCCGCGCGAGAGGACTTCGGCGCTTCCGCTTTCCTGCTGACCGCCGTAGAGGCGGTACGGAAAACGGTCGTCGGCGATCACGTGATAGAACTGCGCCGTCGGCTGGTTGTACCACGAGCTCCAGCTCGCGCCGCCGTCGACCGAGATCACCGCGCCCTGGTCGCTGCCGAGCACGATGGTGCGCGGATCGTCGGGTGCGATCCAGATGCTGTGATAGTCGTCGCCGCCCGGCGCGCCGCGCAGCGCGTCGAACGTCTTGCCGCCGTCGGTCGAACGGTACGTCGTCGTGTTCGTCTCATACACGACGTCGGGGTTCTTCGGATCGACGCCGACCGTCGCCAGGTCGTCGCCGCGCTCGGTGATGCGGTCGGTCGCGTTCGTCAGCCGCCACGTCGCGCCGGCGTCGTCGGAGCGGTAGATGCCGCCGTCCTTCTCGGCCTCGACCGTCGCGTAGACGCGCCGCGGATCGCTCGGCGCGACGGCGACCGCGCAGCGGCCGATCCCCTGCGCCGCGGTCGGGAGCCCGCCCTCGAGGCGCTTCCACGTGTCGCCGCCGTCGGTCGATTTGTAGATTCCGCTGCCGGACTGCGGGCGCGCGAAGGAGCCGCCGTTGGCGGTCTCCCACGGCGACTGCCGCGCCGCCCACAGCGTCGCGTAGAGCGTGCGCGCGTCCGCCGGGTCGAAAGCGACGTCGAACGCGCCGGCGTTCTCGTCGGTGAAGAGCACGCGTTGGAAGGTTGCGCCGCCGTCGGTCGAGCGGTAGACGCCGCGCTCGGCGTTCGGTCCGTACGGATGGCCGAGCACCGCGACGAACAGGCGGTTCGCGTCGTGCGGGTCGACGACGATCTTGCCGATCTGCTGTCCGTCGCGCAGCCCGAGGTGCGTCCAGTGCGCGCCGCCGTCGGTCGACTTGTAGATGCCGTCGCCGACCGAGAGATCCGGCCGCTGCAGGCCTTCGCCGCTCCCGACGTACACCGTGTCGGGGGCCGACGGTGCGACCGCGAGCGCGCCGACCGAGGCGTTCGGCTGGTCGTCGAAGATCGGAGTCCAGGTGCGTCCGGTGTTCTCGCTCTTGAAGACGCCGCCGTCGACCGCGGCGAGGTAGAACTCGTGCGGGCGGCCGGGCACGCCGCTGACCGCGACGGTGCGGCCGCCACGGAACGGCCCGATCGAGCGCCAGCGGAGCGCGCCGTCGAGCGCCGGCGCGGCCGGCGGTCCCGCGGCCGGGGCGGCCAACGGCACGAGCGCGAGCAGCAGTGCGAGCGAAAGGAGCGATCGGCGCATGCCGCGCGTTTCCGCACGAGTGGTCGCGCGCGCCTCCTCGGGCGCGAGCGCCGTCTCGACGCCGGCTGCGATGCGGGCGGGCCCGCGCTCCGGGGCGCGGAACACGCGCGCGATGGCCTTGGATCTGCGCGTTCGGGTGCTGATGTGGCTCGCGGCTCGCAGCGGTCGCCGCTTTCGTCCCGAGGTGACCACCGAGCAGTATCGGGCCGGGTACGCGCAGGCGATGCGCGACGTCGGCCCGCGGACGCGCAAACAGGTGGCGACGCGCGACGTCGTCATCGAGACGGACGGCGGGCCGATCGGCGCGCGGCTCTATCGCCCGGCCGCCCTCGCGCCCGGCACGGCCCCGCTGCTGGTGTTCTTCCACGGCGGCGGATTCGTCATCGGCGACGTCGCGAGCTACGACGGTTGCGCGCGCTTTTTCGCGGTGGAAGGCGAGCTGCTCGTCCTCTCGGTCGAGTACCGCCTGGGCCCCGAGCATCCGTTCCCGCGCGCGTACGAGGATGCGTTCGCCGCGTACGCATGGGCCCTCCGCAACGCCGCGCAGCTCGGCGCCGATCCGAACGCGATCGCCGTCGGAGGCGACAGCGCGGGCGGCGGGCTCGCCGCGGCGGTCGGCGCGTTCGCCGGCGAGCGCCGTCTGCCGCGGCCGGCGTATCAGTTCCTGATCTATCCGTCGGTCGACGCGACGGGCGCGACGCCGTCGCGCCGGGATTCGGCGCGAAGTCCGCTGCTCGACGATGCGATGATCCGGTGGTTCGCCGCCCGCTACTTGCGCGATGACGAAGATGCCACGGTCCCGCTCCGCTCGCCGCTGCTCGCGCCGACGCTGGCGAACTCGCCGCCGACCTATCTGCTCGCCGCGGCGTACGACCCGCTGGTCGACGAAGGCCGCGCCTATGCGGATCGTCTGCGCGCCGAAGGCGTCCCGGTGACGTACGACCTGCGCGAAACGCTCCCGCACGGCTTGGTCAACCTCGCCGGCGTCGTTCCCGCCGCACGTCGCGCGCTGCGCGACGGGATCCGCGCGACCGGCGCCGCGCTGCGGGCCGGACGGAGCCGCTGAGCGGCGGCGCGAAGGCGTCGGGATGCGAGAGCTGAAGGGCACGGTCGGGGTCGTCACCGGCGCGGGTTCCGGGATCGGGCAGGCCCTCGCGCAGGCGTTGGCCCGCGAAGGGATGACCCTCGCGCTCGCCGACCGCAACGAAGCAGGGCTGCGCGAGACGGCCGCGCTCCTCGGACACGCGAAGACCTCCCTGCACCTCGTCGACGTCGCCGACGAGGCGGCGATGCGCGCGCTCGCTGCGGACGTGCTGCGCGAGCATGGCACGGTCTCGCTCCTCGTCAACAACGCGGGCGCCGGCCTGTTCGGCAGCTTCGCGCAGCTCGAGACCGATGAGATCGCCTGGATGATGAACGTGAACTTCTGGGGCGTCGTCTACGGCTGCAAGGCATTTCTTCCGGCGCTGCTCGCGCGGCCCGAAGCGTGCATCGTCAACCTCTCGAGCCTCTTCGGCTTGTGGGGACCGCCCGGGCAGTCGGCGTACGCGGCGAGCAAGTTCGCCGTGCGCGGCCTGAGCGAGTCGCTGCGGGCCGAGCTGGCGGCGAGCAGCAACGTCCACGTGGTGACCGTGCATCCGGGCGGGATTCGCACGGCGATCGCGCGCAGCTCGCGCGTCGCGCGCGCCGTCGACTCCGCGGCCGCCGCCGCGATGACGAAGAAATTCGATGAGCGCTTCTTGACGATGCCTCCGGAGACGCTCGCGTCGGCGATCGTCGCGGCGATCCGGCACCGCCGCGACCGCGTCGTGGCCGGCAAGGACGCGGGCAAGGTCGACCTGCTGATGCGGCTGTTTCCGTCCGCGGCGCCGCGCTGGTTCAACCGCGGCGCGGTGCGCTCGTTCCGCCGGCGCGCTTCGCGGGCCGCGACGCCCTCACCGTAGTCTGCATCCCGTCGGGCGGCGCGACGATCGCGCGCATCACGTCAAGCGGAGCGACGGCCGCGCGCATCACGGGAGAACGAACGCTTCGCGCAGATCGAGGAACGCCGGACCTTCTTTGACGTTCTCCTCGGCGGGGACGAAGGTGACGACGTGCGGTCCCGACGCGGGCCAGCGCCAGGCAAACAGGAGCGCGTTCCCTTTCGCGACGTAGGTCAGGCCCTGCCAGATGCCCGTGCGGTCGGCGATCGGACGGCCGTCGAGCAGCACGTGCGCGTGCCCGGGATGCTCGCCGAGCGTTCCGGTGAACGCGATCCCGGAACCGCTGAACCGATAGCTCGACGAGGCATCGAGCGCGACGCTCGCGCTCCGGGCAGTCGGCCAGGTATCGGGCTCAACGATGTCCGACGGCGCGAGCGCGGCCGCGGCGAAGGCGAGGGCGAAGCCGCCGTTCGTCTCCCACATCGTCACCTGGCCGGGCGGCGGCGGGCCGTCGAAGAAGCGGCCGTAGGAACCGTCGGCGGTGCGGGCCTGGATCGCCGCCGCGGCGTTCCGTACGATCCACGCGCGTGCTTCCGCATCGCCTTGCGCGGCGAGCCGATACATCGCGATGACGAGCGGCGCGACGACGTCGTTCTCCGCCTGCGGATCGACGAAGACGCCGCGCGCGTCGTCGAGCTCGCGTTCGATCGCGCGCGCCGTCGCCTTCGCGTCGCGGCCGTAAGCGGGATCGCGCGTCGTGGCGGCGAGCTCGAGTCCGGCCGAGATCATCGTTCCGTTGACCGAGGCGAAGAAGCGGTGCGGCAGGGGCACGCAGCGCGTGCGGTCGTCGAGGACGTAGACCGTGTAGAGCGGGAGGCGCGGATCGAGAAAGCGCGCCCGCACCGCCGCGTAGTGCGCGCGCGCGTCGTCGAGGTACGCCGGCGTTCCCGTGCGTTGGTACAGCAGCGTCGCGGCGAGGATGCGATTCGCGTCGGTCTCGAGCGTCTTCAGGCCGGTTTCGCCGTTCGGCCGCTGGTAGTCGATCTCCCGACAGGCGCCTTGCGCGTACAGCTCCGATCGTGCGGCGCTGGCGAAGTCGGCTTCGGCTTTGCCGAGGACGCCGCGGTCGCCTGTGACGTCGTATTCGCGAATCGCCGCGAGCGCGTCCCACATCGGCACGTCGCTCCAGCTCCGGCACGCGGCCGTACAGAGGTGAAAGCCCGGATTCGCCGCCCCGAGCTCTCGGAACCACGGGACGAGCGCGGCGTCGCGCGTCGTGAGCCAGTCGAGATACAGGGCCGCGCTCAGATTGTCGGCGCCCCAGTCGTAGCTCTGAACGCCGCACCGCGCAGGAAGACAGCGATTCCAGCTGCCCGCTCCCGCATACCAGCGCACCCGCAGCGCGATCTCGGCGTCGCGCGCGAGCTGCGCGAACGTCGCCGGAGCGTTCGAGGCAACGGCGTTCGGAGCGGTGCGGATCGAGACGGCTGCTGCAAGCAGGAGCAGCGCGAGGCCGATCGGGGCCGCCGCAGCGGCCCGTTTCGTCATCGCGTTACGGCACCGGCGCCGGGGATGCCCCGGCGTGGGCCTCGAGCAATCCGAAACGCTGCATGATGCGCGCAAGCTGCTCCGCGTTGCGCCGGCACGTCTCGCCCATCGCCTTCGGGAACGTCGCAGCGCATCGCCTGTACGCGGCGCGCGCCTGCGTGCCGTCGTCGCGCCAGGCCGAATCGCGAAGGTAGAAGCGCGCTACCATCCGCAGCTCGTACGCATCGGCGACGAACGTCAGCGCGTACCTCCCGGAACACGCCTGCGCGTCCCGCAGCGCGGCAGCGGCTTCGGTCCTCGCCGCGATCATCGGCGCCCGGTGCGAAGCGTCGACGTAGGGCGCCGATCCGGGGCGGTTGTCGTTGATGAGGTCCGCGGCGTCTCGCGCGAGCTCGTCCGAACGCGGGCAGCCCGGCGACGGCGTCTGTGCGCTTCCGCCGAGCGGCCACGACGCAACCGCGGCGATCAGCGCCGAGCCGATCAAGACGGCGTGCGCCCCGTTTCTCATCCGAAACCCGTTCGGACCAGCGGCCCCGCGGAACCTTCCGGTTCAGGGGCCGCCGGTGCGCTCGGCCGCCATGAGATGCGGGGTGATGAAGAAGACGACCTCGTCCTTGTTTCGGCTGTGCTGCCGGTTGCGAAAGACGCCGCCCAGCACGGGCAGGTCGCCGAGGAGCGGGAACTTCGTGACCGTCTCGGAGTCGACGTCCTGGAAGAGGCCGCCGAGGACGATCGTCTCGCCGTCGTGGACGCGCAGGGCCGAGTCGAGCTTGCGGTTCGCGATGATCGGGAAGCTTTCGTTGAAGCCGATGATCTGGCTGTACTCGGGGTGCAGCTCGGCGGTGATCGAGCCGTCGTCGCCGATCGTCGGCGTCACGCGCAGGCGCACGCCGACGTCGATGGTTTGGACCGACGGAAAGCCGGTTTGCTGGTTGACGCTCACGACGGGGTACTGCTCGCCGATCAGCAGCGAGGCTTCGCGATTGTTCAGCGTCGCGATCCGCGGTTGGGCGAGGATCGAGGCGCGGCCGTGTTGGATCAGCGTGTTGAGCTGCGCGTTGATCGTCACCGAGCGCGACGTCAGCGTGTAGGGGAATTGGCCGAGCGCGCCCGTTCCGAAGCCGGTCCCGCCGAGCTCGAGGCCGACGTTCTCCGTATCGTCGATCGGCTGCACGTCGGCGACGCGCACCTCGAACATCACCTGCCGCCCCGGCGCGTCCACGGTCGCGAGCAGCGTGCGGGCGGTCGCGCGAAGCTCCGCGTTGCCGGTCGCTGCGACGGCGTTGCGCCGGTCGTCGGCGACGAGCGCGCCGTCGGGAAGGCTTCCTTTGAGCAGACGCACCGCCTCGCTGGCGCGGACGTTGCGAAGCGGGATCGTCTCGGTGATCGTCGCGCCGCCGGCAGGTTGATCGAGCGCCGTGACGAGGGCTCGCGCGCGAACGAGCGCCGGAGCGCTCGCCGTGACGACGAGCGCGCCCGTGCGCTTGTCCCCGACGATGACCGTCCCGGGCGGCAGCGCACCCTGCAGCGAGGGGATCAGCTCGTCGGGCCGCGCGTGGAGCAGCGTGAACACGGCGGTCTGCGTTCCGCCGGCGCCGCGGTCGTCGCCGAACCGGCGGCTCATCGACGCCGCGTCGCCGACGATGACGACGCGCCCGTCGGCGTGCGTTTGCAGCGCGTATGCCGCCGCGATCGTCGCCAGCGCTTCGTCGAACGTCACGTCGCGCAAGCGGACCGAGACGCGCTGCGGCCGCACCGATCCGTCGGGGACGACGTTGCGTCCGGACTGCGCGCCGATCAGCCGGATCACGTCGGCGAGCTCCACGTCCCGCGCGTCGATGCTGAAGCGTTCGTTTCGCGCGCTCGCGGGCGCGACGGCGAGCAGCACCGCCAGCGCGGCGCAGAGGATGCGGTGCACGTCAACGATCTCCGTTCGCGGTAGCCGCGAGGCGCAGCAGCGTCCCGCCGGCGAGATGGACTCCGGCCGCGTCGATGGCGACGATGCGTACCCCGGAGAGCGCATCGCCGACCGTCACGACATGCGTCGCGCCGCCGTCGGCGACGAGCGCTGCCGGATGCGGGCCCGTAACGATCGCCTCGAGCGCCGGACCCGGACGACCCAATGCACCACCCGGGCCGGCGGAGAGATCGGTCCCCGTGCCGGACCTCGCGCCGCCGAAGGGAGGCGGGGGCGCCCCGGCGTTCGCCGGCAGCGCGTGGACCGCCGGCGGGATGGCCTCGAGCGTTGTCTCCGACGGCGCGTTCTCGGCGTCGTACGGACTCGGATCGCGCACCGAATCGCGCGCCGCCGTGGAATCCTCTGGATCGGCGAACGGATCGCGACGCGGGGTTACGAACCGAAGCGCGGAACCGGGCCTCGGTGCCGGTGCAATGGCTGCGTGCATCGGCAGCACGGCGGCGGCGCCGCCGTACGCCGCGCGCATCTCACCCGGCGCCGTTGCGAACGCGCCGCCGAAGGCCGCGCACGCCGCGAGCAGCGCGGCCACGCGGCTACGGGCTCGCAGGCGCGGCGGGCGCATCGAGCTTCGCCAAGCGGATCAGGTCGGCGCGGAGCGTCGCTTCGAGCGTCGTGCCGTCCGGTCCGGCGCCCTTGTGCGCCAGGGTGACGAGCTCGACGCGCGCCGGCACTGTCCCGGCCGAGATGTCGCGCATCATTGCGAGCACGTCGGCGTAGCGCCCGTCGAGGGTCAGCTCCAGCGGGACGCTCTCGAAGCCGTCGTGCGGCGCCACCGCCGGCGTCCCCGGCGCGGCGACGCCGGCGATGGCGGTGCGGTGCCGCTCGGCCGACGCCGAAGCGTCGCGCAGAAAGCGCGCGACCATTTCGTCGGACGCAGACGGCGCGCCGGGGCGCCGCAACCGGGCGGTGAGAACGGCGCGCGCATCGTCCACCGAGCGGCGCGCCGCGACGAGACGCAAGGTCGCGTCGAGCTGGGCCGCCAGCACGGTGAGATTCGAAGCGGCGCGGTCGATGCGCGACTGCGCGAAGACGCCGGCCGACGCCGAACCGATCGCCGCGACGACGGCGACCAGCGACCATAGTCCGCGCGCCGAGCGGCTCACCGGGCGACCTGAAGCGTCAGCCCGTAGATCACGCCGCTGCGCAGCGCGTCGGCGCGCGCGCTCGTGAGGCGCACGGCGCCGTACGTCCCGAGCGCGTCCAATGCGGAGATCGCGTCGGCGACCGCGGTCAGCCGCGCGCCGCGCCCATCGAGGGCGAGCGTTCCGCGGTCGGCGCGCAGCGCGGTGAGCCACGCGCCCTCGGGCAAGGCGTTACCGAGCGCGGCGATCGCGCTCGCGCTGCGCGCTCCCGATGCGGTGACGTCGTCGAGCGTGCGGTTCATCGCGCGAAGCCGTGCGAGCTCGCGCTGTGCCGCGCGCACGCGCTCGCCGCTGGGTTCGAGCGCCGCCAGGCGGACGGCGTAGGCGTCGCTCGCGCGCATCACGGCCTCGAGCCGCGCCTGCTGCACGCCCCAAAGCATGCCGGTCGCCGCGAGCGTCGCACCGAGCGCAAAGAGCGGTGCGCGAAGCGCCGGCGCGAGGACGGCGGCAAGCGGAGCGCCGACGGTCCCTTCGAACGTTCCGCGCGCATAGTTCACGCGCTTCACGCCGCGCTCTCCCACAACGCCAACCCGTACGCCAACCCCCAGTCCGGGGAGGCTGCCCGTACGACGTCCGGCGGCAGCGTGTCGGATGCATCGGGCGGAAGCGCCGCGAGCCGGACCGGAACCGCGGCGATCCGTTCGAGCGCGTCGGCCAGCCCGGCCAACCGCGCTCCGTTGCCGCACAGCGCGATCGTGCGGAGCTCCACGCCGCCGGCAGCCCGGTGTTCGACCAGCGATGCGGCGATCTGCTCCACGAGCTCGTCGCGCGCCGACTCACCGGCGCCGGCGAGGCCGACGCCGCATTTGCGGCGCTCGGCGGACGCGCGATCGACGCCGAGCGAGGAGACGACCGCATCGGTGAACGCGCGACCGCCGAACCCGAACGTTCGCACGGACGGGATCGGTTCGCGCCGGATGACGAGCAGACTCGAGCGTTCGCCGACGTCGACGATCGCATCGGCGTACGGAAATGCGCGGACCAGCGCGAAGGTCGCATCGTCGACGGCGACCGGCCGAAGCCCGGCGCGGCGCGCTTCGCCGACGCGCTGCTGGAGCCGCGCTCTCCGGGCGACCGCGACGACGCAGCGCGCGTCGTCGAGCGGCGCGACGTGAATCGTCGCATCGGCGATCGGATACGCGACGTAGCGCGTCGCTTCGAACCGCGCGGCACGTTCGCGCTCGGCACGGCGCATCGATCGGAAACGACGTCGTGCGCACGACCGCATCGGAGGGACCGAGCGCGAGGACGCAGCGGCGTTCGCGACAGTCGAGCTCGGCGCGGGCGCCGGCGATCGCGCCGGCCGGGTCCTCACCGGTCGCGCGCGAGGCCACCGCGACCAGGCGCAGCGCGCCGGTCCCGGTGCGCTCGACGAGCGCGACACGCGTGCGCGCCGCACCGACGTCGACGCCGAGCGGGAGCGTTGAGCGGCGCATCACGGCAGCGCTCCGACGGCGGGCGCGAGCGCGACCAGGAGCGTCCCGAGCGCCAAGAACGGTCCGAAGCGGATCTCGGCGCCGCGAGCGGCACGCCGGCTCGCCAGCAGCCAGAGGCCGTACGCGCCGCCGGCGACGAACGCCGCGCCGAGCGCGGTCAAGCCCGCGGGCAGGCCGAAGCCCGCGCCGATCGCGCCGGCGAGCTTCACGTCGCCGAGGCCGATCCCGCGTCCGCGTGTGATCGCGTGAAGGAACAGCAGTGCGCCGGCCGCGGCGAGAACCCCGCAGCAGGCGGTGTCTGCGCCGCCCTCGGCGACCGCGACGGCGAGCGCCGCCGCGGCGGTCGGCACGCTGATCGCGTCCGGGATGAAGCCGGTGCGCGCGTCGACCACCGCGGCGAGAATCGTCCCGCCCGTCGAGATTGCGATCGCCGGAGCGATCATGCGCCGAGCCTCCGCAGCAGGGCCCGCGCCGGAGCGTACCGGTGGTCGAGGGCGAGTGCATCGGCGAGATGCCGGCGCGCACCGGGCACGTCACCCAGGCGCAGCGCGAGACGCGCCGCGAGATGCGCGAAGCGCGGATCGTGCGCCAGTCGGGCGGCGCGCGCGAAGCTTTGCTCCGCGTCGCGCCAGCGGGCCAGCCGCTGCGCCGCGAACGCGCGGTCGGCCTGCAGCGCGGCGTCGTTCGGCACCGCGCGCAGCGCGTGGTCCGCGACCGCGTAGGCGCGGGCGGCGTCGCCGCGTCCGCGCCGCAGCAGCAGGCAGAAGGCGAGCCGGTCCGGCGCGACGGCGGAGTGCGGGTCGAGGCGCATCGCGCGCTGATAGTACCTCACCGCGCCGCCGGCGTCGCCGGCACGCAGCACGTCGTCGCCGCGCGTCACGAGCGCGCTGGCCACCTGGCCGCGGAAGAGCAGGGCCGCGCACGCCAAGCTGATCGCGGCGACGGCGAGGCGCCGTCGGAACGGGAGCGCGGTCATGCCAGCACGCCGTAGTACGCGCCGAGTGCCAGCATCAACGTCGCGGAGACCAGCGCCGGCGCGTGCGAAGCGCCGGCGCGCGCGACGAGCGCCGAGATCTTCCGTCCGGCGGCCGCCGCGCCGAAGAGCGGGAGCGCGTGTCCGCAGGCGAAGGCCATGACGAGCGCGACGCCTTCCTCGACGCGCGTTCCGGCGATCGTCAGCCCCGCGATCGCGGCGATCACCGGCGCGCAGCACGGCGAGACGACGAGCGCCGACGAAGCGCCGAGCAAGAACGCCCCGCCGGCCCCGCGCGTCACGCCGCTCGCTGCCGATCGCCCGCCGGCGTGGCAGCGATGACGGTGGCCGCGCGCAAGTCCGATGAGGCCCGCCGCGATCAGCGCAATCGAGAGGGCGCCGTAGATCGGTGCCGAGCGAAGCCAGAGCGCGCCGACCGCGCCGGCGACGAGCGCGAGTACCGCATACCCGCCGATCAGTCCGCCGGCGAAGGCTGCGACGAACGCCCAAGGCCGGCGCGCGGCGTGCGCGAGCGCCGTGACGGCGACGTAGCGCGGCGCGATGCACGGTCCGGCACTGGTCAGGACTCCGGCGGCGAACACGAGGGGAACGGCCAGCGGCGAGCGCGTCGCGACCGCGCGCAGTCCCTCGGCGATGAGGTCGGTCACGGCGCGGCCTGCAGTCCTTGGCCCGCGACGTATTCGATCTTCGTCGCGGTGCAGTTGTTCCCGCACACGGATCCGCTCGCGCCGCCGACGAGCGGCATCTTCCCAAGGGTCGAGCCGACGTGCACGCCGGGGCAGGTGATCGTGTAGGTGGCGGGATTTCCGCCTGCGGCTTGCGTCGTGGTGAGCGAGTACGTCGCCACCGCGCTCTGCGCTGCCGGATCCTTCGGCGTATTGTTCAGATACGGCACGCCGTTGACGGTGAACAGCGAGGGCTGCACCGCCGCCGAGGCCGCCGTGGGATAGACTTGGTTGTCGGCGTAGTACAGTTCGAGCGCGGTCGCGATCGAGCGCAAGTTCGACTCGCACGCGGCGCTCTGCGCCTGCGCCCGGGCGTTCACGAAGTTCGGGATCAGAATCCCGGCGAGGATCGCGATGATCGCGACGACGATCATCAATTCGATCAGGGTGAAGCCGCGTTCGGCCTCGCGCGGTGCGGTTCGCTGCACGCTCGTCCTCCGGTTGGTGGTACGAGGCCGCCGGTGCCCCGCGCGCGGCGCGAGGATTCCGGCGCTGCGATTTCGGTTACGGGGGCGCGCAACGGCCCGTCTACCCGGCGGCCACGCGCCGCAACGGAAGGAGCGCGAGCGCGGCGGCGAGCAGCGACGCGACGCAGAGCGCGAACGCTGCCGCATAGCCCGACCGCGCGGCGAGATTCGCGGTGACGAGCGGGGCCGCGGCCGAGGCGAGCGCGACCGCGACGCCTTGCGCACCGAAGATCGCACCGTACGCGCGGCGGCCGAAGAAGTGCGCGACGATCGCCCCGCGCAGCGGCGACATCGCGCCGTACGCCGCACCGAAGGCGAACACGTAGATCAGGACGCCGGCGAGCGACGGACGGGCGGCGAGCGCCGCGATCCCGATCGCCTCGAGGACGAACGCGGCGGCGAGCGCGACGCCGAGCGGAACGCGCGCGCCGGCGAACGCGACCGCGAGGCGTCCGGGGATGTACGCGATCCCGATCAGGCCGACGAGCGCCGCCGCCGCGGTCGGCGCGTAGCCGCGCGAGATCAAGTAGGCGACGTGCTGCAGCAGGATCGCCGTCGAGGCGAAGTACGCGAGCGCGAAAGCGAGCGCGAGCAGCCAGAACGCCGAGGTGCGCAGCGCGGCCCGCAGCGGCAGACCGTCCGCCGGCACGGCACCCGCGCTGGCGACGAGGGGCTGGCCGTCGGGTGCCAAGCCGCGGTCTTCAGGGCGGCGCCGGACGAGCAGCGCGTGCAGCGGAAACGCGATCACGAGATGCACCAGCGCGAGCACGATCAGCGCCTCGCGCCAGCCGAACCGGGCGATCAGCAGACCGGCGAGCGGATAGGTGATCGTCGAGGAGAACGCGCCCATCAGCGTCAGCACGCCCAGCGCGCGGGAGCGACGCTGCGCGAACCAGTTTGCCACGACCGTCATCGTGACCGGATAGTAGGTCAGCGCCGAGCCGATGCCGATCCCGATCGTCCACAGCGCGTCCCACGCGGCGAGCGAAGTCGTGCGCGCGAGCAGCAGCAGCACGACGCCGTTGACCAGCGAGCCCGCGGCGAGCGGGACGCGCGCGCCGTAGCGGTCGATCAGCGGTCCTGCGGCGACGCCCGCGAACCCCGAGATCAGCACCACGCCCGAAAAACCGGCGGCGAGCGAGGCGCGGCTCCAGCCCGTCTCGTGCGCGACCGGATCGAGCAGCAGCGCGTACAGGTACTGGTTCGTCCCGTACGCGAGGATCGTCGTCACGCCGAGCGCGGCGACGATCGTCCAGCCGTAAAAAGGTCCCGTTCGTGCGGAATGCGATGGGGCGCCGATGATGCGCCTGCGTTCTCACGCGGCCCTGGTTTTCATCCCGCGGCGGCCGAGGGAGGCGTCGCTGGGGCGAGGGACCAAGGACGCACCGATGGACCAAACGCTGCACCCGGCCGCCGGCGATCCGCGTGCGGCGCGCGACGACCGGCGCACCGAGCTGACCTACCGCGGACTGATCCTCGGTGCGCTGATCACGCTGGTGTTCACTGCGGCGAACGTCTATCTGGGACTCAAGGTTGGTCTGACCTTCGCCTCGTCGATCCCGGCGGCGGTCATCTCGATGGCCGTGCTGCGCGCGTTCCGCGGCGCGACGATCTGGGAGAACAACATCGTGCAGACGGTCGCCTCGGCCGCCGGCACGCTCTCGTCGATCATCTTCGTGCTGCCGGGACTCGTGATGGTCGGCTGGTGGACGGGCTTCCCCTTCTGGGAGTCATTCGGGATCTGCGCGGTCGGCGGGATCCTGGGCGTGATGTACAGCGTGCCGCTGCGGCGCGCGATGGTCACCGGCAGCGATCTGCCGTATCCGGAAGGCGTCGCGGCCGCCGAAGTGCTGCGCGTGGGCGCCGGGATGGGGGCGGGCGGTACGGGCGATCGGGCGGCAGTCGCGGAAAACGCCGCGGGCCTGGCAACGGTCGTGTGGAGCTCGATCGCCAGCGCGGCGTTCGCAGCGATCGTCGCGACGAACGTCTTCGTCGGCGAAGTGCAGCGCTACGTGCGGGCGGGCGCGAGCACGGTGACGGGGATCGACATCGGACTCTCACTGGCGCTGGTCGGCGTGGGCCATCTGGTCGGCGTGACCGTCGGCGTCGCGATGCTCGCCGGGATCGTGCTCGCGTGGGGCGTCCTCGTCCCGGTGCTGAGCGCGGTCCACGCGGCGAATCCCGACGTCGCGGCGCTGGCGAACGACGTCTTCCGCCATCAGGTGCGATTCATCGGCGCGGGAGCGATCGGCGTCGCGGCGATCTGGTCGCTGGGGCGGCTCGCCGGGCCGGTGGTGGGCGGCGTCCTGTCATCGCTGGCCGCGACGCGCGCACGGCGCGCCGGCGCCGGCGACCCGCTCGACATCACCGAGCGCGACATCCCGTTCAACCTCGTCGTGCTGATCAGCGCGGCGTGCCTGATCCCGTTGGCGGTGCTCCTCGCGGCATTCCTCGGCGGAAGCCCGATCGGCGGCGCTGCGATCCCGCTCGTCCTCGGCGCGCTCGTCTACATCGTGCTCGCGGGGATCATCGTCGCGGCGGTCTGCGGCTACATGGCGGGACTGATCGGCTCGTCGAACTCGCCGGTCTCCGGCCTCGCGATCCTCACCGTGCTCGGCGCAGTCACTGCTGCTGCTCGTCGTCGCGCATCCCGGCGATCCGAATGCGTCGAAAGCGCTGGTCGCATACGCGCTGTTCGTCACCGCGATCATCATCAACGTCGCGACGATCTCGAACGACAACCTGCAAGACCTCAAGACCGGGCAGCTCGTCGGCGCGACGCCGTGGCGCCAGCAGGTCGCGCTCGTCGCCGGCGTCGATCTTCGGCGCCGCCGTCATCCCGCCGATCCTCGATCTGCTGAACCATGCGTACGGATTCATGGGCTCGCCGATCCACGGGATCACCGCGCAGCCGCTCGCCGCGCCGCAGGCGACGCTGATCTCCGCGCTGGCGAACGGCGTGATCTCCGGACAGCTCGATTGGAAGCTGATCGGGATCGGCGCGCTCATCGGTCTCGTCATCGTCGCGATCGACGAGCTCGGACGCGGCGCGGGCCGCTGGCGGTTTCCGCCGCTCGCGGTCGCGCTCGGCATCTACCTGCCGATGTCGGTCACGATCATGGTCGTCGTCGGCGCGTTCGTCGGCAAGGCGTACAACAACTGGGTTGCGCGCCGTCCGAACGGCGACGTCGCGCAGCGCCTCGGCGTCCTGCTCGCATCGGGACTGATCGTCGGCGAAAGTCTCTTCGGCGTGCTGCTCTCCGGCATCATCGTCGCCCGCAAGAAAGACGCACCGCTCGCGCTCGTCGGCGATTCGTTCCAAACGCCGGCGACCTGGATCGGCTCGCTCGCGTTCATCGCCGTGCTGGTCGTGCTGTACCGCTGGATCGGCAACGTCGCGCAGCGCATCCGCGCCTAAGCTGCCCCAACGGCGGCTCCTACCGCTCGCGCATCCTGGCCACGGACGACGTCAGGGACTCGATCTGCTCGCGCAGCGCCGCGATCTCCCGGCTTTGCGCGGATTCGGAGTCGGCGAGCGCGGAGCGCAGCCGCGCGTTTTGCACGTCGAGGGCCTCGATTCTGCCGTTCAGCGCACGGTTGTCGAGGCGAAGCGTCTCGTCGTCGCGATAGAGCGCTTTGACGGCGGCGAGCGCGACGCCGTCCTCGTCGATCGGCGTGATGTGCCGGTCGTCCTCACCGACCTTGAACGCGGCGTAGAAGTCCTGCGCCATCGGTCCGACGTGCCGGACCCCGTGCTCCGTGCGATAGCTCCAGCGGCTGATCGGCAGCGAGGCTACCTTCCGCAGCACCGACGCATCGTCGAGCGGGACGATGTTCGTCTTCGCGTTGCGGTCGCTCAGCGAAGCCCACGTCCCGGAACCCGCGGGGAGCTGCGCGCCGACCGTACTGCCGGGATTCGTGTAGAGAATGAATCCGCCGGACGCGCGGGCAAGGAATTGGTACGCCCGCGACGAGCTGAGAGTCGCGTCGCCGTCCGACCCGTCGCTCCACACGAACGTCCCCGTCTGGCCCGCGCTCGCTCGTGCGCCGGCCGCGAAGCTGTACGTTCCGCCCGCGCTGTCGCCGTAGCCGCCGGGAATCGTCGCGAACGCGCCCGCGGCCTTGCTGTCGTAGCCGCCGTCGACGACCGCGCCTTCGCCGGTCACCGTGTTGTAGCCGCCCGAGGCGATGTAGCCGCCCTCGCCGCTGACCGTATTGTTCGTCCCGGATCCGATGAAGCCGTATTCGCCGCTGACCGTATCGGCCGCCCCGGAGCCGATGAAGCCGTACGGTGCACTGACCGTATTGTTCGCGCCGCCGCCGATCGCCGAAGACCCAGCCTTGATGGCGTTCGAGCTGCCCGATCCGAGGAACGAATGATCGCCGCTGACGGAATTCGACTCTCCCCCGCCGATTGCCGATGCATTCGCGCTGATCTGGTTCTGCGATCCACCGCCGATGAAGCCCCACACGGCGTTGGTCAGCGTGTTGTAATACCCGGTGACGATCGCGGCGTTGAAGCCGTCGGTGGTGCCGGTGATGACGTTGCCGTAACCGCCGGCGATCACGCTTTCCCCCATAACGCCGGTGCCCGAGATGGCGTTGCTCTGACCGCCCAGGATGGATGAATCGTCCGAGCAGGCCTGGTTGCCCGAACCGCCCACCACGACGGAGTCGGTCCCGCCGGCCGCGTTGCTGTTGTTGGCGCCGATGAATGATCCGGGCCCGGTGCCCGAACACGTCGGGATGCTCTGCGCCCGCCGCGTCGCACCCTTTGCGGCCGCGGCGCCGTTGGCCACACCTTGCGGGTGTGCCGGCAACGCGCCGGCATGCGCCGCCGCGCCGCCACCGGCGCACGCGGTCAGGAACGGCAGAAACAGCGCGGCCGGGAAGGCGGCCCAACTTCCGAAAACTCGCACGTACGTACCTCGCGTCGAACAAGAAATCTCGGAAGGAGAGTTGCAAGGCGAGACCCGCGCGCCCTGCATCGGCTTGCTCGGCATCCCCGGCGGAAGCCCGCAGCCCTCGAGGCTGCTGATCGAGGCGAGCCCTAGACCAGCGCCGTCTCTTTGTGACGGCCGTACACCTCGACCATCGCCTCGACGAGCTCGCCCTCGGTGCACAGCGCGCGCACGCAGGCGATCAGCGGCGGCATGACGTTCGCCGTTCCCGCGCACGCGCGTTTGAGCTCGGCGAGCGAGGCCTCGACGGCCGAGGCGTCGCGCTCGGCGCGTAGCGCGCGTACCGAGGCGGTCTGCTCGCGCTCGATTTCGGCGCCGATCTTGAGCAGCTCGATCTCGACGCGTTCGTCGGGCCGCTCGAACGCGTTCACGCCGACGATCGCGCGCTCGCCGGACTCGATGGAGCGCTGGTAGCGGTACGAGGCGTCGTGCATCTCGCGCTGCGGGAAGCCGGCTTCGACGGCCGCCACCATGCCGCCGAGCTCTTCGATGCGCTCGAAATACTCGAGCGCCTGGCGCTCCATCTCGTCGGTGAGGGCTTCGACGAAATAGGACCCGCCGAGCGGATCGGCGACGTTCGTCACGTTGGTCTCGTAGGCCAGCACCTGCTGCGTGCGCAGGGCGATCTCGACCGACTTCTCGGTCGGCAGCGCGAGCACTTCGTCCATCGAGTTCGTGTGCAGCGACTGCGTCCCGCCGAGCACCGCGGCCAGCGCCTCGTACGCAACCCGCACGATGTTGTTCTCGGGCTGCTGCCGCGTTGCGCTGCAGCCGGCGGTCTGCGTGTGGAAGCGGAGTTGCCACGAGCGCGGGTCGGTCGCGCCGTACACCTCGCGCATCCGGCGCGCGTAGATGCGGCGCGCGGCGCGGAACTTCGCGATCTCCTCGAAGAAATCGAGGTGGCTGTTGAAGAAGAAGGAGAGCCGCGGCGCGAATGCGTCGACCTCGAGTCCGCGCTGGATCCCCAGCTCGACGTACGCGAACGCGTCGGCGAGCGTGAACGCCAGTTCCTGCACCGCGGTCGAACCGGCCTCGCGGATGTGATAGCCCGAGATGGAGATCGTGTTCCACCTCGGCATCTCGCGCGTGCAGAACTCCATCATGTCGCCGATGATCCGCATGTGCGGGTGCGGCGGGAAGATCCATTCTTTCTGCGCGATGTACTCTTTGAGGATGTCGGCCTGCATCGTCCCGCCGAGCGCGGCGCGCGGGATCCCTTTATTCTCCGCCGCGACGACGTACTGCGCGAGGACGATCGCCGCCGGACCGTTCATCGTCATCGAGGTGGTGATCGCGCCGAGATCGATGCCCTCGAACAGCGTCTCCATGTCGCGTACGCTGTCGACGGCGACGCCGCAGCGACCGACCTCGCCGCGCGCGTGCACGCTGTCGGAGTCGAAGCCCATCAGCGTCGGCATGTCGTACGCGACGGAGAGCCCGGTCTGCCCCTGCTCGAGCAGAAAATGATAGCGCCGGTTCGTCTGGCGCGCCGTCGCGAAGCCCGACACTTGCCGCGTGGTCCAGAGCCGCGAGCGGTACATCGTCGGATGAATCCCCCGCGTATACGGGTACTCGCCGGGGAGACCGAGATCGCGCGCCGGATCGAGGCAGGCGACGTGCTCGGGTCCGTAGACCGGCTCGACCGGGATATCCGACATCGTCCGGTCGATTGCGCCCGAGCCTTTGCCGGCGCGCACGGGCGCCACGGCGGCGCGGCCTTCCCAGCGCTCCGTCAACTCGCGGTATTCGGCGCTCGCGCCGAGCCCGCGGTCGGACCGCGCGCCGTCGAGAAGTCCTGCCACGTCGGCGGCGTCTTTCGCGCCGCCGGGAAGCGGGTCCCGCGGTTTGGCCCCTCGCCGAGGCAATCGCCGGCGAGCCGGGCGCTGCATGGCCGATTCGTTTCCGTTCCGCGAAGCTTTCGTAAAGGACCTGTTAAGACGGCTGCCCCGCAGATTGCCGCGGGTATCGTCGAGCACGATCGGCTGGGCGGCTGTTCGCTACGGAGAGAAGTCTTGACGTTGAAGCCTCGGATCGCATGGATGTGCGCCGCGACCGTCTTTTTGAGCGGCTGCGGAGGGGCAGGCAGCATGGCGTTGCCGCCGCATCACGGGCAGAACGTTTCGAGCATCTCCGCCGGGCGCGGCGCGGTCCGCCCGCAGGATACGACGACGAATCCGATCAGTCTCTCGGCCTACCCGATCAGTCTTTCCGCATATCCGATCGCCCAGGGGACGGTCCCGCTCAACAGCACGCCCACGCAGGCGTGCACCGGCGGCGTTCAGGCCGCGGGCTGCACCGTCGTCAAGCTCTCGCCATCCAAACCGATCACCGCCGAAACGCCCGTCAACAGCCTCGCCGGCTATCTGCCCGTGCATTTGCAGGGCGCCTACGGCGTGACCCCGCAAGCGCAGACCGCGGGCTTCGGGATGACCGTGGCGATCGTGACGACCGAGACGGCTCCGGCGACGATCAACGGCGATTTGAGCGTCTACCGGAATACGATGAGCCTTCCGCCGTGTACGCTCGCCAGCGGCTGTTTGAAAGTCGTCAGCGTGAGCTCGTCTCCGCCGCCGGCGGTCAACTCCTGGTCGGAAGAAACGGCGATCGACACCGAGATGGTCTCCGCCATCTGTCCGAACTGCAGCATTCTCGTCGTGCTCGCAAACTCTCCGAGCATCGCCGATCTCGCGAAGGCGGTCGCGCTCGCCGCGACCTATCATCCGGTCGCGATCAGCAACAGCTACGCGGTGAGGGAAGCCGCCGACAACGCCGCGTACGCGCCCTACTACGATCAGCCGGGTATCGCGGTGGTCGCCGGCGCCGGCGATACGGGCTATGGGGTGAACTTCCCGGCATCCGCGCCGACGGTCGTCGCCGTCGGCGGCACGACCCTTTCGCAGAACCCGCAAGGCCATTTCAACCCGCAGACCCTGTGGTCGCATACGGGCTCCGGGTGCAGCGGATTCTTTGCGAAGCCCGCCTGGCAGACGGATAGCGGATGCCCGATGCGCACGGCGAACGACATCGCCGCGCTCGCCGATCCGGCGCACGGCGTGGCCGGGTATTCGAGCGCCGGCGGCGGCTGGAACGTCTACGGCGGTACGAGCGTCGCAGCTCCCATCGTCGCGGCGCTGTACGCGCTCGCCGGCGTGGGACCGCATTCGGTCTCGGATCTCTACTCCGCAGGCGGGTTCGGCCCGGTGTCCTCCACCGGCAACAACGGAACGTGTTCTGCGGCCTACCTGTGCAGCGTCCTCGCCGGAAGCAGATATAATGCACCGGTCGGCCTGGGCGTTCCCAATGGAATCGGGCCGTTTCAAAGCAAGGCTCCCCCGCCGCCTCCGCCGGCGCCGAACGCGACGGCCGCCCCCGGCGCATCGCCGTCGCTGGCGATCCAGCAGACGTCGAACGGGCCCTGGACGTACGGCCAAAACGGCGCGCAGTACGCGATCACGGTCGTCAACGACGGGTCGGGCGCGACGAGGAGCCCGGTGACGGTCGTCGAGAAGCTGCCGGCCGGTTTCACTTGGAACGGCGGCGGCCTGGGACACGGGATCGGATGCACCGCCGGCGGCGCCCAGCTCGCGTGCACGATCAGCGCCGCGATTGCTGCGAATTCGAGCACGAGCTTCACGCTGCCGGTGTCGGTCGCATCGAGCGGACTCGGATCGTCGGTGACGGCGACCGCGGCCGCGTACGGCGGCGGCGATCCGCTGCACGCCGCCGCCGGTTCCGCCGTGACGAGCGCCGCCGTGACGTCCATCGGCCTTCCGTCGCTCGCGATCGCGCTGGCTTCCAACACGGCGCAAGGGCCGTGGACCTACGGCCAGCCGAACGCGCAATACACGATCACCGTCACCAACGTCGGCTATGGAGCCACCTCGGGGCCGCTCACGATCGGCGCCGTGCTCCCGGCGGGCGTCACGCTGCGGACGGGACCGGGCGGTCAGATCAACGGCGGCGGCGGATCGACGTGCACCGCGCAAGGGTCGCAGCAGATGACGTGCACGATGAGCCAGCCCGTCAACGCCGGCAGCAGCGTGAGCGTGAACGTGCCCGTTGCGGTCGCGACGAGCCGGCTTCCGGCTTCGGTCACGGCGACGGCCTCGGTGTACGGCGGCGGCGATCCGGTCTACGCAAGCCAGGCATCGGCGAACGTCATCTCGCTCGCGACGCCGATCGCGCTCCCCGCGCTGGCGATCTCCGAAACCGATAACGGTCCGTGGATCTACGGGCAAAACAACGCGCAGTACACGATCGTGGTCAGCAACCTCGCCGCTGGACAGACGGCCGGTCCGATCACGGTCGGAGACGAGTTCCCGGCGGGCTTCACTTGGAATGGGCAGCCTCCGCCGCAATTCGCGTGCACCGCGACCGGCCACGTCGTCATCTGCACGACTGCACAAGTGATCCCCGCGCACGGAAACGTGAGGCTCTCGTTCGCCGGCACCCTCGCAAGCGGCGGGATCGGCAACGCGCTGACCTCGATCGCCGGGACGTGGGGAGGAGGAGACCCCGTCCACACGGGGGAGTGGACGGCCGCCAGGGCGACCGATATCACGCGGCTGAGTCTTCCCGCCCTCTCGATCTCGCAGAGCGCGCAGCCGAACGCGTGGTGGATCGGCGAAAACGGGACGCAATACCGCCTCTCCGTCACCAACGCCGGCGCAGGTCCGACGTCCGGCGCGGTCGTCGTCACCGACATGCTCCCCGCCGGCGTGAGCGCGAGCGGCGGGAACTTCGGCCCCGTCGCGTGCAGCGTCGCCGGCGGCCAGCTCACGTGCACGATGAGCCAGCCGATCAACCCCGGGCAGACTCAGCAGATCACTCTGCCCGTCACCCTCGGCGCCGCGACGCCGAGCGCGAGCACGAACGTCGCGACGGTCTACGGAGGCGGCGATCTCAACCATCTCACGGCGGCCGCCGCGGCGACGAGCAGTCTCACGCTGAGCGTCTCACCCGCGCCGCAGCACTGACGAGGACGGACGCGATGCCTTCGGAAAGCGATGCGCGTGATCACGGCCAAGGCTGACGCATCGACGATGCTGCGCTCTCGCCTGCGCGCTCTTTTCGATCGTGCGGCGGAGCGCGGAGCGGTGCTCGTCTGCGCACCCTACGGCTACGGGAAAACGTCCGCCATCGCCGCGTATGCGGCCGAGAACGACGGGATGTACTGCCGGCTCGAGCCGCAGGAGTCGCTGCTCAGCTTTCTCGGAACGCTGGTTCAATCGCTCGCAGCCCACGCTCCCGGCCTCGCGGCCACGCTCTCCGGAGCGCACGAACGCGCGCTGCAGACGCCCGATCCGCCGGCGACGCTGGCCTCGTGGTTCGCTCGCCACCTCGCCGATCGGCCGTGCACGATCGCGGTGGACGATCTTCACCATGCCCGTGACGCGCGCGTCGCCCGTTTTCTCGCGCATGCCTTCGAACGTTCGCCGGCGGTTCGATGGATCGTCGGCACCGAAAGCCTCGAGGACTTGCCGCTCGCGTCCTCGCTGGCTCACGGCGCAGCGGCGCTCCCGATCCAAGACGATGCCTTGCGGCTCACCCGTTTCGAGGCGCTGGACGCGGCGGCCGTGCTCGCTCCGAACCTCGACGGAACGCAGATCCTCCACGTGCTCCGCCGCACCGGCGGGGTTCCGTCGTCGTTCGCCTTTGCCGTCCAGATCGCCGAGCATCCGTCGCCGGCGATAGACCTCGCGGGCGAAACCGACGACCTGGCCGAGCGTATCCTGCACGCGCTTCCCGCGGCCGAGTGCCGTGTCGCGATCGCGACGAGCGCGCTTCCGGCGCTCGGCGACGAAGCCGTCGCGCACGTCGCCGGGGACGAGGGCGTCTCGATCTTGGCGGCGCTGCGGCGAACCGCTCCGTACCTGTTCGAGCCGGACGGCTCGCGTTATCACAGCGCCTTTCAGATCGAGCTCAACGCCGAACGCAACCGCTCGCCGCTCCGTTCCGAGATCGAGCTGCGGACCGCCGACGCATTGGAAGCCGCGGGCGATGTCGCGGGCGCGCTCCGGCACCTGCAGACATGCGGCGATGAAGGCGCCGTCGCGCGGCTGCTCGATCGGCGCGGTCTCGCGGCGATCGAAAGCACGCACTGGTACGTCGTTCGCGACGCCGTTCACGGGCTCAGCGACGAGATGACGCAGAGCAGCCCCGCGGCGCTGGCGCTCCTGGCGCAGATCACCGATTTCGAAGGCCGTCTCGACGTGAGCGAGGCGCTCTTCCAGAACGCGCTTCGCGTCTGCCGGACGCTCGAGGACGCGTGGCGCATCAGGTTCTGGTACGGGCAATTCCTCGTCCGCCGAGGTCGCGCCGCGCACGCGCTCGATTTGCTCCAGCCGGAAGCCGAGCTGCGCGAGCTTCCGGCCAAGCTCCGCGCGCAGCTGATGTGCGTCGCGTGCGCCGCCCACGCCAGCGAGCAGCGGTTCGACGTCGCGGGCGACTGGATCGAACGCGCGCTGGAGATCGCTTCAACGCTCGAGGATCCGGTCGAGGATGCTCGCGTCCGGCACCAGATCGCGTATCTCGCGATGCGCTGCGGCGACGGTTCCCACGCGAAGAGCAGCGCGCTCGACGCCGCCGCGCGCGCGGAACGCGCCGGCGCGTACGACATCGGCAGCAGCGCGTTGTCCGTCGCCTACAACGTCGCGTATGATGAAGAAGACCTTGACGCCGCCGTCGGCTTGTTGCACCGAATGGCGATCTGCGGCGCCAAGGCCGGGAGCGTCGAAAAGCAGTTCTACGCATTGGCCGCGGCGTACGAGATCGAGGTCGAACGCGGCAACGTCGCTTCGGCCGCGTCGCTCGAGGCGGAGATGCGCCAGTTCGAGGTGCAGTACGGCGCGAAGGTGACGAGCGAAGGCGTTCTTCCCGCACACGTGCTTCAACTTGCGTGGCGCGGTGATTTCGAGACCGCGCTCCTCATGATCAAGCCGAGCGTTGGGGATCAGCTCGATCCGGGGCGCCTGGCACTGCGCTGGAGCGAGGTGGCGGTGTACGCGGCCGCGGCCGGCAGCGACGCGGAGGCGAACCTTGCGCTCGCGGCGGCGCAACGCGCCCTCGGCTCCGTCGCGACGCCGTGCGCGCAAAGCTACCGCGCCGCATTGTTCACGGCGCTGGCGTACGTGTTACTCGGGCGTTGCGCGCAAGCCAAGTCGCTGACGCGCCGGTGCGTGCGCGAGCTCCCCGCGGAGCGGAAAGGGCTGCACGCGCTCGGCGCGGCGGTCGCGGCGCTGGCGGATTGGCGCACGAGTCCGGGCGATCCGCGCTGTTTGATGGACGCATTGGACGAGCTGCACGCACGGCAGTTCGGAGGATACGCGCGGCTGCTCGAGGCGCTGCCGCAAGGCTGCGTCGGTCCGCTCGATCCCGGCCGGAGCTCGGCGATCGCGTGAACGCACCCGCTGCGCAGGTTCCGGCGGCGCTGACGGAAGCGCGCGCCGAGATCGTGAGCTCGATGGTCGCCGCCATCCCGGCGAACGAGCGAACGCTGATCGTTCACTTGCTCGCCCGGTCGTTCGTCGACGCTTACGCCGGCGCGCTGTCGGAGCAGCGGCCCCAACACGTCGTCGCCTGGGTCGACAAGATGTGCGACACGCACGCGGAGTCGCTCAGCGTCGCGCGGCTCTTCGACTCGGCGTGCGATTCGATGGACGACTTCTTCGCCGCGAATCGCTTCGACGAGGCGTATCGCGCGCCGATCCGAGCGCTCCACGGGTCGCTCCGCGACGTGGTGCGGAAGCCGCGCAAAGCGATCGGGCACGCGCCCGCACAAATCAACGAGATCGACGCTGCGATCAACCGCGCCGTCGCCCGGCTCGACCGCGCCGATCCACTGACGGCGGAACATTCGCGCGCCGTCGGCGCATGGTGTGCGCGGATCGCCCGGCGTCTCACCCTTTCGGACCACGAGATCACCCACGTCGCGCGGTGCGGATTGATCCACGACATCGGGAAGAGCGCAACGCCGCCCGACATCCTCAACGCGCCGCGGCAACTGACCGAGGACGAATGGGCGATCATGCGCGACCACACGCGCACCGGCGACCTGTTGGCGTCGGCGGATCCGCACCTTGGCGTCTTTCGAGCGCCCATACGCGGGCACCACGAACGCCTGGACGGCCGCGGCTATCCCGACAATCTGTCGGGCGATCGCATCCCGTTGCACGTCCGGATCGTCACCGTCGCCGACTCGTTCAACGCGATGATCGGTCGCCGGCCGTACCGGCCGCCCATGCGCCCGGCGGTCGCGCTCGAGCAGCTCGACCGGAACGCGGGGACGCAGTTCGACCCCGAGGTCGTCGCGGCGATGCACGCGGTCGTCGAACAATGAACGCCCTCCCATCCGAGCGGGATTCCGTCGCGCGCTTCAGGGAGGAGCTCGCGAGCGCGCTTGCGGTGGCGGGCGCTCCGCAACGACATTCGCTCGCGGTCGAGCTGCACGTGCGCTCGTTGGTCGAGACCTATTCCGCGGCGGTGTCGGAAGGCCGTTCGCTCGAAAGCGACCGAACGTTGCCGGAATACCTGGTGCGGGAATCCCCGAGTCGCGCGATCGTGCGATTCCTCGACGCCGCTCGGGATGTTCTCGGAAGCCATCTCGGGGAATGCACGCTGCCCGAGGAGCATCTCGGCGCGCTGCGGCAGCTCGACGAATCGCTCCGCCGCGCGCTCGAGCGTTCGCCGTCGCCTTCCCTCGCCGGAACTCGCATCGATGCGGTCGATGCGGCCGCTCACGCGCTGCTGAGGCGATCGATCGGCGCCGATCGGCGCGCGATGCGGCATGCCGAGAACGTGGCGCGCTGGTCAGGCCGGCTGGCGCAGCGGTTGGCGCTGCGCGAGGGGCAGGCGACCTTCGCGCGACGGTGCGGGCTGCTGCACGACGTCGGCGCCGCAGGGGAGCCGAGCGAGGAGCACCCGATCCTCGGCGAGTGCCTCGTTCGCGAGGAACCGCTGCTGGCCGCGTTCGGCCCGGCGATCCGCATGCATCACGAGCGCCTGGACGGATCCGGGTACCCGGACGGCGTGCGCGCCGAGCGCGATCCCGCTCGCCGCCCGTATCGTCGCCGTCGCAAGCCGCTTCAACGAGCTGATCTGCGGCGAGCACGGGCGCCCCGCCATGACGCTCCGCGAAGCGCTCGGAGAGCTCGCCGCGGCCAGCGGAACGCGGTACGACGTCCGCGTCGTCGCGGCGCTGCACGACACCGCCGACCGCGCCGGCTAGGGCCGGCGGGCGAGGCGCCTGCTGACACCGGCCGCGGCGGAGGAAGCCCCCGGAATCGCCTTCGTACATGGAAAATGCAATTTCCAGACACGAAGTCGCCGAGAGAGGCGAGCGCTCTGCGGGCTCATGGGGTTCGCGCGAGCTCGACCACCAGCACGGCGAGGTCGTCGTTGGCGCCGGTCGCGTGCAGTCGCTCGACGAGCGCTTCCGGGACGTGCGCGAGGCGGCGTTCTCGCAGCTCGCCCGCGGCCAGCTGCAACGCGTCCATCCCCGCGACGATGTCGCGGCCGGCTTCGGTCAGGCCGTCGGTGTACAGGACGATGCGTGACACGTCGTCGAGCCGGACGTCGTGCTCGCGGCGCTCGAGGCCGAAGCGCCAGCCCAGCGGCGGGTCGCCGAAACGCGACCACGACGATGACCCGTCGGCGTGCACGAACAGCGGGGGCGGGTGGCCGGCGTTCGCGTAACGCATCGACGTGCGGTCGGGCGCGATGATGCCGAGGAACGCCGTCGCGCTCGCCTCGCGATGCTCGCTCCGCAGCGCCTCCTCCACGCTCTGGAGGATCGACTCCGGACCGCCGGCATGCAGATTCCCCACCCGCAGCGCGATCGTCCGCAGGCTGTAACGGATCTTCCCCATCAGCACGGCCGCCTCGAGGCCGTGTCCCTGAACGTCGCCGATCGAGATCGCGAGCGCGCCGCCGGGGATCTCGAAGGCATCGTACCAGTCGCCGCCGATCGTCATCGTGCGCACGCTGGGGAGGTACAGCGCCTTGAACGCCACGCCGGCGACGATCGGGATTTCCGCGGGCAGCGAGGCGCGCTGCATCGTCGCAGCGACGGTGCGCGCGCGATCGTACAGCGTCTCGAGCGTCGCGTGCTTGCGGCGTTCCTCGTCGACGTCGAGCGCGACGCCGACCCAGCGTTCGATCTGGCCGCTCTCATCGGAGAGCGCCGTCGCCCGCGCGCGAAACCACCGGTAGTGCCCCGTCGCGGCTTCGCGCAGGCGATACTCCATGTCGACGATCCGCTCTCCGGCCGCGACCGCGGCGCCCCATCCCTCCGCCACGCGATCGCGGTCGTCGGGATGCATGTACTCCATCCACCGGCGGTCCGTGTCGACCTCGAAGTGAGGCTGACCGGTGTACGCATGCCACGACTCGTTGAACGAGGTGACCGTGCCGTCGGCATTCGCCATCATGACGAACACCTGCAATGCATCGGCGACGCTCCAGTCGAAATCCGCATGGTTCGAACGAACGCCGTCCGCAGTCATCGCCCCCTCAAAATACGTCTGACCTTCGGTGAACCGCCGCCCGAGGGTCAGCCACCATTGGCGCGGTCGGGCCGCATTCCCTGGTGCGCGATGCGAGCGTCCCGTCGTGCCGCCGCACGAGCGGGCATGCGCTCAGGCGGCGTCGTTCTCGTCGTCGGCGAGGGCGGTGTCGGCCAGCTCGTCGTCGGCCGACTCGAAGTCGAACCGTCCGCCGCGCGCGCGCTCGAGCTCGTCCCGCACGAGCTTCGCGCTCAGCGTATCCCAATTCTGGACCGAGCTCGACTCGATCAGCGCGAACCCGTCGAGCCGGTCGAGCAGCGTGAAGCCGCGGTTCGCAAGCTCGAGGCGGACCTCGTCGACGAAGGCGTCGCGCAGGATCGTGCGCGCGCACAAGGCCGCCAGCGAGCGCCGCGAGAGCTTCGCGCGCGAGGTCGCGCGCGGCTTCTTCTCCTGCAGCGCTCGAAAGGCGCGGACGATCATGATCGCCGCCTGCCAGGGCTCGAGGGGTGTCTTACGCGCCATCGTCTTCGCCCGGCCCAGGGCCGGTCAACCCTAAAATAGCATGGTGAACCGAAGAAAACAAGGGGCACCCAGAATAGACCGGAGGAAGATCCGGCAGCGGCGCGGAACGAGAGGGCGTGTCCTCGCTCGTGCCCCGGCTCGGGGCGGGCCTGTCCCACGCACCGGAAACGCCGGTCGGCGCCTTCTCCTCTTGGCCGCGGTACGGCGGCGGCGGGGACGGTCACGACGCGGCGGTCGCCGAGGCGCGCCGGCTCATCGAGGCCGATCGCGCGCCGAGCACGCTGCGGCATTACGCGCGCGATTGGGCGCAGTTCGTCGGCTGGATCGGCGAGCGACACGATGAGTATCCCGCGCTCCCTGCGGCGGCGCCGCTGGTCGGACTGTACATCGGACAGCTGCGGCTGCGCCGGCTCGCGAAGTCGACGATTCTCGGCCGGCTTGCCGCGATTCAGTACGCGCACGAGCTCGCGGGACTGTCTTCGCCGTTGAAAGAGGCGATGCTGCGGCGCGAGATCCGCGGCCTGCGGCGTCAGCACGACACGACGCGCCAACCGCGCGAAGCACTGGTGCGCGAAGACGCCTCGCGCGCGATCGCGAACTTCGCCGTCAACGATCTGCGCGACGTGCGCGATCGCGCGATCGTCGCGCTGGCCTGGTGCTCGGCGCTGCGCCGTTCGAACGTCGCCTCGATGCGCGTCGAGGACGTGCGCTTTCGCACCGACGACATCGACGGCACGCGCTATCTCGAAATCTTCATCCCGCGCAGCAAGACCGATCAGGAAGGCGTCGGTCGCTACGTGATCGTCACCGAGCTGCCGGGCGGCGACAGCTTGTGCGCCTACCGCGCGCTGCGCGCCTGGCTCGACGCGAGCGGCGTGCGCCAAGGCCCGCTCTTCCGCACGTTCACGCTGAGCCCGCACGCCGAGCACCGCAAGCTGACCGAGAACGGACTCGACGGCGGCGACGTCGCGCGCGCGGTGAAGCGCGTCGTGGCGGCGATCGGGCTCGACCCGGCGAAGTTCGCCGCGCACTCGACTCGTCGCGGATTCGTCACTTCGGCCGACGCCGCGGGCGTGCGCCGCTCGCTCATCCGCGAGCAGGGCGGCTGGAAGGACGACCGCATGATCTCGACCTACACGCGCCTCGAGAACGTGCGCGACAACGCCCTGCGCGAGATGTTCAAGCAGCCGCGCGGCTGAGCGAACGTTCGCGCCGCCTCACACGTCGTCGACCGCCGGGTTCTCGGGGGGCTCCGGGCCGACGTCTTCGATCGACGCCAGCTCCTCGTCGTTCTCGATCGCTTCTTCCGAGACGCTGCCGCCCCGCTCGTCGATTCCCTCGCGTTCCACGTTCCCGATGCTACCCGGAACTGCCAGACAAAATGGGTACAGTTGGTCGTCATGCTGCGCCCGCTCTCGATCTTTCTGCTCGCGCTGGCGGGGATGGCCGCAGTCGCCGTGCCGAGCGGGAGAGCGAGCGCCGCCCAGCTGCTGGTGGTGAACGTCACCGGCGACGGCTCGCAGGTCCGCAATCTGGCGACCTACGACACCGCGACGCCGATCGACATGCGCGTGATCGCGCCGGCCGCGCGCGCGGCCGCCGTGCTCGCGGTGGATCCGCTCGGCGGAAATCAGCGGTTCGCGCTCGCCCGCGGCGCCGACGGCACGTGGACCGGACCGGTCACGCTTGCGACGGCGGGAACGTGGACCCTCGCGATCGCGACGGTCGGGCCCCAGGGCCATGCGGCGACGACGCACGCGTTCGTCGTCCGGGCGGAGCGCGTCGCGCTGCAGGCCTCGCCGGAGATGCTGATCGCCCTGGCGTGCATCTCGGTCTTCGGCGGTCTCGGGCTCATCGGCGCCGGCCGCCGCGCGGCCGCGCGGAGCGAGTCCGGCAGTCCTGAGGCGGCCACCGCCTAGGGCCTTCGGGAGCGTCGGGCGAACGGTCGCGCGCATGACCTGCCCGAGCTGCCAAAGCATCGTTCCCGACAGCGCGCGCTTCTGTCCGAGCTGCGGCGCGCCGGCGCCGCAGCCGATCGCCGTCGGCGGCTACACCGAACCCGTCGCCGAACCCGACAATCCGCGGGAGCCGATGCGCGTCGGCGACACGACCGTGTTCGTCGAAGGCGAGCTCGTGCCGGTCGCCGACGTCGAGCTCGGGCCGCGTACCGGCGTGTACTTCGAGCACCACATCCTGCTGTGGAAGTCGCCGCAGGTCCGGCTCGGCTTCATGAACTTGCGCAACGCCGGGAAGCGGTTCTTCGCCGGGCTGCAGATCTTCATCTCGACGGCGCAAGGGCCCGGCAACATCGCGTTCTCGCGCGAAGCGCCCGGACAGATCGTCGCGCTGCGGCTACGTCGCGGCGAAGTCGTCGACGTGCGCGAGCACCAGTTCCTGCTCGCGACGAACAGCATCGCCTATGATTTCTACTGGCAGACCGGTTTGGCGAACGTCTTCTTCTCGCGCACCGGTCTGTTCATCGATCGCTTCACGCCGAGCGACGACGAAGGACTGCTGCTGCTGCACGGATACGGCAACGTCTTCGAGAAGACGCTCGGCCCCGGCGAGCAGCTCGACGTCGAGCCGGGTGCGTGGCTCTGGAAAGACGCGTCGGTCACCATGGATACCGTCTCGGTGCTCCAGTCGGGCGGCGGCGGCGGCGGCTTGATGGGTGCGCTCGGCGCGTTCGTCGGCGGTGCATCGCTCGTGCTGAACCGCTTCACCGGACCGGGACGCCTCGGGCTGCAATCGATGACGTACCACGAGCCGCAGGCCGAAGGCGCGCAGCAGCAGGGCGGTCAGGGCAACATCACCGGCGTGCTCGGCTCGCTGTTCAACCCGCGCCAGTAACGTTCGCTTCGGCGCCGCCCGTGCGGTGCCGGCTCAGCTCACGTAGCTGACGTTGACGCTGTAGCCGCGCGCTTCGGCCTGCTGCAGCACGCCGAGGACGGACTCGATCTCGTGATCGACGGCGACCATGTCGCCCGCGCTGATCCCGACCGATCCGGCATTCGTCCAGAGCACGCGGCGGGCGGTTTGAAAGGCGGCGCGCAGCCGCTGCGGGGTCGCTTCGAGGACGGGCCAGTCTTCGTAGGAGGCGGCGGGGACGATGCGCCAGCCGTCGCCGGAGGACTCTTCTTCCTCCGCGTACGCGTGCGGGACGTTCGCCAGCACGTCGAGCTGGGCGCGGTCGGCGGGGCTCGCGCTCAGCGGAGCTTCGGCCAGCCTCAGCACATAGCGGTAAAACGCCGGGTTCGCCACGGTGCAGATCCCGGCGGGCGAACCGACGCTGACGCTGATCATTGGTTTGCACTTCTCCCGGCCGCAGGCCGCCCCTTCAGCTTGCTCGCTAGACGCCGTCCGAGAACGTCGTCACGATCCCGCTGCCGGCGAGGCGCGGCACGAGGATTCGGCTCGCCACCCCGTGGTGCCGGAAGATCTCCGCGAGGCGCGCGCCGATGCGCTCCGGCTCGGCGCGCACGAGGGCGAAGACGGACGGTCCGGCGCCCGAGAGCGCGATCGCCACGACGGCGGGATCGTCCAGGCGCAGCATCTCCTCGAGCCCCGGGATCGCGCCGGCCCGATAGGGCTGATGGAGCCGGTCGCGCACCGCGGCGCGCAGCAGGTCGAGGCGGCCGGCGGCGAGCGCCGCGCCCAGCAGCGCGGCGCGCTGGACGCTGTGCACCGCGTCGGCGCGGCTGTACGACGCCGGCAGCAGCGCGCGCGCCTCGGCGGTCGGCAGCACGATCTCGGGGACCACGACGACCGCCGCGGCGGCAAGCGGGGCGAAGCGCGCGTAGCTCACGCCGTCCTCGCCGTGCGCCACGACGATCGTCCCGCCGAGGCACGCCGCGAGCGCGTTGTCGGGATGTCCTTCGAGCTCGACCACGACGCGGGCGATTCGCTCGCCGACGTCGTCATCGCCGACGCCGTCCTCAGCGTCGTCAACGTCGCCGCCGTCGGGCGATCGGCCGTCGGCCGCAGCGGCGTGCGCGTCGCGTCCCGCGGCCAGTCGCACGCCGATCGACGCGCCGATCGCGTACGCGGCGGCGCTGCTGCCGAGGCCCGCGCCGAGCGGGATCTCGTTGTGCAGCTCGACCGCCAACGCGGGCGCGTCCGGGGCGACACGGCGCAGCGCGCGTTCGATGCAGGTGCGAATGCCGTCGTGCGTGGGCGCGCACGCGCCCGCGTACGTCCAGCTCGGAGACGCGCCGCGGGGAAGCACGCGCACGCGCGCCGTCATGCGCAGCTCGAGGGCGAGCGCGGCCGCGTCGAAGCCGGCCCCGAGGTTTGCGCTCGACGCCGGCGCCGAGACGGAGAGCTCGCTCACGCGCGCGTGCCGAGCAGTGCGGCGAGATAGTCCGCGAGCGCGGTGCCGCGAACGATCGCGTTCGCCTGCGGAGCCGCCGACGCATGATAGCGCGTCGCGTACGCGGTGTCTTTGAGCACGTGGCCGGTGAGGACGCACACGACGTCGTCGTGGGGCGCGATCGTGCCGTCGGCGACCAGCCGTTTCAGCCCGGCCAGCGACGCCGCCGAGGCCGGCTCGCAGCCGACGCCGTCGCGCCCGATCGCGGCCCGCGCCTCGGCGATCTCCGCATCGCTGACGTCGAGCACGGTTCCACCCGAGGCGCGCACCTCGGCGCGCGCCTTCTTCCACGACGCGGGTGCGCCGATGCGGATCGCCGTCGCCTCGGTCTCGGCGCGGACCGGGACGAGCTCGGCCTCGTCACGCCATGCGCGCGCGAACGGCGCCGCGCCGGAGGCCTGCACGACGGCCAGCCGCGGGGTGCGCGCGGCGAGCCCGATCGCGCGCGCCTCGCGAAAGCCTTTGCCGAGGGCGCTCGCGTTTCCGAGGTTTCCACCGGGCAGGCACACCCAGTCGGGCGCACTCCACTCGCGCTGCTCGAGGAGCACCAGCGCGGCGGTCTTCTGCCCTTCGATGCGGTACGGGTTGACGCTGTTGACGACGGCGGCGCTCGCCGGATCGAGCGCGCGCACCGCGCGCAGCGCATCGTCGAAGTCGCCTTCGACCGCGACGACGTGCGCGCCGTAATCGAGCGTCTGCGCCACCTTCGCGCCGCTGATCCCGTCGACCGGCGCGATGACGACCGCCGTCAGCCCCGCGCGCGCCGCGTACGCCGCCATCGAAGCCGCGGTGTTGCCGGTGCTCGCGCACACCGCGACGCGCGCGCCGCGCTCGTGCGCGCGCGAGATCGCGACCGTCATCCCGGCGTCCTTGAACGAGGCGGTCGGGTTCATGCCGAGATGCAGGTACGTCAGCCGCGCGACGCCGGCGAAGCGTGCCCCGCGCGGCGCGTCGTAGAGCGGGACGTCGCCCTCGCGCAGCGTGACGATCGCGTCCTCGGCGATCGGCGGAAGCAGCTCGCGGAAACGCCACACCCCGCTGCGGTCGCGCGGATCGGGCGAGCCGCGCCGCCGCCGCGCCCTCGCCTCGACCGCCGCGGCGTCGACCAGATCGGTGCGCAGCACGAAACCCAGCAGCGCGCCGCACGCGGCGCAGACGAGCGCGTCGTCGTCGCCGGCGGCGTCGCACTCGCTGCATTGCAAGGCGATCACGGCGCGAGGGGTCGGGTGATCGCGCCCTCGGCCGCCGAGGAGACCAGCGAAGCGTACTTCGCGAAGACGCCGCTCGAGTACCGCGGCGCGCGCGGTCGCCACTCGCGCATCCGCGTCGCGAGCTCGTCGTCGCTCACCACCAGATCGACGCGGCGCGCGGCGACGTCGATCGCGATCGCGTCGCCGTCGCGGACGGCGGCGAGCGGCCCGCCGGCGAACGCCTCCGGTGCGACGTGACCGATCATCAGCCCGCGCGTGGCGCCGCTGAAGCGCCCGTCGGTGATCAGCGCGACGCTCTCGCCCAGACCTTGGCCGACGATCGCCGCCGTCACCGAGAGCATCTCGCGCATCCCCGGCCCGCCGCGCGGCCCTTCGTAGCGGATCACCACGATGTCGCCGGCGACGATGCTGCGCGCGTCGACGGCGCGCATCGCGTCCTCTTCGCACTCGAAGACGCGCGCGCGGCCCCGCAGCCGGGTCGGCTCGTGGCCGGCGATCTTCACCACCGCTCCGTCGGGGGCAAGGTTTCCGTACAGCACGATGATCCCGCCGCTCGGCTTGAACGGATGCTGCGCCGTCGCGACGACTTCTTGTCCGGGCGTTTCCCGCGCGCTTTCGACCTCGTCGCCCAAGGTGCGACCGCTGGGGGTGAGCGTTCCGCCGTCGATGAGCCCGCCCTCGAGCATCCGTTTGGCGATGAGCTGGATCCCGCCGGCGCGGTCGACGTCGAGCGCGACGAAGCGTCCCCCGGGACGCAGGTCGGCGAGGATCGGCGTGCGCTCCGAGATGCGCGCGAAATCATCGAGCGTCAGTGGGACCCCGGCCTCGTGCGCCATCGCCAGCAGGTGCAGGACGCTGTTCGTCGAGCCGCCGGTGCCGGCCGCGGCGGCGACCGCGTTCTCGAATGCGGCGCGGGTGGCGATCGCGCGCGGCGTGAGCCCGGCGCGCAGCATCGCCATCACCGTCACGCCGGCGTGATACGCCGCCTTCTCCTTGCGCGGATCGGTCGCGCCCGGGCTCGCGCTCCCGACCGGCGAGAGCCCGAGGAACTCCAACGCCATCGCCATCGTGTTGGCGGTGAACTGACCGCCGCACGCGCCGGCGCCGGGACAGGCGGCCCATTCGATCGCCTTCAGCTCGTCATCGCCGATCCGGCCGGCCGCGTGCGCGCCGATCGCCTCGAACACGTCGCCGACCGTCAGATCGCGACCCTCGTAACGGCCCGGCGCGATCGAGCCGCCGTAGAGCGCGAGCCCGGGGATGTCGAGTCGCAGCAGCGCCATCCCGGCCGCGGGGATCGTCTTGTCGCAGGCGACCAGCGCGACCATCGCATCGAAGCCGTAGGCGCGGGCGGCGAGCTCCATCGAGTCGGCGATCACCTCGCGCGAGACGAGCGAGGCCTTCATCCCCTCGGTTCCCATCGTGATCCCGTCGGAGATCGCGATCGTGTTGAACTCCATCGGGGTCCCGCCGGCCGCGCGCACCCCGGCCTTCACGTGGTCGGCGAGCCCGCGCAAGCCGAAGTTGCACGGCATCGAGTCGGTCCACGTGTTGGCGATCAGCACCAGCGGCTTCGTCAGCTCGTCGTCGTTGTAGCCGGCGGCATGGAGCATCGAGCGCGCGGCGGCGCGGTCGCGCCCGTCGAGGAGAACGGAGCTGCGCGCGCGGGTAGGGTCGACCTGCATGGCCTTCGTTTCGCGCCCGCGAACGCGGGGTCATCGTGATCGAACCGGAAGTCCGCCGCGGCTTCGTCGCACCCGATGTCCCGCCGTCCGACGTCTTCGACCGCTGCGTCCGCTGCGGGCTGTGCCTGCCGACCTGCCCGACCTACGTCGAGACGCTGGTCGAGACGTCCGGTCCGCGCGGGCGGATCGCGCTGATCAAGGCGGTCTCCGAGGAGCGGCTCGATCTGACGAGCCCCGGCTTCATGCACCAGATGTCCGAGTGCCTCGACTGCCGCGCGTGCGAAGCCGTCTGCCCTTCCGGCGTCGAGTACGGCCGCATCCTGGAGCCGGCGCGGACGCAGATCGTCCGCGCGATGGCACCGTCGCGCACGTGGTACGCGCGGCTGGGCCGTGCCGTCCTGATCGGGCGGCTGTTCGAGAATCTGGCGGCGATGCGCGTCGCGGCATGGCTGCTGCGCTTCTACCAGCGCAGCGGGCTGCGCGGCCTCGTCCGCCGCACCGGACTGCTCGCGGCGATGGGGCTGCAGGACGTCGAGGCGCTCGCGCCGGCGATCTCCGACCGCTTCTTCGTCCCGCGCGGACAGCGCTTTCCCGCCCAGGGCCCGAAGCGCGCGACGGCGTTTCTCCACGCAGGCTGTATCATGCACGTCGCGTTCGCGAGCTGGGACGAAGCGACGGCGCGCGTGCTGAACGGCGCCGGCGTCGAGGTCGTGGTCCCGCGCGATCAGGGGTGCTGCGGCGCGATCGCCGTGCACGCCGGTGAGATGCCGCTGGGGCGCGAGCTGGCGAAGCGCAACATCGCCTCGTTCGAGCGCAGCGGTGCCGACGTGTACGTGATCAACGCCGCGGGCTGCGGCTCGGCGCTCAAGGAGTACGGCGAGCTGTTCCACGACGACCCGGAATGGCGCGCGCGCGCGGTCGCGTTCTCGGCGCAGGTGCGCGACGTGCTCGAGTACCTCGACCAGATCGGGCTACCGCCCGGAACGCTGGGACCGCTGCACGCGGTCGTGACCTATCAGGACGCGTGCCACTTGGCGCACGCGCAGCGCATCACCGCGCCGCCGCGGCGACTGCTCGCCGCGATCCCCGGGCTCGAGCTGCGCGAGATGGCCGAGTCCTCGCTGTGCTGCGGCAGCGCCGGGATCTACAACGTCACGCAGCCGGAGATGGCGCAGCGGCTCCAGCGCCGCAAGGTCGACCGCATCCTCGAGGTCACGCCCGAGATCGTCGCGACCGCAAATCCGGGCTGCGCGCTCCAGATGCGCAACGGGCTCGACCGCGCCGGAGCGCCGCACGTCGCCGTGCGTCACGTCATCGAGCTGCTCGACATTTCGATCGCTCGGGCGGCTCGGGCCGCAGGTCCGAACGCGAAGGGTTCAGCCGAAGGCTGAATCCACTCAGAGATCTCCGACGCGCTCTCCGTCTTTGACGCCGTCTTCGAGCGTCGGGTAGACCGCGAACACCTTCAGCAGGCCGGTGATGCGGAGCAGCCGCAGGATCTGGCCTTCCTTCGCGATGAGCCGCACGTCGCCGCCGAACTCCTTGGCGCGGCGCTGCGCGCCGATCAGCGCGCCCAGCCCGGTCGAGTCGAGGAAGTCGACGCGCGTCAGGTCGACGATGAAGCGGTGCTGCTGCTCCTGTTCCGAGGCCGTGGTGAGCGCGGCGCGGACGGTGGGCGAGGTCGCGATGTCGAGCGAGCCGGTCAGCTCGAACACTTTCAGGCCGTCGACGGTATGGACGTGGATCGAAAGGTCTTCGTGCTGGTGTGAGGCGTTCTGCTGCGACGTGCTGCCGTTGACGTTCATCCTTCGTACTCCCGCCATTCCTCGATCAGGCCGCGCTCGCCGAAACGGACGGTAGCGCATCCCGCGCGTTCGCGCCACGGCTGTCCGTCGCCTCCGCCGACCGCGAACCGGTAGACCACGCACGCGCGCTCGCCGTGCTCGAACACCTCGTCGGCGTCGAACCGCCACGGGACGCCGGTGGCGTCGTAGCGCGCGAAATGCTCGGCGATCGCGCTGCGTCCGCTGACCGGGGACTCATGCGCCTCTCGATAGCGGCCGTCGTCGGCGAAGCAAGCGGCGGCGGCGGCGAGATCGCCGTCGGCGAACGCCGCGAGCAGCGTTCGCAGCACCGCGCTCACGGCGGCGTCATCGGCCGGCCGTCGTTCAGCGCCTTCAGCATCGCCGCGACGCGAGCGGCCGCGATCGTGTCCCCTTCTTTGCGATAGCCGCTCATCGCCTGGTTCATGTCGGCCAGCGCGCCGACTTTGTCGGCGAGACCGCTGCGCGCGATCGCACGCTCGCGGTAGCCGTCCGGGTCGCCGGGGCGGCGCTGCACGTAGGTCTGCAGATCGTCCAGCGCATTGTGCCAGCTCTGCACGCGGTTGTACGCGTACCCGCGGAAGAAATAGCCGAGATCCGAGCCCTTCGGGTCGAGCATGATGTAGGAGTTCATGTCGGCGATCCCGTCGGTGTAGCGCAACTCGCTCAGCGCGAGGCGCCCGCGCGACCACAAGCCCCGGCGGCTCTTCGGATCGATCGTCAGCGCGCGGTCGCAGTCGGTACGGGCCTCGGTGTGCTTCCCGACGAGCCGCTCGGCATCGCAGCGCGCGGCGTAGACGTACGCGGTCGTCTCGCCCAGTGCGACCGCCTTGTCGTAGTCGGCGAGCGCTTCCGGGAAGGAGTCGGACGCGAAGTACACGTCGGCGCGATCCTTGTAGGCCTGCCCGTCGTCGGGGCCGAGCCGCAGCGCCGCATCGCAGTCGGCGAGCGCGCCCTGCGTGTTGCCGACCTCGAGCCGCGTCTCGCAGCGCGTCACGTAGGCGTACTCGAACTCGGGGTCGATTCCGATCGCGACGTTGTAGTCGCCCAGCGCACCGTCGTTGTTGCCGAGCTCGGCCTTGGCGTCGCCGCGCAGCACGAACGCACGCGCGTCGCGCGGGTGCTCGTGCAGGTACGTGTCGAGCGCGGCGACCGCTTCGGCGTACTTCTTGTCCTTGAACAGCCGCTGCGCCGAGGAGTAGTCGACCGGGGCGGGCTCGGGCGCGGCGGTCGCCGTCACGCGCTGCGCGGAGGCCGGCGCCGCGAACGCCAGCGGCGCGGCCATCAGCACCGCGAACGCCGCGGCGAGGATCCGGTCGAGCGGTGCGAGAGGCATGGCCGGTCGTTGCACAGGGTGGCCGGCCTTCCTGCGGAGTTCTGGGGCGGCTGGATTCGAACCAACGCATGGCGGAGTCAAAGTCCGCTGCCTTACCACTTGGCTACGCCCCAGTATCACGGCCCAGTTTCACGGCGCTTCGGCCCCGCCTGCGAGCCCCCCACGCTTCGCGCGGGGCCCCCGGTCCGACCTCGCAACAACACGCTCGCAGCGCACGATGGCTCCGCGCTCGGTCCATCAGCGGAGTACTGTTTGCCCTTCTTCCATCGCGTTTCTCAGGGTTGCTTGTCGCGCGTTGCTCTGCTCCGTCTCGCTCGGCGGTGCTCATGCTCGCTGCGGGGCAGGAGGCGGTCGGCGAGCGGGGTGATGACGGGGAGCGTGAAGAGCTCGCCGCGCAGGGTTCGGTCGCGCAGGCTCAGCGAGAAGCCGAACAGGACGAACGCGCCGACGAGGTCGGCGAGCAGCCCGAGCGCGTAGAGCCACATGACGGCGGTCGTGGAGATCCCCGAGATCGCGATGACCAGCAGCAGCGGCAGCGCCAGCACGATCAGGTACGCCAGCGCGGCGGCGATCCCGAAGACGAAGGCCTGGCGGGCGTGCAGACGGGACCAGCCGGTCGCGTCGGGCGGTTCGCGGAAGAGATCGAGCACCGCGAGCGGCCACACCACATAGGCGTTGGCCGCGCGCGCACGGAGCTCGGCGGTGCCGGCGTCGTTCACGCCGGCACGCTTCGACGCGAGGGCTCGGCGCTACTCGACGACGCGCTTCGCGCCGAGGTAGCGGGCCGACCAGTAGCTGTCGTGGAGGCTGGAGACCATGACGCCGTGGCTCGAGGAGGCGTGGACGAACCGGTCGCCGCCGAGCGAGATTCCGACGTGCGAGACGCCGTCGGTGTAGGTCTGGAAGAACACCAGGTCGCCGGGCTTCGGCGTCCCGCTGAACGTGTGGGCGACCGCGTATTGGGCGTCGGCCGTCCGCGGCAGATGGAGCCCCATCATCGCGAACACGTGCTGGACGTACCCCGAGCAGTCGAATCCGTAGGCCGACGTCCCGCCGAACGCGTACGGGACGCCCAGAAACCTCATGGCGTTGCGCGTCAGGGTCGACGCCATCGCCGCGCCTCTGGCGGCGATGCCGCCGGCAAATTTCTGGATGTGCAGGAGACGCGACACCGTCCGAGGCTGCGCGCCCGACTGGGCCGGCGCGGCTTCGGGCTTCTCGGGGGCCGCGTTCCACATCGCGAGATCCGCGCCCGCGGTGGGCGGCGCGGCGTCGACGCTCGCCACAGCGGTCTGCGTGACGGCCGGCGCGCCTCGGTCACCCGTCGTTTGGGCATTCGCAACGGCCGGCAAACCGACCGAAAGAATGCACGCGAACAACCCGGTGAGGATAGAACGATGCAACGACTGCTCCTTCTTCCCACACGTACGGGGTTAGTTGACGGGTTCGGGCGGAAGAATCGCCCGCGCGCCGACCGGCGCGTTCACCCCTGCCTGGGAAGTCCCCCGCTCCGCCGTGCTAAGGCGGATTCCGTGATCTGTCAGCAGGTATGTGCGAATCCAGCGACGCGATAGGCGACGCCGGACCGGAGGCCACCGTCTGGAGACGGAGGCCACGCCGCTGGATAGCCCCCCCGGCGTGGCATCTCCTCCCCGGCATTCGGACAAAATGTAAAGATCGTCCCACGGGACGATCAAGCCGGAGCGGCGGCCTCGCGGATCGCCTCGGCGACGCGCTCGGCGACGGCGCGCGTGCGACCTTCGTCGCCGGCTTCGACCATTACGCGCACCAGCGGCTCGGTCCCCGAGGGGCGGACCAGGATCCGGCCGTCGCGTGCGAGCTCACGCTCCGCGCCCGCAATCGCGTCACGCACGGCCGGGTGATCGGCGACCGATTTGTCGGCGACGCGCACGTTGAGCAGCACTTGCGGAAAGCGCACGAGATCGCCGGCGAGCTCGTGCAGGGTCGCGCCCGCGCGCACCGCCGTCGAGAACAGCACGACCGCGGTCATCGGTCCGTCGCCGGTGGTGGCGCGCTGCAGATCGATCACATGACCCGACTGCTCGCCGCCGAAGCGGTAGCCGCCGGCACGCATCGCCTCCAGCACGTAGCGGTCGCCGACGGCGGCGCGCACGAGCCCGATCCCTTCGCGCTCGAGCGCCTTTTCGAATCCCATGTTCGCCATCACCGTGCCGACGACGGTATCGCCGGGCAGCTCGCCGCGGCGCGCCAGATCGCGCGCGACGATCAGCATGACGTGGTCGCCGGTGAGCACGTCGCCGGCCTCGTCGACGAAGAGCGCGCGGTCGGCGTCACCGTCGAACGCGACGCCGACGACCGGACCGCTGGTGCGTGCGATCTCCTCGCGCACGCGCGCCTGCAGCGTTGCCAGGTGCGTCGCGCCGCACTCGACGTTGATGCGGCTGCCGTCGTCCTCGCAGTGCAGCGCGACGACGCGCGCGCCGAGCCGCTCGAAGATCTTCGGCCCGACGAGATACGCGGCGCCGAACGCGCCGTCGACGACCACGGTGAGCCCGCGCAGGTCGCCGCCCGCGGCGACCAGCTTCGCGAAGTAATTGTCGATCAAGCCGCGCGTCTGCGCGACCAGGCCGATGTCGAGCCCCGTCGGCCGCGGGAGATCGGGTGAGGCGAGCAGCGCTTCGATCTCGTCCTCGACGGCGTCGGAGAACTTGAAGCCGTCGGAGCCGAAGAACTTGATCCCGTTGTCCTCGACGGGGTTGTGCGAGGCCGAGATCATCACGCCGGCGGCGGCCTCGATCGCCGCGGTGATCGCCGCGACCGCGGGCGTCGGCACGATCCCGAGCTGCACCACGTTGCGCCCGGTCGATGCGATCCCGGCGACGATCGCGCCCTCGAGCATCGGCCCCGACAGGCGCGTGTCGCGCCCCACGACGATCGGCTTGTCGAGCGGCTGATCGCGCGCGATCCGCGCGGCCCCGGCGCGTCCGACCGCGAACGCGAGCTCCGGCGTCAGGTCGGCGTTGGCGACGCCGCGCACGCCGTCGGTTCCGAAGTACTTGCCCATGCTCCCTCGTACGCTCGCGGGTCCGGCGATTACTTTCCGCTCGCGCTCGCGCCGACGAACCGGACCCGGACGCGGACCAGGTTCGGTGAGGTCTGCACGCCGGCGACCTCGCTCCCGCGCGCGTCGGCCGGCGTCGGGCGGATCATTGCGTCGAGCGTCTGCGGCTTCGAAGGGATCTGCACTTGCACGCGCACCGCGCTCACTTTCGAGAGATCGCTGGCGACCCCGCGGATCGTCGTCGTCGCCGGGCTCACGTCGGCCGAGTCGACGACGATCCCGCGCTTGTCGCCGGCATAGTCGAGCGCGACCGGTACGCTGCGGTCTTCGAGCTTATCGAGCGAGAGGGTCACCGACGCGGGCGAGAGCGACTTGATCGCGACGTCGGGCGAGACGATCTTCACCGGCACGTTGTGGAAGCCGGGGTCGACGAGATCGCTCACGTCGAGGACGGCTTGCACTTGGTCGGGCTTCACCGGCTGACCGTTGCGCGGCACCTCGATGACCACCGTCGCGACCTTGTCGCCGTAGCGCGCCTGATAGTCGCTCTTGAGCCCGGTGACGACGATCGGCACCGCGAGCGTCTGGTCGAAGCGCGCGGTGGTCCCCGGCGCCGCCGCAAGATGGAAATAGCCCCAGGCGGCGACCGCGAGGACGACGGAGAGGACTTTAAGTCCGAAGTTCTTCCTGAGGAGATTGAGCACGCGGGAACCGAGGGACCAGATTGGCGAGCATGCCGCCGTCGGCCTGGCCGCGCCGGCGGGTCGGCCGGACGCACGCGGCGAGGACGCGGCGCAGGCGCTCCTCGTCGTCGATCGGCACGGAGAGCCGGCCGGCGCGCGCGACCGAGACGACCCCGTTCTCCTCGCTGACGACGATCACCACGGCGTCGGTCTGCTCGGTGAGGCCGACCGCGGCGCGGTGGCGTGTCCCGACGTGCCGGTCGACGCCGATCGTGTTGTCGCTGAGCGGCAGGAAGCACGACGCTCCTTCGATCAGCAGATCGCGAACGACGACCGCGCCGTCGTGCAGCGGCGAGCTCTTGTTGAAGATCGCGAGCAGCAGGTCAAGCGAGAGCCGCGCGTCGAGCGCGGTGCCGCTTTCGACGTACTCGCGCAGGCCCGTCTTTTGCTCGACCACGATCAGCGCGCCGATGCGCTGCCGCGCCAGCACGAAGGCCGCGTGTGAGACGATGCGGATCTGCTCGGCCGCGACTTCGTCCTCGGCGACGCGGTCGCGCACGAAGAGGCGCCCGCGGCCGAGCTGCTCGAGGCCGCGGCGCAGCTCCGGCTGGAAGACGATCGGCAGACCGACGGCGGTGCCGAGCAGCAGGTACTGCATCAGCGTGGCCAGCACGAGCAGGTGGAGCAGGTTCGATACCGCCAGGATCACCACGAGGACGGAGAGCCCGAGCATGATCTGGACCGCGCGCGTCCCCCGAATCAGGAGCAGCAAGTAGTAGGTGAGAATCGACGTCGCGAGGATGTCGATGACGTCGCCCGCGCCGAAATGGATCGGGATCGCCGGCCAGCTCATCGCCGCGGCCTTTCGAGGTACGTCTCGATAACGCGCGTCCCGTCGAGCTCCGGGTCGCCGAGCCCGGCGGCGGCGATCGCCGCGGCTTCGTCGATCGCGAGGTCTTCCGCCGAAGGCTCCGGAACGAACACGGACTCGATCGCGATCAGATCGTCGACGAGCTCGGCGGCGCTGATCGCGTCGTCGAAGCGCACGGTGATCATGACGCCCTCTTCCGCCACGTCGATGACGCCGGCGGGCGCGCCGGCGCCGCCCAACGCCTCGACCACGTTCGCGCGAGCGAGCGGGTCGGCAAGGACGACGGAGCGGGTCGCGATCACGATCGACGCGCACTTCGCGTGAGCGACGACGGACTCCGCCGCGCTCGCGTCATCGCCGTCGGCCGCAACGCCGCCTGGATCGTCGGCGCGGACGAGACCGAGCCGCGTCTCGCGTCCTTGCGCAAAGGGGCACAGCGGGCGATGCCGGCGCCGGGCGATCTCGTCGAAGCGCGCGAGATCGCGCCGGACCGCGTGGTCGTCGACACGATCCTGCCGCGCGGCTTCGCCCTGACGCGGCGGACCGGGGGCGGCCGCACGAAGACGATGGCCGCGAACGTCGACACCCTGGCGGTCGTCGCGGCGCTGGTGGACCCGCCGCTCCACCTCGAGATGGTCGACAGCCTGGTCGCGTTCGCGCTGCAGCACGACGTCGACCCGCTGCTCCTGCTGACGAAGCCGGATCTCGCCGGCGAGGACGCGGCGGAGCGGATCGCCGGGCTGTATCGCGGCGTCGGAGTCCCGGTGATCCTGCTGAATGCGAAGAGCGGACGCGGCGTCCACGAGCTGCGGGCGGCGATCGCCGCGCGCCACGCCCTGCTCGTGGGGAACTCGGGGGTCGGCAAGTCGACGATCTTTCGGGCGCTCGGCGGGATCGGGGTCGTCGGCGACCTCTCGCGCTTCGGCCGCGGCCGGCAGACGACGACGTCGGCGCGGCTGGTGCGGCTCGAGGAAGGGTTTCTGATCGACAGCCCGGGGATCGGCGAGTTCGCGCTCGACCCGATGCCGGCCGGGGAGCTGGGCTGGCTCTTTGCGGAGATGCGCGAGCCCGCGACGCGCTGCCGCTTCGCCGACTGCCGGCATCTGAGCGAGCCCGGCTGCGCCGTCCGCGCGGCGGTCGAGGCGGGCGCGGTCGCCGCCAGCCGCTACGCCTCGTACGTGCAGATCCTCGAGGCGGCGCCGAAAGGCTGGACCGGCTCGCCCGATCTGTGATAGGCTACTCCTCGTGCCCAATATCAAAGCCGCCGTCAAGTGGGTGCGCCAGAGCGAGAAGCGCACGCTGCGGAACGTCGACACGAAGACGCGCCTGAAGACGCTGTTCAAGAAGGCGAAGTCCGCCCAGGACGCGGGGGTCGTCTCCGGGGTCGAAGCGGAGTTCGACAAGGCGGCCCGCCGCGGGATCATCCACCCGAACAAGGCCGCGCGCAAGAAGTCGCGGCTGGCGAAGGCGCTGGCGAAGACGGCCTAGCCGCCGCCCGCAGCGAATCGATCGAACGAGAGGCCGCCCGTCAGGGGCGGCCTCGTTCGTCCACGGGCGGCGTTCCGGTCAGCAGCCGCCGACCACACCCGTGAAGATCCCGACCGCGCCGGGGATCGGCACCGGGCTGCAGCTCGGCCGCGGCGTCGGCGTCGGCGTCGGGCTCGGCGAGGCCGTCGGCTTGGGCGTCGCCGTAGCGGTCGGCTTGACCGTCGGCGTCGGCGTCGGGCTCGGCGTAGCCGTCGGCTTGGCCGTCGGCGTCGGCGTCGGACTCGGCGTGGCCGTCGGCTTGGGCGTCGGCGTCGGCGTCGGCGTGGCCGTCGGCTTGGGCGTGGGCGCCGGCGTCGGGCTCGGCGTGGCGGTCGGCTTCGGCGTCGGCGTGGCCGTCGGCTTGGGTGTCGGCGTCGGCGTCGGACTCGGCGTGGCGGTCGGCTTGGGTGTCGGCGTCGGCGTCGGACTCGGCGTGGCCGTCGGTTTGGGCGTCGGCGTGGCAGGCGGCTTCGGCGTCGGGCTCGGGGTGGCCGTCGGCTTGGGCGAGGGCGACGGGGTCGGCGACGGCGTGGGGGTCGCCTTCGGCGTCGGGGTGGGAGACGGCGTCGGGCTCGGCGTGGCCGTCGGTTTCGGCGTCGGCGACGGAGTGGGCGTCGGCGATGGCGTCGGCTTCGGCGTCGGCGTCGGGGTGGCGGTCGGTTTCGGCGTCGGCGTCGCGGTGGGCGTCGGTGTCGGCGAGCCGCAGTTGGTCACCGTCACGTTGGCGGTCGCCGTATAGCCCTTCGTGTCGGTCAGCGTGAAGCTGGCGGTGCCGGCCTTCTTCGCCGTCACGACGAACCAGTAGGCCGCTTTTCCGTTGTATGTCGGCTCGGTCTGGTCACGCGCGGTGTCGGCGACGATCGTCATCACGGACGGACTCGTCGAGGACGTCGTCGGGTTCACCGGGTTGCCGTAGTAGTCGTCGGCCGGGAACTCGAACACCGTCCCGGCGCACAGGCTCCAGGACTCGACGTTGCCGCCGTTCGGTGCGCCGACGTGGCATTTGCTATGGCGGACATCGGGAACGGGGTCGTGCGCCGGCGCCACCTGCGGCAGAAAGGATCCGCGCCCTCCCGAACAAGCGGTGAGAGCAGTCACTGCCAGGACTGCCAGCCATCCATAGCGTCGCACGCGGTGATCCTCCGTGATCGTACAATCCGCCCGCTGCTCGCTTTCCCGTTGGTCCTAGGACCAACGCCGGGCTGACGAAACGTTTACACTCCCTTAGCCGTCCACCGTTACGGCGAGCCGCACCCCTTCGACCGCGGCGGCGGGGTCGAAGAGCCGGGCGCGGATCGTCGCGCGCAACGCGTCGAGCTCCTTCGTCCGGACCGCGGCGCGGAATCGCCACTCGTCGTTCACTCGGGCCACCGGGTACGGCGCCGGCCCGAGGACCTCGAAGCGCGAGTCACCGCGGAGCGCGTCGGCCCAGCGCGCGATCGCGGCTTCGGACGCCTGCCGGGAGCGCCCGATCGCGCCCAGCAGCACGACCCGCGAGAAGGGCGGCCAGCGCAGCGCGCGGCGCTCGGCGAGCTCCTCGCGGGCGAAGCCTTCGTAGTCGTGCCGAGCGGCGAAGACGATCGCCGGATGATCCGGCGCGTAGGTCTGGACGATGGCTTCGCCGGCGCGCGCGCGGCCGCTGCGGCCGCACACTTGGGTGAGGAGCGCGAAGGTCCGTTCGCCGGCGCGGTAGTCGGCGACGTGGAGATCGAGGTCCGCCGCGATGGCGCCGACCAGCGTGACCTGTGGAAAGTCGAGGCCCTTCGCCACCATCTGCGTCCCGACCAGGACGTCGCCGTCCTCGCCGAAGCGTTCCAGCAGCCGCGCGTGATCGCCGACGTGCGTCGTCGTATCCGAATCCATACGAATCACCGCCGCGCCGGGGAAGAGCCGTTCGATCTCCTCGGCGACGCGCTGTGTCCCCGAGCCGAACTCCCGGACCGGCCCGGCGCCGCAGGCGGCGCAGAGCTCCGGCAGCGGCTGCTGGTGGTCGCACCAGTGGCAGCGCAGCAGCGCCTCGGAGCGGTGCACCGTCAGCGAGGTCGAGCAGCGCGGGCACTCCGGGACAGCGCCGCAGGCCCGGCACAGGACGAACCGCGCGCTGCCCCGGCGGTTGATGAACAGCACCGACTTCTCGCTCCGCGCGATGCGGTCGGCGAGCGCGTCGGCGAGCGCCGTCGAGAACACCCGGCGATTGCCCGAAGCGAACTCCGCGCCCATGTCGACGACGCGCACCGCCGGCAGCGGCTGGGCCGTCGCGCGCGCGACGAGCCGCACGAGCGGGAAGCGTCCGGCTTTGGCGCGCGCGTAGTCCTCCAGCGAGGGCGTCGCGCTGCCGAGCACGACGACGCCGTTCGCGCGGCGCATCCGCTCGCGCGCGACCGCGACCGCGTCGTAGCGCGGGACCGTGTCCTGGCGGTACGAGGTCTCGTGCGCTTCGTCGACGACGATCAGCTCGACGCCGGCGAGCGGCGCGAAGACCGCGCTGCGCGCGCCGACGACGACGTCGATCTCGCCGCGGGCCGCGCCCTGCCAGGCTTCGAACCGCTCTCGCTCGGAGAGCGCCGAGTGCAGCACGGCGACCCGGTCGCCGAACGCCGCTTCGAAACGTGCCGCCGTCTGCGGCGTGAGCGCGATCTCGGGGACGAGCACGATCGCCTTTCCGCCGCGCGCCAGCACCCGCGCGATCGCGTGCAAATAGACGAACGTCTTGCCGCTGCCGGTGACGCCGTGCAGCAGCAGCTGCGCGAAGCCGCGCACGTCGAGCAGCTCGGCGATCCGTGCGATCGCCTCGCGCTGTTCCTCGGTCGCGGTGAACGGCGGAAGCGCGACGCGCGCGCTGCGCTCGCGTCGGATCTCTCGGGCATCCTCGATCAGCGCCCCGGCCTGCACCGCGCGCCGGATCACCGCGTCGGAAAATCCCGCCAGCACGGCGTCACTGCGCCGGACTTCGCCCAGCCCTGCCACGTGTGCCAGCAGCGCTTCGGCTTTCTTTCCGCGGATCGCGGCATCGCCGCGGCGCAGGACGCGAACGGTCGCCGCGCCGACGCGCGCGTCGGCCAGAACCCGGCGCCGTTCGAGCGTGCCGGCGCGCAGCAGCGCCTCGAGCGCGTGACGCAGCATTGCTCGGTCACCGGCGCGGCGCGCCTCCGGGTGTCGAAGCAGCGCGTCGGGTGAGACGCCCTCGCGGAAGTCGGTCCAGAGCAGCCGGATCAGCCGCTCCGGCACCGCCTTGAAACGGGTCGCCTCGGGCGGCGCACCGACCGGGACGAGCCGCTCGACCGCGCGCGGGATCGCCGCCGCGAGCACGATTGCGCCCAGCGCCTCGCGCAGCGAGCAGAGGTATTGGTCCGCGATCCAGCGCGCGAGCGCGAGCCCGGTCGCATCGAACGCGCGCGGACCCTCGACTCGAGCGAGCACGTCGCGCAGCGCCGCTCCGCGGTCCTCCGCGTTCGTGCCCTCGGCGCGCCCCCCGACGTGCGGTCCGCTTCGGTGGGCCGCGCTCTCTTCGTACGGTTCCTCGAGCACATAGGCGTAGACGACGCGCGGACCGAGCGGGACGCGCACGACGTCGCCGACGCCGAGCATCAGCCCGCTCGGGACGCGATAGGTCAGCGCCCGGTCGAAGCGCGCGGACTTGAGGTGCGGCAGGACCTCGACGCGCACGCTCAGGGGAGGCGCGGACCGGGCAGGGACATCAGACGCGGTCTTCGTCAGCCGCCGCGCGTCTCCAGCCGCGTCGCGGCGGCAGCCGGCCCGCCCAAGCGCACGAACCGATCGCCGTCCGCGTACGACACCCCGTCGCGGCCGGTGCGCTTGCTATGGTACATCGCGCCGTCCGCACGTTCGAGCAGCTCGTGCGCGCTCGTCGCGTCGGCAGGGAACGCCGCGACGCCGATCGACGCCGTAATGTGGACGCCCTCACGCGCGTGCGGGGGACGCATCGGGGTCAGGTCGAGGGCCGCGATCCGGCGGCGCAGCCGTTCGGCGCGTTCGATCGCATCGGCCTTCCCGGTCTCGGTGAAGACGAGGCAGAACTCATCGCCGCCGTTGCGCGCGACGAGATCGCCGGGAGCGGTCGCGGCGCTGCGCAACTCGCGCGCGAGCTCGCGGAGCAGCGCATCACCCGACGCGTGCCCGTATGCATCGTTCCACTCCTTGAAGCGGTCGCTATCGACGAACAAGAGCGCCAGCCGTTCCGCCGGCGCGAACCGGCCGCGTTCGAGCAGCGTCGTGAGCTGCCGCCGGAACGCGCGCGGCGCGAGCAGCCCGGTGAGGCCGTCGTACTCGGCGCGCCGCCGATCCTCTTCTCGGTCCAGCGCGAGCCGGTACGCCGGCGCGATCTGCTCCGCCAGCAACGCGACCCGCTCGAGCGATCCCTGCGGCGGCGAGCTTCGCGCCGCGAAGACCGCGCACGCGCGGCGGCCTTGATCGAGGGCGAGCGGGACGGCGAGCGCGGCGGCGTCGCCCGGATGCAGCGCCTGCATGCCCTCGCCGAGCAGCACGTGATGGCCGGTTCGCAGCGCGCGAACGGGCAGCGTGTCCGACTCCGATGCGATGCGCGAGCCCGGAAAGTACGCGACGCGCTCACCGCACGCGAAGACGCAGCGCAGCTCGCCGTCGCGTTCCTCGTAGATCAGCACGGTATCGACCGCCGGAGCCAGGGCGGCGGCCCCGCGGGCGAGCTCGTCGCGCACCGCATCGACGGAAGCGCGCGCCGCCTCGGCGATTCGGCGCGCGGCTTCGATCTGCACCGCCCCGCTCGTCCGAAGGCGTTCCAGCGCGAGACGCTGTGCGCGCAGCGCAGCACGCGCGCGCGACGCGGCGAAGGCTCCGGCCGATGCGCCCAGGAGCCCGAACGCTGCGGAGGCCAACGCGACCGCGCCGGCCGATGAGACGAGCACGGCGTGTGTCACCGCCGAAAACGCCGTCGACACGCCGGTGAAAGTGCCCGCGCGGGGGGCGCGCTATGGTATCAGCTGTCGGAGCTTGTCGGTGTCGGTGATGACGACGTGGGCTGTGCGCATGTCGACGAGGCGATCGTCCCAGAAACGGTTCAGCGTACGATTCACCGTCTCGCGGGTCGTGCCGATCATGTTCGCCATCTCTTGATTCGTCAGGCGCAGCGTGATGCGCGTGCCGTTGGCGACCGATTCGCCGAACTGTTCGGCGAGGTTCAGCAGCAGCGAGGCGAGCCGCGCGCGGATGTCCTGCGAGGTCGTCGCCGCGATCAGCGCGTTCGCGGCGCGCAGCCGCTCCGAGAGCTCGATCACCAGGAGCCGCCCGATCTGCGGGCTGGTGTCGATCAAGTCCATGAAGTCGCCCTGGCGGATCGCGCCGACCTCGACGTCGGTCAGCGTCTTGATCGACGCCGAGCGGAGCGATGAGTCGAACATCGACATTTCGCCGAAGAAATCGCCTTCTTTGAGGATCGAGAGGATCGTCTCGCGGCCGTCCGGCGCGACGCGGCAGACCGCCACCGAGCCGGCGGCGATCACGTAGAACGTGTCGCCCGGGTCGCCTTCGCGCACGATGAACTGGTGCTTGGCGTAGCGCCGGTCCGAGACCGTCGCCAGCACCTGAGAGAGCTGATCGTCCGAAAAATCCCGAAACAGCGGGATTCGCCGGAGGGTCGAAAGATCGATCATCTCCTTCTCCCTTCGGAGTCGCCCCGCGGGCCGACCTTTGTCAGGCGCCCGCTCGGCACGGCTGCGGGCAGCCCGTCGACGGGATCGCCGGAACCCGAGCGGGCCGGCGCATCCGAGAGTGCGACGCGTGTCACACCCATCCGATCCGCGCTTCGCGGGCACCGGCGCTCGTATGAGTACGTACGCGCCCGTGCTGCACGCGCTGACGATCGAACCGCGCGTGGCGAGGCCGGGCGAGCCGGTCCGGCTGCGCTTTCGCGCGACGAATCACGGCGCAACGCCGACCGCGCGCGCCGTCGTGCGGTTCGTCCTCGATCCCGCGCTCGAGCCGCTCGGCGAGACGCAGCTGGAGATCGACGAGGTCGCGCCGGGCGGCGAGCTCGTCGCCGAGACGTGCGCCCGCATCGCGGCGAGCGCCGACGACGGGATGCGGCTCGGGGCGCAGGCCGTCATGCTTCTGGCGGGCGACGAGCTCGGATCGAATCGGTGCGACGTGCTCGTGCGCGGCCGTGCCGTGCTCGACGGTCCGGCGAGCGGAACGTTCGTCGAGATGCTCGACGCGGAAACGGTGCTGGTGCGCGCCGTCGTTTGCAACGAGGGCGACGCGACGGCGCGCGGCGTGCGCGTCGTCCTTCCCGCGCCGTCCGGCTGCACGCCGGTCGAGGCCGATGCGGCGTGCGAACAGCGTATCGAACGGCTCGGGCCGGGTGAGTCCGCCGAGCTCGCGTTCGCGGCCCGCATCGCGGCGCCGGCGCGCGAGATCGCCGCGGACGACGCCGAAGTTTGCGCGAGCGACCGTGTGTCACGCGCGTTGCACGTGCGCAGCGCCGTCACTCCGTCGCCGGCGATCGTGCCCGCGCTGACGCTCGACGTGGCGCGGCGGCTCGTCAGGATCGCCGTCGAGGTTCGGAACGACGGTTGGGTCGAGGCGTCCGGCGTGCGCGTCGAGATGACGTTTCCGCCGGGGTTCCGATTCGACGATGCGACGGTGGCAGTCGACGGCGTGCCGGCGGATCGCACGACGCGTCGAGCGCGGGGGCGTGCGGGAAGACACCAGCCGCCACCCGGATGGGGCGGGCACGATGAGCCGTACGCGCGCGTCGAACGTGCGTCGGCGGGGCCGGCGGTCGTTTTGGGCCGCGTCCCGGCGCGCCAGAGCCGCTGCATCGAGATGCTGGCGACGTACGGTGCGGAGTGCGAGAAGGGCGCCGTTCGCGCGCTCGCCGGCGAACGGGCGGCCGAAGCGGCCTTCGCGCCCGCGTTCGTGAGCGACGTGCGGATCGAAGCGGTCGACGCGCCGCCGCGGTGCGCGCCGGGCGAGGAGGCGGCGATCGGGGTCCGGGTGCTGAACGCCGGAGATCGAGCGGAGCACGTGAGCATCTTGGTAGCCGGCGCCGGCACGCCGATCGCCGGGGGCGACGGGTCGGCGCCGAGCGGCGGGGACGACGTGTCTACGCCGAGTGCCGACTGCGACCGCTCGGAACGGGTGCCTCTCGGTACGATCGCGCCGGGCTGGACCGCGCATGCGTGGGTTCGCGTGCGGGTTTCCGACGACGCCCGCGACGGCGATGTCCTTCGATACCGCATCTCCGCATCCGGCGAGGGCGGAACGCCTTCAGAACGTGAGATCGCGCTGGTCGTTCACGATCGGCCGCGCATCGTCGTCGACGAGCCCCCGGCCGGCGTGGGTGACCGCGTGCGCTACGTCCTGCGCAACGTCGGCAGCTCGACGGCGCGCGACGTGGTCGCGAGCGTGGCCGGTGATCGGTACGTGCTCGGGACGATCGCGCCCGGCGCGGTGCGGGAGATCGAGGCCGCGGCAGGGGCGGCGCGAGCCGGCGGCGCGGTGACCGCTCGCGGCCTCGCGCGCGTCGCGCTGCCGCCGCAGGACCAGGCGGTGCTCGGCGGTCTGACGATCCGCGTCGAGACCCCCGCAACCGTCGTCGCCGGCGCGCCGTTCGCGGCCACGATCGATGTCGTCGCGGACGATCGGCTCGACGAGCTGGCGCTGACGCTGCTGCTGCCGGACGGGCTGTCGTGCGTCGCAGGCTCGACGACGGTGGACGGACACGCGCTCCTCGATCGCGAGGGCGAATCCCCGCTCGTCCGCGGCCTCTCGCTCTACGGAATCCCGCCCGCGACGCGCGTCGCGCTCGCGTGCTCGGTCCTGGCCGCCGCGACGCTGGGCGGCGAGACGCGCGCGCTCGGCGTTGCCGTTTCGACGTCGGAAGAACGGTCCGAGGCGGCCGGCGGTGCTATCGCCTTCGTCGCGCGCGACTCCTTTGCGATCCGTCCCGCCGGTCTGCCGTACCACGTGGACGCGTGCACGTTGCCTCCGCGCGGCGCGCCCTCAGCCGACGAGACCGCCGATGCGGCGCCGCTCGTTTCCGCCGTCGCGGTCGCGTGTTCGGAAGCGATCGCGGCCGGACTTCCCCAGCTCGCGCCGTTCGGTGCGATCGTGGCCGACCGGTCGAGCGCATTCACCTTCGCGGTTCGGTTCGCCGGCGAGCGCGCATCGGTGCTCGCGCGCCTGCTGCGCGGCGAGAACGCGCGCTTGGTCGATCACGTGCTGGTCCTGCGCGCGCTCGTTCCGGACCTGGAGACGTCGGGCGACGGCGCGGTCACGGCGGCGCTGAACGAGACGGCCGCCGCGCTCGCGGACGTGTTCGACCGCGCCTTCGTGAAACTGCGTATCCCGGCGTTCGCCGTCGCGGCGACGGATCTCGAAGACGCGGCGTTGCGCGGCGCGCTGATCCGCCTGCTCGAATCCTTGCAGGACACCGTTCCAGGCGACGCGGCGGCGCCGGCGCATGCGTCGGCGACGCTCCCGGCGGGTTCGGTGCGGGGCCTTCTCGCGTCGTTTGCCGACGCGCCGTACGGCGATCCCGCGATGCTCCGCGCGGTCGTCGCGCTCGTCCCGACGTGCTGTCCCGACGACGCGCGGCTCGAGCGCGCGCTCGCCGCGTATGTGCGCGCGGTCGACGGCGCCCTCGCGCGCTACGACGGTGCGCCGCGCGGCACGTTCGACGCCGCGCTCGGGCGCCGTGCCGGCGATGAGCTCGACGCAGCGCGCGCCGCGCTCACCGACGCGGTGCGCGAGCGCGCCGCGGAGCTTGCGCCGTGCTGACGCTGGTGCTGCCGGCCGGCTTGGCGCTGCTCGGGACGGCGCTGGCCGCGCTCGCCGTCTTCGCACCGCGACCGCTTTCCGTTCCCGTGGTTTCGTTCGCGCCGCCCGCCGCGCCGCCGGCCGATCCGTGGTTCGCGACCGACCCTTCGCCCACGGCGCCCGATCCGTGGTTCGCGACCGATCCGTCGCCCAGGGCGCGAGATCCGAGGTTTGCGACCGATCCGTCGCCTACGGCCGCCGATCCGTCGCCCGCGCCGGCGTCCATGGCGCACCCGTGGGTTGCCGCCGACGACTCGTCGGTCGTGCCGGAAAAGGAACCTGCGGCGTTCGCCGAGGTCCTGCCGCCGCTGAACGTGCCGGCGTGGCCGCGCGCGATCGATCCGTGCGCCGCGAATTGCGATGCCGCCGCCCGCCTCGCGCTCGTCGAGGCGTTGGCGACGGTCCACGCGCCCTGGGCCGAGACGGTCCTGCGGCGCGCGCTCGACGAGGAGCCCGACGCCGCGGTCGCCGACGCGATCGCCGCGGCGCTCGGCGTCCGCTACGACCTTGGGCGTGCGTAGAGGCCGACGATCTCCTTCGAAGCGAGCACGTGCCCGCGCGTCATGAACCGGAACTTCGCGTAGGTCGTCGTGTCGTCGACGCCGAGCCTCTCCTGGTCCAGCGCATACACGGTGAGGTGGTAATGGTGCGGCGGATCGTCGGGCGGCGGGCACGGCCCGCCGTAGTGGGTGAAGCCGAAGTCGGTGAAGCCTTGCGTCGCGTGGACGCCCGCGCCTTTCTTCGCGCCGGCGCCCTGCGCGAGCGACGTCACGTCCGCGGAGATGTCGAACAGCACCCAGTGCACGAAGCCGACGCCGGTCGGGGCGTCGGGGTCCCAGATCGTGATCGCGAAGGACTTCGTTCCAGGCGGGGCGCCCGACCAGGACAGGTCGGGGCTCTCGTTGCCGCCGGTGCAGCCCATCCCGTCGAAGGCGGCCGCTTGGGGAATCGTCTCGCCGTCACGGAACATCGAGCTCGTGACGTTCAGTGTCGCCTGCGTCTGCATGCCGCCGTTGTACCCCGAAACCCGCGGGACGGAGGCGAGGTACTCCGCCGTATGGCGCAGGTTCGGATCGACAACGATACGCTGGTCGTCGAGCTCACGGGCTGGGACAAGTTCTGGGCCGTCCACGGCTCGTTCCGCATCCCGCTCGCGAGCGTCGCCGGCGCCTCGACGACGAAGCCGCCCTCGTTCTGGAAGTCGCTCAAGCTCATCGGAACGAATGCCGGCGCGCTCAAGATGGCCGGCAGCTACCTCTACCACGGCGAGGTCGTGTTCTTCGACTACCAGGGCGACGAGAACGTGCTCGTCATCGATCTGGCCGAAGGCGCCTCGAAGTACACGCACCTCTTCGTGCACGTCGATGCCCCCGACACGCCGGAAGCGGCGGCGTCGGGCATCACGCTAGCGCTCGCGGGCGCGTCCTCCCGCCCGACCTGACCAAAAAGGCGCCCGGGTGGGCGCCTTCGGGACTCGTTACGCGCTCTGGTCTTTCGGGCGCTCGGCGAAGATGAGGGCGGGAGCTTCGCGCTTCTCCACGACCTCCTTGTTGACGACGCACTTCTTCACGCCTTGTAGCGAGGGCAGGTCGTACATCACGTCGAGCATGATCTCTTCGAGGATCGAGCGCAGGCCGCGCGCGCCGGTCTTGCGCGACTGCGCCTTGATCGCGATGGCGATCAGCGCTTCTTTGGTGAAGGTCAGCTCGACGCCGTCCATCCCCATGATCTTCTGGAACTGACGGACCAGCGCGTTGCGCGGCTCGACCAGGATGCGGCGCAGCGCGAGCTCGTCGAGCGCGTCGAGCGTCACGACGATCGGCAGCCGGCCGATGAACTCCGGGATCAGGCCGAAGCGCAGCAGATCCTCGGGCATGAGCTGCTGCAGCATCTTGGTGTGCAGCCGCTCCTTCTTCGTCTCGGGGTTCGCGCGGAAACCGAGCGAGTTCGAGGCCACGCGGCCTTCGATGATCTTCTCCAACCCGTCGAACGCGCCGCCGCAGATGAACAGCACGTTGGTCGTGTCGATCTGGATGAACTCTTGGTGCGGGTGCTTGCGCCCGCCCTGCGGCGGGACGTTGGCGGTCGTCCCCTCGAGGATCTTGAGCAGCGCCTGCTGCACGCCTTCGCCGCTGACGTCGCGGGTGATCGAGGGGTTCTCGCTCTTGCGCGCGATCTTGTCGATCTCGTCGATGTAGACGATGCCCTTCTCGGCGCGCTTGACGTCGTAGTCGGCGGCCTGGATGAGCTTGAGCAGGATGTTCTCGACGTCCTCACCGACGTAGCCGGCCTCGGTGAGGCTGGTCGCATCGGCCATCGCGAGCGGGACGTCGAGAATCTTCGCCAGCGTCTGCGCGAGGTAGGTCTTCCCCGAACCGGTGGGACCGACGAGCAGAATGTTGCTCTTCTGCAGCTCGACCTCTTCGGACGAGCCGGTCGCGGCGCCGGCGTTCACGCGCTTGTAGTGGTTGTAGACGGCGACCGCCAGCGACTTCTTCGCCCGCTCCTGACCGATCACGTACTGGTTCAGGATGTGGTTGATCTCTTTCGGCTTCGGGATGTTCCGCAGCCGGAGGTTCTCGTCGACGTTCTTGTAGAGCTCTTCCTCGATGATCTCGTTGCAGAGCTCGATGCACTCGTCGCAGATGTAGACGCCGGGGCCCGCGATCAACTTGCGCACCTGCTCCTGCGATTTTCCGCAGAAGCTGCACTTCAGCTGGCCTTTCTCGTCCCCGAAACGAAACATGCGGTCGACCTACGGAGTGGGCGCGTTGGGCGTAACGGTCCGGTTGTCTTTGCTGAAGACCTGATCCACGATCCCGTACTCGAGCGCTTCCTGGGCCGTCATGTAGTAGTCGCGCTCGATGTCCTTGAGAATCTTGTCGACGGGCTGCTTCGTGGTCTGCTCGTAGATGCCGGCCAGGGTGCGGCGCGTCGCGATCAGATCGCGTGCGTGGATTTCGATGTCCGTGGCCTGGCCACCCACCTGCTGGACCCAGGGCTGATGGATGAGGATCTTCGAGTACGGCAGGGCGTAGCGCTTGGTGCCGGACCCGCCGGTCAGCAGGATCGAGGCCATCGAGGCGGCCATGCCGGCGCAGATCGTCGCGACGTCCGGTTTGATGAGCTGCATCGTGTCGTAGATCGCCAGCCCGGCGGTCACCGAACCGCCGGGGCTGTTGATGTACATGTCGATGTCTTTATCGGCGTCCTCTCGCTCCAGGAACAGGAGCTGCGCGATGACCAGCGAGGCCATCCCGTCATCGATCGGGCCGTGGACGAAGATGATGCGTTCTTTGAGGAGGCGCGAGTAGATGTCGTACGCGCGTTCCCCGCGTGCGCTCTGCTCGACGACCATCGGTACGAGATGTCCCATTGTGTGCGCCCTCCGTGACCTACTCGGCTGCGACTTCAGTTGCGGGGACGCGCCGGGCCTGCTCGATCAGCTTGTCGATCGTCTTGGTCCGCACGATGCCGTCGATCAGCGCGGCCACGTTCGAGCGCAGGGCCTGGGCGATCTTCTCGCGCGGCTGGCCGTACTGCGCGGCCAGGGCGTCCAGTTCGGTCTCGACGTCCGCTTGCGTCGCTTGGATCCCTTCCTTCTTCGCGATCTCTTCGACGAGCAAGGTGGTCTTCACGCGCCGCTCGGCTTCGGTCCGAAGCTCGGCGCGGACCTCCGCAGGCGTCTTGCCGTTGGCCGCGAGGTACTCGTCCCAGGCGATCCCGGCGCGACCCATGTTGGCCTGCATGTCGCCCAGGATCTGCTCGATCTCGCGCTCGACCAGGACCTCGGGGGCCGGGACGTCGTTCGCCGCCGCGATCTTCTCGAGGAGCTCCTGCGACATCCGGCGCCGCGCCGCGTTGCGGACGTTCTCGTCGAGCCGGCGGCGGACGTCGGCGCGCAGGTCCTCGAGCGTCTCGTGGCGCGAGACGCGCTTGGCGAACTCGTCGTCGAGCTCGGGAAGCTCGGGCTCCTTGACCTCGTGGACGGTGATGGTGAAGACCGCTTCCTTCCCGGCCAGGTCGGCGTTCCCGTAGGGGTCGGGGAAGGTCGCCTGGACCTCCTTCGTCTCGCCGGCGCGCATCCCGAGGATCCCGGCGGCGAAGCCCGGGATGAACCCGCGCTCGACGACGTCGATCTCCTGGCCCTGCGCGGCGCCGCCGTCGAACGGCACGCCGTCGACCTTCCCTTCGTAGTCGGCCACGACCGTGTCGCCGAGCGCGACCGCGCGGTCGACCGGCACGAGGGTCGCCGCATTGCGGCGCATCTGCTCGAGCGTCCGCTCGAACTCTTCGTCGGAAGCGGACTCGGGGACGTCGGCGATCTCGACGCCGGCGTAGTCGCGCGGCTCGAACTCCGGGCGGATGTAGACATGCGCCTTGAAGCTCGGCGGACCCTCGCCTTCGCCCGGGACCAGCTCGACGCTCGGCGTCGTCAGCGGCGCCAAGTGGTGCTCTTCCAGCGCGGCGTCGACCTTCGGCCCGACGAGGTCGTTGAGAGCGCGGTCGATGATCTGCGCGACGCCGTACGTGTTCTCGAAGATCCGGCGCGGGACTTTGCCGGGGCGGAACCCCGGAACTTTCGCGGTGCGGACGAGCTTGCGAAACGCGGCATCCTGCGCCGCGGTGAACTCCTCCGGCGAGATGCTGATCTCGAGCTCGACCTGCGTCGGGTCGAGCGTCTTCAGCGTCGAGGGCACAGCTGCGGCAGACCTCCGGAAGCGGTGACGGCGGGCACGCGCCCGCCGTCGAACTCATGTCGAAAACTTGGAGCGGAAGACGAGATTTGAACTCGCGACCCTCGCCTTGGCAAGGCGATGCTCTACCGCTGAGCTACTTCCGCGCGGCCGGAGCCGCTTCCGCGAGCCCCGGCACGAACCCTGGAAGTGTACCGGCGCCCGCCCCCACCGTCAAGTGGCTTCGCGGAACGCGAAGCCACCAGCGGAGCGAGCACCGCAAAGGCTTCGCGCGAAGCGCGAAGCCCAGGCTGGGCAAGCTGAGACTCGAACTCAGACGGGTCGCCCCACTGGAACCTAAATCCAGCGCGTCTACCGATTCCGCCACATGCCCGGCGCCCGGCGGCTTCGCCCCGGGCGGCGCGAGGACCGCCCGGGACGCTCGCTCGGTCAGACGAGCCGGAAGTGCAGCTCGCCCAGCTTGGTGATCGCGGTGCGAATGCGGTCGCCGGGCTTGAGCCAGACTTGTTTGTCCTTCGGGTAGCCGTAGATGACGCCGCTCGGCGTCCCGGTGAAGATGACGTCGCCCGGCTGCAGGGTGATGTACTGCGAGGTGTAGCTGATGATGTGCGCGCAGCTGAAGATCATCTGCGAGGTGTTCATATCTTGGCGCGGCGTCGTCTCGTCGTTCACGAACGTCTGCACTTGGAGCGTCTGCGGATCGGGGATTTGATCCGCGGTTACGAGCCAGGGCCCGAGCGGTGCGAACTGATCCGGCGTCTTGCCGGTCATCCACTGCGAGACGCGCCACTGCGAATCGCGTTCGGTGAAGTCGTGCCCGCACGCGTAGCCGAAGACGTGGTCGAGCGCGTTCGCCTCGGGAACGTTCGTCGCCGTCTTTCCGACGATCATCACGAGCTCCGACTCGTAGTCGAAGTGGTTCGACGGCAGGCCCGAAACCTTCACCGTTCCGTTGTGCCGGTTCAGCGCTGTGTTGTACTTGTTGAACAGGTCGGGGAATGGGGGCAGCTTGTCGTGCGTTTCTTCAATGTGCGCGCGGTAGTTCAAGCCGACGCAGATGATCTTCGGCGGCGTGCCGACGAGCGGCCCGAACTCGACCGCGCTCTCGGCGCGGATCGCGCTCGCCGGCGCATTCGCCACGAGGCGCGGCAGCGCCGCGACGTCACCGCGGCCCGCGATCACGTCGTCGAGCGTCCGCGGCGGCTGCGCGACGCCGAGCGCATGCGCCGCGCGGGCGACGTCGACGATTCCGCGAGGCGTGCGAACGCCGACGTGGTCGAGCCCGCCGTCGCGCAGCGTCGTGAAGGTCATCCCGTGCGTCGCCGCGGCGACGTCTCCCGGGCTCGCCGTCGCGATGAGGCTCGGCGCGGCGATCGCCGCTGCCGTCCCCGCCGCGCTCGCGAGAAAAGCACCACGAGTAGGTGTCATGGAAACGCTCCCCTTCTCGAAACGGTCGGCGGAGAAGCTTCTCGGGAGGTTCGAGCGTCCCTCGGCCGCGAGCCGGGCCGGCGGCCGAACGCCGCCGCGTCAGGCGATGCGCCGGCGGCGTGCCTCGAGACCGTGATGCGCGGGGCAGCGCTCCCAGCGCCGCTCGAGCGCGTCGCTGTCGACGATCACGCGGCAGCCGCACTCCCACACGTAGCGCAGCTCAGGCATCACCGCGCCGACGTGGATCGGCGCGCCCAGCGCGGCGAGGACGTCGCGGACGTCGCTCACCTCGATCCGATCGTGCACCCTTGAGCTTTCGGCCGGCACGCTCGCTTCGGACATCTCCCGAGCGTAAGAAATCGGTTCGTCGTGCAAAAGCGGCGGCGTCTTGCCGATAAAAGTAGCATGGGCGCCAACGGAATGCTGCCGAGCGAGTTGGGCAATGCCCTGGGCTCGGCCGACGGAGACGAACGGCAGGCGATCTGGGACCGCTGGGAGCTGCAGCAGTGGGTCGAGGCGACGCGCTCCCGCGGCCTCGCGTTCTTCGCCCTCGATCCCGAAGTCCAGAGACGTCTGATCGAGGCGATCGACGATCGGCGCGCGCTCGCGAGCTGAGTCTTCCGTCCCGAGTCTCATCTGACCCGAGCAGTGCCCCGAAGCGGGCGCCGGCAGCGCCGCGGCGCGGCGCGGCGCACACCGCAGCCGGTTGAGCGGGCGTGGTACGATGAGGCCGCCGGGATGTAGCTCAGCTTGGTAGAGCGCTGCGTTTGGGACGCAGAAGTCGCAGGTTCAAATCCTGTCATCCCGACCAGAACCCCGCGCCCCTCGCGGCGGCGCGCGTTCGAGCGCCCGTGGTCTAACGGATAAGGCATCCGCCTTCTAAGCGGAACGATGGGGGTTCGATTCCCTCCGGGCGCGATGCAACTGCGAGCGGCAGGGCGCGTTGCCGACGCGCCGAAATCGGGGCGGCTCGCGGTGATTGTAGCTCAGCTGGTTAGAGCGCCTGACTGTGACTCAGGAGGTCGCCGGTTCGAACCCGGTCAGTCACCCCAAGTTCGGAAACGGCCTCGCAGAGCTGCGGGGCCGTTCCTGTTGCTGCGCTCTGCGTTCCGAACGCCGGCGTCCGGCGAGCGTCGCGGTCGCGCGCGTTCTCGCGCGGAATCATCGACGTGCGCGCAGAACGACGAACCGGCGCGCGCCTGTAACTCAGTTGGTAGAGTACCGGCCTTTTAAGCCGAGAGTCGTGGGTTCGAGTCCCACCGGGCGCACCAGATCTCCGCTCCGCCGGCGAGGCCTTGACGAAAGGGCCGTGGAGCGGGTACCCTGACCATCGTCGCACCGCTAGCTCAATGGTAGAGCAGTTGACTCTTAATCAATTGGTTGAAGGTTCGAGTCCTTCGCGGTGCACCAAGTCCGAGGCGGCCCGGTCAACCCACCGGGCCGTTTCGCGTCCGGCGGTACGACGCTAGCTCCCGGGAGGTCCGTAAACCACCCGATGCATCGGTCCGCGAACCACGCAAACCACGGCGATGCACGGTCCGCGAATCACAGCGATCGGCTTGGTTATCCGCAGCGGCCCTCAGCCGCCGGAACCGATCCCGGCCTGGCGGAGTGCCGCGGCGAGGCCGGCGGCGGCGACCGCGCGGTGGCTCACGGCGTTCTTCTCCGCGGGCGTCAGCTCGGCGAACGTCCGGCCGGCGGGGACGTACACGAAGACCGGATCGAACGAGAAGCCGAGCTCGCCGCGCTCTTCGCGTGCGATCTCGCCCTCGACCGTCGCGAAGACGGCGAGCTCACGGCCGGCGGCGTCGATGAAGTGCAGCGCGCAGACGAACCGCGCGCGCCGGTCCGCCGTTCCGGCCGCGTCGAGCTCGGCGATCAGCCGGCGGCGGCGCTCGCTCCACGAGAGCTCGACCCCGCCGTAGTACGCGGTCAGCACGCCGGGGCGATGGTCGAGCGCGTAGACCTCGAGCCCCGAGTCGTCGGCGAGGACGGCCGCCGCGATGCCCGCGCGCTCCAACTGCGCCCGCAGCGTGCGCGCCTTCAGCGCCGCGTTGTCGGCGTACGAGGCGTCGCCCTCGAGCGGGTCGTGATAGTCCGCGAACGTCGTCAGCGTGAATGCTCCGCCGAACAGCGCTTCCATCTCGCGCAGCTTCCCGGCGTTCTTCGTCGCCACGTACACCCGCATCGCGTCGTTCAGCGCGCGGAGCGTCGAGCGCGCCCGCCGATCCCCTCGGGCATGGCTCGACGGCTGATCGGCGAGCTCACGACTCGCCGAGCCGCAGCACCGCCATGAACGCTTCTTGCGGGAGGTCGACGCGGCCGACGCGCTTCATCCGCTCCTTGCCCGCCTTCTGCTTCTCCAGCAGCTTGCGCTTACGGGTGATGTCGCCGCCGTAGCACTTCGCCAGGACGTTCTTGCGCATCGCGGTGACCGTCTCGCGCGCGACGATCTTCCCGCCGATCGCGGCCTGGATCGGCACGTCGAACATCTGGCGCGGGATCAGCTCCTTCAGCTTCTCCGTCAGAGCCCGGCCGCGCGACTGCGCCTTCTCGCGCGCGACGATGAACGAAAGCGCGTCGACCGGCTCGCCGTTGAGCATGATCTCCAGCTTGACCAGATCGCCTTCCTTGTAGCCGCTGACCTCGTAGTCGAGCGAAGCGTAGCCTTTCGTGCGCGACTTGAGCTGATCGAAGTAGTCGACGATCACCTCGGCCAGCGGCAGCTCGTAGGTGAGGATCACGCGGCCGTCGTGCAGGTACTCCATGTTGCCGAGGCTGCCGCGCCGCGACTGCGTGAGCTCCATGATCGTGCCGACGTAGTCGGGCGGCGTGATCACCGTCGCCTTGACGTAGGGCTCCTCGATCGTCGCGATCTTGTCCCGTGGCGGGAGCTTCGCCGGGTTGTCGATCGTTTCGACGGTCCCGGCGGTCAGCGTCACCCGGAACACGACCGAGGGCGACGTCGCGATCAGGTCGAGGTTGAAGTTGCGCTCGAGCCGCTCTTGCACGATCTCCATGTGCAAGAGGCCGAGGAATCCGCAGCGGAAGCCGAAGCCGAGCGCGATCGAGGACTCGGGCTCGAAGTGCAGCGCGGAGTCGTTCAGCGCGAGCTTCTCGAGCGCGTCGCGCAGCTCGCTGACCTCGACGCCTTCGTTCGGGTACAGCCCGCAGTAGACCATCGGAACGATCGGCTTGTAGCCCGGCAGCGGGTTCGTCGCCGGGTCGTCCGCGAGCGTGATCGTGTCGCCGACGTCCATGTCGCCGAGCGACCTGATGTTGGCGATCACGTAGCCGACGTTGCCGACGCCGAGCGCGGCGGTCTTGCGCATCTCCGGCTTGAAGATCCCGACCTCGGTCGCTTCGTAGACCCGCCGGTGAGCCATCGACATGAAGCGCGAGCCGACCTTGAGCTCGCCGTCCACCACGCGCACGTAGGCGACGACGCCGCGATAGGGGTCGAACTGCGCGTCGAAGATGAGGCCGCGCAGCTTCCGATCGTCGCCGCGCGGCGGCGGAATGCGCGTGACGATCGCCTCGAGGATATCCTCGATCCCGATCCCTTCTTTCGCCGAGGCGGGGATCGCGTCGGAGCCTTCGATCACCAGCATCTCCTCGATCTCGCCGCGGACGCGCTCGACGTCGGCGGCCGGAAGGTCGATCTTGTTGATCACCGGGATGATCGTGAGGTCGTGCTCGAGCGCGAGGTGGTAGTTGGCGAGCGTCTGCGCTTCGATCCCCTGCGCGGCGTCGATCACCAGCAGCGCGCCTTCGCAGGCGGCGAGCGAGCGCGAGACCTCGCTCGAGAAGTCGACGTGCCCCGGCGTGTCGATGAAGTTCAGCTCGTACGTCCGCCCGTCGCGCGCCGTGTAGGTGAGCGTGACCGGGTGCATCTTGATCGTGATCCCGCGCTCGCGCTCGAGGTCCATCGCGTCGAGCATCTGCTCTTCCATCTCGCGATGGCTGCCCACGGTCCGGGTGAACTCCATCAGACGATCGCTCAGCGTCGTCTTGCCGTGGTCGATGTGCGCGATGATGCAGAAGTTGCGAACGCCGGCCGGTCCGGGTTCGGCGTTCGCAGGGTCGAGCTGGATCACGGGGTCAGTAATACAGAGAACACGCCGACGCGATCTGCGGGGCGATGATCATCCGCAGGATCACTTCGAGCACGATCAGCACGACGAGAAAAGAAAGGTCGATGCCGCCGAGGGGCGGGATCACGCGGCGGACGGGGACCAGCACCGGCTCGACCAGCATCGCGACGTATTGCGTCCAGCGCCCGCGGATGCTCGGAATCCAGGAGAGCACGGCGTAGACGAGCATCACCAGGATGTACAGATAGAAGATGTCGGCGACGATCCGCCAGAGCTCGCACATAGGAAGCTAGCTACCTCACCCGGCTCATCCGTGTTGCGCCTCGGGATCGGGGAGGGTCGCCAGGACGCGCTCCGGGACGCCGGTCAGGAACGGCGCCGGGTCGATCGGCTGACCGTCGTACATGACTTGATAGTGCAGGTGCGGCCCGGTCGACTCGCCGGTCGAGCCGACGAAGGCGATCGGCTCTCCCTTGGTCACGTGCTGGCCCGCTTGAACAGCGACCCGCGAGAGATGCGCATACCAGGTGTGGTACCCGTTGCCGTGGTCGATGTCGACTTTGATCCCGAAGCCGCCCGGGTCCCAGCCCGCGCTGACCACCGTCCCCGCCGCCGCGGCGTGCACCGCATCGCCGTAGTTCGCCGCCAGGTCCACGCCTTTGTGGAACTCGGGCCAGGGGTTCGTCCGCCAGCCGAAGCCGGCGGCGACCTCGCCGCGGACGGGGTTCAGCGAGGGGATCGCCGCGATCATGCGCTCGCGGGCGAACGAGGCCATCCGGCGCAGGTTCAGCACGCGGAACGCCAGCCGCCGGAGCCGTTCGGCGTCGGCGCTGGTCACCGCCGACTGGCGCGCGAGGGCGCGCAGCCGCGACTGGATCGTCGAGAAGCTCGCCGCCGCGAGCGTGCGCGCGCGCGGCGCGACGAAGGCGTGCTGATCTTTCGTACCGCGCGGGACGCCGATCAGGCGCTTGATCTCGGCGTTCTCCTTCTGCACCGCGCGAAGCTGGCCCGAGAGCGTGTCGGCCTGCTTGTCGATCGCCCGCAGGCGCGACTCTTGCTCGGCGGTCATCGTCTGGAGCGCGCGCACGTCCGCTTCGGCTCGGCGGAGCTGGTAGGTATGGAGACCGACGGCGCCCAGCAGCGCGATCGCCACGCCCGCCAGCGCGGCATAGATGTGCTTGCGCGTGACAGCGATCCGGTAGACGGAGTATCCCGACGGCGGGATGATCTTGATGAGGAAGGTCTTCGTATTCATGACGCCGCGCCCCGCGCTCTGGCGATCGCCGCGAGCTCCTCTTCCGAGGGGTCCTGCGCGGTCTTGAATGCTTGGACGGCCTTGCCGTACGTGCGCGTCTCTTCGCGCGACCAGATGCTGCTGATCACGACGCCGTCCCCGTCGCGATTGACCAGGGCGAGTGCATACGAAAGGTCGGAGCCGACGTCGCTGAAGGCGTTGTAGCGGACGAAGCCGACCCGCGCCACGTCGGTCCGCGCGACGGTCTCGAGCGCATCGAGCCGCAGTGCGTGCGAGGCGCGGTCCGCGGCCGCCGCCGCATGCTCGCGCTCGAGCGCGCCGAGGCGGTCGACGGCGCCCGAGGCGCCGCCGCCCAGCAGCCCGTCATGAGTATCGAGGATCGTGCGGAGCCGGCGGAGGCGCGGTGCCGCGACCAGCAGGTGGTACCCGCCCGTCACGACGATCGCGCTCACCAGCCCGGCGAGCACGGCTGTTATCAGATTCTGCATGGCAACGAAAGAAAAGGCCAGGACGAGGGCCAGGTGGCTCGCGGCACACGAAAGGGTCCGCTTACCGTTGCTCCCTTCCGGGCCTGGCGGGGTTCACGGTTTTCCGTTGCGCGAGGCCCAACCCTCGTCGAGGCTCAGCCCATGATACGGGTTCCAAAGCCTTTCGGGAAGCCCTGCGCGACCCGTCCCGATGAGCCCGCCTCGCAGCACGAGCAAGCACCAGGCGAACGGCCCCCGGGTGCCCAAACGGTCCCACGGGGGAAGCGAAAAACTCGCCGTTCTGGATTGGGATGCAGCATTCGAGGCGACGCCGGTTGCGGCTGCCGGTCGACAACGCGGTTGCGATGGGCGTGATCTTCTACCTGCTCATCGTCGCGACGATCGTGCTCGCCTCCGCGGAGCAGTACCGCTTCTTCTATGGCGCGTTCTGAGACCGGCGCGCGACGCGCCGACATCCGCGTCAGCGCCCTCGTCACCGTGCTGCTGCTGGTGCTCACCGACCTCGCGCTGGCCGCGTGGCGGACCACGCCGGGGCGGCTGCCGGCACATTTCTCGAGCGGCTACCTGCAGCGCTACGCGCTGCGCGACGCCGCGCGCGACGGACTCGTCGTGCTCGGCGACTCGGAGCTGTGGGGCTTCGGCGTCTCGCCGGAGGCTTCGCCGGTCGGGCAGCTCGCGCGCGATCTCGGCGCGGCGCCCGTCGAGAACCTCGCCTACGAAGCGCAGACGCCGATCAACGCGGACTTCGTGCTGCGCTTCCTGCTCGCGCACGGCGTGCGGCCGCGTGCCGTGCTGCTCGAGCTCAACCCCGCGACCTTCAACGAGACGTCGTCGGCGTACGACCGGCTGAACCCGGCGCTGGCCGATCTCGCCCTCCCGGATTTGCTCGAACCGTTCGATGCGGGCCGGCTCACCGACGCGCAGCGCCGCCGCGAGATCACGCCGGGCGAGCGGCTCGACCGCTTCGTCGGCGACCATTGGCGCCTCTACGGGGCACGGCTCGATCTGCATCAGGCCCTCTTCGGCGACGCCGATCTGGCGAGCGCAATTTACACGCGCGTCGAGCCCCTCGTACAGCCGGCCCCGCGCCGCGGAACCGCAGCCTACGCCGCGATGTACGATCTGACGCCGCTCGCCGCCGACAACGTCTCGTTTGCCTATGCCGACCATCTCTTGCGCACGCTGGCGCGGAACCGCATCCCGGCGCTCGTCGTGCTCCCGCCGATCAACCACGCGCTGTTGCACCCGTACATCGACAACGCGGCGTACCGGGCGAACTTGGCGCGGCTCACGCAGCTCGCCGGCCGCTACCGCTTCGCGACGCTGAACCTCGACGGACTTCTCGCCGCGGGCGATTTCCTGGACAACACGCACGTCAACGCCGACGGGGGAGCGCGGCTGGCGCGAGCGATCGCACCGCACGTCGCGCGGCTGCTCGATGTATTTTAACAGCTGGGTCTTCGCCGCGTTCGCGCTCGTCGTCGTGGCGGCGTTCGCGCTCGCGCCGCGGCGGCTGCGCGCCTACGTGCTGATCCTCGCGGGGCTCGCGTTCTACGCCGAAGCGGGGCCGGCGAATCTGCTGGTGGTGGTCACGGCGGCGCTCGCGACGTACCTCGTCGCGCGGCTGCTGCACGGCGCCGGCGAGCGCTCGCGCCGCTACGTCCTCGCCGGCGGCGCGATCGCCGCGCTCACCCTCGCCCTCGCCTATTTCAAGTACGCGCGCTGGCTGAGCGCCGCGTTCGCCGGCGCATTCCCGAGCTGGCACGCCCCCGTCTTCGGCCCGCTGGTCGCGCCGCTCGCGATCTCGTTCTTCACCTTCGAGTTCATCCACTTCGTCGTCGAAGTCCACGCCGGGCGGATCAAAGAGTTCACGCTCAAGCAGTTCCTGCTCTTCGCGCTGTTCTTCCCGACGATGATCGCCGGCCCGATCAAACGCTACGGCACCTTCGTCGCGCAGGCCGACGGCCTCGAGCTCGCGCGCGGCGCGCAGCTCAACGCCGCGCTCTACCGCATCCTGCTCGGACTGTTCAAGAAGGTCGCGATCGCCGATCCGGCCTCGCTCTTCGCCGGCCCGATCTTTCATCCCGACCCGGCCTTCACCGCGAAGACGTATGCGCTCGCGCTCATCGCCGGCAGCGTGAAAGTCTACTACGACCTCGGGGGCTACTCCGACATGGCGATCGGCTTCGGCATGCTGTTCGGCGTGCGCGTTCCGGAGAACTTCGCCCGGCCGTTCCTCGCGACCAACGTTCTGGCGTTCTGGAGCCGCTGGCACATGTCGCTGACGTCGTGGGTGCGCGATTACGTCTACATTCCGCTCGCCAAGCGGGTGCGCGAGCCGCGCGCGTCGCGGGCGAACGCGGTGCGGCCCTCGGTGCTGGCCTGCATGGTTGCGGTGATGGTGGTCGTCGGGGTGTGGCACGGCGCGGGCTGGCACTTCGTCATCTGGGGGATCTGGAACGGCGCGTGCCTGGCGGTCTATCATCTCTGGCGCGGCGGCGTCGTGCGCCGCGTCGCATGGCTGCGCGCGCCCTCGCCGGCGCTGAGCGCGGCCTCGGTCGCCCTGACGTACGCGAGCTTCACCTTCGGTCTGGGATGGATTGCCGCGCCGAGTACCGCCGACGCGCTGACGATCTACCGGGCGTTCCTGTGAACCTCCCGCGGCGAGCCTCGCTCGCGCTTCTGCTGTGCGCGCTGGCCGCGGCGCCGCACGTCCCCGATCTCACGCAGTATCCCTCGCCGCGCGTCGTCCTCGCGCAGGACGCCGGCGGGCCGGTGCTGTGGTGGGACGCGACGATGTGGGTGGAACGGCTGATCGACGAGGCAACGCCGCGCGACGAGGCGCTGCGCGCGCTCGAGTACGAGGCGGTGAAGCTGTTCGTCACGCGCGCGCCGGCGCTCCCCGCCGGATCGAAACATCTGCGCGTCAACGTCGTGTTCACCAAATCGGGGCTCGTCTCGGGACCGTACCGCACCAGCGCCTACGAAGGCGTGCACACCCTGCTCACCGTCGAGGGCGACGTGCGGCCCCAGACAGCGTTTCCGCCCGGCTGGGAGGCGGCGGCGCGGCGCGGCACGTTTCCTGCGGGGATCTCGGTCAAGCCCGCGGCCGATCTGCCGCGCGAGACGTCCGGCGATGCGGCGCAGTAGTCTCGCGCGCCTCGCGGCGTGCGCGCTGCTCGTCACGCTCGCATCGACGCCGCCCGCGCGCGCCCAGACGACGCAGCCGTTCCGCGCGACGACCGTCGTCACGACGCTGGGCGGCGACGGAACGCCGGGATTCGCCGACGGCAAGGACGGATCGTTCGTGATGCCGACCGGCGTGGCATACGACGCGGCAGGCCGGCTGTACGTCTCCGACGGCGGCGGGCAGCGGATCCGTCGCCTCGACCCCGACGGCGCGATCCGAACGCTCGCCGGCGGGGGCGCGCTCGACGCGAGCGGCTTCTGGGTGACCGGCGGCTACGCGGACGGGCGCGGCGCGGCGGCGCGCTTCAACCGCCCGGCGGGGATCGCGATCCGCAAGGACGGGACGATCTACGTCGCCGACACGCTGAACCATTGCATCCGCGCGATCGACACGCGCGGCGACGTGACGACCTACGCCGGATCGCCGGCGGCGAGCGGCCACGTCGACGGGCCGCGCGCGACGGCACGCTTCGGCGATCCGACCGGCCTCGCCGTCGACGCGCACGACGATCTGTTCGTCGCCGACTATACAGGGATCCGCGAGATCGATCCCGCCGGCACCGTCACGACGCTCCCCGCGCTGGGCGAGCGGCCGTACGCGGTCGCGGTGTTCGACGGCCCGGTCGGGCTGACGGTGTTCGCCGGCGATCTGCACGGGATCGTGGCGCGCCGGATCGGGCGCGATCCGAGCGAAGACCGCGACTTCCCGCGCGACGGGATCGTCGCCGGGCCGCACACGAAGGACACGAGCGGCGAAGATCCGCTCGGACAGCCCGCCTTCCTCGCCGCGCTCGACGCGAACACCGTCGCGTTCACCGAGCTGCGTACGAACACCGTGCGCGTGCTCGAGGTGATCTCCGGGCAGCTCGACACCATCGCCGGAATCCCAAGCGAGAGCGCGTCGAACAACACCGGCGGCTTTGCCGACGGCCCCGGGCTCCGAGCGAAGTTCTTCGCTCCGCTCGGGATCGCGCGCGCGCCGGACGGCGGACTCCTCGTCGCGGACGGCGGGAACCGGCGCCTGCGCCGGCTCTCGCCGATCGACCGCGTCGATCCGTGGGGCGAGCTGGAGGCGGTCCTCCCCGGCGCCGAAGAGCACCCCGATCCGTCCGAGTACCGCATCGCCTACGTCGGCAACTCGTACATCTATTTCGTGACCGACTGGCCGACGTCGATCGAAGGGATTCTGCAAGAGCGGCTCGCCGCCGACCCCGGGCTCGCCGCGACCGGGAAGCATCCGAAGGTCGTGCCCGTCGTGCGGCTCGCGAACGCGCAGTTCCGCGACTTCGCCGACTTGTGCGCGCGCACCGGGGCCTACGACCTCGTCGTCCTGAATCTCAACCTCGGCAACGTGATCACGACGTTCGAGAACGAGCACCGCACGCCGGATCTGCGCGCGCCGACGTGGCCTGGCGAGCTGACCCGGACGCTGCAGGACGTACACCGTCAGCTGAGCGCCGCGAACATCGGGTTCGTCGTCGTCGTCCATCCCATCCCGGCGGCGTTCGCGCCGGCCGAATCGGCGTGGTACCCCATCGCCAAAGAGTTCGAGCCGCCGTACGACATGCAGCCCGACGCCGCGGCGACCCACGAGCTCGAAGACGCGGTCGCACGATCCGGAGTTCCCGTCCTCGACGAGCACCCGGCGTTCGCCGCCGAAGAGCGCGCGCCGAACCACGTCCCGCTGTTCGGTTCGGCCGACTACCATTTCACGGCGTACGCGCGCGCGCTCGTCGCGAACGCGCTCGCCGCGCGGCTCCACGCGCTGGCGCCCTGGAACCGCGCCGCCGCGCGCTGACCGCTCGCGCGTCTCAGCCGCGTTCGCTTGAATCCGCGGCGCGCGCGACCAGCGGCGCGAAGCGCGGCCCGATCGCGGCGACGATCACCGCCGCCGCGAGCAGCGGCAGGAACGCCGCGACCGGCGAGCGGCTCAGGTCCCACGCCGCGCCCGAGATCAGCGTCGTCGCGAACGCGATCGCGTAGCCGAGGGTGAACGTCCCAGCGGCGATGCGCGGGACGTCGGCCGGTGCGGCGAGGAACGCCGGCAGCGCGAAGCTGAGCGTCAGCACGTACGCCGTCGTCAGTCCGAGCACGACCGCCGCGGCGATCGCCGCCGCGCCGCCGACGAACACGAACGCCAGCATCCCGATCAGGATCAGCGCCGCGACGGCGTAGAGCGTCGCGCGTCGCGCGAGCATGCGGACCGGCAGCATCCCGACCGCGATCGAGGCGGGGATCTGCCCGATGTTCAAGGCGGCCAGACACGGCCCGACCAGTCCCGGCTGGTGCGTCGCGTGCAGAAAATCCGGCATGAACGTGTTCGCGCCGAAGTACGCCAGGCTCGCCGCCGACTGGAACGTTCCGAGCCGCCACACATCGCGGCTGCGGAAGTCGGGGAACCACGCGGCGCGCCCCCCGCTCGCCCTCGGAACCGCGTCGCGCACGAACGCGAGCAGCACCGCGGTGATCGCGACCGGCACGCTCCACGCGGCGACGCTGATCTCCCAGCTTCCGTGCGAGAGCGGGAGCAGGAGCGGGATCGTCAACGAGGCCGCGATCGCCTCGCCGCTGAGCAGGCCGGTCGCCCAGATGCTGGTCGCGAACGAGACGCGGTCGGGGAACCAGGCGCGTGAAAGCGTCGGAAACGCGGGCTGGATGAGCGCGATCCCGACGCCCATCGCGAAGGTCATGGCGAACAGCACCGCGAGCGACGGACCGGCGCCGCGCAGCGCGCCGGAGATCGCGATGATCCACAGCCCGGCGATGAGCGCGCGTCGCGCCCCGAGCCGCGAGACGAGCAGCGCGCCGAAGACGGACGAGCCGGCGAGCACCAGCACCGGAAGATTCGAGAGCGCCGCGACCCCCGACTCGCCCAGCCGCAGATCGCGATGGATCAGCGGGATGACCGGCGGGATCGCCAGGAGCGTGATCCGCAGGTCGGCGCCGGCCAGCCACAGCAGCGCGACGCGTGCGAAACGAGACCCGCGCGATACCGCGCGGGTCTCGCCGCCGCCGCCGTCCTTCGGAGGTGCGCTCAGGCCGAGCCGGTTCCGGACGCTCCGCTCGCACCCTGCGAGCTCGACTGGCTCTCGCCGTGAACGGACTCGCCCTTCGCTTCGCTGACGATCAGGCGGCCGTGCTCGACGGCCGACTGCCGCGCCGTCTCGGCGGCGGTCCGGGCCGTCTCTTCGAGAACGGCGCGACCGTGCTCGATCACGGTTCCGGCGATCCCGGCTTCACCGATCCCGTCGTTCAGCAGCTGATGCCCGTGCTCGCGCACGGCGCGCTGGGCGGTTTCGATCGTCGCTTGCGCCGTCTCTTGCAGCGCGGCGCGGCCGTGCGCGAGCGCGTCGCCGCCGACCGTTTGCGCGCGGTCCACGAGGTCGTCGCGGATCGGCCCGACGGTGCGGCGCTCGTACTCGCTGATCGGAAGGACGAGCCCGGCCAGAAAACCGACGGCGAGCGCGCCGAGCGCGAGCCCGAGCGGGTTCTGCGCGACGAAGCCGTAGCCGCGGCGCGCCGCGTCGGCGACGTCGCCGGGCTCGGGGAGCCGTTCGCTCACGTTCGAGAACGCGTTCCTCACCGTGCCCGCCGCACCGCCCACGCTCTCTTTGAGCGTTCCGGCCGCGCCGGCGACGGTATCCTTCAGCGCGCCGGCGGCGCTGCCGGCGGCATCCTTGGCCGTGCCGGCGGCATCTTTGACGGTCGCGGCGAGATCGCCGACGGTGCCGCGCACCGTTTCCAGCTTCTCCGCCGCGTTGTCCTTGACGCGCGCGGGGACGTCGGACTTGTAGGCCAGCGCGTCGGCAGTGTCGCCGAGGCGGGCACGCGTCTCTTCTATCTCGCGCCGGATTTCGCTCGCGTCTTTGCCCATTCGATGTCTTCCTTCAGGGTCTGCGCCGTTTGCTCGAAGGCGTGCGGCGCGGTGTGTTCGATGGTTTTCTTGGCGGTCAGGCCGGCGACGAGCGCGACGAGGCCGTAGGCGGCGGCGACCAGCAGCGCAGCGGCCCAGACCGGGAGCCACAGGCCGATGAGCGCGATGAGGAACGCGGTCGCGGCGCCGAACGCGCCGAGCCCGAAGAGGGCCCCCGTCCCGAGCAGCCCCGCCGAGGCGGCGGCCGGCTTCGCGGCGGCGGCGAGCTCGGTCCGGGCGAGCTGCATCTCCTCGCGCACCAGCGCGGAGACCTCGCTGCTCAGCTCGCCGACCAGCTCGCCGAGCGAGCGGTCTGCTTCGCGTGGAGCGTCAGGTTCCATATGACGTCCGCGAACCGCCCGCGGTCGGGGCTGCGCCGTAGGGCGCGGAGACTTGTCCGTACCCCGCGCCCGCGCCGGTCGCGCCGCCGCCCGGAAGCTCGCCGACCGCGCTGCGGTAGCGGCGCGCGCTCGACGTCTTCAGAAAGCGCGAGCCGGCGAAGCCGATCGCCGCCGCGCCCGCCGCGAACGCCCACGGCTGCCGCCGGGCGAGGTTCTCGAGGTCGCCGAGGAGCCGCTCCGCGTCGGCCTGGCCGAGATACCGGGCGAGCCGGTCGACCAGCGCGGCGCCTTGATCGGCGTAGTCTGCCAGCGGCGCCAGCGTCCCGCTGGCCCGCAAGTCGTCGCCGATCGTCTGCAGATCGCGCGCCGTCGAGCCGATCTGCTCGCCCCACGATCGCGTGCGCTCGTCGACCAAGCGCGTCACGAACGATTTCGATTGGTTGACCGCGCTTCGCGCGGCCTCGCGGACGTCCGTCGTGTCCATGAATCCCCCAGGTTGGAATGCGTCGGACCCTCTTCTACCCACCTCGCGCCGCCGGAAGGGAGGCGCTGGTCCCGCGAGGGAAGGTGGGACTTCCGGGGTAACCAATCGATTGTGAGCACGATGACGTCGCGCCGCTCGACGGCGCTCGCCTCACTGGAGTTCGACCACCTCGAGCTCTGGGTCGGCAACGCCAAACAAGCCGCGCATTACTACTGCACCGCGTTCGGTTTCGAACCGGTCGCCTATGCCGGGCCCGAGACCGGGACGAAGGGCCGCGCCTCGTACGTCGTGCGCCAGAACGATCTGGTGCTGGTGCTGACCTCGGCGCTCGCGGCCGGCGATCCGATCGGCGCGCACGTCGACCGCCACGGCGACGGCGTGCGCGACGTCGCCCTGCGCACCCCCGACGCGCGCGAAGCCTTCGAGGCCGCGGTCGCCGGCGGCGCGCGGCCGGTCGCGGCGCCGGCCGAGCGCGACGGCGTCGTCACCGCGACGGTCGCCACCTACGGCGAGACGGTGCACACCTTCGTCCAGCGCGGCGAGCGCGGCGGCCCGTGGCTCCCGGGATACCGCGCGTGGGCCAACGGGGCGCGTGCTCCGCACCGCGTCGGCCTGCTGCGCATCGACCACTGCGTCGGCAACGTCGGCTGGAACGAGATGGACCGCTGGTGCGACTACTACGCGCAGGCGTTCGGCTTCACGCAGCTCATCGGTTTCGACGACAAGGACATCTCGACCGAGTTCACCGCGCTCCGCTCGAAGGTGATGCAGAGCCCGAGCGGCGCGGTGAAGATGCCGATCAACGAGCCGGCCGAAGGCCGCAAGAAATCGCAGATCGAGGAGTACCTCGACTTCTACGGCGGCCCCGGCGTCCAGCACGTCGCGATCGCGTCCGGCGACATCGTGGAGACGGTGCGCGCGCTGCGCGGCAACGGCGTCGAGCTGCTCGAAACCCCCGATTCGTACTACGAGACGCTCGGCGAGCGGGTGGGCGCGATCGACGAAGACGTCGCGATCCTGCGCGAGCTCGACATCCTGGTCGACCGCGACGATCGCGGATACATGCTGCAGATCTTCACCAAGCCGCTGCAGGACCGTCCGACGCTGTTCTTCGAGATCATCCAGCGGCGGGGTTCGCTCTCCTTCGGCAAGGGAAATTTCAAGGCGCTGTTCGTGTCGATCGAGCAGGAACAGGCGAAGCGCGGCAATCTCTAGCGACGCAGCGTTCTTCCTGGGTTTCTTCGTCGCGATCGGCGCGTTCAACGCGCTGCTCTATGTCGTGCTGCGCGATCCGCCGTTCGGCTGGTACGCGACGACGATGTTCAGCCTGGTGGGGCTCACCCTGGTCGAAGGACGCGCGGCGATGCTCGGCTGGCCCTCGGCGATGCGCGCGAGCGAGGGGATCTCGCTCGCGATCTACTACGTCGCGCTGACCGGCTTCTGCCGCTCCTTCCTGGGACTGGGGCGCTGGCGGCGCACGCTCGACGCGATCACCCTTCCCGTCCTGATCCTCAACGTCGCGGCGATCGCCGCCGAACGTTTCGCGCTGTGGCACGGGCCGTGGAAATCGGTCGAAGAAGTCGCGCAGGCGGCGCTGCTCGGGCTGCTCTTCGTGCGCGGGATCGTCGCCAAGCGCCAGGGCTTCGCCCCCGCGCGCTTCTATCTCGTCGCTTTCGTCTTCGTGGCGATCGGGATCGCCGTCAACGACCTGAACCTGCACGGGATCCTGCTGCCGCGGCTCAGCCTCACCCGCGCGTTCAGCGCGGGGATCGCGCTCGAGTCGCTGCTGTTCGCGCTCGCACTCGCCGACCGCAACCGCGCGCTCTCCGCGCTGGTCTCGCTCGACGGCCTGACGGGGATCGCCAACCGCCGCTCGTTCGACGGCGCGCTCGGCCGCGCGTGGGACCGCGCGCGGCGCACCAATACGGCGCTCGGCGTGCTGATGATCGACGTCGACCACTTCAAGCGCTTCAACGACAGCCACGGCCACCAGGCCGGCGACGAGATCCTGCGCCGGATCGCGCAGGCGGTGCAGGGCGCGGTGCTGCGGCCCGACGACGTCGCGGCGCGCTACGGCGGCGAGGAGTTCGCAATCGTCCTTCCGCTGGCCGAGGGCGAGGCGGCGCGCGTCGTCGGCGAGCGCGTGCGGCACAACGTGCGCGCGCTGGCGATACCGTACCCGGAGGCGCCGAACGGGATCGTGACGGTCAGCGTCGGCGTCGCCTCGGCGCGGCCGGAGCCGGGTCTCACCGAGGGGACGATCCTGGCCACCGCCGATCAGGCGCTGTATCAGGCGAAGCACGAGGGGCGTGACAAGGTGGTTCTTGCCCCGCTCGATCACTCAACTCCGACTCCGGCGGTCCGATAACGTAGCTAGATGAGGGATCGCACCTTCGCCGATTTCATGATCGGCGTGCTTGCTTGTGTCTCGGTCCTCGGTTTCTACGCGATCGTGCGCGACGCCGATCTCGGTCATGAAGAGCGGCGGCGGCGTGCCGCGGCGCGCTGGGCGCTGCCGCGCCGGCGGCGCCGCGCCGCCTCACCGGAAGATCGCTGCCGCCACTGCACCGGGAGCGGCGCCTGCGCGGAGTGCGGCCCCGTCTCGTGCCGCGCGTGCAGCGGGAGCGGCGTGCAGCCGCGCGACGCCGCGCTCGTGCAGCGGCTGAGCGCGCTCTGGGACGGCGCCGCTTAGGTGGGTTCAGACTTCGTCTGAACCCTTCGCGTTCGCCTTGCGGGCGAGCCGCCTTTGCGTTCGGCCTGCGGGCGAGCCGCCCGCGATCCGCGAAGCGTCCCGATATGCAGACGATCGCCGCAGCCACGACGCCGACGGTCGACGCCGTGATGCTCGAAGCGCGCGCCGCCGGCTTCGCCAAGCGCTCGATCAAGAACGAGGCGAAGCTCGCCGCGATCGATCTTGCGATTCGCTGCATCGACTTGACCACGCTCGAGGGACGCGACTCGCCCGGCCGGGTCCGCTCGCTCTGCGCGAAGGCGCTCGTCCCCGCGCCCGGCGCGCCGCGCGTCGCCGCGGTGTGCGTCTACCCGAATCTCGTCGCGGTCGCCAAGGACGCGTTGCGCGGGAGCGACGTGAAGGTGGCATCGGTCGCGACCGCGTTCCCGAGCGGGCTCTCCTCGCTCGAGGTGAAGCTGCGCGACACCGAAGCGGCGCTCGAAGCCGGTGCCGACGAGATCGACATGGTGATCGACCGCGGCGCGTTCCTCGCCGGCGACGAAACGCGCGTGTTCGAGGAGATCGCCGCGGTGAAGCGCGTTTGCGGCGCGATCCACGTGAAGGCGATCCTCGAGACCGGCGAGCTGGGATCGTACGATGCGATCCGGCGCGCCAGCGATCTCGCGCTCGACGCCGGCGCCGACGTGATCAAGACCTCGACCGGGAAGATCGGCACGTCGGCGACGTTGCCGGCGGCGCTGGTCATGTGCGAGGCGATCCGGGATTTCGCGCGCCGCACCGGAGAGCGCCGCGGGCTGAAAGTCGCGGGGGGCGTGCGCACGACGAAGATCGCGATCGCCTACCTCGTGCTGATCGACGAGACGCTGGGCGAGCCCTGGCTCTCGCCCGATCTCTTCCGCATCGGCGCCTCGGCGCTGCTCGACGACCTGCTGCTGCAGCGCGAGAAGCTCGCGACGGGCCGCTACGGCTCGCTCGACTACATCGCCAAGGACTGATCGTCGCCGGTCTCTTCGTCGAGCTGCAGCTGCAGCGCGTCGAACGCATGCGCGCGCCTCGGTCGCGAGCTGCTCGTCGGCGAACGCGGCGCGCGTGTAGCCGCGCACGAGCAGTCCGGTCGAGATCGCGACCGGCACGATCAGCGCGAGAACGACCGCCGCGACGATCGACGGCGCACGCTCCGCGCAACCATCCCGGACGGGCCGTTTGGCGGCCTTCCCGGGGAGACCCTTCCGGCCTCACGAAAGTCACCGCCGATGCCGCTCGCTTACGCACCAGCCCCGGAAACCGCGCCGGTTCGCATCGCACCGGCGTACGATCACTTCATCGGCGGGCGCTGGGTGCCGTCGGCGGCCGGCACGTTCGCGACCGTCGACCCGGCGACCGAGCGCGAGCTCTCGCGCGTCGCGGTCGGCACGCCCGCGGACGTCGATGCCGCCGTCGCGGCGGCGCGCGAGGCGTTCGAGCGCTGGTGGCGCCCGATGCGGCCGGCCGACCGCGCGAAGTACGCGTACCGCATCGCGCGGGCGATCACCGAGCGCTCGCGCGAGCTGGCGGTGCTCGAGACGATGGACGGCGGGAAGCCGATCAAGGAGTCGCGCGACTTCGATCTCCCGCAGGCCGCGGCGCACTTCTTCTACTACGCCGGCTGGGCCGACAAGCTGCGCTATGCGATCCCCGGCGCTCCCGATCCGCGGCCCGTCGGCGTGGTCGCCTCGATCGTGCCCTGGAACTTCCCGCTGCTGATGGCGGCCTGGAAGATCGCGCCGGCGCTGGCGTGCGGCAACACGGTCGTGCTGAAGCCCGCCGAGACGACGCCGCTGACCGCCCTCGTCCTCGCGCAGATCTGCGAGGAAGCCGACGTGCCGCCGGGCGTCGTCAACATCGTCACCGGCGACGGCGCGACCGGCGCCGCCCTGGTCGCGCATCCGGGGGTCGACAAGATCGCCTTCACCGGCTCGACCGAGGTGGGGAAGATCATCCGCCGCGCCGTCGCCGGGACGGAGAAGCGGCTGACGCTCGAGCTCGGCGGAAAGGCGGCGAACATCGTCTTCGCCGACGCGCCGCTCGACCAGGCCGTCGAAGGCATCGTCAACGGGATCTACTTCAACCAGGGCCACGTGTGCTGCGCCGGCTCGCGGCTGCTGGTGCAGGAGCCGGTGCACGACGAGATCGTCGCACGGCTCGCGGCGCGGATCGAGACGCTGCGGCTGGGGAACCCGCTCGACAAGAACACCGACATCGGCGCGATCAACTCCCCGCAGCAGCACGCGAAGATCCGCGAGCTGGTCGCGAGCGGCGTCGCCGAGGGCGCGACGCTGCACGAGCAGTCGTGCGCGCTCCCCGAGCGCGGGTACTTCTTCCGCGCCTCGTTCTTCACCGGGGTCTCCGCGGCGCACCGGATCGCCCGCGAGGAGATCTTCGGCCCGGTGCTCTCGATCATGACCTTCCGCACTGCGGACGAGGCGATCGAGAAGGCGAACAACACGCCCTACGGGCTCTCCGCGGGCGTCTGGACCGACAAGGGAGCGAAGGCGATGTACGTCGCGCAACGGCTCCAAGCCGGCGTCGTGTGGTGCGAGACGTTCAACCAGTTCGACCCGAGCTCGCCGTTCGGCGGCTATCGCGAGTCCGGATTCGGTCGCGAAGGCGGGCTGGCCGGGTTGCGACCCTACCTCAGCGTCTGACGCGGCCCGGGGCACGGAGCCCGGGAACCGGGCGTTCTCTCGCATCGCGCCGCGCCTATCGCGTGCCGCGGGAACGCCGGTTCGCGACATCGTCGAAAACCGCCGGTTTCCGCGCCGGGCCGTGAGTTTTACACAGACCTGTGGAAAGAGCGTTCGCACGTGGACGCATGCGAACGGTTCGCCGACGGGTGGCGCGACACGGTGCTTGCCCTCGACCGTGACAACCGAATCCAGTCGGCGAACGCGCCGGCCGCGGGGCTCTTCGGGAAGCCGATCCGCGCGCTGATCGGCTCGACGATTCGCGAGACGGCGCCGGGCTCGGCCGAGGCGCTGGAGACGGCGGTCCGCCGTGCCTTCGACGAGAGCGCGGTGTTCCTCAACGACGTCCGCTTCGAAGGCGAATCCGTGACGGTGCTGGCGCGACGCGCCGCTGCCGATGCCGTGACCATGACGATCCACCGCGAGGTCGATGCCAACTGGCCGACGGATCCGCGGTGGAGCGCGACCCTCGAGAACGAGCAGCGCTTCCGGTCGATCTTCGACTACAGCCCCGACGCGATGGTCGCGCTCGCGCTGGACGGGGTCATGACGGACGCGAATCAGGCGACGCTGCGCGATTTCGGATACGCGCCCGACGAGCTCGTCGGGCGGCCCGGGCTGGAGCTCGTCGAGCCGGGCGACCGGTCCGCGGCGCACGAGCTCTGCCGCCGCGCCAACGATGGGGAGGCGGCGACGCTCGAGCTGACCGCGCTCCGCCGCGACGGGACGACGTTCCCGATGCTGGCGACGCTGATCCCGATCGTCTTCTCCGGCACGATCACCGGGATCTATCTGGTCGCCCGCGACCTGAGCGCGGTGCGCCGTGCCGAGCGCGAGGTCGCGGCGCAGAGCGAGCGGCTGCGCGAGCTGTACCTCGTCGCCGCCTCGGCGAGCGCGACGGCGGAGGCGCTCATCAGCTCGACGATCGACGCCGGATGCCGGATGCTGGGGATGGCGAGCGGCGCGCTGTACGACGGCGAAGCCGAGCGCAACGTCGCGACGATCGGCGATCCGGTACCTCGCCGGCTGGCACGGCTCGCGCTGGCGACCGAAGGTGCGCTGGCGATCGAAGACCTGCGCGGGCTGCCCTATCTGAGCGAGCCCGAGATCGGCGAAGTTCCGCCCGCTGCGTACATCGGCACCGCGCTCGACGTCGCCGGAAACCGCTACGGCACGCTCTCGTTCGCCTCGCACGTGCCGCGCCGCGATGCGTTCAGCGCGAGCGATCGCGATCTGGTGCAGCTGATGGGCGCGCTCGTCGGCGCGGCGATCGAGCGCGGGCGCTCGCGCACGCGGCTCAAGCACCTCGCCTACAACGATCCGGTCACCGCGCTGCCGAATCGCGCGTGGTTCACCGAGCGCCTGCGTGACGAGCTGGGGCGCGCCGCGCCGGCCAAGTCGCGCGTAGGCGTGATGGTGCTCGACCTCGACCGGTTCAAGGACATCAACGACACCTTGGGCCACGGGTTGGGCGATCGTATCTTGCAGCTCGTCGGCGACCGGGTCGCCGGCCTCGTGGGCGGCGACGGGCTCGTCGCGCGGATGGGCGGCGACGAGTTCATCGTGCTGGTCGGCGACGACCCCTCGCGCGAGCGCCTCGCCGCGTTCGCGCAGCGCATCGTCGGCGCGATCGATCAGCCGTTTCTCGTCGAGGAATACGAACAATTTCTCACGACGTCGATCGGGATCGCGGTCGCGCCGCTCGACGGCGACGACGTCGAGACGCTCGTCAAGCATGCCGACGTCGCGATGTACCGCGCGAAGGAACGCGGCCGCAACACGTTCCAGTTCTTCACCCCGGCGCTCGGCGCGAGCCTACGCACCCGCCTTTCGCAGGAAAAGTCGCTGCGCAAGGCGCTCGAGCGCGGTGAGTTCGTCCTCCACTACCAGCCGCAGCTCTCGCTCGACGGCGATCGCGTCGTCGCGCTCGAAGCGCTGGTGCGCTGGCAGCACCCGCGGCTCGGTCTCGTCGGACCCGACCAGTTCATCCCGAGCGCCGAGGTGAGCGGTCTGATCGTCCCGCTCGGCGACTGGGTGCTCGAGACCGCACTGCGCCAGCTGCGCGCGTGGCAAGACCTGATTCCGGGACTGCGGCTCGCGGTCAACTTGTCGGGCCGGCAGTTCCACCACGCCGCGCTCGCCGCGAAGGTGCGCGACGCGCTGCGCGGAAGCGGCGTGCGCGCCTCGGACCTCGAGCTGGAGATCACCGAGACGGTCGCGATGAGCGACGCAGCGCTGTCGACGCAGATCCTGGAAGAGCTGCGGCGCGCCGGCGTGCGGCTCGCCGTCGACGATTTCGGCACCGGCTATTCTTCGCTCGGCTACCTGCGGCGGTTCGCGCTGGACTCGCTGAAGATCGACAAGTCGTTCGTGCGCGAGCTGCAGGTCGAGCGCGACGACGCGACGATCGTGCGCACGGTGATCGCGATGGCGCACAGCCTCGGGCTCGAGGTCTGCGCCGAAGGCGTCGAGACCGCGGCGCAGCTCGCCTTCCTGCGGCAAGAACGATGCGACCGGGTGCAAGGCTTCCTCTGCGCCCGGCCGATGGAGCCGGGCCGGCTCGCGGGCTACTTGCGCGGACGCGGGATCGGGGCGGTCGCCGGGTAAAGCCGGGGGCGTGGACACGCTCGCCCCGCCCCGCCTCGACCGGGAGGCGTTCGCCGCGCGCTATCGCGCGAATCGCGCGCGAACCGCCGCACTCTTCGCGGCGATCGCGCCCGACGCGTACGAAGACGCGCCGATCCCGCTGCGGCACCCGTTCGTCTTCTACGACGGCCACATCCCGGCGTTCTCGTCCTACACCCTGATTCGCGACGCGCTGCACGGCGAGCCGGTCGACCCCGATCTGGAGCGGCTGTTCGACCGCGGGATCGATCCGCGCGACCGTGCCGCGGCGGCGCAGCACCGGCGTCCGGCGTGGCCGGAGCGCGAACGCGTGCGCCGCTTCGGCGGCGCCTGCGACGCCGCGGTCCTCGAGGCGTATGCGACGGCGCGGCTCGACCAGCCGGAGAACCCGAACCTGGAGCGCGCGCAGGCGGCCTACACCATCCTCGAGCACGAGGAGATGCACCACGAGACGCTGACGTACATCATCAACCGGCTCGCGCGCGACAAGCAGCGCGGCCCGCGGCAGACGCACCGCGACGTCGCGGCGCCGCGCCGGGAACCGGTCGCGATCCCGGCCGGGCGCGCGACGCTCGGCGCGCGGCGCGACGCGCTCGCCTTCGCCTGGGACAATGAGTTCGAAGAGCACGTCGTCGACGTCGGCGCGTTCTCCGTCGACGCCTACGACGTGACGAACGCCGACTATCTCGCGTTCGTGCGCGACGGGGGGCCGGCTCCGCCGTTCTGGTTCGAGCGCGACGGCGAGTGGATGCTGCTCGCCGCCTTCGACGATCTGCCGCTCCCGGGCTCGTGGCCGGTCTGGTGCTCGCACGAACAGGCCTCGGCGTTCGCGCGGTGGAGCGGGGCGCGGCTCATGACCGAGGCGGAATACCATCGCGCCGCCTTCGGCAGCCCGGGCGGCGAGGAGCGCGCGCATCCCTGGGGCGCGGCGGTGCCCGATCCCGCGCGGCACGGAAACTTCGGCTGGCGGCGGTTCGATCCGGAGCCGGCCGGATCGTCGCCCGCGGGCGCGAGCGCCTGGGGCGTCGAGGACCTCGTCGGCAACGGCTGGGAGTGGACGGCGACGCCGTTCGCGCCCTTCCCCGGCTTCGCGCCGATGGCGTCGTACCCGCGCTACTCGGCCGACTTCTTCGACGGGATGCACTACGTGATGAAGGGCGCCTCGCCCGTCACCGCCTCGGCACTCGTCCGGCGCAGCTTCCGTAACTGGTTCTACGTCGACTATCCGTACGCGTACGCGACCTTCCGCCGCGCCTACGACTGACGCGGGCGCAGCCGACGCGCAGGGCGGAAACGAAAAGGGCGCGGCACGGCCGCGCCCTTCGCGCTGCGACCCTATTTTGCGGGCGGCATGTAGTGGAATTTGCGCAGGACCGCTTGTCCCTGCGCGCCCGCCACCATCGTCACGAACTCGCGCCCCAGCGCGGCGCTCTTGGCGTTCTTCGGCACCGTCATCACGTAGGTGGACTCGACGTTGTACTTGTCGTCGATCGGAACCGAGTCGTACTTCGCGGGGTTGACGTCGGATGCGAAGGCGATCGCGGCGTTCGCTTTGTCGCCGAGCGCGCCCACGACGTCGCTGCCCTTCTCGCTCTGGACGGTGATGTTCTTGCGCACGCCTTGGACGAAGTCGAAGCCCCAGTCGCCCGCGCCCTTCTGCACGACCTGACTGGCGAGCTTGCCGACCGCCGACGAGGGCGTGCCCATCGAGAGCTTGACGTCGGGGTTCGCCAGGTCTTTGAGCGACTTGATCTTCGCCGGATTCCCCTTGGGGACGAGGATGATCTCCTTGTTGCTCAGGACCGGCGTGGGCGGGTCGATGAGTTGCATCTCCTTTTCGAGGACGGTGCTCCCGACCAAGATGATGTCGGCGGGCTTCTCCTCGTCGATCATCTTCCCGATCGTGCTCCCGCCGAGATACTGCGCGTCGACGGTCACGCCTTTGTGGGCGTTTTCGAAGTCTTTGATGAGCTCGGTGAACGCGCCCTTCGCGTTCGAGGCGACGAGCGCCACCAGGTGCGTCTCGTCGGCCGCCGGCGCTGCGACGGGAACGGCGGACGCGAGCAGGAGAGCCGCCGCAACGGAGGCGGCGGCGCGGAGCGATGTTCGCACGAAGTGTCCCTTTCTCATCATACGGTGGCCGAGGCGGTCGCGGACATGGACGGCGGCGTCCTCGAGCTCAGCTCGCGGACGCGCAGCGGGCGGAGCACCACGATCGCCGCGATCGCGGCCACGATGTTGAACGCACCGGCGATCGCAAGCGCCGCTGCCCAGCTGCCGGTCGCCGCGGTGATGACGCTCGCCAACGGGACGAGCAGCGACGCCGTGCCTTTCGCGGTGTACAGCATGCCGTAGTTCGTCGTCGCATACTTCTGTCCGAAGTGGTCGCGCGTCGTCGCCGGGAAGATGCTGTAGATCTCGCCCCAGGCGAAGAACACCAGCCCGGAGAGCACGACGAACGCCACCGGCGTCCAGCCGAAGTAGAGCAGCGCGAAGATCCCGATCCCCTCGAGGAGGAAGGCCCAGAACATCGTCATCTCGCGTCCGATCCGGTCGGAGATGAATCCGAGAACGGGGCGGGTGATCCCGTTCATGATGTTGTTCAGCGAGAGCGCGTAGGTGAGCGCCGGCGCGGTGATCCACAAGATGGTAACGGGGATATTGTTGATGTAGCGATCGTTCGCGATCGGCGCCAGCTGCGCCACCGCCATCAACCCGCCCGAGCCGACCAGGACGAACATCACGTACATGACCCAGAACACCGGCGAGCGGAGCGCTTCGCCCGGCGTGTAGTCGTGCGTGCCCTGCAGCACCCGCGCGGACGGCCGCGCCGCCTCTGCCGGGACCTTCGGCGGTTTGATCAGCAGCATCGAGAAGACGAGGATGATCAAACCTTGGATGCAGCCGAACACGAAGAACGTGTGCTGGTATCCGCTGCTCTTGATCATCATCGTCAGCGGGATCACCGTGATTGCGGCGCCGGCGCCGAAGCCGGCGGAGGTCAGCCCCGCGGCCAGGCCGCGGCGGCCTGCGAACCACTTCAGGGCGTTTCCGATGCACGTGCCGTAGACGATTCCGGCGCCGACGCCGGCGACGGCGCCGCCGACGTAGAGCATCGGGAGGGTGTTGGCCTGGGAGTCGATCAGCCAGGCAGCCCCGGCTAGGATTCCCCCGATCGCGACCATGATGCGCGGCCCATAGCGGTCGACGAGCGCCGCTTCGAACGGAACGAGCCAGGTCTCGACGAGGACGAAGACGCTAAAGGAGACCTGAATCGCCGCGCGGCCCCAGCCTTGCTTCGCGCCGATAGGATCCACGAAGACCGTCCAGCCGTATTGCAGGTTGGCGATCATCGCCATGCAGATGATTCCGGTGACGAGCTGGACCCACGGATTCCGGAGAGCGGTGGCCATGTCCATCCTTCACTCCGCCACATGCCGACGGCGGAAGCTGAGATTGCGGTGCGGGTGCGGGGTCCCGGCGGAACGGGCCGCGGGAGCGCGTTTCGGCTGGGTACTCGCTGGGAGGATTGATCTTCCTGCCGAATTCGCCGGCGGCGGCCGTCGCCTCGGACCTGAACGTATCGAGCCTCTTCGGCATCCTGTGCCGTACGGATCCAGGGGAGAATCACCGGTACCGGCACTGAAGCCCCGAGCCCCGGGGTCTCGCCGATCGCCTTGTTCGCCGAAGCGCCGGCGGATTTTTGGTATGTGGTATACCGCCCGCGGCGCTCCGATCGGACTGCAGCTTGCGGGCGGAGCCCGCAAGCGCGATGGGTTGGGCGCTCGTCCAGAGCGCCGAACCCTCTAAAGGAGGCCGGCGGCGCGGGCCCAGCGGTACTTCGCGCCGAGCGCGAGCACCATGGTCTCCGTGTTGTAGGGATAGGCCGGGATCTTGTGGTCGTAGAGGTACTCGCTGGCCTCTTCCACCTGCACGTCGCCGGCGAGCGAGGCGACGACCGGCTTGTCGATCCCCTTCGCGCGGAACTCCTCGACGACTTCGACGACGAGCTTCGCGAAGACCATCGGCGGCGTGACGATCGTGTGCCAATAGCCGAGGATCAGCGCGTGGATGCGCGGGTCCTCCAGCCCGAGGCGGATCGTGTTCTGATAGGTCTTGGGCGGCTCGCCGCCCGTGATGTCGACGGGGTTTCCCGACGCGCCGAACGGCGGGATGAACTTCTTGAACGCTTCGTCGAGATCGGGCTCGAACTTCATCAGCGAAAGCCCGGCGTCGACGCACGAGTCGGAGAGCAGCACGCCCGAACCGCCCGCGCCGGTGATGATGACGACGTTCTCGCCCTTCGGCGTCGGCAGGATCGGCACCGCGCGCGCGAACTGCAGCATCTCGTTGAGCCCGCGGGCGCGGATCACGCCGCTCTGGCGCAGCACGTCGTCGTAGACCTTGTCGTCCCCGGCGAGCGCGCCGGTGTGCGAGCTCGCGGCGCGCGCGCCCAGCGCCGTGCGTCCCGCCTTGAGCACGATGACCGGCTTCTTCTTCGAGACGCGCTTCGCGACTTCGGCGAACGAGCGGCCGTCCTTGAGGTCTTCCATGTGCATCGCGATCGCCTGCGTCGAGTCGTCCTGCTCGAAGAACGTGAGCAGATCGTCCTCGTCGATGTCGGCCTTGTTGCCGAGCCCGACGATCGCCGAGACGCCCATCTTCGCCGAGCGCGCGAAGCCGATGATCGCCATCCCGACGCCGCCGGACTGCGAGCTGAGCGCGACCGTGCCTTTGACGTCGTACGGGACGCAGAACGTCGCGCACAGGTCCTTCGGCGTGTAGTAGAACCCGTAGATGTTCGGACCCATCAGCCGGACCTTGTACTTGCGCCCGATCTCCTGGATCTCGCGCTGCCCTTCTTCGTTTCCGGTCTCGGCGAAGCCGGACGGGATCAGCACGGCGCCGGGGACCTCTTTCTCGCCGCACTCGGTCAGCGCGGCGGCGACGAACTTCGCCGGAATGGCGAACACCGCGACGTCGACGGTGCCCGGGATGTCCTTGACCGACGGGTAGGCCTTGTAGCCGAGGATCTCGTCGGCCTTCGGGTTGATCGGATAGATCTGGCCCTTGTAACCGCCGTTGATGAGGTTCTTCATCACGGAGTTGCCGATCTTGCCCTCTTCGCTCGAGGCGCCGATCACGGCGACCGCGTCGGGCCGCATGATGCGGTTCATCGCGGTGACGATCTCGTCTTGCGTGTACTGCTGGCGACGCTCCGGCGGGTTCCAGTCGACCAGGATGCGCGTGTCGACGGCGGTCGCGCCCTTCGGCGTCGCGAACACCGGGTTCAAGTCGACTTCGGCGATCTCGGGGAAGTCGGTGACGAGCTGCGAGACCGACTCGATGATCGAGCCGAGCGCCGCGCGGTCGACGGGCTCCGCGCCGCGGACGCCCTTCAGCATCTCGGCCGCTTGGATCGAGTCGAGCATCGAGAGCGCGTCGTCGCCGGCGACCGGCGCGAGGCGGAACGTGACGTCCTTGAGCACTTCGACGAGGATGCCGCCGAGGCCGAATGCGATCAGCTTCCCGAAGCTCGGATCGCTGACCGCGCCGACGATGACTTCCTGCGCGCCCGAAGGCAGCATCTGCTGCACCTGAACGCCGGCGATCCGCGCGTCGGCCTGATACTTCTTCGCGTTGGCGACGATCGTCTCGTAGCCGCGGCGGACGGCGCCGGCGTCCTCGACACCGACCAGCACGCCGCCTGCTTCCGTCTTGTGCAAGATGTCTTGCGACACGATCTTGAGGACGACGGGATAGCCCATCCGCTCGGCGAGGCGGGCCGCCTCGTCGGGCGAGGTCGAGAGACCTTCGCGCGGGACGGGGATGCCGTACGCGTCGGCGATCTCTTTCGACTCGGGCGCGGTCAGCGCGGTGCGGTTCTCCGCTTTCACGCGGTCGAGGACGGCGCGGACCGCGGCCTTGTCGCGGGTTTGGCGATCGATCAGCATGGATTCTCCGGTTCTACAAGGACGTCGGGCTTACGCCCGACGATCGACGATGGCGGATCGCCGGAAGGGCGAACGCGACGGGTTTACCGCGGATGACCCCTCTAGAGGACGCCGGCGGCATGGAGCGCTTTCGCGTCCTTACCCTCCCAGCCGATCTCGTTGAGGATCTCTTCGGTGTGCTCGCCGAGCAGCGGCGAGGTCGTGATCTCGACCGGCGTGTCGGAAAGGACGAGCGGGCAGCCGACGGTCTTGAACACGCCCCGTTCGGGGTGGCGCACTTCGGCGATCATCCCGCGCGCCGCGAGCGACTCGTCTTCGATCAGGTCCTTGGTCGAGAGGATCGGGCCGCACGGCACATCGATCGCGTTCAGCGCGTCGAGCACCTCGAACTTCGTGCGCTGCTTCGTCCACGCTTCGATGACGCCGAACATCTCGTCGAGACGCGGAAGCCGCGCCGCCGGCGTCGCCCAGCCCGGATCGTCGACCAGCTCGGGGTGGCCGATCAGCTTCGCAAGCGGCGCCCACACCTGCGGCTGCACGATCACGTACACGTAGTCGTTCTCGCCGCCCGGCGCGCACTTGAGCGCCGACCCCGGCTGGCCGCCGCCCGACGCGTTCCCCGAGCGCGGGACGTAGTCGGCGAAGGTTTGGTTCGGGTACTCGCGCAGCGGTCCGTGCGCCAGCCGCTGCTGATCGCGCATCTTCACGCGGATCAGGTTGAGCACCGAGTCCTGCATCGCGACCGTGACGCGCTGGCCGCGGCCGGTGTGCGTGCGCTGGTACAGTGCCGCCAGGATCGCCGCGACCATGTGGATCCCGCTGCCGGAGTCGCCGATCTGCGGTCCGCTGCTGGTCGGCGGTCCGTCGGGCCAGCCGGTCGTGCTCATCCCGCCGCCCATCGCCTGCGCGACGGTCTCGTACGCTTTGAAATCCTCGTACTTGCCGGGGCCGAAGCCTTTGATCGAGGCGTACGAGATGCGCGGGTTGATCTCGCGGATCCGGTTCCAGGTGAAGCCCTGGCGATCGAGGACGCCCGGGCCGAAGTTCTCGACGAGCACGTCGCAGTGCGCGATCAGCTTCTCGAAGATCGCCTTGCCGTCGGGGGTCTTCGTGTTGAGCGTGATGCTGCGCTTGTTGCAGTTCAGCATCGTGAAGTACAGGCTGTCGACGTCGGGGATGTCCTGCAGCTGACCGCGCGTGATGTCGCCGCGGCCGGGGAGCTCGACCTTGAGCACGTCGGCGCCCAGCCAGGCGAGGATCTGCGTGCACGACGGGCCGGCCTGGACGTGCGTCATGTCCAGGATCTTGACCCCGTCGAGCGCCTTGCGGACGTGCTCTCCGTCCTGCGCGCCGTTGGAGGAAACGCCGTTCGTGCTCATGTCAGGCGGTCGCTAGCGACCGGTGCAATTGGGGCCATGGCCACTCCGTCGGGTGGGTGATGTGCTGAGTTTCAGAGGTCGTTGTCGTTGGCGTCGACGTGCGCCGCGAGCGCGAGCGCATGATCGCGCACGAGCCGCTCGGCGAGCTCGGCGTCGCGCTGCTCGATCGCCTCGATGATGTGCCGGTGGTCGACGATCGAGCGCTCGAAGCGCTTGTTCTCGCCGATGGTGCGGTGCCGGATCGCGCGCATGTGGATCAGGATACCCTCGGCGGTCCGGCGCAGCGTCTCGAAGCCGGACAGCTCGATGATGCGCTGGTGAAAGCGCAGGTTCGCCTCCGAGTACTCGTCGAGCTCGGCGGCCAGGCGCTCGCCCTCGAAGCCGGCGAAGATCTCGCGCAGCGAGGCGATCGAGGCGTCGTCGGCGTTCTGCGCGGCGAGCCGCGCGGCCATGCTCTCGAGCGCGGCCCACGTGTAGATGATCTCGATCAGCTCAGCTTTGCTCTTGCGCGCGATGAGATAACCCCGGCGCGGGATGCTCGTGACGAGCCCCTCGTGCTCGAGTCGCACCAGCGCCTCGCGAATCGGCGTGCGGCTGACACCCAGCCGCGCGGCGAGCTCCCGCTCGTCGAGCCGCAGGTCGGCCGGCTCGATTTCGTAGAGATTCGTCTCGGTGATCGCCTCGCGAATCGCCTCGTAGACCCGTACCGAGATGCTCGTCTCGGTGCGGATCGCCGCCAGCCCTAGGGCTGCCATCGCGGAGCGCTTTCAGCGTGTGTATTTGGCATACAAAATACCAAGTCACCGTTGCCTGGGGCGGCTGGGGTTTCCTCCATCGTCGCCGACCCTGCTGTACCCCTTCTGCGAGGGGCACCCTTCGCGTCAGCCGCGCGCGGCCGCCTCTTCGCGAACCAGCCGGCCGAAGCGCGCAGCGAAGGCGTCGGCGTCGACGCTCGTCTGAGCGGCGAGCCGGGAGAGCCGCGGCTCGACGAAATCGCTCTCCTCGAGGCGGATCATGTACTTGCGCGCCACCTCGTACGACTCGGTCGTCACGTCGACCAGCCGCACGCGGATGCGGCCGGTCGCCGGGTCCAGCATCTCCTCGAGCGTCACCGGGACGATCCGGCCACCCGCGAGCGCGATCAGCGCGCCGCTCCCGCCGCCGAGCAGATAGCGCACCGCACCGTATCCGAGCGTGCGCGTGTACTCGGCGTCGAACGGAATCGGCTTCGCGCTGCGCATCTCGTAGCCGATGTCTTTCGGCACCACGGTCGCCTCGATCCCGAGCTCTTGCAGCCGCCGCCGCACGGCATCGCGCAAGACGGAGCCGAGCGGGACGTCGGCGAGCCGGACGTGGCCGTACGCGTCGCGGGCCGCGGTCGTCACCGCGGCGAGCTCCTCGGGGGCGATCCGCTCGGCGAGTCCTTCCGCGACCACCGCGACACCGTGGTCGGCGCCGTGCGCGAGCCGCTTCACGATCGCGCCGACGATCGTGTCGACGACGTCGTCGAGCGCGACGCGCTCCGCGGCGAACTCTTCGGGGATCACGGCGAGCGTCGCGCCGGCGGCCTTGCAGATGCCGAGCGCGAGCGCACCCGACTTGCGGCCCATCGTCACCGCGAGATACCAGCGCGAGGCGGTGCGCGCGTCTTCCATGAGGTTCTCGACGATCCCGACCCCGATCGCGCGCGCCGTCTCGAACCCGAACGTCGGCGCGTTCTCGGGGAGCGGGAGATCGTTGTCGATCGTCTTCGGCACCGTCGCGACGCCGATCCGGCCACGCGTCTCGGCGGCGATGCGCGAGGCGCCGTAGGTCGTGTCGTCGCCGCCGATGGTGACGAGATAGCGCACGCCGAGCATCGTCAGCGCGCGCACGCAGCGCCGCAGCGACTCGGCGTCGCGGGCCGGGTTCGTGCGCGAGGTGCGCAGCATCGAGCCGCCGGTGAAGTGCAGGCGCGAGACGTCGTCGATGTCGAGCTCGACGACGTGCGAGGTGTCGCCGGCGACGAGATGGCGGTAGCCTTCGTAGATGCCGAGCACGCGCAGTCCGTGGTTGCGCGCCTCGATCGTCGCCGAGGCGATGACGCCGTTGATCCCGGGGGCCGGCCCGCCGCCGACCAGGATCGCGAGCGTCTCGTCGTCTGCGTGCATGCTCGCCCTATACCGCGGTCGGGATCGCCGCTCCCATCCGGCGGCGGAGCTCCGCGTCGATCGTGTCGAGGAACTGGCTGGTCGTCTGCCACGGCTGGTCGGGGCCGATCAGGATCGCGAGATCCTTCGTCATCTTGCCGGACTCGACGACCTCGACGCAGATCCGTTCGAGGGTCTCGGCGAAGCGCGTGACGTCGGGCGTTCCGTCGACCTTCCCGCGATGCGCGAGCCCGCGCGTCCAGGCAAAGATCGAAGCGATCGGGTTGGTCGAGGTCTCGCGGCCCTTCTGGTGCTCGCGGTAGTGGCGCGTCACCGTTCCGTGCGCCGCTTCGGCTTCGATCGTGTTGCCGTCCGGCGTCATGAGCACCGACGTCATCAGTCCCAGCGAGCCGAACCCCTGCGCGACGATGTCGGACTGCACGTCGCCGTCGTAGTTCTTGCACGCCCACACGAACGCGCCCGACCATTTCAGCGCCGCGGCGACCATGTCGTCGATCAGGCGGTGCTCGTAGGTCAAGCCGCGCCGCTCGAACTCGGCTTTGAACTCCTCGTCGAACACGTGCTGGAACAGGTCCTTGAAGCGCCCGTCGTACGCTTTGAGGATCGTGTTCTTCGTCGAAAGGTAGACCGGGTAGCCGCGCAGCAGGCCGTAGTTGAAGCTGGCGCGCGCGAAGCCGCGGATCGACTCGTCGACGTTGTACATGGTCAGCGCGACACCGCCGCCTTTGTAGCGGTAGACCTCGCGCTCGATCGCCGCGCCGCCGTCGGCCGGGGTGAACGTCACTGTCAGCGTCCCGGCGCCGGGGACGACGAAATCGGTCGCGCGGTACTGGTCGCCGAAGGCGTGGCGGCCGATCACGATCGGCTGCGTCCAGCCGGGGACGAGGCGCGGGACGTTGCGGCAGATGATCGGCTCGCGGAACACGGTCCCGTCGAGCTCGTTGCGAATCGTGCCGTTCGGCGATCTCCACATCTGCTTGAGGCCGAACTCCTCCACGCGCGCTTCGTCGGGGGTGATCGTGGCGCACTTGACGCCGACGCCGTACTCCTTGATCGCCCGCGCCGCGTCGAGGGTCACCTGATCGTTCGTCGCGTCACGGTGCTCGATCCCCAGATCGTAGTACTTCAGGTCGACGTCGAGATACGGCAGGATCAACTTGTCCTTGATGAACTGCCAGATGATGCGCGTCATCTCGTCGCCGTCGAGCTCGACGACGGGGTTTCGAACCTTGATCTTTTCCAACGATGTCTCCGGAAACGGTGGCGAATCGCGATCCTTCCGCTCGCCGCCTCCGATGCCCTCGGCTCCCCGGCCGGCTCGAACGGGCGTCCCGGCGAGCGTCCGCCGCGGCGGGCGACGCGCCGCTCGCCGCGGAAACGCGCGGCGATGCGCGTCGTCAGCCTGCTGCCCAGCTCGACGGAGATCTTGTTCGCGATCGGCGCGGGCGACGCGGTCGTCGGCGTGACGCACGAGTGCGACTTCCCGGCCGAAGCGCGCGAGCGCCCGGTGCTGACCTCCTCGCTGCTCCCGCCGGAGCTCGACGCCGCGGGGATCGACCGCCACGTGCGCGCGCGCGTGCACGCCGGCTCCTCGCTCTACGGGCTCGACGACGCGAAGCTCGCCGCGCTCGCGCCCGACCTGATCGTCACGCAGGAGCTGTGCGCGGTGTGCGCGGTCTCCTACGAGATCGTCGACCGCGCGGCGAAGCGTCTGCGCGGCGATCCGCGGATCGTTTCGCTCGAGCCGAGCTCGCTCGACGACGTCTTCGCGACGATCGCCTTCTTGGGCGAGCTGACGGACGCGCGCGCCGGCGCCGCGGCGCTCGTGTCCGCCCTGCGTGCGCGCGCCGGCACGCTTCGCGAAGGCGTCGCCGGGCGGGCGCGCGAGCGCGTCCTGGTGCTCGAGTGGACCGATCCTCCGATGAGCGCCGGCCATTGGACGCCGGGGCTCGTCGAGCTTGCCGGCGGCGAGCCCGTGCTGGCGAATCCCGGCGCGAACTCGCGCGTGCTGACGTGGGACGAGATCGCGGCCGCCGATCCCGACGTGGTGATCCTCGCGCCGTGCGGGTTCGACCGCGCACGGGCGCTCGAGGCGGCCGGCACGCTGCCGCCCGAGGCGGCGCGCGCGTTCGCGCGCTTGCGCGCGGTGCGCGACGGCCGCGCCTTCGCCATGGACGGAAACGCATACGTCAACCGTCCCGGACCGCGGCTGGTCGACAGCGCCGAGATCTTCGCGCGGGCGATCGCCGGCGGCGGCGCGCAGCTCGACCGGTTGCGCGCGCCGGCCTGATGCGCGGCGGCGCGCTCAGCGCGCCTGCGGCGGCTGGTTCTGAAAGCGGTTGGCCGACTCGACGATGACGCGGCGCGCGGCGGCCGCGTCGTCCCAGCCCGCGGTGCTGGTGTGCTTCCCTTCGAGCAGCTTGTAGGTTTCGAAGAAGTGCTGTACCTTGCGCAACTGGTGCGCGAAGATCTGCGTGTAGTTGTGGACGTCGGCGTACTCCGGCTCGCCGACCGGAACTGCCAGCACCTTGTCGTCCTCCTTGCCGTCGTCGACCATCCGCAGCAGCCCGATCGGCCGCGCGACGACCAGGCATCCGCTGAACGTCGGCTCCGAGACCAGGATCAGCACGTCGAGCGGATCCTCGTCGAGCGCGAGCGTCCGCGGCGCGAAGCCGTAGTCGCCCGGATAGAAGATCGGCGAATGCAGCGCGCGGTCGAGCCGGAAGATGTCGAGCTGCTTGTCGTACTCGTACTTGTTGCGCGAGCCGCTGGCGATCTCGACGATCACGTTGATCTCGTCCGGCGCACGCTCGCCGAGCGGAAGATTGAGGCGGTTCTGCCGGGTCGCGAGGGTCACGCCCGGGGATTACCCGCGCGCCGCCGGGCGGCCTGGATCACGGCGGCGCCGGAGCGGTCTGGTTGAGGCGGACGAGGCGCCACGCGCCGCCCTCGCGGCGGAAGCGCGTGATCGAGGCCGGGACGAAGCGCACCTTCAGCGCCTCGGCTTCCGCTTCGCCGAGGACGACCCGCAGGAGTGCGTGCAGCGGCCCGGCATGGGTCGCGACCAGCGCGACGCCGTCCGCCGGGATCGCCGCGACGACGCGGTCCAGCGCGCCGCGCACGCGCTCGACCAGCGCATCGAACGACTCGCCCCCGGCGGGGGTGTAGCTCTTCGGCGAGGTCGCGCTCGCCGGATCGAGCTCGGGCGTCGCGGCGACGATCTGCTCCCACGTCAGCCCTTCCCATGCGCCGAATTGCATCTCGCGCCACGCGGGATCGAGCCGCAGCTCGACCGGTCGCGCCGCGAGGACGATGCGCGCGGTCTCTGCCGCGCGCAGCAGATCGCTGGAGACGGCGAGCTCGACCGGCTCGTCGCGCAACAGCGCGGCGAGGGCCCGCGCCTGCGCGCGTCCCTCCTCGTCGAGCGGGATGTCGCTATGGCCTTGGAAGAGCTTGCGCTCGTTCCAGGCCGTGCGGCCGTGCCGCAGGCAGATCAGCTCCACGCGGGGGCGCTAGCCGCGCGGGAGCATCGGCCTTCCTTCGTGCGCCACGAGCAGGTCGTGCATGTCGTTCGCGTGCTCCTCCTCGACGCCGAGGATCTTCTCCATCAGCACGCGCGTCGTCGGATCCTTTTCTCCGAAGTAGCGCGCCAGCTCGCGATAGTGCTCGACGGCGATCCGTTCGGCGATCAGGTTCTCCTTGATCATCTCGACCAGATTCGGCTCGTCGGGACCGTACTGCGAGGCGGAGCGCGTCGCGAGGCCCTCCGGGTTGAAGTTGGGGTTTCCGCCGAGCTGGTTGATGCGCTCGGCGACCCACTGCGCGTGTTCGCGCTCGTCGTCGGCGTGCTCCTCGAACTCCGCCTTGACGCCTTCGCTCGAGATCCCGGTCGCCGCGACGGCGTGCATCGTGTAGCGCAGCACGCAGACGATCTCCGTCGCGAGAACCGACTGCAGCAGCTCGATCGTCTGCTTCGGATCGAGCTCGTAGTTCTGGGTGATCGCGCCCTTGTCGATTTGCTCGCGAGCGCGTTTCCGCAGCTCCTTGATATCCGAAAGGAACGGCTGCGAGGCGGTGTTCGTCGTCGTCACGCTGCCACCGTACCCGCCCAGCGCTTGGCTCACGCGCCGCTGCTCGCATGCCAAGCACCGCGAAGGAAGCCGCCAGGAGGCGTGCACCTCGGGCTGCGTCCCGGGACGGGGTGGGATGCTCCCCAAGGCGGGTCGGCGGCCTGCCGCTACGCCGCGGGTGGCGCACTTTTGAGCCCGTGCCCGCGAGGAAGCGCCGCGCGCCGCCGGAACGGTCCGCGCATGGACCCGAGCGGGCGCGTCGCCGTGCGCAAGATGTACAAGCTGTACGTGAACGGCGCGTTCGCGCGCAGCGAATCGGGCCGCAGCGACAAGATCGACGGTGACAACGTCGCGCGCGCCTCGCGCAAGGACCTCCGCGACGCCGTCGTCGCCGCGCGCGCCGCGCATGCCGGCTGGGCCGCGCAGGCGCCGGCGCTCCGCGGGCTCGTCCTCTACCGGCTGGCCGAGATGATGGAGGCGCGCCGCGCCGAGCTCGCCACGCAGCTCGTCGCCGGCGGCACGGCCGACGCGGCGGCGGCCGAACGCGAGGTGACGGCCGCGATCGATCGCACGGTGTGGTACGCGGGCTGGTGCGACAAGTACCTCGCGCTGGCCTCGACGCGGAACCCGGTCGCCGGGCCGCACTTCAACTTCTCGACGGCCGAGCCGACCGGCGTCGTCGGCGTCCTGGCGCCCCCGGAGCCCGCGCTGCTCGGGCTGGTCACGGCGGCGATCCCGGTACTGGTGAGCGGGAACGCGGTCGTGCTCGTCGCCGGCGAGCGGGACCCGCGCAGCGCGATCGTGTTCGCCGAGTGCCTGGCGACCAGCGACTTGCCGGGCGGGGCGTGCAACGTGCTGACCGGCGTGCACGCCGAGCTGGCGCCGGTGCTCGCGGCGCACATGGATGTCAACGCGCTCGCGGCCTTCGGCCTCGACGACGCCGCGGCGAAGCGGCTGGGCGAGCTGGCCGCCGACAACGTGAAGCGCACGCGCTTCGAACCGCCGGCGGAGCGCGAGTCGTGGTTCGGCGAGACGTACGACGAACTCGAGCGCGTGCTCGCGTTCACCGAAATCAAGACGATCTGGCATCCCGCGCGAATCTGAGCCGACCGCGCGCGGCGCGTTCGCTCGCGAGGCGTTCGCCGCGCGGGCCGTGAACATGGGGCGCTGGACCGCGGAGAGGTGGCAGAGCGGTTGAATGCACTCGCTTGGAAAGCGAGCATACGGTAAAACGTATCGGGAGTTCGAATCTCCCCCTCTCCGAGTCGCCGCGCCGCAGCGGCGAGCGCGTCAGCGTTCCGCGGCGACGTGCGCGCGCAGCTCGCGGCGCGAGGTGACGCCGAGCTTCTGGTAGGCCGAGCCGAGATGCTTCTCGACGGTCTTGTGGCTGATCTCCAAGTCGCGCGCGATCTCGAGATTCGACTGTCCGCGCGCGGCGAGGACCGCGATCTCGCGCTCGCGCACCGACAGCGCGACCGCCGGCTCCTGCGCGTTCGCCGGCGTCGGCGCGGGCCTGGGCACGGGTGCGGCGGCCGGCTCCGGAACCGGAACGGCGCCGCCGGAGAGACGGCGCACGTCGGAGGTCGCACCGCAGCGGCGGAACAGCGCGAGCGCGCCCGCGGCGTCGCCCGCGGCTTCGCGCGCGGCGGCTTCGAGCAGCGGGATGCGCAGACGCCGCAGGCCCTCGGCGGCCTCGAGCGCCGGTGCGCGCGCGGCGTCGGGATCGCCGTCGCGCAGCAGCACCAGCGCGTCGAACAGCGCGAGCGCGGGGCGTTCGACCGTCTCGCTCGGGCCGGCCGCGGCACGGACGAGGTGCTCTCGCGCTCGCGCGAGCTCGCCGCGCCGGCCGTAGCGCGCGACGGCGAGCAGCGTGAAGACGTTCCCGCGGACGATCTCGCAGTCGGGGACAACGCGCTCGAGCAGCGCCGCGGCTTCGTCGCGCCGCCCGCGGCGCACCAGGATCTCGGCGAAACCGGCCCCGTACTCGGGTTCGGGCTTGGCCCCGTGGAGGTCGACACCGTCGAACCACGTCGCGATCATGGTCTCATCGCCGAGGTAGGCCGCGACGAGCGTTCCCCAGCCCACCGCCATCGCGGCGTGCACGTGGTTGTCGGTCGTCGGCGGGACGGCGTCGACGTCCTCACGCGCGCGCGCAAGATCGCCGCTCAGAATGTGGCACATCGCGGCGAAGGCGTGACAGCCCTGTTCGGTCTGCGGCATCCGCGCTTCGCGCGCGATCCGCAGCGTGCGGTCCAGCTCCTCTTGCGCGCGCTCGTGCAATCCGAAGAACGCAAACGCCTGCGCGCCGTTGATGCGCGCGGAGGTCAGCGCGCGCACCGAGGACGACCGGCGCGCGCAGTCGACCCACTCCGCGTGCTCCTCGCGAAACGTGTCCAGATCGCCGACCAGCATCGCCACGAACGCGGCGACGTTGTGGAAGCGCAGCGCGACGTCGGGCTCGCTCAGCGCGGCACGCTCGACGCGGTCGAGGTGCGTCTTCGCCGAGGTCGGAAAGCCGAACGTCGCGTCGAGCCAGGCCAGCCCGAGGTGGACGCGGCTGCGCGCGGGTTCGTCGGCGTCGCCGAGATGCGCGAGCATCGCTTCGAGCGGAGCGCTCGGCTTGCTCAACCCGATCACGTAGGCGAGGATCGCGGCGTTCGAACGGCAGCCGGCTTCGCGCTCGAACGCGCCCGCATCGCGGAAGACGTCGGCCGCAGCCTGCATCACCGCGTAGCCTTCCTCCGGCGTCGCCAGCGCGAGACGGCGTTCCGCGATCTTCTCCAAGATCGCCCCGCGCACGAACGCCTCGATGCCGTGCGCTTCGAGCGCGCGCTCGTAGAAGGCGACAGCGTCCTCGTGGGCGTGCACGCGCACCGCGGCGTCGCCGGCGAGCTCGTTGTAGCGCAGCGTCCGTGGGCCGTCGCCGGCCGCCCACCAATGGTACGCCAGTCCTTCGAGCGGCGGCTCGCCCTCGGCACCCTCGAGCGCGAGCGCGATCGCGCGGTGCAGCGGCCGCACCTCCGAGCCCAGGAAGTCGCCGTAGATCGCTTCGCGCGTGAGCCCGTGGCGGAACCGGAAGATCATCGGCGCGAGCTCTTCGAGGAGCTGGAAATCGCGCGCACGGCGCAGCGCCGGCAGCAGCGAGAGGGGCTCGCGGCCGATCGTCGTCGCGAGCAGCTCGACCCCGAACGTTCGTCCGATCACCGCGGCCTGCGTCACGACGCGCCGCTCCTCGTCGTCGAAGGGGCGCAGCCGCTCGAGCAGCGTCGCCTTCACGGTCGCCGGCAGCTCGCGGCGCGGCACGTTCTCGCCGCGCCGCACGCCGCGCTCGACCGCGCTTTTCAGCAGCTCTTCGGTGAAGAACGGATTGCCTTCGCCGGCGAGCGCGATCGCGCGGCGCGTCGCGTCGGGAAGCGTGAATTCGCTCAAGGCTTCGTCGATGAACGTGCGCAGCTCGACCCCGGCGAGCGGGGCCAGGTCGATGCGCCCCGCGCGCGAGGCGCGGGTGATCTTCGCGAGCCCGGCGGTCGCCGGGTGGTCCGGATGGAGGTCGTCGGGGCGGAATGAGGCGAGCACGAGGGCGCGCATACGCTGCAGCTTCGGACCGAGATGGGCGAGCAGGTCGAGGGTCGCCGCGTCGGCCCAGTGCAGGTCCTCGACGACCAGGATCAGCGCCGTCCGCGCCGCGAGCGCGGCGATGCGGTCGACGATCGCGTCGAGCTGCTGCCGCTTCGACTCGGCCGGGGCGAGGCGGACGCCGCCCGGATCGAGTCGCGAGAGCAGGTCGAGGATCGGGCCGTACGGCCGGCGCGCGAACTCGGTGCAGGGCCCGTGGGCGATCCGCCAGCGCGAATACGCGAGCGCGCGGCAGAACTCGGCGATCAGCCGCGACTTCCCGACCCCGGCCTCGCCGGCGATCAGCACCAGACCGCCGCGCGAGGAACCCGCGTCGCGTCGCCGCTCGCGCAGATATGCCAGCTCGTCGCGCCGTCCGACGAACGGCCGGCAGAGCACGGGGCGAACGATCACGCGGCGACGCTTCGCCTGCTCCGCAATCCGTGCCTATCACGGGAGGTAGGGTGCTGCCCCGCACCCCGCACGGCGGAGCGGCCTTAATCATCTCGGCATGACGGCGGCAAGCAACGTCCGGTCCTGGCGCTACGCGACCGCGGGCGCAGGCGCGCGGTTCGTGAGGGTTGGGTTATGACGCTTGCCGCCTGCGTCCGGCCGCAGCAGGGCGCGCGTTGGGTGAACAGATGCTACGCCGGTCCTCCGGGGTCGCGCTGACAGGGGCGCTCCTCTTCGCATTCGTTCTCCCTTCCGCGGCCCTCGCGCAGAGCCGGCCGGACGTGCTCGTCGTCGGCGGGACGCCCGCCGGCGTCGCGGCCGCCGTCTCCGCGGCGCGTCGAGGCGCCGACGTCACGCTCGTCTCGGCACGCCCCGAGCTCGGCGGAATCCTCACCGACGGGATGATGGATCAATGGGACCTCAACGTCGCGCCGAACGGCACGGCCGTCCAGGGCGGGCTGTTCGACGAGATCCATGCGGCGCTCGGCGACGCCTTCACGCCGGCGCAGGCGGCGAGCGAGTTCGCGCGGCTGGTCGCAGCGGAGCCGCGGATCCGGCTGGTGACCGATGCGAAGCCGGTCGGCGTGCGCGCGGTCCCGGGCGACGCCGGCCGCGTCGTCGAGAGCGTCACGTTCGATGCGGCGAACGGCGCGAGCTTCGAGCTCGCGGCCGGCGAGGTCGTCGACGCGACCGACGACGGTGACGTGGCCGCGATGGCCGGCGCGCGTTACGACGTCGGCCGCCAAGATACCGGGCGTGACGAACGGATGCAGGCCGTCACGCTCATGTTCACGCTGGAGGGCGTCGACTGGGCGCGCGTCGCGGACGGATACGATCCCGTGCGCGACGGCACCGGCGGCGCGACCGCACGCCGCGCGTGGGGCTACGCGAAGCTGATGGTCGGCTATCGTCCCGGCTCGAGCGCGGTGATCGTGCGCGACTTGAACCTCGGCCGCGAGCCGGACGGGACGGTGACGGTCAATGCGATCGACGTGCTGGGGATCGACGGCCGGTCGAGCGCCGATCTTTCGCGGGCGCGGGCGCTGACCGAAGCGGAGGCGCCGCGGCTCCTCGCGTACCTGCGCGCGCGGCTCCCCGGCTTCGAAGCCGCGACGCTCGGGCGCTTCGCCGACGCGATCTACGTCCGCGAGACGCGGCACTTCGCCGGCGTCGAGCGGCTGACCGCCGGCGCGGTGTGGGACGGGACGATCCCGGACGACACGATCGGGCTCAGCTCGTATCCGCTCGATCTGCACCCGGTCGACGCGCTCGACCAGCCGGCGTACGCGCCGGTCCGCCACGTGTACGGGATCCCGTTCGGCACGATGGTTCCGCGTGCGCTGGCGAACGTCGTGCTGGCTTCCCCCGCCATCAGCGCGACGCACATCGCGGCCGGGAGCGCGCGCGTGATCCCGACGACCGTCGAAGAAGGCGAAGCGGCGGGGATCGCCGCGGCGCTCGCCGGGCGCGAGCACCTGGCGTTCACGACGATGGCGCGCGATGCGAGCGCGATCGCCGCGGTCCGCACGACGCTGGCGGCGAACGGCGCGATCCTGAGCTACGGCGACGCGCGCAGCGCGCGCGACGAGCGCGCCTACGGCGCGACGCGGAGCAGCGGCGCGACGCGCGCGTACGGCAAGCTGTAGTACGTCACGCCGCCGCGGCCGGTGACGGTGTGCGCGCTGAAGAGCGCGTCGTCGATCGCCGACTCGGTCGCCTCGACCGTCGCTGCGAACAGCGCGTCGACGCGGCCTTCGTCGGTCACCAGCGGCGGGCCGGCGATTCCGCCCGCGCGCGGGAAGCGGTGCGTCGTCGAGAACGCGATGAACAGATCGCCGCTCGAGACGTGCGAGGTCGCGCCGGTCCGCGCGAGCCCCATGCCGGCGCGCTTCGCGACGTCGCGCAGCCGCGCGTCATCCAGCGGCGCGTCGGTCGCGACGACGATGATGATGCTCCCGTCGGCGGCGCGCCCGCGCGTCGGCGCGAAGCTCGTGCGGCGCGGATAGACCGGGAGCAGGTCGTGCGCGAACGCGCGGCCGACCGGGACGCCGTCGATGCGCAGCTCCTCGCGGGAGCCGGTGTTCGCGTTCACCAGCACCCCGACGGTGTAGCCGCCGAGTGCGGCGGGCAGCACGCGCGACGCCGAGCCGATCCCCGCGGCGAAGCCGAAGGCGCGCATCCCCGTCCCGGCGCCGACGTTGCCGCGCGGGAAGTCGCCGCTCTTCGCCGCGTCGAGCATCGCGACGACGTCCTCCGCATGCACGTGCCGCCCTTGGATGTCGTTGATCCCCTGGTCGTCGCACTCGGCGACGACCGGGAGCGGGACGTCGTCACGCACGCCGATCGAGGGGTGCTTCGCGATCAGCCACGAGACGACGCCGTCGTCGACGCGCCCGACGTTCAGCGTGTTGGTGAGGACGACCGGAACTTCGAGAAAGCCGCTCTGGTCGACCCAGTGCGCGCCCGTCATCTCGCCGTTGCCGTTGAGCGCGAACGTCCCCGCGGCGACGCGGTCGTTCCAGACGTCGTCGTCGGGGACGACCGCCGTCGCGCCGGTGCGCACGTCGCTCCCTTCGACCTTGGTCACGTGCGCGACGCGGACGCCGGCGACGTCGGTGATCCCGTCGACCGGGCCGCTCGGAAAGCGCCCGATCTGCACCGGCGTGCGCGCGTCGACCGCGCTTCCGGCGAGCGCGGCCAGCGCGAGCGCGGCGAGAATCGCGAGCCCTCGAAGCATCCGGCCCTGGTTTGCCGTGTCCGGGACGGCGGCCTACCTCACGCGCCGACGCGCGGGCGCCGGGCCTCGGCGCGTTCGCCGCGCAAGCGCTCGTACACGGCCTGCAGCGCGGCGAGCCGCTGCGGCTCGACGCGCTTTCCGGCGTTCGGCCCGCCGGCGAGCTCCTCGGTGAAGAGCCGCGGCGGCAGCGTGTCGTCATCCGGCGTCCAGCCCAGCCGCGCGTTGATCGCGCGCTTGCGCTCCCACGTACGCTGGGCCGCCGCGCGCACGCCGCCGCCGTCGAGCGGGAGGCCGGCGACGGCGCTCCACAGCGCCGCCGTCTCGCTCTCGAAATCGTCGAAGCAGTCGCGCACGAACTTGCACAGCACCAGGCTGTCCCAGGCGACCGCGCGATCTTCGGCTTCGATCGCGTCGAGCGCGCGCGCCGCCGCGTCCGGATCGGCCGACGGGTCGCGCAGGTCTTTGTCGTACGTCGCAGCGCGGTTGTGGCAGGCGCCGCGCGTGCACGTCGCGAGCCCGAGCGCGTAGGTGGGAAGTGCGCGCGGCTCGTAGCCGGGGAGCTCGAGCCCCTTGCAGTGCATCGCGAATCGGTCGGCGCCGCCGCCGAGCCGCCGCGCGGCGGTGCGCACGCCCTCGGCGAGCAGATCGCCCAAGCCGCGGCGCGCCGCGATCGCTTCCACGGCGGGCAGCAGCACCGCGCCGTTTCCGAAGCGCAGCTCCGTTCCGAAGGCGTCGCGCGGCACGAGGCCGTGCTCGGCGCACTCCATCGCGAAGGCGATCGCCGAGCCGGTCGAGATCGTGTCGAGCCCGAGCTCGTCGCAGCGGCCGATCGCGTCGAGCACCGCGTCGAGATCGTCGACGCCGCAGTTCGGACCGAACGCCCAGACCGACTCGTACTCGCTCGCCGCCGCGCTGCGGCGGTCGCGGTCCCTGCGCACGTAGAGGTGCTCGCACTGCACCGGGCAGCCGGCACAGCCGGCGCGGAGCTCGACGTAGCCGTCCTTGCTCTCGCGCGCGCGCTCGGGCGTGACGCGCTCGGTCCCTTCGAACTGCGCGGCGGTGAAGTTGCGCGTCGGGAGCTGGCCCATGCGCTGCAGCACGCGCATATTCGCGCCGGTTCCGAGGACGCGGTACTTCGTCGTCTTCGGCCCGAGCGCGCGCTCGCGCAGCGTCTTGGCGATCGCCGCGGTCATCCGCGGATCGGCGAGCGCGACCTCACCGCGCCCGCGCAGCACGACGGCCTTGAGCCGCTTCGCGCCGAACACGGCGCCCGTGCCGCCGCGGCCGGCTTGCCGCCCGTCGTTCTCGACCGCGGCGAAGCGCACGCCGCGCTCGCCGGCGGCCCCGATCGCGCAGACGCGCACCGAGCGGTCACCGTACGCGTCGCGGATCGCCTTCGTCGTCTCGCGGGCCGACATCCCGGCGAACGCGCTCGCGTCTTCGAAGCGGACCTGATCGCCGTCGATCGCGACCGCCGTCCAGGCGTCGGCCGCACCCACGATCACGATCGCCGCCAGCCCGCAGCGCCGCAGCACCGCGGAGAAATGACTGGACGAGAGCCCTTCGTTCAGCAAGCCGGTCAGCGGCGAGATCGTCGCGAGCGCGTGCTTGTTCGCGGCCGGGACGGGGGTCGAGGCGAACGGTCCGGCGGCGAACACGATCGGGTTCTCCGGGCCCAGCGGATTGAGCGGGCCGCGCACGCGCTCGTCGAGGAGCCGCACCGCGAGCCCGACGCCGCCGAGCGCGTCGGCGAACACCTCGTCGGCGAGCGCGCGGCGCCGCCAGGTGCGCTGCGTGAGATCGATCTCGAGCAGATCGCGCGGGCCGGCGTACGTCATCCGCCGCTCGCCAGAAACAGCACGCAGGGGTTGTCGGGCGCGCCGAACCGCTCGCCCGCCTGCGGGGCGCGGCGCCCGTCGAGCAGCAGCAGGTTCGGCTCGACGAAGGCGTCGAGCGAGGTCGCGATCACGTCGGGGACGAGCGCGGGGACGGCCTCGGCGAGCGCGCGCAAGAACTCGGGCAGATCGACCGGACCGTCGAGCGCGAGCTCGACGTGCGAGGCGCCGGCGAGCGAGCGCGCGATCCCGAACAGCTCGACGGTCATCATGCCGCACCGTCCGTCGCGAGCGGAACGCCGAGCGCATCGGGCTCGACGGTGCGGATCTCGCCGGCATGCGTGCAGTCGTAGCCGCCCAGCGCCTCGACCTCGGCGCGAAACGCGGGGTCGCGGAGCGCGGCGACGAGCCGGGCGATGCGCGGCTCCTCGAGCGAGGTCGCGGGGAGCGCGAGCTCGTACGGCTCCCACGCCACGTGGACGAAGCCGAGCCCGAACGCGCGCGCGGCGGCGCGGATCGCCAGCCCGGCGTCGGCGCTCGCGCTCGCAACGAGCTGCGCGACGGCGAGATGCGAGAACTCGACGCACTCGTAGCCGGCGATCGCCGCGGGCGCGATCCCCGCGCGCGCCAGCAGGGCGTCGAGCAGGATGCGCGTCCCCGCGTCGCGCTGGCGGTTCACGAAGCGCGCGCCGGCGCGCGCGAGGTCGGCGAGCGTTGCGATGCGCAGCGGATTGCCCTCGGCCACCACCAGGCCTTGCTCGCGCTCGGCGAGGCGGACCAGCGCAACGGCAACGCGCGGTCCGTAGCGCCGCACGGCGGCGTCGTTGTACGTCCCCGACTGCGGATCGAGGACGTGCGTGCCGGCGAAGTGCGCCGAGCGCTCGCGCAGCGCGACGAGCCCGCCGATGCTCCCGACGTGCGCGGAGACGAGCTCGATGCGCTCGTCGGCGAGCCGGCCGGCGAGGAGGTCCAGCGCGACGTCGTGGCTCCCGACCGCGAGCAGGGTTCGCTCGATCGCCGCCAGCGGCCGCAGCGCGCGCGCCGCCACGTGCGTCCCGGCGCGCACGCCTTCGCTGAAGCGCGGTACGGTGATCAGCACGTTCGCCCGCGAGAGCGAGGTGATGACGCCGGCGCCGCGCTGCAGCGGCGTCGCGACGAGCCGGCCGTCGACGCGCGCCGCGACCGCGCGCACGAACTCGTCCTCGCCGAGCGGCGAATAGAGCTTGCGGGTGAGCTCGACTTCGATCTCGCGCGGCTCGGAGGCGTCGCGCCGGCCGAGCCGGGCGAGCAGCGGCCGCAGGAACAGGTCGGCGCAGATCGCGGCGCTCACCGGATAGCCCGGGATTCCGAGCAGCGGAACGCGCGCCTCGCGCGCCACGGCGAGCACGAGCGGGTGTCCCGGGCGAATCGCGACGCCATGGACGACGATCTCGCCGAAGCGCTCGAACGCGGCGGCGGTATGGTCGTCGCGGCCCGCCGACGAGCCGGCGTTCACCACGACGACGTCGCAGCGGCCGAGCGCGCGGGCGATCGCCGCTTCGAGCGCGCCGCGCTCGTCGCGTACGCGCTCGCGCAGAACCACTTCGCCGCCGTAGCTGCGCACCGCCGCGCTCAGCAGCACCGCGTTCGAGTCGAGGATGTCGCCCGGCCGCGGCGCGCCCGCGGTCACGTCGACGAGCTCGTCGCCGGTCGTGACGACGGCGACGCGCGGGCGCCGCACCACCTCGACGCGGTCGACGCCCGCCGAGGCGCAAGCGGCGAGATCGGCCGGGCCGAGCCGCCGCCGCGCCGGGACCACGATCTCGCCGGCGACGACGTCTTCGCCGATCGCGCGCACGTGCTCGAACGGCGCGACGGCGGCGCGGATCGCGACGCGCTCGGCGCCGCGCGGCTCGACGAGCTCGATCGGCACGACCGCATCGAAGCCGTCGGGGAGCGGGTCGCCGGTATCGACGACCCGTGCGTCGCGGCCGAGCTCGAGCACGAGCGGCGCCGTCTCGCGCGCCGGAGCCGTGCGCGCGGAACGCACGGCGATCCCGTCCATCGCGCAGGCGTGATAGTGGGGCGACGAGAGCCGCGCCGCCGCGGGCGCCGCGGTCACCCGGTCGAGCGCCGCGTCGAGCGTCAGGGTTTCGGTCGCCTCATTCGCGACGCCCGCGGCCTGCAGCGCCGCCTCGAACGCCGCGCACGCCTGCTCGAGGGCGACGTCGTGCAGGAACATCGTGCGCGCGCTCACGGTGTCACCACGCGGACGGTCTCGCCGGCGGCGATCCCGCTGCGGTCGAGCGGGATCGCGATCAGCGCGTCGGCGCGCACCAGCGTGAAGATCAGGTTCGATGCGCCGAACACCGGCGTCGCGTGGAGCGCGCCGCCCGCATCGCGCGAGAGCGTGCACGGGACGTAGTCTTCGCGACCGGGCCGCGAGGGGACCGGCAGATCGAGGATCGCGTCGCGCTCGTGCTCCTCGCCGAGGCCGTCCGCGGCGACCGGCTCGCCGCCGAGGAGACGAACCAGCGGCCGGACGATGCGCCACGCGACGACCAGCGCGCTCGCCGGGTTGCCCGGAAGCCCGATCACCGGCTTGCCCTCGCACAGCGCGAGCACCGTCGGCTTCCCGGGCTTGATCGCGATCCCGTGCACCAGCACGCCGGGACGGCCCAGGCCGGCGACGACCTTCGCCGTCAGGTCGCGGACCGAGACCGACGAGCCGGCCGACATCACCAGCATGTCTGCATCCGCCAGGGCGGCGCGCGCCGCCGCGGCGAGCGCGGCGGGCTCGTCGGGCGCGATCGCGTGCGCGACGGGCTCGCCGCCGGCCTCACGCACGATCGCCGCGACGCTGGTCGCGTTGACGTCGCGGACCTGCGCCGGACCCGGCGCGGCCCAGGCCGCGACGACCTCGTCGCCGGTCGAAAGGATCGCCACGCGCGGGCGCCCGTAGACGCGGATGCTCGTCACGCCGAGCGCGGCCAGCCCCCCGCACTCCGCCGCGCCGAGCCGGCGCCCGGAACGGATCGCGACCGCGCCGGCGCGCACGTCCTCGCCGACGGTCAGGACGTTCTCCCCGTGGGCGGCCGGGGCCAGCACCTCGATCTCGTCGCCGCGGAGGTTGGTGTCCTCGACCATGACGACCGCGTCGGCGCCGACCGGCAGCATCGCGCCGGTGTGGATCCGCACCGCCTCGCGCTCGCCGACGCCGGCGTCGGGGACGACACCGGTCGGGACGTCGCCGACCAGATGCAGGTAGGCCGGAGCCTGCTCCCCGGCGCCGTGCGTATCGTGCGCGCGGACCGCGAAGCCGTCCATCGTCGAACGGCGGAAAGCGGGCAGGCTCTCGCCGGCGATCACATCGCCGGCGGCGACTCGCCCGAGGGAGGCGTCCAACGAGACGATATCCCGCCTTTCGTTCGGGGAACAAACGCGCGAAAGAACCGCGAATGCGTCGCCGGGCGCACGGACGGTGAAGAGTTCGTTCATACGAGGCAAGCGGTCTCGCGTCCGCGAAATTCGCCGCTTTCCCCCGGCTCGAGGTGCAGTCCCATTCTCACCCTACCGAATCCATCGCAGTCCTTCGAACACCATCTGGCCTCACTGGGGCTGAGCGGCGTCGGAACGGTGTACCGCAACCAGAGCGTGCCGCAACTCTATGAACACGCTTTGGCCCGCGAAGAGGCGATCCTCGGCGCGTCCGGCCAGCTCTGCGCCGACACCGGCAAGCATACGGGGCGTTCGCCGAAAGACAAATACTTCGTCCGCGAGCCGGGGAGCGAGACCCACATCGATTGGTCGGCGAACCAGGAGATCGACGCGGCCCGCTTCGACGCGCTGCTCGCCCGCGTCGGAGAGTACCTCGGCGGCAAGGACGTCTTCTCGCTCGACTGCTATGTCGGCGCGGACCCGCGCTACCGCCTCCCGGTCCGGATCGTCACCCAGTTCGCCTGGCACAGCCTCTTCGCCCGCGACCTGTTCATCGACACCGCCGACGGCGACGAGTCCTTCGCTCCGGAGTTCACCGTCCTCAACGCGCCGCTGTTCGAAGCGGACCCCGAACGCGACGGCGTGCGCTCCGGGACCGTCATCCTGGTGAACCTCGCGAAGCGCCTGATCCTGATCGTCGGGACGCGCTACGCCGGCGAGACCAAGAAGTCGGTCTTCACCGTGATGAATTACCTCATGCCGCTGCGCAACGTGCTCTCGATGCATTGCTCGGCGAACGTCGGCCAGACCGGCGACGTCGCCATCTTCTTCGGCCTCTCGGGGACGGGGAAGACGACGCTCTCCTCCGATCCGCACCGGCCGCTGATCGGCGACGACGAGCACGGCTGGTCGGCCGGCGGCGTCTTCAACTTCGAGGGCGGGTGCTACGCGAAGATGATCAAGCTCCGCCGGGAGCAGGAACCGGAGATCTGGGCCGCCTCGCATCGCTTCGGCACGGTGCTCGAGAACCTCGCGCTCGATCCGAACACGCGCGAGCTCGACGTCGACGACGCCTCGAAGACCGAGAACACCCGCTCGGCGTATCCCGTCTCGTTCTTGCCGAACTTCGTGAAGAGCGGGATGGGCGGCCACGCCAAGACGATCCTGATGCTGACCGCCGATGCGTTCGGCGTCCTTCCGCCGATCGCCAAGCTCACGCCGCAGCAGGCGATGTACCATTTCCTCTCGGGGTACACGGCGAAGGTCGCCGGGACCGAGCGCGGCGTGCTCGGGACGCAGGCGACGTTCTCGACCTGCTTCGGCGCGCCGTTCATGGTCCACCATCCGACGGTGTACGCGAAGCTGCTGGGCGAGCGGATCGAGACGCATCAGGCGACGTGCTGGCTGGTGAACACCGGCTGGACCGGCGGCGGCTACGGCGTCGGCTCGCGGATGAAGATCGCGTATACGCGCGCGATGATCAACGCCGCGATCGAAGGGCGGCTGAACGGCGTGGCCTACGAGACCGAAGCGTTCTTCGGGCTGGCGATCCCGGCCGCGGTTCCGGACGTCCCCGCCGACGTGCTGAACCCGCGCAACGCGTGGGCCGACACCGCGGCGTACGACGCGCAGGCGAAGCATCTCGCCACGCTGTTCGCCGAGAACTTCAAGCGCTTCGAGTCGTTCGTCGCGCCCGACGTTCTGGCCGTCGCGATCGCGCCCTAGACCGGCGTCCTGCCCGTTCGGGGAGTTCTGCGCGAACGGCCCAGGACGCTGTCCCGGCGGAGCGAAGGAGAACGGTCCCTTCGGCGGGCGAGGCGAAATGCGAGGGAGCTTCGCCCCTACGCCCGCCGGCGGTGATGGAGGTCTTCGTGACGCGTATCGTCGTTCGGTTCGCCGCCGTTTCGTGCATCGCCGCGTTCCTTGCCGGGTGCGGCGGCGGCGCGTCTTCCCCCGCGCTGCCGCGCCAGCCGCAGTCGGTCGCGCAAGCGCCGATCCAGCCCGTCGGCGAAGAGGCCGTGCGTGGGATCGCGGTCGCGCTGCACCTGCCGCTCCGCAACGGCGCCGCGCTCGACGCGCTGATCGCGCGGCAGTCGGACCGGCACTCGGCGGACTATCATCGCTACCTCACCCCCGAACAGTTCCGCGCGCAGTTCGGGCCGCCGGCTGCGGATCTCACCACCGCCGCCACCGTGCTGAAGGAGCTCGGCTTCGGAACGCGCGTCACCTCGCAGACGGTGCTCGCATCCGCGCCGCAAGCCACGGTCGAGCGCGCGTTCAACGTCCGGCTTCGCACGGTGACCGAGCGCGGCAAGACGGCGCTGGCCGCCGACCGGCGCTTCACCATTCCGGCCGCGCTGGCGCGGCTCGGCGCGACGGTCTCGGTCGCGAACAAAGTCATGCAGACCTACACGCGGCGCACCTCGCTGCAGCCGCTGTCGCTGAACCGCTACTCGAGCGCCGGCCCGTACTGGTTCGACGATCTGAAAGAAGCCTACGGCTATCCCTCGTACCAACGCGTCGACGGACGCGGCCGGACCATCGCGGTCGTCGAGTCGTCCGACATTCTCGACAGCGACACGGCGCTGTACTTCGGGCACGAGGGGCTCGGAGGGTTCACGGTGCAGCGGCGTCCCGTCGACGGCGGGCCCGCGGCGTTCGACCCGAACAGCGGCGCCGCCGCCGAGGCCGATCTCGACGTTCAGCAGGCGCTGGGGAGCGCGCCGGGCGCGCACGTCGTGCTGTACGGCACGCCCGACCTCAGCGACGCCAGCGTGTACCATGCATACCTCGCGGCGATCGAGGACAACACCGCCGACGTCGTGAGCTCGTCGTTCGGACTGTGCGAGTTGGACTACACCGCCGCGTACAACGGTGGAACCGATTACACGTACATCCTGCAGCAGTTCCACGACGCGTTCCGGCAAGGCAACGCGCAGGGGATCACCTTCGTGACGGCGAGCGGCGACGACGGCGCGAACGGCTGCCTCGACGCGACGGGGAGTTATATCGTCAAGGGCGTCACGAGCTTCGCCGACGATCCGAGCGTCGTCGGCGTCGGCGGAACGAACCTGGTGACCGACGTTCGCCGGGGATCGCTCGCGTCGCGCTACGTGCGTGAAGATGCGACCTTCGATCCGCTCGATCCGGCGCGGGGCGCGCTGCCGAACCAGATCTTCGGCTCCGGCGGCGGGATCAGCCAGATCTTCGCCAAGCCCTCGTACCAGAGCTTCGTGCGCACCGGCTCGCCGATGCGCACGGTCCCCGACGTCGCGATGCACATGGGCGGCTGTCCGGTCGGGGCGCTGCTGCCGTGTCCCGCCGACCGCTCGAGCGACGTCGTCGCGATCGGCGGACAGTTCTACGCGGTGGTCGGCACGAGCGCGGCGGCACCGGAGTTCGCCGGGCTTCTGGCGGTCACCGAGCAGCGGCTCGGGGTGCGGCTCGGCAACGCCAACAATTACATCTACGTCCTCTCCGCGGTGCTGCGCGGTTTCGCGTACCACCAAGACATCACCGGCAACAACGGGTACCCGGCGACGCCGGGCTACAACTACGTCGTCGGCAACGGCACGCCGCGCGCGGCGGCGTTCGCGCTCGATCCGTTCGCGCCGGAGGCCGGGACGCCGCAGACGCCCTCGAATCCCTGAGCCCGCTCCTCAGCTCCGAGCGCGGTGCGCGTCCAGCAGAATGCGCTCGCGTTCGGCGCTCATTCCGGCGGCGCGCTCGCGCTGCCCGAGGAGCGCGCGCCCACGCGTCGACGTCGGCGAAGGTCTCGCGCAAGTTGCGGAACGTCAGTCCCGCCGCGATCGCGCGAGCGACGTCGATGCGCATGAGCCCCGCAAGGTCCGGCGTCTCCGGCAGCCACAGCGGAAGCTCCGTCCACGGCCGCACCTCGGCGGCGAGCAGCTCCTCCTCCGCGATCCAGGTAAGCGATGCGGCTACATCGGACGCGATGTTCGTCCGGGAACGCGAAGGGGGTTCGTGCCGCGATGGAACACCGTCGCGCGGTGTCCCCGCGCGCGCAGCGCGCCGACGGTGTGCGGGCCGAGAAACGTCGTTCCGCCGAGCAGGAGCACCTCCATGGCGGCGAGCTTCGCGCGGCCGCGCTGCATCCCCGCGGCGCCGCGGCGCCTTGTGCAACGACGGTATGACCCTTCCGCTCGGCATCCTCGACCAGTCCCCCGTCCTCGCCGGCGCGCAGCCGCGCGACGCCGTTCTCGCCACGCTCGCGCTCGCGCGCGCCGCCGAGACGCTCGGTTATCATCGCTACTGGCTCGCCGAGCACCATGCGATGCGCGGCCTCTCCGATCCGGCGCCCGAGGTGCTCCTCGCGCGGCTGACGGCGGAGACGTCGCGGATGCGGATCGGCACCGGCGGCGTGCTGCTTCCGCACCAAGCCGCGCTCAAAGTTGCCGAGCAGTTCCGGATGCTCGAGGCGCTCGCGCCCGGACGAATCGATCTCGGGATCGGCCGCGCGCCCGGCGGATCGCAGCGCGTCGCGGAGGCGCTCGAGTCGCGGGACGTCCGGCGCTTCCCCGAGCAGGTGCGCGACGTGTGCGATTTCCTCGACGGCGCTCTTCCGCCCGACCATCCGCACGGGAAGCTCGTCGCGATGCCGAGCGGCAAGGGCGCGCCGGAGGTGTGGCTGCTCGGTTCGTCCGACTACAGCGCGGCGCTGGCGGCCGAGCTGGGACTGCCGTTCGCCTTCGCGCACTTCATCAGCGGCGACGCCGAGCCCGTCACGCGAACGTACCGCCGGCATTTTCGTTCTTCGCGGCGGGCCGCCGAGCCGCGCGTGATCCTCGCCCTCGCCGCGATCGTCGCCGAGACGCCGGACGAGGCCGAGCAGCTCGCCGCGACGCTCGATCTGTGGCGGCTGCGCATCCGCCGCGGGATCGATCTTCCGGTTCCCTCGCTCGACGAAGCGCAGGCATTTCCACGCACGCCGCACGAGCGTGAAGAGATCGCGTACAACCGGCAGCGCCTCACGCTCGGCGCGCCGCGCGCCGTTCGCGAGCGCATCGAAACGCTGGCCGCGGCGCACGCGGCCGACGAGGCGATGGTGCTGACGATCACGCCCGACTACCGAACGCGACTGCGCTCGTACGAGCTGCTCGCGCAGGCGTTCGCGGCGAGCGCCGCGTGATGCGGCCGCCGCGCGCTGCGGGCGCGGTTGCTCCGCGGCGCTGCAACCCGGCGCGCGCCGCGCGTAGTTTCGAAGCGCGGAGAACGACGTGAACAGCAGCCGACTGCCCGCCGTGTTCTTCGGGCACGGCAGCCCGATGAACGCGATCGAGGACAACCGCTACACCGAGGCTTGGCGCGCGCTGGCGGCGTCCGTCCCTCGTCCGCGCGCGATCCTCGCGATCTCGGCGCACTGGTACGTGGACGGAGTCGCGGCGACGGCATCCGCGCGTCCGGCGACGATCCACGACTTCGGCGGGTTTCCGCGCGCGCTCTACGAGATCGTCTATCCCGCCCCGGGCGATGCCGAGCTGGTGCGGCGCGTGCAAGGGCTGCTCGCGCCGGCGCCCGTGAAGCCGGACGAAACGTGGGGGCTCGACCACGGGGTCTGGTCGGTGCTGCGCCACGCATATCCCGACGCCGACACGCCGGTCGTCGCGCTGAGCGTCGATCGCACGCAGTCGAACCGCGCGCACTTCGAGCTCGGCCGCCGGTTGGCGCCGCTGCGCGACGAGGGCGTGCTCATCGCGGCGAGCGGGAACATCGTGCACAACCTGCGCGCGTTCGCCTCCGCCGTGCAGCCGGCGGAGCCGTACGATTGGGCCGTGCGCTTCGACGGCTACGTGCGCGACGCGCTGGTGCGCGGCGACGACGATGCCCTGATCGCGTACGAGCGGGCCGGACGCGATGCCGAGCTGTCAGTGCCGACGCGCGAGCACTATCTCCCGCTGCTCTACCTCGCCGGAGCGCGTGCGGAGAACGAGCCGGCATCGTTCCCGACGGAGGGGCTGGAGGGCGGCGGCTCGATCTCGATGCGCAGCGTGCGCGTCGGCTGACGCGGCCCCGGCTGCTTTGCCAGGACGCCGCCGCCGCGGAAGGAAGGGCGGCCTCCGTGCGCTTGTTCCGAACCGCGCGTCGCCTCCCCGTCGCGAGCCTGCTGGTCCCGAGCCTGCTGGTCGCGGCAGCCCTCGCGGGCTGCGGCGGGGGCGGAGGAGGCGGAAACGCCGGAGCCCCGCCGCCGCCCGCCGTCACGCCCACGCCGACGGCGCCGGCGACGCCGACTCCGACGCCCTTCCCCGGCGCGACCGTGACGTTGATCGACATCGCGGGCTCGCAGAACATCGCGGCCTATGCGGGGTACAGCGGGGCGCTCTCGCTTTCGCCGCAGAGCGCCGACGCGGCGCTCACCATCAGCGAGACGACGAGCTTGATCGCACCCGTCGCGGTGCCCACGCTGCCGCCCGATCCTGCCAGCGGCGTGACGCCGACCGTGCTCACGTACATCACGCTCACCCCGTCGGCCGCGCTGACGCTCGAATCGCAGCCGACCTTTTCGATCACGCTGCCCACCGCGCCGCCGACGACCGCGACGCTCGAATCCGCATTCTACGACAGCGCGGACGCCTCGGCGGGCTGGCTGGTCTCGACGGTCCCGCGGCAGTCGCCCGGTTCGACACAGGTCACGCTCTACGGCTCCTCGATCGTGGTGAACCTCACCTCCGGCGCGCCGTACGTCGGCGCGGTCCTCGAGCTGCAGAAAAGCGGAACCTCGGCGCGCACGCGCCGGCCGTGACCTGATCGCGGGCGCCGGACGGCGGCGCACGAGGTTATGAAAATTTAAGTTTCGGCGGCGAATGTTGCCTCTTGTTTGCGCGCCGGTTTCCGAAACGTGACGCATGACCACTGCACCGGCGTCCTTTTCGACCGGCGAGTTCGTCGTCGATCCGGCCGCGGCGGCCCGGCTCCCGCGCGCCGTCGCGTTCCGCCACGACGCGCTGCCGCTGCGCGTCGCCGACGGCGTGCTGACCGTCGGCGTACCGGACGCCGGCGACACGGCTGCGCTCGACGCGCTGCGCTCGGCGACACGGCTGCGCGTTCGCGCGATCGCCGTTCCGCGGGAGACGATCCGCGCGCAGCTGCGCGCCGCCTATCCGGAGCTGCGCGCCGAGCTGCGCGAGCGCGACGATGCGCCCGCGGTGCGCGCCGTCGACGCCGTGCTCGCGCGTGCCGTCGCGCTGCACGCGAGCGACGTCCACGTCGAGCCGCTGCCGTCGGGCGGCCGCGTTCGGCTGCGCGTCGACGGGATCATGCGCGAGATTCAGACGATCGGCGCCGACGTGCTCGCGCCGTTCATCTCGCGGCTGAAGCTGATCGCCGGGATGGACATCGCCGACCGGCGGCAGCCGCAGGACGGGCGCTGCGCGATCGCGATCGACGGGCGCGAGATCGACGCGCGCGTCGCTTCCGTGCCGACGCTCGACGGCGAGAAGCTGGTCGTGCGGCTGCTGGACCGCGACGCCGCGGCACCCGATCTGACGGCGCTCGGAATGCCGGAAGCGACGCTCGGCCGCTACGAGCGAATGCTGCACGCGCCGTGGGGGTTCGCCGTCGTCGCCGGCCCGACGGGAAGCGGAAAGACCACGACGCTCTACGCTTCGCTCGCCCGTCTCGATGCACGCACGCGGAGCGTGTGCTCGGTCGAAGACCCGATCGAGATGCGGCTGCCGGGCGTCTCGCAGACGCAGGTGAACGTGCGCGCCGGGGTGACGTTTCCGCTCGTGCTGCGCGCGCTGATGCGGCAGGACCCGAATGTCGTGATGGTGGGTGAGATGCGCGACGGCGAAACCACGGCGGTTGCGGTCTCGGCGGCGCTCGCCGGCCAAATGGTGTTCGCGACGCTCCACGCCAACGACGCGCCGCGCGCCGTCGACCGGCTGATCGAGCTCGGCGCGGCACGGCACGCCGTCGCCGCGGCGCTCTCCGCCGTGGTCGCGCAGCGGCTCGTGCGCCGCTTGTGCGAGCGCTGTCGCGTCGAGGTGCGCGTGCCGGGCGAGCTGCGCGATGCACTGAGCGTCTCGCACGACCGCTGGTTCGCCGCGCGCGGCTGCGCCGCGTGCGAGGGGATCGGCTACCTCGGCCGGACCGGCGTGTACGAGCTGCTCGACCTCGACGACGAGATGCGCGGCGCGGTCGCCGCCGGCGCCTCGAGCGTCGAGCTGGCGCAGCTCGGCGCGCGGCGTGGATACGTGCCGATGTTCGCCGACGGGCTCGCGAAGGTGCTGGCGGGGATCACCTCGTTCGACGAGCTGCGGCGCGTCGTGGCGTGGGCGCCGCGATGAGCCTCGGCCTCGTCCGCGCCAACGACCTGGTCCGCGCCGCGCGCGCACGGGGCGCGAGCGATCTTCATCTCGGCGGGGCGGACCGCCCGGCGATCCGGATCGACGGGCGCCTGATCGGCCTCGATGCGGCACCGCTCGACGACGAATCGATTCGCGCCTTTCTGACCGGGGTCTTGAGCGGCGAGCAGCTCGCCCGGCTCGACGCGTGCGGCGGCGGCGACGGCGCGGCGGCGCGCGGGGCGGACGGCGCGCCGTATCGCGTGCACGCCTACCGGCATGCCGGCGGGCTGCGCGTCGCCGTGCGGCTTCTCGCCGAGCGCGTCCCGAGCCTCGATGCGCTCGGACTTCCCGCGGCCGTCGCTGCGTTCTCCGAGCGCACCGCCGGCCTGGTGCTCTTCACCGGTCCGACCGGAAGCGGAAAGACGACGGCGCTCGCCGCGCTGATCGACCGCGTCAACCGCACCAGCGCGCGCAACGTCGTGACCGTCGAGGACCCGGTCGAGTACGTTCACACGCCGGCGCGCTCGCTGATCACGCATTGCGAGATCGGGCGCGACGTCGCCGACTATGCCGAGGCGCTGCGCGGCGTGCTGCGCGCCGATCCCGACGTGATCCTGATCGGGGAGATGCGCGACCGGGCCACGATGGAGGCGGCGCTGACCGCCGCGGAGACGGGGCATCTGGTCTTCGCGACCGTCCATACCAACGACGCCGCCCAAACCGTCGACCGCGTCGTCGACGCCTTTCCGCCGGACGCGCACGCGCAGATCCGCACGCAGCTCGCCGCGGTGCTGGCCGGGATCGTCGCGCTGCGGCTGATCCCGCGGCGCGACGGGCGCGGCCGGCGCGCCGCCGCCGAAGTGCTCGCCGGGACCGACGCGGTCCGCGCGCTGATCCGCGAAGGGAAGACCCACCAGCTCCGCAACGCGATCGTCACCGGCCGCGCCGCCGGGATGCAGACGCTGGAGACGCATCTCGCCGAGCTCGTCGTGCGCGGCGAGATCGCGCTGGCCGACGCGCAGGCGGCGACGGGGCGGCCGGGCGAAGTCCGCGCCTTCGAGGCGGCGCTCTGAGCGCGCGGCTCTACCGCTACACCGCACGCACGGCGGCGGGCGAGCTCGTGCGCGGCGCGCTCGAGGCCCCCTCGGTGGACGCGGTGCTGGCGAGCTTGCGCACGCGAGCGCTGTTCGTGACCGCGATCGAACGCGAAGGCGCGCTGCGGCGCGGCGTCGCGCGCCGGCTCGGCCTCGGCGCCCCCTCGCGCCGCGCGCAGCTCGCGTTCTTCCGCGCGTTTTCGACGCTGATCCGCGCCGGCGTGCCGATCCGCCGGGCGCTGACGGTGGCGATCGAGCGCTGCCGCGACGGCGTGCTGCGCGAAGCCTTGCACGCCGTGCTCGCCGACGTCGAGCACGGCAGCTCGCTCAGCGACGCGCTGGCGCGCCGGCCGCGCGTCTTCGCGCGGCTCGACGTCGCGATGGTCCGTGCGGGCGAAGCCGGCGGGATCCTCGACGACGTTCTCGAGCGGCTCGCAGCGTTTCTCGAGCGCGACGCGGAGCTGCGCAAGAAGCTGCGCGCGGCCCTCGCCTATCCCTGCGTCGTCGTGACCGCGGCCTCGGGGCTCGTCCTGTTTCTGCTGGTGCGCATCGTCCCGATGTTCGCCCAGATGTTCGAGGCGTTCCACGTCGAGCTGCCCGTCTCGACGCGTCTTCTGCTCGGCACCGCGGCGGCGCTGGGGCGGCCCCTGCCGTGGTGCGCCGCGCTCGCGGCCCTGGCCGCCGCGACGACGGCGTATGCGGGGCTGCGGCGCACACCGCGCGGTGCGCTGCTGCTCGACCGTGCCCGGCTCGCGCTGCCGGTGATCGGCCCGCTGCTCCACAAGGCCATCGTGGCGCGGCTGGCGCGGACGCTCGCGACGCTGCTGCGCGCCGGCGTCGAGCTGGTCGCGGCGATCGCCGTCATCCGCCCCGTCGCCGGGAGCGCCGCCTACGCCGAAGCGCTCGCCCGCGTCGACCTCGCGCTGCGCCAAGGGGACGCGCTCGCGAAGCCGCTCGAGGCCTCGCGCCTGTTCGATCCGCTCGCCGTCGCGCTGGTGCGCGTCGGTGAAGAGACGGGTCTGGTCGACGAGATGCTGCTGAAGATCGCCGCCTACTTCGAGAGCGATGTCGAGGCGGCGATCGCGACCCTCGGAGCCGTCCTGGAGCCGGCGCTGATCGGCGTCCTCGGCGCCGTGGTCGGCTTCATCGTGTTCTCGGTCTTTTTGCCACTCTACAGCCTAATCGGAGCCGTTTCGAAATCATGATGAGTCTGCGGGAAGAGCTCGTCACACGCTATTGCGCCGATCGCACGATCGAACGCCGCAACGCCGTCGTCGACGCGCACCGTCATCTGTGCCTTCGCGGGGCGCGCAAGTTCAAGCGCGCGCACAACGACCGCGCCGACCTCGAGCAGGTCGCGGCGGTCGGGCTGATCAAAGCCGCCGGGAACTATCGCGCCGAGATGGAGACGCCGTTCCAGGCCTACGCCTGGATCATGATCGTCGGCGAGCTCATGCACTACGTCCGCGATCACGAGCGGATGGTCCGCACCCCGCGCCGGCTGCTCGGGCTCGAACGGCGTTTCACCCAGGTCAGCGACGGGTTCGTCGCCGCGCACCAGCGCGAGCCGACGACCGCCGAGCTGGCGCGCGCGCTGGGCGTCGACCCCGCGACGATCGCCGAGCTGCGTGCGCTGCGCGGGGCGTGTCACGTCTCGCTGCCGGAGCCGGACGCGACCGACACGCCGGAGCGCCCGGAGCTGCTGGCCGATCGCGCGCTCGGGGTCGCGCTCGAAGAGCGCGTCGCGCTGGCGATGGCGGTCGACGAGCTCGGCGAGCGCGAGCGCGCCGTCGTGCTCGGCACCTACGGCGCCGATCTCACGCAGGGCGAGCTCGGACGGCGGCTCGGGCTCTCGCAGAGCCACGTCTCGAAAGTCCTCGGCCGCGCGCTCGGCAAGCTGAATGCCGCGATGGCATCATGAATGCCGACCTATGCGCCGACCGCGGCGACGCGCGGACCGCGAGCGCGCCGGCGGCGAACCACAGCGACACCGATGCGACGGCTGCGCTCAGCGAAACGATCATGCCGACAGCACTCTACGACCTCGTACGGCGTCGTCAGGTGCGCGCGGGCTGGCGGGGCTCTTGACGTTCGTGCTGATCGGCAGCGGTCGCGGGTCGACGTCGGATCGTTCTCTTCCCAGAACGGCGGTCGGAAAGCGTTCTCATCCACGACCGCGGGGTGTCTGCGCCGGGTCGCCGAGCGTCGGTTATCTTGGTAAAGCGGGCTCGAATCCCGTCCGCGACCGTTCGTCGCTCGCTCGTCGAGCGCCGCCGCGCGATCGCGGGATCCCCTCTCACCATTCATCCGTCGCATCATCGCTTCGCACGCCGCTTGACAGCGCGGCGCGCCGACCGTAGGATCACTGCACATGTCCACGCCCTCATCGCTTTCGAGACCGGCGGATCGCTCGCAGTGGTCGATAGCGGTAAATTTCAACGTAAATCAGTATCTCGGCTTCTCGTTCACCGCGCCGCCCGGCCAGAATCCAACTTACGTTCAGAATCCGCCGAAGGTCTCGGCCGGGACGGATAACCTGCAAACGGTTCAGTGCTTCGCTACAGGAGCGAGTTTGGTGCCGGGCACGATCTCGTGAGACCGTCTTGCGTTCTTGCCGGCGCGGTGGCGTGTTCAGTAGTGGCCTCCGGGTCGTTCGGGGTCACCGCGTTAGCTCAGCCTCTTCAGCGGTGCGGAGGATTTGCTCTACCCGATGGCGCGACGATCGGTTCTATCGGGCCGGCACGAACGCCGCGCGCCGCAAGCATCGAAGCACTCGCCGCGATCGTGCAAGATGACGACCACGCGAAAGGCTGGATAGTCTGGGACGAGCGGGGCGTACCGTGGTTGGGTCTCGCACAGCATTCCCCCGCGGCGCTTTGGGCGCTCTGGCGGCCTCCGTACCATCCAGAGTTCCACGGTCCCGGGGTCCAGGCACGCGCTTCAACGTCCTGACAAAGCCGCTGGCGAGGCCGTATCAGCTGCTCGCATGCTCTTTTGCTCGGGGATTCGAACCCTAGCCGGGGAGAGCGTACGCGCACGGCGGCTCGCCTCATCCACGGCCGCTGCGATGAACCGGACGTCCGAGCCCGCCGTCGGCTGGGCCTGACGTACGCTCCACGAGTTGCTTGTTGGTCGTCGGCCCGCAGCACGTTACGCGGGCTGTGGGGCCGAGCCGCCTTGCGGCTGCGGCGGCGGGTTCTTCGGCTGCTCGTCGGCGAACTTCGTCTCGCTGCGCAGTTGCTTCGGCGCGATCCAGACGTACATGACGGGAACGATGAAGAGCGTCAGCACGAGCGAGCTCAGCAGCCCGCCGATCACGACGATCGCCAGCGAGGCGCGCTGCCCTCCGCCGGGTTCGAGGCCGAGGGCCAGCGGGAACATCCCGGCGACCATCGCGAGCGTCGTCATGATGATCGGGCGGAAGCGCGTCGCGGCGGCCTGCTTCATCCCTTCCTCGCGCGACTTGTGGTCGCGCTCGCGCACGATATCGGCGAAGTCGACGAGCAGGATCCCGTTCTTCGTCACGAGGCCGACGAGCAGGATGATCCCGATCAGCGAGTAGAGGTTCAGCGTCTGACGGGTGATCCACAGCGCGCCGAACGCGCCGATCGAAGCGACCGGAATCGCGAAGAGGGTGACGAACGGCGTGCGGTAGCTGTTGTAGAGCGCCACGATCACGAGGAACACGAGCACGATCGAGATCGCGAGGCTCCCGCCGAGCGTCAGCAGCGCTTGTCCCATCAAGTCTTGCTGGCCTTGCGCGGCCGGATGGATCTTCACGCTCTTCGGAAGCTTCGCCGCGCGCAGCCGCTTGAGAAACTGTTTCGTCGTGTCGGAGAGGTTCGCGCCCGGCGCGACGTTCGCCGAGACGTGCACGACGGTCGCGCGGTTCTCGCGCGTGATCAGCAGCGGCGCGGGCGCGTACTTCATCGTCGCGACGTCTCCGAGCCGCACGATCCCGCCGCTCTCGGTGCGGAGCGGGATCGCCATGACATCGGCGAGCGAGGTCTGCGCCGACTGCGGGTAGATCACTTCGATGTTGGTGAGGCCGCGGTCGGGCGTCTCGATCTGCGAGGCGACCGCGCCGCCGAACGAGGCCTCGACGGCCTGCGCCGCCGCGCCGTCGCTGACGTCGAGCGCCTGCAGCCGCGCGCGGTCGAACTCGACCTCCATCTGCGGGGCGGCGTTCGTCGCGCTGTCCTGCGCCCCGATCGCGCCGGGCGTCTGCCGCAAGATCTGCAGCGCCTTCGTCGCGTACGGCGTCGGATCGGAGCCGTCCGTCGTCGAGACGAGCTCGTCGATGGGCTGCTGCGCGCTCCCGCCCAGCCCCGTCGAGGCAGTGACCGTCACGGACGCGCCCGGGACGAGCGAGGTCAGCTTCTGCTCCAGCACATTGACGGTCGGCGTCGTCTGCTTCGGATCGTAGAGATAGACCGAGATCTGCCCGACGTTCCCCTCCTGCACGAAGCCGCCGAAGGCGGCGCTGTACGCGCCGGCGATCGTCGTCTCGTACTGCAGCGTCTTCGCCGGAATCGCATCGCGCACGGTCGCTTCCATGCGCTGCATCGCGGCGTTCGTCTGCGCCAGCGGATGCCCGGGCGGGAACGTCACCTGCACGGTGACGATCCCTTGATTCTGCGGCGGCATGAACTCTTCGCCGATCAACCCGGTCGGGACGAGCGCGTAGGCCAGCACGCAGGCGATCGCGGCCCCGATGACCAGCGGCCACGGACGCGCCATCACCGCGGGGAGCCAGCGCTTCGTGTAGTGCGAGCGCAAGCCGTCGAAGCGCCGTTCGAACCAGCGGATCGGTGCCCAGGGCCGCCAGCGCGACTTCATCGACCACAGGCCCGCGAGCGACGGCGTGATCGTGAACGAGACGAACAGCGAGGTCAGCGTCGCGACGACGACCACGATCGCGAACTCGGTGAGCAGCTGGCCGACTTGGCCGCCGACGAATGCGATTGGGAGGAACACGATCACGTCGACGGTCGTGAGCACGATCGCTGCCAGCCCGATCTCGCTGCGGCCGTTGAGCGCGGCGTCCGGCGGCTCCTCGCCCATCGCGCGGTGGCGCTCGATGTTTTCGAGGACGACCGTCGAGTCGTCGATCAGGATCCCGATCACGAGCGTCATCGCCATCAGCGAGATCGTGTCGAGGGTGAGGTTCATCATCTTCATGACGAACAGCGTCACGCCCAGCGAGGTCGGGATCGCGATCATCACGACGATCGCGTTGCGCCACGATCCCAAGAAGAACAGCATCACGATCCCGGTGAGGATGATCCCCTCGATGAGCGTGTGCTCGACGCCGACGACCTGCTGCTCGGTGTAGGTGGCCTGCACGTGCGCGACTTGGAAGTCGACGCCCGGAAACTGCGCCTTCAGCGAGGGGATCGCTTTGAGCACCTCGTCGGCGACGGTCACCTCGCTGGCCTGGGTGGCTTTCTGCACCAGCAGCGTCACGCCGGGGCGCCCGTTCTGCGAGGAGAACACGCGCTGCACCGCGGTCCCGTTGACCACGGTTGCGACATCGGAGATCCGCTTGTCGGCGGTCGGCACGGCCCACTCGCCGAGCGCGCCGACGAACGGCGAAGTCGCGGTCCCCGCGCCGCTGCCGTACGAGCTCGACGAGGTCGAGGGGAGCGCGCCGCCCGTCCCGCTCGCGGTCACCGCGCTGCTGTTCGAGTTCACCGTGGTCGGCGCGACCGGCTGATCGATCGGGACGCTCGCCGATGCGTTCTGCGTCGTGCTGAGCGTCTGCGTCGTCGTGCTCGTCGACGCGCCGGCCGCATACGCGCCGCCGCTCGATGAGCTCGACCCGGTCGCGCCGCCGGTGCTTCCGGCGGTGCCGCCGGTCGCGCCGGTGCTTCCGGCGCTGCCGCTCCCCGTCGTCCCGGCGGTGCTGGTGATCGTCGACGGGCGCCCGGCGGTGCCGGACGTGCCGCCCGTTCCCGAGCTCGTCCCGCCGCCGGTCGCGCCGGCCCCGCCCGTCGTCGCCGCGCCCGTTCCCGCGGTGCTGCCCGACGTTCCGGCTCCGCCCGCGCCGCCGGCTCCGGCCGCGGACGAGGCGCCGCCGCTCGAGGTTCCGTACTGGGCTTGCCCCGGCGCCGCCGCGGCCGCCGGCGGGATCGTCGCGCTTCCCGCTGCGACCGTGGCCGAGCGGAGCGAGGTGTTCAAGCGCGCCGGCGGGACCGTCGCGCTCGGGCGCCCGAGTCCGCCAGGCGTCACCGCTGCCGATCCGGCGGCGCCCCCGGCCGCGGTGCCGGTCGCCGCGCTCGACGATGCACCCGCGCCCGCGCCCGCGCTCGTTGCAGCGCCGCTCGATCCCACCGCGCCGCCGGCCGTCCCGCCGACTCCGCCGCCGCCCCCGGCGCTGCTGCCGCCCGTGCTGCCGCCGCCGCCTGCGCCCGCTCCGCCGGCTCCGCCGGCGCCCGCGCCCGACGCGCCGCCCGCCCCACCGCTGGTGCCGGTCGCGGCCGCACCGGAGGTCCCCGCGTACGCCACGTGAATCGGCAGGTTCGCGACCGCTTGCGGGTTCGGCAGATCGCCGCGGACGTCGAGCTGCGTCTCGTGTCCGGGCTGATAGACGATCCCGCCCGGTGCGCGCAAGTTGTTCGGCGAGATCGAGCTGACGACGTCGGTCAGGGTGAGGTTGTTCGCGGCGAGCAGGCTTGGATCGACGGTGACGAGGAAAGCCGGCTGCGTCGTCCCGGTGACGTTGACGTTCGAGATCCCCGGAAGCTGTTCGATCGCCGGGACGATCGAGTTGTTCGCGATCGACGCCAGCACCGACTCCGGATATTTCGAGGAGACGAGCGCGAGCGAGACGACGGTCGGCTCGCTGGGATCGGCGACGCGAATCGTCGGCGCGGTGATCGTCGAGGGCAAGCTCCGCTCGGCGGCCTGGATCGCCTTCTCGACGTTCGCGATGTTCTCAGTGTCGGTCGACTGCACGGCGAACGAGGCGGAGATGTTCACCTGCCCCGTCTGGATCGTCGTGTCGATGTGGTCGAGGTACGGCGTTCCCGCGAGCTGATCTTCGATCGGCTGCGCGATCTCGGTCACCAGCTCGGTCGTCGATGCGCCCGAGTACGCGACGCTGACCGAGATGTTCGGGAGCCCGCTGTTCGGCGTCTGCTGCACGACCAGCGATCTGAGCGCCATCACCGCGGCGATCAGCGTCAGCGCGATGAGGACGAAGACGAGCGTCGGGCGCTTGAGGAAGACGCGCGTGAGGCGCATCTACGGGCTCGCGCCGGATCCGGACGGCGACGGCTCGGGCGACCCGGACGCCGGCGTCCCCGGCGACCCGCCGTTCCTCCCTTTCTTTCGCGTTCCGGTCGAGACGTGGTCGCCGTTGCCGACGTTCGAGCCCGAGACGTCGGCGACGACGGCGGCGTTCACCGGCAGACCGGTGACGACCGCGTTCGTTCCGTCGTCCTTCACCTCGCTCACCGAATGGGTGCGCACGGCGCCCTGGCTCACGACGTAGACCGCCGAGCGCGTGTCGTCGACGAACGCTGCGACCGGGACGATCACGCCGTGGACGGGCCGTTCGTTCACCGTCGCGGTGACCGGCATCCCCGCGTGCAGATGAGAATCGGGATTGTCGAGGAGAACCTTGACCGTGAAATTCGTCGTCCCCGGCTGGACCTGGTCGAGCACGGCCGCGACCGTGCCGCGGTCGCGGCGCGTCGAGCCGCCGGCGGCGATCGTCGCCGTCGCGCCCATCTGCAGATCGACGACCTGCGTCGTCGAGCTCGGCAGAATCGCGTACACCTGACCGATCTGTTCCTCCGTGAAGAGCTGGCGCCCCGACGGGTACTCGCCCGGGTTCGCGTTGACCGCATCGATCACGCCGTCGACCGGCGCGACGATCGTCGCGCGCGCGATCTCGCGCCGGAGCTGCTCCGCGCTCGCCTCTGCGGCGTTCGCCGCCTCGCGCGCGGCCGCGAGCTCCTGCTGCTGTTCGCCCGCGGTATCGCCGCTGCCGTTCGCATTCGCGTTCGCGATCGCTTGGTTCAGCGCGGCGCGCGCCGAGCTCACCGCGGCCGCGTCGCTCGAAACGGTGGTCCGCTGCTGATCGACGGTCTGCTCGGGAAGATATCCCTGCGCCTGCAGCGAGAGATAGCGTCGCAGATCGGTCTGTGCGCCGGCCAGATTCACCTGCGCCTGCCGCAGCGTCTCCTGCGCGGAACGGATCGCCGCTGCGTCCTGCGCGTTGACCGCGTGCGTTTGATACGCCGTCTGGCTGTAGCGCGCGACGTCCTCGGCGACGACCCGCTCGGCGGAGGCGAGCGATGCTTCGAGGTCGTCGGTCACCAGCTTCGCGAGTACCTGGCCGGCGCGCACGCGCTGGCCTTCCTGAACGTAGACGTCGGCGATCGGCTCGGAGAGGTTGGCTGCGATCCCGACCTGCCGGTACGGCGCGATCACGCCGGCGATCTGCAGCGTCGGCTGCAGCGTCCCTTCGTGCGCGCGCACCGTCTTCACGCTCGGCAGCGGCGAGGGCGAAGCCTTGGCGTCGGCCGACGCCCGCGAACAGCCGCTCGCGAGAGCGGCGAGGAGCAAGAGGGCGCAAGCGGTCGACCGATTCACAGCGGTTGGCTGGCTTCTGCCCCGTGCCGCCGACCCTAAACGCGTTCTTCGGTGCCTCTCAGGAACGTCCGGCCGGCGTGCCGCGCCCGTTTTCGCGCGCTTTCATCAGCGCCGTGAGCGTCTCGTTGTACGGCGTCGGCACCGCCGCGCGGCGCCCCGCCGCGACGACCGCGCCGTTGATGAAGTCGACCTCGGTTCGCGCACCGTTGCGCAGATCGTAGAGCATCGAGTTCTCGACCTCGGCGGTCTGCTCGACGATCGCGCGCACGTACGACCACGGATCGGAGAACGGCAGCGGGATCCGCATCGCGTTGGCGACCGTCGCCGCTTCCTGCGCGAGCGACCGCGCGACCTCGCCCGCGTGCTCGTCGCTCAGCACGACCCCGTTGGGACGGTCGAGCAGCGCCGCGACCGGATTGATCGCCGCGTTCGCGATAAGCTTTCCCCACAGGTGCGGGCGAATGTCGTACGCGGTGCTCGCCGCGAAACCGCCGTCGACCAGCAGCCGCGTAACGCGGTTGCAGATCTCCGGCGAGGCGCCCGCGCTCCCGACCACCGAGGTCCCCTCGCCGATCCGGCGCACGTCGGCGGGGCCGATGCTCAGCGCGGTCTCGGTCGTCGCCCCGATCACCAGCGAGATCGTCCCGCCGAGCGCGGTCTTGATCGCCTCTTCGTTGCCGAGCCCGTTCTGCAGCGAGACGATCGCGGTCGAAGGGCTCAGCTCGCTCGCGAACGGGCGCAGCGCACGCAGCGTGTCGGTCGCGCGAACGAACACGAAGAGCGCCTGCACGTTGAACAGCTCGCGCGGCTCGCTCGTCGCCCGCGCCGGACGTGACTCGCCGTCGACGGTGAGCCCGCGGGTTCGCACGGCCTCGACGACCTCGCGCTTGCGCTCGAGCAGCACGACGTCGTTCCGCGCGGCGAGCCGTTCGCCGAACAGCGTCCCCAGCGCTCCCGCCCCGACGATGCCGATGCGCATCTCAGAACTGGTACTGCAGGCCGAACGTGGTGCGGCGCCCGCCGTGCAGCAGGTCGCGCTCGCCGCCGAACAGCAGCAGCCCGCTCCCGAAGCTGTAGTTCGCGTACGCATCGGCCGTCGGATGGCGCGGATCGTACAGCATCCCCTCGAAACCGAGGCCGCGGCTGTCGAGCCCGGAGTTGTAGACGGCCCGCGCGCCGAGACGCGAGTACAGGATCCCGCCGCCGAGCTGCAGGTGCGTTGCGACCCGCTGCATCGCCGCGAAGTTGAAGGTCGAAGCCGGACCGCCGATGTCGTTGGCGCCGGTGTAGAGATACGTCGAGCCGCGCGGCAGCGCGATGAGGTTCACGTCGGTCTGCGGGCCGCGGTCTTTCGTCAGCAGCGGCGAGCGATCGGCGCCGCGGTCGGCCGCCGCGTCGAGCTCCGAGACGCGAACCTGCAGCGCGACGAGCTGGCCGACCAGCGTCGCGAGCTTGCTCTTCACGTTCTGCTGGACCGTGTCGGGGGCGGCCGAGCCGGCGGGGACGGGCGCCGCCGCACCGCCCGCGCTCGGCGGGGCCGGTGCGCCGCCGCCGGCACGGGGTGCCGGCGCGGGCGTCGCGCCCTTGTCGACCCCGTACACGCTCGAGCGTCCGCCGAACTGCGCCAGCAGCGAGTTCGCCTTCTGCGAGGCGGCATCGAAGTTGGCGACGGTGTCGCGCAGCTGCGCCTGCGTCTGCGGGTTCGACGTCACCGTCCGCAGATCGCCGGCGATCGAGGCGAACGTCGTCGCGGTCTGCGCCAGCCCCTGGGTCGCCTGGACGATGCTGTCGTGCAGGCGCGGATCGGCCGAGAGCGCTTGGATGTGATCGGCGGTGCGGTTCAAGTCGCGCGCCGAGGCGTCGAGGGAGGCGACGATCCCGTCGAAATGCCCGACGTTGCGCTTGAGCGTCGCGTCGAGCGTCCCGGTGATGTCGTTGAGGTTTCCGGCGCTCTGCTGCGCGGCGAGCTGCAGCGTGGTCGTCAGCGAGTCGATGCGCTCGGCGAGATGGCCGAACGCGACCTTCGTCGTGCGGCTGACGTCGTTCGCGTTGTTCAGCGCCGACTGCAGCGTGTTCAGCAGCGCGGGCTCGCGGCGTTCGAGCTCGGCGAGCATCGAGTCGAGCCGGCGCACCTCGCCCTGGCCCTGGTCGAGCAGATCCTGGATGCTCGCCGGATTCGTTCCCTGCGGCTGCTGCTCGATCGGCAGCACCTCGCGGGGGAGCACCGCGACCGCGACCGGCGGACGGGTCGGTACGACCGAGCCCGGCGGCTGCGGCGGTTCCGCCGGCGGAATGATCTCGAGGGAGGAGTCGCCGGTCAGCGGCGCCTGGATGATGAAGCGCGCGTTGCGCGGCACCGAGACGCTGTTGTTGATCGCGAGGACGACGTCGACCGTGAAGTCGTCGAGCAGGGCCGTCGAGTCGACGATCCCGACCGTCACGCCGCTCTCGTAGACCAGGGCGCCTTTGTGCAGGCCGGCGGCGGACTTGAAGTGCACGCCGATCTTGTAGCGCCCCTGCGTTCCGACGTTGGCCAGCACGAAGAAGATCGCGAAGAGCGCGCACAGCGCGACGATGGTGAAGACTCCGACGAGCGCTTGTCTAGTCATGGCGTATCAGATCGGGATCGGACCGACTTCGCTCCCTTGCAAGAATTGCTGGACGATGGGGTTCGGCGAGCTGCGGATCTCCTCGGCCGGGCCGTACGCGACGATCGCCCCTTCGAAGAGCATCGCGATGTAGTCCGCCATCGCGAAGATGCTGTCCAGATCGTGCGAGACGACGACGGCGGTGCCGTTGAGGCGCCGGCGCAGCTTGACGATCAGGTCGGTCAGCACGTTGGTGATGATCGGGTCGAGCCCCGTCGTCGGCTCGTCGTAGAGCACGGCCTCGGGGTTGCTCACGACGGCGCGCGCGAATCCGGCGCGCTTGACCATCCCGCCCGAGAGCTCGGCGGGGAGGCGGTCTTCGAGGTGGCCGAGTCCGACCGCTTCGAGATTCGAGGCGACGGCCTTGCGGATCTCGCCCTCGTTCATCTTGGTGTGCTCGCGCAGCGGGAGCGCGACGTTCTCGCCCACGGTCAGCGAGTCGAACAGCGCCGCGAACTGGAACGAGAACCCGATCGTGCGCCGGAACTCGGTCAGGTCGCGCTCGCGAATCTGCCCGACGTCCTGGCCGCGCACGTAGACGTGGCCGCTGTCGGGCTTCTTCAGCCCGTTGAGCAGCCGCAGGATGGTCGATTTTCCGGCGCCCGAGAGGCCGATGATGCAGGTGATCGCGCCCTCGACGATCTCGAGCGAAAGGTTCTGCATCACGATCTTCGGCCCGTACCGCACGCATACGTCGTCGAGCCGGGCCCAGATCGCCATCAGGTGCCTCCGAAGAGCACGTACGACATCCCGAAGTTGAAGATGAAGATCAGGATGATCGAGATGACGACGGCGTTCGTGGTCGACCGCCCGACGCCGGCGGCGCCGCCGCGGGTCGAGAGCCCTTGGTACGCGCCGACCATCGCGATGATGATCCCGAACACCGCCGACTTCAGCAGGCCTTTGAGCACGTCTTCGAAGGGCAGCGCGAACCGCGCCGAATCGATGAACGACTCGTACGAGATGTGCGCGTAGATGTTCGCCACCCACATCCCGCCGACGATCGAGACGACGTCGGCGACCATCGTCAGCAGCGGGAGCATGATCAGCAGCGCGAGCAGCCGCGGGACGACGAGCATCCGCGTCGGGGAGAGGCCGAGCGCCTCGAGCGCTTCGATCTGCTCCGTCACCACCATCGAGCCGAGCTCGGCCGCGATCGCCGCGCCGGTGCGGCCGGCGACGACCACCGCCGAGAGCATGGGGCCGAGCTCGCGGGCGGTCGAGAACGCGACGACGCCGCCGACCAGGTTGCCGACGCCGTAGTCGACGGCTTGCACCGCGCTCTCCAGCGAGAAGACCATCCCGGTGAAGAGCGAGGTGAGCAGGACGATCGACCACGACTGGACGCCGAGCAGATAGGCCTGGTCGAGGGTCTCGCGGAGGCGGATCCGCAGGGCGACGATGTAGCGCAGCGCGTCGCCGAACAGCTCCGCGACCCCGCCTGCGTAGCCGAAGACGTTGATCGTCCCCCGGCCCACATCGTCGAAGACCCTCATTCGGTGCGCAGTTCCGCGAGGGCGGCGAGGACGCCTCGGACCGCCTCCGCCCGCTTGGCGACGACGCCGCGCTCGGCGCTGAGGTTGTACTGGGTGAGGTAGAGGCGCTCGAGCTCGCGGTCCACGTAGCGGAGCTGACCCTGCGCCTCGCGCTCGTAGGGCTCGAAATACCGCCGCACCGCGGCCAGATACGCCCGGGCCTCGCCGTCGTCCACCGCGCCGGCCGCGAGCGCGCGCTCGATCCGCGCCTGGGCCGCGCGCATCGCCCGATCGGTCAGGTGAAAGCCGCCGACGGTCTCAACCAGCGCCGCCAGGCGAACGCGGTCAGCCACGCCCGAGCACCTCGAGCTGCGCGGCGAACAGCTCGCGGACCCCGCCCTCGCCGAGCGCGAGCATCGCCTCGAGCTGGGCGCGGGTGAAGGGCTCGCGCTCCGCGGTCCCCTGCAGCTCGACGAACCCCCCGGCGTCGGTCATCGCGACGTTCATGTCGACCTCGGCCCGGCTGTCCTCCTCGTACGGAAGGTCGAGCACCGGGACGCCGCCGACGATCCCGACCGAGACCGCCGCGATCTGTCCGACCAGCGGCCACGCGCTCTTCTTCTGCGGGTCGAGGTGCTTGCGCAGCGCGAGCGCGAGGGCGACCCACGCGCCGGTGATCGAGGCGGTGCGCGTCCCGCCGTCGGCGCCGATCACGTCGCAGTCGACGATCACCGTGCGCTCGCCGAGCTTCGCCATGTCGACGACGGCGCGCAGCGCGCGTCCGATCAAGCGCTGGATCTCGTGCGTCCGTCCGCCGAGCCGGCCCTTCGCCGCCTCGCGCTGATTGCGTTCCGGCGTCGCCTGCGGAAGCATCGCGTACTCGGCGGTGATCCAGCCGGTCCCGCGCCCGCGCATCCACGGCGGCACCTTGTCCTCGATCGTCGCGGCGCAGATCACCCGCGTGCTCCCGAACGAGACCAGCACGCTCCCGTCGGCGAACGCGAGATACCCGGGCTGGAACGACACGGGACGAAGCTGGTCGGGTCGACGCCCGTCGGAACGCGAAGTCACGGACGAGCGATTGCGATCCGCAACGGCGATTCACCTCGCCGGACGCGCGCGTCACCGCCCGGCGACGCGCCTCGCCTCGGCCGGGGCTATTCGACGGTGACGGTCTTCGCGAGGTTGCGGGGCTGATCGACGTCCTTGCCTTCGATGTCGGCGATGTGGTACGCGAGCAGCTGGAGCGGGATGACGTTGACGATCGGCGAGAGGAGCTCCTCGACGCGCGGAACCCAGAGCACGTGGTCGGCGAGCGACGCCGCCTCGTCGTCGCCGTAGTTCGCGACCAGCACGATCGGCGCTTCGCGCGCCTTCGACTCCGCGATGTTCGAAAGGATCTTCTCGCGGACGCGGCCTTCGGTGACGATCCCGACGACCGGCGTCTTGGGGTCGAGCAGCGCGATCGGCCCGTGCTTCATCTCGCCGGCGGCGTAGCCCTCGGCGTGGATGTAGCTGATCTCCTTCAGCTTCAGCGCGCCCTCGAGCGCGGTCGGGAAGTTCACGTAGCGCCCGAGGAAGAGCGCCGAGCGGGCGCGCTTGACCTTGCGCGCGACCTTCTTCACCTCGTCGGAGGTGTTGAGGACGACGTCGATCGCGGCGGGGAGGAGCTTCGTCCCTTCGGCGATCTCGCGCAGCCGCTCGAGCGGCGCCGACTTGCGCACCCGGGCGAGGTACAGCGCGAGCAGCGTCGCGGCGATCGCCTGCGAGATGTAGGTCTTCGTCGCGGCGACCGAGATCTCGGGGCCGCCGCGCGTGTAGAGCGTCGCATCGGCGATGCGCGAGAGGTGCGAGCCGACGACGTTGGAGATCCCGATGATCGGGGCGCCGAACTCGCGCGCGATCTTCACGGCCTCGATCGTGTCGGCGGTCTCGCCGGACTGCGACATCGCGATGGTCAGCGTGCGCGCGTCCATGAAGCGGTCGCCGTAGCGGAACTCGCTGGCCAGCTCCATCTCGACCGGGATCTTGCAGAGCGCGCGCATCAGGTACATCCCGACCATCCCGGCGTGGTAGGCGGTGCCGCATCCGGTGATCGAGATCTTGGTCATCGCGCGCAGCACGATCTCGTCGATCTGCAGCTCCGGGCCGAGCTGGACGTCATGGTCCTCGTCGATGCGGCCGGCCAGCGTCTCCTTGACGACGGTGGGCTGTTCGAAGATCTCCTTCAGCATGAAATGCTTGAAGCCGGACTTCTCGGCCGAGCTCGCGTCCCAGGCGATGTGCTGCACGTCGCGCTCGACGGGCGCGCCGTCGAAGGCGGTGAGCGTGTATCCGTCGCGGCCGACTTCGACGACCTCGCCTTCCTGCAGCACGACGATCTTCTTCGTGTACTGCAGCATCGCGGGGATGTCGGAGGCGACGAACATCTCGCCCTCGCCCAGCCCGACGATCAGCGGCGAGGCGCCGTTGCGCGCGAACAGCAGGCGGTCCGGCGCGTCGGAGGAGATCACGCCGAGGGCGAACGCGCCGCGCACCAGCGCCAGCGTCCTGCGCACCGCCTCGACGAGGTCGCCCTTATTGTGCGTCTCGATCAGATGCGCGAGCACCTCGGTATCGGTCTCCGAGGCGAAGCGATGGCCTTGCGCGAGGAGCTGCGCGCGCAGCGGCGCGTAGTTCTCGATGATGCCGTTGTGCACCACCGCGAAGCGGCCGGTGCAATCCATGTGCGGGTGCGCGTTGGCATCGGAGGGGCGGCCGTGCGTCGCCCAGCGGGTGTGGCCGACCCCGGTGGTGCCCGCGATCCGGCCGCCGTTGGAGAGGCGGGCGGCGAGGTTGCCGAGCTTCCCTTCGGCTTTCGAACCGGTGAGCCGGCCGTCGGCGTCGATCACCGCGATCCCGGCCGAGTCGTACCCGCGGTATTCGAGCCGGCGCAGTGACTCCATGATGATGGGGACGCTATCGCGCTCCCCGACGTACCCGACGATCCCGCACATGGCCTTTCCCTCCGTAGCGAGGCCGGCGATCCCCTACCGGCCTCTCCGTTACTTAATCCCTTCGCGAGTCCGCTTGTACGGGATCTTGCCCAAGCGCACTTCGTTGAACGCCGTCGAGACCGGCTTGTTGGGATTCACCCGGTCGGTCAGCGGCGGCGCGCCGTTGTTCAACTGCTTGGCCCGCTTCGTCACGACGTTCACCAGCGAGAACTTCGAGTCGACGTGACGCAGCAGACCATCGAGGTCGCCGAACACGCTGTCGCTCATCTGAATCAACTCTCTTCCAATTCCTTGAGACGGGTGTCTGGGTAGCGATGGATGCGGTACCGCTCGGCACGCACGATCGCTTGGAGGTCGTCGACCGCGCTGTGCGGCCGCGCTTCCTCGTTGATGACCAAGTAGTCGAAGCGCCGGACGAAGGTCAGCTCGTCGTGCGCGATCTCGAGGCGACCCGCGATCTGTTCGTTCGTCTCGGTGCGGCGCGCCTCGAGGCGCGAGCGCAGGTACGAGAACCGGTCCGGGACGATGAACACGAGTACCGCGTCCGGGAACTCCGCCTTGTAGGCCAGCGCCCCGTTCACTTCCGGCTTCGCCACCACGTCGTAGCCGTTCCGCAGCGCGTCCGCGATGAACGAGCGCGGCGTTCCGTAGAGGTGGCCGTTGTACGACCGGTGCTCGAGGAACTCGCGTTCCTCCAGCCGGCGCTCGAACTCGGCGCGCGTCAGGAAGAAGTAGTCGACGCCTTCGCGCTCGCCCGGACGCGCTTCGCGCGTCGTGGCCGAGACGGAGTACAGAAGCCGATCGTGGCGGGCCTTGAGACCCTCCACCAACGTGTCCTTCCCCGCCCCCGACGGACCCGACACGACGAACAGCAGACCGGGCCCGGTCAGAACGCCTTCCTCCTCACATTAGGGTCAAACACGGACAAATACGCAAAGGGCGAGAAAGCACCTTCCCGGCCATGACGACCGACTGGATCTTGATGCGCCGCGCCGCGGCCGAGCTGGATCGCGCCCTCCGCGGCGCGCGGGTCACCGACGCCGGCCTGCTGGATGACGGTCGGCTCGCTCTCCGGTTCGGCGGCGGCCGGCGCGGGACGATGACCCTGGCGATCGACCCCTTCGGCTCGCCGCCGCTCGTGACGCTCGAAAGCGCGGACCCGGCGATCGGAGCGGAGCCGGGCTGGCTGCGGACGATCGGGACCGCCCTGCGCGGGCAGCGGCTGTCGGGCCTTCGCGCCCGCCGGGGTGACCGCGTCCTCGGCCTGACGTTCGGGTCGACCTCGCGGTTCGGGGTCGCGAGCGAGTCGCGGCTCGTCCTCGAGCTGGTCCCGCGCTACGGAAACGTGGTGCTCGTCCGCGACCGGGTCGTCGTCGCGGCCGCGAAGCAGTTCTCACCGGCGGACAACCCGACGCGCGCGGTGCAGATCGGGATGGCGTACGAGCCGCCACCGCTCCCTGCCGCGACGCTCGACTTCGCCGCGTTCTCACGCGCCCTCGAAGCGGCGGGCGATGCGGCGGCACGAGCGCGCGCGCTCGGCGGGTATCTTCCCGAGCTGCCGCGGCTGCTCGCGCTTTCGGCGGCGACCGAAGGCGAGACGACACGCGCGGCGACCGGACTCGCGGCTTGGCTCGACGCGCGGGCGCGCGCGCTCCTCGCCGAAGCGGAGAGCGCGGCGGACGGCGCTGAGCCGGTCCACGTCTATCGGGTAGGAACCGGGGCGGTCGCCGCGGCGCACGTCGTCCCGCTCGCGCAGGAAGCCGCGAGCATCGAGGAGCGCGTCCCCTTGCTGTTGGACGTGTTCGCGGAGACGCGTTCGTCGGCGTTGCGGCTGAACCGCGGCGATGCCGTCGAGCGCCGCCGCGGCGCCCTGCTCGGACGAATCGCGAAACGCGCGCGCGCGGCCGCGGGCGAGCTCGAAGCGACCATCGCGAAGCTCGACGCGGCGGCCGACCGCGACCGCCTGCGCGAGAGCGGCGACGCGCTCTACACGCACGTGCACGAGATCCCGGCCGACGCGACCACCTTCGTCCCGCCGACGAACCCGGCACTGACGATCGCGCTGGAGCCCGAGCTGGGCGCGAAGGAAAACGCGCAGCGGTACTACGCGCGCTATCGCAAGGCCGCGGATGCGCTGCCGCATCTCGAACGCCGGCGGGAGCTCCTTGTCGCGCGCCGCGACGCCTTGGATGTCCTCGCGTTCGAGGCCGAGCGCGCCGACGCATCGACGCTCCCCGAGCTCGAAGCCGACCTCGACGCGCTCGAAGGCCGCGCCGCGCCGCGCGCGTCCCGCCCGCCGAGCGCGAAACGGCGCGCGCCGCTCCGTCTCGACCGGCCCTCCGGCGCGCGGATCTACGTCGGGCGCTCGCCGCGCGAAAATGCCGAAGTAACCTTCACCCTCGCGCGTCCCGACGACCTGTGGTTTCACGCGCGCGGGATCCCGGGATCGCACGTCGTGCTGCAGCCGCCTTCCGGACGCGCTCCCGACGAAGCCGATCTCGACGCGGCCGCCGACCTCGCCGCGACGCACAGCAAAGCGAAGAACGCGCCGCGCGTCGAGATCGACTACACGGAACGCAAGTACGTCCGCAAGCAGCGCGGCGCCGGCCCGGGTCTCGTCTGGTACACGGACGCGCGCACCCGCGTCGGCCGTCCGGCGCAGCCGTGAAAGGTTCGAACGACCGAGCGCTCGACCATTTCGTGCCATCCTGCCACACAGTGGGGTAGCGTCGGAAAGCGACGGTTTACGCTACCGTTTTGCGGTACTCGGCGACTTGCTCGGCGACGCGCGCGTACGCTTCGTCGATCGCGCCGATCCGTTCGGCCGCGCCGTCGAGGTTGCCGGCGCGGGCGCGCTCGTCGAGCTCGGCGGCGAGGCGGTAGACGACGTTCGCGCCGATGTTCCCGGCGCTGCCCTTGATGCCGTGCGCGGCGCGGGCGATCCCGTTCGCGTCGTGCGCTTGCAGGGCGGCGGCGAGCGCGTTGCGGTGCTTCTCGCCGGTCTGCATCGCGAGCTCGAGCAGCTCGGCGATCCCCGCCGTGTCGTCCTCGAACGCTTCTTCGAGCCGCCAGATGTCGAGGATCGTCTTATCCGGCAACGCGTACTCCGTTCGTGAAACGCTCGACCGCCGCGCGCAGCGCGGCGAGCTGCACCGGTTTCGCGAGGTAGTCGTCCATCCCGGCGGCGAGGCAGGCTTCGCGATCGCCTTCCAGCGCGTTCGCGGTCATCGCGACGATCGGCAGATGGCCGCCGCGCTCGGACTCCCGGCGCCGGATCTCGCGTGTCGCCTCGAAACCGTCCATCTCGGGCATCTGGCAATCCATCAGGATCAAATCGTAGTCGCCGTGCGCGACGGCGTCGACCGCTTCCCGTCCGTCGCCGACCGCGTACGCCATGTAGCCGAGCTTCTTCAGCTGCTGCAGCGCGAGCTTGCGGTTCACCGGATTGTCCTCGGCGACGAGCACGAGCGCGCCGCGGTGCGGAGCGATCTCCGGCGCCGCCACGATGCTGGTGCCGTTTTGGCTCGGAGCGTGGAGGGCGCTCTCGGCGAGCGCGGCCCCTTGCAGCGAGGTCGCCAGCGCGTCGTAGAGCGAGGCCTGGCGGATCGGCTTGCGCACGACGGCGCTGAACCCGCGCGCGAGCCCGTCGGTCACCGGCTCCTCCGAGCCGGTGATCAGCACGATCGGCGCCGGCGGTCCGGAGACCACGCTGCGCAGCCGGGCCGCGAACGAGGGCGCGTCGCCGCCCGCGTTGCGGTCGACGATGATCGCATCGAAGGGCCCGCCGCGCGCCGCCGCCCCCTTCGCGAGCTCGAGCGCGTGCGCGGCGTTGCCGGTGCTCGAGGCGACCGCGCCCCACGAGAGCAGGTACTGGTCGACGACCTGGCGCGCGATGCTCTCTTCGTCGACGACCAAGACCCGCGCCCCGCGCAGCGCGACGCCGGGCTCGCGCGCACCCTCTTCGACGCGCTCGAGCGGCACGGTGAACCAGAACGTCGCGCCGCGGCCGAGGCTGCTGTCGAAGCCGATCTTCCCGCCCATCAGCTCGACGATGCGGCGCGAGATCGAGAGCCCGAGCCCGGTCCCGCCGAAGCGCCGGCGCGTCGACTGATCGGCCTGGCGGAACGGCTCGAAGAGGTGGGCGGCGACTTCGGGCGCGATGCCGGGCCCGGTATCGGTGACCGAGAAGCGCACCACGCTCGTGCGCTCGCCTTCGAGGCGCTCGACGACGGCGCGCACCGTGACGCTCCCCGCCGCCGTGAACTTCACCGCGTTGCCGAGCAGGTTCAGCAGCACTTGGCGCAGCCGGTCGACGTCGCCCAGCGCGCGGCGCGGCACGTCGGGCGCGACGTACGTGGAGAGCGACAAGCCTTTCTTGCGCGCGGCGGCGGCCAGGATGTCGGTCGCGTTCTCGACCGCGACGACCGGCGTGAACGGGGTGCTGTCGAGCTCCATCCGCCCGGCTTCGATCTTTGAGAAGTCCAGGATGTCGTTGACGATCGCCAGCAGCGACTCCGCCGAGTCGCGCACCGTCAGCGCGTACTCCTTCGCCTCCTCGGCGAGCGGGGTCTGCAGCAGCAGCTCCGACATCCCGACCACCGCGTTGATCGGCGTGCGGATCTCGTGGCTCATCGTCGCCAGGAACTGCGACTTCACCTCGGCCGCCTCGATCGCCCGATCGTGCGCGGCACGGATCGCCTCCTCGGCGCGCTTGCGGTGGGTGATGTCGCGAACGATGATGCTGGTCTCGCCGAACTGCGTCGCGTCGCGCCCGCGCACCAGCTCGACCGGGAAGAGCGCGCCGCGCGCGTCGCGCCCGGTCGTTTCGACCACCGCGGTCTCGGCGGCGCCGGCGACGCCGGCGTAGTCGGGGAGCATGCGCGAGATCGGGCTGCCGTGCAGCTCGGGGCCTTCGAAGCCGAAGAGCGCGGCGGCCGCCGGGTTCACCGATGCCACGGCGCCGCGAGCGTCGACGGCGATCAGCGCGTCGGCGACGCCGTCGACGATGCCGCGCAGGCGGCGCTCGTTGTCGGAGAGGATGCGCGAGAGCCGGTTCGTCTCCGACAGCAGCGCGATCACCAGAAACGTCGTCGCGACCAGCACGTCGATGCGCGAGAGATACCAGCCGACGCTGTAGCGCGAGTGGCCCAGGACGTTCAGCAGACCTTCGGCGAGCAGCGCCGCCGCCGGGATGCTGAGCCACAGATCGATCACCGTTCCGTCGCGCCGAACGCCGAGCAGCAGGAGCGCCGCGCCCGCGAGCACCGCGCCGGCGCCGAGCGCGACGTAGACGCCGGTCGTATAGGTGCCGTCGCGCGCGAGGGTCGGAAGCACGTGCTGGAACGCCAGCACGAAATGGATCGCCAGATACGCCGCCACGATCACCGCGAAGGTGATGAAGCTCGCCGCGCCCGAGCCGACGCGGCGCGTCGCCCGGCCCGAGAGCAAGGCGTAGACGACGAACGAGCCCGGAAAGGCAGTGTGCCAGACGACCCACAGGTACGACGTCGCGACCGGCGCGCCGCCGTTCGGCGCGCCGGCGAAGCTGAGGATGTACGGCACGAACACGATCGCGCTGAACAGCGTCCCGCAGGCGAGCGCGAGCAGCGCCGGGGTGCGCGAGAACGCGAACTGCCCGAACAGGATCGTCGCGGTGATCGCGAGCCCCATCAGCACGGCGCCGCCGTACAGCATCACGAAGCCGGTGAACGCCCCGACGACGTTCTCCGCGAAGGGGACCGCGACGATCGCGACGGCACCGAGGACGGCGATCGCGACGAGCACGGTTCGGCGCTGCTGCACCGAGGCGGGCAACGAGGCCAGATCGAGGGCCGAAGAGTTCACGTCTCCATTGGCGTTCTCGCCCGATGCGTCATGGCCCGTCGCTTGCCTGTCGTTTCATGTGAAGAATCCGTAACTTCCTGGCCGTTTGGTACGGCTCCGCACCATGCGCGGTGCAGAAACGTCAGCGCTCGGTTAAGACGGCGGGCGTTCGACGAACATCGCGTCGCCGAACGAGAAGAACCGGTAGCCGCGCCGTATCGCGACGCGGTACGCCTCGCGCGTCGCACGGTATCCGGCGAACGCCGCGACCAGCACGAGCAGCGTCGAGCGCGGCAGGTGGAAGTTCGTGAGCAGCGCGTCGACGACGCGAAACCGGAACCCCGGCGTGACGAACAGCGCCGTCTCGCCCTCGCCGGCCGGGACGCTTCCGTCGTGGAGCGCCGCGCCCTCGAGCGCCCGCAGGACCGTCGTCCCGGCCGCGATCACCCGTCTTCCCTCGCGCCGCGCCGCCGCCACGGCGGCGGCGGTCTCCGCGGGGATCGCATAGCGCTCGGCGTGCATCACGTGCTCGTCGATCGTCGCGCCGCTCATCGGGCGGAACGTCCCGATCCCCACGTCCAGAACGAGCGGCGCGAGCGCGACGCCGCGCGCGCGCACGGCATCGAGCACGGCCTCGGTGAAATGGAGCGAGGCGGTCGGCGCGGCAACGCTCCCGGGAACGCGCGCGAAGACGGTCTGGTAACGCTCGCCGCGTGCGGGATCGCCCTCGCCGACGTACGGCGGGAGCGGCACCTCGCCGTGACGTTCGAGCAGCGCGCCGACGTCGACGCCTTCGTCGAAGCGCAGCACGCGCGGTCCGTCGGGCAGCACGCCGACGACCTGCGCGGCGGTCTCACCGAAGGTCAGCCGCGCGCCGGCGCGCAGCTTACGGCCCGGTCGAACGAGCGCGAGCCACTCGCGTGCCGTCGGGTCGAAACCGCCTCCGCCGCGCGGCCGCAGCAGCAGGACCTCGGCGCTCGCGCCGCCTTCGCGCCGCGCGCGAAGCCGCGCGCGGACGACGCGCGTCTCGTTCAGCACCAGCACGTCTCCGGCGCGCAGCAGCGCGGGAAACTCGGCGAACACGCGGTCGTCCGCCGCACCGTCGGGCCGGACGACGAGGAGCCGCGAGGCATCGCGGCGCGCCGCCGGCTCGTGCGCGATCAACGCCTCGGGCAGCTCGTAGTCGTACGCCGCGGCCTCGCGCGGGCCGTGCTCGGAGATGGGCTAGCCCGGACTGGTCGGGACGCGCTGCCGCTCGATGTCGAGGAACGACTGCAGCCGGCGGCGGTCGTCGTCGGCCAGCTCGACGAACTGAATCCCGCAATGGAACGTGTCGCCTTCGAAGGCGCGGATCCAGCGCACCGTTCCGCGCACGCTCAGGAACGGCGTGCGCTTCATGGTGAACGTGTAGACGCTGCCCTTCGGCAGATACTGCTCGGAGACGACGCGCATCCCGCTCGGCGACAGATCGGCGACCGCGGCGCGAAACAGCATCGAGGACGCCTTGTCCTCGATCACGACCTCGATGAACCGGCGGAGGCGAACGTCTTCGCCGCCGCGCTTGTCCTCAGACACCCGTCAGGCTCGTTCCCGGAAAGTAGAAGGCGAGGATATCGGCCGCCGACGCGCCGCCGCCGGCGAAGAACCGTGCGCCCCACTGACACAGTCCGACGCCGTGACCATGACCGCACCCTTCGATGACCAGCCGCGGATCGGCCTGCGCCGGCTCGATCGTCACGGAGCGCAGCCACAGGCTGCGCACCGCGTCGTACCCGAGCGCGCGGCGGAAATCGGCGAGCGGGACCGTGGCGACGGTCGCGCCGAGCAGCATGACGCCGCGCGGGCGGCCGGTGTCGTCGGGGGCGGTCAGTGCCGTCCCGCGCAACGGGCCGCCGAGGCGCGCACGGAACGCGCTCGAGGCGCGGTCGAGTGCGACCTCGCGCGACCACCGGTAGTCCGGCGCCGCCGCGCAGTACGGATCGACGACGCCGCGCAGGTAGGGCAGCGGCGCGCCGCCCCAGACCGCCGCGATGTCGGCGGTGTGCCCGCCGCAGCACGCCGAGTAGAAGACCGCCGCAGGCCCGCCGGCGTACCCCAGCGTTCGTCCGCGAGTGGCCTGCACCGCGGCGCTGGTCGCCGGCGTCTCGACGTCGACCCCGCCCCAGTTCTGGTCGGAGTCGGCGGCCTGGACGTCCCAGGGCCGCGTGAGGGTCCGGCGCGCGAGCGCGAAGGTGCGGGCGACGATCGCCTGCGCCTCGAGCGCCGCGCTCGGCCAGCTCGGCGGCGCTTCGAGCGGGACGACGCCCTGCAGGTATGCATCGACGTCGAGGGTCGTCACCAGCGCCATCGCGCCGTTGTCGAGCCGCACCGTCGAGGGCGCGCCGCGCCAGCGCTTCCCGCCGAAGCGGAACGTGCCGTCGAGCTCGACGCGCGGCGTCGCTTCGCGGATGTCGGCGGAGACCAGCACGCGGATCTGCGGCCGGCTCGGATCCCACACGTCGAGGCCGCCGACCGCGACCGTCGCCGCGCCGAGCCCCTGGAGAAAGAGCGCGCGAATCACAGCAGCCGCGGCTGCTCGCCGTCGCGCGCGGCGACTCCCAAATGGCGCGCGGCCGCCGGCGTCGTCTTGCGGCCGCTGGCGGTCCGCTGCACCAGACCGATCTTCAGCAGATACGGCTCGACGACGTCTTCGAGCGTCTCCACGTCCTCGGTGAGCGTCGCGGCGATCGCGTTGATCCCGACCGGCCCGCCGCCGTACTGCGTCGCGATCGTCTGCAGGTACGCGCGGTCGAGCCGGTCGAGGCCGCGTCCGTCGACGCCCTCGCGCCGCAGCGCTTCGTCGGCGACCTCCGCGGTGATCACGCCGCCGGCGCGCACCTCGGCGTAGTCACGCACGCGGCGCAGCAGCCGGTTCGCGATGCGCGGCGTCCCGCGGCTGCGCTCGGCGATCGTGCGCGCGCCGTCGGGCTCGATCGCGATCTCGAGCACGCGCGCGCTGCGCTCGACGATCTGCCGGAGTTCGGCCGCCGCGTAGTATTCCAGATGGTGCACGATCCCGAAGCGGTCGCGCAGCGGCGCGGAGAGCATCCCGGCGCGCGTCGTCGCGCCGACGAGCGTGAAGCGTTTCAGCGGGAGCTTGAGCGTCTTCGCATAGGCGCCGCGGTCGACGACGAAGTCGATCTGGAAGTCCTCCATCGCCGGATACAGATACTCCTCGACGACCGTGCCGAGGCGGTGGATCTCGTCGATGAACAGCACGTCGCCGGCGTCCAGCGCGGTCAAGATCCCTACGAGATCTTTCGGCTTCTCGAGCGTCGGCCCCGAGGTCGGGCGCAGCGTCCCGCCGGTCGCGCGCGCGATCAGGTTCGCCAGGGTCGTCTTGCCGAGCCCGGGCGGACCGGAGAACAGCACGTGCTCGAGCGGCTCGCCGCGCTTCGCCGCCGCGTCGATCGCGATGCGCAGGTTCTCGACCACCTGGGCCTGTCCGACGTAGTCTTCGAACGTGCGCGGGCGCAGCGTCGCGCCGTAGACTTCGTCCTCGAGCGAGGCGTCGGCGCCGACGATCCGCGGCGGCTCGGCGTCGGCCTGCGGCCCCGGTGCGGGGCGAGTCGCGTCGCCCGGGCCGACGATCTTCTTCCGCACGCCGTCGCTCATGCGGGGGCTCCCGCGGCGTGACGACCGCGGTAGATCTCGGCGAGCAGCGTCTCGGCATCGTCGATCTGCGGGACGCGTTCGAGCGTCTCGGCGATCATGTCCTCGGCCTCGGCGCGCTTGTAGGCGAGCTGGAGCAGCACCGCCAGCGCCTCGCCGGCGAACTCCGGCATCGGCGGCGTCTCCGGAACGGCGCGGCGCGGCGCGTCCTGGATCAGCAAGAAGCGCGCGACCTTTCCCTGCAGCTTGGCGACGATGTCGCGCGCCTTCTGCTGGCCGATCCCGGGGAGCGTCTTGAGGAAGGCGTGATCGCCCTCGTCGATCGCGCGCGCGATGCGCGCCATCGGCGCCGAGAACGCGCGCGCCGCCGACTTCGGCCCGATCGATGCGACCGAGAGCAGCGCCTCGAAGAACTCGCGCTCGATCGCGTTGCTGAAGCCGAAGAACGTGAAGCGGCCGGCGTTGCCGTCGAGCGCGAAGTGCGGATAGACTTCGAGCGTGACCGGGCCGGCGGAGGGGATCTTCGCGCTGACGCTCGGCGGGACGACGAGGTCGTACACGAGCCCTGCGACGTCGACCCGCGCGAGGTCGCCGACGAGCTCGATCACCTCGCCGGAGATGCGGGAGAACACGCGCTAGGCGAGACGGGGCGCGCGGCTGCGGCGCTGAGGCATCACGACGCCGAGTTCGGCAAAGCGCGTGCGTTGTGCTTCCACGTTGGCGAAGGCGATCGCCAGCGCGAGCGCGTCGCTCACGTCGTCGGGCTCGGGCGGCGCGGCGAGGCCCAGGAGCTGCACGACCATCGCCTTCACCTGCGCCTTGCGCGCCGAGCCGCTCCCGGCGAGCGCGCGCTTCACGACGGTGTGCGCCAGGTGCTCCACCGGGACGCCCGCGGCGCCCGCCGCCAGCATGAGGACGCCGCGGGCGTGACCCATCAGGACCGCCGTCTGCGGGTGGCCGTAGGCGGTCCAGAGCTCTTCGACCACCATCCGATCCGGGCGGGTGGCGCGCAGCACCTCGACGATCCCGTCGTGGAGCTGGACCAGCCGCTGCTCGAGCGGGCGATCGGGGTTCGGCTGGAGGACCCCGCCCTCGACGAGCTGCGGCGTGCCGCCGTGCAGCTCGATCACGCCGTACCCCGTCGTGCGCAGCCCCGGGTCGACGCCGAGGATGCGGCGCGCGGTCACTGGCCGCCGCTGCGCATGACGGTGATGTTGACCGACTCGCCCGGGGTCAGGGGCGTCCCGGCCTCCGGCTCGGTGCGCACCACCTGGCCGTCCGGCACGTTCCCGCCCGCGGCCGTCTCGTCGGTGGTGTAGGCCAGGCTCCCGATCTGGTAGCCGGCCGCGGCGAGAGCCTTCTTCGCATCGTCGAGCGTCATGCCGGCGACGTCGGGAACCGTCCCCGGGACGCTGACGAAGATCGTCACGCTCGAGCCCTTCTTCGCGTTCGCGCCGGAATCGGGGCGCTGCGCCGAGACCTTCTGCGTCGCGTTCGTCGCATCGACGTTGTAGGTGACGGTGGGGAGGAAGCCCGCGGCGCGCAGGGCCTGCTGCGCCGTGTCCGGATCGTTGCCGACGACGTTCGGCACTTGGACGGCGGGCGGGCCGGTGCTGACGATGACCGAGACCGCGGTGCTCGGCTGAACGGTCGTCCCGGCTCCGGGGTCCTGCGAGGCGATCTCGTCCTGCGGGACCGCTTCGCTCTCGGTCTGCTGCGTGACGTTCAGCGTCAGGCCGAGCGCGGCCAGCCGTTTGCGGGCGTCGGGGACCTTCAGGCTGACGATGCTCGGGACGGTCACCGGCTGGACGCCCTTCGAGACGGTCAGCGCGACGACGGAGTTCTCGCGCAGCGAGGATCCGACGGGCGGGCTGACGTCGATGACCTGGCCGGCGGGGATCGCCGCGCTGTAGACTTGCGCGGCGACCTTGCTCCGGAGCTTCGAGGCCTGCAGCGCGCGCTGCGCGTCGGCGGCGCTGTAGCCTTTCACGTCGGGGATCTGGACGCGCGGGAGGCCGCCGGAGATCACCAGCGTGACGACGGCGTTCTTGGCGAGCTTCGCGCCGGCCGGCGGGTCCTGGCGGACGACGTAGCCCTGGCGGACCGTCTCACTCGGCTCTTCGGTCGGCCGCGCCTGCAGCCCGAGCCCGGCGAGCCGCTGCGCGGCGACGCTCCCGCTGACGTTGCCGAAGTCGGGGACGACGATCGCGTTCGGCGGGGCGAAGATCGGCCCGCCGCGCAGGGCGAAGAACCCGATGACGATCGCGAACGCCAGCAGCAGCGGCATCACGATCCAGCGCGGGTCGAGCCCGTGCCGCTCCTCGTGCGCGACCTCGGCGACGCTCGCGGCCGCGGCGGCGTCGGGGGCGACCGAGCGGCGCGGCGGCGGCTGGACGATCGGCGTGCGCGAGGTCGGCGCGTCGGCGAGCCCGTCGTGGGCCACGTTCGGCCGCTCGCGCGCCTCGCGCAGCGCGCTGGCCAGCTCGGTCGCCGAGGCGTAGCGCTCGGCGGGGTCTTTGCGGAGCAGCCGCGCCACGATCGCCGCCACCGCCGGGCTGATCCCGGTCGCCTTCGTGTCGATCGGCGGCACCGGCTCGGAGACGTGCTTGAGCGCGACCGCGACCGGCGTCTCGCCGCTGAAAGGCAGCGAGCCGGTGAGCATCTGGTAGAGCACGACGCCGACCGAGTACAGGTCGCTGCGCTCGTCGAGGTCGTGGCCCTGCGCCTGTTCCGGCGAGATGTAGGCGACGCTCCCCATCACCATCCCCGGCTGCGTCACGCCGAGCGTGTGCTCCGAGACGGCGCGCGCGATCCCGAAGTCGCTCAGCTTGACGACGTCGTCCTTGGTGACGAGGATGTTCGCCGGCTTGACGTCGCGGTGCATCAGCCCTTGGCGGTGCGCGTAGGCGAGGCCGCTGGCGATCTGGATCGCGTAGTCGAGCGCCGTCAGCTCGGGCAGCACGTGCTCGTCGCGCATCAGCTCGCCCAGCGTCGCGCCGTCGACGAGCTCCATCACGATGTAGTATGCATCGTTCTCGCGCCCGAAGTCGTAGACGTTGACGATGTTCGGGTGCGAGAGCTTCGCCGCCGATTGCGCCTCGTACGAGAAGCGCTTGACGAAGTCGTCGTCCTCGGCGTACTGGTCGCGCAGCACCTTGATGGCGACCCGCCGGCGCAGCAGCGTGTCGGTGCCGCAGTACACGAGCGCCATCCCGCCGGTCCCGAGGACGCCGTCGACCCGGTAGCGGTTATTGAAGATCTTCTGGGTCTGCACGGATTCCCGCCTACGTTCGCGGCCGGGCGAGCGCGACCCGCAAGACCTCGCGGGCGATCGGCGCCGCGTACGTTCCGCCATACCCGACATTCTCGATGGCGACCGCCACGGCGACGCGCGGGTTCTCGGCCGGCGCGAACGCGACGAACCACGCGTGCGAGCGCCCGTGCGGGTTCGTCGCCGTCCCGGTCTTCCCGGCGACGGTCACGCCGGGGAGCTGCGCGGCCGTGCCCGTGCCGTGCCGGACGACCTGGATCATCATGTCGCGCACCTCGTGCGCCGTCTCCGCCGAGATCGGCTGCGCGAGCGTCTCGGGCTGCGTCGCGATCGCCGTGTCACGCCCGGCGATCCGGCGGACCAGGTAGGGGCGCGGCGTGACGCCGTCGTTGGCGATCGTCGCGCCGACCAGGGCCATCCGCATCGGGGTCACCAGCAGCGACGCCTGGCCGAAGCCGAGCTGCGCGAGGACGCCGGGGTAGACCTGCGCTTTGGGCGGCAGCTGGTCGCGCTGGACGGGGAGGTCGAAGTCGACGCTCTCGCCGAGCCGCCAGCGCGCCGCGTACGCGAACCAGGCGTCGACGCCGAGCTTCAGCGCGACCTGCGCGAAGTCGACGTTCGAGCTCAGCGCGAAGGCGCCGGTCAGGTCCTGCGTCCCGGTGCTCTCCTGTTCGTCGTCGTGGATCGTCGCGTTGCCGACCGTGAAGTACCCCGGATCGAAGAACGTGGACTGCATCGTCACGGCGCCGGCGTCGAGCGCATCGGAGGCGGTGACGATCTTGAACGTCGAGCCCGGCGGATACAGGCCCTGGGTCGAGCGGTCGAGGAGGGGCGAACTGGGGTCGCTGCGCAGCCGCGGCCACAGCGCGTCGAGCCGGTTCGGGTCGTACCCCGGGACGGAGGCGAGCGCGAGCACGGCGCCGCTGCGCGGGTCGAGCACGACCCCGGCGCCGCGCGCGAAGCGCGAGAGCCCGGCGACCAGCGCGCGCTGCACCCGCAGGTCGATCGTCGTCACGAGCTGGGCGCCGTGCGGCATCCCGTGCGAGCCGGAGACGATCTGCTGCAGCTGCGCGAGCGGATCGACCGCGTCGGTGTGCGCGGTGAGAACGCGGTCGAACTGCGCCTCCAAGCCCGAGGTTCCGTAGCGCGGCGAGGCGTAGCCGACCGCTTGCGCGAGCAGCGCGCCTTGCGGGTACTCCCGGGTAGCGCCGTGCGAGACGGCGAGCGGCGAGCCGTCGGACGCGACGATCGGGCCGCGGCCGACGGCGATCGCGGTTTGCCGCGGATTGTACGGGCTCGCCGCGATCGACGGTCCGGCGATCGCTTGCAGCCACACCTGGCGCAGCCCCAGCAGCGCGAAGAGCACGACGAAGATCGCGCCGAGCCGCGCGATCGCGCGATCGGTCAGGCCGGTTCTCCGGCGCCGCGCTCGGTGACGCGCTCGCGCAGCAGCGCGTACCCGTCGGCGGTGCGAACCGCCATGTGCGCGTGTCCCGCATCGCCGGCGATCGCCTCGTTGAGCAATCGCTGCGCGAGCGCATCGTCGAGCCCGTCGATCGCCAGCACCGCGTCGACGCCGTTCTCGTCGAGCAGCGCGCCGGCGACGTACGCCGCCTGCGGCAGCGTCGCGAAGTGACGCTCCTCATAGGGCCCGTCACGCCACGGTCCGCGCTTCCCGAACACGGTCGCGTGATAGTCCCAGGCGCACAGCCGGCGGTCGTTCCAGACGAAGTGATCGCGCACGCAGGTGCGGCGGCAGAGCGCGCACTGCACCAGCGCTTCGGGCGGCCGGTCGAGTGCGTCCAGAATGTCTTCGGGGAGATCGTCGGCGTTGACGACGACCTCCTCGCTGAGCACCTCGGGGACCGCCGCGCTCCAGCCGATCCGCGCGAGGAGCTCGAGCTCGCGCAGCGCGGCGACGAACGAACGCTCGTCGGACGGATCGAAGGTCTGATCCGTCCAGCCGGCGAGGTTGTCGGCGGCGACGCCGACGCGCTGCCAGTTCTCGCCCACGACCACCCCGATCGGCGTCCAGGCGAGCGGCGCGAGCCACGCCGTCACCTGGCGATTCTCGGGAAGCAGGCTCGAGGTGAAAGCGAGCGTGCTCGCGTTCCCGCCCAGGACGTACGCCCGCGCGTCGGCGACCGCCGGTGCGGCGCTGGGAGTCGGCGGATCGGACGGAGCGGTCATCGCCCGAGCGTACGTCGCGACGCGCGGGCGGTCCCGCTTCAGCCGAGCTTGCCCGTGTACTGCTCCAGCACCGCCCACTCGGCTGCGCCGAACTCGTCGCGCGTCGTCTTGTAGTAGCCGGACGCGGCGAGCTTCGCCTTCATCGAGTTGCGGTCGGGCGTGTTGACCGTCATCCCTTGCGACTGCAGCTTTCCGACCAGGCTGTCGTTCAGCTTCATGACGTCGCGGCGCTGGCGGTCGGTGTAGGTCGACGCGTTGCGCGTGACGATCGCCTGGAGGTCGGCCGGCATCGAGTTCCAGAAATCACCGTTGGCGATCAGCCAGTAGCCGCCCCACATGTGCGCGCTCAGCGTGAGGTACTTCTGCACCTCGTAGAAGCGCCCGAACTCGATGTTCGCCAGCGGGTTCTCCTGGCCGTCGACGACGCGTGTCTGCAACGCGGTGTAGAGCTCGCTGAAGTTCATCGGCGTCGGCGCCGCGCCGAGGCTCTTGAAGAGCCCGAGCGCCTCTTTGCTGGCCGGCGTGCGCATCTTGAACCCGGCCAGGTCCTCGACGTTCTTGACCTGCTTCGCGCTCGAGGTGATCTGCCGCATCCCGTTCTCCCAGATCTTGTCGAACGCGTGCAGCCCCTTCGCCGCGATCTCGCGGCGGACGTACTCACCGAGCTTCCCGTCGAACGCGCGGAACGCGTCCTGCGGCTCCTTGAACGCGAAGCCGACGCTCTGGATCGCGGCCGCGGGGACGACCGACTCGAGGATCCCGCCGTCGAGCGTCATCACCTGCAGCGCACCCGAGCGGATCTGCATCAGCATCGCCGTGTCGCCGCCGAGCTGGTTGTTCGGGAAGACCGTGACGTCGACGCGGCCGTTCGTCTCCTTGCGTATCGCGTCCCACATGTCGCGCATCGCGACGCTGAGCGGATGATCCGGCGGCTGGTTCGTCCCGGCCTTGCCGGTGATCGCGGCGGCCTTCGCGGGCGAACTCACGATGCCGATCGATGCGAATGCTGCTGCGGACGACGTGATGAACGCGGCGCGCGATGACTTCATGCGGTTCCTCCTGGATGCGTGAGCGGACGAGGACTAGGTTTGGTCGGCCCGAAGCGAATCCTCCATGCACGCGGGCGCGCCGCCGTTGGCGGGAATCTCTGTCGTCGAAGTCGGCAACTTCATGGCGGTGCCGTTCTGCGGGATGCAGCTCGCCGATCTCGGCGCCGGCGTCGTCAAGGTCGAAAACCCGCGCGGCGGCGATCTCACGCGCGCGACCGGGCCCTTCATCGGCGGCGAGAGCTCGAACTTCGTGCGCTTGAACCGCAACAAGCGCAGCGTCGCCCTCGACTTGAAATCGGACGAAGGAAAGCGCGTCTTCCGCACGCTCGCCGCGCGCGCCGACGTGGTGATCGAGAACCTGCGGCCGGGGACGATGGACGCGCTCGGCCTCGGCTACGCGGCGCTCTCGGCCGATTCGCCGCGGCTGATCTATCTCGCCGCGACCGGGTTCGGCAACGACGGGCCGTATGCGTCGCTGGCCGGGCTCGACATCATCGCGCAAGCGATGTCCGGTCTGATGAGCATCACGGGCGAGCCCGACGCCCCGCCGGTGAAGGTCGGCGTGCCGATCGCCGACCTGACCTGCGCGCTCTACGCGACGATCGCCGTGCTCGCCGCGCTGCGCGCGCGCGAGCGCGACGGGCGGGGACAGTTCATCGACGTTTCGCTCCTCGAGTCCGCCGTCTCGTTCGCCGTGTGGGAAGCGGGCCGGTACTTCGCGACCGGCGAGGTTCCGACGCCGTCCGGCTCGGCGCATCAGGCCATCGCGCCGTACCAGGCGGTGCGCTCGGCCGACGGCTGGTTTACCTTCGGCGCGAACACGCAGGCGCACTGGACGCGCTGCTGCGCGATCTTCGGGCTCCAGCGGCTCGTCGAGGACGAGCGCTTCACGACGAACGAACGCCGCCTCGCGAACCGCCCGGCGCTGATCGTCGAGATCGAAGCGGCGACGACGAGCGGGCCGAGCGCCGAATGGGTCGCGAAGCTCGTCGAGGCGGGGATCCCCTGCGGACCGATCCTGCGCTTCGACCAGGTCTTCAACGACCCGCATCTCGCGGCCCGCGGCTTCTTCGCCGACGCCCCGCATCCGGCGCTCGGCCCGGTGCGCCAGCTCGGCTCGCCGATGCGTTTCTCGGCGACGCCGGTCCGGCTCGAGCGGGCCGGCCCGCGGCTCGGCGAGCACACCGCGGAGGTGCTGCGCGAGGCGGGGATCGCTCCGGACGCGATCGCGCGGATCCTGGCCGGCGCCGCCGCGGTCCCGGCGTGATCGCGGTCGAACGGCGTGACGGCGGCGTCGGCTGGATCACCGTCGACCGGCCGGCCGCGCGCAACGCGATGACCTTCGCGATGTGGGCCGCGCTGCGCGACGCCGCGCGCGAGCTCGACGCCGACGAGCGCGTGCGCGCCGTGGTGATCGCGGGCTCCGGCAGCGAAGCGTTCATCGCCGGGACCGACATCGCCGAGTTCCGCGCGTTCCGCGGCGCCGACGACGGCGTCGCCTACGAGCAGCGGATCGACGAGGTGATGACGGCGCTCGAGGATATTCGCGTTCCGACGATCGCGGCGATCGCCGGCGCGTGCACCGGCGGCGGCGTCAGCGTCGCCGCGACCTGCGACCTGCGGATCGGCGCGGGAAACGCGCGGGTCGGCGTGCCGATCGCCCGCACGCTCGGGAACTGCATCTCGCTCAAGAGCATGGCGCGCGCCGGCGCGCTGGTCGGCGTCGAGGCGGTGAAACGGCTCATCTTCTCGGCGGACCTGCTCGACGCCACGGCGGCGCACCGCATCGGGTTCCTCAACGACGTCGTCGAGGACGTCGCCGGCCTCGAGGCGCGCGCATATCAGACGGCGCAGGCGATCGCCGCGCGCGCGCCGCTGACCCTGCGCGCGACGAAAGAGATGGCGCGCCGCATCCGCCGCGCGCAGCCGCTCCCCGACGGCGAGGATCTCGTGCGCCTGTGCTACGGCAGCGACGATTTCCGCGAAGGGTTGACCGCCTTCCTCGAAAAGCGGCGCCCCCGCTGGAGCGGAACGTGACCCTGCTCGATCTCTTCGACGCCGCGCTCGCCGATCGCGCCGCCGCCCGCGCGGTCAACGACGTCACGTACGCCGGGCTGCACACGGGCGCGCGCCGGGTGGCGCGCAAGCTGCACGAGCTCGGCGTGCGGCGCGGCGACCGCGTCTCGCTCTACTGCGAGAACCGGCTCGGCTACGTCTTCGCGTACCTCGCCCTGCTGCGACTCGGCGCGATCGTCGTGCCGACGAACGTGCTCTACCGCTCCGCCGATCTCCAGCACGTCGTCGAGGACGCGGCGGCGAGCCGGATGCTGGTCGGCGAGACGACGCGCGCCTACGCAGCGCAGCTTCCGAACCGTCCGCCGGCGTTCGACGCCGCCGAGGTGGAACGCTGGGCGAACGATCCGTCGATCGAGCCCTACGCCGCCGATTTCGCGGTGCAGCCTGCGGACGTCGTGACGATCATCTACACCAGCGGCACGACGGGGCGCAGCAAGGGGGCGATGCTGACGCACGACAACATGGCGACCGTCGCGACGCAGCTCGCGAGCGCTTGGCGCTGGACGCCCGCGGACACCCTCGTCGCGGCGCTCCCGCTTTTCCACGTGCACGGGCTGGGCGCGGCGCTCAACGGGACGCTGGCCGTCGGCGCGCGGCTGCTGCTGCACGAGCGCTTCGACGCGCAGCGCGTGCTGGCCGAGCTGCGGCGCGACGACGTGACGATGTTCTTCGGCGTGCCGACGATGTACGTGCGGCTGCTCGAGAACATCGGCGAGGGCGAGGCGCCGCGGCTGCGCCTGTGCGTGTCGGGCTCGGCGGCGCTCTCGGCGGAGATCCACCGCGCGTTCGAAGCGCGCTTCGGCACGCCGATCCTGGAGCGCTACGGCGCGACCGAGTTCGGTTTCGCGCTGACGAACCGCTACGCCGGGCCGCGCGTCGCGGGAAGCGTCGGGATCCCGTTCGCCGGGACGCGTGTTCGCGTCGCGCCCGTCGGCGGCGTCGACGCGCTGGATGCCGGCGAGGTCGGCGAGCTGCTGGTCAGCGGGCCGACGGTGTTCGCCGGCTACTGGAACCTGCCGGAGGCGACGGCGCAGGCCTTCGCGCTCGACAGCGACGGCACGCGCTGGTACCGCAGCGGCGACCTCGCGACCTACGACGCGGCGAACGACGTCTACCGCATCGTCGGCCGGCTCAAAGAGCTGATCATCACCGGCGGCTTCAACGTCTACCCGCGCGAGATCGAGAACGAGATCGACCGGTACCCGAACGTGATCGCGAGCGCCGTCGTCGGGATGCCGGACCCCGCGCGCGGCGAGCTCCCCGTCGCCTTCGTCGAATGCAGCGGCGAGCTCGACGCCCAGGCGCTGACGCTCCACCTGCGCGACCGCCTCGCGAGCTTCAAAGTCCCGAAAGAGATCCGCATCGTCGACGCGCTCCCGCGCAACGCGATGGGCAAGATCGAAAAAGGAAAGCTGAAACCAGTCTCACCCGAGCCGTGAGCGTCAGAAGGCGCGGCGCGTGTCGATGAGGATCGTGACGGGGCCGTCGTTGACGAGCTCGACCGCCATGTCGGCGCCGAAGATGCCGGTTTCGACCGGGATGCCGGCGGCGCGCAGAGCGGCCGCGACGCGCTCGTAGAGGCGCTCGGCGGGCTCGCCGCGCGCCGCGGCGATAAATGAGGGGCGCCGGCCTTTGCGGACGTCGCCGAGCAGCGTGAACTGCGAGACGACCAGCACCGCGCCGGCCACGTCGGCGAGCGCGAGGTTCATCGCGCCCGCGGCGTCGTTGAAGACGCGCAAACCGGCGATCTTCTGCGCGAGCGCGTCGGCGTCACGCTCGTCGTCGTCCACCGCGACGCCGATCAAGGCCAGAAAGCCGCGCTCGATCGCGCCGACGGTCGCCCCGTCGACGCGCACCGCGGCGCGCGCAACGCGCTGGACGACCGCTCTCATGCCGGGGCGGCCCTCGTGGAGGTTCCGGCGTTCACCAGCAGGTCATCGCGCCGGCGAACAGGCCCGCAAGGTCGTCTTCTCCGACCGCGCGCGGCGCGTTCGCCAGCAGCCGCTGCTGCGCGTACGCGCCGCGAACCAGCGCCGGAACGTCCGTTTCGCCGTACCCGAGCGCGCGCAGTCCGTTCGGTATCCCGGTCGCGCGCATCAGCCGCCCCAGCGCTTCGGCGAGCGCGTCGCCGACCTCGTCGTCGTGGCGCGCGTCCGCGGCGCGCAGCAGCGCCGCGACGCGACGGTGCCGGTCGGGCGCCGCGGGCGCGGTAAAGCGCGCGACCGACGGTGCGCTGACGATCACCGACATCCCGTGCGGGACCATCGCATGATCGGTTTCGTAGTCGCGCGGAACGAAGCTCTTCACCTGGCCGGCGACCGCATACGCCATGCCGTGCGGAACGTGCACGCCGGCGTTGCCGAAGCCGATCCCGGCGAGCGTCGCCGCGTACATCACCGCTTCGCGCGCCTCGGCGTCGTTCGCGTCGAGCACCGCGCGCTCGAGGTGCCGGCCCAGCAGCCGCAGCGCTTCGAGGCAGGCCAGATCGCTGTACGGGTTCGCGCCCTGTGAGAGCGGGCGCGCCGAGGGCGAGGCGGGGCGTGCGCGCTGCGTGTACGGGCGCGCGGTGTACGACTCGAGCGCGTGCGCGAGCACGTCGAAGCCGCTCGAGGCGACGACCGTCGGGGGAAGCGTCCGGGTCGCGTCGGGATCGACGATGCCGAGCGTGGGGCGTAAGCGCCGCGACGAGATCCCGGTCTTCACGTCGTGCGCCTCGAAGTCGAAGATCGCGATCCCCGTGCACTCGCTCCCCGTCCCTGAGGTCGTCGGGCACGCGATGTGCGGTGCGAGCGGGCCGGGAACCGGCGCGCCGTCGCCGAGCGGCGCGTTGACGTAGCGCTCGAGCGGTGCGGGGTGCGTGGCGAGCAGGTTCGCCGCCTTCGCCGTGTCGATGACCGAGCCGCCGCCGACCGAGACGTAGCCGTCGACCTTGGCATCGCGGGCGGCCCGGCCGGCGTCGACGAACGAGTCGTAGCTCGGCTCGATCCGCACCGCGTCGTATTCGACGACGTCGACCCCCGCCTCGCGCAGCGACGCGCGCGCCTTCTCCAGCAGCTCGAGCCGCGCGAGCCGCGTGTCGGTGAGCAGCATGACGCGGCGCAGGCCGAGTCCGGCGGCTTCGGCGCCGAGCTCGCCGATCGCGCCGCGGCCGAACTTCACCCGGGGCGCCTCCACCTCGAGGACGGTCTCGTGCGGGTGCGGGACGTCGTGCATGGCATACGGAAGTCCCGCTCGTGCCCGATCCGATCCTCTCGGCGCGCGACGTCGTCAAGGTCTACGCCGGCTTCCACGCGCTGAGCGGCGTCTCGCTCGACGTCGCGGAGGGGGCGCTGCACGCGATCATCGGCCCCAACGGCGCCGGGAAGACGACCCTGTTCAACGTTCTCTCCGGCTTCGCGCCGGCGACCCGCGGCAGCGTGCGCTTCGAGGGGGTCGAGATCGCGCAGCTCGATCCGGCGGCGATCGCCCGGATGGGGATGGTCCGCAGCTTTCAGATCAACAGCGTCTTCCCGCATCTGACCGTTCTGGACAACGTGAAGATCGCGCTGCAGGCGCGCACGCCGCTCTCGCGCCGGATGCTGGCTTCGCCCAGAGCGACGGCCGTGCTCGACGATCCGGCGCGCGCCGCGCTCGACGCGGTCGGACTCGACGCCGAGCGCACGATGCTCGCGACGCACTTGCCGTACGGGAAGAAACGCTCGCTCGAGCTCGCGATCGCCTTCTCGCAAGACCCGCGCGTGCTGCTGCTCGACGAGCCGACCGCCGGGATGGGGATGGAAGACATCGAGCGCACCGTCGAGCTGGTGAAGCGCATCGCGCAGGGCCGGACGATCGTGCTGGTCGAGCACAACCTGCGCGTCGTCGCCGACCTGTGCGACCGCGTCACCGTGATGCAGCGCGGCCAGGTCCTGGTCGAAGGGACGTACGACGACGTCCGCGCCGACGCGCGCGTCGTCACCGCCTATTTGGGCGGCGGCGTGGACTCGCCGGCGGCGAGTCCTCCGCGTTCGGCCCTCGGCTCATCCGCCGCTCCGCCTCCGGAGAAGGCGCGCTGATGCTCGAGCTGCACGACGTGCACGCGTACTACGGCGAGTCGCATGTGCTGCACGGGATGACGCTGCGCGTCGACACCGGCGAGGTCGCGACGCTGGTCGGCCGCAACGGCGTCGGCAAGACGACGACGCTGCGCACGATCATGGGGATCCTGCCGGCGCGCCGCGGCACGATCGCCCTCGACGGCGCGGCGATCGCCGGGCTGCCGTCCGACCGCATCGCGCGGCGCGGCCTCGGCTACGTCCCGGAAGAACGCGGCATCCTCTCGACGCTGAGCGTTCAGGAGAACCTGACCCTCGCGCCGATCGTCGGGCCGAGCGGCTGGACGGTCGAGCGGATCTTCGAGGCCTTCCCCAACTTGAAAGAGCGCGCGAAGGCCGGCGGGACGACGCTCTCCGGCGGCGAGCAGCAGATGCTCGCGATCGCCCGCGTGCTGCGCTCGGGCGCGCGCACGATCCTGCTCGACGAGCCGACCGAAGGGCTCGCACCGGTGATCGTCGAGCGGATCGGCGAGCTGATCCGCGAGATGAAAGCCGACGGGATGACGGTGCTGCTCGTCGAGCAGAACCTGCGCTTCGCGACGGGCGTCGCCGACCGCCACCACATCGTCGACCACGGCACGGTCGTGCAGACGCTGGCGAACCCCGAGGTCGTCGCGCGCGAGAACGAGATTCTCGAGCTGCTCGGCGTATGACCCGGTGAGCAGGATCGCGGTCACCGGCGCGGCGGGGACGATCGGCGCCCCGCTCTGCGCCGACCTCGCGCGCGATCGCGAGGTCACGCGGATCGATCTGCACGATGCGGACGTCATCGCCGACGTGCGCGATCTCGGCGCGCTCGAGCGCGCGTTCGCCGGCTGCGAGACGGTGATCCACCTCGCCGGCGTCGTCAGCGTCGAGGCGGCGTGGGACGACGTCTACGGCGTCGACATCGGCGGAACGTACAACGCCTTCGAGGCGGCGCGCCGCGCCGGCGCGAAGCGCGTGATCTTCGCCAGCTCGAACCACTGCGTCGGGCAGCACGAGGTCGAGCACCTCCCGGCGATCTACGAGCCCGGCTTCGGTCTGGTGGTGCGCGCCGACGAGCCGTACCGCCCCGACTCGCTTTACGGCGTGTGGAAAGCGTTCGGCGAGACGCTCGGGCGCTACTACAGCGACGCGCACGGCCTGCAGGTGACGTGCGTGCGCATCGGCTCGATCACGAGAGCCGACGACCCGCGCGATCCCTCGGTGCGCGAGAGCTCGGGCTGGCTGCCGCTGACCGAGGCCCAGAAGTTCGCGCGCTATGCGGCGACCTGGATGTCGCAGCGCGACTTCGCCCGCCTCGTTCGCGCGATCCTCGCCCGCGACGTCCCGTACGCCGTCGTCTACGGCGTCGGCGACAACGCGACGCGCTTCTGGGACCTCGAGCCGGGCCGCGCGATCTTCGGCTTCTGGCCCGAAGACCGAGCGCACGCACCGCCGCGCTGACGCGCGAGGCTGCTCACACCGAGCCCGGCTTCGCCCGCTTCGGACCCGGGGTGAGGATCGAGCCGACGATCCCGCGGCGGAACGAGAGGACGCAGAGCGCGAAGATCGCGCCCATCACCATGTTCGTCTCCTGGCCGAGCGGCGTCTTCGAGACGAAATAGTCGAGCGACTCGAAGATTCCCGCGCCGACGATGGGCCCGACGATCGTCCCGATCCCGCCGAGAACGGTCATCATCACGACCGCTCCGCTCGTGTGCCAGTCGACCATGTCCAAGCCGGCGAGCCGGTTCGCGAGCGCCGAGAGCGCGCCGGCGAAGCCGGCCAGCGCCCCCGCCAGCGTGAAGACGGCGAGCTTGTAGCGGTTCACCCGATAGCCGAGCGCGATCGCCCGCGGCTCGTTCTCGCGCATCGCCTGCAGCACGCCGCCGAAGGGCGAGCGCACGACGCGCAGCGCGAGCCAGACGCCGAGCGCGACCAGCACCAGCACGACGTAGTAGAATGCGCGGTCGTTCGGGACGTGCACGCCGAAGAGCAGCCCGCGGGTGTCGAGGTTGATCCCGTTCTCCCCGCCGGTCAAATCGGTGAACTGGTACGCGCTGAAGTACTGGATCTGGGCGACCGCCAGGGTGATCATCGCGAAGTAGATCCCGGAGCGCCGCACCGAGATCGCGCCGACGAGCAGCGCGAGCACGGCGGCATAGAGTACGCCGGCCAGGATGGCGAGCGTCGCGTCGACGTGCAGCCGCTGCAGCACGATCGCCGCGGTGTAGCCGCCGCCGCCCCAGAACATCGCCTGCCCGAACGAGAGCAGCCCCACGTACCCGAACAGCAGGTCGAGGGAAACCGCGAAGAGCGCGAAGCACAGCAGCTGCGTGGCGAAGACGGGATAGACGAACCACGGCAGCACCAGCGCGAGCGCGCCGAGCAGCGCCGTGACGACGGTGAACCGGAGATTCATCGGCCGCCTTCCGGCCGGCCGAACAGCCCGGCGGGGCGGAACACGATGACGACCACCATGACGATGAAGATCAGCGTCGTCGAGATCGGCGGGTAGACCACGGTGCCGAACGCCTGCACCACGCCGAGGATGAACCCGGCCAGGATCGAGCCCAGGATCGAGCCGAGCCCCCCGATGACGACGATCGCGAAGGTGTAGATGATGATCGCGTCGCCCATGTCCGGCTGGACGTTGGTCGTCGGCGCGGCCAGCACGCCGGCCAGCGCGGCCAGCGCGACGCCGGCGCCGAAGGTGAGCGTGACGAGCCGCCCGGTGTCGATGCCGAAGGCGCGCACCAGCGCGGGGTTTTCGGTGGCGGCGCGGATCCGCGCCCCGAAGGGCGTCCGCTCGACGACGTACCAGACGAGGGCGCACATCAGCAGCGCGACGCCGATGACGAAGAGCTTGTACGTCGGATAGAGGGTGAAGCCGAGATTCGTCGCGCCGGTGAGCGCGTCGGGGATCGCGTACGGCGAGCCGAGCGCGCCGGCGAAGTACCGCACCACGTTCTCGATGACCAGCACCAGCGCGAAGGTGAGCAGCAGGTTGTAGATCGGGTCGAGCCCGTACAGCCGGCGCAGGAGCAGCCGCTCGATCACGATCCCGAACACCCCGACGACGACCGGCGCGACGACGAGCGCCGCGAAGAAGGGCAGATGCAGCAGCGTCGCGCCGTAGTACGTCGCGAACGCGCCCAGCATGTACATCGTGCCGTGCGCGAAGTTCACGACCCGAAGCATCCCGAAGATCACCGACAAGCCCAAAGCGAGCAGCGCGTAGAACGCGCCGCTCGCCAGGCCGTTGAACACCTGCGTGAGCAGGTAGTCGGGGCTCAGGGCCCTTGCCCCGCTACTGCCCCGCTACCAGTCCTTCTTGCAGACCGACTGCGACTCGGGGCGGAACGCCTTTGAAGGCGGGATCGTCTCGAGGACCTTGTACCACGCGTGCGGCTCCTTGATCTGTGACTGCGGGAGCACGTCGACGATGTACATGTCGTGCAGCACGCGGTGGTCGCGGCCGCGCCACTCGCCGTTGCGGGCGTAGAAGTCGTTGAACTTGCGGCCGTCGAGGTACTTCACGATCGTGTCGGCGTTGGTCGTCCCGGTCGCCTTGACCGCGTTGAGCCACTGCGTCGCCGCCGAGTAGTCGGCGGCCATGATCGAGGTCGGCCGCTTGCCGCCTCCGACGCGTTTGGTGAAGCGGTCGGCCCAGGCGCGCGACTGCGCGTCGCGGTCCCAGTACCAGCTCGTCGTGATCCGCGAGCCTTCGAATACTTGCGGCAGCGCGTCGACGTCGGAGAGGAACAGCAGCCCGACGGCGATCTTCATCTGCTTGTCGAGCCCGAACTGTTTGGCCGCCTTCATGCTGTTGACCGTGTCGGCGCCGGCGTTCAGCAGCGCGAGGACGTCGGGCTTGGCGTTCTTCGCCGCGATCATGTACGAGGAGAAGTCGGTCGTTCCGAGCGGCATGAAGTCGGTCTTGACGAAATGGCCGCCCGCCTGTTCGACGGCGGCGCGGAAATCGGAGTCCATCGACTTTCCGAACGCGTAGTCCGGGGCGATGCCGTACCACGATTTTCCGCCGTGCTCGGCGATGTACGAACCGGTCGAGTGCGCCAGCGAGTAAGTGTCGTAGGCGTAGTGATAGGTGTACTTGTTGCAGGCCTCTCCGGTGAGCGCCGAGGACGCGCCCCCGGTGACGATCTCGAGCTTGTGCTCGCTCTTCGCCACGCCGGCGACGGCGAGAGCCGTCGCGGAGTTCGTGAGGTCGAGCGCCAGATCGGCGCCCGAGTCAAACTCTTCGCGAGCCTTGGTGGCGGCCTGATCGGCCTTGTTCTGATGGTCGACGGCGTCGACGACGATCGGCCGGCCGAGGACCTTGCCGCCGAAATCTTCGACGGCCATCTTGGTCGCCTCGACGGCGCCCTGTCCGGAGAGCGAGGCATAGACGCCGCTCATGTCGGTGATGACGGCGATCTTGACGGGACCGTTGTCCGCGGCGCCGACCGGGCCGGCGGAAAGGGACGTGCAGAGCAGCGCGGCAGCGAGCGCGCCGGGTACAAAACGATGAATGCGCATCGGGCCTACCTAGCGTGAGCGGGCAAGTGATGAATGCATCTCGGTTTCATCGCCGCCGGAAGTTTCCTTCCAAGCGGCAAACGCGTTTGCCGCATGCGTCGAGCCTGCCGCGCTATGCGAACTCGAGCAGCGCGAACGAGCCGCGGCCGATCGAGACGGGGACGGCGAACGGACCGCTGGGCGGATCGGGGTTCCACGCCGCGGCGAGACCGTCGTACAGACGGCGCGCACGCAGTCCCGCCACCGCGCCTTCGAGCCGCACCGCGACGGTGACCGTGTGCGGCGCGCGATTGCCCAGAAAGAGCATCACGCCGCCGCCGCGCGCGAACGCGATCGCTCCGGCGGCCTCGCCTTCGATGCGGACCTCGTCGGTCACGTCGCGCTCGTAGCGCTCGAGCGGAAGCTCTCCGGCGACCTGCGCGGTCGCGAAGAGCCGCAGCTCCGGGAACCGCGCGACGATCCAGCTCAGCGAGGCGCCGCCGACGGGGACGTTGCGAGCCGCGAGCCAGGACCAGCCCGGCGGAAGGTTCGGCGCGATGCGGACGCCCGCGAGCGCGGGAACGAGGCCGCAGGCGCCCTCGATCGCCGCCCAGACGTAGCGCGGCGGAAACCACGGCGAGAGCATCATTCCGTTGTTGGCGAGCGTCTCGCCGTGCAGCCACTCCGAGAACTGGCCGGGGACCGTGTTGGTCGCGCGCGGATCGCGCGCGTAGTGCTCGAAGCTGGACTTCAGCGCCTCGGCCATCACCTCGGCGTCGAACTTCGCCGCGCCGAAGGCGAACCAGAACGTCACGGCGACCCAGACTCCGCCGAGCAGCCCGGAGGCGCGCGCCGGGCCGTACTCGGGCGCGTCGCGCGAGATCGTGCGAACGCCGGCCGGCGTCCAGAAATCCCTCCGGCGCAAGCGCGCGACGATGCGCGCGCTCGTCGCGTCGTCGCTGACGCCGCAGATCAGCGGGAACACGAGGTCGGCCGTGACGTCGCTGCGCCGCCGGTCGTCGACGTCGATCGCCAGCAGGTACAGGCCGTTGTCGGGATTGCGCAGGTGCCGTTCGATCGCCGCGTGCAGCGCCGCGGCCTCGCGGTCCCAGCGCTCCGCTTCGTCGTCGCGCTCGAGCCCGCGCGCGAGCTCGGCGAGCCTCCGCAGCGCGGCGTAGCTTTCGCTGTTGACTTCGGTCGTCGCGCCGGAGATCCGCTGGCCGTCGATGATGTTGCGCCAGCCCGCGATCCCGCGCGATCCGGTTCCGCGGGCCGAGCAGTGCACGAGCCCGCGCCGGTCGCGGTGCGCCAGGAGCTGCTCGCCGGCCCGCGCCGCCGCCGGATAGAGCTCGGCGAGCGCCGCCCGGTCGCCGGTCACCGCGACGTGATGCCACACGCCGATGACGAAGAGCGGCGTGTCGTCGTTCACGTCGAGCCCGTCGTCGTGCGTCTCGCCGGTGCGCAGATCATACCACTCGACGATCTTGCCGTCGGACTCCTGACGCTTCGCGAGGCCGCGCAGCAGCGCCAGCGAGAACGATGCGTCGACGTAGTCGCAGCCGTGGACGAACCACGCCGCGTCGCGCCCGACGCAGGCGTGCGAACGGCCTGGATCGTTGGTGAAGCCGCGGCCGGTCGGCGTCGTGCGCATCACGCGCAGCATGTTGGCTTTCGCCCAGCGCACGCCGAGGTCGACCTCCGGCGAGGGGCTCAGCACGATCGCGCGCGCCAGCGCCCGCTCGTAGCGCGCCTCGGTGGCGCGCAGCGCCTCCGCCGCCTGCGGAAGCCGGGCGAGCGCGTCCGTCGCGCGCTCGCCCTCGCCGACGCCGACGACGGCGAACCAGTGCTCCACCGTCGCGCCCGCCTCGATCCGGTGCTCGACGTGCAACACGCCCAGCGGGTCGCTCCCCGCCGTGTCGATGCGCCCCGCGAACGGTCCGCCCCAGCGCTCGTCGACCGTGCGCGCATGATCGCACGTGACCGCCCAGGACGCGAGCGGCTCGGACGAGACGATGGCCCGCATCCGGCGCGGGCCCGACCGGTTCGCAACGATGAGCGCCGAGGCGCCTTCGTCGCAGCGCGCCTCGAGGTCGTCGCCGAGCGGCGTCGCGGCGACCAGCGCGAAAGCGACCGTTGCCACCTGCGCGGCGCGATCGCCCTCGTTCGAAACCCGCAGCATCACGTAGCACGCGGACGGCGTCTCCGCCTCGTCGTCGACGACGAAGACGCGCTGCTCGACGCGAACGGTGCGCGCCAGGGAGGAGCGGTACTCCTGCGCGTGCGGGCGCAGCACGAACTCGCCCTCGCCCTCGTCCGGCTCGAGCCGGATCCCGGCTTCGACGTCCCAATGCCGGATCGCGAGTCCCGAGACGAGGTTCGTTCCCGCCTCGAGCGAGTGGACGTGGGCGATCTGGCCGTCGCCTTTCAGCACGACGCAGAGGTCGGGGCCGCCGAGCGTGCTGCCCGTCGGCAGCGCGCCGGTCCCGACGACGTAGCTGCCGTCGTCGCCGACGCGTGGGCGCTCGCTCACAGTCCCTTCGTGTACCGCATCAGCCCGCCGTCCAGCACGTACGTCGCGCCGGTCACGTAGCCGGCCGCTTGCGAGGCGAGAAACGCGCAGAGCGCGGCCACTTCTTCCGGCTGCCCGATGCGGTGCAACGGGATCTCGTCGAGCAGCGCGTCGCGCTGCGCCGGGGTGGTGCGCACCTCGCGGTTGATCGGCGTGGCGATCGCGCCGGGCGCGATGTCGTTCACGGTGATGCCGTGCGGGGCGAGCTCGAGCGCGATCGTGCGCATCAGCATCCGCAGCCCGCCCTTCGAGGCGGCGTACGGTGCGTTGTTCGGCATCGCCAGATCTTCGTGCACCGACGAGATGTTGATGATGCGCCCGCCGCGCCCGCGCGCGATCATCGTCCGCGCGGCGGCCTGCGCGCACAGGAAGGGGCCGCGCAGGTTCACCCGCAGGATGCGGTCCCAGTCCGCGGCGGGCGTCTCGACGAAGGGCTGCGCCTTCTCGATCCCGGCGTTGTTCACCAGGACGTCGAGGCCGCCGAAGCGTTCGACGGTGCGCCGCACCAGCGCCGCGACCTCGCCCTCGTCGCTGACGTCGGCCTCGACCGGCTCGGCGTCGCCGCCGGCGGCACGGACCTCGGCGCAGATCGCCTCCGCCGCGTCGCGCTGTCCGGGCAGGTGATCGATCGTGACGTTGGCGCCCGAGGCGCCGAAGCGCTGCACGATCGCCTTGCCGATCCCGCTCGCGGCGCCGGTGACGATCGCCGTCTTGTGTCGCAGGTCGACCCGCAGATCGGCCGTGCTCACCTTCGTCATGGGTACGCTCTCCTCGGACGATGTGGACCTTCGGAATCAGCCAGTGCACCACCAAGCCGTGGCCGTTCGAGCGCGACCTCGAGTGCTATCCGGCGCTCGGCGCGGGCGCGATCGAGATCTGGGAGTCGAAGCTCGCGCGCGACCCCGCGCGACGGCGCGCGCAGCTCGCGCAGCCGGCGGCGCACGGACTCGCCGTCTCGTCGTTCCAGGCCGACGTCCACTCGCTCTTTCCTACCCGGATGACGCCCCGGCCGGCCGCGTTCGAAGCTCGTCGCGACGCCTTTCTCGAGGTCCTCGCGACGTGCGCTCCACTGCTGCCCGGGACCGTCTTCGTGCTGAACACCGGGATCGCCGCCGGCGGCGACGTGCAGCGCGCGTTCGAGGCGACGGTCGCGGCGTACGGGACGCTCGCCGCGCGCGCGAGCGAGCTGGGCGTACGGCTGGCGCTCGAACCGCTGCACCCGCTCGCGATGAACGAGGACAGCTTCGCCTGGACGCTCGAAGACGCGCTCGAGATCGTCGACGCCGTCGCTTCGCCGGCGCTCGGGATCTGCGCCGACGCGTGGAACCTCGCCGGACAGCACGACCTGCGCGCGCGGCTGGCGGCGTGCGGCGCGAAGGTCGCGCTGGCGCAGGTCTCCGACTGGCGCCGGCCGCGTTCGTTCCTCGACCGCCTGCCGGTCGGCGACGGCGCGCTCGATCTGCGACCGTTCCTCGACGGCGTGCGCGCGGCCGGATACGGGGGGCCGATCGTGCTCGAGATCTTCTCGGACGACGTCCCCGACTCGCTCTACGAGCGCGATCTCGAGGCGGCGATCGTGCGCAGCCGTCACGCGCTCAGCGCTCTCCTCGGCGCGCCGCCGCGCTGAGCGCGGCGAACGAAGCGATCGTGAGCAGCGCGGCGACCGCGCCGGCCAGGGCGCGGTGCGTCGTCAGCCGGAGCTGCGAGCTCGACGTGCGCGAGCGCGCGTCGAAGTCGCCGTGCGCGCCCCAGTCGCCGGGGAGCGGCGCGTACAAGTTGTTCGGACGCGTTTCGGAGTCGTGTCCGTCGTACTGCTGGCTGTCATAGCCCGTGCGCCCGAGATACCGATCGAGCAGTCCCGGCGCGACGATCTGCCCGACCAGCGCTTCGAGCGCCGACCAGCCGATCACGAGCTCGCGGCGGCGGTGCTCGACCAGCCACGCGATGCCGCGCGCGATCACCTCGGGCTGGTAGATCGGCGGGACGGGCTGGGCCTTGCGGGGGAGCTTCGACTTGCACCACGAGAACTGCGGCGTGTTCACCGCGGGGAGGATCGCCATCGCGATCCGCACGTTGCTGCGCTTGTGGTGCAGCTCGCAGCGGATCGAGTCGGTGAAGCCGCGGATCGCCGACTTCGCGCCGCAGTACGCGGCCTGCAGCGGGATGCTGCGATAGGCCAGCGCCGAGCCGACCTGCACGATCGTGCCGCGATCGCGCGCGAGCATCCGCTTGAGCGCGGCCAGCGTCCCCCACACGTAGCCGAGATAGGTCACATCGGTGATCCGGCGATATTCTTCCGGCGTCAGCCGGTCGAACTCGGAGAAGACGTTCGAGAACGCGACGTTGACCCATGCGTCGATCGGGCCGAGCTCGGCTTCGATGCGCTCCGCGGCGCGCTCGACGGCCGCGTCGTCGGCGACGTCGGTCGGGACGGCGAGCGCGCGGCGTCCGAGCTCCTCGACCTCGCGGCGGGCGCCGGCGAGCCCGTCGGTTCCGCGCGCCACCAGACCGACGTCGTAGCCGCGCCGCGCGAGCTCGCGCACGACCGCGCGCCCCACGCCCGCGGAGGCGCCGGTCACCACCGCGACCTTGCTCATCGGCGTCCTCGACGCGCCGCGACGACTGCGCACAACCCGATCGCCGCCGCGGCGGCGCCCGTGAGCGCGAGCGCGCCGCGCAGCGCGTCCCCCCGCGCGCGCCGGCGCCCCGCCGCGAGGTCGGGCATCGCGGCCAGCTCGGGACGCGTCCCGGGCGGCCCGTCCGGCCCGTAGGCGAGCGCGAGCCACACGACGTCGGCGAGATGCAGCGGCTGGCGGTCCGTGAGCTGCATCGCCTGCTCGCGGCACGAGAAGCCGTCGCCGATGATGAGATCGTCGTGCGCCGCCTCGCGCACCGCCGGAAGATAGGCCAGCTCGCCGCACTTCACCGAGACGTCGTAGTGCTCGCCGGCCTCGAACCCGAACGCGCCCGCCATCCCGCAGCAGCCGTCGTCGAGCAGCTGCACCTGCGCGCCGAGCTTGCGCAGCAGCGCACGATCGTCGTCGAACGCCAGCCCCGCGACCGATTTGTGATGGCAATGCCCGTGCAGCACGACGCGGCGATGGAGCTGCGGCGGTTCCCACCGTTCGTCGCGCGCGAGAAACGAGCCGAGCGTCGCGACTTGGTCGGCGAGACGGCGCGCGTCCTGGTCGTGCGGGAGCATGTTCGTCAGCTCGTCCTTGAACACGCTGGCGCACGAGGGCTCGAGCACGACGACCGGCGTCCCCGCTTCGATCTCAGGCCGCAGCACTTCGAGCAGCTCGCGGAGCAGGATGCGCGCGAGATCGAGCATCCCGTAGTCGTACAGCGGCCGCCCGCAGCAGACGTCCTCGAGCGGAACGATTGCGTCGTAGCCGGCCGCTTCGAGAACCTCGAGCGCGTGCCGCGCCGTGTCGGCGTGGAAGTATGCGTTGAACGTGTCGGGCCAGAGGATCACGCGCCGCGCGCCGGCGTTCGGCCGCACCGCCCGGTGCTCGCGATACCAGTCCTTGAAGGACCGCTCGGCGAAGAGCGGGACGCTCCGCTGGGGCGCGACCTTTGCCAGCGCCTTGCCCAGCTCGCCGAGCGCCGGCGCCTGGGCCAACGCGTTGACCGCGCGCGGCAGCTTCGAAGCGAGGTGCGCCCACCACGGGATCAGCCCGAACGCGTACGCCCAGACCGGGCGCCGGCGGCCCTCGTAGTAATGCGAAAGGAACTCGGCCTTGTACGTCGCCATGTCGACGTTCACCGGGCAGTCGCCTTTGCAGCCTTTGCACGCGAGGCAGAGGTCGAGGGCCTCTTTCACGGCCTCGGAGCGCCACCCGTCGCGCAGCGGCTCGCCTTCGAGCATCTCGAAGAGCAGCCGCGCGCGGCCGCGCGTCGAGTGCATCTCTTCCTTGGTGACGCGGTACGACGGGCACATCGTCTTCTTGCCGTCGTGACGGCGGCATTCGCCGACGCCGACGCAGCGGTTCGCGGCGTACGCGAACGAGCCACGGTCCTGCTGCTGGAAGCTGAAGCGGGTGCGCGGCTCGTGCGGCCGGTAGTACGGCCCCTCGCGCAGGTTCGAGGTCGCCGGGTACGCATCGACGACCTTGCCCGGATTCATTTTGCAGCCCGGGTCCCAGATGCGCTTGAACGCGCGAAACGCTTCGTACGTCTCCTGGCCGTACATGATCGGCAGGAGCTCGCCGCGCGCCTGGCCGTCGCCGTGCTCGCCCGAGAGCGACCCGCCGTACGAGGTGACCAGCTCCGCTGCTTCGCGCAGGAAACGGTGCCACGCGGCGACGCCGTCGGCGTCGTTCAGCACGAAGGTCACGCGGCAGTGGATGCAGCCGTCGCCGAAATGCCCGTAGAGCGCCGCGTCGTAGCCGTATTTGTCGTAGAGCTTGCGCAGATCGCGCAGGTACGGGCCGACCTTGTCGGGCGGCACCGCGCTGTCTTCCCAGCCGGGATGGGAGCCGGGCTGGTTCGGAACCTTGGCGGTCGCGCCGAGCCCGGCTTCGCGCACCTCCCACAGGCGCTGCTGCTCCTGCTCGTCGGTGATGACGCGGGCGTCGATCGCGCCGAACTCCGTGCCGTGCCGCGCACAGCCGTGCGCCGCGTCGATCGCGGCCTGGTGATCGTCGACCGAGCCGAACTCGGCCATCAGCCAGCCGTGCCCCTTCGGGAGCAGCCCGACGTTCTGGGCTTCCAGGTGCTTGACGTTCATGAAGTCGATCAGCTTCTGGTCGAGCCCTTCCAGCGCGATCGGCTTCAGCGCGTTGACCTTCGGCACGGCATCGCCCGCGGCGTAGACGTCGTCGAAGCCGAGAACGCACATGGCGCGCTTCGACGGGTTCGGGATGAGCTTGAGCTTCGCGGAGAGCACGAGTACGCAGGTGCACTCGCTGCCGACCAGCGCGCGGGCGACGTTGAACGTCTTCTCGGGCAGGAGCTGGTCGATCGCGTAGCCGGAGACGCGCCGCGGGATCTGCGGAAAGGTGGCGCGGATCGTCGCGGCGGAGCGGTCGCGCAGCGCGCGCAGCTCGCGGTAGATCTCGCCGACGCGGTCGGTGCGCGCGCAGAACGACTCGAGCTCGGCGTCGGAGGTCTCGCCGACGGTCATGCGCACGCCGTCGTAGGTCAGGATCTCCAGCTCGAGCGTGTTCTCTCCGGTTTTGCCGGCGTATTGCGCGTGCATCCCACACGAGTTGTTGCCGATCATCCCGCCGAGCGTGTTGTGGTCGTGCGTCGCCGGATCGGGCCCGAACCACAAGCCGTAGGGAGCGACCTTCTCGCGCAGGACGTCGAGCACGATCCCCGGCTGGACGCGCGCCCAGCGCTGCTCGGCGTTCACCTCGAGAATCTGGGTGAGGTGCTTCGAGAAGTCGATGACGACGGCGACGTTGCAGCACTCGCCGGCCAGCGAGGTTCCGCCGCCGCGCGCCAGGATCGGCGCCCCGAAGGCGCGCGCGACGTCGACCGTCGCGACCACGTCGTCGACCGTGCGCGGAACGACGACGCCGATCGGAACCTGCCGGTAGTTCGAGGCGTCGGTCGCGTACAGCGCGCGGCTGCCGCGATCGAAGCGCACCTCGCCCGCGATCCGCGCGCGCAGCGCGGCCGCGAGCGCCTCGGCGTCGCCGTTCCAGGCTCCGAGCTGGTCCGGGCGCGCGCCGGGTGCGGGACGGGCGGCCTCGAGCGAGTCGAGACGCCCGCGCTCGACTCCGCTGATCAGATCGATGAGCACGGAGAACTCCTCGAGAACGTGACGGGCTTAGGTGACCGCGTACCGCTGCGCATCGGCCTGTTTGAATCGAAGGCCGTGGCCCGGCCGCCCACGGTCTGGGCTGAGAACACCCTCCACGGGCTCGATGAACCCGTCGAACAGCATCCGCTCGATGCGCACGTGGTCGTGAAACCATTCCATGTGCCGCAGCCGCAGCATCGCCGCCCCGGCGTGCAGGTGCAGGGACGGCGCGCAATGCGTCGAGAGCGGCAGCCGCAGCACCTCGCAGTAGCCGTCGATCGCGAGCAGACCGGTGTACCCGGCGCAGCGCGTTGCGTCGGCCTGCAGCACGTCGACCGCCGGCGCGACGCGCGCCGCGTCGGCGGTGTCGTAGACGTACTCGCCCGACGAGATCGCCATCCCCGCCGGCGCGTGCTCGCGCACGCGCCGCGTTCCGTCGACGTCGCGGTGATCGACCGGCTGTTCGAACCAGGTGACGCTCTCTGCGGCGAAGCGGCGCGCGATCGCGATCGCCGCCGCGACGTCGTACCCGCCGTTGCCGTCGACGAACAGCTCGGCGTCCGGGCCGATCGCGCGGCGGGCCGCGGCGACACGCTCCGGATCGCGGCGATGGTCCCGGCCCACCTTCATCTTCACGGCGCGAAAGCCGGCCTCAGCCCAGCCGGCGAGCTGCTCGCACAGCGTCCGCTCGTCGTACGAGGTGAAGCCGCCGCTCCCGTACAGCGGCACGCGGGTGCGCACCAGTCCGAACAGATCGCAGAGTGCCGTGTCCTGCAGCCGCGCGCGCAGGTCCCACAGCGCGACGTCGACCGCCGCGATCGCGCTCGAGGCGAGCCCCGGCCGCCCGGCGTTGCGCACGCTGCCCACCATCCGCGTCCAGGTGCGACGCGTATCGAACGCGTCGGCGCCGCGGACGAGCCGCGCGAGCTCCGCCTCGACGAACCCGGCGGCGGCCGCGGGGGCGTACGTCCAGCCCGTTCCGCGCTCGCCGCCGGCATCGATCTCGACCAGCACCAGCGTCGTCGACTCCCACGCCGCGGTTCCGTCGGTCTCCGGGCGATCGGTCGGGATCCGGTACGCGGAGACGGCGAGGCGTTCGATCGGAACGTCGACACGTCCGCGCGTCGCCGCGAAGCTCACCGCTCGCTCTTCTCCTTCGCCGGGAAGATCTCGGCGAGGACGCCCTTGACCGACTGCAGCAACGCCGGCCCCTCCTCGGGATCGCCGTGCAGCATGGCGCTCGCGAACGCCTTGACCTGTTCCGTTTTCACGTGCGCCGGAAGCATCGAGATGTCGGGGTCGGTCAGCACCTCGAGAACGCACGGCCGATCGGCCGAGAACGCGCGCTCGAACGCGGCGCCCAGATCCTCGGCCTTCTCGACGCGGATCCCCTCGAACCCCAGCAGGCGCGCGAACGCGGCCATCGAGACGTCGGGGAGATGCTGCGAGCTGGGGTAGTCGGGCTCGCCGCTCTCGATCCGCATCTCCCACGTCACCTGGTTCAGGTCGCGGTTGTTGGCGACCAGGAAGACGATCCGCGGATCGCTCCACTGCTTCCAGTAGCGCGCGACCGTGATCAGCTCGTTCATCCCGTTCATCTGCATCGCGCCGTCGCCGGTGATCGCGATCGCGACGCGCTCGGGGTAGGCGAACTTCGCCGCGATCGCGTACGGGACGGCCGAGCCCATCGTCGCGAGCCCGCCGGAGAGCGACCACTTCATCCCGCGCCGCATCGTCAGATGCCGCGCCGACCAGTTCGTCGACGTCCCGGCGTCGGCAGTGAGGATGCAGTTCGCGGGGAGCCGCGCGTCGAGCGCGAGGAAGACGTCCTCGGGGTTCACGCCGGCGATCCCTTCGATCTCCGCGCGCCGCTCGTTGACGCGCTCGAACCGCTCGCGTTTCTGCGCGATCGTCGCGCGCCACGACGTGTCGGTCTTGCGTTTCAGGAGCGGGAGGAGCGCTTCGAGCGTATCGCGTGCCGAGCCCTGGAGGTTGACCTCGGTCGGATACCGGATGCCGAGCCGCGCCGCGCTGACGTCGATCTGCACGCCGCGCGCCTGGCCTTCCTTCGGCAGGAACTGCGCGTAGGGATAGTTCGTCCCTACCATCAGCAGCGTGTCGCACGCAGTCATCATGTCGCTCGAGGCGAGGGTGCCGAGCAGACCGAGGGTTCCGGTCACCCACGGCAGATCGTCGGGAAGGACCGCTTTGCCGAGCAGCGCTTTGGCGCAGCCGGCCTGCAGCGCGTCGGCGACCTCGATCAGCTGCTGCTCGGCACCGAACGCGCCGGCGCCGACCAGGATCGCGACCTTCTCGCCGGCGTTGAGCACCTCGGCGGCGCGCCGCAGATCGGCGTCGTGCGGGACGATCCGCCCGAGCGCGACGCCGGTGCTCGAGGCGTTGAAGTTCATCATGTGCGGCGGATGCTCGACCGCCTTCTCTTCCTGCACGTCCTTGGGAAAGATCAGCGCCGCCACCGTGCGCGCGCCGAGAGCGCTGCGCACCGCGCGGTCGATGGCGTGACGGACCTGCGCCGGGTTCGTCAGGGTGACGACGTACTCGCTCGCGACGTCCTTGAACAGGCTCTGCATGTCGATCTCTTGCTGGTACTCGCTGCCGATCGCCGTCGTCGCGGTGTGACCGACCAGCGCGAGGACCGGCATGTGATCGTTCTTCGCATCGTAGAGCCCGTTCAGCAAATGGATGGCGCCCGGTCCGGACGTCGCCAGACACACGCCGAGCTCGCCGGTGAACTTCGCGTGCGCGCACGCCATGAACGCCGCCTGCTCTTCGTGGCGGACCTGCACGAACTCGATCGCGTCGTTCGCTTTCTCGTGCTCGCGCTGGTGCGTGTGCAGCGCGCCGATGATCCCGTTGATCCCGTCGCCCGGATAGCCGAAGATGCGCCGCACGCCCCAGGCGTGCAGCCGCTCGATCAGGAAGTTGCTGACGGAAGGCACTCGCTCGATTCCTCGTTCACGCGGCCGGGAAGGCCATGGTGGTGATCAGCGCGTTCTCGGCTTGGCGGGAATCGAGGCGCGTATGCTGCACGACGACCGGAACGTCCGAGACGATCACGCTGGCGTAGTCCGTACCCAAAGGGATGGGCTCGGGCTCGCGCAGGTCGTTGAAGCGCTGGTGCAGCGTCCGGCGCGCAGGAACGGTGAGCGCGTACGGCCCCGCGGGCTCACGGTCTTTGAAATAGACGGTGATCCGCACGTGCGCGTCCTCATCGCCGGCATTGAGGATGCAGGCCGTTTCGTGGCTGGTGAACTCGGGCGCCGGGCCGTTGCTCCAGCCCGGAATGTATCCCTCGGCGATGACCCAGGTGGTCGCGCCGATCGCCTCGCTCGTCTTCACCACACGGTCATACCCCTCCCACGGAGGGGTCAACGCGCGCCGCCCGCCCGCTTAGTCGATCTGCCGCAGGAACGTCAGGGCGTTCATCAGCTCGTCGATCGCCGCCGCGGACTGGCCCTCTTCCACGGCCTTGACGAAGACGTGCTCGAAGTAGTGGCGCAATGCGACGCGCACGGTCGCGTCGAGCGCGCCGCGGACCGCCGCGATCTGGCGCAGCACGTCGAGCACGTAGGGGTCGCCGTCGAGGATCGTCAGGATCGAGTCCAGGTGCCCGCGGGCCGTCTTGAGGCGGTTCAGGACGTCCGCCTTCCGCTCGCCGCGAAGGGGCTCGCGCAACGGGTCCAGCTCGCGATTGCGTCGCATCCCGGACGGTACCATGCGCGGCGCGCGTTCCCCCGCGGGCTTCGCTCTCCCGCCGTCCCGGCGCTAGGTCGCCAACGCCTCGCGGTGCGTCGCCTGGTACTCCTGGAGCGAGCGCGGCGGCCCGGCTTCCGACTCGAGCGCGGTGACCAGCGCGTGTGCCGTGTCGAGCGAGGTCAGCGAGGCGATCGACGCTTCGACGGCGGCCCGGCGGATGCGGTAGTTGTCGCTCTGACCGCGCACGCTCTTGAAGTCGTTGATCACCAGATCGACTTGCCGCTGCAGGATCGCGTCGAGGACGTTCGGCGAGGGATCGCCGATCTTGTTGACGCGCTCGGCGGCGATCCCGTTGGCGCGCAGCACGTCATAGGTCCCGGGCGTGGCGACGAGCACGTGCCCCAGCGCGGCCAGCCGCCGCATCAGCTCGACCGCGTCGGCCTTCTCCTCATCGCTCACGCTCACCAGGACGCGACCGCCTTCGCGCGGCAGCCGGATCCCCGCGCCGACGAATCCCTTGTGCAGCGCGCCGGCGTAGCTCGCGTCGATTCCGAGCACCTCGCCGGTCGACTTCATCTCGGGGCCGAGAATCGTCTCGACGCCGCGCATCTTGGCGAACGAGAACACGGGGACTTTCACCACGACGTAGTCGGGGCGCGCGCGCAGGCCGGTCCCCCACGGCATCACGCGCAGCTTTTCGCCGAGCGCGATCCGCGTCGCCGCGGCGACCAGGTTGATCCCCGTCGCCTTCGAGATGATGGGGACGGTGCGCGAGGCGCGCGGATTCGCCTCGATGATGAGGAGCTCGTCCGTTCCCTCCGGGATGACGAACTGGATGTTGATCAGCCCGCGAATCCCGAGCTCGCGCGCGATCGCTTCGGTCACCGTGACGATCCGCTGCTCCATGGAAGCGTCGATGGTCTGCGTCGGGTAGACGCTGATCGAGTCGCCGGAATGGATCCCCGCGCGCTCGACGTGCTCGAAGATCCCGGGGATCAGGATGTCCTCGCCGTCGAACGCCGCGTCGACCTCGACCTCCTTGCCCCGCATGTACTTGTCGATCAGCAGCGGCGCGCCCGGCGTGATCGGCGGCGCGCTCTCGACGTAGCTCGCGAGCTGCCCCTCGTTGTAGACGATCTCCATCCCGCGCCCGCCGAGCACGTACGAGGGGCGCACGAGCACCGGGAAGCCGATCTCTCGCGCGATGGCGCGCGCCCCGCGAAACGTGTTCGCCGCGCGACCGCGCGGCCGCGCCACGCCGAGCTTCTCGAGCGCGGCATCGAACTTCTCGCGGTCTTCGGCCATGTCCAGGGAGCGGCGGTCGCTGCCGACGATCGCGATCCCGCGCGCGGCGAGCTCGCCGGCGAGGTTGATCGCGGTCTGCCCGCCGAACGCGAGCATCACGCCGCGCGCGCTGGTCGCGCGCGCCGTCGCTTCGACCTCGTCGGCGCCCGGCGGCTCGAACACGAGCACGTCGCTGACGTCGAAGTCGGTCGACACGGTCTCGGGGTTGTTGTTGATCACGACCGCGGCGCGGCCCGCTTCGCGCAGCGCCCAGGCGGCGTGGACGCACGAGTAGTCGAACTCGATCCCTTGCCCGATGCGGATCGGGCCGCTGCCGACGACGACGACCGCCTCCCGCTGCGGGCGGCGCATCTCGTCCTGCTCGCCGCGCGAGAGATAGTAGTACGGCGAGATCGCCGGAAACTCGGCCGCCGCCGTGTCGACCATGCGGAATGCGGCCGGCACCGGCGTCCCCGGATCGCCGCCGGTCAGCGAAGCGATCCCGCGCGAAGAGTAACCGGCCTCATACGCGCTCGCGACGTCGGTCTCGTTCGCCCCGGCGCGCAGCCGTTCTTCGAGGGCGACGAGCGCCTCCAGCTCCCACAGCCAGAACCGGTCGATCGTCGAGCGCGCGTGCAGCCGGTCGACGGTCGAGCCGCGCCGCAGCAGCTCGCAGACCGCGAACAGCCGCTCGTGGGTCGGCGTCTCGAGGACGCGCAGCAGCTCGTCCTCGCTCCATTCCTGGTACGCCCCGCCGGTGAGCGTCTCGAACTTCAGGTCGAGGCCGCGCACCGCTTTCATCAGCGCGGCCGCGAAGCTGCGGCCGATCCCCATCGCTTCGCCGGTCGACTTCATCTGCGTCCCGAGCCGCGTATCGGCGAGCGGGAACTTGTCGAACGGCCAGCGCGGGAACTTCACGACGCAATAGTCGAGCGTCGGCTCGTAGGCCGCTTTCGTCCGGCCGCCGGTGACCGGGTTGGGGATGCGGTCGAGCGTCTGCCCGAGCGCGATCTTCGTCGAGATCTTCGCGATCGGATACCCCGTCGCTTTCGAGGCCAGCGCCGAGCTGCGCGAGACGCGCGGGTTGACCTCGATGATCTGGTACTCCGAGGAATCGGGGTGCAGCGCGAACTGGATGTTGCAGCCGCCCTGCACGTTGAGCGCGCGGATCACGTTGATGCTCGCCGTGCGCAGCATCTGGTAGTCGAGATCGGAGAGCGTCTGAGAGGGCGCGACGACGATCGAGTCGCCGGTGTGCACGCCGACCGGATCGATGTTCTCCATGTTGCAGACGACGATGCAGTTGCCGGCGCGGTCGCGCAGGACTTCGTACTCGATCTCTTTCCAGCCGAGCAGCGAGGTCTCGACCAGCGCTTGGTGGATCAGCGAGGCGTCGAGCCCGGTGCGCAGCGTGTCGCGCAGCTCGGTCTCGTCGTAGACGATCCCGCCGCCGGTGCCGCCCAGGGTGTAGGCCGGCCGCACCACCAGCGGGTAGCCGACCTCCGCAGCGAACGCGACGCCGGCTTCGATCTCGGTGACGATCAGCGAGCGGGGGACCGGCTCGCCGATCTCCAGCATCTTGGTTTTGAAGCGCTCGCGGTCTTCGGCGAGCTTGATCGTGTCGAGCGGCGTCCCGAGCATCTCGAGGCCGTACCGCTCGATCACGCCGGCTTCGGCCAGCTCGACCGCCAGGTTCAGCCCGGTCTGCCCGCCGAGCGTCGGGAGCAGGGCGTCGGGCCGCTCGCGGTCGATGATCCGCTCGAGCGAGGCGACGGTCAGCGGCTCAAGGTAGACCGCGTCGGCGATCTCCGGGTCGGTCATGATCGTCGCGGGGTTCGAGTTGACGAGGACGACGCGGTGGCCTTCCTCGCGCAGCGCCCGGCACGCTTGGACCCCCGCATAGTCGAACTCGGCGGCCTGCCCGATCACGATCGGGCCCGATCCGATCACCATGACGGTACGCCGGGACATCCGGTCCTGGATACGGCCCGTCGCGATGCGAGTCCTCGGCCCGGCGCTCCGCTCAGCGCGCCGGCGGGTGCGCGAAGTCGAAGGCGCCGGTGAAGGGATCGGCGTGCGCGTCGCGCGTGCCGAGGGGCTGCAGCCCGTAGCGCTTCTCGATCAGCGCGAGGATCGACGCGGTCTCGTACGGGCGGTGATCGACGAAGTGCCGCCGCGCCCACGGCGAGATGACGATCGCCGGGACGCGCGTCCCCGGTCCCCAGCGATCTTCCGGCGCAGGCGGGGAGACGTGGTCCCAGCGGCCGCCGTTCTCGTCGTAGGTGACGATCACCACCATGTTCTTCCACTGCGGCGTCGCCTGCAGCGCATGGATGATGCTCGCGACGTGCCGCTGCCCGGCCTCGAGCGCCGCGTAGCCGGGATGTTCGTTGTCGGCGCCGAGCGGCTTGACGAAGGAGACCGCGGGGAGCTTTCCGGCACGGACGTCGGCGAAGAACTCCGTCTCGTCGCGCAGGTGCTCGGCTTTCGCCTTCGTCCCGTCGGCGTATGCCGCGAAGTACGCGAACGGCTGGTGATGGAACTGAAAGTCTTTCGACGGGTTGCCGGCGAGCGCGGCGTCCCAGCCGCCGGAATACCACTTCCAGCGAATGTGCGCGGCGGTGAGGCGGTCGCCGATCGTCGGGTTCGTCTGGTTGGGCACGAGGTCGCGCGGGTCGGCGTGCGGCTTGTGCGGCGCGTTGACCGAATACGCCGTGTTGACGACGAAACCGTCCGGCGTGACGAACCCGTCCTGGACGATCGCTCCCGTCTTCTGGTCGATCTCGAGCTGCTTCCCGCTGTCGTCGACCGCCGCGACATCGTTCGCCGGGGCGTCCTTGAACGTCGGCGTGCAGACGCAGATCAGCCACTGGTGGTTGAGGAACGAGCTGCCGAACGCGCTGTGAAAGAAGTTGTCGGCCAGCGTGTACTGCGCCGCGATCTTTCCTTCCGGCATCGTCGTCGCGTCGAAGTGGCTCAGCACCAGGCCCGGGTTGTCGCTCCAGGTCATGAACTTGTCCATCTTCCCGCCGTCGATCTGCGACTGTTCCTGATAGAACTTGTGAACGAGATCGCCGGTGAGCTGCGAAGGCCGGATGTAGTCGCTCGCGGCGTACGGTTCGACCGGCTTCCCCGCCAGCCGCGCGAAGTTCGGATCGGGCACCGGGCTGCCGTAGCCGATCTGCGGCTGCGGCATCGCGGTGATCGGCTCACCCGACTTGTCGACTTGCGCGTACGTCGAGGGCGCGGCGTTCTTGAGCCCGTCGGCGTGCGGAAACGAGCCGTAGAGCCCGTCGAAGCTCCAGTTCTCCTGGTAGATCACGACGACGTACTCGATCGCGTCGCGGAGCGTCGTCGCGCGCGGCGCGGCGTGCCGGCGCGCTCGCGCGCTCGCCGCCGGCGCGGCGTTCCCGTTCCCGCTCCCCGGCGCGGCGGCGGCGATGACGAGGGCCGCACCGAAAGCGACGACCGGCGCGCGGGCGAGCAGATTCACCTGACGAACCTCCGACGGCGGGCGAAATCAGGGCAGAACGATTACGCGGCGACGCGAAGAGCACCTACGGCGCCTCGCCGCGCCGAACGGAACCCGGCGGCGGCGCTGCGAACGCCCGGCGGCATGAGGCGCATCGGGGCGGCGTTCTGCATCGCGCTCGCGGCGGCGCTCGCCGGCGCTGCGGCGCGCGATGCGATCGCGCGGCGCGCCGAACCGCTGCCCGACATTTTTCCGGCGGTCCGCGAGGTGCGTGCGGCGCACCACCTCGCGAAGCTCACGCTTTTCGCCGTGCTGAACCCGGCGACGGGGCTGCCGACGTTCGAGTTCGACGGCGAGACCGGGGGCGCGCCGACGATTCGCGTCCGCCCCGGCGATACGATCGAGCTGACCGTCGAGGACGACATGTCGCCGCTGAACGGTCATTCCGACGCGGTCAACGTGCATTTTCACGGCTTGACGGTCGCGCCGGCGCCGCCGGGCGACGAGGTGCTCCACACGCTCGCGCACGACGGTCAGACACTGCGCTACCGCGTGCGGATCCCCGCCGATCACGAGCCGGGGCTGTACTGGTACCATCCGCACGTGCACGGCGAGTCGTTCTACGACGTGACGAGCGGGATGTCGGGTGCAATCGTCGTCGAGGGGCTGCAGGACCACATCCCGGCGCTCCGCGCGATGCGCGAGCGCATCATCGTGCTGCGCGACGTGCCGATCGGCAGCACGATCTCCGGCGAAGACATGCCGAGCGCAGGTACGGGCAAGCCGGCTTCCGCGCCGCCGCCGGGCATCACGCCGCCGGGGCTGACCGCGCGCGGCGGCGTGGCCTGCCGGCCCGAGAGCGGCCTGCAGCCGACGCTGAACGGACAGCCGCGCGCCCAGATCGGGATCCGCCGTGGCGAACGGCAGCTCTTCCGCGTCGTCAACGCCTCGGCGGGGCGCTACTTCGATCTGTCCGTCGACCGGACGCCGCTGCAGCTTGTCGCGCTCGACGGCTTCCCGCTCGACGCGTATCCGGGGACGCCCGCCGTCCGCACCGTCCGCCACGTGCTGCTGCCGCCGGCGGCCCGCGCCGAGTTCGTGGTGACCGGCACGGGCCGGCCGGCGGTGCTGCGCACGGCGTGCTTCGACAGCGGCCGGACGGGCGACGCCGACCCGGCCGCCGATCTCGCCGATCTCGTCGACCCCGATCCAGCGGCGACCGCGTCGCCGCCCGCCCCGCTGCGTGCGCTCGGCCCGCTCCCGCGCAACTTCTACGCGCGCCCGGCGCCGGCGCCGGCTCGGCGCCGGACGATCCGCTTCACCGAGGACGGCGAAGGCTTCTTCATCGACGGCAAAGCGTTCGGGATGGACGACATGGACGGACCGCCGTCGATCGAGGTGCGGTCCGGCACGCTCGAGGAGTGGACGCTGCTCAACGAGACCGACGAGGTGCACGACTTTCACATCCACCAGGTGCATTTCGTCCCGCTGACGGTCGACGGCGTCTCCGTTCTGCCGCGCACGTGGATGGACACGGTGAATCTCCCGGCGCGCCGCGCGGAGGGCGGTCGATACGTCCCCGGGACGGTGCGCGTGCTGATCGATTTCCGCGATCCGATCGTGCGCGGTACGTTCGTCTTCCACTGCCACATCCTCGACCACGAGGACCTCGGGATGATGGCGACGATCCGCGTGCGCTGAGCCGAAGCGGTTCGCTGCCGCCGTCCGACGAACGACCGGTGCGATGCGCGCCGTCATCACCGCAGGCGGACTCGTCGACGAAGCCTTTGCGCGCGCGATCGGGACGCGGGTGAAGGCGCTCGCGCCTTTCGGGTGCGGGACGCTGCTCGACGTCGCGATCGACGCCTGCCGCGAGGCCGGGATCGACGGCGTCGCCGTGGTCGGCGGCGCGGAGGTCGCTGCGCACCTGCGCGGCGGCGAGGTTCGCCTCGTCGACGCGGCGCAGGACGGCGGAACGAACGTCCTGCGCGCGCTCGACGCGTGGCCCGGCGAACGGTTCGTCTACCTGGCCTCGGATCTGCCCTTCGCGAGCGGCGTCGGCGTGCGCGACCTGATCGCTCGCAGCGAAGGCGCCGCACTGGCGATGGCGCTGGCGTTCCCGGACGCCTACGAACGGCGCTTTCCGGGCGCGGCGCCGCATACGGTCGCGCTCGGCCGCGAACGACTCGCCAACGGCAGCGCGTTCGTCGTCGGGCCGGCCGCGGTCGAGCCGGCGCGCGCGCTCGCCGCGCGCTTCTTCGGCGCGCGTAAGAACCTCTTCGCGCTCGCGCTGCTGCTCGGCCCCGCGATGTGCGTGCGCTTCGCGATGCGCCGGCTCACCGTCACCGATCTCGAGGCGTACGGGCGGCGAACGCTCGGCGTGCCGGTGGCCGCGCTCCGCGACTGCGATCCGGGGCTGTGCTACGACGTCGACACGCTCGAGGAGTACGCGTACGCATGCGCGTCGAGCTGAGCGCGCCGGCGACCGCGCGCGCTTCGCCGAACGCGGCGCTGCTCGGCGCCTTCTGGTTCGGGATCCAGGTCGTGTGGACGGCGCTGCTCGGCGTCGTGCTGCAAGACCGCGCCACGGCGCTCGCCCGCGACCCGGTCGTGCTCTTCTCCTGGCTCGTCGGGATCGGCGCCGCCGCGGCGTCGGTCGTGCAGCTCGCCGCCGGCGTGTTCTCCGACCGGCTGCGCGCGCGCGCCGGAAACCGCCGCGCCTTCTACGCCGCCGGCGTCGCGCTCGCGATCCCGGCCGTGGTCGCGCTGCCGTCCGCCGGTTCCCTCGCGGTGCTGTGGATCGCGACGCTGGTGCTGCAGGTCGGCATGAACGTCGCGGGCGGCCCGTATCAAGGGATCGTCGGCGACTACGTCGCCCCCGAGCGGATCGGCCGCGCGTCGTCGTGGATGAGCGTGCACCAGTTCTCGGGGAGCGTCGTCGGCGCACTGCTGACCGCGCTGCTGCGCGGCCCGGCGCTCGGGATCGCGCTGGCCGTCGCGCTCGCCGGCGCGTGGTTCGCCACGGACCGCTACGTCGCGCGGCTCCCGCGCGCGTTCGCGCCGCCCGCGCCGCTGCGCGTCGATGCGAACGTGCGTACCGTGCTGGCGTCGCGCGCGCTGATCAACCTCGGCTTCTACACGCTGTTCTATTACCTGTTCTTCTTCGTCCACGACTCGCTGCGCGTCGCCGATGCGCATGCGTTCACCGGCTATCTCTTCGTGGCGTTCACCGTTGCGGGCGTCGGCGGCGCGGCGCTCGCCGGGCGGGCCGCCGACGCGCTCGACAAGCGCATCGTGGTGAGCGCGTCGTGCGCCGCGATCGTGCTGACGGTCGGGACGCTCGCCGGCGCGCCCGATGCGCGCGTCGCGTTCGGTGCGGCACTCGCGGCGGGAGTCGCCTGGGGCGCATTCTTCACCGCGGACTGGGCGATCGCGTACGCCGTTCTGCCGCGCGACGCGCTCGCCTCGGCGATGGGCGTGTGGAACCTCGCCGCGACGCTCCCGCAGATCGCCGCGCCGGCGCTGGCCGGCTTCGCGATCGCGCGGCTCGATCCGCATCGCACGGGGCTGGGGCCGCGCATCGCGCTCGTGCTCGTCATCGTCGAGTTCATTCTGGGAACGGTCTGGGTGTGGCGGCTGCCGCGCGCGTTCTGCGTCGCCGCGAACAGGGAAACAGCCGGGCCCGAGTAAGAACTCGCCATGATGGGTGTCTTTCGTTCTTCCGCCGGAATCGCCGCCGCCTTGGCGCTGCTCGCCGCGATGCCGAACGTGTTCCTCGCCGATGCACAGCAGGCGTCGCCGGCGCCGCAGCTTCCGCCGATGACCGCGCCGGCCGCGGGCGCGGCGGCCGACCTCTCCGCGCGCACGTCGAAAGCGGCGCAGAACGCCGCGATCGTCCGGCCGTTGCTCGAGATCGGGCGCGTGCACGCGCGCTCGCGCTATTGTGCCGCGCTGCTCCAGGCCGGACCAGGGGTCGAAGCGGCGCTCGACTTCGAGTACGACATCCCGATCGTCGCGAGCCACCTGAGCCACTTCCGCGTCGACTCGTATCTCACCAGGGAGATGTCTTCGCGGCAGGCCGAGCAGGACATGAAAATCCTCTGGGGCCTGGCGACGTACGATCGCGAGCACGTCATCGCGCTGCGCGAGGCGGCGAAGCAGCCCGGCATCGATCCGCAGCGGCGCGATGCGTTGACCGGTCTCGCCGACGCGCTCGACGGAGCGAAAGGCCGCGAGATCGTGCTGACCCGCGCGCTGGCGAAGTTCGTCGGCGCGGCCGAGGAGCTCCCGGTGCGGAACATCGCGAGCTCCGCCTCCGACGATCACGGGATCTCCGGGGTGAACGGTGCGCCGCGCAGCCCCGTTCCGATCGAGTATCCGGGATTCGGCGTGATGAACCCCTACGCGTTCGACGACTACAACACGCTCGAGAACCTGTTCGACGTGTTCACGCCGGAAGAGTACATCCGCAGCGATCTCTCGGTCGCCGCGCAGCACGCCACCGCCGCGGTGCGCCTCGGAGGCTGCAACCTCTAGGGTCCGGCCGCTCCCGCCCGGCTCGACGATGACGCGCGGGCAGCGGGCCGGGTCGATGCGTCGCAGTGCATGCTGCAGTTGCGTGGGCGCTCAGGGCGAGAGGCGCGAGAGCGACCAGCCCTCCGTGGTGCGAGCGTACGCGATCCGGTCGTGGACCCGGTTCGGGCGACCCTGCCAGAACTCGAAGCGCTCGGGGACGACCCGAAAGCCGCCCCAGTATGGTGGGCGTGCCACGTCCTCCGGGAAGCGCGCGTCGGCGTCGTTCATCGCCCGCTCGAGCGTCGCGCGATCCGGCACGACCTCGCTCTGGCGCGATGCCCACGCGCTCAACCGATGCCCGCGCGGGCGCGTCGCGAAGTACGCGTCGCTCTCGACCCGCAGCACGCGCTCGATCGCGCCTTCGATGCGAACCTGCCGCTGCAGCACGCCCCACCAGAAGAGGAGCGCGGCGAACGGGTTCGCCGCGGCTTCGCCGCCCTTGCGGCTCTCGTAGTTCGTGTAGAAGACGAACCCGCGCGCGTCCCACTGGCGCAGCAGCACGATGCGCGCCGACGGACGCCCGTGCGCATCGGCGGTCGCGACGGTGAGTCCGTGCGGCTCGACGAGCTCCGGCGTCGCCAGCGCCTGCTCGAACCAGGTCCGAAACTGTTCGAAGGGATCCCGCGCGACGCTCGTGACGTCGAGCGCGCCGAGCTCGTAGCTGATCCGCCGGCTGCGCACGTCGTCGTTCATCGCTACGGGAACCGCCCCGCCAGCAGCATTCCGGCGGCGCTCGCCAGCAGCACGACGCCGCCGCCGAGGGCGAGCGGGAGCTCGAGCTCGATGCGGCGTTTCTCGCGGGTCGTGCTGTTCGCGAGCGCGGCGAGCCGGGCGCGCAGCGTCGACGCATCGCTCGCGCGCGCGTACTCGCCGCGCGCCGAGGCGGCGATCGCTCGCAGCGCCGCTTCGTCGATGCTCGCGGCTTCGTCGGTTCCCGGGATGAACTGGCCGCTGTCGTTCGTCCCGATCCCGACGGTGTCGATCTCGATCCCCGCGACGCCGATCTGCTGCGCCGCGGAGAGCGGGTCGATCCCCATGTTGTTCACGCCGTCGGTGATCAGCACGATCGCCCGACGCCCGGTCGCCGGCAGCTCGCGAGCGGCGGCGGCGAGCGCATCGCCGATCGCGGTCCCGCCGTTCGGCGGCGGGATGCGGTCGATCGCGTCGCGCACCGCGTCCTTGTCGCGCGTCGGCGGGATCAACACGCCGGCCCCGCTCGAGAACGACACGATTCCGAGGCGCGTCCCGTCGGGGACCCCGTCGACGAAGGCGCGCACCGCGGCGGCGGCCGCGTCGGAGCGCGTCGGGGCGACGTCGGTGGCACGCATCGAGCCCGAGGTGTCGACGCACAGCACGATCGTTCCGCCGCGCGTCGGCAGCGTCGCGACGATGCGCGGCGCGGCGAGCGCGGCGCCGAAGGCGAAGAGCGCGAGCGCGCAGGCCAGCGCGACGACCCGCGCGGGATCGATCCGCGCGCGCGTCGCCGCCGTAAAGAACGCCAGGTCGCTGTAGGCGAGCGCCGCCGCCGCGGCGCGGCGCGACGCGCGGTGCGCCGCCCACAGGAACAGCGCGGCGAGCGTGAGCCCGGCGAGCAGCCACAGCGGGTGCGCGAAGCTCACGCGGCGAGCCCGAAGGCGCGCAGCAGCGAGCCGCGCCCGTCGGCCTCCTCGAGCGCGCCGGTCCGCCAGCCGGCCGCGCGAAAGCGCGCGTGCAGCGCGGCTTCGCGTAGGTGCGCCGCCTCGCGGTAGCGCCGCCGCTCGCGCGCGCCGACGTACGCCCGGCGCACCGCGCCGCTCTCCGCATCGCGCAGCCGCACCACGCCCCGCAGCGGCAGCTCGTCGCGCCACGGGTCGCGCGCCAGCAGCACCGTCGCGTCGAAGCGCAGCGCCGTGAGCGCGAGCGCTTCGTCGCCCGGCAGATCGAAGCCGTCGGCGACCGCCAGCAGCGAGGCGCCGCGCGGGAGCGCGCGCCGCGCGATCTCCAGCGCCGCGGCGAACCGGAACGGCGTCGCCGCCGCGACGAGCGGCGCGGCGCGGCGGTCGCGCACGATGCGCTCGTCGACGATCCGCGCGATCGCGTCCTCGCCTTCCGCCGCACCGAACCACGCCCGCACCGCCTCGCCGGCCGCCTCGGTCAGCGGGCGGCGGCGCCCGACGCGCATCGACCCGGACTCATCGACGATCGCCGCCAGCACGAGCGCGGTCTCTTCGAGGTACACGCGGGTCTGCAGCGCGCCCGAGCGCGCAGTCGCCGCCTGATCGATCCGCCGCGGGTCGTCGCCTTCGACGTACGCGCGCAGCTGCGAGAAGACGAAGCCGTCGCCCGGACGCGCACCGCGCACGGCGGCGCCGGCGCGCGGCGCGGCGCGGGCGCGGCGCAGGATCGCCGCCCGCAGCGGGTTCACGGCGCGGGCACCGAGGCGACGATGCGCCGCACGATCGCCTCCGGGTCGGCGCCGTCGAGCGCGATGCGATCGTCGTAGGTCAGCCGGTGGCGCAGCACCGCCGGCGCGACGTCGCGCACGTCGTCGGGCGCGGCGAAGCCCCGACCGTCGAGATAGGCGCGCGCCCGCCCGAGGAGGACGAGCGCCAGCGCGGCACGCGGGCTCGCGCCGTGCGCGACCAGCTCGGCGTCGCGCGTCGCGCGCACCAGCTCGACCGCGTAGTCGCGCAGCGCCGCATCGACGTACACCTCGCGCGCTTCACGCTGCCAGCACAGCACGTCGTCGGTCGTGGCGATCCCGCCGGGGAGCGGCGGCTCGCCGGCGCCGAAGCGGTCGACGATCGTCCGCTCTTCCTCGCGCGAGGGATACGTGACCACGACCTTCGCGAGGAAGCGGTCGAGCTGCGCGTGCGGGAGCGGGTAGGTGCCGTCGCTGTCGTACGGGTTCATCGTCGCGAGCACGACGAACGGCGCCGGGAGGTCGTGCGTCCGCGGTCCGATCGTCGCGCGCCGCTCCTGCATCCCTTCGAGCAGCGCCGACTGCACCTTCGCCGGCGCGCGGTTGATCTCGTCGGCGAGCACGACGTTGGCGAACAGCGGGCCGAGCACGGTGGTGAAGTCGCCGCTCTTCTGGTCGAACACGCGCGTCCCGACGATGTCGGACGGGAGCAGGTCCGGCGTGAACTGCACGCGCCGGAACGCGCCGCCGACGGCCGCCGCGAGCGCGCGGCACGCCAGCGTCTTGGCGACTCCGGGCGCCCCTTCCAGCAGGACGTGCCCGCCGGCGATCAGCGCCAGCACCAGCGCTTCGCAGACTTCGTCCTGCCCGACGATCGTCGCGTGGAGCGCGTCGAGGACGTCGCGCGGGCGGCTCATCGCAGCCACGCCTCCGCCGCCGTGACGAGCTCGCTCGACGCGCCGTCGCGCTCGTGCGGCGGGCCGAACGCCGCGCGCTCGGCCGCGATCAGCGCGAGGCGCAGCGCGTGGTCGGAGGTCCCGCCGAGCGCGTCGCCGAGCGTCGAGCCGCCGTTCGTCCCCGCCGCGGTGAACAGCGCGGCGCGCAGCCGCCGCAGCGCCGGCCCGGCCGGCGCGGTGCGGTAGGTGCGCAGCGCGTCGGCGACCTCCTCGCGCGGGGTGCGCGCCGGGACGGGCTCCGGAGCGGGCGCGACGAACGGCGGCGCGGCATGCGCCTCGCTGCGCGCGCGGGCCCGGCGCAGCCGCACGAACGCGCGGAACCCCAGCACCAGCGCGATCGCGGCGAGGACGAGAAGCACCAGCTCGACCGCGCGCTCCGCCAACGCGCCGTAGCGCGGCGGCGGGTGCGCGCCGGCGGTGGGCAGGATCTCGACCCGCACGGCGTTCGATGAGAAGCGCGAGGGCTTGCCGGTGTTCGCGTCGATCGCGTCGAGATACGCGGGGCGAAAGGTGAACGCGCCGCTGTGCGAGGGCTGCAGCGTGAGCGTCTCGACCGCGTCGGTCCCGCCGCCGCCGTGCGTCACCGAGCGTTCGTCGCCGAGGAGCTGCATCGTCCCGACGTCGGGGATGACCAGCTCGTCGAGCGCCGCGACGTTCTCACGCACGCGGACGTGAATCGCGAGATGGAACACCGTTCCGATCGGCACGCGCTCCCGGTCGGCGCGCATCGAGAGGGCGCTCACGTGAAGGGTGCGCAGCGCTTGCGCCTGCGCCGCCGCCGGCGCCGCCGCGGATGCGAGCGCCGCCGCGAGCGCGACGAGCCGCGCGCTCACTCGTGGTCGACGCGTTCCAGCCACCGCGCGAAGAGGCTCCGCGCGTCGAACGGGCCGGGCGACGCCTCGGGATGGAACTGTACCGCCTCGATCGGCAGATTGCGATGACGGAAGCCTTCGTTCGTCCCGTCGTTGAGGTTGACCATCGTCGCCTCGAGCTCGGCGGGCAGAGTCTCGCCCCGCACGGCGTAGCCGTGGTTGTGCGCGGTCACCAGCACCTGATCGCGCACCAGGTCCTTCACCGGCTGGTTCCCGCCGCGATGGCCGTAGGGCAGCTTGTAGGTCTCGGCGCCGCACGCGAGCGCGAGGAGCTGGTGTCCGAGGCACACGCCGAAGAGCGGTTTCTTCCCGATCAGCGCACGCAGCGTCTCGACCGTCTCGCCGAGATCGCGCGGGTCGCCGGGACCGGGTGAGATCACCACGGCGTCGGGCTCGCGCTCGAGGATCTCGCCGGCGCTCGCGGCGTACGGCAGCACGGTGACGCGCGCGTCGAGCGCCGTCAGGTCGCGCACGATCGCGCGCTTCACGCCGCAGTCGAGCAGCACGACGTGCGTGCGGCCCTCGCCGACCGTCGTGCCCGGATCGTAGGCGTCGGCAACCGAGGCGACGAGCCCCTGCGTCGTCGCCTCGCGGAGATAGCGCCCCAGCGCCGGCTCGATCTGCGCGATCGCCTCCTCGCCGACGGCGAGCGCCGCGGCGATCGTGCCGTGCTCGCGCAACGCGATCGTCAGCGCGCGCGTGTCGATGCCGACGATCGTCCGCACCCCCTGCGCGTCGAGCCACGCGCCGAGGTCGCTGCGCGAGGCGTGATGCGAGGGCCGAGCCGCGAGGTGCTTGATCGCCGCGCCCGCGACGCACGCGTGCGGGTGCTGCGCGACGGTTCCGCTCACGCCGTAGTTCCCGATCAGCGGATAGGTGAACGCCAGGATCTGTCCGGCATACGACGGGTCGGTGAGCGCCTCTTCGTAGCCGGTCATGCCGGTGTAGAACACCGCTTCGCCCAGCGCGATCCCGGTCGCCGAAAGCCCTGCGCCGTCGAAGCGCGTTCCGTCGCCGAGCAGCAGCGTCGCGCGGTTCTTCGTCTCCGTCATGCCAGCACGTCCTCGCGCGGGAGGACGCGGCCGTGCTCGAACACGACCGCGCCGTCCACGACCGTCGCGATCGCCCGCCGCGGCAGCGTCATCCCGTCGAACGGCGTGTTCTTCCCCTTGGAGCGAAACAGCCGCACATCGACGGTCCACGTCCGGTCGGCGAAGATCGTGACGTCGCCGGGGCTTCCGAGCTCGAGCGTCCCGCCGGGAACGCCGAGAATTCGCGCCGGGTTCGTCGAGAGCAGCGTGACGTATCGTGCCAAGGGAAGCTCCGGGAGGGCCAGCGCGTAGGCGCCGACGGCGATCTCGAGGCCGCTGAAGCCGACCGGCGCCGCCGAGAGAAGCTGCGCCTTCTCCTCGAGGCCGTGCGGCGCGTGATCGGTCGCGAACGCGTCGATCGTTCCGTCGAGCACGGCCTGGCGCAGCGCGTCACGGTCGTGCGCGGCGCGCAGCGGCGGGTTGACCTTCGAGTCGGCGCGATAGTCGGCGAAGCGGTCGTCGAGGAAGACGAGGTGGTGCGGCGTCACCTCGCACGTCACCGCGGCGCCGCGCGCGCGCGCCCAGCGGATCAGGTCGACCGAGGTGCGCGTCGAGACGTGCGCGATGTGCCACGGTTTCCCGGCGTCGGCGGCGATCAGCAGGTCGCGCGCGACGATGACGTCCTCCGCCAGCGAGGGCGAACCCTCGAGGCCGAGCCGCATCGAGGCCGCGCCCTCGTTCATCACCGCCTCACCCCTCAAGTCGGGGTCCTCGCAGTGCGAGATGAAGGCGCCCGGCACATCCGAGGCGTAGCGCGCGCCGTTGCGCAGCACGCGCGCGTCGCGCGGCGTCGCGCCGTCGTCGCTGAACGCGACGCAGCCGGCGTCGGCGAGCAGATGGTACGGCGCCAGCTCGTGGCCCGCGCGTCCGCGGGTGATCGCGCCGATCGGGTAGACGCGCGCGAGCCCCGCGGCCTCGGCGCGCCGCACCACCTCGGCGACGATCGCCGCCGAGTCGAGGGCGGGCTCGGTGTTGGGCATGCAGGCGACCGCGGTGAACCCGCCGGCGACCGCGGCCGCCGATCCGGTCGCGATCGTTTCTTTGTGCGTCTGCCCCGGCTCGCGCAGGTGGACGTGCATGTCGATGAATCCCGGCGCGACGATCGCATTCGTCGCGTCGACGACGCGCGTTCCGTTTTCTTCCAGATGCTCGCCGATCCGCGAGACGAAGCCGTTCTCGATCAGCACGTCCAGGTTCGCGTCGATCCCCCGCGGCGGGTCGATCAGCCGGCCGTTCTTGATCAGCAGCGTGCTCATGCCGCGACCGGTGCCCCGTTGACGAGCAGATCGAGCACCGCCATGCGCACGAACACGCCGTTCGCCACCTGCGCCACGTAGCGCGAGCGCGGATCGTCGAGGACGTCGTCGGTCAGCTCGACGCCGCGGTTGTACGGCCCCGGATGAAGGATCACGGCGTTGCCGCTCAGCGAGCGCAGCCGCGCGCGGTTGAGCTGGAAGCCGCGCGTGTAGTCCTCGAGCGCCGGGAGCAGCCCGCCGGTGATCCGCTCGCGCTGGATGCGCAGCATCATCACCGCGTCGAGCCGCGGGAGGACCGCATCGAGGTCGCGCTCGATGCGCACCCCGGCCGTCGCGAACTCCGCCGGGAGCAGCGTCGCCGGACCGACCAGCGTGACCTCGACGCCGAGCGCGCGCATCCCGACGATGTTCGAGCGCGCGACGCGCGAGTGCAGGATGTCGCCGACGATCGCGACGCGCAGCCCCTCGAAGTGTCCGAACTCCTGGCGGAGCGTCATCAAGTCGAGCAGCGCCTGCGTCGGATGCGCGTGCGTTCCGTCGCCGGCGTTGACCACGTGCCCGTCGAACGCGTCGGCGAGCCGCCGCGCGAAGCCGGACTCCGGATGCCGCACCACGATCACGCGCACGCCGATCCCGCGCAGCGTCAGCGCCGTGTCGGCGATCGTCTCGCCCTTCCCGAGGCTCGAGGCGCCCGGTGCGAACGAGATGACGTCGGCGCCGACCCGCTGCTCGGCCAGGGTGAACGACGTCGCCGTGCGCGTCGAGGCCTCGAAGAACAGGTTCAGCACCGGGACGCCCGCCAGCAGGTCACGCGGCGGGAGCGATTCGCGGAAGGCGACCGCCCGATCCAGGACCGCGACGAGCTCGCCTGACGTCAGATCGTCGACGTCGAGGAGGCTACGAGGCGGCACGGTCCTCGTCGGAGACGGTGACCGCGTCGGCATCGGAGCGCTGCGGCGCGAGCGCCACGTCGATGTGCTCGCGGCGGCTCGTCGGGACGAACTTGCCGACGTAGTCCGCCTGCACCGGCAGCTCGCGCAGCCCGCGGTCGATCAGGACGGCGAGCCGGATCGCCTTGGGGCGGCCGAGGTCGGTCACCGCATCGAGCGCGGCGCGCACGGTCCGGCCGGTGTAGAGCACGTCGTCGACCAGAACGACCGTCTGCCCGGTGATCGCGCTGCGGATCTCCGACTCGGGAAGCTCGCGCGCCACGTCGTCGTCGCGGTACAGGTTGACGTTGAGGAAGCCCAGCGTCGGCGCGCTCCCGCGAATCTCGGTGATCTTCGAGGCCAGCCGGCGCGCCAGCGCCTCGCCGCCGCGCCGAATCCCGATGAGCAGGAGCCCGTCCTGGACGTCCTCGGGTTCGACGATCGAATGGGCCATGCGCGCGATCGCCCGCTCGATCTGGTCGGGCGCCATCAGCACGCGCCGCCGGGCGGCCGCGGTCTGCATCAGGCGGGGCTTCGGCGTCCCAGACCCGTTGGGCCTTCGCGGTTCACAGCTCGTCGGCGAACCGCATCCGGCTGTCGGTCTCGCCGGCCGCCATCCGGACCCCAGCGGCTTTGAAAAGGCGCTCCAGATGCTCGGCCGTCGAGAAGTCGATAAAATCGTCGTCGGGCGGCCCGCCGCGAACGTAGGTTGGTACGCCCTCGACCGCAAGCTCCACGCCTGGGCCTAAGCTCGTCCGATAGGTCACGAGCGTTGTCGTAACGTCTGCCATGTGCTGAAACCACGTGAACCGTGGCCGTGTAGTTTCGATGCGTTCGATCCGCCGGACGTCGTCGCGAGTCGGCACGCATCGAGCATGACGCGACCGCGATGACGCTGCGTGGACGAAAGGTTACGTCGGTGTTGCCGCCGTCAGGAAGTCGACGATCGCGGCGGTGAAGGCGTCGTTCTCGTCGCCGGCGATCATGTGGCGCGCGCCGGTGACGTCGGCGTAGCGCGCGTGCGGCACGGCATCGAGAAACTCGCGGGCGATCTCCTCGCTCACGACGTCGCTCTCGCCGGCGCGGACGAGCAGCACGGGAACCGTGACCTCGGCGGCGGCGCGCTGGAGCACGCCGCTCGCGCGGGCTTGGCGCACGTTGAGCCGCTCGAGCATGAGCGGATCCCAGTGCCAGTACCAGCGCCCGTTCTCGCGGCGGCGCAAGTTCTTCTTCAGGCCGTCGAGGCGCGCCGGGCGCTCGCGATGCGGCAGGTACGCGGCGACCGCGTCGGCGGCGGCGGCGAGCGAGGCAAAGCCGTCGCCGTTGCCCTGCATGAAGGTGAGGATCCGCTCGACGCCGCGGTCCTCGGTGCGCAGCGCGATGTCGACCAGCACGATCGCGCGCAGCGGAACCGCGTTGCGCGCCGCGACGATCAGCGCGAGCGCACCGCCGAGCGACGCGCCGACGATCGCCGGCGGCGAGGCGAACCTGCGCGCGACCGTCTCGACGTCTTCGGCGAACGCGTCGATCGAGTACCGGCCGTCCGCCGACCAGCCGCTCTCGCCGTGCCCGCGCAGATCGAGCGAGACCGCGTACGCGCCGCGCGCGGCCAGCGCTTTCGCGGTGCGATCCCAGGCGTGCCGCGTCTGGCCGCCGCCGTGCAGCAGCAGCACCGCCGCACCGGACGGCTCGCCGACGGCGCCGGCCGCGAGCACGAGGCCGTCCGGCGCGGTGAAGCGCAGCGCGGTCACGCGCAGCGGCGGGCGAACGCGCGCGATCTCGTCACGAGGCGCTCGCCGCCAGCCCCGCACGCGCGCGCTCGAGGTCGCGCTCGTAGCCGGCGAGCTTCTCGCGCTCGGCCTGCACGACGTCCGGCTTGGCGCGCTGCACGAAGCTCTCGTTCCCGAGCTTCTTCTCGAGCCGTTCGACCTCGCTCTCGAGGCGCGCGACGTCCCGCGCATACCGTTCGCGCAGCAGCGCGGTGTCGAGCTTCGGCGCGACCGCGGCAAGCCGCTCGGCGAAGTTGCCCGCCGCTGTGCCGTCCACGGCGCCGGCGATCTCCGCGACCTCGTACGCCGCGTTGAGCAGGGTCGGGATCGCGAGGTATTCCACGATCGCCGGGTCGAGCGGCGGCCCCGCGATCGCGAGCTTCTCCTTCGGGCCGAGCCCGGCTTCGGCGCGCGCGTTGCGCAGCCGCTCGACCAGCCCCATGAACGCCGCAAACCGCTCCGCGTCCTCCGGGAACGCCGGGATCTCGGCGAGGTCGGGCCACGAGGCCGTGACGATCGTCGCGCCGTCGTGCGGAAGGTGCAGCCAGATCTCTTCGGTGACGAACGGGGCGATCGGGTGCATCGCGCGAACCAGCGCGTTCAGCACGAACGAGAGCACCGCGCCGCGCGTCGCCTCCTGCCGCCGCGCTTTCGTCAGCTCCAGATACCAGTCGCAGAACGTGTACCAGCCGAACTGCAGCAGCGCGTCGGCGGCGACGCCGAACTCGAAGGCGTCGTACGCGCGCGTCACCGCCTCGACGGTGCGGCGCAGCTCGCTGAGGATCCACCGGTCGGCGAAGGTCAGCGCCTCGTGCGCCGGGAGCACGGAGGCGCGCGGCAGCCCTTCGGGCCGCGAGAGGGTGTAGCCGAGCGCGTTCCAGAGCTTCGTCGCGAAGCGCTTCGCCTCGTCGCAGTAGCGCTCGTCGAAACGCAGCTCTTGCGACTCGAGCCGCATCTGCCGCAGGATTCCGAAGCGCATTCCGTCGGCGCCGTACTTCGGGATGAGATCGGTCATCGGATCGATCGCGTTCCCGAGCGACTTCGACATCTTCCGCCCCTGCAGATCGAACACCAGCGGCGTCACGAACACGGTGCCGAACGGGATCTCGCCGGCGAAGCGCAGGCCGAGCATCACCATCCGCGCGACCCACAGAAAGATGATGTCGCGGCTGGTGATCATCACTTGGTTCGGGTACCAGTGCGCGAGCTCGGGCGTCTGCTCCGGCCAGCCCAGGATCGAGAACGGCCAGAGTCCCGAGGAGAACCACGTGTCGAGCGTGTCGGGATCGCGGCGCAGCTCGCCGGTGCCGTAGCGCTCGCGCGCGATGCGGCGCGCTTCGTCTTCGTCGGGCGCGACGACGACCTCGTCGTCCGGCGTGTACCACACGGGAAGCTGGTGCCCCCACCACACCTGTCGCGAGATGTTCCAGTCGCGGATGTTCTCCAGCATCGCAGCGTACGTCCGGCCGAAGCGCTCCGGGACGAAGCGAAGGCGGCCGTCGCGGTACGCGGCGAGCGCCGGCGCGGCGAGCGTCGCGGTGCGCACCCACCACTGCAGTGAGAGCAGCGGCTCGATCACCGCGCCCGAGCGTGAGCTGACCGGGATCGTCGTATGATACGGCTCTTCCTTTTTTAGCGCGCCGGCCGCGCGGAGATCTTCGACGAGCCGGCGGCGCGCCTCGAACCGGTCGAGTCCGACGTAGGGAACCATCCGCGCGGCCTGCGCGTCGATCGGCGCGCGCCGTTCCGGAGCCTCCTCGTAGCGCCAGGCCGGCGCGCAGACCGTCCCGTCGAAGTCGATCACCGTGGGCATCGGCAAGTCGTGACGCCGGCCGATCTCGTAGTCGGTCGCATCGTGCGCGGGCGTCACTTTCACGGCGCCGGTCCCGAAGCCAAGCTCGACGGCCGGGTCGGCGATCACCGGAATCGCGCGCTCGACCAGGGGTAGGACCACGGACTTTCCGATCAGGTGCGCGTAACGCGCATCGTCGGGATGCACCGCCACCGCGACATCGCCGAGGTAGGTCTCCGGCCGCGTCGTCGCGACGACCACCCCGTCGCCGCCGTCCTCGGCGCGATAGCGCAGGTGCCACAGGAACGTGTCGCGCTCCTCGTCTTCGACCTCGGCGTCGGAGAGCGTCGAACGCGCCTGCGGGTCCCAGTTGACGAGCCGGGTTCCGCGATAGATCAGCCCCTCGTCGTACAGCCGCACGAACACCTCGACGACCGCGGCCGAGAGGCCCGGATCCATCGTGAAACGCTCGCGCTCCCAGTCGGGGCCGAAGCCGAGCCGCTGGAACTGCTCGTCGATCACGTTGCCGTAGAGGCTGCGCCACTCCCACGCGCGCTCGAGGTAGCGCGCGCGGCCCAGCGACTCGCGCGACTCGCCTTCTTTCGCGAGCTCGCGCAGCAGCACGGTCTCGGTCGCGATCGCGGCGTGATCCTGGCCCGGGATCCAGTCGGCGTTGTCGCCGAGCATCCGGTGGTAGCGCGTGAGCACGTCCATCGGCGTATAGGTCGACCCGTGGCCGAGATGCGCGCGCCCGGTGATGTTCGGCGGCGGCATCGAGATGACGAACGGCGGCCGGGCCGGATCGGCCTCCTCGTGGAACACGCCGAGCTCGAGCGAGCGGCGGTAGAGCCGCGGCTCGACCTCGCTGGGATCGTACGTCTTCGGGAGCTCGGGGCGCGCGGCGCTCATATCGGCCTAGGATACGCGAGGGGCGCCCGGTTCTCAAGCACGTTTCGCGCACGCCGGCCGTCGTACGCGCGCCCTTCCGAGGAGATCGCGCGCACTCGCCGGGATGCTGCTCGACCTCGGCCGGAGCGGCGCCGGGCTACTCCTCGGAGCTCGGGCTGCCACCCCCGGCGACCTGTTCGCCCGGGCCGCGCTCCTCGCGGCTCATCCCGCGAGACGCGCCGTAGGACGACGGGGTCGCGCCGAGCTCGGCGGCCGGCTTCGCCCCCTTCGCGTTGTGCTCGAACGTGCCGCTCTCGGAGAGCGCTTCCTCGCCGCGGACCGTCTCGGAATTCTTCTGCGTCAGGCTTGGCTCGGCGGTTCCATCGGTGTCGCCGCCGCCGGGGTTCTGCTTTCCGGTTTCCATGCGCGAGAATGTACCCTCAGGCGCACGACTCGACGAACGCCGCGAGTTCGTGCAGCCCGGCGAGCGTCGCCTCCGGGGCGGGATCGAGCGCCTCCGGCGCGGATGCGGCGCGACTGCACCAGGCCACGCGAAATCCGAAGTGCTGCGCGCCCCAGGCGTCCCAAGCGTTCGAGGAGACGAACACGATCGCAGACGGCGCGCAGGCGAACCGCTGCTTCGCGATGGCGTAGACGCGCGGATCCGGCTTGTAGGCGCGGACGCGGTCGACCGAGAGCACCTCGGCAAAGCGATCGCGCACGCCGGCCGATTCGAGCGCGCGGTTCGCCGATACCGGTGTCCCGTTGGTGAGCACCGCGAGCGGCAGTCCGCGCGCCGCGAGTGCATGCAGCGCCGGCGCGACGTCGTCGAAGACCGGCATCGTCTGCCATGCCGACACCAACCCTTCGCGCACTTCGGCGGCGAGCCCGACGCCGCGCTGCGCACACGTGTGCGCGAGCGCCCGCGCAGTCAGCTCGTCGAAATCGCGATAGGCGCCGGCGAGCGAAACGAGGTGCGCGTACTCGAGCTGTTTGCGCCGCCAGGCGTCGACGAACGCTTCGGGCTCCGCGACGCCGGCGCGCGCGACGTGCGCCCCCATCGCGTCGATGCGCAGCAGCGTCCCGTACAGATCGAAGACGACCGCGGCGACCGTCACGCGCTACGTGCGCCCGGCGATGGTGCGTTCGAGGAAGCGCAGGATGCGGGTCAGCGGGAAATCGGCTTCGACCAGCGGTTTGGTGAGGATCGTGCGGAGTCCGAGCAGCTTTGCGCCGAGGACGTCGGTGAAGAGCTGATCGCCGATGACGACCGTCGCGCGGCGCGGCGTGCCGAGCAGACGGAGCGCGCGCAAGAACGCGAACGGAAGCGGTTTGAGCGCGTTCGGCACGATCGGGATTCCGAGCTGCGCGCCGACCGACGCGACGCGCTCCGTGAAGTTGTTCGAGACGAGCACGAGCGCGAAGCCGCGGTCGCGCGCGGAGGCGACCCATTCGGCGACGCCGGGCGCGAGCTCGGGCTGATGGTAGGGGCAGACCGTGTTGTCGAGGTCGACGACGATCCCCCGGACGCCCTCGGCGGCCAGCCGGTCCAGCGGGATCTCCGGCAGGGTGTCGACGTGCAGGTCGGCCCGGATCCTCTCCACGCTATCCCCGGTTCCCTCCACAGGGCTCCCACCCCGTTCCCAGGCAGTCCACGACGCCTGCCTGCGTCTGTCCCCAATTTTCGAAAAGTCGTCCACGGGGATTCACAAGGGAGACCGGCAGCAGTACAATATCTAGTACAGCCCGGCGGTTCACGACACGATATCTAGTGTCGAGGCCACGTTGGGCAGACGCAAGGGGACTTGACGGACTCGAACGTTTGTTCGATGATCCGAGGGCTTCTCGTCTCCGAATTTCCCTCGAGCGCCAGAGGACGCAAGCCGGCATGAAGTTCTCCCGGACCTACTCGCAACCCGGCGACCCGTACGCCGGACTGACCTTCGAGCCCCGCACGTCGCGGATCGTGAATCCCGACGGCAAGGTCGTGTTCGAGGCCAAGGACTGCCAGATCCCGACCAGCTGGTCGCAGGTCGCGACGGACATCCTGGCCCAGAAGTATTTTCGGAAGGCCGGGGTCCCGACCGCGACCGTCCGGGTCGAGGAAGAGGGGATCCCGGAGTGGCTCTGGCGCTCGGAGCCGGCCTCCGACGCGACCTTCGCCGGCGAGACCGACGCCCGTCAGGTCTTCCATCGCCTCGCCGGCTGCTGGACGTACTGGGGCTTCAGGCACGGCTACTTCGACGACGAGTTCGAAGCGCGCGCCTACTACGACGAGATGTGCGCGATGCTCGCGCGCCAGATCGGCGCCCCGAACTCCCCGCAGTGGTTCAACACCGGCCTGCACTGGGCGTACGGCATCGCCGGCCCGGCCCAAGGCCACTGGTACGTCGACCACAAGAGCGGACAACTCGCTAGCTCGACTAGTGCCTACGAGCGACCTTCCCCTCACGCTTGCTTTATCCAGAGTGTAAGCGACGATCTCGTTAATGAAGGCGGGATCATGGACCTGTGGGTCCGTGAAGCGCGCATTTTTAAGTTCGGTAGCGGTTGCGTCAGCGAGCGAGCCTTCGTCCCGATCGTCGGACGCGGGTTGGTGCGGCTCGGCGATCTCTATCGCGAAGTCTCGCGCCGCCGTCCCGTCCACACGTTCGACGGCAAAGGTCGCTACGTCGACGTATCGTCGCTGGGTCTACGGACGCTGTCCGCCGACCGCATCACTGGTCGCATCGTCGAAGATCCGATCGATCGCGTCTGGAGCTACGACGTCGCCTCCGACGATAAGATTACGGTGGCGTTCGACACCGGCGTCCGCGCTACGGTGTCCGCTTGGCATCCGTTTATGGTCTGGGATGGCGAAGCGATCGTAGAGCGGCGCGCCGACTCGCTGAAGAACGGCGATGCCGTGCTGGGACCGACGCCTGACGCGCGACGCCTCGTCGACAATGCAGCGAAGCCCGAGCGGATTTCGTACACCGTCACACGCTATCGGAAGAGCGAAGTCCATACCGTGGACGTCGACGCGGAGATCGCCTGGCTCGTCGGTTACTTCCTCGGCGACGGTAATCTCAACAAACAGCGCCGCGAACATCGCCGGCCGTACGGAACGTATTATTACGATCTGCTGCGCCTGCGGTTCTTCGATGAGGATCGTGAGCCGCTCGAGCGCGCGCAACGCATCTTGCTCGAGCGGTTCGGAGCACGTTCTTCGATTCGCTCCGACGACAGGCCCGGCGCTCCGTCGAAGTGCCTCACGCTGACCTGCACACGTTCGTCCGCAGCGTCGTTCTTCGCCGCTGCCGTTAGTGCCCCCGGTCCGAAGACATATTCCCTGGAGGTTCCTAACTTCATCAAGCGCGCGAACGTCCCCGTTCAAGAAGCGTTCCTCGCAGGTTTGATCGACGCGGACGGCACGACGAGTGAAGGGCGCGCGACCCTTACCTCGGTCTGCCGACCCTTCGTCGAGGAGACCGCCGCGATGGCGTCGCTCCTGGGTCTCGGCGGCGGTGTGGTCACGAACGGCGGCTACCACAGCGCAGCGCTCGTTCGCCGCTCGACGCCGGCACGGCGAGCGATTGGAATCATCGACCAGCTCGCGACGCCGCGCCACCGTACGAACCTCGCCGATGCCGAGCGGAACGGCCGGCGCCAGTACTGCATGCCGCTCAGCCGCGAGCACGGAAATCGGATTTTCCCGGTCGCGGAAGATTCGTGGCTGCACGCAGATGTGGGCGGCGAGCGATTCCACGTCGGTCGACTGATCTACGAGAATTTGGTCAATCCGCGGAAGTTGCTCGCGGCGATCGAACGGCTCCCCGAGGCGGAGGTGGACGCCGACATCGAGCGGATCCGCGTGGTCGCGGAGGGGATCGCGTTCGTCACGGCCGTCAAGCCGTGCACCGATGACGTGCCTTTCAACGATTTGACGACGCGCTCGACGAATACGTATCTCGCCGGAGAACGCGGCCTGGTCGTCATCCACAATACCGGATCAAACTTCTCGGCGATCCGTGGCGAGGGTGAACGGCTTTCGGGCGGCGGGACGTCGTCGGGACTGATGTCGTTTCTCAAAGTCGGCGATCGCGCCGCGGGCGCGATCAAGTCCGGCGGCACGACGCGCCGCGCCGCGAAGATGGTGTGCCTCGATCTCGACCATCCGGACGTCGAAGAATTCATCACATGGAAGGTGGCCGAGGAACAGAAGGTCTCCGACCTCGTCGCCGGCTCGATCACGTGCGAGAAGCACCTCAACGCGATCCTCAAGGCCGCGCACGACGAGACGCTGCCCGAGACCGCGCGGCTCGATCCCGCGCTGAACGGGAAGCTCAAAGGCGCGATCCGCGCGGCGCTGGGCGCGGGCATTCCGCAGGCGAACATTCAATACGCGCTCGACTACGCGCGCCAGGGCTACAAAGAGCTCGCAATCGAGACCTATGACACGAACTGGGACTCGAAGGCATACCTGACCGTCTCGGGGCAAAACTCGAACAACTCGGTTCGCATCCCGAACGAGTTCTTCGCGCGGCTGGATGCGGGACAGGCCTGGGATCTCGTGCGCCGCACCGACGGTCGCATCGCGAAATCCGTGCCTGCGCAGGACATCTGGGAGAAGATCGCGCTTGCCGCGTGGCAGTGCGCCGATCCCGGCGTGCAGTACGACACGACGATCAACGAATGGCATACCGCGGCGAGTGACGGCAAGATCAACGCGAGCAATCCGTGTGTCACCATCGACACGCTGGTTTCGACGTCCGAAGGCGTGATGCCGGTGTCCGAGCTGATCGGCAAACCGTTCCAAGCGATCGTCGACGGAAGATCGCACGCCTCGACGGATCGCGGCTTCTTCTTCACCGGGACGAAGCCGGTCTTCGCCTTGCTCGCCCCCGACGGCACCGAGCTGCTGAAGGCCACGGATAACCATCTCGTGCGCATCGTCACCGACGACGGCGGCGAGGAATGGCGCGAGGTCGGCCGGCTGCGCATCGGCGACCGCCTCGCAGTCCATCACAATGCCGAGGGCGGGCATCCGTGCGTGGATCTGCTGAGCTCGCGCGGCCTCGTGCGCCGCATGGTGCGTAGCGCCGTCGCGCATCACGCATCGATCCGCATCGAGCGCGGCCGCACGCGGCGCTACGTCGTGCTCGAAGACATCGTCGCACGGGGCGTCGAGGACGTCTACGACTGCACCGTTCCGGACGTGCACGCGTTCGACGCGAACGGCTTGTACGTCCACAACTGCTCCGAGTACCTTTTCCTAGATGACACTGCGTGTAATCTTTCAAGCTTGAATCTCGTCACGTTCCAAGACAGCACCGGGCATTTCGACGCGCGGAAGTTCGCTGATGCGTGCCGGATCTGGACCTTCACCCTCGAGATCAGCGTGCTGATGGCGCAGTTCCCCAGCCGTGCGGTCGCGCAGCGCTCGTTCGACTACCGGACGCTCGGACTCGGCTACGCGAACATGGGCACGCTGCTGATGCGGCTCGGACTGCCCTACGATTCCGAGGAAGGCTTCGGCTGGTGCGCGGCGATCTCGGCGCTCATGACCGGCGTCGCGTACAAGACGTCGGCCGAGATGGCGCGCGAGCTCGGCGCGTTCCCGCGCTACGACGCGAACCGCGAGCACATGGAGCGCGTCCTGCGCAACCATCGCCGCGCCGCCTACGCCGTCCCCGATCACGAGTACGAAGAGCTCACCGTGAAGCCGACGACGCATCCGCCGACGCTCTTCACGCAAGAGACGTGGGCCCTCGCTCGCAGCGTGTGGGACAATGCGCTCGCGATCGGCGAAGTCGCCGGCTACCGTAACGCGCAGGTGACCTGCATCGCACCGACCGGCTGCCTCGTGGGGGACTCACTCGTCTCGACCGACCGCGGGCTGATGCGGCTCAACCGCCTCGGCAACGTCGAGGGAACGCAGTGGCAGGACGTCGACTTCCGCGTGCTCACCGACGACGGCGAGCAGCGCGCGACGCAGTTCTACATCAACGGCGTCGAGCACACTCGTCGGATCAAGACGGCCAACGGCTACACGATCCAAGGCACACCGAGCCACCGTGTGAAGGTTGTCGATCCGGTGTCCGGCGATCTCGTCTGGAAGCGTTTCGGCGAGATCACCTCGGACGACGTCGTCGCGCTTTCGATGGGCAAGCTCGCCGGCGCCCCGCGCACGGCAAAGCTCCCGCCGCTCGGCGAAGAGTACTGGACGGCAGACTTCACGACGCGCGTTCCGCGCACCGTCACCCCCGAGCTCGCCGAGCTCGTCGGCTACTTCATGGGCGACGGCTCGCTGCACGCGAAGGGGCTTCGCTTCTGCGTCGCGTCGGCCGACGTCGACGTCCGCGATCATCTGGTGGCGCAGATCCGCGACCTGTTCGGGATCGAAGCGAAGGTCACGCACCAAGGCGGCTACACCGAGGTCGCCGCCCACTCCGTGGCGCTGACGATGTGGTGGGAGGCCTGCGGCTTCGCCAAGCTGCCGCCGACCGAGGACCATCGCGGCAAAGGCTACGTCCCGCGTATCCCCGACGCGATTCTCGCCACCAACGATCCTGCGGTCTACGGCGCCTTCGTCCGCGGCGTCTACGAGGCCGACGGCACCGTGACGAACGGCGCGGCCTGCTGGTCGACGGTGAACCGGCCGTTCTCCGAAGACGTGAAGCAGGTGCTCCTCGCGCTGGGCATCCCGACGAGCACGAAGATGGACCGCAGCGGCTGGGGTCAGAGCGACCTCTACGTCCTGCGCGTGCGGAACGCCGCCTACGCGGAAGCGTTCGCGACGCGCATCGGCTTTGTCGGTGCCCGCAAGCAGAACGCGATCAGGCCGCTCGGCGGCTGGCAGGGCACGCGCGGCGACCGCGTCTTCGTCCCGGACGAGCTCGTTCGCGACCTCGTCCCGGCGGGCAGCGATCTGTACGGCCGCACCCAGACCTTCCGTCATCGCAACGACGGAGCCGTGAGCCGCGCGACCGCGGCCGCGCTGCTCGAGCGCACCGAGAACCCGCGGATTGCCTCCGCTCTCGGCTTCTTCTACGACGAGGTCGTCGCGAACGAAGACGGCGGCGAGCAGCTCACCTACGATCTCTCCGTCCCGGCGAACGTCACGTACATCGCGAACGGCTTCGTCTCGCACAACACCATCGGGCTCCTGATGGATTGCGACACGACCGGGATCGAACCGGACTTCGCGCTGGTGAAGTTCAAGAAGCTCGCCGGCGGCGGGTACTTCAAGATCGTCAACCAGTCGGTCGAGCCCGCGTTGCGCCGTCTCGGCTACAACGCCGAGCAGATCGCCGCGATCGAGACGTTCGCCAAGGGCACGAACACGCTCGAAGGCACGCCGCACATCAACAAGGCGACGCTCAAGGCCAAAGGCTTCGACGACGCGGCGATCGCGAAGATCGAGGCTCAGCTCGCCGGCGCGTTCGACATCGGCTTCGCCTTCAACCAGCACGTTCTCGGCGCGGAGTTCTGCAAGACCGCGCTCGGGATGACCGACGAGCAGCTCGCCGACTGGAACCACTCGATCCTGCGCGACACCCTCGGGTTCACGCAGACGCAGGTCGAGGAAGCCTCCGACGTGATCTGCGGCCGGATGACGCTGGAAGGCGCGCCGTTCCTCAAGGAAGATCACCTCGCGGTGTTCGACTGCGCGACCCCGTGCGGCAAGCACGGCGCGCGGTTCATCCGCCCCCTCGCGCACGTCGACATGATGGCGGCCGCCCAGCCGTTCATCAGTGGCGCATTGAGCAAGACTATCAATTTGCCTAGCACAGCAACGATAGCAGACGTCAAAGAGGCTTATCGCTACTCCTGGGAGAGGATGGTCAAGGCGGTGGCGCTCTATCGTGACGGCTCGAAGCTTTCGCAGCCGCTCGCGGCGAGCTACGACGTCGGCGGTGGGGACGAAGCCGACGAGACGCCGACGGCGGCGTACGAAGGTCCGGTGCGCGTCGCGGAGCGCGTCGTCTACCGGTACATCGCGAAGCGCCGGCGGATGCCGGATCGGCGCGGCGGCTACACGCAGAAGGCGGTCGTCGGCGGGCACAAAGTCTACCTGCGCACCGGCCAGTACGACGATGACACGCTCGGCGAGATCTTCATCGACATGCACAAGGAGGGCGCGGCGTTCCGGAGCTTGATGAACAACTTCGCGATCGCCGTCTCGCTCGGTCTGCAGCACGGGGTTCCGCTGGAGGAGTACGTCGACGCGTTCACCTTCACACGGTTCGAGCCCAACGGCCCGGTCGTCGGCCACGAGAACATCAAGATGGCGACGTCCATCCTCGACTACATCTTCCGCGAGCTTGCGGTGAGCTATCTCGGCCGCTACGATCTCGCCCAGGTCCAGCCGTCGCAGCATGTCGACGCGATGGGCCCGGAACCGGAGTTCATCGCCGAGGAAGAGGGCGAAGTCACCTACGTCACGCCGGCCGCCATCCCGCCGAAGGCCTCGTCGCCGGCGCCGGCCCAAGCGCAGGTGACGCGCATCCCCGAACCGGTCGCCGCGATCGCAACGGCGCCAGCGGCAGGCACCGGAACGGCGGCGCGTGGCCAAGTCGTCGCCGCCAAGGCGCGCGAAGCGATCGCCAAAGGCTACAGCGGCGACGCCTGCACCCAATGCGGTCAGTTCACGCTCGTGCGCAATGGCACGTGCCTGAAGTGCGACAGCTGCGGCACCACCAGCGGGTGTTCGTAGCTTCGCAGCATTCGTAGCGTCGGAGCGACCGACGCGCATGCCGGCGCGTGTAAGCGGGCGACCACGATGGTCGCCCGCTGCCGTCCCGGCGGCCTTAGAACTGTCCTCAGGTCACCGGCAAACCGCCACGGTCGGCACACGGCAATGTGCCGCGGCGTGTCCTTCCCGAGCACGCCGTCCTGCGGAATGCTGCGTAACGCTGCGACCGCGGCTACCGCGGTGCGAGGCGTCCCATGGTGTCGACGATCGTCGCGATGAGCGTTTCGCCGCCATGGCCGGCGTCGTCGAGAACGATCAGCTCGCTGGTAGGCCATCGCCGCGACAGTCGCCAAGCGGTTTCCAGCGGGCTGCTGACGTCGTATCGCCCGTGAATGAGCGCTCCCGGAATCCCATTCAGCAGCGGCGCGTTTTGAATCAGCTGTTCGTCTTCAACGAACGCGGCGTGCCTCCAGTAGTGCGTAACCAGTCGGGCAAAGCGCAGCCGAAATTCCGCATCGAGGAATCGGGGGTTCGACACGTGGCCGGGCGTAAGGGAGACGTGAGCATCTTCCCAACGACACCATTCCGACGCTGCGCGCTCGCGCACGATCGGATCGGGATCGAACAAGAGTGCCGCGTATGCGTCCACCAACGACAAGTCGCGCAATTCAGCAGGAACCGCCCCCGAAAAACGATGCCACTCCTGCGGAAACACACGGCCGACATCGCAGGTCAGCCACTGCACCTCGCGACGTGACGTCGTCGTCACGAGAGCAAGTATCAGCGCGTCGACACGATCCGGGTATGCCTGCGCGTACGCGAGACCGAGGGTGGTTCCCCACGAAACGCCCAGGATCGTCCACGCCCGGACGGCGAGGTGCTCGCGCAGCAGCTCGATGTCGGCGATGAGATGGCCGGTGGTATTGGCGCTCAGATCCGCGTCGGGTTCGCTGGCCAGCGGGCGGCTACGGCCGCATCCGCGCTGGTCGAAAAGCACGATGCGATACTTCGCGGGATCGAAGTAGCGTCGCTGATTTGCGGAGCAACCCGAACCGGGTCCGCCGTGAAGGAAGAGCGCGGGTCTTCGGCTTGGATTGCCGCAGCACTCCCAATAGATGCGATGCCCGTCCCCGACGTCGAGCATGCCGCTGTCGTACGGTTCGATTGCCGGGAATCGCGGATCCATTCACACGACCTCGCCGGTCGGAACGCGCTTCCTGCGATGCGGACGTTACGGCGCGTTGAGGCGCGCCGCGTAGATCGTCGCGACCGTGGCGGCGCTCAGGGCGGTGTTCCACAGCGCGACGTCGCCGATGTCCCCGTCGAAGAAACGGCCGGTGAAGACCTTGCTTTCGCCGATCGAGAACTCGTCGGCCTTGCCGATCTTCCCGCCGCCGGCATCCTTGCTCCCGAGCTTCCCGTCCCAGTAGATCGCGCGCGCTCGCGTGCTCGCATCGAACGTGGCGATGATGAGATGCCACTCGCCGTCGAGCGATGCGACCGGCGGCGCGTACGAGACGTTCGACCCGGCGCCGGTGTAGAGTCGCAGCGTATTGTCGGGCTCGAACTGCAGGTCGAAGTCGTTCGTGTTCTGCGAGATCCCCGCAACGTACTCGATGCGGCCCTTCAGCGCCGGCCGGGAGTTCAGGTGGACCCACGCCATGATGCTGCCGGCGCCACGGATCCCGCCCATCTGCGAGGTGTCGAAGTAGCCGGTCTTGCCGTCGAAGAGCGTGCACTGGTTGTTCGGGACGCTGATCGGGGGGCACAGCGACGCGGTCGGGGTCGCGACGCTGCTCACGCTGCTGACGCCGCCGACGGCCTTGTAGGTCGACGTCCCAACCTCGCTGGCTCCGGTCATCCCCGTGAGGCGATAGTACGCGATCGGATGCGTCGATTTCACGGTCGCGACGAAGCCGAGATCGGCGGCTGACCGCGGCAGCGGACCGAGGGCCAAAGCGGCCGCTGCGCAGGAGGCGGTGAGTGCCGTTTGACGGAACACGGAAACTCCTGTCGTTGCGGGATTGGGTCGCGCGGCCTTCGGCTCCGCACGGTTCCCTCCTTCAGGGGGCGACGGGACGGACGCCCCCACCGCCGCTCGACCGCGCGTGACGGTGCCTCCTCGCGGGCGGCGCGGCCGTTCGCCTGATCTTCGCCGGAAACAACGGGACGCCAACCGCGTTGGTTCACGCCCTCGGCGCGGGGGGAAGCCACGATTCGGGCGATGACGACAGCAGCCGATCCTGATTCCCCGTTTGGCCCCGCGCGGCCGAACGCCGGCTTCGTCCGCGTTCGCGGCGCGCGGGAGCACAACCTCAAGGATGTCGACGTCGAGATTCCACGCGAAGCGCTCGTCGTCTTCACCGGGATCTCCGGCTCGGGAAAGTCTTCACTCGCTTTCAGCACGCTGTATGCGGAGGCGCAGCGGCGGTACCTCGAGTCCGTCTCCCCGTATGCGCGGCGGCTGTTTCATCAGATGGCCGTCCCCGACGTGGACGAGATCGATGGGCTGCCGCCGGCGGTCGCGCTCCAGCAGCAGCGCGGCTCGCCGACGACGCGCTCCTCCGTCGGCAGCGTGACGACGTTGTCGAACCTGCTGCGAATGCTGTACTCGCGCGCCGGCGACTACCCGCCGAAGCAGCCGCATCTCGAGGCGGAAGCGTTCTCGCCGAACACCCCGGAAGGCGCGTGTCCGCGCTGCCACGGGCTGGGGCGGATCTACGACGCGACGGAACGCTCGATGGTCCCCGATCCGTCGCTCACCATCCGCGAGCGCGCGATCGCCGCGTGGCCGACGGCTTGGCACGGTCAGAACCTTCGCGACATCGCGGTGACCCTCGGATACGACGTCGACCGCCCATGGCGCGAGCTGCCGAAGAAAGACCGCGATTGGCTGCTGTTCACCGACGAACAGCCGACGGTTCCGGTCTACGCCGGATACACGCCGGCCGAAACGCGGCGCGCCCTGAAGCGCAACGAGGAGCCCAGCTACCAGGGCACGTTCACCGGCGCGCGGCGGTACGTGCTGGAAACCTTCGCGAATTCGCAGAGCCCGTTGATGAAGAAACGGGCGGCGCACTACTTGGTGAGCACGGGCTGCCCGCTGTGTCACGGCAAACGGCTGCGCCGGGAATCGCTCTCCGTGACGTTCGCCGGGCTCGACATCGCGGAGATGGCCGGTCAGCCGCTGGTCCGCCTCGGCGAGATCTTCGGGCCGTACGCCGCGCTGACCGACGCCGGCCATGCCGAACGGGCGTCGGCGCATCCGGAGAAGGCCATCGTCGTTCAGCGCATCGCGCAGGATCTGCTCGCGCGGCTCGCGATTCTGATCGACCTCGGGCTCGGCTATCTCTCGATGGCGCGCAGCACCCCGACGCTCTCGCCGGGCGAGCTGCAGCGCCTGCGGCTCGGCACCCAAGTGCGCTCGAATCTCTTCGGCGTCGTCTACGTGCTCGACGAGCCGTCGGCGGGTTTGCACCCGGCCGATACCGAGGCGCTGCTGCGCGCGCTCGATCAGCTCAAGGCCGCGGGCAACTCGCTCTTCGTGGTCGAGCACGAGCTCGACGTCATCCGGCACGCCGACTGGATCGTCGACGTCGGCCCCGATGCCGGCGAACGCGGCGGGACGATTCTGTACAGCGGGCCGCCGGAGGGTTTGCGAGACGTCGAGGCCTCGCGCACGCGACGCTATCTCTTCGGCAACGGCGTTGCCAACAGCGCCGGCGCGGCGCCGGAGGCCGGCGGCGTCACGGCGCGCCGTACGCCGCGCTTGCCGACGGGCTGGCTGAAGCTCGAGGGTGTCACGCGCAACAATCTGCGCCAGCTCGACGCAGCGTTTCCGCTGCGGGTTTTTACGACCGTCACGGGCGTTTCTGGGTCGGGAAAATCGAGTCTCGTCGCGCAAGCGCTCGTCGAGCTCGTCTCCGCGCGCCTCGGCCACGCGCTCCCCGCGGTCGAGGAAGAGGGCGAGGAGCTCGAGCGCGCGCAAGCGATCCCCAGCGGCGGGCGAATCGCCGGCGGCATGGAGGCGATCAAGCGGCTCGTGCGCGTGGATCAGAAGCCGATCGGACGTACGCCGCGCTCGAACCTCGCGACGTACACCGGACTCTTCGACGCCGTTCGTAAGCTCTTCGCCGCAACGAAAGCCGCGCGGGCGCGGCGGTTCGACGCCGGGCGCTTCTCCTTCAACGTCGCGAAGGGCCGGTGCTCGACCTGCGAGGGTGAAGGTTCCGTCATGGTCGAGCTGCTCTTTCTTCCCAGCGTCTACGCGCCGTGTCCCACGTGCCACGGCACGCGCTATAATGCGGAGACGTTGAAGATCCGCTATCGCGACAAGAACATCGCCGACGTCCTCGCCATGACGGTGGACGCGGCCTGGGAGTTCTTCGGCGAGGAGCCGCAGGTGTGCCGTGCGCTGGGCGTTCTCCGCGAAGTCGGGCTGGGCTACCTTCGCCTCGGCCAGCCCGCCACCGAGCTCTCCGGCGGCGAGGCGCAGCGCATCAAGCTCGCCACCGAGCTGCAGCGCACGCAGCGAGGCGACACGCTGTACGTGCTCGACGAGCCCACGACGGGGCTGCACCCCTCCGACGTGGAGAAGCTGATGACGCAGCTCGACGGCCTGGTGGCGGCCGGAAACACCGTCATCGTCATCGAGCACGACATGGATGTCGTCGCGAACAGCGATTGGGTGATCGACATCGGCCCGGGAGCCGGCGACGAGGGCGGACGGATCGTCGTCTCCGGCCCGCCCGCGGACCTCGCGCGCGCACCCGCGAGCCGCACGGCGCCGTACCTCGCTCGGTTCATGGAATCGTCGAACGGTGTGCTAACGGCGCGCTCCAACGGCCGAGCGGCAAAGCACGAACTGGTACGGACGCGTTGAATCGCGCGCCGGCCGTCGATGAGCGCGGCCGTCGCGCCCTATCTCAGCGGTGCACCGCCGCGACCGCGACCTTCGCGCTCTTCAGCGCGGCCAGGGCATCCTGCTCCCGCGCTCGATCGATGCTGAGCGAAAGGTTCGCGGTCGACTGCACGCCCGCCGGGGTCGGAATCATTCGCGCCGCGACGCCGACGTCGCGCAGCGCTTTCGTCGCGATCATCGTTCCCGCATTTGACGGAAAGACGAGCACGAGGTCCAGCATCGCTATGATTCCGCGCGCGCCGCGTGCCGGCTGAGCTGTTCTTGGAGCGCGGCGATCGTTTCGTATTCGCGCGTGAGCGCCTGCGCGGTCTCGCGCGCCGTGAAGTCGACGAGCTCCTCTTGCTGTTTGCACAGCCCGCTGATCGCGGCAGTCAGCCAGAACAGTACGCCGCACTCGATCACGACGGCAATCGCGTGGAGCGCGACACGGTCAAGTCCCTCTTCCGGGAAGACGTTCGCGGGGACGACGAGATCGAGGAGCAGATGATGGCCGGCAGTGAGCGCCGCGGAGATCGCGATCGGCCGCCAATCCACGTACGCCGACAGCATCGCAAAGACGCCGAAGAAGTACATATGGTAGTCGATCTGCCAGTCGCCGTTCCCGGCGATACCGCTAAAATGTCCGCGACCCGCGTACACGAACAGGATCGGCCCGAACGTCAGGCATATCGCCATGACCGAACGTAGCGGCAAGCCGTCTCGCAGCCTCCAGAAAGCGAGGGTCGCGACGAGCGCCACGACCGCGGCCACGGCCATCGGCTCGCGCCATGAGTTTCGCGCGAGCAGCGCAACGCCGGCCGCGAGCAGGACGTGGGCCCAAATCACCCACAGAAAGATTTTCGTGGCTTGCACGCGGATGTGCGAAAGCGAAAACTGTCCGGACATATGAAAACCTCGCGAACTCTGAACGCGCAACCACTCCCTAAACCCATGCATCGGCCGTTTCCGGTCGGCAGTTTATCTGCCGCCTGGTACGGAATCGTATGAACCGCTCAAAAGAGCGGTGGAACGAGCGCCGCTCTGCCCCGCCGAGGACCTGCGCAAGACGGAGAACGGTGCCGGTCGAACCTGCCGAGGACGTTGCCGGAGCTCCCTGACGTCGCCGCGTACATCAGCGCCCTCGAGGATCGTATCGTCGGCCGGCCCGTGCGGCGCGTGCGGATCGCCGACACGTTTCTGGTCCGGACCGCGGATCCGCCGATCTCCGCGGTCGAAGGCCGCACCGTTCGCGAGGTACGCCGCATCGGCAAGCGCATCGCCGTCGGGTTCGAAGGCGACCTCTGGCTGGTGCTGCACCTCATGATCGCGGGGCGGCTGCACTGGCGGCCGCCGGACGCAAAGCTCGCCGGGCGTACCAACCTCGCGGGGTTCGACTTCCCGAACGGAACGCTCGTCCTGACCGAAGCCGGGACGAAGCGCCGCGCGTCGCTGTACGTGCTTCAGGGCGCCGATGCCCTCGCCGCGGTCGATCGCGGCGGCCTCGACGTCTTCTCCGCCGACGTCGACCGCTTCCGCGCGGTGCTCGGCAAGGAGCATCACACGCTCAAACGCGCGCTCACCGATCCGCGCGCCATCGACGGCATCGGCAACGCGTACTCGGATGAAATCCTGCACGCGGCGAAGCTCTCGCCGCTCGCGATGACGCAGAAGCTGACGCCGGAGGAGTGGGAGCGGCTGTTCGCGGCGACTCGCGAGACGCTGCGCAGCTGGATCGAGCGGCTGCGCGACGAAGCGCGGACCGCCTTTCCCGAGCACGTCACCGCGTTCCGCAAGGAGATGGCGGTCCACGGCCGCTACGGAAAGCCCTGTCCGGTCTGCGGCGAGCTCGTGCGACGCATCCGCTACGCGGACAACGAGACGAACTACTGTCCGGGCTGTCAGACCGGCGGGAAGATCCTCGCCGACCGCGCGCTCTCGCGTTTGCTGGGCGAGGACTGGCCGCGCAGCATCGACGACCCCAGGGCCCAGGCGCGGCGGCTCGAGCGCTGATCGAGCACCGGTCCGGTGCTCCGCCGTTCGGCCGGTGGCGGACAGGACGCCGAACACGGCGCGACGGTGCCTCGGGCACGACGCGCAGCGAGCTCGGAGACGATCTTGATGTGGCGCAGCACGCGCATGTGGATGCGATGGACGATCGCGTCGGCGAAGACGGCCCAATATGCGCCGGGCCAGAGGTGGTGCTGATACCACGTCGTGCCGACCAGCCGTGTGCGGCCGCCGGGCAAGGCTTCGAGCCGGAACTCGCCCCGTCGTGAGACCATGTAGCCGTGGAGATGCGGGGTCTCGAGGCCGGGATACGGGCTCAGCTCGCGCATCGGCTCCGGATTCCGCGCGACGCGGAAGCCGAGCCGTCGTCCCGCCTGCCACACGGTGATGGGCTCGACGAAGTCCCCGGTCGAGAACCGGCAGTAGCGCGTCGCGCCCACGCCTGTTCCGACGATCTCCGCGCGTTCCGGATACGCGACGCCGAGCCGGAAGACGGGTTCCACGGGCGGCGGAAGCGGCGCAAAACGGACGACATTCCGCCACACCGTCATCGGCGGGGCGTCGATGACGATCTCCGAGCGCACGACGTAGACCGGAGCCTCCCGCGGTACGACCGCCTCCGCGCCCATGACCGCCGGCGCGGCGGCGATCAGGACGAGCAGCGCGGCCGCGTCGATGCGACCGTTCACCGCCCGGCTCTGCAGCACGTGGCCGAAGAGCGCGCCGAGCGCGGCCAACGCCGCCGCGAGCGGCGCCGCCATCGCGACGCAGATCACCCCCTCGAGCGCGACGGCGATGAGCGCCGCAAAGGTCAGCCCCATCGAAAGCATCGCCACGCCCAAACTCTCGGCGATGCGACGCCGGCGATGGACACCGTAGACGTACGCCGCGATCGCACCCTGCGAGAACGGGATCGCGGCGAACAGCCCCCAGCCGTAGCTGCTCAGAGCGCGCGTACCGAGCGCGACGCACACGACGCCGAGAAGTGCAGCGGCGGCCACTGCCAATGTGGCGGCGCCCAGCGTGTCGGCCGGGACGACGCGCTCGAGCCAGCGCGGCGGCTGCGTCCGCTCGTCGTCCACGCGCTCGGGCCAGATCGCCGCCAGCGCGAACGAGACGATGTTCGCGACCGGCGCGAAGAACAGGACCGAGAGCCACAGCGGCCAGCCGATCGTGCGGAACCGCTTCACCGTGATCGCGATGCCGACCGCGGCGAACGGGAGCGAGACGGCCAGCATCGAGAGCACGAACGCGCGGTCGTTCGCGGACAGATTGGTGATCGGGACCGCGACCCCGAGCGGAATGATATAGTCCAGCGGCGACCACGGCCGGTGAAAGACCACGCTTTCGAGCCAGAGGTCGACGCCGTGCTTCAGCAGCACGCCCGCGAACGCGACGAGGACATACGTCCGCCGGTCGATCGTTCCCGAGAACGCGAACGGCGTACGCAGCATCTATTTCGGGGGCCGCAGCAGCGAGCGCAGCCGGCCGCGCAGCGTCGCGATGCCGCGCACGGCGGCGCTCGGCAGCAGGACGAACTCGTCGACGAGCGGGCTCAGCGTCTCGAACAGATCGCGCATCGCCCGAATCCGGGTTTCGACGAACTTGTCGGCGACGCGGTCGTGCCCTTGCGCTTCGGCGGCGCATTCTCGCAGGATCGCCAAGGTCGGGTCGATCTCTCTGCGCTTGCGCGCCTCCGCCAGGATCGAGAGCATCTGCCAGACATCGCCGATCGCCTCGTAGTGCTCGCGCCGGTCACCCAAGACGTGGACGGCGCGGACGACGCCCCACCCCTCCAGCTCGCGCAGGCTCGCGGCAGCGTTGGAGCGCGCGATCCCGAGGGCGCCGCAGATCGCCTGGACGTCCAGCGGTCTCTGCGAAAGGTAGAGCAGCGCGTGGACCTGGGCCACGGTCCGGTTGATCCCCCAGCGCGTCCCGAGCTCGCCCCAGTGCACGATGAACTTCTGCGCCACGGGCAGCAAGGGCGGCCGATCGTGTCCTGTCTGTCCAGTCATGCCTGTCCTTTCAGACATTACTGCCGTTCCGAGCGGCCGTCAAGGGTCCCCAGGGCGAGGGAGTCGCGAGGAAGCAAGGCGGGTTCGGCCGGGTACCATGACGGCATGCCGGAGAAAGGTTCGAAGGGCGAATACGCGCCGCTGCCCTCGACGCTCGAGCGCTCGCCGAAGAAGGCGCAAGATACGTACGAAGCGACCTTGGAGGCCGCCGAAACGTCCTACGATCACGACGAGGAGCGCGCGCACCGCGCGGCGTGGGCCTCGGTGAAGCATTCGTTCGAGAAAGTCGGCGATCACTGGGAGCCGAAGGAGCAGCGCGGCCCGTCCGACCCGCGCGCGGCATCGGGTGGTCCGAACCCGTCGGGCGAGAGCTATCACGGCGTCGACGTGATGGGCAAAACGAAGGATGACTTGCTGGCGGAGGCGCGCGAGCTCGGCGCGCACGTCACGACGCACATGAGGAAAGACGAGATCGCTCATGCGATCGAGCGCGAGAACGCGAACGCGACCGATCGCGCGCGCAAGCGCTGACCGCGAGGACGCGCTCGCCGCCGGGCAGTGCGAGTCGCCGGAGCGGTATCTGGCGCCCTACGGCCGCGTCGTCGTCGTATCGCCGCATCCCGACGACGACGTGATCGGCTGCGGCGGGACGATTGCGGCCGCCGCAGCGCTCGGTCTGGCCGTGGAGGTTGCGTACGTCACGGACGGTTCGGCGTCGCACGCCGGCTCGAGGGAATATCCGGCGACGCGGCTCGCGGCGGTCCGCGAGGATGAGGCGTGCGCCGCGCTGGAAATCTTAGGAGCTACCGCGCCGCCCCATTTCTTCCGCTGGCCCGACGGCGCCGTTCCCGGACCGGATGAGGCGGCGGCGATGGACCTGCTCGCGGGGCTCGCAGCGCTCGCATGCGAGTCGGACGAAGCGACGCTGATGCTCGTGCCGTGGCGCCGCGATCCGCACCCCGACCATCGCGCCGTCGCGGCGCTCGCCCGTCGTTCGTTCGCCGGCCTGTCGCACGTCACCACGGCCGAGTACGTCGTCTGGCTCGACGAGCGCGGCGAGGCCGAGGATCGCGCGCACGAAGACGAAGCCGAGGTTCACGAGGTCGACGTCGACGCATTCGTCGATCGCAAGCGCGCGGCGCTCGCGGAGCACCGCTCGCAGCTCGGTGAGCTGATCCACGACGCGCGTGAGGCGTTCGTGCTGCCCCGCGGGCTGCTCGACGCCGCCGCGCGCCCGGTCGAGCGCTTCTTCCATGGCCGCTGAACCGCTGGGCGCGGCGTTCTTCGAGCGCCTCTACGACGGTGCCGACGATCCGTGGTCGTTCGCGACCAGCCCGTATGAGAACGCGAAGTACGACGACTCGCTCGCCGCGCTCGGCCCGCACTACGCGCGTGCGTTCGAGATCGGGTGCTCGGTCGGCGTGTTGACGCGGCGGCTCGCCGAGCGCTGCGGCGACCTGCTCGCGGTGGACGTCAGCGCGCGAGCCCTCGCGCACGCGCGCGATCGCTGCGCCGGGATCGCGCACCTCCGGTTCGCGCGGCTCGACGTCCCGGCAGAGTTTCCGGGCGAACTCTTCGACCTGATCGTCTTGTCCGAGGTCGCATACTACTGGAGCGACGAGCGGTTCGCGCTCGCCCGCGAGCGTATCGCCGCGGCGCTCGACCCGGGCGGCGAGCTGCTGCTCGTGCACTTCCTCCCCCACGTCGCGGGGCACGTACGCGGCGGCGACGCCGTGCACGAAGCGTTCTCGCGCGACCCGCGGTTCGCACGCGCGCACGGCCACCGCGCCGAGCGCTATCGCCTCGATCTGCTGCGCCGCACGTGACGCGCGTCGAGACCGCGTTCGCCGCGCTTCCGCCTCCGAGGACGCGCTGCACTTCCTCGATCGCGCTCCCGGCGCGCGACGAGTCCGCCTCCATCGCGCGCGCCCTCGCCGCGCTCGTCGCGCAGCGCAGCGCGGACGGCGCGCCGCTCGATCCGGGCACCTACGAGATCCTGGTCTTCGCGAACGGCTGCGCGGACGACACCGCGGCCGTCGCGGAAGCGGTGCGCGACGCGCATCCCGGGCACGCGATCTTCGTCGTGGTTGCGGACCGTGGCGCGCCGGAGTGCGCGCACGTCGGAACCGCGCGCCGCGCCGTCATGGATGCCGCCGCCGCGCGCATGCTCGCCACGAGCAGGCCTGAGGCAGCCGTGCTGACCACCGACGCCGACACCGTCGTCGCGCCGGACTGGATCGCGCGCACGGTCGCCGCGCTATGCGACGCGGACGCGATCGCCGGACGAATCGTCATGGACCCGAACGAAGCCGCCGCGCTCGATCCGCGCTTGCAGACGGCGTATGCGCTACAGGCTCGCTACGAGTTCGCGCGCGTGCGCCTGGAAACGCTGCTCGATCCGCTTTCCCACGATCCGTGGCCGCGCCATCCGCAGCACTTCGGCGCGAGCTTCGCGGTGCGGGCTGCGACGTACCGCGAGGCCGGCGGCCTGCCGGTGCGCGACCGTCTCGAGGATCTCGCGTTCTATCACGCGCTGCTGCGCATCGACGCGCGCGTGCGGCACAGCATGGATGTGCGCGTGACAACGTCCGCGCGGCTCGACTGCCGCGTGACCGGGGGCCTCGGGACGTTCCTCCGCGATCTGCTGACCTCGGCGCGCGGAGGGACGCCGCTGCTGGTCGAGCACCCCGTCACGACTCGCGAGATCATCGAGGCGCGCGCCGCGCTGCGACGCTGGTGGCACGGCCGCGACCGCATCACCGCGCCGGCCCAGCGCGCGCTCGTCGTGCGGCGTCTCGGCCTCGACGAGGCGGCATGGCACGCGCACGTGGCGCACGCCGCGGCGTTCGGCGCGGCGTTCGAAGCGGTCCACGAACACGCCCTTCGCGGGGGGCTCGCGACGCGGCGTCCGCGCGTGCCGGTCGCCGCGGCCTTGGCCGGGGTCGACGATCAGTGCCGGGCGCTGCGTTCGAGCGCCGCGCCCGCGACGCGCAGAACGGCGAGGTCCGGCGCGGGCTGACGCAGGTACATGCGCAGGTCGCGGACGAGCGCGGCGAACGGCTCCGGCGCGAGCAGCCCGCGCGCGCCGACATTGCGCTCCGCGCGCTCGAGCACGTCCAGCGCCGCCCGTTCCACTGCCGCTCGTGCGGCATCCACGGTCTCGGTCAGCGCCGACTCGTTCGCGGCGTGCGGCGCGCGGTCGTACGCCTCCCACGCCGCCGCGCACTCCTTCACCCACAGCAGGGCGGTGCGCGCGGCGACGACGCTCTCGCCGAGCCGCAGCGCCGGAACGCCGTCGCTCGCGACGTGCCGGTTCGCCGAGAACGCGGCGAGCTCGTCGACGAGGCGGCCGACGCCGCCGGCCTGCACGGCGACGAAGCGCGCGGCGCCGGCGAGAAACCATGGCGCGCGCTCGTAGTCGCCCGGCGTACCGACGAAGGCGTCGGGACCGAGGCGCACGCCGTCGAAGGCGACCGCGAAGCTGTCCGAGGCTTCCATCCCGAGCGGCTCCCAAAACGAACGGTCGACGGCGACGTCGATGCGGTCCATCGGCAGCAGCAGCATCTGCGAGCCGCCGGTGGGAAGCGCCGCCGTCACCAGCGCGCGCGTCACCGTGCCGGCGCCCGAGCAAAAGGTTTTCCGCCCCGCGAGAAATGCGCTGGGCCGGTCCCGTTCGCGCGCGTCCGACTCCTCCGCTTCGCCCACGATCCGCACGCCGTCCGCCGCCTGGGTGTTCCACACGCCGAACAGATGACCGTCGCGCGCGTCCCGCGCGGCCGCGGCGCGCTGTGCGGCGGTCCCGCAGCGCGCGATCAGCGCGAGGGCGTTGCCGTGACCTTCGAAGAGCCGCCCGAAGACGAGATCGCGGTAGCCGGCGATCCGCAGCAGCTCCAGCTCCTCCTCGCGCCCGGCGAGCGGGACCCCGCGCTCGTCGGCCGTCACCGCGCCGAGGACGCGCCCGTCGCGCAGCAGCGCGGCGACCTCGCCGCCGGCGACGAGTTCGGCAGGCGGCTTCGAACGGTCGGTTCGCGCGGCTCTCACACCGAGTTTGTGCCCAGCTAGGCCGGGTAGACGCTGATCTCGATCAGGTTCCCGTCGGGGTCGCGGCAATAGACCGAGGTCATCGGCCCGAGCGCGCCCTGCTTCTCGACCGGTCCCAGCTCGACGTCGACGCCGCAGGCACGCAGGTGCGCGACCGTCTGCTCGACGGGCTGCACGGTGATGAAGCAGAGATCCTCGCTGCCCGCCGCGGCGTGCGCGCCGGTGGGCCACGCCTGCGGCTCGGTGTCGACCGGACGCAGGTTCAGCTTCTGGTTGCCGAAACGCAGCGCCGTACGCACCCCGCCGCCGGCGCGAAAGTCGCCGCGCTCCATCCCGAGGACGCGCGCGTACCACGCCGCCGAACGCTCGACGTCGCGCACGTTGATCACCAGGTGATCGAGCCGCTCGAGGATCACGCCGTTCTCCGCCGGTCGCGCGGGCGGCTCAGAACAAGTTCCAGAGGTACTGGTTGTAGACTTCGTGATGGTACTGGACCTCTTGCGCTTTCACGAAAGTCCCGAGCAGCCGCGGGCAGCGATCGGCGGCGGCCTGCTTCAAATCGGCATAGCGCGCCTTCACGTCGGCGGCCATCAGCTTCGAGGTCCACTCCGCGCTCAAGAAGTTCGCGATCGCATCGTAGATGTTGTCGGGCAGGTAGCGGGATGCTTGCCGCAGGTTGTGCTCCGAGCTGATCGCGCCTTCGAGCCCCGTCTTGAACACCGCGAGCATCACCATGTACGGGTTCGCGTCCGGCGCGACCGAACGCACTTCGACGCGCGCGCTGCGCTCGTTGCCGATCGGGATGCGCACCATCGAGCCGCGGTCGACCGCCGAGGCCTTGATCTGGTTCGGGGCTTCGAAATGCGGGTCGAGCCGGCGGTACGCGTTCACGCTCGAGTTCAGCATGAGGCACATGTCGTTGCCGTGCGTGAGGATGCGGTCGATGAACTGCCAGCCGAACGCGCTGAGCCGCTCTTCGCCCTGCGGATCCCAGAACAGATTCTTCCCCTCCTTGCTCACCGAAACGTTGGTGTGCATCCCGTTCCCGTTGACGCCGACGACCGGCTTCGGCAAGAAGCTGGCCGTCATGCCCAGCCGCGTCGCGACCTGACGGCAGATCAGTTTGTAGAGCTGGATGGTATCGGCCGCGGCGACGACCTCGCCGTAGCTGTAGTTGATCTCGAACTGCGAGGGCGCGACCTCGGGGTGGTCCTTCTCGTTCTCGAAGCCCATCGCGCGCTGCACCTCGGCGACGGTGTCGATGAACGTGCGCAGCGGGTCGCCCGGCAGTGAGTGATAGTAGCCGCCGGTGTTGACGTACTCGAACTTCCCGGTTTCGTGATAGCGCTGCTCGGCGTCGGTCCCCTGAAAGACGAAGCCTTCGATCTCGTTCGCGGCGTTCAGCGTATAGCCGTCGCTCTCGTAGATTCGCTGCGAAAGCTGCTTGAGCACGCCGCGCATGTCGCCGGAGAAGGGCGAGCCGTCGCGGTCGAGCACGTCGGCGAAGATCAGCACCTTGCCGGGGCCGAAGATGTCGGCGGGACCCCAGTAGAACGCGCTCCAGTCGAGCGCGAGCCGCAAGTCGCTCTCGCGCTGCGGGGTGAACCCGCGGATCGACGAACCGTCGAACGTCAGGTTGTCGCTGGACTTGATCAGGAACTTCTTGTCGTAGTCCAGCATGTGCAGCCGGCCTTCGAGGTCGCTGAACATCACGGTCGCGGCTTTGATCCGCTTCTCGTCGGTCAGGTACTTCAGCCGCTCTTCCTGGAGCCTGTCGAGCGGCACGCGGTCCGTGCGCTGTTTCTTGGCGCGCAGATTGAGGTGCTCGAGCTCGTCGTACGAGTGCTGCAGAAAGTCCCGAAGTTCGGTAGCCATCGAAGGGGATCGTTGCGAGGAGCGGCGGGCGACTCCTCGGCCCGAGGCCCGTGCTTCTCACGCACGTCGCCGCCGCCGCGTGCGACACATGGCGAAAGGGACATCCTTCCACGCCGGCCGAGCGAGCCCGTGAAGGGAGGCCTCGTTGCCCGGAGCAACCAGTCGCCATGCGTAGTCGTGTAGCGGCCGTGACGGCCTTTTTCGTTCTGTCGGCGGCGACGGCCGTCTTGGCGGCCCTTCCCCCGCCGCCGGTGGCCAAGAAGGTTCCCGTGAGCGACACCTACTTCGGCCGGACCGTCGTCGACCCGTACCGCTGGATGGAGGCGCCGGGCAACCCCGATCTGCTGGCGTACTTGAAGGCACAGAACGACCGCACGCGGGCGATTCTCGACTCGATGCCGGGCCGGGCCGCGCTCGTCACGCGGCTGCAGCAGCTCGCCGAGACGACGAACACCTCGTCGGGCGTCGTCGTGCACCACGGCACGTACTTCTACGAGAAGCTGCCGCCCGGTGCGAACTCGGTGAAGCTGTACGTCCGCGTCGGCGCGAACGGCGCCGAGCGCGTCCTCGTCGACCCCGACGCGATGGCCGGTCCGCGCGTCGCGATCTCGCAGTTCCTCCCGTCGAACGACGGGACGCGCGTCGCCGTCGTGCTCGCACCCGGCGGATCCGAAAACGGCGTCCTGCACGTCCTCGACGTGAAGACCGGAACGATGCTCCCCGACGCCTCCGACCGCTCCGATTTCGGCGCGGTGGCTTGGAGCGACGATGGGAAGACCGTCTATTATCTGCGCCGCCAAGAGCTCAAGCCGGGCGATCCGCCGGTCGCGAAATACTTGAACGTCCGCACCTACGCGCACGTCATCGGTCAGCCGGGCGCGAGCGACGTCGCCGTGTTCGGCGCCGGCGTCGACTCGGCGCTCGCCGTCCCGCCGACGGTCTTCGCGGCCTTCGCGGTCTCGCCGGAGACGCCGTACGCCAGCGGCGTGCTGATCAACGGCGTCGACCGCTTCGCGACCGTCTACGTCGCGCCGAAGAGCGCGATCGGCAATCCGGCGACGATCCCGTGGCGGCAGGTGATCGCGCGCGACGACCTGGTGACGAGCGCGGCCGTCCACGGCGACACCATCTACGCGCTGACCGCCAAGAACGCGCCGCGCTTCAAAGTCGTGAGCTTCAAAGTCGGCCAGACCTTCGCGCAGGCCGTCGACGTGGTACCGGCGGGCTCGCGCGTCATCGACAACGTCGCGACGGCGAGCGACGCGCTCTACGTGCAGTCGCGGGAGAACGGCCTCGCCCGCGCGACGCGCATCGCGTACGACGGGACGCGCAGCGAGATCCCGCTCCCGGTGAACGGGACGATCGCCGGGCTTGCGACGGAGTTCGACCGCCCCGGGTTCATCGCCCAGCTCGAGAGCTGGACCGACTCGCCGCGCTGGTACGGCTACGATCCGGCGACGCACGCGCTCGTCGACACGAAGCTCGATCCGCCCTCGCCGGTCGACTATTCGGGCGTTGTCGCCGACGAAGTTCGGGTCCCGGCGCGCGACGGCGTCATGGTCCCGCTCTCGATCGTCCACCGGCGCGGCATGAAGCTCGACGGCTCCAATCCGACGCTGCTCTACGCGTACGGATCGTACGGGATCTCGAGCGATCCGAGCTTCTCGCCCGGCCGGCTGGCCTTCCTCGAACGCGGCGGCATCCTCGCAATCGCCCACGTGCGTGGCGGCGGCGAGTACGGCGAGGAATGGCATCTCGCCGGCAAGGACGCCAACAAGATCAACACGATCTACGACTTCATCGACTGCGCGAAATGGATGATCGCGCAGCACTACACGTCGCCCGGCAAGCTCGGCGCCCGCGGCGGGAGCGCCGGCGGGATCACGATGGGCGGAGCGATCACCCGCGATCCGGCGGATTTCGCGGCCGTGCTCGACGAGATCCCCGTCTCCGATCAGCTGCGCATCGAGACCTCGCCGAACGGGCCGCCGAACGTCCCCGAATTCGGGACGGTGACGACGAAGCAAGGCTTCGAGAACCTGTACGCGACGAGCGCCGTGCAGCACGTCGTTCCGGGCACGCACTATCCCGCGGTGATGCTGACGACGGGGATCAACGACCCGCGCGTCGACCCGTGGCAAGCCGCGAAGATGGCGGCGACGCTGCAGGATGCGAACGCCGGACCGCGCCCGATCCTGCTGCGCGTCGACTACAACGGCGGGCACGGCCTGATCGGCGGGACGAAGTCGCAGGCCGTCGACCTGAGCGCCGACGAGTATTCGTTCCTCCTCTGGCAGTTCGGCGATCCCGCGTTCCAACCGCCCGGCACCTAGCCACTCTCGGGCGGATCGCCCGAAGGGCGAACGCGAAGGGTTCAGCGGAACGCTGAACCCACCACCGGCCGGCACCTCGCCATCGTAGGCGGATCGCCCGAAGGGCGAACGCGAAGGGTTCAGCGGAACGCTGAACCCACCACCGGCCGGCACCTCGCCATCGTAGGCGGATCGCCCGAAGGGCGAACGCGAAGGGTTCAGCGGAACGCTGAACCCACTAGGACTCGGCCGCCGCGGCGGAGATATTCGGCAGGATGCCTTCTCTCTCGCCGCAGCGGCTGATCGAGCTGGAGACGCACGCGAACGACGTGCGCCAGGGGATCATTCGCTCGCTGCTCTGCGCCGGCTCCGGTCACTCCGGCGGCTCGCTCGACATGGCCGACATCTTCACGGCGATGTATTTCGAGATCTTGCGCCACGACCCGAAGAACCCGGACTGGCCCGAGCGCGACCGCCTGCTGCTCTCGTGCGGCCACATCGCGCCGGTCCGCTACAGCGCGATGGCCTACGCCGGCTACTTCCCGGTGGAGGAGCTGCAGACGCTGCGGCATTTCGGAAGCCGCCTGCAGGGGCACCCGGAGCGGGTGAGCCTGCCCGGGCTGGAGACGACCTCGGGCCCGCTGGGCGAAGGGCTCGCGCAGGGCACCGGGATGGCCTACGCGGCGAAAATGGACAAGAAAGACTGGCGCGTCTACGTCGTCACCTCCGACGGCGAGCACCAGTGCGGTCTGCACTGGGAGGCGATGATGACCGCGGCCAAGTTCAAGCTGAACAATCTGACCTGCATCGTCGACCGCAACGTGATCCAGATCGACGGCAGCACCGAGGACGTGATGCCGCTCGAGCCCTTCGCCGACAAGTACCGCGCGTTCAACTGGGCGGTGTTCGAGTGCGACGGGCACGACATCGCCGCGTTCGTCGACGCGGTCGAACAGGCGAAGCAGGTCCAGGACCGGCCCCAGGTCATCATCGCGCACACGATCATGGGCAAGGGCGTCTCGTACATGGAAGGCGACTACACGTGGCACGGCAAGCCGCCGAAGCCGGACGAGGCCGACCTCGCGCTGCGCGAGCTGCTTGCCGCGCGCGAGAAGATCGGAGCGGGTCGTGGCTAGCGCCGAGACGATGAGCGGCGTCGCGGCGATGCACCTGGTCGACTACCGTCACGCCGATGCGGTCAAGCAGGTCCCGACGCGCAACGGCTTCGGCGAAGGACTGGTCGAAGCCGGCCGCCGGAATGCGAACGTCGTCGCGATCTGCGCCGACCTCGCCGAGTCGACGCGGATGGAGCCGTTCAAGCACGCGTTCCCCGACCGGTACATCGAGATCGGCGTGGCGGAGCAGATGCTGGTCGCGATGGCCGGCGGGCTCGCCGCCGCGGGGAAGATTCCGTTCATCGCGAGCTACGCGATGTTCAACCCGGGGCGCTCGTGGGAGCAAGTCCGCACGATCATGGCTCTCAACGAGTCCAACGTGAAGATCGCCGGCGCGCACGCCGGGGTCTCGGTCGGCCCCGACGGCGCGACCCACCAGGCGATCGAGGACATCGCGATCATGCGCGTGATCCCGCACATGCTGGTCGTCGTTCCCTGCGACTCGGTACAGACGAAGAAGGCGACGCTCGCCGTCGCCGAGAGCATCTCGCCGACGTACCTGCGCTTCGCGCGCGCCGAGTCGGCGGTCGTCACCACCGACGAGACGCCCTTCGAGCTCGGCAAGGCGCAGACGTTCCGCGAGGGCGGCGACGTCGCGATCGTCGCCTGCGGGATCTTGGTCTACGAAGCCTTGATCGCCGCCGAGAAGCTGGCGAAGGACGGGATCCACTGCCGCGTCGTCAACAACCACACGGTCAAGCCGATGGACGAGCCGGCGATCCTCGCGGCGGCGGGCGACTGCGGCGCGATCGTCACCGTCGAAGAGCATCAGGTGCAAGGCGGGATGGGCTCGCGCGTCGCCGAGATCGTCGCGGCGAAGCACCCGGTCCCCATCGAGTTCATCGGCGTCCACGACCGCTTCGGTCAATCCGGAAAGCCGACGGAGCTGATCAAGGAGTACGGGATGGGCGCCCCGGCGATCGCCGAAGCGGCACGCCGCGCCCACGCCCGCAAGCGCGCCGCCGCGCGCTGAAGCACTGCGCCGTGCATCAGCGTCGCGCGCGGCTCGTCAGCGTCGCGCGCCGCCGATGAGCTCGTAGCGTTCCGGGCGCACGCGCCGCGTCCGCGCCCGGAACGCGAAGGTGAACCCGGGCCAGAGCGTCGTGACCTTCCCGCTGCGGTCGCGGTACCAGCTGCTGCATCCGCTCGTCCACACGGTGCGCGCCAGGCGCGCCTGCAGCTTCGCGTTGTAGCGTGCTTGGACGTCGGCGCGCACGTCGAGCGCGCGAGCGCGCCGCGCGCGCAGCAGATCGAGCGCGCTGAGGACGTAGCGGTACTGCGCCTCCATCATCAGCACCATCGAGTTGTGGCCGAGCCCCGTATTCGGTCCGATCAGCAGAAAGAGGTTCGGGAAGCCGGCGACGCTCGTGCCCAGGTACGCTTCCATCCCGTCGCGCCACGCCTCGGCCAGGGTGACGCCGCCGCGGCCGGCGATCCGCACCGACGGCGGGTCCGTCGCACGAAAGCCCGTCGCGAGAACGATCGCGTCGGCGTGGTGCTCGGCGCCGTCCGCGGTGACGATTCCCTGCTCGCGAACCGCCCGGATCCCTTGGGTCACCACCTCGACGTTCTCGCGCTCGAGCGCCGGGTAGTAGTCGTCCGACAAGAGGATGCGCTTGCAGCCCATGCGGTAGCTCGGCACGAGCCGTTCGCGTAGCGCCGGCGCGGCGACGCCGCGCGCCAGATGACGGCGCGCCAGCACCTCCATCGCGCGTAAGACCCGCGGCTCCGCGGTGAAGCCGTACGCGCGCAGCTCGAGCTGCCAGTAGATCAGCTTGCGCTCCAGCCACGCGAACCCCGGCAGCCGGCGCCGCAGCAGCCGGCGCAGTGGCGACACCGGCGCGTCGCCGCGCGGCATCACCCAGGCCGGCGTGCGCTGAAACAGCGTCACGCGCCGCGCAAGCGGGGCGATCGCCGGAACGATCTGGATCGCGCTCGCGCCGGTCCCGATCACCGCGACGTCCTTCCCGCCGACGTCGAGCGCGGGATCCCACGCCGACGAATGGATCACGGCACCGGCGAACGACGCCAGCCCCGGCAGCTCCGGAACGTTCGGACGATTCAGGAATCCGGTCGCCCACACCAATGCGCGCGCCTCGATCGTCGCGCCGTCGGAGGTGCGGATCCGCCATGCGCCGGCGTCCTCGTCGTATGCGGCATCCACGAGCTCGGTGCCGAATCGAAGATGCGCACCGAGGCTGTGGCGTTCGACGCAGCGGCGCAGGTACTGCCAAATCTCGTCGCGTGCGGGATACGTGCGCGTCCACTCGGCGTTCGGCGCGAACGAGAACGAGTAGAGCATCGAGGGGATGTCGCAGGCGCAGCCGGGATAGGCGTTGTCGCGCCAGGTGCCGCCGACCTCGCTCGCGCGCTCGAGCACCACGAAGCTCGCGATCCCGCGCCGTTTGAGCCGGATCGCCATCCCGATCCCCGCGAAACCGGCCCCAACGATGACGACGTCGAGCACCGATTACCCCAGGGTCAGCGGCCGGTAGCGGATGCGGTGCGGTCGCGCGGCCTCTTCGCCGAGGCGCGCGATCTTTTCGGCTTCGTACTCGTGGAAGTTGCCCTCGAAGAACGTCACGCGCGAGTCACCCTCGAAGGCCAGGATGTGCGTCGCGATACGGTCGAGGAACCAGCGGTCGTGGCTGATCACCATGATCGTGCCCGCGAACTCGTCGAGCGCGTCTTCGAGCGCGCGCAGCGTCTCGACATCGAGGTCGTTCGAAGGCTCGTCGAGGAGCAGCACGTTGCCGCCGGTGAGCAGCGTCTTCGCGAGGTGCAGACGCGCGCGCTCGCCGCCCGACATCGTGCCGACGCGCTTCTGCTGATCGCCGCCCTTGAAGTTGAAGCGGCCCAGGTACGCCCGCGTGGGCATCTCGAAGCGGCCGACCGTCACCAGATCGCGCCCGTCGGCGAGGTCTTCGAAGACGGTCTTCTCGTCGCGCAGCTCCTCGCGGCTCTGGTCGACGGTCGCGAGCTTGACCGTCGGACCGACCGAGATCGTCCCGGCGTCGGGCTGCTCCTTGCCGGCGATCATCCGAAAGAGCGTCGTCTTCCCCGCGCCGTTCGGCCCGATGATCCCGACGATCGCGCCGGGCGGCGCCGTGAACGAGACGTCGTCCATCAGCAGCCGGTCGCCGTACGCCTTGCGCACGCCCTCGAAACGGATCACCTGATCGCCGAGCCGGTCGGCGACCGGGACGAAGATCTCGCGCGTCTCGTTGCGCTTCTGGTACTCGTAGCTGCTGAGCTCCTCGAAGCGCGCGAGCCGGCTCTTGCTCTTCGTGCGGCGGCCTTTCGTCCCCGCGCGCACCCACGCCAGCTCGCGCTCGAGCGCCTTGCGGCGCGCCGACTCCTGCGCTTCTTCTTGCGCGAGGCGCGCCTCTTTCTGCTCGAGCCAGGAGCTGTAGTTGCCCTTCCACGGGATGCCGCGGCCGCGGTCGAGCTCGAGGATCCATTCCGCGGCATTGTCGAGGAAGTAGCGGTCGTGCGTCACCGCCACGACGGTGCCGGGAAAGCGCTGTAGGAACTGCTCGAGCCATTCGACGCTCTCGGCGTCGAGGTGGTTCGTCGGCTCGTCCAGCAGCAGCATGTCGGGCTTCGAGAGCAGCAGCCGGCACAGCGCGACGCGCCGCTTCTCACCGCCCGAGAGCGGCCCGATGCGCGCGTCCCACGGCGGGAGACGCAGGGCGTCGGCGGCGATCTCGAGCTGCTGCTCGACGTCTTCGCCGCCTTGCGAGAAGAGCTGCGCTTCGAGCCGCGCCTGCTCTTCGGCGAGCTTCTCGAAGTCGGCGTCCGGCTCGCCGTACGCGGCGTACACCTCCTCGAGCCGCTTGCGCGCGGCGAAGACGCCGGTCAGCCCCTCCTCGACCGTCTCGCGCACCGTCTTGTCGGGGTCGAGGACGGGCTCTTGCGGCAGCCAACCGGTCGTGATGTTCGGCATCGGCTTCGCCTCGCCGTCGAAGTCCTGATCGACGCCGGCCATGATGCGCAGAACGGTGGACTTCCCGGCCCCGTTGAGGCCCAGGATGCCGATCTTCGCTCCGGGGAAGAAGCTGAGCGAGATGTCCTTGAGGATCTGACGCTTCGGGGGCACGGTCTTGCCGACCCGGAACATCGTGTAGACGTATTGCACGAACGACCTTTGGCGAACGGTGGCGGGACCGGGGACCATTCGCGCTCGCAGGCCGGGCGCGCCTGCGCGCGCGAAGAGCCGGCGGGATGGAGCAGGCCGAACCGACCGTCGAGCACGGTATGCGGCTGGTCGTCATCGTGGCGGGGGTGTCGATCGCCGCGGTGATGCAGTTTCTCGACTCGACGATCGTCAACGTCGCGCTGCCGACGATCGGCGGAAACCTCGGCGCGTCGTTCGACGAGATCGGCTGGGTCGTCACCGCCTACTCGCTGGCGGCGATCGGCGTGATCCCGCTGACCGGCTGGCTCGCGCTGCGCTTCGGCCGCAAGCGCTACTTCATCTTCTCGATCGTCGGTTTCACGTTCGCGAGCCTGCTGTGCGGGCTCTCGACTTCCTTCGGCGCGCTGCTCCTCTCGCGCGTGATCCAAGGGCTGTTCGGCGGCGGGCTCGTCGCGACGTCGCAGTCGATCCTCGTCTCGCTGTTTCCGCGCGAGCGCCAGGCGGTGGCGACCGGCATCTTCGCGCTGATCGCGGTGCTCGGACCCGGCCTCGGCCCCACGGTCGGCGGCGCGCTGACCGACGAGTTCAGCTGGCCGGTGATCTTCTTCATCAACCTGCCGCTAGGGATCTTCTGCGTCGTCGCGCTGCTCACGACGCTCAAGGAGTCGCCGACGCAGCGCCGGCCGGTCGACGTGCTCGGGATCTTCTTGCTGGTGAGCGGACTCGCTGCGCTGCAGTATTTTCTCGAGCGCGGGGAGATCAAGCAGTGGTTCGACGACGGCGGGATCGTGGCGTGCGCCGCATGGGCGGCGGTCGCGCTGCCGTGGTTCGTCGTCCATGCGCTGCGCACGGCGCACCCTGTCCTCGAGCTGCGCACGCTGCGCCACCGCAACCTCACGCTCGCCTCGATCGGCACCTTCGCGCTCGGCGCGAACCTATTCGGCTCGCTGCTCGTCCTCCCGCTGTACTTGCAGAACTCGCTCGGTTTCACGGCTCTGCTCGCCGGGACCGTGCTGTTTCTGCGCACGGTGCCGACCGCGCTGCTCACCCCGCTCGGGACGTTCCTGCTGCAGCGCGGGATCGTCTCGGCGCGGGCCGCGGCGACCTTCGGACTCGCCACGCTGGCGGCCGGCACGTACATGCTCTCGCGCGGCGTGACGCCGGTCAGCGACGCGCAGGTGTTCGTCCCCGGGATGCTCGTCGTCGGCGTCGCCTTTGCCTTCCTCTGGACGCCGCTGGGGTTCATCGCGCTTCGCTCGCTGCCGGGGCCGGAGATCGGCTACGGCGCGGCGATCTGGAACCTGAGCGCCCAGATCGGCGGGAGCGTCAGCATCGCGACCATCACGACCTTGCAAGATCGACGGCAAGCGTTCTGGTGGGACGCGCTCGCCTCGCGGATTCACCTCGCGAACCACGCGGTCGCCGCGCTGCCTTCGCGCGATCTCGTACACGTCGTGATCCCGCGGCTGACCGCGCTGGTCGGCGCCCAGGCCGCGGTGCTCACCTACCGCGATCTGCTGCTGCTGCTGGCGGTGGTGCCGCTCGCGGCGATTCCGTTCGTCCTCTTCACGAAAGGCCGGCGCAGCCCCGCATGACGCAGCACGCCACATCCGACGAGGCTCTCGCCGGAACCATCGATCTGCGCGGACGTGTCGCGCTCGTCACCGGCGGGAACCGCGGGATCGGTGCGGCGATCGTCCGCGCGCTGCACCGCGCCGGCGCGGCGGTGTTCTTCACCTACCGCGAGCGAAGCGCCGAGGCGAACGCGCTGCGCGACGAGCTCGGCGAGCGCGTCGAGCCGTACCGGCTCGACCTCGCCGACGCCGACGCCGAGGCGCTCCCGGCCTGCGTCGACGCATGCCTCGGACGCTTCGGCACGCTCGACGTGCTGGTGAACAACGCCGCGGTCTTCGCCGAGAATCCCTTCGACGCCGCCGACTACGCGGCGTGGCGTGCGGGCTGGCGCCGAACGCTCGAGATCAACCTCTTCGCGGCCGCGAACCTGATCTGGCTGGCGATGCGCGCGATGCGCGCGGGCGGGGAGGGCGCGATCGTCAACGTCGCCTCCCGCGCGGGGCACCGCGGCGAGCTGAGCTTCGCCGACTACGGCGCCTCGAAAGCGGCGCTGATCAACGTGACGAAGTCGATCGCGCGCAGCTGCGCGCCCCAGATCGTCGCGTACGCGGTCGCGCCGGGGTTCGTCGACACCGAGATGGCGGCGCCCGATCTGGCCGAGCGCGGCGCCGAGATCGCCGCAGAGATTCCGGTCGGGCGCGTCGCCACGGCCGACGAAGTCGCGCACGTCGTCGCCTTTCTCTGCACGCCGCTCGCGCGACACCTCAACGGTGCGACGCTCGACGTCAACGGCGGGTCGTACGTGCGCTGATCAGGTGAAGCGGCGCCGCTTCGCGCGGCGCCAGGCCCGGCGCCAGCGCGCACGGCAACGCAGCGCATCCGCGTGCTCGAGCGCGGCGAGCTGCCCTGCGACGAACGCGAGCCGCGGGTCCCATGTCGCCCGGCGCAAGCGCGCCGCCGCGACGACGCCGTCGTGCTGCTCGCCCAAAAGATCGCCCAGCCGCGCGACGCGCCGCGCGAGGACGCGAGCCGGGGCGCCCATCCACGGTTCGAGCGCCTCGGCGGCGTAGCGCACGCGCTTCGCCTTGATTCGCACGCGGTGCAGGTCCGCATCGCTGGGCGGGTCGGCGCACGCGCGCACGGCCTTGCGCACCGTCTTCCACGCATCGCGCATCACCTCGGCGGCGGCGCTCGCCGCATCCTCCGCGCCGCGCCGGCCCGGCGGCGGCGAGGCGGCGGCGGTGCGCACCGCCCCGACCAGCGCCGCGTGCCGCTCGCCGGCGAGCATCGCGCGCACCCGCACGTACGCGGCATCGCGCTCGGCGCGCAGCGGCGCGAGCGCGTCGGAGACGCGTTCGCGGTCGGCGGCCGGGATGTCGCCGGCATGGGCGTTCAGCCGCGCGAGCAGCACGTCGGCGTCGCGGGCAGCGCCGAGCGTGTCCCCCGCGGCCTGCAGCTCCTCGCGCAGCGCGTCGGTCCACGGCGCGTCGAGGAAGGCGCGAAACGAGCGCAGATCCGAGCGCAGCCGGCGGACGGCGACGCGCGCGTCGTGGACGGCTGCTTCGTCGATCTCGCCGGCGGCGTCGTGCTCGCACAGGTGCGCCTCACACCGCAGGAACCGCTGGGCCGAGCGCGCCAGCGCGGCGCGAACCAGCTCGCCGCTTTCCATCGCAGAGCCGCTTCCCGCGAGGCTTCGGCCGTTCCCGGCGGCCGGCGCCCCGCGGGACCGGCGGCGCCAGGGCTTGTGAGGCCGCTCGCGTATGGCGGCCCTACACGACGCGCTCGCGAGGCCTGAGGAGGATGCGATGTCCGATCTTTCCCGTGGGGAGTTCTTCGGCGTGACCGCGGCGAGCGGCGCGGTCGGGATCGTGCGGCCGCGCGGCTCCGCCGAGACGCTCGCACCGGCGAGCGGCGGCGGGACCCTGAAGATGCGCTGGTACGGCGGCGGCGTCTACGAGCTCGCAACCCCCGACGACAAAGCGATCGTGCTCGTCGACGCATGGATCTGGAACAACACCGGATTCAAAGCGTTCGGCATCGAGAAGCCGCCCGAGCTCGCGAGCGCCGCCGCGTACGTGGCGCACATGAAGGCGCGCAAGCCCGAGGCGCTGGTCATCGCGCTCACCCACGATCACGGCGATCACATGGGCGATTACTTCGAGCTGATGCGTGCGCTGGTCGAGGCCGGCGTCGAGTTCCGCACCGTCGGTCAGAGCGACTTGTTCCGCGTCAACCTGATCAGCAAGTTCAAGGACGCGAAGCTCGACTATCCCACCCTCGTGCTCAACAACGGCGCGGCGATCAACATGGGCGGGGTCGCGACGTGGAAGGGGGTGCGGCTCGAATTGGTCCCCGCGATCCACTCGACCGCGGCGGGCTATCCCTCCGCCGGCTTCATCATCGACGTCGGGGGCGTGCGGATGTACGCCTCCGGCGACACGGACCTGTTCGGCGACATGGCGCTGATCGGCAACCGCTACAAGCCCGCGCTCGCCGTGCTCGCGAGCGGCAACGGCGCCTTCACGATGGGACCGGAAGATGCGGCGAACGCGTGCCGCCTGGTCGGCGCGCAGCACGCCGTCCCGGTGCACTACGCGCACAACCCCCTCGTGCTGCAGACCGAATGCGGAGCCCGCTTCCGCGACGCCGCCGCCCGCCTCTCCCCCTCGACCACCGTCACCGTCATGCGCCCCGGCGAAACCGCCACGCTCCACCTCGCCTAAGCCGAAACCGAACCGCACGAAAACCGCAACCCGCCACCCCACCTGAGGCGAGGGGCGGACCGCAGCACCGCGAGGACCGCGATGGTTTCAGCGATCGTCGCCGCGGGATGGCGGACCGCACCCCAGCGAGGACCGCGAAGGCGGCTTGCGGGCGCAGTCCGCAAACGCGATGGATTCGGCGCTCGTCCAGAGCGCCGAATCCTCTAATCGAGCGTGCCGACGAGTCCGGCCTTGCTGGCCGACGTCGTGCTGTCGATCAGGTAGACGTCGAACAGGTAGCTGGTGAAAGTACCCACCGTGAACGGCAGCACGTTCGCGCCGTCGGCGCCCGGCGTCGCGATCTCGAACCCGACGCTGGCCTCCGAGGGGAGCGCGCTGGCGAAGATCGACGTCGGTGGAGTCGGCGTCGCGCCGGTGCTCACCTCGGTCCCGTCGCTGGCGTACACGCCGACGCCGGGCGACGTCGTCACGGCCGTGATCGTCCCATACGTCGCCGTCCCGCCGGCGAAGTTCGAGCCGGTCGCCGGCGCGGTGAAGCCCGCAAAGTTCACCGGCTTGGCATAGGTCGTCGACCCAGGCGGGAAGGTCCCGTACTGCACCGTTCCTTGCGCGGTCTTCGAGACGGACGCGAACAGCGGCGCCGCGTGGTGGAATCCGATCAGCGCCTGCCCCGTCGTGATCGACGGCGGGTCTTCGAGGAAGACGTCGCACTGCAGCCCGGTGGGTGTGTTCGCCGGACTCGTCGCGCGGCCGGCGATGACGACCGTATAGCGATCGCTCTCGGCCAGCGCGGTCGTCGTGCAGCTCAGCGCCGTCGTCGAGGAACCGTGCTGCTTCACCGTCACGATGATGCCGACGTCGCCGATCGTCGAGCCGTACGCGGTCATCGACTGATAGGCGAGGCCGGTCGCATTCACCGGCGGACTCGGGCTGGCCGTCGGCGTCGCCTTGGGCGCCGGTGTGGGCGTCGAAGCCGGTTCGACGACGACGTCGATCGAGGCGAGGTCGGGCGAGCCGTTCAGCACGCGAACGTAGGACGCGGGCGTGACGTGGGTGACGGAGATCAGGCCCGCGTTCTGCGGACTGCAGGCGGCGAACACGACCGTCGTCGTCGCGACGGCGAGCCCGCCGAAGAGTCCGAGGAGCCGTAGGTGCATGGAGCGGTCTTGTCCTTTACCGGAGGGGCACGAAACGTACCAAAGTGAGGCGCGCCTCGTGCTCCGTCCTGCCAGCGCGAGTGCGCTAGGAGAGCAGAGCCGCGTGCTCCGTCAGCAGGGCGTCGCGTCGGCGGCGCCACGAAACCGCACAATGTTCGGCGATCGCATCGTCGCCGGCGCGGAGCTCGGCGTCGGCGATCAGCGCGTCGATCGACGCGACCAGCCGGGCGATCGCGGTCGCCTCGAGGAGCGCGCGGACCTCATGCCCGCGGACGAATGCCGTCAGTTCCGTCATGGTCTCCATACCTTCGGAGCTCCGGACCATCCTCGATCCGGTCGCCTCTGTACCATCGGCGCGACCGCGCGTCCCGTTCACCGTCGAGAGGCCTAAGGACGATGGGAAATTGGTCCTAACGAGTCGCGTCCGGGCCCTCCGGCTCAGCGATAGGCGGCCTGCATCGCCGCGAACCCCGCTCGCTGAGCTTCGACATCCAACCGGGCGATCGGCTGCTGAGGGAGCCCGACACGCTCTTCGAAGGTCGGCCGCTCTACGCGGTAGAGGATGCCGAGGGCGATCGGGCCTTCGCGGGTGAGCGCCTCGAAGGCGGCGACCCGGTCGCGGGCGGCGTAGTCCGGGCGGCCGCCGACGTCGTCGACGTGCTCCTTGAACCATGCGTAGGTGTTCACTTTGTTGTAGGTGACGCACGGCGACATCACTTCGACGATCGAGAAGCCGCGGTGCTCGACCGCCGCTTTGATCATCGCGACGAGCTGCTTCGGCTGCGCCGAGAAGCCGCGCGCGACGAAGGTCGCGCCGGCCGCGAGCGCGAGCGCGAGCCCGTTGATCGGGTTGTCCGGATTTCCGTTGGGGCTCACCGATGCCACGTAGCCGCTGGCGCTGGTCGGCGACGACTGGCCTTTCGTGAGCCCGTACGTCTGGTTGTCCATCACGATGTAGGTGATGTCGGGGTTGCGCCGCACCGCGTGGACGAAGTGCCCGGCGCCGATCGCGTAGCCGTCGCCGTCGCCGCCGGCCGCGATCACGGTGAGATCGCGATTCGCCAGCTTCACCGCCGTCGCGACGGGGAGCGCGCGCCCGTGCACGCCGTGGAACGCGTAACTGTGCAGGTAGCCGGAGATCTTCCCCGAGCAGCCGATCCCGCTGATGAACGCGACCTCGTGCGGTTGCTTGCCGAGCTCGGCCAGCGCCGACTTGAGCGCCGACAGGACGCCGTAGTCGCCGCAGCCGGGGCACCACCACGAGGGGGTCGCCGTGGCGAAGTCTTTCGCCGTGAGCATCGCCATGGTCAGATGATCTCCGCGGGCTTGCCGAGCTCGGCGATCCGCCGAATCGGTTCGATGATCTCGATCGGGCGGAACGGCCGGCCGTCGTACTTGCGCACGCCGTGGAGCGATTCGAGCGGGCCGACGACGCTGCGAATGAGGCGCTCGAGCTGTCCGGTGTAGTTGTTCTCGACGATGAACACGTGCCGCGCGCCGCCCACGAACTCGCGGATCGTGTCCTCGGGGAACGGCCAGAGCGTGCGCAGCTGCAGGAACCGGGTCAGCACGTCGGCGCGCCCGAGCCGCTCGACCGCTTCGCGGATCGGTCCGGTGTTCGCGCCGTAGCCGACGATCGCCACGTCGGCGTCGGCGACGCCGTGCAGCACCGCCTGCGGCAGATCGTCGCGCATCGCGTCGAGCTTGCCCATCCGCTTCTCCATCATCCGGGCGCGGTTGCGCGCGTTCTCGGTGATGACGCCGGCGTCGTTGTGCTCGGAGCCGGCGGCGAGGTGCATCCCGCCGAGGACGCCGGGGATCACGCGCGGCGAGACGCCGTCGTCGGTGAACGCGAAGCGCTTGTATTCGCCGAACGTCACCTCGCCGTCGTCGATCAGCTTGCCGCGCTCGATGCGCACCGTGTCGAGGTCGAATGGCGGAAGCGTCGCCTTGCTCTGGCACAGCGCCTGTTCGGTGAGCAGGAACACCGGGAGCTGATACATCTCGGCGAGGTTCAGCGCGCTGACCGCGAGCTCGAACGACTCGGCGACGGTCCCCGGGGCGAGCACGACGCGCGGAATCTCGCCGTGACCGCTGTAGATGAGATGGTTCAGATTGCTCTGCTCCGTCTTCGTCGGCATCCCGGTCGACGGCCCGGTGCGCGCGCACTCCACCACGACGACCGGGATCTCGAGCACGCCGGCGAGACCGATCGCTTCGGTCATCAGCGCCTGTCCCGGCCCTGACGTCGCGGTCATGGCGCGCACGCCGGCGAACGCGGCGCCGAGCGTCATGGTGATCGCGGCGAGCTCGTCCTCCGCCTGCACGACGACGCCGCCGACGCGCGGCATCTCTTTCGACATCCACTCCAGGATGTCGGTCGCGGGGGTGATCGGGTATCCTGCCATGAAGCGGCAGCCCGCGACCAGCGCGCCGTAGGCGATCGCGTCGTTGCCCATCATGATGAGCCGGTCGCCGTCGTCCGAGGCGACGAGCCCGTAGCCGCTGGGACGCGAACCGAAGTGCTCGCGCACGTAGATCTCGCCGACCTCGATCGCGCGCAGGTTGAGATCGACGATCTTCTCGCCCTTGCGGCCGTAGACGGCCCGCACGTCGGCGCGCACGATCTCCGGGTCCATCCCGACCAGCGCGCCGAGCGCGCCGAGCGAGATCGTGTTGCGCACCAGCGCCAGGCCCAGCTCTTCCTTCGCGAGCTTCTGCAGCGGGATCTCGTACCACGTCACGTCGTCGCGGCGCAGCTCGTCGGGGATCGCCTCGTCGGTGCTGTCGAACACGACGAAGCCGCCCGCTCGCATCTCGTCGACGTGCGCCTGCACCGCTTCGAGGTCGAACGCGACCAGCGCGTCGACGGCGTCGGCCATCCCGTAGTTCGCGCGCTCGCCGGCGCGGATCACGTAGTTCGTGTGGCCCCCGCGAATCCGCGAGGGGAAGTCCTTGTAGGTGTAGACCTCGAGCCCCATCCGCTTGAAGACACCCGCGATCAGATCGCCCGTCGTCAGGCTTCCGTCACCGGCCTGACCGCCGAACATCACTTCGAGGCTGTTGAGGATCACCAGGGGACCTCGCGTTCCGGCGCCGCTTCGTGAGGCGCCCACTCTGTCCACCGATGTTCCGAATGGCCAACCGCTCGACCTCCGGACGGCCCGAAAGCCGGCGCCTGCCTCCTCGGCGAGAACGGCGTCCACGCACCATGCGATCGCGCAATGCACCCGCCTTCGAGACGAGCCTCGACTACATCGGCAGCGTCGCCGAGGCGTGCATGAAGCGGATCCAGGCGTCGAGGGCCCAGCCGACGATCAGGCCGGTGACGATCGCCGAGGCGAGCAGGATGGGGATCGTGCGGCGCGTGCGACCGCGCTCGGCGACCATGGAGTTGCCGATCGCGGCGACGATCGCCGCGCCGATCACGAATCCGACGATCCACCAGATCGCGTCGTTGCCGTCTCCCATCGCTACGCGCGCAATGCGGCGGCGCGCGTCGCGGCGTCGACCGCGAGGCGGATCGCCGTGTCGAGCCCGAGCGTCTCGGAGCACAGGACGAGATCGTACTGGCGGCTGTCGTACAGATCGGTGTTGAAGTAATGGCGCTGGTAGCGCTGGCGGGCGGCGTCGGTCCGCTCGATCCGGCGCGACGCCTCCTCCGCGTCGATCCCGTAGCGCCGCGCGAGCTGCGCGACGCGCCAGCTCTTGCTCGCCCGCAGCAGGATCGCCAAGACCTGGGTTCCCGCGGGGCGCCAGCCGAGGAGGCTGACGCCGCCGTGGCCGATCACGATGACGTGGCCGTGCGCGGCGCGCTCGAGGACGAGGCTGCGGACGCCGTCGACGATGACGTTCTCCGGCTGCTCCCAGGTCAGCGTCACCGGCATCATCGCGCTCGCCGCGGCCAGGTCCGCGATGAGCTGCTGCCCGACCGGCGGGGGCCGCTCCATGCGCTCGGCGATGAACTCCGCCGGCAGGCCCTCCCGCTTCGAGATCTCCGCGATGATCGAGCGCTCGTCGAGCAGCGCGGCACCGAGGGCCGCGGCGACGGCCTCACCGACGCTGAGCCCGCCCGCTCCCAGCTCGCGGGAGATGCTGACGATCACGCCGACCGTGTTCCCTGCGAACCCGGCGAGCAACCTCTGGCCCGCTCGGGAGTTCGCGCCGGGCCGCGCACGATTCCGAGGCGATCGGCCGATATGGTAAGCATGGTGGAGAGACTCGCGCACGCCGAGGTATCGGACGCGGAGGGCGTTCGCACGTGGTTGGCCGAGATCGAGCGGACCCGCGACCTGACGCTTCCCCTCCCCAGGCTCGAAGCCGCAGCCGCGGCGCACGGTACGCTCGCGCAGCGCTTTGTCGACGGGCTCCGCGAGGAGATGGCGAACTTCCGCGAGATCGTCGAGGGCGCATCCGAAGCGGCGGCGCTCAACGCGCGTCAGCTCGACGCGATCGCCGGCACCACCGCCGACCACAGCGCCGTCGTCGAGCAAACCGCCGCGGCGATCGCCGAGATCGATCGCGGCGCCGCCCATGTCGCCGACACGGCCGAAGCGCTTCGCGCGCAGGCTGGGACCATGGCCGAGTCGACGTCGCGCTACGACGCCGGGATCGATCAGGTGCTGAGCCGGCTCGACGCCGTCGCCGCGGCGGTCGAGGCCGCGGCGGCCTTCGCCGGCGCAATGGACTCGGGCTCCGGGCAGATCTCCGCTTTTCTCGACCGGCTCCGCCGCATCGCGCGCCAAGCCGGCCTGCTGTCGATCAACGCGGCGATCGAGGCCGCGCATCTGGGCGAGCGCGGTCGCGGCTTCGACATCGTCGCGAGCGAAGTCAAGAAGCTCGCGGCCTCGACCGACGAGTCGGCCGCCAACGTGAAGACGATCGAGCGCGAGCTGCACGACGCCAGCGCCCAGGTCGAAAAAACGATCAACGAATCGGCCTCGATCGTGCGCGGGCTGGCGCGCGATCTGCACGCGGCGCGCGAGCGGTCCGGCGCGACGCGCGAGCAGGTGCGCGAGCTGGACCGCGCGATCGGCGACGTCGCCACCATCGCCGCCGAGCAGAGCGCGAGCCTTTCGAGCGTCGCCGGCGGCGTCGAGAGCATCGCCCGCCACGCGCATGAGATCTCGACCGCCGCGGAGCGCGCCGCGCGGCTCGCGCTCGGCGACGCGCTCGCCGGCCTGCAGGCTTCGATCGGCACCTACCGGCTAGGCGAGGGCGGCGCGCACGGCGCGCACGGCGCCGGCGCCCCGGTCGAGGTGGAGTCGCTTCCGCCCGCGGTCCGTGAGGCCGCTGGCGCCCTGCGCGCGCGGGTCGATGCGGACCAGCGCGAGCTCCTGCGCGGGATCACCGCGATCGCGGTCTCGATCGCTCGCAACAGCTACGAGTGGCGCGCGATCGCCGACGGGCTCGTTTCGCTGCGCACGCAGCTCGAGGCGACGACGCACGCGGTCGACGAGAACGCGGCCGGTGCCGAAGTGGCGGGCGGCGCGGCGCAGCGGATGCGTGAGTCGCTCGACGCGATGCGCGCCGGGTTCGGGTCGTCGGTCGAAGAGCTGCAGCGCGCGCTCGAGCGCGTCGTGCGCGTCCGCGAGACGGTCCAGCATGCCGAATCCTACGTCTCGGCGACGACCGCCGCGGGCGACCGCGCGGCGAAGATCCTCGACCTGATCGATGCGATCTCGAGCGAGACGACGCTGCTCTCATTGAACGCCGCGATCGAAGCGGCGCACGCCGGCGATGCCGGCGCGGGCTTCGGCGTGATCGCCGACGAGATCCGCCGGCTCGCCGAAGGCACCTCGCAGGCGACCTCCGAGATCGCCGGCGTGATCGCGGGCGTCGCCGAGGCGAGCGGCTCGATGTCGCGCACGACCGCCGCGGCGGTCGCGCAGACCGCCGGCGTCTTCGACGAGACGACGCGGATGCAAGGCACGGTGGGTGAGCTGCGCAACGAGCTGAACGGAACGCTCCAGCAGGCGTCGGAAGTGGCCGGCGTCGTCGAGCAGCAGCTCGCCGCCCTCGCGCAGGTGCGCACGGCGACGCAGATGGCGCTGCGCCGGGTCGAAAGCGACACGGTCGCGGCGACCGACAGCCGCCGCCTCGAGCTCGCGCTGCTCGGGATGCGCGCGCACGGGCTCGCGGCCCGCCGCCCGCTCGGGATCGTCGCCGAGTCGATCCGCTCCCTCGGCCACAGCGTCGCCGAGCAGATGGACGCGGTCTTCGACGCCGTCATCGCGCGCCGCGAGCTGCGCCTCGACGACTTCTTCGACACGAGCTACGTCGAGCTCAAGGGCCCGCTGATCGCCCGCCTCGGACGCTTGTTCGACGTGTCGAGGGTCCCCGAGAGCGGCTTCAACCCCCCGAAGTTCGAGACGCGCTACGACCGCTTCGTCGAGGACGGGATCGACGCGATCATCGACGCGTCGGTGTCCCGCCATCCCGCGATCAAAGCGATGTTCGCGGTCGATCTGAACGGCTTCTGCTTCGGCCACTACCGCGACTGCCGGCGCGACTGGACCGGCGTTCGCACGACCGACCTCGACCACAACCGCATCAAACGTTTCTTCGAGGACGACTTGAGCCTGCGCTGCTCGCGCGTCGGCCTCGGCGCCGGCGCCGACGATCTTGCGCGCCGCACGGCCTACGCGACGTTCCGCGAGCGGAGCTGCGCCCTCACCCTCGACGGCGAGCGCCCGTGGGCGATCTACACCTACGCCCGCGACACCGGGATCGTCTACAACGACCTGTCCGTCGCGCTCTACGCCCAGCGCCGCCGCATCGGCACGATCCGCATCATCTACGACGCCGACGTCGTCTGACGCCGGCGCCTACGGGCGCAGGATCGCCTTGCCGTGGATCTCGCCGGCCTTGACCCGCTCGAGCACGTCCGGTGCCTCGGCGAGCGGGAACGTGCCGGCGATGCGAACCGTCAGCGTGCCCGCGAGGACCATGCGGGCGACGGTTTCCAGGCCGTCGGGCGAGGACTGCGGCGTCTGGTTCATCACGATGTTGTACGCGCGAATGCCGTGCTGGGTGAACCAGGCTTCGTCCGCGACGTGGGTCGTCGTGACCAGCTTTCCGCCGGGTTTGAGGATCTCGGCGTTCTTCTTCAGCGTCTCGCCGTCGCTGACCAAATCGAGGACGAGGTCGATGCCCTCGGCGTGCGCGCGCTTCACCTGCGTGAACGGATCGCCGGCCGAGGCGTCGATCACCTCGTCGACGCCGAGCTCGCGCGCTTCGCCGGCGTCGCCTTTCACCGTCCCGATCACGTGCGCGCCGCGCGCCTTCGCGATCCGCGCGGCGTGACCGCCGACGGCGCCTGCCACGCCCGCGATGAACAGCATGGTCCCTTGCCCTGCGCCGAGCCATTCGATCGAGGCGAGCGCGGTGAGCGCCGGCGTCGGCAGCGCGGCCGCCGCTCCGTCGCCGAGGCCGTCCGGGACCGTCGCGACCGGCTCGGCCTGGACGTTCGCCGGCACCACCGTCTTCTCGGCGTACGCGCCGTGCGAGCGCGCGACGCCGAACACTCGCTGTCCTTCGCGCAGCCGCGTCACGTTCGCACCGGCGCGCTCGACGACGCCGGCGAAATCTTGCCCGAGGACGAGCGGAAAGGGGCGCGGCCCGGATTTTCCGTCCCGCACCTTCCAGTCGATCGGATTCACGCCCGCCGCGGTGATGCGAACGAGCAGGTCGTCCGGGCCGGGCTGCGGATCGGGGACGTCGCGGAGCGAGCCCCGCTCGCCGAACCGATCGATCGCGATCGTACGCATGGACGTGCTATTCCCGCGCAGGCCGCGCGGCGAACGCGCCGCGCCGCGGGCGCTAGAGACGGCCTTCGAGCAGGCGGATCGAGGCGGGCGGTCCCGCCGCCACGATCTCGTCGCCGGCGGCGAGCACCTTGGCGCCCGGCGGGCGAAACTCCATCGCGCCGCTGCGCTTGATCGCGAGGACGATCGCTTCGGTGTCGGCCGAGACGAGCTCCGCGAGCGAGCGGCCGATCCACGGCGAGCCCTCGCGAATCGTGAAGTCTTCGAGGATGAGCTGGCCGTTGTTCGCCGTGAGCACGGTGTCGACGAAGTCGACCGCGGTGGGGCGCATCGCGAGGCTCGCCATGCGGCGCCCGCCGATCGTGTACGGCGAGATCACGCGGTTCGCGCCGGCCAGCCGCAGCTTCTGCTCGGCGTCTTCGCGGTTCGCGCGCGAGACGATGAACAGGTCGGGCTTCAGCGTTCGCGCCGAGAGCGTGACGTAGATGTTGTCCGCATCGCTGTCGACCGCGGTGATCAGCCCGCGGGCGCGCTCGACGCCGGCGGCGCGCAGCGTCGCGACGTCCGACGCGTTTCCGTGCACCACGGTGAAGCCTTCGCCGATCGCGCCCTGCAGCGAGCTCTGGTTGATGTCGACGACGACGAAGGCGATGCGCTCGGCGGTGAGGTCGTGCGCGATCTCGCGGCCGACGCGGCCGAAGCCGCACAAGATGAAGTGCTCGCGCATCTTAGCGACCCGGCGCCGGATCCGGCGCCCCTCGACCTGCTGACCCAGCTGCCCTTCGATCACGTACGCGACGAGCTGCAGCACCGTGTAGGTCAGCACGCCGAAGCCGAACACGACGACTAGGATCGTCCACCACTTCCCCGCGAGATCCATGCGTCGCGGCTCGCCCCCGCCGATCGTCGTGATCGTGGTGATCGTCATGTAGAACGCGTCGAACGCCGACCAGCCCTCGAACGCGACGTAGCCCGCCGTGCCGAGGACGATCACCGCGAGGAGCGCGGCCGCCGCGATGAGCAGCCGCCGCGGGAGGATCGAGGAGACGTTCATACACCGGAGCGGCGCTTCTTCGCGCGCAGCTCCGCTTCCACCGCTGCGCGGAGCGGCTGCCGCGCATCGTACCAGGCGTCGGCGAACGAGCGCAGGATCGCGCCGGTCAGTCCCCAGACGCGACGGCCGTCGTAGTCGAGGATATGGCTCTCCACGATGCGCTCGGCGAACGAGATCGTCCCCTCGGTGAGCGCGTCGCTGAGGATGATCTCGAGCGGAATCGTGAACACCGCCGCCGTCTCGCCCGCATCGATCGTCAAAGGACCCGGTTCGACGACCCCGACGAACGGCGTCACGTCGAAGACGTTCACGCGCTGCGAGACCATCGGCAGCTCGCCGACCAGGTGGACGCGCTCGGGCGCGACGCCGACCTCTTCGTGCATCTCGCGCAGGGCGGTGCGGCGCAGGTCGTCGCCGTCGGCCGGATCGACGGCGCCGCCGGGGAGCCCGATCTGCCCGGGATGGTTCTTCAAGTGCGCGGCGCGCTCGACGAAGATCACGCCGTGCGGCGGCGAGGCCATGATCGCCAGCGTGACGGCGGCGCGGCGGCGCGGCCGGGGCGTCATCGGCGGACCGGGCGCATCGCCAGCAGACCGTCGTCGTAGTCGAACCACAAATCGAAAAAACGCAGCTCCTGCGTCCCGATGATCCCATCGAGCGCGATCGAGATCGCGTCGCTGCGCGGGTTCGCCGACTCGGTGCCCACGATCAGATCGCGAAACTTCACCGGGCCGAGGTCGAGCTCGTCGACGCGGCGCGCGGTGAGGGCGATCGAGCCCTCGAGATAGTCGTCGGTGCGGTACGGTCCGCGGCGCGGGAACGCCGCGGGCTTCCAGCTGCGCTCGATCTCGGTGCGATGACGGTCGACGAACGGCGCCAGCACGTTCGGCATCGCGGAGCCCGTGTCGAGCGCGAAGCGATCGCCGGTCGCATCGCCGATCCGCACCTGGACCAGCGGGATCCCTTCGCCGACGTTCATCCGGAGCACCGCGATCTGCGGGTCGTGAAACACGCCGGCCGCCTCGTCGGCGCTCAGCACCTCGACCTTCTTTCCGGCGTAGTCGACGTGGATGACGTGCCCGTAGAAGAAATCGCCGCCGAGGATCCCGTCGACCCCGAAGTCGGTGGGGATCGCGAGCACGGAGGCGTCGGCGAGCGCGAGCGGGCCGACGCGCAGCAGCGGCAGCGTCGCATGCTGCAGCGTCGTCGTCACGCGCCGGCCGAGCACGCTGCTCGCGACCTCGATGTCCTGCGTCCCCGTGTCGAGCACGAACTGGCGCTGCATCCCTTCCATCTCGACCGCGACGACGATGCGGTCGCCGTCGAACCGCGCCGGCAGGGTCACGGCGCGCGGCGTGCGCGCGGCGGGCTCGAAGAGCCGCCGGTCCTGCGGCAGCGCGACGTCGGCTTCGGCGACCGGGCCGGGCTGCACCGCATCGACGCTCACGTCGAGATCGTCGGCGCGCTCGCCGTCGCGCACCTGCCACGCACGCGGGCGCCGCGCTCCGTTTTCCAGCGGGTCCGCAGTGAACCGGTCGAACGTCGTCTCGACGTCGTACTTTCCCTCGCGCGTGATCTCGCGAACGATCGCGCCGCTCGCTTCGTCGACGAAGAACCAGTGCGGCTTGTCGTGCGGCGCGCGGTCGACGACGACCCAGGCCGGTGCGGGACCGGACGTTTCGCCGCTGAGCTCGCAGTCGGCCGCCGAGAACGGAAAGAGACTCTGTGGAAGCCGGTCGAGCGGATCGCCTTGATCGTCGGACCAGGTCGCGTGCACGATCCCGTTCGCGTCGGCGCGCCAGCGCACGCCGTGCAAGCGTCCCGCCTCGTACGTTGCCGAACCGAGCCGAATCGTCGAGCGAAAGTCGTCGCCGCGCACCGCGACGTCGACCGCGATGCGCCGTTCGCCGGTCGCGTACGTCCAGCGCTCGCGCCGCTCGCGCGGCGCTGCGGCGCCGGCCGCCCGCGCACGAACCGCGAGCACCTCGAGCAGGGTCGCGCTCGTCGCATGCAGATTCGCCGGCCGCCACTCCGACGCGCCGGCCCGTGCCGCCGGCCCTGCGAGCGCAAGAGCCGCGAGAAGCGCCGTCGCCCCCAGCCGGTTCATCGGCCCGGCGTTCGCTTCGGGCTGCGGCCTTTCCCGGACGCTAGGCGCGCGGCACGGCGAGCGTGAAGCGCGCGCCGCCCAGCGGAGAGCGTTCCAGCGTGATCCGTCCTCCGGCGCGCTCGACGATCAGCCGCGCCAGCGCGAGCCCGATCCCGGTCCCGGCGGCGTGCGTCGCCCCGCGCTCCCCCAGCTCGAAGATCCGCTCGCGATCGATCGCCGCGATCCCGGGACCGTCGTCGTCGACCGTGATGCGGACGCGGTCGGCGCGCGCCGCGTCGATGCCGATGAAGACCCCGCCGCCCGTCTTGCCGTGCTTCACCGCGTTGTCGATCAGATTCACCAGAACGAGCGTGAGCTGGTCGAGTCCGATCGCGACGGCGAGGGCCGGCGGGTCGGCGAACGCGATCCCGACGCCGCACCGAATCGCGTTCGCGGTGCACGCGTCGTGGGCGGCGTGCAGCGCGTCGCGCACCTCGCATCTGGCGCGCGCGGGGCCGACGGCGTGCAGATCGAGCAGCGAGATCTCGAACATCCCTTCGACCAGCCGGCTCAAGCGCAGCGACTCGCCGTGCGCGATTCGCATGAAACGCGCGCGCGTTCCGGCGTCGATCTCACCGTCGAGGAGGGTCTCGAGGTAACCGCGGATCGAGGCGAGCGGCGTGCGCAGCTCGTGGCCGAGCGAGGAGAAGAACGCGTAGCGTTCTCGCTCCTGCGCCCCGCGCAGCAGCGCGCGCTCGATCACCGCGCTCGGCTTCCCGGCGTCGGATGCCGCGTCGTAGGTCGTCCAGCCGCCGAGGACGTCGAGCCGCGTCGCGGACTCGAGCGTCGCGGCGATGCGCGCCAGCGCGGAGCGCGCGTCGGCTGCGGGCGGCACGTCGGCTCCGCCGCGCGTCGGCGCGAGCAATGCCGCCACGAACACGTCGCTGGCCGCGTCGTGCGCGACGAGATCGCCGGCGCGCAGCACGCGCAGCGCCGCGGTCGAGAACGCCGCCGAGGCGCGCCGCTCGAGCGCGCGCGCCGCACGCAGCCCACGCCGCCACGCGACGCGCTCGAGCCCGGGCAGGCGCACCACCAGCACCGGCGGCCCGCCGGGCGGTGCGCTGGCGAGCCGGCGTTCCAGCGCGGCGAGCGGGAGCAGCAGCGAAGCGGCTTCAGCCACAGCCGAACTTGTAGCCGTAGCCGTGCACGGTGTGCAGCAGCGGCGGAAGCTTCAGCCGCTCCTGCAGCTTCAGCCGCAGCCGCCGGACGTGCACGTCCACCGTGCGCTCGTCGCCTTCGAAGGCGAACCCCCAGACGCGCTGCAGCAGGACCGTGCGCGAGAGCGCGACGCCGGCGTTGCGCGCGAGCTCGAGCAGCAGCGCGAACTCGCGCGGCTTCAGCGTCACGTCCTCGCCGTCGACGCGCACCTCGCGCGCGGCTTCGTCGATCTCGAGCCGGTCGAAGCGCAGGACGACCGGGATCGGCGTCGCCGCCAGCTTCGCGCGCCGGCCGAGCGCCTTCACGCGCGCCACGACCTCGCGCGGCGAGAACGGCTTGCTCACGTAGTCGTCGGCGCCGATCTCGAGCCCGACGACCCGGTCGACCTCCTCCGAGCGCGCGGTCAGCACGAGGATCGGCAGCTCGAGCCGCTCGCGGCGGAGCGCCCGCACGACCTCGAGCCCGTCGACGACGGGCAGGCCGAGGTCCAGCACCATCACGTCGGCGCCGGCGCGCGCCGCGCGCAGCGCCGCCGTCCCGTCGGCGACGGCATCGCAGCGAAAGCCCTCGCGCTCGAGGTGGTGCACGAGAAGGTCGCGGATCGCCGTCTCGTCCTCGGCGACCACGATGCGCATGACGCCCATGCCGGGGACGGTGCCCGCGCCCGCGCGAACCATCGCGCCGCTCAGGCCTCGTCTTTTTGCAGGGTTCCTTCGCCCTCGAGGACCGTCTCGCCGCGCTGGTTGACGACGACCGCGAGCACGCGCAGCCGCCGGCGCTCGGGGAGCAGCTCGGTCACCTCGGAACGCGCGGTCAGCGTGTCCCCGATGAAGACCGGAGCGCGAAAGTGCAGCGTCTGCGCGACGTAGATCCCGCCGGGGAGCTGCAGCAGCATCCCGGTCACCGTCGAGAGCAGGCTCGCGGTCAGCATCCCGTGCGCGGCGCGCTGCCCGAAGCGCGTCGTCTGCGCGTACTCGGCGTCGACGTGAAGCGGGTAGAAGTCGCCGCTGACGCCGGCGAACAGCAGCAGATCGGCCTCGGTGATCGTCTTGCTGAACGTCGCCGCATCGCCGACACGAAAGTCTTCGTACCGCTTTTGCGCGAAGCTCACGACTCCGCGTCGGAGCCGCGCACGCGCACGACGTCGAGCGGTTCGGCGAGGCCGCGCAGCGCGAGCGTTCCATGCTCGGCGCCGGGGAGCGCGCCGCGCACGCGCGCATCGCCGGCGAGCGCCGCCGTGAAGAGGACCTCGCCCACTCCGGCGGCGCGCGCGACGCGCGCGGCGAGCGCGACCGTCGCGCCGGCGTAATCGAGCCGCTCGTTGGCGCGCAGAGCGACGCACGGCCCGACGTGCGCGCCGGCCCGCATCGGCAGCGGCGCCGCCGCGGCGAACGCCTGCGCGGCGAGCGCCGCGTCGCGCGGCTCGGCGAACACCGCCATCGCGCCGTCGCCGGTCGTCTTGACGAGCGCACCGCGGTGGACCGCGACGACGTCGTGCAGCGTCTCGAACTGCTCGGCGATCAGCGCGCTCGCGCGAACGTCGCCGAACTCCTCGTAGAGCCGCGTCGCACCGGCGACGTCGGTGAAGAGCATCGTCTGCTCGCGCAGCGGGAAGGTCGTTCCCGCCGCGACCGCTTCCTCGGGAAAGAGGTCGCGAAACGCCTGCAGCGCGACGATCCGCGCCGCCGTCGCGACGTCGGCGGCCGGCGTCTCGGCGCTCACGCGCAGGGGCAGATGGCGCGCCGAATCGTTGACGACCGCGATCCGGACCGTGCCCGGCAGGACGGACGCCGGCTCGACGCGCAGCGCGCCGGCCGCGGCGCTGACGCCTAGCGAGCGCGCGCCCGCGCCGTCCTCGACGCCGAACGCGGCGTCGGCTCCGCCGGCGCGGATGCGATGCGGCCCGGTCGCCAGCACCGCTTCGGCCTCGGCCGAGAGGTGCGGCGCGACGCGGAGCTGGGCGTGCGCGCGCGGCGCGCCGCGCGGACCGGTCGGCCGGTCGGGGTCGACGGCGCCGCGATCGCTCGCGCGGCCGTCGAAGACGATCTCGACCGTCCGGTCCAGCTCGACCGGAGCGCCGAGCTCGCAGCCCTCGCAGCGAGCCTCGCGCGGCAGCGCCGACAACACGGGCGCGCCGCCGCACCAGCCGCCGCAGCCCGGGCAGACGATCCGCCAGTCGTAGTCGAGCAGCCCTTCGCGCGCGGCGGCCAGCATCGCCGCCGCGACGCGTTCGCGCGCCAGCCCCCAGGCATCGGCCAGCCCGAACGGCCGCATCGCGCCGAGCGGCGTCGGTCCGGAGCGCTCGACGAACGCGGCGAGCCGGCTCGCGACGGCGAGATCGTCGGCGCTGTGCGGCCGCAGGACGTCCAGGGCGTCGACGAAGCGGGCCGTCCCCGCGGCCGAGGCCTGCGCGGCGCCCCCGCCGCCTTCGGCCAGGGCGATCGCCCGGGTCACGGCGGCGGCCGCGGCCGTTCGCCGGCGCGCGAGCACGATCGGCGCCAGCATCGTGCCGAGCCCGCGCTGCGCCTCCAGCGTGACCGCCTGCTCGACGCGTGACCCGCCCTCCTCCGGGGCGACGGTCGTGTCGCAGACGAACCGCGCGAAGGGTCCGCGCCGGAAGACCCGCTCGACGGTGACCCGCCGCGGCGCCTCCCAGGTCCACGCCGGCTCCTCCCATTCCACCGCGAACGGACCGAGCGCGGCGCGGCCGATGGTCGCGCCGGCCCCGTCGTCGCGCGGCTCGCGCTCGTACTCGGCGTCGGGGAAGCTCCCGTCGCGCTCGAGGGCCCCGCTCGCGCAGAGCGCCCGCCACACCGCGTCCGGCGCGGCCACCGACGTGAAGGTCGCGGACTCTTCGAAGCTCTTCATTCCGACCTAGCGGTGAGGGCCGGCATCGAGCGCGAACGATTCGACACGATGAGGCCGCCTTTGATCGCTCGCTCTCTCCTCCCCTTCGGACTCGCGTGATCGCAGCCGACGTTCAGTTCCGCACGGCCGCCAACGCCGCCGCCGCGGCGTTCGCGCAAACCCCGCCGTACCTCGTCTACCGCACGCACGTCGCGATCGACCTGCCCGCGCTGAACCGGCACAAGGTGATCGACCGCGAGGTCGAGACCCGGACGCGCGACGACTTCGCGCTGCTCCACGATCTGCCGAACGGCGGGCGGCAGTACGCGCACAGCTTTCCGCTCATCCCCAGCTTCGATGCGATCTCGTACTTCCGGTTCCAGTTCAACGGTTCGCAGCGCGACTCGCTGAGCTACGTGAAGGAGATCCAGCCGATCACCTTCACCGAGAACGAGGTCTCGCACGCCGACGTCGTCGTGAAGATGCTGCGCTACTACCGCGCGTCCTACGCGCCCGACTCGACCGACGCGGTGGCGCACATCCTGATGGAACCGCTCCCGACGCTGACCCGCGGGAACGAATCCGACTTCTACCTGCACGACGTCTACGTCGACACGGCGACGAACCTGCCGACGCGCGTGGCCTACGAAGGTCCGTCGGCCTCGTTCAGCTGCGACTACGTCGTCGTCGGCGGGCACTGGCTGGTGCAGCACGCGACGTACCGCCAGACGTTCTTCGGCCCGCTGCACATCGGCCGCGTCACGGCGACGGCCGAGGCGACGAACTCCGATTTCAGCTTTCCGGCGGCGCCGAGCGACCCGAAGCTCGCGCTGTGACGACGGCGCGCCGTCCGGTCCGGAACGGCGCGCCGCGAACGTGGCGGAGAGGGAGAGATTCGAACTCTCGAGACGCTATCAACGTCTGCCCGCTTTCGAGGCGGGTGCCTTCAACCACTCGACCACCTCTCCGTGGTCACCGCCGGGTTGCGAAGAATCCGCGCAGCTGGGCGGCGGCTTCGTCCGCGAGCACCCCGTCGACGACGTCGACCCGATGGTTCACGGCGGCCGATCCGAGTATATCGATGACCGACCCCGCGGCCCCTCCCTTCGGGTCGCGGCAGCCGAAGACCAGGCGCTCGATCCGCGCCGCGGCGAGCGCGCCGGCGCACATGGCACACGGCTCCTTCGTGACGTAGAGCGACCCGCCGATCCGCCAGCGGCCGAGCGCGCGCGCCGCCCCGCGAATCACCAGCATCTCGGCGTGCGCGGTCGGATCGGGGAGCCGTTCCTTGGCGTTCCACGCTTCGAAGACGCGGCCGTCGACGGCGAGCACCGCGCCGATCGGCACGTCGCCCGCTTCGGCCGCTCGCTCGGCCAGCGCGATCGCGCGGCGTACGTACGCGACGTCGTCGTCGCGAAAGGAAACTCGCTCCCGGCCCGGCTCGAACGGGCAACCTTCGCCTTCGGAGGGCGACACTCTATCCAATTGAGCTACGGGAGCCTGCCGCCATCTCGCTGCGCTCGATGGCGGTTCGGCATGACCCGCGTACAACGCGGGTCAGCCTTCCTTCGGTGTGTGCCTTCGGGCGGCGGGGTCTCGCTACCGCCTGCGGGCGCGGTGAGTTTGGGGTCGTCGCGGGCGCGGTGAGTCGGTCGTGGCGAGGCGCGGTGGGTTTGGTTGCGTGGCGAGTCGTGGTGCGCGTGGCGTTAGCGGCGGTCTTCGGTGGCGGCGGGGCCGGTTGGACCGGTGGGGCCGCTGCTCGGCATGTGCTTGAAGAGGTCCAGCTTGTGTTCGACGAGTCCCCGGTAGAATTTGCGCACGCAGTCGGGATGCCCGAAGAAGTACGTGCGCGCGTACGCCAGATCGTCCCCCGAGCTGTCCGGCACGTAGTGGCTGATTTCGATCTCCTCCATCTGCGCCCGGTCGACCGGGTGCGGGCAGAAATCGCAGGGGATCGTCGACATGGTGTACCTCGAGAAATTCCTGACTCGGGTAGGATTTGAACCTACGACCTAGGGCTTATGAGTCCCCCGCTCTACCGCTGAGCTACCGAGCCGTTGCCGTCCGTGCGTCGAACGCACGTCGATTATCCAGAACACGTCAAGACCCTGCCGGGCTGCGTGCGTGCGGCAGGCCCCGGGCCGGGGGCTCCGCCAAGTGTACGGCATGACGTTCCGGGTGTTTACCTCCCTGGCGGTCGCGGCGTTGCTCGCGAACGCTGCATCACCGCTTCCCTCGGCTGCTGCGCAGGACGACGCAGCCGCGGTCATGGCGCGACACGCAGCCTACGTCGGCGCTCCGCAAGGCCTCGTGCTGCGCTATCGCTTTGAACGCGACGCCTCCGCGACGCCGCGGCCCTCGCCCTCGCCCGACGAAGCCGACATTCCCAAGAGCGGTCCGCCCGAGACGGTGACCTATCGGCGTGGCGCGCTCTTTCGCCAGCTCGGGTCGGGGAACGGGAACTCGACCGAGAGCGGCTTCACCGGACGCGCGTTCTGGGAGGCCGACGACAACGGCTACACCGTGCTCTTGCTGGAAGACCAGGGCCGTCGCGCGCTCACCGAAAACGCGCTCGACAGCGATCAGCTCGCCGGCGCGACGCTGGAGTCGCGCGGAACGCGCACCGTGAACGGTATCCTCTGTGACATCGTGCGCGTCACGCCGCCGGCGGGCGTCACCGCCGAGGTCGCCGTCGACCGCGCGACCGGCGGCTTCGTGAAGATCGTCTACGAACCCGACGACCGCTACGTGCACGACGACGAGACGATCGTCGGCTACAAGGAGATCGCGCCCGGCGTTCGCGTCCCGGGCGCGTACAAGGCCGCCCACGGCGAATACAAGCTCGTCGACGGCACCGTGCGCGCGGTGACGAACGACGAGCTCCGCGGCCCGGTGCCGACCGCGAAGTGGACGTTCGCCTCGACGGATGCGACGCCGATCGACGTCGTGACGCGCACGCCGGAGTTCGGGTTCATGCCGCCCGGCAAAGCGGTGCACGTGCACGCGACGATCAACGGAACGCCCGGAACCTTTCTGCTCGACTCCGGCGACGGCGCGGACATCCTGCTCTACAGCGCCTTCACCGACAAGCTCGCGAAGAAGCTCACGACGATCGGCCGCACCGGCTTCTCGGGGATCAACGGGCGCGGCGTCGCCGCGCGGCTCGAGCGCGTCGACACGCTCCAAGTCGGGAAGAACACCCTTTCGAACGTCTCCGTCTCGGTCGCGAAGGGCGGCTTCGGCGCCGACATCGACGGGATTCTCGGCTTCGACTTCCTCGCCGGCGCGATCGTCGACGTGAACCTCGCCGAGAAGACGATTCGCATCCTCGACCCGAGCGTCTACGAGCCGACCGTCGTCAAAGGCGCCTACGCCTTTCCGATCAATCTGGCGAGCCGCCAGCCGGGGATCTCGCTCCGCGTCGGCGACGCCGAGACGAAAGCGGTCTTCGACAGCGGCGACTCCTTTCTGGTCTCGCTCAGCGACGATCTCCTGCGCAGCCGGCGCGTCGTCGCGCTCACCGACACCACGCGCATTGCGGACCCGTATTCCGGCGCGCCGATGGAGTTCCAGTACAACCTCTTCTTCGTCGGCGTCGACGGGCCGACAAGCGTTCCGGCGAAGTGCTCCCGCATCAACCAGCTCGAGGTCGGTCCGTACCGCTACGAGCGCGTCGAGACGTGCTTCGCGCCGGCCGAGGTGTTCGGAAAGGACGGCGGCCTGATCGGGATGGACTTCCTCCAGCACTTCAACTGGACGTTCGACTACGTCGACTCGAAGCTCGTGCTCACGCCGAACGGGCTCTGATCCCTCCCCAGACCGCTGTTCGCTAGGAGATTGATGATGAAAACGAGCGCCCGGGGTGCGCTCGCGGTCGCGGCGATGCTGCTCGCCGCGACCGCCGTCCCCGCCCATGCCGACGACGCGCGGGCGCTGCTCGCCAAGCACGCGGCGTACGTCGGCTGGCAAGCCGGCGACGGCACCGTGACGAGCCTGCGCGAATCGGGCGCGGTCACGCTCGACGGAAAGGTTCGCGAAACGATCGAGTCCGTGCATCGCGGGTTCGTCTACCGCGAGCGCTACGGCGCCTTCCAGGAAGGTTTCACCGGCCGCGTGCTCTGGACGTCGAACGCGAACGGCTTCACCGTGCGCAGCGTCGGCGCGCCGGCGCAATACACGGCGACCTATCAGTCGCTCTTCGGCGAGGCGCTCGACGGCGCGCCCGCGACGGTTCTCCGCAGCGAGGAGCTGAGCGGGACGCCCGTGACCTGGGTGCACCTGCAGCCGCAGGTCGGCGTCGCCGCCGACGTCGCGATCGATCCCGCCACCGGCGCGTTCAAGCGCGTCGTTCTCGATCCCGGCGGGAAATACGAGACGACGATCGACGTGCTGAGCTACGCCGAGATCAGCGGCGGGAAGCGGGTGATCTCGTCCTGGCGGTACGGCGCCGGCCACTCGGTCTGGGCGTACACCGAGATCAAGGCGAACGTTCCGGTCTCCGACGCAGAGCTGCACCCGCCGGCGCAGCGCGCGAAGTGGACGTTCGATCCCGCGAACACGCCGATCCCGGTCGAGCTGACCGAGCACCGCATCCTGATCGACGCGACCATCAACGGCGTGAAGGGGCGCTTCATCTTCGACACCGGCGCCGACGGCATCGCGCTGACCGATACCTTCGCGCGCCGCGCCGGGGCGAAGCGGCTCGGCCAAACCGAGATCGAAGGGATCGGCGGAGGCGCGCGCGCCAACGTCTACAAGGTCGACACCGTCGCCTTCGGCGGCAGCGTGCTGCACGACGTCGTCATCGACACCGGGCTCGACGAACGCGGGCCGATGTTCCAGGACACGGCCGGCCTGATCGGCTTCGATCTGCTCGGCGGCGCGATCGTCGACATGGACCTCGACGCGAAGACGATGCGCATCATGGACCCGCAGAAGTTCGAGCCCGACAAGAGCAAAGGGATCACCGTTCCGGTCGACCTGACCACCGGGCAGCCCCGTGTCCCGATGACGGTCGGCGGGCGGGTCGCCGTGCTCGCGACGCTCGACAGCGGCAACCCGGCCTGGGTGATGTTCAGCAAGTCGCTGCAGTCACGCGACCATGTCAGCTTCTTCGTCGACCCGACGGCGCTCGTGCAAGAGATCCAGTTCTACGGCGTCAACGGCAGCGAGATCGACCGCTGCGGCAAGCTGCAAAGCTTGAACCTCGGCCCGATCTCCTACGCCCCGGTGCCGGCCTGCGCATCCGACTCGATGGCGCGCAGCGAAGTCCTCGTCGGCCTCGAGTTCATCCGCGCCTTCAACACCGTCTTCGACTATCCCGACGGCTACCTGGTGATGACGCCGCGCAAATAGCGCAGCGGCGTCGCTAGGGACCGACGTCCCGAAGGATCTTCTTCGCGATGACCGCGGCCGGCGTCGTGCTGCCCTGCACGCCCAGGTTCGTCATGACGATCACGCCGACGCCGTCGGCCGTCCCGGGGTTGACCAAACCGATCCAGGCGGTGAAGCCTCCGGTCGCCCCGTCTTTCCAGGTGACCGTCTCGCCGTTGAACGCATCGGTCGCCCACGCGAGGTGCTGATCGTCGGTCCCGTTGTTACCGGTGCTCACCAGCGTGGTCATCTTCTCGGCCTGCTTCATCGCCGCGTTGATGTCCGCGTTGCTGCTCTGCAGCAGCGCGGCGTTGAGGTACGTCAGCATGTCGCCGCTCTTCGAGCGCAGCGTCCCGCCGCCGGGCCACGCGTTCACCGGCCAGTGATAGGTCGCGGTCGACGGCGCGCTGTAGCCGGTGGCGTAGTTCGAGCCGTAGTACGAGGTGCGCGAGACGTCGAGCGTCGAGGGCATGTCGAGCGGCACGAGCACCAGATGGTAGGTGAGCGTGAAGTAGTCGGTGTCCAGGAAGCCGGCCAGCCAGTCGCCGAGGATCCCGTATCCGATGTCCGAGTAGTCGTAGTACGAGCCGATCTTCTCGCTGCTGGGCGCGACGTACGTCTCGACGTAGTTGATGAGCCGCTGCGCCGGATAGCACGGTCGCAGGTAGGTCGGGAGCGTCGGCCCGCCCGTCGGGTACGGGTTCGGCGGCAGATCGGGGAGCGTCGAGGCGTGATCCGCAAGATCGCGCAGGTTCATCTCTTTGAACGTCGTGCTGTACCGCGAGGTGGGGACCGGCGTCGCGGCGGCGAGCGTCGGACACGCATTGCCGTTCGCGTCGGTCGTCGCCGGCGCGGGAACTTTGTACGCGGCGAGATGGCCGTCGTCGAGCGGCTCGGTCGGCGAGTACGTTCCCGCGTAGGTGCTGCTCGGGTCGATCGCCTTGTCCAGCGACGGGTACAGCAACGCCAGCTCGAGATCGAGCGCGGTGAACGTCTTCGTCACCGACCCCAGTTCGAACGCCGTCGCCGAGCTGACGGCGACCTTCGTCGAACGATCCTGCACGCCGTAGAAGTACGTGTACGATTTCCCGTGATAGATGAAGTCGACCGCCGCGCCGGGGACACCGAGCGACTTCGACTCGTTCGTCGTGTCGGTCGCGATCTTGCCGGGGATCGGATCCGGCGTCGCGGTCGGCTTCGGCGTCGTCGTCGCCATCGTCCGCACCGCGCTCGTCGTGCGCTCGCCCGGCACCGGCGGCCCGACGGCGCCGTTCTGCGCGCATGCCGCGAAGAGCGCGGCGGCCGCCAATGCCGCGAGCATGCGAACGGAGCGAACGGTCATGAACCACCTCGGTTGAGACGGGCGCAAGTCGGACCGATTTTCGCACCGAAAAGAAAAACCCCGCCGAAGCGGGGGTGAAACCGCGGTCGGAGGGACTCGAACCCCCAACCTACAAGTTCGTAGCCTGTTGCTCTATCCAATTGAGCTACGACCGCGTGCGCGCGCCGTTTGCGGCGGCGACCTCGTGGGATACGCCGCGTCGTACACGATCCCTTTTCGGATCGTCGGGCGCTGGCGGAGAGGGAGGGATTCGAACCCTCGATACGATGTAACTCGTATAACGGTTTAGCAAACCGCCGCCTTCAGCCGCTCGGCCACCTCTCCACGGTCGCGAACCGCCTTGTCCTACCAGGGCCGGTTGTCCTCTTGGTCAAGGCCCCGGACGAGCCCGGCGCGACGCGCTCGCCATTTTCTGCCGGCAGGGTCGCCGCAGAACCGCCTTCGCGTCGGCGCCGAGATCACACGAGCTGCGGTACGGCGGTCTCGGATACACCGGCGAGCGCGGCGATGCGGCCAGCGATGCGTTCGGCCGCGTCGGGGTGCGCCAGCGCGGCGCCGGCGCTGCGGAGGCGGGCGGCGACCGCGTCGCCGTGCAGCACCGTGCCGACGGCGCGGCACAGATCGCTCGGGCGCGCGACGCGCACGGCCGCGCCGCGCGCGACCAGATAGCGCGCGTTGCGCTGTTCCTGCCCCGGCAGCGGTTTGAGCAACACGATCGGCACGCCGGCGGCGAGCGCCTCGGAGGTGCTCAGGCCGCCCGGCTTCGAGACCAGCACGTCGGCGGCGCGCATCCAGTCGTAGACGTTCTCCACGAAGCCCATGACGCGGACCTCGGCGCCGTCGCGGCGCGCGCCTTCCTCGATCTTCCGCACGAGGCGGCGGTTCTTTCCGGCGATCACCACCGGGACGACCGCCGTGTCGTCACGCCCCAGCGCGCGCATCGTCGCGGCGACCGGCCCGAGCCCGAGGCCGCCGCCCATCACCAGCGCGACCTTCGCGCCGACCGGCAGTCCGAGGCGCGTGCGCAGCTCGGCGCGGTCGACCGGCTCGCCGAAGCGCGCGTTGACCGGAATGCCGTCGACCGCGATCCGCGCGGGCTCGACCCCGCGCGCGATCATCGCGGCGCGAATCTCGGGCGTCGCGACGGCGTACGCATCGACGTTGCGGTAGATCCAGAACGGGTGCACGGCGAAGTCGGTGACGATCCCCATCACCGGCAGCGTCGGATCGTACTGCCGCTTGTACGCCGACATCACCCCGCACGGGAACGCGTGCGTGCAGACGACCGCGCTCGGCCGCAGCCGTTGGATCAGCACGTGGAGGTTGCGCGCGGTGAACTGATGCGCCCAGACGCGAAAGCCGCCGGCTTCGGTCGTGCGCTCGGCGCGCGCGTAGATGAAGCCGTACACCTGCGGGATCGTGCGCACCATCCCGATGTAGCCGTCGCTGACGACCTTCGAGAACAGCCGCGCCGCATACCGATAACTGTCGATCACCTCGCCGCGCATCCCGCGCAGCGCGAGCCGCTCGCACACCGCGTCGGCGGCGGAGCGATGCCCCTCGCCGACGCGGGCGGAGAGGAACAGGACCGGGCCGGTTACGCTTGCTCCTCCGGCGGCGACGACTCTTCCGCGAGCACGAAGAAGTCGTCGAGGATCTCCTGCGCGAGCTCTTCGTCGTCGAGCAGCTCGCCGAACTGATCGGTGACGACGAACTCGTCATTCTGCTCGTTGTAGCAGACCGCGTACGAATGGCCCTCGTCGTCCTCGACCAGCCCGACCGCCTCGAAGCGCAGCGTGCTGCCGTCTTCCATGTGCAGCTCGAGCACGTCTTTGAGGTCGAGCGGCTGCTTCTGGGCGGCGTCTTCGGTGCCGTTGCTGATGCCGTTCATGTTCGCGTTGCCGCTGCCGTTCGTGTCGATGACGGGCTCCTTATTTCAGATACCGCGCGACGTTCGCATTGTGCTCTTCGAGCGTCTTGGCGAACGCGTGGCGGCCGTCGCCCTTCGCGACGTAGTAGAGGTAGTCGCTGCGTGCCGGATGGAACGCCGCGTCGAGCGAGGGTTTGCCGGGGTTCGCGATCGGCGTCGGCGGGAGCCCGGTGTGGAGATAGGTGTTGTAAGGCGAGTCGATCTGCAGGTCCCGCTTCGTGATCACGTCGTGATGTTCCGCGAAGACGTACTCGATCGAGGCGTCGACCTCGAGCGGCATCCCGAGCCGCAGCCGGTTGTCGATGACCGAGGCGATGAGCGGCCGCTCGTCGTCCACCTTGCCCTCCCGCTCGATCAGCGAAGCGACGGTGACGACCTGCGCGACGGTGAGGTGGAGGGCGCGCGCGCGCTGCACCGCGTCGGCCGGCAGCTCTTGGCGGAACTGCGCGACCAGAATCGAGGCGGTCTGCGCCGGCGTGTCGTCGACCGGGATCAGGTAAGTGCTCGGAAAGAGGTAGCCTTCGAGGTTCGGCGTGCGCGCACCGCCGAGCACGATCCCGCCGCGGTGCAGAAAGGCATCGAGGTAGGAGCGCTCCGGGCCGAGCTCACGGTCGGCGAACGTCTGGGCGATCTGTCGTGCGGTGTAGCCTTCGGGGATGGTGATCCAGACGGCGAACTGCTCGCCGCGTACGAGCCGCCGCAGCACCTCGTCGCTCGACTGATGGGCGGGGAACCGGTACTCGCCGGCCTTCACCTCCGCGTCGACGTGGCGCAGCCGCGCCAGCAGGCGGAACGCGAAGGGGTCCGCGAGCACGTGCTTGTCCCTCAGCGCCGCGACGACATCGGAGAACGTCGCGCCGCGTGGAATCACGACGTCGGTGCGCACGGCCGGGAGGGAGCGGTCGGAGTACACCGCGTCGCGGAACCACAGCGAGGCCGCACCGACGATCACGCCGGCGCCGACGACGATCGCGACCGCCATGCCGACGAGCGCCCTTCCGGCGCGCGCTACCGAGGTCTGCGGGCCAGCCACGTTTCCAGAATCCCCACGGCGGCGAGCTGATCGACGACCTTCTTCCGCTTCGCGCGCGAGACGTCGGCGTCGATCAGGACGCGCTGGGCGGCGGCGGTGGTCATCCGCTCGTCGATCCGCTCGATCGTGCCGTCGAACGCGCGGGCAAGGTGCGCGACGAAGGCGTCGATCTGCTCCGAGGCCAGCGCGCGCTCCCCGCTCAGCGTCAGCGGGTCGCCCACGACGATCGTCCGCGCTCCGCGCTCGGCCGCCAGCGCGAGGATCCTCGCCACGTCGTCGCGCACGTTGGTGCGCTCGAGCGTCGCGTGCGGGAACGCGAAGGTGCCTTCGCCGACCGCTACGCCGATGCGCTTGCGTCCGACGTCGAGAGCGATCACCGCTGCCGTCACGACGACAATTCGTGAACGAGGGCGCGAGACTTCGGCCGCCGGCCGAGATGCCACGTGACCAGGTCGTCCGCGGCGCGCGTCACGCGCAGCGTCGCGGCGAGCGCCGCGCCGGCACCCCGCTCGGCGCCGAGAGCGCGGAAGTTCGCGACGTCCTCGGCCATCAGCGCGTGCGCGTCGCCGCGGGCGCCGTAGCAGCGCTCGCAGCCGAGACCGCCGGCTTCGAGGTCGAGCCACGCGCCGTGCCGGTCGAAGCCCTCACCGCAGCGCACGCACGCGTCGTCGGCCGGTGCGAGGCCCAGCGCATGCAACAGGCGGAGCTGGAAACGCGGGACGAGCGCCGCGGGCTGCTCGGCGGATGCGACCGCGGCGATCGCGCCGCGCAGCAGCGCGTAGATCTCGGGGAGCGGAAGCTCGGGCTCGCAGAACAAGTCGATCGTCTCGGCGAACAGCGAGGCGGTGGCGAGCGCGTCGGGCCGCACCAAGCCTTCCCAGTACGAGCGCACCGTGCGCGCCTCGGTGACGATCTCGAGCGAGCGCCCTCGGTGCAGCGCCACGAACACCTCGGCGAGCGGCATGACGCGGCTCCCGACCGCGCTGCGCGGGCGGCGCGCACCTCTGCCGACGGCGTCGAGCTTGCCGCGCTCGCGCGTCAGCAGGGTGTAGACGCGGTCGGCCTCGCCGATCGGGCGCGCGCGCAGCACGATCGCCTCGGTGCTCGAGGTGCGCTCACTCACGCGCCGTCGCCGTTTCGGCGTGTTCGTTCTGGTCGTCGGGCGAGGTGGTGAGCACGCGCACCGCCAGGATGCGGCGTCCCCGCGTGCGGTCGACGCGCAGCCGCACGCCCGCGATCGCGTCGATCTCCTCACCTTCGCGCGGAAGCCGGCCGAACAAGCCCACCACGTAGCCGCCGATCGTCTCGAACTCCTCGTGCGGGAGCACGATCCCCAGCGCGGCGTTGACGTCCTCGATGTTCGTGCCGGCTTCGACCACGGCTTCGGTGTCGCTGAGCCGCCGGATCGGCTCTTCTTCGCCCTCGTCGTGCTCGTCGCGGATCTCCCCGACGATCTCTTCGAGCAGATCTTCCATGGTGACCAGTCCGGCGGTTCCGCCGTATTCGTCGATCACGATCGCCAGCGAGTACTTCCCGCGCTGCATCTCGCGCAGCAGCTCGGAGATCCGCTTGTTCTCCGGGACCAGCGTGATCGGCCGCATCAGCGAGCGCAGGCTGGTCGAGGCGATCGTGCCGTTCGCGAGCGCGATCAGCAGCTCGCGGTCGTGCACGACGCCGATGACGTTGTCGACCGACTCGTCGTAAACGGGAAGCTTCGAGTAGCCTTCGGCGATCACCAGGTCGAGCGCGCGGCGCGGCGAGGAGGTGACGCTCACCGTCACCATGTCGGTGCGCGGCGACATCACCTCGCGCACGATCGTGTCGCCGAACTCGATGATCGAATGGATCAGCTCGCGCTCTTCTTCCTCGAGGACGTTCTGCTCGACGCCGACGTTGACCAGCGTCTTGATGTCGTCTTCGGTGACGTACGGGCCGACGTGCGGCTTCCCGCCGAACAGCCGGACCAGGCCGTCGCTCACCCACAGGAAGGCCGCGGTCAGCGGCGAGAGCGCGCGCGCGGTGAAGGCCAGGAACGGCGCGAGCCGCAGCGAGGCGCGGTCGCCGGCGTTGACGGCCAGCGTCTTCGGCAAGATCTCCCCGAACACCAGGATCACGATCGTCATCACCACGGTCGACCAGATCGCGGCGTTCGGGATGTCGAGATGGATGAAGAGCGCCGTCGCGACCGAGTCGGCGGCGAGCAGCACGAAGGTGCTGCCGATCAGCACCGAGGTCAGGGTGCGGTTGCGGTCTTCGACCAGCCGCTGCAGCCGGCGCGCTCCCTTGATCTGCTTTTCGCCGAGAGCGCGGGCGCGGATGCGGTTGATCGAGACGATCGCCGCCTCCGATGCCGCGAAGAACGCCGCCGCCCCGACCAGGACGACGAGAGCGATGAGCTCAGGAAGATGTTCGCTCATCGCGGTGGCGGGCGTCTCCTGCCCGAGGCGGGGTCGGTATCCAAGCGGGGGTCATTATACCATACGGGGTGCCGGGCGGCCGGGCGCTCAATGCGCCGCCACGTCGAACGCGACGGCGATCCCGGCGGCGAGCGCCGCGAGTGAGGCGACCAGCACGCCCGCCGCCGCGGCGTCCTTCGCCAGCTTCGCCAGCGGATGCTCGCCCGGCGAAGCGAGGTCGACGGCCGCTTCGACCGCGGTGTTCAGCAGCTCGGCCGCGAGGACGAGCCCGATCGCCAGCGCGACGACGGCCCAGGCGAGCGGCCGCAGCCGGACGAGGATCCCGAGCGCGACGGCGAGCGCCGCGGCGATCCCGTGCAGACGCAGGTTCGGCTGCGCCCGCCAAGCCGCGGCGAGCCCGGCGAACGCGTAGCCGAACGCAGCGGCCAGACCGTCGCGGCGCTCCACGCGACGACCGCTCAGCCGAGGTCGGCGAGGGTCAGGTCGCGCGCGCCCTTCCACTGCTGCCGATAAGCGGCGCGCTCGACCCCGTCGTCCTTGTGCTGCGCGGCGAGCGCTTCGGCGAGCCCGAATTCGAGGTGCGGGTCGTTCGGGAAGCGCTTGAGCTCCGCCGCGAAGACGGTCTCGGCCTGAGCCGGCTTCTTCGCGGCGAGCAGCGCGGCGCCGTAGCCTTCGCCGATCGGATCGGCCCAATAGTCCTTCGGGTCGCCGCCGCCGTCGTTCTTCGTCGCTTCGTACGCGCGCTGGTAGGCGGCGGCTTCGGCGCTCGCATCGCCGGCATGGCGCGCCAGCGCGGCATCGATCAGCGCCTGCGCGACCGGCTTCGCCGCTCCCGCCTTCGCGCGCTCGGCTTTCGCCCCCGCGACCTCGCCGCTGCGGGCCGCCGCGATCCCGCGGATCGTCGTCGCGCTCGCCGGCGCGACCGCGAGCACGGCTGCATCGTCGTGCGTGCGCAGCGCGACCTTCGCCTGCATCGAGGCGTCCTCGTTCTTGGCGAAGGCGCGCGCCTCGGCGTCGCGGCCCAGCGTCGTCAGACCGTACAGCACGAAGTCGACGTCGTGATCGTGGTAGTCGTGCATGTAGGCCTGTCCGGGGCCGTTGCCTTCGGCGAACCACGCGCGGTCGTTCGCGACGGCGCGCTCGTTGTCGTCGACCAGCTTCGCGTACTCGCCGAGCCGGGTCCAGATGTGCGCCGGCATGTGCGCGAGGTGCGAGGTTCCCGGCGGATAGCCGTACGACTCGAGCGCCTCCGCGTCAGCGACCGCCTCTTGCGGCCGTTTGATCGTCTCCAGCAGGTGGATGCGCAGATGGTGCGCGCCGAGGTTCGTCGGCTCGAGCTTCAGCGCGTCGTCGAGATCGGTCAGGATCTCGTTCGCCTTCGCCGTCGGCGTGCCGTGCGCGTCGAGCAGATCGTCCTGGGCGTTCCAGATCGCGAACGCCGCGACCGTCAAGACGTTGGGATCGTCGCGATGCGTCTTCGTCCACGCGCTCAGGGCGCCGGCGTAGCGCGTGAAGCGCTGCTCCTTCGTCCCTTTCCCGTAACGCTTGCCGAGCGCGTCGATCAGCACCCGCTCGAGCACGCTCGCGTGCGCGAGATGACGGCGTCCGGCGGCGACGGCAGCCGCCCCGCGCTCGTCGCCCGCGGCGCTGTCGGGGAGGTTGATGTCGATCGTGTCGGCCTCGCCCTCACCCCAGTAGCCCAGCGCGAGATCGGGATCGCGCTGCACCGCGGCGCCGAAGGCGACGCGCGCCTCGCCCACGTCGAATGCGTAGAGCATCATCAGCCCGCGGTCGACCAGCCGCTGCGTCTGATCGTCGGCGCCCTGCAGCGCCCAGTGCGCGTGCGCGGGCTGCGAGGTCGCGGGCTGCGGCGCGTGGGTCGGCGCCGCCGGCGGCGCGGCGGCCGGAGACGGAACGGCGCTGGGCGCGGCGGCCGAGGGGATCGGGCTGGGCGGCGCCGTCGCGCCGAGCAGCGCGGCCGCCAGCGCGAGCGCGAACGGGCGGATCATCGCGTGCCCGTTTCGAGATAGGGCCACGGCATCCCGATCGCCGCCGCGAGGCGACGCTCCTCGGCTTCCATCGTCGCTCGCTCGGCGGGCTCGAGGTGGTCGTGCCCGGCCAGGTGGAGCACGCCGTGGATCAGCAGCCGCCGCACCTCGGCGCCGGTCGAGGCGCCGTAGTCGTCGGCCTGACGGCGCGCCGTGTCGACGCTCACGACGATGTCGCCGAGCATTCGTTCCGCTTCGCCGTCGTGCGCGAGCGGCCGCGTCGCGGCGCCGGATCGCTCGAACGTCTCCGGCGCGTAGAGCGGGAAGCTCAGCACGTCGGTCGGCGCGTCCTTGCCGCGGTGCGCGCGGTTGAGCTCGTGCATCTCCGGATCGCGCACGAAGGTCAGCGAGACGCTCGATCCCGCTTCGCCGATCTCGGCGAGCAGCCGCTCGAGGTCGCGGGCCAGCGCTCGCGTGTCGAGGCCGCTGCCGCGGGTGCGGTTCGCGACGTAGATCAACGCTTACGCGCGTCGCGTTCGCGCGAGAGCCGGTCGTAGGCGGCGACGATGCGGCCGACCAGCGGGTGCCGCACGACGTCGGACTCGTCGAGCCGCACGATCGCGACGTCGTCGGTCTCGGCGAAGAGCCGCTCCACGTCGAGGATCCCGCTCCGAGCGCCGCGCGGCAGATCGATCTGCGTGTCGTCGCCGGTCACCACCATCTTCGAGTTCGCGCCGAGCCGCGTCAGGAACATCTTGAGCTGCTCGTGCGTCGCGTTCTGCGCTTCGTCGAGAATGACGAAGGCGTCCGAGAGCGTCCGTCCGCGCATGTACGCGAGGGGCGCGACTTCGATGATCCCGCGTTCGAGATAGCGCTGCGTCGTGCCGTCCTCGAGCAGCTCTTGGAGCGCATCGTAGAGCGGCCGCAGATACGGGTCGACCTTCTCGCGCAGATCGCCCGGCAGAAAGCCGAGCTTCTCGCCGGCCTCGACCGCCGGCCGCGAGAGAACGATCCGCGCGACCTCGCGGTTCTTCAGCGCGCGGACGGCCATCACGATCGCCAGGAACGTCTTTCCGGTCCCGGCGGGGCCGATCGCGAAGCTCAGCGTGTTCGCGTCGATCGCGGCGACGAGCCCGCGCTGGCCGGCGGTCTTCGGCCGGACCTCCCGGCCGCGCGAGGTGGAGATCAGCGTCGGCGGGATCCCGCCGTTGCCGCGTTTCTCGGCCGTCGCGGAACGGGCGGCCAGCGCGACGTCGTCGGGACTCACCTGCGCGCCGGAGCGCGCCGCGGCCAGCATCGCGGCCAACACTTCCTCGGCGCGGCGCACGGCGGCGCCCTCGCCGCTGACGTGGACCCGGTCGCCGTCCAGCCGCAGCACCACGGGGATCAGCGCCTCGAGCGCGTTCAGGTTCTGGTCGCGGTGCCCGCAGAAGCGGAGGGGATCGGAAAGACCCGCGAGGTCGAAGACGGCCTCGCTCGTGATCGACGGCATCTCCCCGCTATAACGCCGGGCCGTCGCGCAAGGTTGTCAGCGGAGCGCGCGCGGCGGGCCGAGGACCTCGGCCAGGATCACCGCGGTCCGGGCATGCGCCGAGTCGCCGAACGCCGCCGCGAGCGTCCAGCCGGAGCCGGCCGGAGCGCCTGAGGGGACGGCCGGCCGCAGCGCGGGCGAGGGCGGAAGGCCCGTCGGGCGAGGAGCCGGTGGAACGCTGACGGGCCCGGCCGCGGCACCCGTGGCGGGAGTAGTAGCGCCCGCGGGGCCACGCGGAAGCGCGCTCCGAGACCGCTGCTGCAGCGTCTGCCGGATTTCGAGCAGCTGCAGCTCGGCCGGCGAGGGTCCGCGCGGTGCGGCACCCAGCGGCACGACGGCGTACGGCGCGATGCCCGGCGCGACACCGGATGGTGCGGCGCCGCGCGTCTGCGCGGCGTCCGGCCGCGCCGCGGCGGTGCGCTCCGCGACGCGCGCGGCGGCTTTGCGAAGCTGGTTCACCGCCGCGATGAGGGTCACGGCGATGACGATCCAGGCTCCCGGATTCACGACGTCGACGAGACCGGCGTGGCGGAGGCCGAGGCGTCTCCGGCGCCGACGCTCGAGCCGATCGCGCCGCGCATCTCGGTGTCGGCTTTCACGTTGTTGAGCTTGTAGTAGTCCATCACCCCGAGGTGTCCGGCGCGGAACGCTTCGGCGATCGCTTCGGGGATCTGCGCCTCGGCCTCGACCACCTTCGCGCGCATGCGCTGCGTCTCGGCCTTCATCTCCTGCTCGGCGGCCTGCGCGGCGTACTGCCGCTCCGAGGCCTTCGCCTGCGCGATGCGGCGGTCGGCTTCGGCCTGCGAGGTCTGCAGGTCGGCGCCGATGTTCTTGCCGACGTCGACGTCGGCGATGTCGATCGAGACGATCTCGAACGCCGTCCCCGCGTCGAGCCCTTTCGCCAGCACGGCCTTCGAGATGCGATCGGGATACTCGAGCACTTCCTTGTGGTCGATGGCGGCGCCGACGGCGCTGACGACACCTTCGCCGACGCGCGCGACGATCGTCGGCTCTCCGGCGCCGCCGACGTAGCGGTCGAGGTTCGAGCGCACGGTGATCCGCGCTTTGACGTTGAGCTGAATCCCGTTCTGCGCGACGCCCTGGAAGATCGGCGTTTCGATCACCTTCGGGTTCACCGAGGTCTGGAGCGCTTCGAGGACGTCGCGGCCGGCGAGATCGATCGCGGCCCCGCGCTGCCACTCGAGCGGGATCTGCGCGCGCTGCGCGGCGATCATCGCCAGCACGACCTTGTCGACGTTGCCGCCGGCCAGGATGTGCGACTGCAGCTGATCGACGGTGAGCGGCAATCCCGCCTTGCGCGCGCGGACGAGATTCGAGACGATCAGGCCGGCCGGAACCCCGATGATCCGCATCCGAATCAGCGAGCCGATCGAGAGCGGAACGCCCGCGGCGATCGTCCGCACCCACAGTCCCAGCGGGAAGTAGTACAGGAACAGCACGATCAGGATGACGATGGCGATAACGACCACCGCACTGAGTGCCCCGAGCTGCGTCATGAGGTCCCTTCCTAGAGGAATCGCGCGCGGTCCGCTACAGCGGGCGCACGAAGATGCGCGACCCTTCGACTCGCGTTACCCGAACCGGTGTCCCGGCCGGAACGAAATTCCCTTCGGTGAGCACGTCGACCCGCGTCGCCTCGATCGTTGCGACGCCCGTCGGACGGAGGAAGGAGTCGGCGACGCCGCTCTTTCCGAGCAGCGAACGGTAGTCGGCGCTCGCGACGTAATCGCTGCCCTGCGCCCCCAGGAACATCAGCCGCTTCGCGAACGCGTTCTCGGGGATGAAGCGCCGCGCGATCGCGAACGCGACGGCGCTGAGCACGATCGCCACCGCCAGCGCCTCCAGCGCGCCGACGAAGAACGCGAGTCCGAAGGCGAACACGACCGCCCCGACGAGCAGCACGAGGCCGAGCACCCCCGGCACCCCGTGCCCCGGGAGGACGTGCAGCTCGAGCAGGATCAGCCCGAGCCCCAGCAGCGCCGCGAACACCACCAGGTCGTTCGAGAACCCGGCGTACACGTGGGTCCCGAAGAACAGCGCGAGCGACCCGGCGCCGATCGCGCCGGCGACGAGGTGCAACGTCTGCAGCTCGATCAGCAGCCCCAGGAACCCGACCGCCAAGAGGATCCCGCTCACGTCGGGGTTGGTCGCGATCCGGGCGACTTGCTCGGCGAACGAGTATGACGCGTTCGCATGCGGCGCGCCGGCGAGGTCGAAGGAGGCGAGCGCGGCATCGAAGGTCGGCTCGATCGCCTCGGCGATCCCGGCCTGGCGTGCCTGATCTGCGGTCAGCGTGAGAATCGCGCCGGGTGCCTTGTAGCGCGGCGCGTCGACTTGCGGATCGACCATCGCCGCGGCGAGGGTCGGGTCCCGATGGTAGCGCGACGCCGTGGCCTCGAACTCGGCGCGCAGCGCGGAGATCGTCTTGACGGTGGTCGGGATCGGCTCGGCGGCGCCGATCGAGCCGGTCGGCGCCATCGCGATGTGCGCGGCGGACAGACTCACCAGGGCGCCGGCGGACCACCCGCGCGTCACGTAGGCATCGACCGGGACGGGGCTCGTCAGCAAGGTGTCGCGAATCTCGGTCGCCGCGCTCACCAGCCCGCCGAACGTGTTCACGTCGAGCACGATGGCGCGCGCGTGCTGCGCGCGGGCGTCGGCGACGGAGCGCTCGACCAGATGCGCCATCCCCTCGTCGATCGTCCCGTGGATCGGGACGACGACGATCTCCCGGCCGGGGGACGCGGCGGGATCGGCCGACGCAGCCTGGCGGGTCAGCACCATCGCGGCGAACGCGACGTACAGGCCGAGGGCGAGGGCGGTGATGAGCAGGCGGACCACGAGGGGGCGAGCGGTCACGTCAGGCTGTACCTCGGCGAACCGCCGAGGTTACGCCGAAAGCTCCTCACCGACAACCCGCCGGACGGCGCTCCCGTCGGCGACCCCGCGGACGCGCGGCATGACCGCCTTCATGACGGCGCCCTGGTTCCGGCCGGCCTCGGGGAGCGCGGCGAGCGCCTCCCGGACGATCGCCCGGATCTCGTCCTCCGAGAGCTGCGCCGGCAGGTACTGCTGCAGGAGGTCGCGCTCGCGGGTCTCCTTCTCGACGAGCTCGGTGCGCCCGGCGGTGCGAAACTGCTCGATCGAGTCGTTGCGCTGCTTGACGAGCTTCTGGACCACGGCGGCCTGATCGTCGTCCGAGAGATCGCTCCCCGCCTCGATGCGCCGATAGTTGAACGCCGAGACGACGCTCCGCAGCGCGTCCAGGCGAACCTGGTCGCGCGCCTTCATCGCCTCTTTCATGTCGGCCGCGATCCGCTCTTTGATGCTCACCTGGCTTCACGTTCCGTGAAGCCGTCGCGTTCGCCCTGCGGGCGATCCGTTGCCGTCTCAGCGTCCCTGGTGGAAACGCACCTGTAGCCGGATCGTCCGCGGCAGCGTCGGGATCGCGAACGGGATGTACGAGGACTGCTGAATCGCCCCGCTCGGTCCGAGGTAGTTGCCGACGATCGGCGTCCCGACGTTCGGCAGCGGCAGATACTGCAGGTAGTTGTTCGTGTTCAGCAGGTTCTCGACCGAGACTTGCAGCTCGACGGCGCGCGTGATCGGATGGCGCATCGTCAGATCGAGCTGTGCGAACGGCAGCTGATAGTACGGGTTGTTCCGTCCTTCGTAGTCGACGCCGAGCGCAGCGTACGAGCCGTCGCGCATCGTGTAGGTGAACTGCGTGTAGCCCTTGAGGTACGGGATGCACACGGGGTTGTTCGGATTCGCGAGGCCGTTGCCGCAGATCTGCACGTTGGTCGCCGGAACGGTCGGCTGCGCCGCCGACGTCCCGAAGACGCTGGCCGGGATCCCTTCGATGAGCGCACGCTCGGCGGTCGCCGCGACGTTGAACCCGAAGCCGGTGCGCGGCGCGTACGTGTACTTCAGCGTCGCGAGCTGCGAGCGCTCGCGCGATGCGTTGATCGGCTCGGTGGTGAACAGCGTTCCGCCGCTGATCCCCGACGATCCCGGCGCGCCCGCGACGGTGAGCGGCTCGAAGACGTTGCGGATCGTCAGATCCTGCAGATCGAGCGCGAGGACCGCGCCGTTGCCGAACCGTTTGTCGGCGCCGAGATCGAGGCCGAAGCTCTGCTCAGGGTCGAGGAATGGGTTCTTCTTGAGCAGGAAGGCGTTGTTGTTGGTCGTCGCCGAGGGCGGCTGGTAAAACGGCGAGCCCGTCACCTGGCCCGGATACGGGAACGTCTCCGACGAGCCGGCCGAGAAGCGGTACGAGAGGTCGTTGGTCGGGCGGAACGTCAGCGCCAAATGCGGGTCGAACCGGTTGAGCTGACGGTTCAGCGGCGCCAGGACGGCGTTTCCGGCGGTCACGACCGTCTGGTCGCCGAGCAGCTTCCAGGTCGTGTCGTACAGGCCGACCTGAATCCCGAGGTTGCGCACGAGCCGCAGATCGCCGGTCAGCGAGAAGGTGGTGTAGCGTTCCGTCGAGTTGGGGACCGCGATGTTCGTCGGCGTGTTGTAATACGCGAACACGTCGGTCGCGTGGTAGTCGTAGTTGAAGCCCAGCAGGCTGTCGCCGACGGGGTACAGCAGCGACGCCGTCCCGCCGTACAGCTTGTCCTCCTCCAGCTCGCTGAACGGCGCCTGGAAGCACTCTTCCTGTCCGTTGTAGTAGCCGCGCTGCCCGCTCGGACTCGTGCTCTGGCTGAACGGGCTGTTGCACTCCGAGTCGAAGGCGCTCGTCGAGGGCGGTGCATAGAGCGTGCTTGGCGGGGGACCGAAGAACTCCGGATAGTACCCTTCGCCTTGGCCGTCGACCACGTCCGGCTGGATGTTGCCGGCGTAGGGGCGCAGCAGCAGCGTCCCCTTCCCGATCGCGGTCCGGAACTCGGCGTCGTACATGCCCTGGTTGAAGTAGACGTTCGAGCCCGGATACCAGGCGTATGCGGGGATCTTCTTGCCGATGTACTCGGAGTCGAGCGGGTTCGTGCACTGACTCGTCGTCGTCGGCGCGCCCCCGAAGCAAGGCTCGATCGTCGTCAGCCCGAGATAGGTTCCGTAGGCGACGCCCTGCGGCAAGTAGCCGCCCCACGCGCCGACGAAGTCGACCTCGAACGAGGTCGACGGCGTGAAGTTGTAGCGCAGCTTCGCGATCTCGCCTTTCTGGAACAGCGAGCCGCTGGTGTTGCCGCAGAACTGGATGATCCCGGTCGACGCCGGCGTGTTGTCGTTCGAGGATGCGTCGGGCGTGACCGCGCAGCGGTTCTCCTGGTAGTACGGACCGTTGACGCTCCCATAACCGGCGCCGACGACGTACTGCAGCTTCCCGGCCGATCCGGTTGCGAGCAGGTGCGCGTACTGCGAGTTGTAGCTGTCGACGCCGACGACGGCTTCGTACGTCGGCAGCCGCGTGAAGCTCGGGGTGAGGAGGTTCACCGTTCCGGCGACCGCGATGTTCGCGAACGGCGTGGTGTTGCCGGGGCCCGCCTGCGTCTCGGCGCCGCCGATCAGCCACGACGGGAAGAACTGCGAGCTCCAGACGCCGTACTGCCCCAGCGCGAGCGGGTGGCCGTCGAGCAGCACCTGTGTCTCGTACGGCTGCGACCCGTCGAGGATGATCGTGGTGTCCGGCTGGCTTCCCATCCGCTCGATGTTCACGTCCGGGACGTGCTGCAGCACGTCATTGATCTGCGGGTTCGCCAGATTCTCGAACGAGAGCGCCGGGACGAACGAGCTGGTCGCGGCGCCTGTGTTGATCGCGCTTCCGCTCCCGCGTACGATCGCCGTCGTCGACCCGATCGTCTGCAGCGAGGAGAGCGAAGCGCGGGTCAGCGCGATCGTCAGCGGCTGGTTCGAGCCGGCGACGACGGCGAGATCGCTGAGCTGGGCCGGAAGATAGCCGGTGCTGCGCGCGTCGACGCGATAGACGCCGGGCGGGACGGTGAGGGAGAATCCGCCGTCCGCGCCCGTCGTCGTCGACATCGTGGTCGGGCCGGTCAGCGTCACCGTGGCGCCGGGAAGCGGATCGCCGGCGCCGCTGCGCACCGTCCCCTGCACGACCGCGGTCGTCGGCGGCGCGTTCTGCGCCGCCGCAGGCAGCGCGCACAGCGCCGCCGTCACGACGAAGCTCACCGCCGAAACCAGCCGTCGAAGCACAGCGGACCTCCTTGGGGCGAAATGCGAACGGAGCGGCCGCGCGAAGCGGCCGGTCCGGTCGAATGATCCTTTGTACGGGATCGCCCGTTCCCTGCTTGTCTCTGTGACAAAACGAGAACGCCGCTCGCTATCTGGCGAACGGCGCTCGGTTTCCGCGGAAGGCGCTAGCTGCGGCGCTTCCGCGCGGCGGCGCTTTTCTTCTTGCGGCGGACGCTGGGCTTCTCGTAGTGCTCGTGCTTCCGCGCTTCGGCGAGAACGCCGGCCTTCTGCGTCGCTTTCTTGAAGCGGCGGAGCGCGCTCTCGATCGTCTCGCCCGGGGCGACTCGAATCTCCATACTACGAAACACCTCCCCTCGTCGCGGCCCAAACCGCAGCGTAGCCCAAACGGGCCCGAGAAGGGACCATACCACACGAGCGCCCTTCCGTCAAAAGCCTTCGTCGCAGGCTGCGCTCAGCCGGGCGGCCAGGCGAGGTGACGGCCGGCCAGGACGTGGGCGTGCAGGTGGTGGACGCTCTGGCCGGCGTCGGCCCCTTCGTTCATCACGACGCGGTAGCCGTTCGGGCCGTGCTCGCGCCCCAGCGCCGCCGCGACCGCCAGGAGCCGCGCCGCGCGCTGCTCGGTCGCGCCCTGCGTGAACTCGCTCAGGTGCCGCGCGTGCTCCGTCGGGATCACCAGCAGGTGCACCGGCGCCTGCGGGTTCAGGTCGCGGAACGCCACGACGTGCTCGTCACGATGGACTTCCTGCGCCGGGATCTCGCCGCGCGCGATCTTGCAGAAGATGCAGTCGGGTTCGGTGTTCGGCATGCCTCTCACATTCTCGCGGACGGCGACTGGTGCGTGCGGACGGTGAACGTCCACTGGCGGACTTGGCGGTTTCCCGCGGCGTCGTAGACGGTGACGCGCACGGTGACCGGACCGTCCGGCAGCGCCAGCCCCGGGCTGTAGGTGATGAACTGATCGGTGCGCGTCGAGGCGGCGGTGACGTCGAGTCCGTTCACCTCGATCTGCACCTTCGAGGCGTCGATCCCCACGTCGGTCGGCGAGCGATACGTCGCGTAGATCGAGGGCTGGTTGTTGTTCACGGTCTGTCCGCCGGCCGGCGCGATGTCGACGATCTGCGGCGGCGTCGTCGTCACCGCGACGAGCTGCGGCGCCTCGGCGCGCGGCGCCTCGCTGGTGCCGACGACGAGGTGGCCGTAGATCGAGGTGCGCCCGAAGTTCACGCCCTGCGGCACGGTGTACGTCGTCGCGTACGTCCCCGGGTCGGCGACCGATTCGGGGATCGGCAAGCCCGTCACATAGCTGCCGATGTCGAAGGTCGCCTTTCCGCCCGGCGTGCCGTGCATCGTGATGGTGAACGAGTCGCCGGCGCGCAGCGCGCCGCGCGCCTCGACGAGGAGCGAGGTGATCTGCGCGCTGCCGGCCGGCGTCGGCGTCGCCGGCACGGCGCGCGCGACGATGATCTGCCGCTTCTCGCCGGTGTCGGGGTTGAGCCGCACGGTCACGCTGTCGCCGGTCTTCAAATCGGCGAGCTCGGCGGGGCGGCCGTTCAGCGTGATCTCCGTCGTCTTGTCGGGGGTGACGACGTAGCCGTTCTGCAGCACGAACGCGCTCGGCGAGACCGCGGCGATCGTCCCGGCGCGCGAGGCGTAGCGCGCGACGATCTCATCGACGCTGCCGTTCTTGCGCAGCACGATGCCGACCGCGTCGCCGACGTGGATGTCGTTCAGCGTCGCCGGCGCCGAGGTGCGCGTGACGACGTCCTGCACCACGATGCGCGCATCGGAGGTGATCGCGATCGTCCGCTCGGAGGGACCGCGCGTCACCGTCACCGACTCGGGTGCGGAGTCGAGGTCGACCGCGCTCACCGTGCCGACGATCTGCGTCGAGCCGCCGGTCGTGCGCTGCTCGAGGCCCGGCGTGCGGCCGACGACGAGCGAGACGACCTCGACCCGCTCGGCTTTGGGATCGTACGAGACCTGCGCGCCGAGCGAGTCGGCGACGAAGCGTAGCGGGACGTACGTCGCGCCGTCGATCTCGACGACCGGCGAGTCGAGCAGCACCGGGCGCGCGTCTACGGTGGCGCGGCGCGAGCCGACGCGCAGCGTGATGCGGCGCGAGGGCGCCGAGGCGATCAGCGTGCTGCCGTCGCGCGCGACGACGATACCCAGCGCGCTGTAGATGCGCACGATCGGCACCAGCAGCCGCGACCCTTCGACGCGCGGAGCCGGATCGGGCGCGAGGTCTTCGCCGTTGACCGAGATCGCGATGACGCGGACCGGCGCTTCGTCCTTCTTCGTCGGCGGAGCCGCGAGCGCGGGCGCCGACCACGCCGCGACGAGGACGGCGAGCGCCGCCGCGCCGGAGCGGCCGAACCGGGTCAGGGACATAGCACCTCGCGATAGACCGCGGCGGTCGACGCCGCGAAGGTCTCCCACGTATACGCCCGCAGCGCAGCGGCGCCTTCGGCGGCGCGCGCGCGCGCGCGCGACGGATCGCGCGCCAGCGCGAGCAGCAGCGCGCCGAGCGCGGCGGCGTCACCGGCGGCGAAGGTCTGCGCGTACGGTGCGACGATCGCCGGAACCGACGCGCTCGTCGCGAGGACCGGCGTCCCGCAGACCGCGGCCTCGAGCGCGGGAAGCCCGAAGCCTTCGGCCAGGGAGGGCTGCACGCAGCCGAGCGCGCCGCGATAACGCTCGCCGAGCTGCGCCGTCCCGAGCCCGCCGACGAAGACGATCTCGCCACCGGTACGAGCGTACCGTTCGCGCACCCCGGGGTCGTCGTCTCCGGTCAGCACGAGGTCGAGCGCGACGTCGGGCGGGAGCGCGGACCAGGCCGCGTACAGCGTCGTCAAGCCCTTGTGCGGCTTGTGGTTCCCGGCGTAGAACACGTATGGGCGCGGCCCCGCGAACGGGGGCGCCTCGAGCAGCGCTTCGTCGTAACCGAGCGGGACCACGCGCACGCGCTCGCGCGGCACGCCGATCAGCGCGACGCAGTCGTCGGCGACCCGCGGATCGCTTACCAGCAGCCGCGCCGCGCCGCGATAGAGCGGGATCCCGTGCAGCCGCCAGTACGCGGCGGTCGTCGGCGCGAAGAGCTCGGGGAACCGCAGGTGGATCAGGTCGTGCACCATCGCGACGTACGGGCGGGGCACGAACGGCGGGGCCTCGAGAAACGGCAGATGCACCAGATCGGCGCGCGCCGCGCGCAGGGCGAACGGCAGCGCCGGAAGCGGGGCGTCGACGGCCACGAGCTCGACGTCGGGCGCGACGCGCGGCACGCGCAGCAGCGCCTGCGCGTAGGCGCGCATCCCGGCGGACGCGCGCCGGCTCGGCCGCGCCGCGAGCGCGACGCGGATCACCGCAGCAGCTCGCGGTACAGCTCGGCGGTTTCGCGCACCGTCCGCTCCCAGGTCAGGTGCGCCGTCGCGCGCTGGGCGGCACGTCCCCGCGCTTCGCGCTCGGCCGGCGAACGCTCGAGCGCGCGCTCGATCAGCGCGCGCATCGCCGCCGCGTCGCCGGCCGGAAAGGCGTCGACCGAGCCGGCGAGCACGTGCGGGATCGCCTCCGACGCGGCGATCGCGCCGGTCCCGGCGCGGAGCGCCTCGAGCAACGGCAATCCGAACCCTTCGCGCAGTGCCGGATGGACGTACGCCGCGGCGCCGCGGTGCAGACGCCACAGCTCCTCGTCCGTCACCGCGCCGGCGAAGACGAGCTCGCCGCTCGCACCGCGCGCGCCGGCCGCGCGCAGCGCCGCGTTCTCCGCGCCGGTCAGCACGAGGTCGACGTCGTACACGGCGGGGAGTGCCGCCCATGCGCGCACCAGGGTGGCGAGGTCTTTGTGCGGACGATGGTTCCCGGCGTAGAACAGATACCGCCGCGCGCGTCGGGCAGGCTCGGGGAGCGGCACGGGCGCATCGACGCCGAGGGGGATGACCCGCACGCGCCGCGGGTCGACGCCGGCGAACCGCTCCAACGCTTCCACCGTGCGCGCGTCGTCGGTGATCACCGCGCGCGCGGCACGCAATACCGGCGCGACGACCAGCCGCCAATACGGCCCGACCTTCCGCTTCGCGTACTGGGGGAACTCCAGGTCGATCAGGTCGTGCACGGTGACCACCGCGGGAACGAGGACGACGCGCGGGACGAACGGCGTGGGGAAGTGCACGAGCCGCGGCCGAAGGCGCGCGAGCGCGAGCGGGATCCCGAGCTGCTCGGCCGGATCGAAGTTGTCGCCGCGCCCGAGCTCGGCGACGCGCAGCTCCGGCGCGACCCGCGGCAGGTAGGTGCGCAGCGCGCGCAGGTAGGCCAGCATCCCCGCCGACATGTGCGAGGTCTCGCGCACGTCGAGCGCGACGTCGGCCCTCACCGGCGCGCGGCGCGCAGCGCCTTCGCCCGGACGACGACCGGATACCGCGCGCTGTTCCAGGCGACGAACAGCCCGCGCCAGCCGTCGCGCCAGCCGCCGTGACGGGCCAGCGCCCAGGCGACGCGCGCGGGGAACTCGGCGAGCGCGCGCAGGAGCGCGCCGCGCGACGGCGCGACCGCCGCCGCTTCGATCGCGGTGTAGCGCGCGAACTTCGCGCGGTACGAGGCCAGCGTCGGGTACGAGTCGTGCACGAGCGTTCCCCGCAGCGCGCCCACCGGGCCGTCGACGACCCAGCGCTCGTGCAGGTCGGCGCCGCCCGCCACGCTGTGCGGCTCGACGCGCGCGCGATCGGTGCGGAACAGGCGGAGCAGCCGTTCGCCGGACCAGCCCGCGGTGCGCACCGGACGCCCGCACAGCAGCGTGACGCGCTGCACGTGATAGCCCTCGACGTCCTCCGGCGCGGCGGCGATCGCGGCGCGCAGCTCGTCATCGATCAGCTCGTCGGCGTCGAGCATCAGCGTCCACGGCGTTCGCACCGCGGCGAGCGCGTGACGGCGCGCGGCGACGAACCCTTCCCACGGCCGCGTCTCGACGCGCGCGCCCCATTCACGCGCCACACTGACGGTCGCGTCACGCGACTCCGCGTCCAGCACGAACGTCTCGGCGCCGGGTGGGAGATGCGCGAGCGTGCGCGGCAGCCGAGCCGCTTCGTCGCGGGCGAGGATGACGACGGTGAGCCGCTCGGCGTTCAGCGGCGGACGAGCTGGCCGACGGCGGCGCGCGCGTGCGCGTGGACGAGCGCGGCGCCGATCCAGTCACGGTAGAGCGGCGAGGGACGGTCCGGCCGGCTCTTGTACTCGGGATGCGCCTGCGTCCCGACGAACCACGGGTGCACGTCGGGCGGAAGCTCGATCACTTCGACCAGCGAGGTGCGCCCCAACGGGTGGTGTCCGCTGAACGCCATCCGGTGCTCTTCGAAGAGCGCCTTGTACTTGTTGTTGAACTCGTAGCGGTGGCGGTGCCGTTCGCTGATGTGCGTCTCGCCGTACGCCGCGGCGGCGAGCGAGTCGGCCTCGAGTTCGCACGCGTACGCGCCGAGCCGCATCGTTCCGCCCTTCAGATCGAGGTTGCGCTGCTCGGGGATGAAGTCGATCACCGGATCGGGCGAGGTTTCGTCGACCTCGGTCGTCATCGCGTCGTGCAGGCCGCAGACGTTGCGGGCGAACTCGACGCAGGCGAGCTGCATCCCGAAGCAGATGCCCAGGAAAGGAACCTTCTGCTCGCGCACGCGCTGGATCGCCAGCATCTTGCCCTTGACGCCGCGCGCGCCGAACCCCGGCGCGACCAGCACGCCGTCGACGTCGTCGAGCGCGCCGAGCCCTTCGGCTTCGATCCGCTCCGAGTCGACGCGCACCACGTCGACCGCGACGTCGTGGTAGATTCCGGCGTGGGCGATCGCCTCGGTGATCGAGATGTAGGCGTCCTTCAGCTCGACGTACTTTCCGACCAGCGCCACCCGCACGCGCGAGTGCGGGTTCTCGATGCGATCGACGATCGCGGCCCAGTCTTCGAGCTGCGGCGGGAGCGTCTCGAGGCCCAGCCGGCGGATCGCGATCTCGGCGAGCCGCTCCGCTTCGAGGTTCAGGGGGACGCGGTAGATCGTCTGCGCGTCGCCGTTCTGCACGACGTTCTCCGGCGGGACGTCGCAGAACAGGGCGATCTTTTCTTTGAGCTCCATGGGGATCGGGCGCGCGCTCCCGGTGCGCACGACGATCGCATCGGGCGTGATCCCGATCGCGCGCAGCTCGCGCACGCTGTGCTGCGTCGGTTTCGTCTTCAGCTCGTCCGCGGCGCCCAAGTGCGGGAGCAGCGTGAGGTGGACGAACATCACGTTCTCTTCGCCGACGACGTGACGCACTTGGCGGATCGCTTCGAGGAACGGGAGCGACTCGATGTCGCCGACCGTCCCGCCGACCTCGACGATGCACACTTCGGCGCCGCTGCGCTCGGCGAGCAGCGTCACGTGCGTCTTGATCTCGTTGGTGATGTGCGGGATCACCTGAACCGTCGCGCCGAGGTAGTCGCCGCGCCGCTCCTTGTCGATCACCGAACGGTAGATCTGACCCGTCGTGACGTTGTTGTCGCGGGTGAGCGCTTCGTCGGTGAAGCGCTCGTAGTGGCCCAAGTCCAGGTCGGTCTCGGCGCCGTCGTCGGTGACGAACACCTCGCCGTGCTGGTACGGGTTCATCGTTCCGGCGTCGACATTGATGTACGGATCCAGCTTCTGGATCGACACCTTGACGCCGCGGCTCTTCAGCAGCCGTCCGAGAGAGGCGGCGGTGATCCCCTTTCCGAGCGAGCTCACAACGCCGCCGGTAAAGAAGATGAACTTGGCCATATAGGGGGATGCTTCGCTTCGCCGGGTGACCCTGGGGGACCCGCCGGGCTCGCCGGCTCCGAAAGCCCCGCCGACGTCGCGGCCGAGCCGGGTCGGTTCGCCGAGGGCGTGGCCTGTCTGAGCCGGTCAGTTCGGCGAGGGCGTGGGTGAAACGACGGGGACGACAGCCACGGCGAGCCGGTCGTGGCCGGCATAATCCGGGATCGTCTCGACCCCGGCTCCCGGGAGGGCGTCGCGGACGAGGGCCTCAAGGGAGCGCGCGTTCCCCGGCGCCGCCTCGAGCAGGACGATCCCGCGCGGCGTGACGAGGCGCGCCAGCACGGGGACGAGGCGGCGGTAGAGGTCCAGCCCGTCCGCGCCGCCGTCGCGGGCGAGGAGCGGCTCGTAGCCGACGGGATCGGGCGCGGGCGCGCATTCGGCGCTCGGCACGTACGGCAGGTTCGCGCAGACGCAGTCGTACGGGCCGAACGGAAGCAGCGGCGCGGCGAGATCGCCGCGCACGAAGGTCACGCGCTGCGCGACGTGATTCCGCGCCGCATTCCGGCGGGCGACGGCGAGCGCCTCGACCGAGATGTCGCTCGCGCACACGCCCAGCTCCGGCAGCTCCGCGGCGAGGGTGATCGCGATCGCGCCGCTCCCGGTGCCGATATCGCAGGCGCACCCCGCTTCGCGGCCGATCGCGCGGAGATGCCGCACCGCCCACTCGACGATCAGCTCCGTCTCCGGCCGCGGGACGAGCACGCGCGAATCGACGCCGAACATGCGCCCGTAGAATCCCGCCTCGCCGGTGACGTACGCGAGCGGCACGCCGCTCGCCCGGCGCGCGACGAGCCCTTCGAACCGCGCCGCGACGTCATCCGGCAGCTCGCGCTCCGGATGCGCGAGCATCTCCGCGCGCGAGACGCTTCCCGCATGCGCGAGCAGAAACACCGCGTCGAGCCGTCCGCTGCCGCCGACCGGCTCCAGCCGAACCGCGGCATCACGCAACGCGCCCCCGATCGTCATCGCCGGTCCAAGGGCTAGGCGGCCTTTCTCGGCCGCCCGCCCTTCATGCCGTTGGCGCGCGCGGCCGCCGCCTTCGCCGGAGAGGTCACCGAAGCGGCTTTTCGTGCGGCTGCGCGTGCGGTGGTCCCAAACCCCAAGTAGACCGGCAGCATCTCGAGCACGTCGAAGTCGACCTCGAGCTCGGGCCAGGCGATCGTGAAGCCGCCGTCCTGCACCTCGACGGCGTACAAGTCCGCACTCCGAGTCTTCAACGCTTGCCGCGGCCGAACGCGCCGACGAAAGCTATCGATCAGCACCACTGGAACCGAGACTTCCGACTCGTTGTCAAACGAGACGACGAGTCGCGCTGACCCGCGGATCATTCGAACGGACGCGGTTTTCGCCCGAAAGCTACTCGTCACGATGATACTTTCTCCAAAGCGCCAAGAGCACCCCACGATTGTCTGCAACGATACAGTACGCACGGCGAATATCCGCTGCGCTCATTCGCCCGGCGACACGCTCGGGGTTTGCGGCTCCCGAGCAGATAGAATCGATAGTTCGCGCCATCGCGGATGACGTGCGCGTGCGCCGGAGCGTGGTCATCGGTACGGATCGCGAGTGTGAATCCCTGGATCTGTATGCTCGGCACCCTGTCCCCGAATCATAACCCAACACGGTGGGTTCTGTCAAACCCGCCGCTACCGAACGACGACGACGGCTTTCCCCACGAGCCTTCGTTCGAGCATGGCGAGCACGGCCTGCGGCGCGTCGTCGAGCGAGTACGTCGCGTGCGCTTTGGGGTGTAGCGCGCCTTGCGCGATCAGCGCGAACATCGCGGCGAAGCTCGCGCGGTGCCGTGCAGGCTCGCGTTCGGCCCAGGCGCCCCAGTAGACGCCGATCGCCTCGAGCTCTTTGAGCAGCAGCCGGTTCGCCGGGATCTCGGGGATGCGGCCGCCGGCGAAGCCGACGATCAGCACGCGGCCCTGCCAGTCCATCGCGCGGAGCGCCGCGTCGAAGACGTCTCCGCCGACGTTGTCGAGGAGCACGTCTGCGCCCCTGCCGGCCGCTTTGAGCTGTGCGGCGAGATCGTCGCCGGCGACGACGACGCGCGCCGCGCCTGCCTCGCGCGCAACATCTTCTTTCGCCGGCGAGCCGACGATCGCGGTGACGTCGGCGCCGAGCGCGCGGCCGATGTCGACGGCTGCCGTTCCGACGCCGCCGCCCGCGCCGGTGACGACGAGCCGCTCGCCCGAGCGCAACCGGCCGCGATCGACCAGCGCGTGGTACGCGGTGCCGTACGTCATCAGCATCGACGCGCCGGTCACGAAGTCGACGCCGTCGGGGAGCGGGATCGCGGCGCTCGCGCGCGCGAGGGTTTGCTCGGCGAACGCACCGGTCTTCGGCAGCGCCGCGACACGATCGCCGGCGTGAAGGTCCTCGACGCCCTCGCCGACCTCGGTGACCACGCCCGCGACCTCGACGCCGAGCACGAACGGCAGCGGCGGCTTCACTTGATACTTCCCAAGCACCATCAACGCGTCGGGGAAGTTCACGCCCGCGGCGTGCACCGCGAGCCCGATCTCGCCCGGGCCGGGCGCCGGCGGCGCATCGATCTCCGAGACCGTGAGGGTTCGCGGGTCACCGAGCTCGCGCACTTGCACTGCACGCATCGCGCCGCCTTCGGTCCGAACGCGCGTTATTACTCCGGCGCCGCAGAGGCTCGTTGCGCGGCGTCGCGCGGCGACGGCGCCGCGTCAGCGCTTCGCGGCGAGGTATGCGGCGGCGGCGCGCGCGGGCGCGCGCGCGAGCCACGCTTCTTCGAGCACGCGGCGCAGCTCCCCGATGCGGATCGCGCCGAGCCGGATCAGCACGGCCGGATAGCCGTCGAAATGCGGCGTCGTGAAGTAGACGCCGGGGTCGCTCGCGAGCAGCGCGTCCTTCATCTCGAGGTCGGCCGTGCGCACGCCCAGGATCGCGCCGGCCGGCGCGGCGTCGCCGAGTGCCGCGATGTCGTTCTTGCGCAGCGGACGCTCCCACACGAAGCCTTTCTTGCCGACCTTCCACGCGCGGCCTCCACCCTGGCCCATCGGCTCTTCGACGACCTGGGGGAAGGACAGCGCGATCTTCCTCACCTCGCTCCACGTCGCCATCGTTGTGAATGGTCGCGCGCGCGGCGCTTACGCCGCCGGAGTCTCTCCGGCGAGGAGGCGGGCTTTTTCGGCTTTCTGCAGCTCGACGATCATCTTCTGCATGTCGCCGGCGACGATCGCCGGAAGGTTCGAGAAGTTCTGGTTGATGCGGTGGTCCGTGATGCGGTCCTGCGGATAGTTGTACGTGCGGATCTTCTCGCTGCGGTCGCCGGTGCCGACTTGGCTCCGGCGCAGCGCGCCTTCGGCGTCTTCGCGCTCGCGCCGGCGGCGCTCGGCGAGCTGCGCGCGGAGCATCCCCATCGCGCGCTCGCGGTTCTGCAGCTGCGAGCGCTCCTCGCTGCACGAGACGATGATCCCGCTCGGCTTGTGCGTGATCCGGATCGCCGACTCGGTCTTGTTGACGTGCTGGCCGCCGGCGCCGGAGGCCTTGAACGTGTCGACCTCGAGATCGGTCGGGCGGATCTCGACCTCGCCGTCGTCCTCGACTTCCGGCAGGACGGCGACGGTCGCGGTCGACGTGTGGATCCGTCCGGCCGCTTCGGTCGCCGGGACGCGCTGCACGCGATGCACGCCGGACTCGTACTTGAACCAGCGGTACGGCTCGCCGCCCTTCACCGCGACCACCGCTTCTTTGTAGCCGCCGGCTTCGTTCTCGCTCTCGCTGAGCGGCTCGACGCGCATCCCCATCGACTCCGCGAAGCGCGTGTACATCCGCAGCAGATCGCCGGCGAAGATCCCCGCCTCGTCGCCGCCCGCGCCGGCGCGGATCTCGATGAAGACGTCCTTCGTGTCGTTCGGGTCGCGCGGGATCATCAGCTCCTGCAGCCGCGCTTCGAGCTCGAGCCGGCGCTCGCGCAGCGCCGGCGCTTCTTCTTCGGCGAGCGCGGCGAGCTCCGGGTCGCTCGCATCCGCGCGCAGCGCGTCGTTCTCCGCGACCTCGCGCAACAGGGTGCGATGCGCGCGGTACGCGGCGACCGTCTCCTCGATCGCCGAGCGCTCTTTCATCAGCGCGGTGAAGCGCGTTTGATCGAAGCCGCCGCTCGTGTCGGCGAGCGCGGCGTCGATCTCGTCGAAGCGTTTCGAGAGCGTCTCGAGCCGGTCGGTGTACTGCATCAGGATGAAAAGAAGCGCGCCGGCAGACGGCGCGCTTCCGATGTCCGGGTGTGCGGCGCTAAGCCGAAGCGGTTTCCTGCTCCTGCTGCTTGCGCTCCGTCCGCGCCTTGGCTTCGGCCTTCTTCTTGTCGGCCATGGCCACGCGCTGGTTGAACTTGTCGACGCGCCCGGCGGTGTCGACGAACTTCTGCTGCCCGGTGTACAGCGGGTGGCAGGCCGAGCAGATCTCGACCGCGATCGTCGGGATCGTCGAGCCGGTGGTGAACTGGGCACCGCAGGCGCAGCTGACCTTCGCCTCCGGATACCATTTGGGGTGACCCTTGGTCTTCACAGCGCAAAGATTGTATCATCCGCCGCAAGAGGGCGCGGCCGGCCAGCCGAGCCCCCTTGTGCCGGTCAGACGCCGACGACCGCTTGGATCAGGTGGCGGGCGAACGGCACGCCGATCCCGGTCACGTGATCGTAGCCGACGCCTGCCTGGTAGCCTGGTGCGGGCGTCGGGCTCGAGCCCGTCGGGCAGCTCCCGGTCTGCCGGCACGGCACGATCCCGTTGGCGCCGAACGTGACGTCGTAGAACGTCGACGGGTAGGCCGTCGCGTTGTTGTAGATCCGGTAGAACGACGGACCGGCGTTCCCGAGGCGATACGGATACGCGCCGGCCCCGGACGAGCACGAGGCCGTCCCTGCGCACGCTTGCAGGACCAGCGACCACATCGCCGCCATCTGCGGCGCCGCGACGCTGGTGCCGCCGACCGAGAGGACCTCGCCGCCGAGCGAGGCGTAGAGGATCGTCGCGACGCCGCTGTTCGGATCGCCCTCGAGCGAGGCATCGGGCTGGTTGCGGCCGGCCTTGCTGACCCCGGCGCCGTACTGCCACGGCGGTGCCGGGATGATCGTCGAGATCCCGCCGCCGCTCGCGCCGCCGGAGCCGTCAGAGCTGAAGGTCTGCTGCCCCCAGCCCGTGATCGGCCCGACGTATTGGCCGGCGTCGTTCAGCGGAACGAAGACGCCGCCCACCGAGGTCACGTTCGGATCGTCGGCCGGATACGAGATGCACTTGCTCCCCGCTTGCGCCCCGAGCGAGTACGAAGCGCACGTGTTCGCGCCGTCGTCGCCCGACGAGACGAAGACCGCGACGCCTTCCGAGGCGAGCGCGGCGAACTCCGTCGCTTCGAAGTTCTCCGGATCGTACGCGCCGTACGCGTTGACCTGGCTGCTGAACCCGTTCAGCACTTCGGGGCCGCCGTAGCTGAGCGAGAGCACGTCGGGCCCGCGCGTCCCGGTCGTCGACGAGCCGTTGTTGTCGGCGATCGCCTGCTGGATCTCGTCGTCCGCTTCGTCGATGCCCTGATACGCGTACCCGAGCCCGGTGTTCGGATCCGGCGCGCACGCGTTGCTCCCCGGCGTACCGCACTCCGCCGGCACATAGGCGAGATAGTAGCTCACCGACCCGTCGCGGGCGAGCCCGGCGCTCTGCTGGGTGTCGATCTGCGTCTCGACGTCCTCCGGGTTGCACGCGGCCGTCGGCGAGCGGGACGGGTTGACGTTCGGATTCGAGGACGGCCCGTTGCACGGCGGCGTGACCGGCGGCGGCATCGCGGTCGGCGAGCCGCCCGCGTTGGCCGCCGCCTGAGCGGAGACCGGAACCTCTTTGACGGTCGAGGTGCCGGCAACGCCGTAGAACTGGCGGAACGCCGCGAAGTCGGCCGACGAGTAAGGCCCGGTGCCGATGATCCCGATCGTGATCCCCTTGCCGGTGTACCCGGCACCGTACGCGCCGTCGTAGTCGAACGCGGCGGCCATCTGCTGCGGCGTGTCGCCGAGCCCGAGCAGCGTGTGATTCGTGCCGTGTACGAACTGCAGGTGCCGCACGTTGGGCTCAACGATCGCATCGGCGATCGACGAGACGGGGAGCGGTTTAGCGAAGGTGATGTTCGTCGACGGCGCGACCATCAGCGTGCTGCTCTTCATGTCGCGATAGACGGCGAACGTCGTGCCCAGGGCTTTTTCGAACGCCGTGCGCGGCCCGGCGACCAGGAGTCCGAGCCGTTGCGGCCAGCCGCCGACCTTGAGCCCGTACGAAGCGAAGTAGTTCGCGACCGTCGCATAGTCCGCCGAGCTCGCGCCGAACTGCGCGCCGATCTGGCTGGCCGTGAGAAAGTGGCGGTAGTTGCCGTTCGTCGGATCGTTCGAGGCGCGCGCGTAGCTCATCAGGCCGTCGGCGTTCTGCAGCTTCACCACGACGTGCATGGTGAGCGAGCCGACGGCCGTCGCCGGCCCGACCTTGGCGACGTTCGACGGGGTGAACAGCGCGGGCGGGTAGAGCGTGCGAACCGTCGACGACGGCGTGAGCCCGCCGCTGCCCGTCGGCGCGTTCGCGATGGGAACGATGTGGGATGCCGTGCCGCCGCCTCCGCCGCCGCAGGCTGCGAGGCTCAGCGCGAGAGCGAAGGCGGCACCGCGTGCCGCGAGCGAGACCGTGCGCTTCACTTGGATACTCCGTTCGCGGCGCGCGCGGCTTCCAACCGTCGCAGCAGCGCTTGGTGGACGCGGTGCTGGATGCTCGCGACGAGCAGGCTGCGCGGCAAGAGCGCCGGAGCCGGCGCCTTCAGCGACGCGCTCGACCGCATCTTCCCGAAGCTCGTCGAGCCGTTCAGGCTCTTGAGGCCGACCGCTTCGGCGATCGTCGTGTTCAACAGCACGAGGCCCGCCTGCGGGCTGGGAACGAGCAAGAACGGACCTTCCTGACCCGAGTAGTCGTAGTACGCGTCGATCTTGTCGTCGACCGTCACGCAGACCGACCCGGCGCCCGCGACGTCGAAGCTCTGCGTCGTCCGCGTCTCGACGGTCCCGAGCGCCGCATCGACCGCGGTAAGCGTCTGCTTCACCAGGTTCGGCGCGTAGGCGAAGGGTCCGTGGTTCGGGCAGCGCGCGTCGAGCGTCGCGCCGTTGGTGATCGTGTCCGTCTCGATCGACGGCTTCGTCTGCGAGGGCGGGATCCAGTCGGGGATCGGCGCCGTGAAGTCAGGTTTCGTCGAGAGGGTCGGCGAGCCGGGCGCGGTGGAGTCGTAGAAGCCGTAGACGATCTTTCCATTCGCCGGCTTCGAGAACTCGTAGCCGCCGTTGAACTCGAGCAGCTCCTCTCGGGCGCTGAAATCAGATGCCATCAGGTTCGAGTCTTGCACGCCCACGATCGCAATGTTCACCAGTTCGGCGTACGAGCCGTCGGCGTTCACCGTGCGCGCGACCGTGGTGCCTTGTCCGCTCGCGCCGACGGTGACGCCCGGATCGGACTCGTCGTACGTCTCCTGCGCATCGTTGGCGAATGTCCCGCTCTGCTCGGGGATGACCGTTTGCAGCCCGTTGTTCGGACCGTACGTGGTGCTGAAGACCGCGCCGGTCGAGTCGGTTTCGATCGTGCTCAGCGTGCGAACGTCGGTCTGGCCGGTGCTCGCGGGCTGAAACGCGACCGTCGCTTTCGTCGTGCTCGACAGCGTTCGCAGCGGGAACGCGTCACTCTCGGCCGACGTGTACACGGTGTGGCCCGAGGCGTCGGTGCTCGTCGTGATCGTGTCGCTGACCGTTCCGTTCTGCGTCGTCGAAACCGGGTTCGGCCCGATCACCAAGTTGGAATCGGTCTCCGAGTACGTCCCGCCGTAGACGGCGACGGTGCCGCTCGCGCTGAGCCGATCCGGCCCCGGCGACGGCGTTGGAACCGGCGGTGGCGTGTACGTACCGCCGTTGCCGCATCCGGCGAAGAGAAGTCCCATGCCGAAGCACAGGAGCACGCGTTGCAGATACAAACGCCGGACCTCCGAAGACGTGCGGAAAGCCGTGCGGGACGTGGCACCCGAGCGGTCCCGTTACGTACCCTGAGGCACCCTGCCGGGCCTGCCGGGCGTGAAGCAAAACGTGCGCTTGTCGGCGTTCGCCCGGGAACCGCGGCGTGCGCGGCGCGCGTTACGAGGCACGAAGGTCCCCGGCGCTCGGTTCCCTCGTTCGGCGTCCCAGGAATGAACGGGGCCGCCGTGTGCGAACAGAGTTCCCGCTCACCACCCGCCCGGAAGAGGTCCCGTTGAATTTTCGTCAGCTCGCGTTCGTCGGGCTCGCCGCCCTCGCGCTCGGCGGCACCGCCGTCGCGCAACAGGCCGACCAGTCAGGGCCGTCGACCGCCGTGACCCCTCCCCCGCCGCCGCCGCCGAACGGGAACGTGGCGACGCCGGGACAGCTGATCGGGACCCCGTTCCCGGCCCCGACCCCGACGGCGACCCCGGCGCCGGCCGGCCGGCGCGGGCGCCGCTCGGCGACCCCGCAGCCCGAGGCCAGCCCGACCGACACGCCCGAGCCGCCGCAGTTCTCGACGATGGACGGGGTGTGGGAAGTCGCGCTCCAGCCCCTGAGCGGCGCGCGCACGGTCTACTCGCACCTCTACGTCACGCAGCAGAGCGAAGACCTCACCGGCACCTGGGTCCACGACAAGAACGTGAAGACGCCGTTCACCGGAACGTTCGACGGCCGGTTGTTCAAGCTGACCCTGAAGGACGCGAAGAACTCGTGGACGATGGCCGGGTACGCCGAGAACTTCTCCGACATGGTCGGCTTGCTGACCACCGGGAATCCGAAGGACGTCGGCACGCCGTTCACCGCCGACCACCGCAAGAAAGAGAAGATCAGCCCGCTCGGCGGTGAGGGGAAGTCGCGGCGCGGCCGCAACGCGCCGGCGCCGTCGCCTTCGCCTTCGCCCACGCACTGAGTGCACGACGCGGACGCGCTCGACGGGAGGATACTCGCCGCGGTCGAGACGTACGCGCTCGACGACGACGCGTTCCTGACGCTCGCGCGCGATCTGTTCGCCTATCAGATCGCGCGCAACGCCCCGTACGGCGCGTTCGCGCGCGCCGCAGGATTCGACGCCGGCCGGCTGCCGCGCAGCGTCGCGGAGATCCCGGCGGTCCCCTCGGCGGCGTTCAAGGAGTTCCGGCTCGCCACGTTTCCGCCCGGTGAGACCGCCGTCTGGTTCGAGACGAGCGGGACGACACGCGGGCGATCGGGCTGCCACGAGCTGCCCACCACGCGGCTCTACGAAGCGGCGCTGCTCGCCGCGTTCGATCGCGCCATGCTCGCCGACGGCGCGCGACTGCGCTACCTGAACCTCGTCCCCGATCCGCGCGAGCGGCCGCACAGCTCGCTCGGCTTCATGATGGACGTCGTCGCGCGCGAGCGCGGCGAGGGCGCCGCGGCTTGGCTCGTCCAAGGCGACGAGCTCGACGTCGAGGCGTTCGTGCGCGAAGCCTCACGCGCGTGCCCGGACGGCGCGCCCGTGTGCATCGCGACGACCGCGTTCGCGCTGCTCGCGCTCACCGACGCGCTCGCCGAGCGCGGCCTGCGCTTCCGCCTGCCGCCCGAATCGCGCGTCATGGAGACCGGCGGGTTCAAAGGCCGCACGCGCCTCGTCGGCCGCCGCGAGCTGTACGAGCGCGCGAGCGAGACGCTGGGGATCGCGACGCGGGCGATCGTCGCGGAGTACGGGATGACCGAGCTTTCCTCGCAGTACTATGACGCGCCCGCCTCGCGCGAGCGGATCGAACCGCGCGTGAAGGTGGGGCCGCCGTGGCTGCGGTCGATCGTCGTCGACGGCGAAGGACGCCCGGTCCCGCCCGGCGTCGTCGGCGCGATCCGGCACGTCGATCTGGCGAACCGCGGCTCGGTGCTGGCGATCGAGACCGAAGATCTCGGCGCGCTGGTCGACGGCGGGCTGGTGCTCCTCGGGCGCGAGCAGGGCGCCGAGCTGCGCGGCTGCTCGCTCGATGCGGAGGCGCTGCTCGGCCGCCGTGGCTGAACGCGCCGGCGGTGCGCTGCGCGCCCTTCCGGCGCGGCGGATCGTCGGCTTCATCGCCGACGCCGCGGAGCGCTGGAGCGACGCCGACTTCGCGCCGCGCGTCCGCGCGACGCACGCGATCGCCGCGCGGCTCGGGTACAGCGAGCCCGTCGTCGACTACGCGCTGGACCGTTTGTTCTTCGGCGTGACGCGCGAGACGCTGACCGCTGCGATCGTCTCGGAGCTCGGCGGCGTCGAGGCGCTCGACGGAGCCGTGCCGCGCGCCGGCGCGCCGGCCGCGTGGGCACGCGGCGTCGACCGCGTCGCGATCGTGTCGAGCGATACGACGATCGGCGTCGCGATCGCGCCGGCGCTCTTCGCGCTGTGCGCGAAGTGCGACGTCGTGGTGAAGGACCGCAGCGATGCCCTGGTCGCTGAGTTCTTCGGCTCGCTGGCTGAGGAGCACCCGGCCTTCGCCGAGGCCGCGCAGGCCCGCGCGTGGCGCGGCGGCGGCGATCCCGACAAAGAGACCCTGCTCGCCGCCGCGGACGTCGTGGTGGCGTTCGGCCGCGAGGACGCGCTGCGTGCGATCCGCGCGCGCTGCGGCACGGAGACGCGCTTCGTGCCGTTCGGTCACCGCGCGAGCGTCGGCCGGCTGACGCGCGCCGACGTCGCCGCGCTGGGCGACGCGCTCGCGGACGGCATCGCCCGCGATGCGCTGCTCTACGACGGCGAAGGCTGTCTCTCGCTGCACGTGCTCTTCGCCGCTGCCGCCGGCACCGATCTGCAGCGCGCCGGCGAGCTGCTCGCCGCCGCGTGCGAACGCGTCGCGACCGAGTTCCCCGCGGCGCCGCAGACGCCGGAGCGTGATGCGGCAAGCGCCTCATATCGCAATCTCGCCGCCTTCCGCGCCGCGAGCGGTCGCGGCGTGGTCTTCCGCACGGGCGGCGCGACGCTCGCCGTCGACGCACCGCACGAGGAGCCGCCGCCGCTGCTCCCGCGCGTCCTGCCGCTGCTCGCCGGCGGCGACGACGCGCTCGCTGCGTACGTCGCAACGCATCGCATTCCCGTGCAGGCGCTCGGCGTCACCTCACCGGACGCCGACGCCGTCGCGCTGGGCGAGCGGATCGGCGCGGTCCGCGTCGCAGCCTTCGGAACGCTGCAAGACCCGCCGCTCGCCGGCCATCACGGCGGCGCCGCGCGAATCGCCGACTTCATCCGCTGGATCGACGCCGGCTGATCGCCGGATGCGGCGGTTCGTCGCCGCCCGACGCCGGTCGCGGCCGGTTCGTCGGAGGCGAGGAGCCGGCGCACAAGACCGTGGCGCTTCACGGCGTAACAGACCAACATGCGCGCCGAGGTTTCCGAGTTCGAGTCGATCGTCACCGCCGTTCCGGGTCCGCGCTCGCGCGAGCTCGCCGCGGAGCTGGCGCGCTACGAAGCGCCCGGCGTGACCTACCTCGGCGACGACTGGCCCGTGTTCTGGGAACGCGCGGAGGGGGCGCTCGTCTGGGATGTCGACGGCAACCGCTATCTGGACCTCACCTCGGCCTTCGGTGTTGCCGCGACCGGACATCGGAACGCCGCCGTCATCGCCGCGATCGAAGCGCAAGCGCGCACGCTGATCCACGGGATGGGTGACGTCCATCCGACCGAAGTACGCACGCGGCTGCTGCGCCGGCTGGCCGAGCTCGCGCCGGGCGATCTGACGAAGTCGTACCTCGCCACGTCCGGGGCCGAAGCGGTCGAGTTCGCGCTGAAGACCGCGCTGCTCGCGACGAAGAAGCCGCGCGTTCTCGCGTATCACGGCGCGTATCACGGGCTTTCGCTCGGCGCGCTCGAGGTCGCGGGGATCGACAAGTTTCGGGCGCCGTTCGCGCCGCTGGTCCCCGACCGCGCGACGTTCTTGCCCTATCCGGGGCGCGGTGACTCGCTCGACGACACGCTCGCAACGGCGCGCCGAGCGCTCGAGCGGGACGCGGAGATCGGTGCGGTGATCGTCGAGCCGATACAGGGCCGCGGCGGCGTCATCGTCCCGCCGGACGGATTTCTGCGCGGGCTTCGCGCGCTGTGCGACGAGCGCGCGCTGCTGCTGATCCTGGACGAGATCTACACCGGGTTCGGCCGCACCGGGATGATGTTCGCCTGCGAGCGCGAGGGGATCGTCCCGGATCTGCTCTGCGTCGGGAAGGCGATCGCCGGCGGCGTCCCGCTCGCCGCGACGATCGGAACGCCGCGCGCGATCGACGCATGGCCGGCGAGCGCCGGCGAGGCCCTGCATACCTCGACATTTCTGGGCAACCCGCTGGCTTGCGCCGCGGCGCTGGCGCAGCTCGACGAGCTCGAACGACTCGACGTCTGCGCGCGCGTCCGCGCGGGCGAAGCGTCACTCGGCGAGCACCTCCGCGCGCTGCGCTCGCTCTCCGGCGTGCGGGACGTGCGCGGCGTTGGTTATCTCTGGGCCGTCGAGTTCGAGAAGGCGTCGCGCGCGAACCGGGTCGTGGTTCGCGGCTTGGGCAACGGCCTGGTGCTGCTGCAGTCGGGCCCCACCGGGACGTCGGTGACGATCGCGCCGCCCTTGACGATCGAGGACCGGCAACTCGCGCGCGCGCTCGAGCTGTTCGAGCGAACGGTGCGCGAAACGGAGGCGGAACGGTGAGCATGCTCAAGGTCGGGATCGTCGGGTCGGGGTTCGGCGGCGCGGTGCACGCGCCGGCGTACGCGCTGCACCCGCGCTTCGAGGTCGTGGCGATCGCCTCGCCTTCGAGCGCGGAGCGCGTCGCGCGCGAGCGCAAGATCCCGCAGGCCTTTCGCTCCGTCGAGGAGATGCTGGGCGGCGTCGCGCTCGATGTCGTCTCGGTCGCCTCGCCGCCGTTCGACCATCACCGCTCGGTGCTCGCGGCGCTGCGCGCCGGGAAGCACGTGCTGTGCGAGAAGCCGTTCGCGCTGACGCTCGCGCAGGCCGACGAGATGGCCGCCGAAGCGGAGCGCGCCGGCGTCGCGAACGCGACGGCCTTCGAGTTCCGCTACGTGCCGGCCGTGATCGCGCTCAAGGAGCTGATCGACAACGGCCACCTCGGCGCGCTCCGCGAGATCGAAGTCTCGCGGCTGGCGAAGGACCTGCTCGAGCGCAACACCTCGCGCGGGCCGAGCTGGTGGTTTCGCCGCGAAAACGGCGGCGGCGTGGCGAACTCGGTGATGCCGCACTTCTTCGATCTCGCGACGTTTCTCGCCGGTCGTCCGCCGCTGAGCACCGTCGGGCTGCTGCGCAGCGCCAACCCGCAGCGCGTCGGTCCCGACGGACAGCCGTTCGAGAGCACGGTCGCCGACGGTGCGTTCGCCTTTGTCGACTACGGCAACGGGCTCGTTGCCCGCGCGAGCGTCGACTCGACGACGGTGATCGAGTCGACGACGGTCGGCGCGCACGGCGAGCGGCGCAGCGCGGTGGCCAACGGCGCGTTCTTGAACGAGCTCACGCTCTTCACGATCGACGAAGAGGAGCAGGACGAGCTCGAAGTCGCGGAATCGCCGCATGCGAAACACGCGCAGGTCCACGGCAACCTGCCGTTCTTCTTGCCGCTGCTCGACGCGTTCGCCGAGCGGATCGATCTCGGAACGCCGGGGGTCCCGACGTTCGCCGACGGCGTCGAAGCGCAGCGCGCACTCGACGCCATCGGCTACGGCCGCTGAGCGGCTCGCGGCTTACGGCAGGACCGGGTCGCCCAGCGCCTTCGCCATCGCGCGGTAGGCGTTGATCCGTCCGCATCCCTGGTTCGGATCGCTGATGTCGTCAGCGGTCTGGCAGAGCAGCGTCTTCATCGCCGTCGGCGACTGATAGGCCGAGGTCGAGCCGCCGGTCGCCGAGAGGATCAGCGCCGCCACGCCCGCGACCGTCGGGGTTGCCATCGACGTCCCGGCGATCAGCGTCCGGCAGTCGACCGTTCCGCTCGACGCGTAGTCGGGCGAGCAATTCCCTTGGAACGACGTGTCGTTCGACGAGGCCATGTACGGGGTCGTCGTCCAGATGTCTTCGATCCAGTGCAGATCGTCGGTGTCGGTGTCACTCACCGGATCGCCGCCGGGGGCCACGATCCCCCATGCCGAGGCGCTGCGGAGCGTCTCGCCGGGGCTGCCGTAGTCGGTATACGTTGCGACGTACTCGACCGGAGCTGAGCTCGTGCCCGCGTTGACGCCGCTGCCGTTCGGCAGACCGTCGGCGAGCGAGGTCGCGCCGGCGGCGATCACGCCGGTGTCGCAGCCGGGCGCCTCGAGCGGCGGGCCGTAGGAGTTTCCAGCCGCGGCGACGACCACGACCTTCGCCGCGATCGCGTCGGCGACCGCGTTGCCTTCCGTCGTGTCGTCGTCCTTGCCGTTCGTGCACTCGTCACCGCCGAGGCTCATGCTGATCACGTTGACGTGCTGCGCGACGGCGTCTTCGATCGCTGAGGCGATGTCGACGGTCGAGGCACCGCACTGGTTGTCGTTGTTGTTGTCGTTCGCGCAGTCGTCGGCCGGCGTCGGATAGACGCGGTAACCGTAAATCGAGACGTTGCCGCCGGCGCCGGTGAATCCCAGTCCGTTGTTCGTGTCGGCCGCCGCGAGCCCGGCGACGTCGGTACCGTGCCCGTCGGGGTCGGTCTCGAAGTCGGAAGTCGACTGCGTGTTGCCGTCGGCCGAGGTGATGAAGCAGCGCTGGTACTTGATCTTCGAGGAGAGCTCGGGATGGTTGGGATCCTCGCCCGTGTCGATGATGGCGACCTTGACCGCAGGATCGCCGAGCGCGCCGACGTTCTGCGTCACGCCGCTGCCGTTGCCGGACTGCGAGTATTCGAATGCGTGCTCGAGCCGAATCGCGTGCATGTCCCACTGACCGGGGACGATTTGGCTTTCCGCGTACGGCAGCGCCTCGAACGTCGAGGGCGCCGGATTCCCCGCTGCGGTGTTCTGCGCCGCGGAGAAGCCGTCGAAGTACGGATCGTTCGGCCAATAGGCTGCGTTGACGCTCGTCGGGCGGCGGCGGAAGCCGGTAGGAGAAACGCTCAGGACGCCCGTCTGACGCTTCAGCGCCGCTTCGGCGCTCGCAAGCTGTGAAGGAGACGCGACGGCGACGAGATGCGTCACGCGCCCGATGTGCGAGAACGTGAGCGTGCGAACGAGGTGCACGCCGGCCGAGCTCTCGGTGCGGGCGATCGCATCGGCGCCGCGCGACGCCGTCGCGCTCGAATAGGTGACCGCGAGCATCGTCGGCGTGCTGCTGAGCCGCTTCATGCCGCGCGTGTGCATCCGGGTCAGTTCGCCGGTGCTGCGACCGGCGGCGCGCGCGACCGAGGCCGTGTCGCTGGTCGGACAGATGTAGGCCGAAGCCGTTCCGACCGGCGTCGCCGTCGGGGTGGGCGTCGGATTCGGCGGCGGGATCGACCGGCCGCCGCCACCCCCGCCTCCGCCGCCGCATCCAGCGAGAAGACCGGCTGCGGTGCAGCAGGCAAGCAACGAGCGAACGGATGGGGACACAGCGACCTCCGGACAGGCATCGACCGACGGGCCGATTCTACCAAGTACGTATCGGCCGAGCCATAATCCCGGCTGAGAAGATGAGAGGTCAGAAAGAATTGACCCGCTCGGCCCTCACGGCAGAGCATCCGCCCCGCCGGATGCCGACGCCGTTGCCGGGCGTCGTGGAAGTGCGCAGCCACCCGTGACGCGCTGAGCGCGATCGTTCCGATCGTGCACGGCGCCGACGGCGAGCACGCGGCCTTGAAGACGCCGACGTCGTCGCCCGCGTCGATCATGGGCCGCCTTTTTCCTCAAGAAGCGGGCGAAGCCGAAACCTCGCGTTCGAGCCGGCGCCAGAGGAAGCCGAGCCCCGCGATGGCGGCGCGTTCCCGAATGTCGCCCCGGCTCCCCGGAAACGTCAGGCGGCGCGTCTCGATCTCGTCCTCACCGAACGCCACGGCGTACCACACCAGGCCCACCGGTTTTTCCGGCGTGCCGCCGTCCGGCCCGGCGATCCCCGTCGTCGCGATGCCGACATCCGCGCCGAGCGCCGTTCGCGCACCGCGCGCCATCGCGACCGCCGTCTCCTCGCTGACCGCTCCGTGCGCTTCCAGGACGCTCCGCGGCACGCCGAGCAGCGCGGTCTTGACGCCGTTGTCGTAGGCGACGATCCCGCCGCGAAAGGCCGCCGAAGCGCCGGGGACCGTGACGATCGCGTCGGCGATGGCGCCGCCGGTGCACGACTCCGCCGTCCCCAGCGTCCAGCCGCGTTCGTTCAGCCGCTCGAGGATCGCGGCCGGGAGCGTCGTCGCGTCGGCGCCGTACACGAACGAGCCGATCCGGCTGCGCAACTCCGCTTCGACCGGCGCGATCAGCGCCTGCGCACGTTCGGTGCCGTCGGCTTTCGCCATGATCTTCACGTCGACGCGGAAGCCGTGGGCGAGCATCGCGATCTTCGGGTTCTCGAGCGTGCGGAACAGGTCGTCGACGCGACTGTCGAGATCCGACTCTCCGATCCCGATCGTGTGCAGCGTACGCGTATAGATCGCGCTGCGCAGCCGGAAGCGCGCGACCAGCCACGGCAGCAGCTTCTCCTGCAGCATCGGCTTCATCTCACGCGGCACGCCCGGCATGCACGCCACGAACCTCCCGTCGTCGCGCAGCGCGACGAACCCGGGCGCCGTGCCGTGCGGATTCTCCAGCACGATGCATCCTTCGGGTAGATACGCCTGGCGGCGATTGTTCTCGGTCATCGTCCGCCCGAACGAACGGAAGCGTTCTTCGATGGCGCGCAGCGAGGGCTCGTGCAGCACCAGCGGCTTCCCGACCGCCCGGCCCACGGCATCTTTCGTGAGATCGTCCACCGTCGGCCCGAGCCCGCCCGTCGTCACCGCACCGTCGGCACGCGACAGCACACCCTCCAGCATCGCCGCGAGGCGATCGGCATTGTCGCCGACGGAGTGTTTCGCGTACACGTCGAGCCCGTGATCGGCCAGCTCGCGCGCGATGTGCGCGCTGTTGGTGTCGACGAGCTGCCCCAGCAGAATCTCCGTGCCGATCGTGACGATCTCGACGGACGCCATCGCTAGAGGTCCACCGGGCGGAGGTAGAACTCGTTGATCGCGGTGTTCGAGACGAGGGCGGTCGTCGGGAGGTGCCGCTTCCAGTGCGTCGAGTCGACGCGGCGGCGGACCAGGACGACATCGGACCGGCCGTAGCCGCGGGCGGCGATCGCGTCGTCAGCGTAGCCGAGGAGGATCAGGTTCAGGATGCGGTCGGCTTTCGCGTAGGTGATGCCGAGATCGCTCTCGTCGGTTTGGTTCGCTTCGAGATCGGCGCTCGGCGGCTTGTCGATGATCTCCATCGGGACGCCGAGGTGTCGCGCCAGCGCCCAGACTTGCGTCTTGAACAGGTCGCCGATCGGGTTGACCGGCGGGGTGTCGTCGGCGTGCCACGTGAAGTAGCCCATCAGCCGTTCCGTCTTGTTTCCGGTGCCGACCGGAAGCGCATTGTGCCGCGCCGACTGGTCGAACAGCGCGAGCATCCGCATCCGCGCCATCACGTTTCCTTTACGGCGCGGCCCGGCGTCGGGCGCGTGCTTCACGTAGCCGTCCACGGCGTCGGTGATCTCGATCGTCTCGGCGTTGATCCCCAGGGCGTCGATCACGCGTTGCGCGTCGCTCAGCGACGAGGCCGCGCTGCTCGCGTACGGCAGGCGGATCGCGTACACGTTCTCGGGGCCGAGGGCGCGCGCGCAGAGGTACGCCACGAGCGCGCTGTCGACGCCGCCGGAGAGGCCGAGCACCGCGCGCCCGATCCCCCGCCGCTCGACGATCTCGTCGCGCAGGAACGCGATCAGCCAGCGCGCCGTCAGATCAGCGTCGATCGCCAGCGTGGGCTCGTCGAGCCGCGCCTCGAGCACCGGCAGCACCGCGTTCGCTTCGGTCATCGCGGTTCTTCCAGCCGGCGCAGCACGGGGATCTCCTCGTCGAGCCACAGATCGGGGAGCACCGCGGAGAGGTCGCCGAGCAGCGGGATCATCGCGCGCGCCAGGTCGACCTCGGCGCGCTCGAGGCGGACGCGCACGATGCACGCATCGAGCGGCCCGGCCGACTGCAGCAGCTCGCCGCGCGGCGAGAACGCGCACGTCCCGCCCGACATCCCTTTGCCGCCCTCGAAGCCGATGAGTCCGGCGTAGAGCACGTAGACGCCGTGCTCGGCAGCCGCCGAGGAGAGGATCGCTTTCCAGCGCGCGTTGCTCTCCAGCTCGCCGTCATCCGTACAGAGTCCGCGGCCGGGCGAGGCGCTCGGCACGATCAGCAGGCGCGCGCCCTTCAGCGCGGCGACGGTCGGCATCAGCGCGTGCCAGGCATCCTCGCAAATTAGGATCGCCGCCGCGCCGAACGGCGTCTCGAACGTCGAGAGGCGCCGGCCGCGCGTGAGGAACCGCTCTTCGTCGAAGACGCCGTAGGTCGGCAAGAACATCTTGCGGTGGACGTGCACGATGTGCGGTCCGCCGGGCTCGCCGCAGCGCACGTACATCGCGCTGTTGTGGAACGTCCCCTCGACGTTCTCGTAGAAGCCGACCACCACGTCGCCAGGGCGCTCTGCGTTCGAGCGCCACTGCTCGTCGATCGCGCGCGCCATCGCGCCCTGGTCGCGCGCCAGCTCGTACACCGCGCCTTCGAGAAAGTACCCGGTCAGCGCCGCTTCGGGGAACACGACGAGGTCCGGCGCATCGGCGGCGAGCTGCGCGAAGACGGCGCCCATCGCGGCGAGGTTCGCCGCGACGTCGCCCTTGCGCGGCTTGAACTGGACGAGCGCCGCCTCCACGCTAGTTCGCGACGGCCAGCCGCTGCGTTGCGCGCAGCCGTTCGGCCAGCTCTTCGGCGGGATAGGTCAGGATCTCGACCAGCGTCGGGTGCAGGTGCGGGATCCGCGCGTAGTCGGTCACCGTCGCGCCGAACGCCAACGCGACGACCAGCGGCTCGATCAAGTCGGACGCCTCCGGCCCGAGGATCGCCGCGCCGAGGATGCGGCCGTCGTTCGGCGAGGCCATCATCTTCACGAAGCCCTTCGTCTTCCCGAGCGCGACCGCTTTGCCGTGGTCCTCGAACGGATACGACGCGGTGAGGTACGGGACGTTCGCCGCCTGCAGCTCGCGCTCGGTCTCGCCGGTGATCGCCACCTGCGGGTCGGTGAAGACCGTGTGCGTCTTGGTGAGGCGGTAGTCGGCGCGCTCGGAGCCTCCGTTCGCGGCGTTCCGGCCGGCGATCTCGCCCTGCTGGATCGCGACGTGCACGAGCAGGTACATCCCCGTCACATCGCCGACGGCGAACACATCGGGGTTCGAGGTGCGCAGCGTCTCGTCGACGCCGATCCCGGTGATCTCGTGGTAGGCGACGTTCGCAGCGTCGAGGTTCAGGCCGTCGACGTTCGGGACGCGTCCGAGCGCGTAGAAGATCTCGTGCGCCGCGACGGTCTCCTCGACGCCGTCGCGCACGAAGTGGACGACTTTCATCCCGTCCTCGCGCACGCTGACGCGCTGCATCTGCGCGCTCGTCTCGATGCGCATCCCTTCTTCGCGCAGATATTCGGTCAACCCGATGCCGATGTCGTGGTCGGCGCCGGAGAGCAGGTGCGCGGAGCGAAGAACCATCGTGACCGGGACGCCGGCGCGGTGGAAGAACTGCCCGAGCTCGCTGCCGACGTAGCCGCCGCCCAGGACGATCAGCGATTTCGGCGGCGCCTCGAGGTCGAGCGCGGCGTCGCTGTCGATGAACCCGGCTTCGGTCAGCCCGGGCAGCGCGGCGGGGGCGATCCCGCTCCCGGTCGCAATCACGAAGCGGCGGCCCTCGAGGAGCTCGTCCCCGACGCGCAGCGTCGTCGGCGATTCGAAGCGCGCCTCGCCGTGATGGATCGGAAACGTGTCGATCCCGGCGATCCGATAGTCGGCCCAGTCCCGAACCAGCCGGCGCTTCCGCGCCGCCAGTGCGGCGTAGTCGAGCGAGGGGCTGCCCGGGTCGATCGCCAGCTCTCGCGCCTCGCGTATCGCATGAAGCAGGTCCCCCGTCGCGATCAGCGTCTTCGAGGGCATGCAGCCGCGCAGGATGCAGAGGCCGCCGAGCGGGCCGTGGTCGACGAGCGCGACCGTGGCGCCGAGCTCGCGAGCGGTGCGTGCCGCCGCATACCCTCCGCTGCCGGCGCCGATGACGATCACGTCGTAACGATTCCGAATCTGCTGCTCCTCGGGGCGAGGCCCCATGGTCTGCACTTTACGGCCGTGCACGATGGTTCCATGCAGGCGACCGACGCCGTTCGCGGGGAACGAGCGGGACCGTGAACCTCGCCGCCGTCAGGAGCACCGGCCGGATCGCGTTCGGGCCGCTCCCGAGCGCCGTCGGTCGTGCCGCCGTCGCGGCGGTCGGTCTGTCCGGACTGACCGTCGGCTTCTTCATCTGGTACGGGGTGGCGCTGCGCCGCCCGCACGGCCCGCTCTACCTCGACGTGACGCTCCCGCTGGCGCTGGCGGCCGGCCTCGTCGTGGCCTACGGCGGATGGATAGGCTACGCGCGCTATGTCGCCCGGCGCGCGCGCGTCGACGAGGCGACCGCGCTGCAGTACGACGCGATCTCCTGGGCGACGCTGATCGTGCTGTGGGGGACCTTGCTCCCGCCGAGCGGGAGCGCGGGGACCGAACGCGCCGCGGCGATCGCCGTGGCCCTGTTCGTCGTCGCGAAGCTGGCCATCGCGGCGCGCTTCAACCGGACGGTCCGCGACGTTCTGGTCACGTTCATCGTCACGCGGCTCCCGCTCATCGCGATCGCCGAGCTGGCCTCGATGGTGATCGGGCAGCGCCCCGGCGTGCACTACGCGGCCTCGGCCAACCCGCTGCTCGCGGTGTGGGGGCGCTGGGACGCGGAGCACTATCTCGGGATCGCGCAGCACGGGTACTCCGGCTTCGAGCCGGCGTTCTTCCCGCTCTATCCCGAGCTGATCCGCGTCGTCACGCTGCTCACCGGCTCGCATCTGATCGCCGGGCTGATCGTCTCCAACACCGCCAGCTTCTTCGCGCTGCTCTACCTGTACAAGCTGGTCGCTCACGAGTACAACCGGCAAGTCGCGCAGCGCGCGGTCTTTTACGTCTCGATCTTCCCCACCGCGATCTTCTTCTCGGCCGTCTACAGCGAGTCGCTGTTCCTCTTCCTGACCGTCGCGTCGTTCTACTACGTGCGCGAGCGGGCGTGGATCAAAGCCGGAATCTTCGGGTTCTTCGCCGCGCTGACGCGCTCGGAAGGCGTGCTGCTCGCCGTCCCCTTCTTCATCGAGTGGATCGTGGCGTTCAAGGAAGGCGGCCGCGAGTTCGCGCGCTACTGGTTCGACGACATCGTCAAGCCGCTGATCGGGATGGCGCTCGTGGGACTCGGCCTCGCGGTCTACATGGCCTACCTCTGGGTGCTCACCGGCGACCCGCTGCGCTTCAGCCACGTGCAGACGCACTGGGGCCGCCACGCCGAATGGCCGTGGTCGAGCATCTCGAACACGGTCGCGAAGATCGCGCACGCCCACGCGCCGCAGACGATCGCCAACGAGAGCCTCGAGCTCTTCTTCACCGCGCTGATGCTGGCGGTGCTGGTCGCCGGCGTGCGCCGCGTGCGCCTCTCCTACACCGTCTATATGCTGCTCTCGATCGTCGTGCCGATGTCGACCGGCAGCCTGATGAGCATGCAGCGCTTCGCGCTCGTTCTCTTCCCGATGTTCGCGCTGCTCGCGCTGTGGGGCTCGCGTCCCGTGGTGAACAGCGCGTACGTCACGTTCTCCCTCCCGCTCCTCGGATTGTTCACCGTGCTGTTCGCCGCTTGGTACTGGGTCGCATGAACGCGCCCTCCGCCTCGTTCATCGACCGCTTCGCGCGCCGGCGCGGCGTGCGCCAGTTCATCAAGTTCGGGATCGTCGGAACCTCCGGCTTTCTGGTGAACCTCGTGCTGTTCACCGTGCTGCAGAAGCTCGTCCCGAACCATTCCACCCCCGGCGCGTACTACGCCATCTACTCGGTCTCGTTTCTGGGCGGCGGCGTCTCGAACTACTTCCTGAACCGGGTGTGGACGTTCCGCTCGACCGGTCACGCGGGGCGCGAAGGCTTGCAATTCCTCTCGGTCTCCGTGCTGGCGCTGATCGTCGGCCTCATCGTCTCGGCGCTCGGCGCGCCGGCGCTCGGCCGGGGCCACAAGCTCTGGTTCGTCGCGACCGTCGCCGGCATCGTCGTGAACTTCTTCGTCAACAAGTACTGGACGTTCAGGGACGCGTGATCAGCCGCCGAACGTTCTGGATCGCGGCGCTCGTCATCACGCTCGCCGGCGCACTGCTGCGCCTCAAGGGAATCCACGACCCGATCCTCGACCATCCCGGCTGGCGGCAGGGCGACACCGCGGCGATCGCGCGCAACTTCGCGCAGCTCCAGTACGACATTCTCGCGCCGCAGACCGACTACGACGGTCCCCCGCCGAACTATGTCGAGCTGGAGCTGCAGATCGTCCCGTTCCTCGCCGCGACGCTCTACAAGATCTTCGGCGTCCACGAGGTGTTCGGCCGGCTGATCTCGCTGGCGTTCGGCGTCGCGACGATCCCGGTGCTCGCGCTGTTCGGCCGCTGGCTGTTCCGCGACGCGGTCGCGGGGCTCGCGGCGGCGGCGGCGTACGCCGTACTGCCCGGGGCGTGGTATTACAGCCGAACGTTCATGCCGGACACCGCGATGGTGTTCTTCACCGCGTGCGCGGTCTACGCGTGCGTGCGCTGGATCGTCGACGACGAAGCGCGCTCCTGGCGCGGCTGGTGGCCGGGTGCGCTGCTGCTCGCGCTGGCGTTTCTGGCGAAGCCGGTCGCCGTCACGGCGGCGATCCCCATCGCGGCGGCGGCGCTCGCGCGGCTCGGCTGGCGCGGCGCGCTCGCGCGGCCGCAGCTCTGGGCGCTGTTCGCGGCCGCGTTCGTTCCGCTCGCGCTGTACGACCACGTCGTCTCGGCGCAGGCGGAATGGCACTGGGCGAGCGGGATCACGACGCTGCACGTCCTGCCTTCGCTGCGCGCCGCGCTGACCTCGCCGGCCGCGCTCGCCGCGAAGCTCGGCGCGCTGGGCGCGGCCTTCACGATGCTCCGCACGACGATGCTCGGACCGATCGCGACGGCGCTGGCGATCCTGGGCTTCTGCGTGCCGCGGCGTTCGCGCAGCGACGCCGTGCTCTGGGGCTGGCTCGCCGGCGGCGTGCTCTACGCGTTCGTCGTGGTCACCGTCGAGCGCGTCGACTACTATCTCTACCTGCTGCTCCCGCTCGCCGCGCTCGCCGTCGGCCGGCTCGCAGCGTGGTGCACCGAACGCTGGGGCGACGAGCCGCAGCGGCGGGTCACGCTGGCGGGGATCGCGGCGGCGCTGTGGCTCGCCGCGCTGTGGACCGGCTATCGCGAGATCGCGCCGTATTGGAGCTGGAGCACGGTCACCTACGTGCGCGCGAAGGCGCTCGACGCGGCGCTCGCTCCCGGCACGCTGATCGTGATGGGCCATTACGATCCGTCGATCTTGTACACGATCGGGCGGAAGGGCTGGGAAGAGGATCCGCATCTGTGGACGCCGTTCGACGAGCAGAGCGCGATCCGCAAAGGCGCGCGCTATTACGTGGCCGTCGAAAAGGCGCGGCTGAAGGCGACCAACCTGGAGCTGTACTGCTGGCTCGCGCGGTTCCCGCTCCTCGATCCGGCGGGGGCGTGGCCGGTGTACGAGACCGACCCGGCGAAGACGCTTCCGCGAGCGGAGGAGCGCTGGCGCGCGTTCCGGCGGCGCGAGGCGGCCGGCGCGTTCGCGAACTGGAGAGACGTATGGAAGTCGGCTCCCGACCCGTGCAGCTGACGGTCGGCGATCTCGACCGCGACGTCGACGTGCTGCGCGAGCACGCCGAGGCGTGGGCGCGGCTGGGGATCGCCGGCAAGATCCGCCACCTGCGCGCCATGCGCGCGTACACCGTCGAGGTCGCGCAGCGCTGGGTCGAGCTTGCCGCGCGCGCGAAGGCGATCGACGGAACGCCGCTCTCCGGAGAGGAGTGGCTCTCCGGTCCCTACCCGCTGCTGACCGCGATCGACCGGCTCGCTGCGACGCTCGGCGAGATCGCCCGCGACGGCAGTCCGGCGATCTCCGACGCCGCGATCCGCACGCGCGCCGGCGGCCAAGTCGTGGTCGACGTCTTCCCGGCGACACGCGCCGACCGCATCCTGATGAACGGCGTCCGCGCCGAAGTCTGGATGCAGCCGCACGTCACGCGCGAGAACCTGCGCGAGCACATCGGCGCATTCTACCGGCTCGTCGAGCCGGAAGGGCAGGTGACGCTCGTGCTTGGCGCGGGCAACGTCGCCAGCATTCCGCCGCTCGACGCGCTCTCCGCGCTGTTCGCGCACGGCCGCGTCGTGATGCTGAAGCTCAATCCGGTCAACGCGTATCTCGAGCCCGTCTTCGCGCGGATCTTCTGCTCGCTCGTCGCAGAGAACTTCGTGCGCATCGTCGACGGCGGCGCCGACGTCGGCGCGTACCTGGTCGCCCATCCGGAGATCGACGCGATCCACTTGACCGGCGGCGAGGCGACGCACGATGCGATCGTCTTCGGCCTGGGACCGGAGGGGGAAGCGCGCAAGCGCGCCGGGCGGCCGCTGACGAGCAAACCGGTCACCAGCGAGCTGGGCAACGTGACGCCGGTGATCGTCGTCCCCGGCCCGTGGACCGCGCCGGACCTGGCGTTCCAGGCCGCGCACGTCGCGACGCAAAAGCTCCACAACGCCGGCGCGAACTGCATCGCCGCGCAAGTCCTGGTCACGCCGGCCGACTGGCCGCTGGCGCCGCGCTTTCTCGACGCCGTCCGCGCGGCGCTCGTGCACGCGCCCGGGCGCACGTCCTATTATCCGGGCTCGGCGCACCGCGAGCACGTCGCCGCCGACACGCATCCGAGCGCCGAACGCCTCGACATCCCCGTCGACGGCGTGTACCGCACGCTCGTCGCAGGTCTCGATCCGGCGAACCGCGAGGAGCCGCTGTACCGCGATGAAGCGTTCGGGCCCGTTCTCGCCCAAACCGCGCTTCCCGGGGCCGACGCCGCCACGTTCTTGCGCAATGCCGTCGCGTTCTGCAACGAGACGCTGTACGGCACGCTCGGCGCGAGCATCCTGATCCACCCGCGTACGATCCGCGAGCTCGGCCCGCTCTTCGACGAGGCGCTCGCGGCGCTGCGCTACGGCTGCATCGGCGTGAATACCTGGCCCGGCGTGGGCTTCTCGCTCGCCTCCGCGAGCTGGGGCGCGTATCCCGGCAACACGCTCGCGAACGCCGGCAGCGGGATCGGCATCGTCCACAACGCGCACCTCTTCGACGCACCGCAGAAGACGGTCGTGCGCGCCCCGTTCGCCCCCTTTCCGCGCTCGCTCGGCGACGGCGAACGAACGCTGCTGCCGACCCCGCCCTGGTTCGTCACGCACCGCCGCGCCGACGCGGTCGGCCGGCGTCTCTTCACCTACACCGCGAAACCGTCCGCACCGCGCATGCTCGCCACCATCGCCGACGCGATGCGCGCGTAGAACCTTCCTCATCGTCGTCGACGGGGTGATCCGACATGAACCTCACGGCAAACATACCGATCCGGCTTGCGTGGCTCGCCACGCTCGCCGTCGCTGCAATGCTGACGTCGGCGGGCCGCAGCGGCGCCGCGTCGCCCCGGCCGGCGTGGACGCCGCGTCCCGACGCACGAGTCGAAGCGGACTGCCGGAAGTACTTCAAGCACGCCGTCTGCAGCGAAGCGCTCGGGCGATGGCTTCCCGCGCTCGATCGTCGTGAAGCCGATCCGCCCGTCAGGCTGCCGACGCGTGTCCTGGAGAGCTTCGTGCACGTGACGGGAACGACGAAAGGACCGTTCAACGCCCGAACGCCGGCCGGCACGTTCTTCGTCTTCGGCGACGCCGGGCCGCCGCGCGGGCGAGTCGCGTACGACCCGCGCCACCGCATCGCGTTCTACGCCGACGGCTGCTGCTCGTACTTCCACACGGTCCTCGCCTCCGGCGTCGCGCCGCCGCCGCGTGCCGTCGCCGCGCGCGACCTAAGGGGCGTGACGACCGACCTCGGCATTCGGCTGGGCGATTCGCCTGCCGCCGTGAAACGCGTCTACGGCAGCGCAGAACTGCAGCGTGAGCCGGCACATCTCGAGTCGGCGTTCCTCGCCTACGAGAACGGCCTTCCGCGCCCGCCTCCCGGTCCGTGCGTCCAGCGCGACACCTTCGTGTTCCGCAACGGCCGTTTGGTGATGCTCGATATCGACAACGGCTGCTGAGCGGCGTTGCGAGCGGGCGGCGTTGCTAGCGGGTGACGATCAGTGCCGCGAGCGCGATGGCCACCACGTCTTCGGCGATCGCGGCCGGGATCGCACCGACCTTCGCGATCGCGGCGATGCGGGCGGCGTGGCCGCCGTAGGTGCCGGCGAAAGCGCCCACGATGCCGCAGATCGCGCCGGAGACCGGCGAGGCGCCGTGCCAGGCGGCGACGTGCCAGCCGGCGATCGCGCCCGTCAGCGGCCGCAGCACGATCGACGGAAGACCGGTACGCGACGGGATGTTCGGTAAGGCGTCGGCGACGTACTCGCCGAGCGCGACGATGGCGAGGACGATCCCCCACGGTCCGCCGCGTGTGAGCGCGAGCGCGGCGAGCCCGGTGAACGCGCGCAAGCCCGAAACGAAGCCGATCCCGAAGGCGAGAAGCCAGGCTGCCATGCGGCCAGTATACCGCAGACGCTTGCCCGGCGGGACTCGGGCGCTCTACGGCAGCGGCAAGAGGCTCGCGGGCGGGGCGAGTTGCTCTTCGGCTCCCTGTTCGGGGACGCCGGATTCGACGAGCTGGCGGTATTGCTGGAGGCGGGTCGTCAGGCGCGCGACCTCTTCGTCGAGCGCGTAGCTCTGGCGGATCGCCGCGCCGAGGTCGGCCGTGTCGTAGGTGTAGTCGAAGCGCTTGAGCGAGAGCAGAATGTCCTGGTCGAGCAGGCGGAGCTGTGCGTACTGGCGCTGCATCGAGGCGCCGGTGAGCTTGTACGAGGGGAAGTTCGACACGACGATGTCGCGCTTCACCTCGGCCTGCTCGATCTCGTTGCGCACCCCTTGGACGCGGTCGTTGGTGGGCTCGTACCGTGCGGCGACCGCGAGGGCGTTGATCGCGTCGTCGAAGCGCGACGCGGCGTAGAAGGTTTGCGCCAGCCGGATCTGCACGTTGACCAGCCCTTCGCGCGCGTGCACGTTGCGCGCGTCGATCTTCAGCGCAAGCTGATAGGACACCGACGCGTCGGGATAGTTCCGGTGCGAGAGCGCGACGTCGCCCTGGTGGTTGCGCTGGCGCACGATCCACTGTGCGATGGTCGTGGCACAGCCGCTCGTGCCCAGCGCGAGCGAGGCACAGACGAGGAAGAGGCCGGCGAGTCGAATCGTTCGCGTCATCTCAGTGCTTCGTGGAGACGAAGATGTGGGAGGCGGCCGCGATGTAGACGGCCGCCGGGTAGAGCACGACCTGCGCCAGCACGGTGCCGATGAACGCCGTCGCGACGAGGGTGACGATCATGGCGTGGACGTGGCTGATCGGCCGCTCGCCGCGCACCGACTGGTCGACGATGTAGGCCGACGTCGGATCGACGAACAGGGAGAAGGCGATCGTCCCGATCCCGTTCACCAGCCCCGAGAGGCCGATCGCCGTGCCGCGCGCCTGCAGGTTCAGCACGCTGGCATAATATGCCGCGACGACCCCGATCGCGTAGACCATCATGATGATCGTGTTGCCGATCAGCAGCTTGCGCGGGATCGCGCCGAACGGCAGCGTGCGCGCCTCGCGCCACGAGGGCAGCCGCACCTCGCGGAGCAGCGTGAGCTGGACGCGCGGGTCGAGCAGACGCATGAGCGCGACCGGTATCGAACCGGTCCGCTCGAAGGCGCGCACGCCGCGCACGAAGAGCAGGATGAACAGCGGCATCAGCACGCCGCCGAGCACCACGCCGAGCGTCCCCGAGGCGACGATGATTCGCAGCTGCGTGTCGAAGACGTGCAGCGCCGCCGGCCCGACGGCGGTCTGGTGCGCGGCGATCGCCGCGTTGGCCGGCGCATCGGCGAGGCCGCCCAGCGCCGGCGTCACGACCAGGTTCGCGAGCCGGCTCGCCGTGACGACCAGCGAGAACAGCGAGATCGCCGTCGCGATGCGGCCGGTGGTGACGCCGGCGACGCGCGCGGCATAGGCGCCGATCTGGATGGCCTGCGTGACGAGGTTCAGCGACGCCGCGATGAAGAGGTTCGTGACGAGGACGCCGGTCACGCCGCTTCGGCTCCGCGCAGCCGGACGTCGCGGGCCGTGGCGGGCCCGAGGACGCACAGCCCGCGCCCGCCACCGAGCAGCTCGGCGGCCAGCGCGTCGACCGCGCGCACGTCGACCGCGTCGAACGCGGCTTCGACTTCTTCGGTGGAGATCTGGCGGCCGTGCACGAGCTCGTTGCGCGCGAGCCGCGCCATCCGGTTGAACGTGCTCTCCAGCGCCAGCGTCAGGCTTCCCTTGAGATGCTCCTTCGCGCGCTCGACCTCGTCGCCGTGCGCACCGTCGTGCAGCAGCCGGTCGAGCTCGTCGGAGACGACGTCCACGCACTCTTGCAGCCGCTCGGGCGCGCAGCCCGCGCTCACCCCGAACAGCCCCGTCTCGCGGTAGCCGAGCTGAAAGGTGCCGATCTCGTAGGCGAGCGCGCGCTCTTCACGGACGCTCTGGAACAGCCGGCTCGACATTCCGCCGCCGAGCAGCGCATCGAGCACCGAGAGCACGTAGCGGCGCTCGTCGCGCATCGCGAGGCCGGGCATCCCCAGCAGCACGTAGGCCTGCTCCGTCTCGTCGACGCTCACGTCGACGGCGGGCGTGAAGCGCGGGCGCTCCGGCGACGGCCGCGCCGCGTCGCCCGCGTACGACGAGAACGCCTCCGCCAGAAGCTGCACGAGCTCCTCGTGATCGAGGTTTCCGGCGGCGGTGACCACCGTGGTGGCTGGGCCGTAACGCGCCGCGCGCCAGCCGATCAGATCGTCGCGCTCGATCGCCGCGACGGTCTGCGCGAAGCCGATCGTCGGGTCGCCCAGGTTCGCGCCGCGCCACAGCGCGCGCGCGAAACGGTCGTGCACGACCTCGCTCGGCGAGTCGTCGTACATCCGGATCTCTTCGAGCACGACCTGCTGCTCGCGCCGCAGATCGCCGGCGTCGAACAGCGCATGCTGCAGGATGTCGGCGAGCACGTCGACCGCGCGCGGAAGCTGGCGGTCGACGACGTGCGCGTAGAAGCAGGTCGACTCTTTGTCCGTCATCGCGTTCAGCTCGCCGCCGACCGCGTCCATCTCTTCGGCGATCGCGCGCGCCGTGCGCCGCGCGGTTCCCTTGAACACCATGTGCTCGAGCAGGTGCGAGATCCCGCGCCGCTCGGCGGGCTCCGCCGCCGAGCCCACGTCGCACCAGAGGCCGATCGTCGCCGAGCGCACGTGCGCCATGCGCTCGGTGAGGACCAGCATGCCGTTGGGGAGCGTCGAGCCGCGGATCATCCGGAGGTCCCTTTCGCCAAGGACGCGCGGAAGGCCGGGTCCCAGAAGACGCCGCGGCCGCTCGCCAGCCGCCCGCGGTAGCCGCTGCGCTCGGCGCGCGGCACGGTGATCGAAAAGACGTTCGCCGACGTGGGCTTCGCATAGTCGCCGCTCACGACCGCGCCCTTTCCGGCGTCGAGCGGGACCGTCGCCCAGCAGTCGATCTCATCGACGCCCGGCGCGGCGCGGAAGGCGCCGTCGATCAGCCCCGCGATCTCCTCGTCCCACCCGCGCGTGTCCAAGGCGCGGTGGAACTTCACGCCCGAGACGACCAGACCGCAGTCCACGTGCGTCCCGGCGCGCTCGCAGCGCACGAGGAGCAGCTGCGCGGGGAGCGGTCGCACGAGCAGGGCCGCCGCGATTCGCCGCGCCGTGGCAAGATCGTTTCCGCGCGTGCGGCCGGCGACGCGCGGATCGACGGCACGGGCCGCCCCGGGGCCGAGCAGCAGCGCGGCGAGCAGCGCCGTGCCCGCCTTAATAGCTTTGGGCGAAATAGGCCTGGTACCGGGCCGGCTCGCCGCACGGGACGCAGCGCTCGGCGCGCGCGGGCTCGCGCAGGTTGCGGGTCGTCGCGCCGGTCGCGTCCTTCACCGCGTCCTCGCACTCCGGGCGCCCGCACCACGGGACGTCGATCATCCCCGCGCGCTCGCCGCACCAGCGCAAGAACTCCTCGCGGTCGAGGGTGGCGAGCGTGTGATCCTGCAAGAACGTCTTGGCTTGCGCAAAGAGGTTGTGCTGGATCTGCTCGAGCAGCGTCGGGATGAAGCCGACGACCTCGTCGAGCGGGACCTGCTGCTTCTGGCCTTCTTCTTTCACCGCTTTGTCGCGGCGCACGACGGTCGCGACGCCGCCGTCGAGATCGCGATTGCCGAGCTCGATGCGGACCGGGACCCCGCGCATGTCCCACTCGTTGAACTTGTAGCCCGGCGACTGCCCCGGGCGGTCGTCGAGCCGCACGCGAAACCCCGCCTCCTTGCAGCGCTGGAACAGCTCGCGCGCCGCCGCATCGAGCCGGCTCGTGTCGCCGCGCGGGATCGGGACGATCACCACCTCGGTCGGCGCCATCTTCGGCGGGATGCGCAGCCCGCGATCGTCGCCGTGCGTCATGATCAGCGCCCCGAGCATCCGCCAGGACATCCCCCACGACGTGGTCCACACGTGCTGCTGCGTCTGGTCTTCGGCGGCGAACGTGATGTCGTAGGTGCGCGCGAAGTTCTGACCGAGCTCGTGGGAGGTCGCCGACTGCAGCGCGCGCCCGTCCGGCATCAGTGCCTCGATCGAGTACGTGTGATCGGCACCCGCGAACCGCTCGGCCGCCGACTTCTCGCCCTTGTAGACCGGGACCGCGCAGATCTCTTCCGCGACTTCGCGATAAATCTCGAGCATCCGCGCGACTTCCTCGGCGGCCTCCTCGCGCGTCGCGTGCGCGGTGTGCCCTTCTTGCCAGAGGAACTCCGCCGTGCGCAGGAATGGGCGCGTGCGCTTCTCCCAGCGCATCACGTTGACCCACTGGTTGATCAGCACCGGCAAATCGCGGTACGACTGGATCCACTCGGCGTACATGACGCCGACGATCACTTCGGAGGTCGGCCGGATTGCGAGGCGCTCGGTCAGCTTTTCGTTGCCCCCTTCGGTGACCCACGCGACCTCGGGCGCAAAGCCCTCGACGTGCTCGGCCTCTTTCATGAAGAGCGACTCGGGGATCAGCAGCGGGAAATAGGCGTTTTCGTGGCCCGTCTCTTTGAAGCGGCGGTCCAGCTCGGCCTGGAGCCGCTCCCACATCCCGAAGCCGTAGGGCCGCAGGACGAGGCAGCCGCGCACGGGCGCCTGCGAGACCAGCTCGGCCTGATAGCAGACGGCCTGATACCAATCGGAAAGATCGGCACCCTTCGGCGGGATGCGTTCCAGCGTGCGTTCCATGGCCAACCAGCCGGGGTTCGCGCAGCAGCCGAGCCGTCCTCTCGGTGCGCGGTGCCCACACCACCGCGACACATCGATACATCAGCAGCGGCTAAAGAGCGTGTCCTTCACGAGCAAGAGCTCGACCAGCACAAATCCGAAATTGGCGACGGCGAGCTTCGATCTCACCGCGCCCATCGCGTCCGGCGTGGCGCCCATCACGGTCATGAACCGATAGTAGAAGGCCCCGACAGGACCCGGGCGTGTCGGCCGTTTTCCCGCGGCGTAACGGCTAACGTCGTCGAGTCGAACCAGGCCCGTTACGCCGATCGCCACAGACGCGACGGCTGCGGCGAGTTCTGCCCAATGGCCATTGAAGCCGAAGCGTGGCGGATCGAGCAAGCAGACGTCAAATGCCGAAGATCCTTGAATTGCCGGTACCCCCTTTGCGATATGGAAACCGAAACCGGCAATCTTCCCGATGAATGATGGCAGGCGACGTTTCCCTTTCCGCGGGAGCAGCCTCTCCCGGACAGGCGTCGACGACGCTCTCGCTCGCGGCGGCGCGCAGCGATGGGACGTCTGCAACGGTGCCGATCACCATCGACGTCTCCACGTAGCGGGCGCAGGGCAGTCCAATCGCCCTTCGAAGAGGCCCAACGGCATGCCGAAGCTCACCCGTATCTATACGCGCACCGGCGACGACGGCACGACCGGGCTCGTCGGCGGGCAGCGGGTCAAGAAGAGCGCGCTACGGATCGAGGCGTACGGGACGATCGACGAGCTTTCGGCGGTGATCGGGCTGGCACGCACGGCCTTGCGGGACGTGCAGCGGACGCGTCCGGTCCAGGACATCCGGCGCGCGCACGAGACGGCGCGCGAACTCGACGCGTGGCTCGCCTGGACGCAGGACGCGCTCTTCAATCTCGGGAGCGACCTCGCGACGCTCCCGCAGGACCGCTGGGAGGGGATGCCGCTCGTCTCCGCTGCGGACGCGACCGCGCTCGAGCGCGCGATCGACCGCGCGCAGAAGGACCTCGAGCCGCTCGCCAACTTCATCCACGCCGGCGGCGCGTATCCGGGCGCGTTCCTGCACCAGGCGCGCACCGTGTGCCGGCGCGCGGAGCGGCTGCTGATCGCCCTGCGCGATGAAGAGCCGATCTCCGACGATGTGGTGAAATACGTCAATCGGCTCTCGGACGCGCTGTTCGTCTGGTCGCGCTGGATCAACCACGCGCTCGAGCAGCCCGAACACCTCTGGAACGCGCACACCGCGCCGCCCCCGCTGCCGTAGCGCCGCACGCAAGGAGATCATGAGTCAGGAAGCCCGTCCGAAGACGATCGTCACGATCTTCGGGACGCGGCCGGAAGCCACCAAGATGGCGCCGGTCGTGCACGCGATCGAGGCCGATCCCGCGCTGCGCGGGGTCGTCGTCGTCACCGGGCAGCATCGCGAGCAGCTCGACGACGCGCTGCGCGACGTCGACATCGCGGTCGATCACGACCTCGACTTGATGAAGCCCGATCAGTCGATCGATGCGCTGGTCGCCGCGGTGATTCGCGAAGCGGGCCGGCTCTGGAACGAGATTCGCCCCGACATGGTGATCGTGCACGGCGACACGGGGACCACCTGCGCGAGCGCGCTGAGCGCCTTCTTCAACCGCATCCCGGTCGGTCACGTCGAGGCCGGCCTGCGCTCTGGCTCGCTCAAGGAGCCGTTCCCCGAAGAGGGCAACCGCCGCGTCGTCGACACGCTCGCGAACCTGCTCTTCGCGCCGACCGAAGGCGCGCGCGAGCACCTGCTGCGCGAAGGGCACGACGACGTGAAGATCGTCGTTACCGGCAACACCGCGATCGACACGCTGCGGCTGTATGCCGACAAGGCGCGCGCGACGCCCGTGCCGGCGCTCGACGATCTCGCATCGTCCGCGCGCATGGTGCTCGTCACGGCGCACCGCCGCGAATCGTTCGGCGACGCCTTCCGCGAGCTATGCGTCGGATTGAAGCGGATCGTCGAAGAGACGCCGGGCGTGGAGATCATCTATCCCGTCCACCTCAACCCGAACGTCCGCAAGCCGGTCTTCGAGAGCCTCGGCGACGACCCGCGCATCCACCTCATCGAGCCGCTCAGCTATTTGCCGTTCGTGCGGCTGATGGACCGTTCCGAGCTCATCGTCACCGACTCCGGCGGAATTCAGGAAGAGGCGCCGCAGTTCGGCAAGCCGGTCCTCGTCATGCGCGAGCGCACCGAGCGCCCGGAGGCGCTCGAGGCCGGGACGGCGCTGCTGGTCGGTACCTCGGCGGACCGCATCGCCGCCGAAGCGCGCCGGCTGCTGACCGACCGCGCGCACTACGACCGCATGGCGCGCGCGATCAACCCGTTCGGCGACGGCTACGCCGCGCAGCGCATCGTCGCGAAGATCAAGGAGTTCTTCGCGCTCGGCTGAGCCGCCGGCGCTACGCGAACTCCTCGACGAACACTTCGGGCTCGGCGACCGGGACGATCTCCTCCGGCTTCGAGCGCCGGTAGCCGTAGCTGAAGAAAAACACCAGCCCGACGCCCAGCGCGATCAGGAACCAGACCCACGTGGTTCGCGAGAGGCCGAAGACCATGAGGAACACCGCGAAGACGATCCCCAGGATCGGGAAGAGCGGGACGAAGGGGACCCGGAAGCTGCGCGGGATGTCGGGCTTGCGCGCGCGCAGGTAGAGTACGCCGGCGCAGACGACGATGAAAGCCAGCAGCGTTCCGATGTTGACGAGGTTGAGCAGCTCGTTGAGCGGGACGATCAGCGAGAGTGCGGCGACGGCGATCCCGGTGAGCATCGTGGTGATCGCCGGCGTCTTGAAGCGCGGGTGGATCGCCGCGACGGCAGGCGGAAGCATCTTGTCGCGCGCCATCACGTAGAAGATGCGCGACTGGCCGAGCAGCGAGGCGAGGGCGACGCTGGTCGTGCCGGCGAGCACGCCGATCGTGATCACCCAGTTGAGCACCGGCAGATGGAGCGGGGCCAGCGCCGCGATCAGCGGGTCCTTCGTCGGAACCTGCTGCCACGGCAGCGCGCCGACCAGCACGACCGCCGTCGCGCAGTAGAGCACCGTCCCGATCGCGAGGGCGCCGATCACCCCGAGTGGGATGTCGCGCTGCGGGTTTTTGCACTCTTCGGCGGTCGTGGTCGCGGTGTCGAACCCGATGTAGCTGAAGAACACCAGCGCCGCGATCGGGATGATCCCGATCGGCTGGTCGGCCTCGAGCGTCCCGCCGAATGGGACCAGCGCGCCCCAGCCCTTCGGCGCGAAGTCGGCGAGGTTCGAGGCGTGGAACAGCGCGAGCCCGGCGATGATGAAGACGATCAGCGCGGCGATCTTCAAGACGACGAAGATGTTGTTCGTCGTCGCCGACTCCCGGATGCCGATCGAGAGCAGCACCGAGAGCCCCAGCACGAACAGTGCCGCGACGATGTCGTACTGCGAGTGCAGCAGATCGTACGACCCCGGCTGCCACCACGGGCCGTGCAGCACGAGCGTGGAGCTTTGCGCCCATGCCGGGAGCGCGATCCCGAACGACTTGCCGACGTCTTGGATCGCCGCCGAGAACTGCTGCGCGACCGGCGCCGCGCTGATGCCGTACTCGAAGATCAGGGCGAAGCCGATGATCCAGGCGAACAGCTTCCCGAGCGTCGCGTACGCGAACGTGTACGCGCTCCCCGCGACCGGGACCATCGCGCCGAGCTCGGCGTAGCACAGCGCCGCGAAGAACGACGTGAGGCCGGCGAACAGGTACGAGACGATCACCGCCGGACCCGCGCCCTTGACGCCGGTGCCGACGGTCGTGAAGATGCCGCCGCCGATCATCGTGCCGAGCCCGATCGCGATGAGGTCCTTCGCCGTCAGGGCACGGCGGAGCGTCTTGTTCTTGCTGATCTCACGCAGCTTCTCGACGGAGCTCGTGGCAAAGAGCTCGGAGACGAACGACATCCCGCCCGCCCTTCGCAGGCGACGGCGGCCATCCCCCCGCTGGCTCGTCGGCGGGTCAGCCGCTCTGCGGGCGGGTCCGCGTTCCGCTCAGCTCAGGCGGCGACCGCGCCGAGGCGCTCGTCGGCGACGAGACAGATGCGGCGAGCGATGAGGAGCTGCGAAAGCGCCAGCGTGTGGGAGACGCGCGCGCCGCGGCGATCGTTGAACACGCCGAGCGGCTCGGTCGCCGGCGCGACGTGGCGTACGCCCATGTGTGCGCGAATCTTCTCCTCCAGCGCGCGCGCCGTCGCATCATCGAGGTCGCCGTCGAGCTCGATCACGGTGCGCGGGAACGGCCCGTTGCCGTCGACGAGCTGACGAAAGTGGGTCGAACGGCTGCAGAACTCGCTGTAGTCGAGCGGCTTGAACCGGCCGCCCTTCACGATGCGGGTATCGAGCCGCGCGCTGTCCGTGCCCGGCGAGCTGCGCGAGAACCGCACGCACACGTCGGCGTATCGCTCCTGCGGCGCGATGTGCGCGTCGATGTCGGCGCGCCGCTTGTCGATCTCGGCGCGCACCTCATCTTCGGTGTAGCCGCGGTGCGCGGTATCGCGCTGCACCTTCCAGACCACTTTGAGCTCGGGCTGCGGATCGAGCCACACGGTGACGTCGAAGAGCGCGCGCAGGGCGCGCGTGTAGAGCGGAAAGAGCCCGTGCACGATGACGATGTCGCGCGGTTCCAGCGTCTCGGGCGGTCCGAACGTGCCGTCGGCGTGATCGTACACGGGCTTGACGATCGTTTCGCGCTCGGCGAGCCGCCAGAGGTCTTCCTCCATGGCGGCGAAATTGTTTGCGCGCGGGTCGAGCGCGGTCAGACCGACGGCGCCGCGCTGCGCGCGGTCGAGCGCGTGATAGTCGTCGAGGCAGATCTCGGCGATGCGCGACGAACCGAAGATCGCGTGGATCCCGGCGCAGAGCGTCGACTTGCCGGTCCCGGAATCGCCGCCGACGGCGACCATGATGGGGCGTGCCATCTCCGGGGGACGGTACCCGACCAGCCCGGTCCTGTCCGCACCGGCGGCGCGAACGGCCGGAAATCGCGCGCGAAATGCGCCCGGGCCGCCGCGGCGAACGACCGCCGGGATGCGCATCGTGATCCGGACCCGCTTCGTCGACGCGCCGCTCGCGGCGCTCGCCGCACGGCACGGCGCCGAGGCGGCGGTCGTCGAGGACGACGCCACGCTGCGCCACGAGGTCGCCGATGCCGACGCGCTCTGGCTCTGGCCCGCGTTCTACGATCCCGCGCTCGTCGGCGCGCTCGCGGCGAGCCCACGCCTGCGGTGGCTGCAGCTCGTGACGATGGGCTACGACCAAGTGGAGCGCCATGGCGCTCCGCCCGCGCTGTCCATCACCAACGCGGGTGATGCCTACGCTCCGACCGTCGCGGAGCACGCCGTCGCTTCGCTGCTCGCGATCGTGCGCCGCATCCCCGAGGCGGTGCGCAACGCCGAGCGGCGCGAATGGAAACAGGCCGAGCTCGGCCCGCGCGTCGGGACGCTGAACGGCGCAACGGTCGCGGTGCTCGGCTTCGGCAACATCGGCCGCGCCGTCGCCGACCGGCTACGCGGTTTCGGCGCCCGCGTCATCGCGGTGACGCGCGGCGGAAAGGCCGACGCCCTCGCCGACGAGAGCGCGAGCGTCGCGGAGCTGCACGACGTGCTGGGCCGCTCGGATGCGCTCGTCATCGCGGTTCCGCTCAACGCCGAGACGCGCGGCATGGTGGACGCGCGTGCGCTCGCCGCGCTGCCTGCGCGTGCCGTCGTGATGAACGTCGCGCGCGGCGCCGTGCTCGACCAGCGAGCCCTGGCCGACGCGCTCGCGAACGGGCGGCTCGCCGGCGCGGCGCTCGACGTCGTCGACCCCGAGCCGCCCGCCGCCGACGACCCGCTCTGGACGACGCCGAACCTGCTGATCACGCCGCACGTCGCCGGCTTCGGCGGCGAGGTTCCGGGCCGCCGCGTCGTCGCGCTCATCGAACGCAACCTCGCGCGCTTCCTCGCCGGCGAGCCCCTCGACGCCCGCGTCGAGGTCCCCGCTCCTGTGTAGTATGCGCGCACGCGGCGCGGTGGTACTCGCCGCCGCGGCAGCGGCCACGCTGATGTACGCAACGGCGACCTCGGCGACGCCGCGCCGCATCGCCGTGCTCCCGCTGACCGCTGCGACCAGCACGGTGCCCTACACGATCTCCCCGCTGCGCAGCGATCTGGACGCGATGACCCGACGGCTCCGCGCTGGCCTCGCGACCGCTCCCTCCCTGAGAATCGTGCCGCAGTCGGTCGTCGCTCGCGCGCTGCGCGCGAAGGGCCGCGATCAGACATCGCCGGAGCGCGCGTGCGACGAGCCGCGATGCGCCCGCGACGTCGGAAGCGCGGCCGGCGCCGACGTCGCGGTCTACGGCGAAGTCACGCGCGCGATGGCGGTCGTCTGGGGAACGCGCGTGTACGCCGTCGACGTGCACACCGGCGCGGTCGTCGGCGATCTCCAGGCCGGCTACAAGGGCGACGTGACGGCGATGACGATCGCCGAACGTCACCTGGGCGCCTGTCTCGCCAACGTCATCGCCGGCCGCCCGCACTGCCCGAGCGACCGCGGATACTGAGCGATCACAGTCCCAGCGCTTTGCGGACCGCCGCGACGTAGTTGCGCGAGACCGGGACCTCGCTGCGTGCCTTGTCGTCGAGGCGAAGCAGGTACGCGCCGTTGAAGAACGGTTCGACTTCGACGACCCGCTCCGGGTTGACGAGATAGGCGCGGTGCACGCGCAGAAATCCGGCCGGCTCGAGCCGCGCCGCGGCATCGGCCAACGAACCTTTCCAGCGCAGCTCGCCTTCGAAGAGACGCGCGGTGACGACGTGGCCGTTCGCCTGGACGTACCGGATTTCGCCCAGCCGCACCAGCCGTGTCCGGTCGCCGTCTTCCAGCGGGACGCGGGCCGGCGAGGCGGGCGCGACCGCGGCGGCCGCACGGTTCGCGCCGTTCTCGCGCGCCGCGCGCAGCCGTTCGACGGTGCGTTTCAACCGCGCTTCGGAGACAGGCTTCACGACGTAGTCGACCGCACCCAGCTCGAACGCGTCGACGGCGTGCTCCTGATACGCCGTCACGAAGACGATCTGCGGCGCGTGCGCGAGCTTCGCGATCACCGCGCTCGCCTCGATCCCGCGCAAGTTCGGCAGGTTGATGTCGAGGAAGACGACGTCGTACGCCTCCTTCGAGAGCATCTGCAGCGCCTCGACGGCATCGCCCGCCTCGGCGATGCGCACGTCGTCGCCCGCGACCTTGGCCAGCACGTACACGAGCTCGCTGCGCACCAGCGGCTCGTCGTCGACGATCAGGGCGCGCACGTGAGCTCGACCGGGACGATCGGCACGCCCGTCAGCTCGCCACGACGGCGCCGACGCCCGCGGGGACGCGGAACCTCACCGCCGTCCCCTCACCCGGCGCGCTGCGGATCTGCAGCGCGCTCGCCGGGCCGAACAGCTTCGTCAGGCGCGAGTTCACGTTCTCGAGACCGATCCCGAGCCCGCACGGCGTGACCGTCCCCGGGACGAAACCGACGCCGTCGTCGGTGACGGCGATCTCGACGGACGCACCGTCCGGCTTCGCGCAGATGCGGATCGTCCCGCCTCCCTTTTTCGGCGCGACCCCGTGGCCGATCGCGTTCTCGACCAGCGGCTGCACCGAAAGCACCGGGACGAGGGCGGAACGAGCGCGCGCGTCCACATCGAGCGTGACGCGCAGCTTGTCGCCGAACCGCGCGTGCTCGAACCGCAGATACTGCTCGACGTGCTCGAGCTCTTCGTCCAGGGTGACCGACTCCGCGTGGTGCGCGAGCGAGTCGCGAAAGTATTCGGCGAAGTCGACGAGCAAGTCGTGCGCGCGCGAGGGGTCCTTGCGCGTCAGCGCGGCGATCGTGGTCAGCGTGTTGAACAGGAAGTGTGGCGAGATGCGTGCGCGCAGCGCGTCGAGCTCGGCACGGGTCACCAGGGCCTCGCGGGCGTCGAGATCCGCGGCCTCGAGCGAGATCGAGAACAGCCGCGCGAGCCCCGTCGCGACGCGTTCGTCGTCGGCGTCGATCTGCGCGCCGGCACGATAGAGCTTCAGCGCGCCGACGACCGCGCCGCGCACGACGAACGGCGCGATCGCGACCGAGGTGAGCGGGCACCCCGGGACCGGACACCCGATCTCCTCACGGGTGCGCGCCGTGATCGGCCGTCCGCTCTCGATCGCCTTGTGCGTGAGCCCGGTGAGCGAGGGCCCGCCGATCAGGTGATGCTCTTCGCCGCGGCCGACGTATGCCAGCACGTGCTCGGTGTCGACGACCGCGCACGCGTCGAGCTCGAGGTTCTGGTACAGCAGCCGCGCCGTGAAGGTCGCCGAATCCGGTCCGAGCCCGCGGCGCAGATGCGGGAGCGCTTCCATGACGAGGTCGAGGACGTCCTTGCTCATGCGGCCCGAAACGCTCCGGCCGCGAGCACGTGGCGGATGAAGCGGCTCGCACCGGCCGTCGCCGCTTCGCCCGCGCGCGCGACGAGGTGCCAGTCACGCTGCAGCGGCGTGTGCGGCGTCGCGACTTCGACGACGGCGCCGTCGGTGAGATCGCGCGCGAGCGCGCCGCGCGACAGCAGCGAGACGCCGAGCCCGGCTCGCACGCAAGCCTGGATCGCGCCGTTCGAGCCGATCGTCAGCGTGCGCGGCGCGATCCCGAGCGCTTCGAACAGCGACTCCGTCGTGGCGCGGGTCCCGCTCCCGCTCTCGCGCACGAGCCAGGTCGACGCGGCCAGCGCGGCGGCATCGCGCGGCGCCGCGGCGGCTGCGGCGACGACGACCAGCGCGTTCGAGCGGACGGCGCGCGTCGCGAAGCGCTCGTCGGGCGGACGCCCGCCGAGCGCGAGGTCCGCCTCGCCGTGCGCCAGCCGGTCCCACACCTGCTGCCGATTCGCCACGTGCAGCTCGACTGCCGTTCCGCCGGCCGCGGGCTCGAACCCGGCGATCAGCTGCGGAACGAGCTGCTCCGCCGCGGTGGTGACGACCGCGAGCCGCACGATCGCCTCACGCTGCTCGGCCGCCGCGCGCGCCTCGACGACGGCCTGGTCGATCAGCGCCACGATGCGCCGCCCATAGTCGGCGAGCCGTTCCCCCGCCGCCGTGAGCTTCACGCCGCGGCCGTCCCGCGCCACCACCGGCGCGCCGATCGTCCGCTGGAGCGAGGCCAGCGCCGAAGAGACCGCCGGCTGCGAGACGACGAGGTGTTCCGCCGCGTCCCGCACCGAGCCTGCGCGGGCGACTTCGAGGAACGTCCGGAGCTGATTCAGGGACAACATAAGCTGTTGCTTATGAATCTACGGGAAAGATGTATTAGACGTCAATCTCCCGCGGTGGGATGATCGGGGCATGCCCACGATCGTCCCGCCGCCGCCGGAGCCTGCGGTCGACCGGAGCTCGCGCTTGACCGCCGGCGTCAGCGAGTACTCGCGCATGGGGTACTGGCAGCCCGACTACGTCCCGCGCGACACCGACGTGCTGTGCGCCTTCCGCATCACCCCGCAGGACGGCGTGGACCCGCAAGAGGCCGCTGCCGCGGTGGCCGGCGAGTCGTCGACGGCGACCTGGACGGTCGTCTGGACCGATCGCCTCACCGATTACCGCCGCTATCAGGCGAAGGCGTACCGCTGCGAGCCCGTCCCCGGCCGCCCCGGCGAGTACGTCGCCTTCATCGCCTATGATCTCGACTTGTTCGAAGAAGGCTCGATCGCCAACCTCACCTCCTCGATCATCGGCAACGTCTTCGGCTTCAAAGCGCTGCGCGCGCTCCGCCTCGAGGACATGCGGATCCCGCCGATCTACGCGAAGACGTTCCAAGGCCCGGCCCACGGGATCGTCGTCGAGCGCGAGCTGCTGCAGAAGTTCGGCCGGCCGCTGCTCGGCGCGACCGTGAAGCCGAAGCTCGGCCTCTCCGCGCGCAGCTACGGCCGCGTCGTGTACGAAGCGCTGCGCGGCGGGCTCGACTTCACCAAGGACGACGAGAACATCAACTCGCAGCCGTTCATGCGCTGGCGCGAGCGGTTCCTGTACTGCATGGAAGCCGTGGAGCAGGCGCAGTGCGCGAGCGGCGAGATCAAGGGCCACTACATGAACGTCACCGCCGCCGACATGGAGGCGATGTACGAGCGCGCCGAGTTCGCCAAGGAGCTGGGCAGCGTGATCGTGATGATCGATCTGACGGTCGGCTACGCGGCGATGCAGTCGATGGCCAAATGGGCGCGCCGCAGCGGCGTCCTGCTCCACCTGCACCGCGCCGGGCACGCGACGTTCACCCGGCAGAAGACCCACGGCGTGAGCTTCCGCGTGCTGGCGAAGTGGTGCCGGCTGATCGGCGTCGACCACGTCCACGCCGGTACCGTCGTCGGCAAGCTCGAGGGCGATCCGCACGCGATCAAGGGCTACTACAAGACGCTGCGCGACGACACGGTCGCGGCCGATCCGCGCCTCGGGCTCTATTTCGACCAGGACTGGGCCTCGCTGCCGGGGACGATGCCGGTCGCCTCCGGCGGGATCCATGCCGGCCAGATGCACCAGCTCGTCGAGCTGCTCGGCGAAGACGTGATCTTGCAGTTCGGCGGCGGCACGATCGGTCACCCGGACGGGATCGCCGCCGGCGCGACCGCGAACCGCGTCGCGCTCGAAGCGACCGTGCTGGCACGCAACGAAGGGCGCGACCTCGTCGCCGAGGGCCCGCGGATCCTGGCCGACGCCGCGCGGCGCTGCGCGCCGCTCGCGCGCGCGCTCGACGTCTGGAAGGACGTCGCGTTCGAGTACACGAGCACCGACACGCCGGACGTCGTCGCGACGCCGACCCTGGCATAGGCGATCGTCGTGCGCGTCACACAAGGCACGTTCTCGTTCCTACCGGATCTCAGCGACGAGCAGATCGCGGCGCAAGTGCAGTATGCGCTCGACCGAGCGTGGGCGATCGCGTTCGAGCACACCGACGATCCGCATCCGCGCAACACCTATTGGCAGATGCACGGGCTCCCGCTCTTCGACGTGCGCGACGCGTCGGCCGTCATGCGCGAGCTGCTCCGTGCGCGGGAGGAGCACGCCGGCGAATACGTGCGCCTCTCGGCGTACGACGCGCGCTACGGCCGGCAGACGACCGCGCTCTCGTTCATCGTGCAGCGGCCGCTCGTCGAGCCGGGGTTCCGGCTGGAACGGCAATCGGCGCCGGGCCGCACCGAGCGCTTCACGCTGCGCTCCCGCGCGGCCGACCGAGCCGGAGGTGCGCACCACGGAGACTGACGCGAGGACGCTGGACGTCGGCGCGGCGTACCGGGAATCGGACGTCGCCCCGGTGCTGCAGCAGCTCGACGACGAGCTGGTCGCGCTCGCCCCGGTGAAGACGCGCGTTCGCGAGCTGGCCGCGCTGCTGCTGATCGATCGCCTTCGCCGCGAAGCCGGGCTGGTGGCTGAAGCGCCGACCCTGCACATGTCGTTCACCGGGAATCCCGGAACCGGGAAGACGACGGTCGCGCTGCGCATGGGCGCGATCTTGAAACGCTTGGGGTACCTGCGCCGCGGGCACCTCGTCGCGGTGACGCGCGACGATCTGGTGGGCGAATACGTCGGCCATACCGCCCCGAAGACGAAGGAGGCGCTGCGCAAGGCGGAAGGCGGCGTCCTCTTCGTCGACGAGGCCTACGGCCTGCACAAGCCCGAGAACGAGCGCGACTACGGCAGCGAGGCGATCGACGTGCTGCTGCAGGCGATGGAGGAGCGGCGCGCCGACCTCGTCGTCGTCTTCGCCGGTTACCGCGACCGCATGGAGCGGTTCTTTGCCTCGAATCCCGGCCTGCGCTCGCGCATCGGACTGCACGTCGATTTTCCCGACTACGCTCGCGACGAGCTGCTCGAGATCGCCGAACGGATGCTGCGCGAGCGCGGCTACCGCTTCGACCGCGAGGCGCGCGATGCGTTCGCGGAGTATCTCGAGCGGAGGATGCAGCAGCCCGGCTTCGCCAATGCCCGCAGCGTGCGGAACGCGCTCGACCGCTTCCGCCTTCGGCAAGCGAGCCGTCTCGTCGCGCGCGGCGGGACGGTGACGCGCGACGAGCTCGAGACGCTGGACGCCCGGGACGTACGCGCGAGCCGCGTCTTCGCCGCCGGATGACCCGCTCGCTCGACGTTCTGCTCGCCCCGCCGTGGCCGGCCGAGGCCGTGCGCGACAAGCACGTCGCCGTCGTCGACGTCCTGCGAGCGACGACCACGATCGCGACGGCGCTCGCGCACGGCGCCGCGGGGGTGATCCCGGCGCTGACCGCCGGCGACGCCGCCGAGCTGGCGCGGCGCCTCGGGCGCGCCGACGTGCTCTTGTGCGGCGAGCGCGACGCGAGCGCGATCGAAGGCTTCGACTTGGACAACTCGCCGGCGTCGTTCGCCCCGCACGTCGTCGCCGGTAAGACGCTCGTGATGACCACGACGAACGGGACCGGTGCGCTGCGCGCCGTCGCCGGCGCCGCATCGGTTCGCACCGCCGCGCTGGTGAACCGGATGGCCGCCGCCGACGCGCTCGCCCAAGAAGGGGGTCCGATCGTCGTCGTCTGCGCCGGAGAGTCCGGCGCGTTCGCGCTGGAAGACGCGCTCGGCGCCGGCGCCCTCGTCGATGCGCTCCTGACGATGATCGACGACGTCGAGCTGGGCGACGGCGCACGCGCGGCCGCGCTCCTCTACCGCTGCGTCTCCGACCGGCTGGCCGACGCGATCGCCAGCGCCGACCACGCACAGACGCTCGCCGCCAAAGGCTTCGCCCGCGACGTGACGCGCTGCGCCGCGCTCGACACCCTGCACGTCGTGCCGACGCTGCGGGACGGCGTGCTGGTCGGGCGCATCGGCGCGCCGGTATAGCGCGCTACGCCAGCAGCTTCTCCGGGCTGATCGGCAACTCGCGCACGCGCTTCCCGGTGGCGTGGAAGACCGCGTTCGCGACGGCGGCGGCGCTGCCGACGTTGCCGATCTCGCCGATCCCTTTGATGCCGAGCGGGTTCACCTCGGTGTCGCGCTCGTCGACCAAGATGATGTCGATCTGCGGGATGTCGGCGTTCACCGGAACGAGATAGTTCTCGAGGCTGGCGTTCATGTAGCGACCGCTGCGAACGTCGATGCGGCCTTCTTCGTGCAAGGCCATGGCGACGCCCCACACGGCCCCGCCGAGGAATTGGCTGCGCGCGGTCTTCGCGTTCACGATCGTCCCGGCGGCGAACGCGCTCACCATGCGCGCCAGCCGTACCGTGCCGAAGTCGGGGTCGACGTGCACCTCGGCGAAGTGCGCGCCGAAGGCATGCGAGGAGTACGGCCCTTTCTGGGAGCGGTCGTGCTGCACGTCGGCGTCCGCGCTCACCGCCGGCTCGCCGCTGCGCCGCACGATCTCGGCGAACGTTTCGCCCGTGGCCGGATGGTCGCGCAGGAAGACGCGGCCGGCGCCGAAGGCCAGCTCGTCGGCGCTGCGGGCGTGCAGCGGCGAGGCCGGATCGCCGGTCGCCAGCGCGGCGAGCTTGTCGCGCAGCGCGACGCCCGCGACGTGCACGGCGTTGGCGACGCTGGCGGTGAGCTGCGAGCCGCCGGCCTGCGGCGCCTCGGGCAGGTTCGTGTCGCCCAGCTCGAAGCGCGCGCGCTCGACCGGGACGCCGACCGCCTCGGCGGCGATCTGGGTGAAGGCGGTGTACGCGCCGGTGCCGATGTCGACGCCGCCGCTGCTCGCCAGCAGGGTGCCGTCGCGGTGCAGCGTCGCGCTGGCCGAGGCGGACGAGCGATTCGAGGGGTACGTCGAGCTCGCCATCCCCATCCCGAGCAGCATGCCGTCGGAACTGCGCATCGAGCGCGGCTGCGGACTGCGGCGCGACCAGCCGAACCGTTCCGCCGCCTGCGCGTAGCACTCGCGCAGCGACTTGGAGGACCACGGCTTCTTCTCTTGCAGATCGGTCTCGGCGTAGTTGGTCAGCCGCAGCTGCAGCGGGTCGATGCCGGTCGCGTAGGCCAGCTCGTCCATCGCGGACTCGAGCGCGAACGAGCCGCTCGACTCGCCCGGCGCGCGCATGTAGGTCGGCGTGACGACGTCGTAGCGCACGCCGCGGTGCGTCGTGATCTGGTTGTCGACGGCGTACAGCATCCGCGAGATCACCGCGCAGTTCTCGATGAAGTCGTCGTAGCGCGAGCCCTGCGATTTCACGTCGTGCGCGAGGGCGAGCAGCTTCCCGGTGCGGTCGGCGCCGATGCGGATGCGCTGTTCGGTGCGCGGACGGTTGCCGAAGCCACCGAACATCTGCGGCCGCGTCAGCACGATCTTGACCGGCCGGTTGACGACCTTCGCCGCCATCGCCGCCAGGATCTGATGCGGGTTCGTCCCGCCCTTCGAGCCGAACCCGCCGCCGATGAACTTCGCGATCACCCGCACGTCGGACTCCGGAATCCCGAAGACCGCGGCGATGCTCTTCCGGCGCGGGAAGACGCCCTGCGAGGCGTCGTAGACGGTCAGGCGGTTTCCGTCCCACAGCGCGACGGTGGCGTGCGGCTCCATCGGGTTGTGGAACTCGGTCGGCGTGACGTAGAGGTTGTCGAGCTTCACCGGCGCGCCGGCGAAGGCCGTGTCGAACGAGCCGCGCGACGTATCCGGCGGGTTGTTGTTCGCGCTCTTCGGCGTGTACGTCTCGGCGCCCGGCGAGGCCATCGTGGTCGCGGCCACGGTACGTTCGTAGGTGACGCGAACGCGCGAAGCGGCGTCGGTCGCGCGCTCGAAGGTGTCGGCGACGACGAGCGCGACCGGCTGGCGGTCGTAGAAGACGTGGTCGTCCTGCAGCACGCGCAGCTTGCGGTCCGCGGCGTTCGGGTTCACGCGCGGCGCGTTGAGATGCGTCAGCACGCTGAGCACCCCGGTGAGTCCCTGCGCTTCTCGGGCGTCGATCGAGGCGACGCGGCCCGCGGCGACCGTGCTGGTGACGATCACCGCGTAGACCGGGTTCGCGACCTGCTCTTCGTACGAGTAGCGCGCCGCGCCGGTCACCTTCGCGCGGCCGTCGACGCGACTGACCGGTGCGCCGATCATGCGGCACCTCCGACCCCGCCGAGCGCGCGAACCATCGCGTTGCGCGCCAGCGTCGTCTTGAAGCCGTTCAGGCGCAGCGGTTTCGCCGCCGCCATCTCCGCTTCGGCGGCGGCCAGGTAGGTCTCGCGCGTCGCCGGCTTGCCGAGCAGCGCCGCTTCGGCGACCTTCGCTCTCCACGGCGCGGGCGCGACCCCGCCGATGCCGAGCCGCGCGGCGCGGATCGTTCCGGCGCGAACGTCGAGCGCCGCCGCCGCCGAGACGAGCGCGAACTCGTACGACGCGCGGTCGCGCACCTTCACGTACGACGAGCCGCGCGTCAGCGCGCTCGGGACGAACGAGATCGCCTCGATGATCTCGCCCGGTTCGAGGATCGTGTCGCGCGTCGGGTCCTCGCCGGGGAGCCGGTGGAAGCCCGCCAGCGGAACGCTGCGCGCCCCGCCGGCGCCGCGCAGGTGGAGCGTCGCGTCGGTCAGCAGCATCGCCACCGCGAAATCCGAAGGATGCGTGCAGATGCAGCGGGCACTCGCGCCGAGCACCGCCATCCGCCGGTCGTCGCCGCCCTGCGCGCTGCAGCCGTCGCCGTTGCGCCGCTTGTTGCACGGCTGCGAGACGTCGCGGAAGTACGCGCAGCGCGTGCGCTGCATCAGGTTGCCGCCGATCGAGGCCATGTTGCGCAGCTGCGGCGAGGCGCTCAGGTTCAGCGCGCGGACGACCGCCGGCGCGGCGGCGCGAACGGCGGGATGATCGGCCGTGTCGCTCATCCGCGCCAGCGCGCCGATCCACAGCGTCCCGTCGGAGCGCGTCTCGATCGCCCCCAAGGGGAGCGCGTTGATGTCGATCAGCGTGTCGGGCGTCGCGACGTCGAGCTTGATCAGATCGACGAGGTTCGTCCCGCCGGCCAGGACGGCGCCGTGCGGGTGGCGCTGCAGCGTGGCCAGCGCGTCTTCGGTGGTGCGCGGCTGCGCGTAGGCGAACGGCCGCATCAGGCGCGCCCCCCCGCGGCCTTCACCGCGGCGACGATGTTCGTGTAGGCGCCGCAGCGGCAGATGTTCCCGCTCATGTACTCGCGGATCGTCGCATCCTCGAGACCGCGCCGCTCGTTCACCAGGCCGACCGCGGAGCAGATCTGGCCGGGCGTGCAGTAGCCGCACTGGAACGCGTCGGCGTCGATGAACGCCTGCTGCATCGGATGGAGCTGCTCGCCGTGCGCGAGCCCCTCGATCGTCGTCACGTGCTTGCCCTGCACGGCGATCGCGAGGGTCAGGCATGCGTTCACGCGGCGGCCCTCGACCAGCACCGTGCACGCCCCGCACTGTCCCTGATCGCAGCCCTTCTTCGTACCGGTGAGCGCGAGCCGCTCGCGCAGCGCGTCGAGCAGCGTGACGCGCGGCTCGATCCGCAGCTCGTGCGCGGCGCCGTTCACCTGGAGCCGCACGAGGACCGGCCCCGGCCCTTGCGACGGGACGACCGACACCGCGAGAACGTGCGCCGCCGAGGCGAGCTGCGGCGCCTGCGCGCCGATCCCGGCGGCAACCGCGGGGAGCGCCGTGCGAACCAGAAAACGACGGCGCGAAACCTTCCCAGAATTCATGCGACCATCCCGATGACGACCTCGGCTGTTGTTCCCGAAGCCATCCCCGCGCTCACCTACCGGTCGCCGAGTCCCCTACTCCTCAGCCACGGGCCGCACCGCAAGCGGCGGACCGCAGCGAAGCGAGGACCGCGAAGGCTTCAGCCAACGGCTGAAGCCACCAGCGAAGCGAGGACCGCGATGGGTTCGGCGCTCGTCAAGAGCGTCGAATCCTCTATGGTTCGTCGTCGACCGCGCCGGCGACGACGACGCCCGGCGTGCGAACGACCACGCGTCCGCGCTTCGCATCGAAGCGGACCGTCGAGCCGAAGGTGCGGGTGATCGTCGCACCGGCGACCATCGTTCGCCCGCGCACGGTGAACGGCGCGTGGGTGAGCGTGACCGTGTGCCCGTTCAGACGGGCGCGCGGGGTGCCGACGTGCATCGAGAGGACGTCGCCGCCGCGGCGGACGACGATCGCGCCGCTCTGTGCATCGAAGCTCGTCTGCGCGCCGGAGGCGTCGGCCAGCGCGCGGAGCGGCAGGTAGGCGCGGCCGTCGAGCGTGGTGACCGGCGGCACCTCCGAGGTGAGCCGCTGGCCGTCGACGCTGATCGTCGCCGGGGTGGACAGGGCGAGCGACAGCGAGGCAACCAACGAGGTCGCCGCCGTCGCCAACACCAGTTTAGGCAGTCGCAGGCTCACGGTTGATCTCATGCAGGTAATCCGGGTACTGGTCCGCGATGACCTTCTCGATCTCCAAACGTAGCTGACCGAGCAATTCGTTCTCGGGGTAGGTCCCGACCAGCGCGCCCTTGCGGTAGATCGCGCCTTTCCCCTTACCCCCGGCGATGCCGACGTCGGCCATCTTGCTCTCGCCCGGGCCGTTCACGACGCAGCCCATCACGGCGACCTTGACCGGCGCCGTGTACTCCTTGGCGATCGCTTCGACCATCCGGGCCAGGTTGACGACCTCGATCTCGGCGCGCCCGCACGAGGGGCAGGCGGTGATCTCGAAGCCCTTCTCGCGGATCCCCAGCGCCTTGAGAATCCCCCAAGCGACCGGAACCTCTTCGACCGGATCGGCGGCCAGCGAGACGCGAAGCGTGTCGCCGATCCCTTCGAACAGCAGCACGCCCATACCGATCGAGGAGCGGATCGTGCCGTCGAACGGGAGCCCGGCTTCGGTGACGCCGAGGTGGAGCGGGTACGGCCGTCCCGCCGCATCCAGCTTCTTCGCCAGGAGCCGGTAGGCGTAGATCGTGTTGACCGCGTCGTGGGCCTTCACCGAGATGATGATGTCGGTGTGGCCCAGGTCTTCGAGGATGTCGACGTGGCGCAGCGCCGAGGCGACCAGCGCCTCCGGCGTGTGGCCCATCGTCTCCTCGAGATCGCGCGCCAGCGAGCCCATGTTGACCCCGATGCGGATCGGCGTCTTCGTCTCGAGCGCGCGCTTCACGACCTCGACGGTCTTCTCGCGGCTGGTGATGTTGCCCGGGTTCAGCCGCAGCTTCGCGACGCCCGCGTCGAGCGCGGCGAGCGCCATGCGGTGATCGAAGTGGACGTCGGCGACGATCGGGACCGGCGAGCGGGCGACGATCGCCGGGAGCCCGGCGGCGTCGCGGGGGTCTTGGCAGGTGACCCGGACGACCTCGCAGCCGGCCATCGCCAGCCCGTAGACCTGCTCCAGCGTCTTGTCGGCGTCGGCCGTGTCGGTCGTGGTCATCGACTGCACGACGACGGGGTGGTCGCCGCCGATCCACACCTTCTTGGCGTCCTTCGACCAGCTCGACTTGTTCTCGAGCAGAATCGGCTTGGTCTTCCGGCGCAGGCTGATCACGAGCCTATTCTAACAGATCGGCTCAGAAAGGCCCTTGGCCCGATATCGCAGCGGTGACGTCGTGGTACGAGACCGCGAGCATCAGGGCGATCAGGACCGCGAAGCCGCCCACGTGGACGAGTGCTTCCTTTTCGGGGTCGACCGGGCGCCCGCGCAGCATCTCGACGAGGATGAAGACGCCGCGGCCGCCGTCGAGAGCGGGGATTGGCAGCAGGTTGAAGATGCCGAGCGCGATCGAGATCAGCGCGGCGAACGAGATGAACGCTCCGATCCCGTACTGCTCCATCGTGACCGAGGCGCGATACATCCCGATCGGGCCCGAGAAGCTCCCGGCCGCCTGGATCGGGTGGGTGAAGAGCCCGCCGAGCGCGGCGAACGTCCCGCCGATGATGTCGCTGAACTGGGTCCAGGCCACGCCGGCCGCCGCGATCGCGTTTCCGCGGCCGGTCGGCGGCGGGAACTGCGGGTGGAAGCCGAGCTGCCCTTCGGGCTTGCCGGTCACGCCGCGGGCGTGCATCGGGACCGCCGTGACCGTCTGCGTCTCACCGTCGCGCACGTAGGTGACCCGGAGCGTCTTCCCGGCCGAGGCGTGGATCAAGTCGATGAGCTGGTCGCCGCTGGTCATCGGCTTCCCGTCGATCGCGGTGATGCGGTCGCCGGCGTGCAGTCCGGCGCGGTCGGCCGGCGCTCCGGCGACGAGGGGGCCGACCACGGTCGTCGGGTGCACGTCGGGGATCCCTTGGACCAGCGCCACGCCGAAGAGCAGCACGAGCGCGACGATGAAGTTCATCGCCGGCCCCGCGACGACGATCGCCATCCGCTGCAGCGGGCGCTTCGCCTGGAAGTTGTCCTCGTCGTAGACCGGCGCGCTGCGGAACTCGCGCTGCTGCTCGGCCTCGTTGGACTTTCCGTCCTCGCCCTTCATCATGCAGTAGCCGCCGAGCGGGAGCGCGTTCAGCCGGTAGACCGTGCCGCTGCGCTTCGAGGTCCACTTCAGCAGCGTCGTGCCGAAGCCGACGGCGAAGTCGGTGACGCGCACGCCGTTCAGCCGAGCGAGCAAGAAGTGCCCGTACTCGTGGAACACGACCAGCACGGACAGCATCGCGAGGAAGATGACGATTCGTTCGGCGCTCATGGTCTCCGTACGGTTCTCGCGGCTCGGTCGTCGACGAAGGCCTGGGCGACCTTGCGCGCCGTGCGGTCCGCGGTCCGAACGGCCTGGAGAGTCGCGTCCTCACGCTCGACCCGGTCGAGGGTCGCTTCGATGCAGACGGGGATCTCCCCGAACCGTAGTTCCCCGGCCACGAAAGCGGCTACCGCGATCTCGTTCGCCGCTGAGATAAGTGCTGGTAAGGTTCCCCCTGCCTCGAGGGCCCGATACGCCAAGCCCAGACAGGGAAACTTCTCCGGATCCGGCCGCTGGAAGTTCAGGCTGGTCGACGCCGCGCCGCGCTCGCCGCCCAGCGCCTCGATCGCATCGTCGCAGCGGCGCCCGTCGTCGAGGCGATCGGGGTAGGCGAGCGCATACCCGATCGGCAGCCGCATGTCGGGGGCCGCGAGCTGCCCGACGACGTTACCGTCGCTGAAGATCACGAAGCCGTGCGCGACCGAGGTCCGGTGAACGACCACTTGTATTTTGTCGGCAGGCAAGCCGAAGAGGCGCGACGCCTCGATGACTTCCAGGCCCTTGTTCATCAAGGTGGCCGAGTCGATCGTGTTCTTCACCCCCATCTGCCAGGTCGGGTGAGCCAGCGCGTCGGTGACCGTCACGTCGGCCATCCCCTCACGCGAGCGCTCCCAGAACGGGCCGCCCGATGCGGTGAGCACGATCGAAGCGACCCGCTCGCGCGGCGCGCCCTGCAAGCATTGAAAGATCGCCGAGTGCTCGCTGTCGACCGGGAGCAGCGTCGCACCGCTCCGCGCGGCGTGCGCGACGAGCAACTCGCCGGCGGCGACGATCAACTCTTTGTTCGCGACGGCGATGTCGATGCCGCGGTCGACCGCCGCGAAGACCGCGTCGAACGCGACCGCGCCGTCGGTCGCGGCGACGACCAGATCGGCGCCGCTCGCGGTCGCGACCGCCATCAGGCCGTCGGGGCCGTGCGCGAACCGCTCCACGTCGCGTGCCTTGCCGAACAGCGAGCCGTGAATCCGCACGCCGCCGGAATCGAGCCGTACCTGCAGTTCCGTAAGGCTCGCTTCGTCGCGCACCGAGACGACGCTCGGCTTGAAACGCGCGACCTGCTCGGCGAGCAGCGCGATGTTTCCGCCGGCGGCGAGCCCGATGACGTCGAAGCGTTCGGGATGCCGCGCGATCACGTCGAGCGTCTGCCGGCCGATGCTCCCCGTCGAGCCGAGGATCGCGATGCGCTTCTTCGTCACGACGTCAGCAGCCGGTAGTGCGAGATCACGCCGACCAGATACAGCGCGAAGTAGAACGCGACGCCGCCGAAGATGTAGGAGTCGAAGCGGTCGAGGACGCCGCCGTGTCCGGCGATCAGCGAACCGGCGTCCTTCACCTTCGCGTCACGCTTCAGCGCGCTCTCGACCAGATCGCCGGCCTGCGCGGCGAGCGAGGTGATCCCGCCGACGATCACGCCCTGCCACCACGCGACGTGCACGCCCGGGATCAGCGTGATGGCGGCCCCGGCCAGCAGCGCGAAGGCGAGCCCGCCGAGCGCGCCTTCGACGGTCTTCTTCGGCGAGAGCCGCGTAAGGGCGTGCTTGCCGACGGCCGTGCCGACCAGCATCGCGAAGATGTCGGTGAACGCGACGAGCACGATCAGCCACACCATCCAGACCGCCCCGTCGTGCAGCGCGCGGATCGCGATGAAGTACGAGAGCAGCTTTCCGATGTAGAGCACGCCGAGCAGCGTGTAGCCGGCGCGCGCGAGCATACCGCTGGAGCCGCTGAGCGCCGCCGCGCCCAGCGCGATCACCACGGTCGCGGCGAGCAGGATCCCTTCGTAGCGATGGATCACGCCGAACGCGGTCAGGATCAGGTAGGCCCACACCGCGGCCATCGCGACGGGGAGCACCACGGCCGGACCCTTGCGCGCCGACAACCCGGCGAACTCGTAGAGACAGCCGGTCGCGATGAGGAGCACGAGGAACGAGAATGCCGGGAACCAAGCGACGCAGCCGAGACCGACGACCGCGAGCAGCACGCCGATCGCGATACGGCGCGTCGAAATCGGTTTCTTCGGTGCGCGCTCGCGCGCCGCGGCGGCGGCCCGCGACGCCGCGGTGGTCGTCACGCGCCTCCGTAGCGGCGCTGCCGGCGCTGGTACTCCGCGATCGCTTCGGCGAACTGATCGCGCCCGAAGTCGGGCCAGAAGGTCTCGCGCAGCACGAGCTCGGCGTACGCGACTTGGTACAAGAGGAAGTTCGAGAGCCGTGACTCGCCGCCCGGACGGATCAGCAGGTCGGGATCGGGCATCCCGGCCGTGGTCAGATATCCGGCCAGCGTGTCGTCGGCGATGTCGTCCGGGGCGAGCGCGCCGCGCTGCACGTCCTGCATCATCCGCGCGACCGCGTCGCGCAGCTCGCTGCGGGCGCTGTAGTTCACCGCGAGATTCAGCACGAGTCCGGTGTGCTTCGCCGTCTTCGCGACGAGCCGGTCGAGCGCGTCGCGCGAGGCGCCGGGGAGCTGCTCGTAGCGGCCGATCACGTTGACCCGCACGTTGTTGCGGCACAGCTCGCCCAGCTCGTTCTGGGCGAAGTACACGCACAGGTCGAGCAGCAGCGAGATCTCCGTCTTGTCGCGCTTCCAGTTCTCCGTGGAGAAACCATAGACGGTGAGCATCGGGATGCCCCAGTCGCTCGCCGCGCGGGTGATCTCGCGCAGCGCGACGACGCCGCGGCGGTGCCCTTCGATCGCCGGCAGCCGGCGGGAGCGCGCCCAGCGGCGGTTGCCGTCCATGATGATCGCGACGTGCTTGGGAAGCCGCGTCGCGTCGAGGGTGACGCCGCGCGGCGGACGGAGCAGGGTCGCCATCTCAGATTCGCTCGTACCCGTCATATCCGGCGAGGAGCTCCCACGCGCCGTCGTGCTCCCCCGTCAGCGCGCGCACCCGCAGCGCGCGCAGGGCACCGAGCCCCAGCGACGGATACGGAGGCGTCAGCAGCCGGAAACGGAGGGGGCGCTCGCCGAGCGCGCGGCGGGCGGCGACCCAGGGCAGCATCACGAGGTCTTCGAGGGTCACGAGACCTCCTCCGGTCATCAAACTTCCAGGATCTCTTTCTCTTTGCCGCCGACCAGGTCGTCGATCTGCTTGACGTACTTGTCGGTGAGCTTCTGCACGTGCTCCTGGCCGCGCTTGATCTGGTCGTCGGTGATCGTGTGGTGTTTGGCGAGCGCCTTGACGTCGTCGTTCGCTTTGTGGCGAATGTTGCGGACGGCGACCTTGTGCTCTTCGGCGCGCTTGCGAACGGCCTTGATCAGCTCTTTCCGGCGCTCTTCGGTGAGCGGGGGAAAGGACAGGCGGATCGTCCCGCCGTCGACGTTCGGGTTCAGCCCCAGGTCGCTGGTCTCGATGGCCTTGCGGATCGCGGCGACGGTGCTCTTGTCGAAGGCGGTGACGAGGAGCGAACGCCCGTCCGGCGAGTTCACGCTCGCGACCTGCTTCAGCGGGACCGTCGAGCCGTAGGCTTCGACGTGCAGGCGGTCGAGGAGCTGCGGCGAGGCCCGCCCGGTCCGGATCGAGGCGAAGTCGGCGGTCGTCGCCTCGATGGCCTTGCGCATCCGCGCCTCGGTGTCGCGATAGACGTCATCCAGCATGGGTCGCCTCTTCGCCGCCGACCCGCGCCGCACTCCGCGACGAAACGGTCGTCCCGATCGTCTCGCCCAGCACCACCCGCCGGATGTTCCCCGGCACGTTCATGTCGAAGACGACGATCGGCAGCGCGTTGTCCATGCACAGCGTCAGGGCCGTGGAGTCCATCACCGTGAGCCCGAGCTCGAGGACGCGCAGGTAGTCGAGGTGCTCGAAGCGCGTCGCGCTCGGGTCGATGAAGGGGTCGGCGCTGTAGACGCCGTCGACCTTCGTCGCCTTGAGGATCGCCTGCGCGCCCATCTCGACGGCGCGCAGCGCGGCCGTCGTGTCGGTGGTGAAGTACGGGTTGCCGGTCCCCGCCGCGAAGATCACAACGCGCCCCTTCTCGAGGTGGCGAATCGCGCGGCGGCGGATGTACGGCTCGGCGATCGCGTTCATCGCGATCGCGGTCTGGACGCGCGAGGGGACGCCGATCCGTTCGAGCGAGTCCTGCAGAGCGAGCGCGTTGATGACCGTCGCCAGCATCCCCATGTAGTCGGCGGTGGCGCGGTCCATCCCGGCGGCCTCGTGGACCTTTCCGCGCCAGATGTTCCCGCCGCCGACGACGACGGCGGTCGAGACGCCGTCGGCGTGAACCTCCGCGATCTCGGCCGCCATCGCGGTGGTGGTGTCGACGTCGACGCTGCCGCCGCGCCCGGCGAACGCTTCGCCGGAAAGCTTCAGCAGCACGCGCGCGTAGGCAGGTCTAGCCAACGTCAGTCACCTCGCAGCAGCCGCGGCGACGCTACTCTTCGCCGAGGACGAACTTCGCGTAGCGCCGGACTCGGAGCTTCTCGCCCAGGACGCCGGAAACGCTCTTCACGAGCTCGCCGACCGTCTGCGCGTCGTCCTTGACGAACGGCTGATCGAGCAGCGTGTGCTCCTCGTACCACCGGTTCAGCTTGCCGGCCAGGATCTTCTCGACCACCTCGGGCGGCTTGCCCGGCGGAACGGTCTTCTCCAGCTCGGTCTTCACCTCGGCCAGCGTCTCGGCCGGAACCGACTCGCGGTCGAGGTAGGCCGGCGACATCGCGGCGACGTGCATCGCGACGTCCCGGACGAGCTCCTTGAAGCGATCGTTGCGCGCGACGAAATCGGTCTCGCAGTTGATCTCGACCAGCACGCCGATCTTGCCGCCGGCGTGGATGTAGGAGCCGACGAGCCCCTCGTTGGCCGTGCGCTCGGCCGCCTTCTTCTCGGCCTTCGTCTGGCCGAGCTCGGCCAGCCGCGCCTTCGCCTTCTCGGCATCGCCTTCGGCCCACAGCAGCGCGTTGCGCACGTCGGACATGCCGGCGCCGGACGCCTCGCGCAGGCGCTTGATCTCGTCCGCGGACGGTTTGTAAGCGGTGTTCACGTTCTCGTTGTTTCCGGTGGTGAAATCAGACGCCGGCGACGGCGGGCTCGGCGGCGACGTCGGCATACTGCTGGTCGTAATCGGCTTGGTCGTACGCCGACTCGGTCTCGGTCTTGCCTTCGATGATCGCGTTGGCGATCGTCGAGACCATCAGCCGCACCGAGCGGATCGCGTCGTCGTTGCCGGGGATCGCGTAGTCGATCTCGTCGGGGTCGCAGTTCGTGTCGATCACCGCGATGATCGGAATGTGCAGCTTGCGCGCCTCGAGCACCGCGATGCGTTCCTTCTTCGGATCGACGATGAACACGGCGTCCGGCAGACGGTGCATGTCCTTGATCCCGCCGAGGAACTTCTCGAGCTTCTCGAGCTCGTCGGTCAGCCGCGCGACTTCTTTCTTGGGAAGTAGATCGAAGGTGCCTTGCTGGCGCATCCCCTCGAGCTCGCGCAGCCGCGAGATGCGCTTCTGGATCGTCGCGAAGTTGGTGAGCGTTCCGCCCAGCCAGCGCTGGTTGACGAAGAACGTGCCGGCGCGCTCCGACTCTTCTTTGACGACGTCCTGGGCCTGCTTCTTCGTGCCGACGAACAGGATCACGCGGCCTTCGCGCGAGAGCTGCTTCACCGCGTCGTACACGTGGTTCAGCATCGTCATCGTCTTCGCGAGATCGATGATGTAGATGCCGTTGCGCTCCTGGAAGATGTACGGTTTCATCTTCGGATTCCAGCGGCGGGTCTGGTGTCCGAAGTGGACGCCCGCTTCCAGAAGAGCGCGCATGGTCACGCCTGATGCCACGGGATGATGATCCTCTCTGAGCCCGCGGCCGCCGTCCGTGGCACCGTGATGGGCGCATGCACCCCGGCTCTCCGAGCCGGTGAAGTCGTCGTCCGGGGTCCCGGACAACCCCGGTAGTGTAACACGACCGCCCCGTCACGGCAAAACCGGCATGGCCGAAACGAGCGGGGGGCCGGCTTCTCTGCCACGCCCTCCCGGTCGTAGCGGGCAGGCCGTCGCGGCGAACCGCCGACGGGGAGACCCGGGTCGGCTAGGACGACCGACCGCCGGGCGGCGCCGTGCCGGCCGGCGCGGAGCCGATCCGGCGATCGAGCGCCGCCACGGCGGCGCGAAGCCCGGCCAGCTCGCTCGCGGTCGACGTCTTCAGCGCGGTGAGCTGGCCGCGCATCGCGCGCTCGCCGCGCGCCGACGCGCGCACTTCCGCCCGGAGCTGCGCGTTCTCCGCGTGCAGCGCTTTGATCGCCGAGAGGGCGACGCCGTCTTCGTCGATCGCGGTGATGTGCCGGTCGTCCTCGCCGACTTTGAAGGCGGCGTAGAAATCCTGCGCCATCGGGCCGACGTGCCGCACGCCGTGCTCGGTGCGATAGCTCCAGCGGCTGATCGGCAGCCGCGCGAGCTTCGCGAGCACCGTCTCGTCGTCGAGCGGCACGATGTTCGTTTTCGCGTTGCGGTCGCTCAGCGACGCCCACGTCCCGGAACCGGCCGCGAGCTGCGCGCCGACCGTGCTCGCGGCGTTCGTGTACAGCGTGAACCCGCCGGACGCGCGGGCCAAGAACTGATACGCATGCGACGACGTCAGCGCGGTGCTCCCGTCCGAACCGTCGCTCCAGACGAACGTGCCGTTCTGCGCCGCGTCCGCAAACGCGCCGGCGGCGAAGCTGTACGTCCCCACCGCGCTGTTGCGATAGCCGCCCGGGATGGTCGAAAAGACCCCCGACGCCGTCTGCGCGAAGCCGCCGTCGACGACCGCGCCTTCGCCCGACGCCGTGTTGTAGCCGCCCGCCGCGATGTACGCGCCTTCGCCGGAGACGGTGTTGTTCAGACCGCTGCCGATGAACGCGTACTCGCCGCTCCCGGTGTTCCCGGAGCCGCTGACGATGCCGGCGTCCTGTGCCGTCACGTTGTTGCTGAGGCCCGCTCCGACAGCTCTGCGTCCCATTCACGCTGAGCGAATTGCTTTGCCCGGCGGCGATGAACGAGTCTGTCGCCGCGGTCGTATTCCCGATGCCGCTGACGACGGCAGCGCAACCACCACGAAAGAAGCCGGGCGAAAAGACATCATCCACCTGTGCGTGAGCAAACGAGCGGTACGGTCACGTACCTGCCACGCTGGCGTCGGTCGTCCTCTCGGCCGGCATACGGGCCGACCTCTGGAGGCGCACCTCAATTCACGGGTCGTGATAGCCGATCAATCCGAGGTGCCGACGTTTCGTCTGACCGCCGCCACGGGCCGGTCGGATCTTCTGCCGAGCGGGCGAGCGTTCGCTCGGCGGATCGCCTGATATGCCGGGCTTCGGTTTTCGCGCCGCCGCGTGGGCGGCGCGCTTCGAGGACCCACAGAGCCTCGTTGCGATCGACGTGACGGCCGCGGGCGCCGGCGTGCGTGAGACGATCGTGCGCCGGGCGCGCGGCGACCGGTTCGCCGTCGCGCCGATCGTCGAGGACGACGACGTCGTCGACGCGCGCGGCTTCGCGGCGGAGATCGTCCGGCAGGTGCACGATCCCGACGGCCGGCGTGCGCTGCTCGACCGCGTCGCCGCGAAAACGCTCGTCGTCAACGGCAAGCCGCAGGCGCAGACGCATTTCTTCGATCGCTTCGCGCGCGAGCTGCTGGCGATCCCGACGCGCTTCGCCGAAGCGTTGCTCGTGCGCTCGTGGCACGACGCGCGCACGTTGCTTCAAGGCGACCCCGGCAACGGCGCACGAATCGTGCGGCGCGCCCCGCTCGATCCCTCGGTCCCCGCCGTGGAGCGGGACAGGGACGCGGACTCGCTCGTCGTGTGGGCTCCGACCCTGAGCGCGGCCGAACTCGGCATCGTGCTGGTCGGACTCGAAGCGATCCGCACGCCGCTGATCGTCGTCTGCGCCGGCGGCAGCGTGGAGAATCTCCGCGCGCAGTTCGTCGATGCGCGCGGGGGCGGCGACGCGCTGCGTCGTGCGCGCGCCGTCATCGACGCCGGGCCGGCGGATCCGGGAACGACCCGCGCGCTCGCGCGCCTCGGCGTTCCGCTCGCGGCGCCGCGCGGCGGCGCGAGCGATGAATGGCTCGACGGCGTCGCGCTGTTCGATCCACGCGCGCGCACCAGCGTCGAGTTGGCGGCGCGCGTCGCCCTCGCCGCGGACGCCCCGCGCGAACGCCCGGGCGAAGAGCTGTGCGATGCTGCCCAGCTTCCGGCTGCGCCGCCGCTGCGCGAGCGCGGTCCGCTCGTCTCCGTGGTGATCCCGACGTACGACCGCCGCGAGATCCTCGCGGTCACGCTCGCATCGTGGGAACGGCAGACGTATCGCGATGTGGAGATCGTCGTCGTCAACGACGCCGGTCCGGACATGGCGGACGTCGTCGGGCGCTTCCCGCGCGCGCGGCTCGTGACGCGCGAGGTCAACGGCGGCCCAGCCGCCTCGTGCAATACCGGGATCGATGCGGCGCGCGGCGACGCCTTCATCTTCTGCGGCGACGACGACCTGGCGTTCCCCGATCACGTCGCCCGCCTCGTCGATGCGCTCGAACGCTCGGGGGCCGGAATCGCGCACGCGCGCGGGATGCTGGCCTACCTCGAAGCGGCGGAGAACGCGCCCGCGGGCCGCATGTTCACCGTCGATGCGTTCGCGACCGGCGTCGCCGACATGGCGGATCACGACGTCAACAACGCCTTCTATCCGCCCCATGCGATCCTCGCGCGCCGCGAGGTGGTGCGCAACGCGGGCTACTTCGACCCGTCGTTCCCCGTCGCCGAGGACTACGAGTACTGGATCCGCCTCTCCGCCGCCGGGGACGTCGTGCACGTCCCGGTCACGAGCTGCGCCTACGCGGTGCGTTCCGACGGCTCGCATCTGAGCGTTCAGAAGCAGGCTGCCTACGCGGGAGCGCACGCCGAGATCTACACGCGTCACGCGCGTCCCGGGCGCCCGATCCTCGCAGCGAAGCGCAAGGCCACGGTCGAGCATCTGACCCGCAACGGCGCCGTTCGCGCCACGCCGGCGTGGCGTCTCGCCGATCCGCCGAGCCTCGAGGCCCTCTTCGGGTCTTGACGACTCGGCCGCCGCGTCTCCGGGGTGTTGGCGCGAGGCCGATCCTCGGGGTGTGGACCGAGGTGGGGGAGCCTCGCGCGGAGACGGCGGCGGCCGAGCCGCGCCGCTAACCGCGCCTGTCGCGCCGCCAGTCGACGGCGACGCGCGAACGCGCATCAGCGTACGACAGGCGACACGAACACGGTAGCGGACGTTCTTGCAGACTTCCGGAGGAGCGATGTGCGCAACCGGAATCGGTATGAAGGCCGATCCTGTGATCGCAGTCCTGGCAGCGCGCAGTCTCCACGTCGTGTACGACCCCGGTTCGCTCGGAACGACGATCCCCGCTCACAGCCCCCTCCAGCTCTGACGCTTCCATGATGCCGGGCGACCCGCTGCCGGGTCCATTCTGCCGAAAGGCATACCGCTCAGCGTACAGCCGGCCCGGATCGGCCGAGCATGGCCGGGTTGGGGGGCTTGGTCCCCGTGCGCCGGCGGGTTACGATAGCGCTGGGTATTCCATTTGGAATACCCAATCAAGAAGGAGTGTCCTTGTATGCATCTCTTCGCGCTGCTCGTCGCCGCAATCGTGACCGTCGGCGTCACCCTCGGCGGAGGCCTGCACTCGACGGGTACCACGCATCCTGCCACCGGCATCCACGTCACGACCGCGGATCAGGGCGGTAGCGGATCCGGGAGCGGCTCCGGGAGCGGCTCAGGTGGCAGCATCGTTTCCGGTGGTGGACCCGGCTAGTCAAAGAGGGGGACGCGTGGGCGGACCTGGAACGCCGGGGAGACGGCGCGAGTTTTTTCGTGCCCGACAGGTGGGTGTGTCCGGGGTATGCTAGCCGATCGGTTCAACGCCAATAAGTCCGCCAGCGCGCCCTCCGCTTTGACCGCGGCTCGCGAAGCATATCTGAACAGCGACCTCACCGCGTGTTTCGCTGCGCTCGACATGGTTCCGAATACGTCGCAGGCGGATCGCCGCGAGGCGGTCTTGCTGCGTTCTCGCGTTCTGTTGCGACTTCATCGTCACGGGGAGGTCGTCGAACTCCTCGGTCCCGCCCTGAAGACATTCGTCGGGGTGGACGAAGAGTGCACGGCTCGCATGCTACACGCTGTCGCCATCGCGCGTGGGGGCGCGGTCGAGCGAGGACTGAGCCTCCTGCGCGAACTCGACGAGTCGGCACGAGGTCGGTACGCACATCCGACGATCTGTGCCGAAACCGCGTATTGGATCGCCTTCGTCAACTGGCTCCAGCGTGACTACGTTGCCGCTGCGAAGAGCGCGGCGATCGCTGAATCCGCCGGCGCCGACGTCGTTTCCGTTCGAGCGGCGTCACTTCGCGGCTTTATCGCCGTCGCCCAGGAGCAATATGGAAGAGCTCTCGAGCTCTTCTCTTCAGCGCTTTCCGCCTATCGGTTGTGTCATGAGCGCGACGTCGACCTGGCCGAGCGACTGGTCCATCAGATCGCTTCGCTGGAGGTCACCCTCCGAAGCGCACAGATTCCCGGTACGCACTCGCTTCCTTCGGACGAAGGACGGATTGGTTCGGCCGTCCGTCGAGGAGTACCGGGCAGCGGGCGTACTCAAATCGCTGCGCTCGACGCGTGGTTGTATACGCTCGACGGCAATAAGCAGCAAGCGTATCGCTGCGTTCGCGTTGCGGAAGACCTTGCACCGACGACGGCGTGGCGTATGTGGGCGCTCGCAGGTCGCGCCAGCGTCGCGTTGGCGTTTGACGATGTGGCAATCGCCGGCGAATTCGCGCAGCAGGCGATCGAGATCGTCGAATCAGTTGAGTGGAACGCAACGGCGGATGAAGAGCGCGTGGGTCTACTTCTTCTCGCCGAGGTCCTCGCGACGACGATGCCTCTTGCTGCCGTCTCGACGTTCACACAGTATTCGGGCCTGTCGAGCGAGCTCGATCGCTCGCTGCTCTTCCGTTCGGACGTGCGACTTTGGATCGAAGAGACGTTCGTACGCGGGCTCGTTCACCGAATTCGCGGCGAATCGGCCGAGGCCGCCGACGCATTCCGACAAGCACATATCGAAGCGAAGCGCATCGGCTGCTTGTGGCGGGCGGCGATGGCGCTGATCGAGCTCGATGCGACGCCGGTCGCGCCGCGGCCCCGTGATGAGTTCTCGCTCGAAGCGGCGGCGAAGATCGTGCACGAGCATTTTCCGCGCTCGTTCTTGGCGCGACGCCTCGGGCGGTGGATGCAAGTCCACGTCGATCCCGACGTCGCGCGGCTCACGCGCGTTCCGCGCGAGGTCCTGCGCCATCTGCTCGAGGGCTACAGCGCCAAAGAGATCGCCGCCGTGATGGGCCTCTCGCCCGGGACCGTGAAGAACTACGTCAACGGCATCCTGCGGGAGTTCGGCGTCCGGTCGACGCCGCAGCTCCTCGTCACGTGCTATCGGCGCGGGCTCGGGACGCCGTCATGGGACGCTCCTCCGGCTCGCTCGCAGTCGAGCCGCTAGCTCCCTCGCGCGGAGCCGGCGTCAGGTCGACAGGCCGGGTCCCGGCGGGACGCCGAACCTCGCGTACCGGATGATCCCCTATTACCGGAGCTTCGGCCTGGAGCGCGATCCGTTCCTCGACACGGCGGACCCGCACTTCTACCGAACGACGCCCGGCCTGACCCGCGCTCGCGACCGTCTGGTCGGGGGCGTGCTGGAGTCGCGCGGTCTGCAGGTGGTCGTCGGCGACCCGGGCACGGGCAAGACCAGCTTGATGGCGCAGCTCGAGCGCGAGCTGCTCGGGCGGGACGACGTGCGGCTGGCGAAGATTCTCGACCCGTCGTTCGCCACGGAGACGGAGTTCTTGCTCGGGGTCGCGCGCTCGTTCGGACTGGCGCTCCCGCCGCGCTCGCCGGCGGCGCTGAAAAACGCGCTGAAGAACTACCTGTACGACGCGGCCGTCCTCGACGGTCTGACGCTCGCGCTCTTCGTCGACGAAGCGCAGAACGCGAGCGACGAGATCTTCGAAGTGCTGCGGCTGCTGCTGAACTACGACGTGCCGCAGCGCAAGCTTCTCAATCTCGTCCTCTTCGGACAGAGCGAGCTGCGCGACCGGCTCGACGTGCGGCGGAATCTCGCCGACCGGGTCGACGAATGGTACATGCTCGAACCGCTCGATGCGAACGAAGCGCGCGCGCTGCTGACGTATCGCATCGCGCGGGCCGGCTCGACCAGCGACGTCGCGCTGCTCTTCGAAGACGATGCGGTCGACGCGATCGTCGGCTCCGCGCGCGGTACGCCGCGGCGGCTGCTGACCCTCGCCCACGCGACGCTGCGCGAGGCGGCCGCGGCGTCGCACCCGCGGGCGAACCGCGTCGACGTCGAAGCCGCGGCGCGCACGCGGGGGCTCGCCGTCCCGCCGAGGCCCGAACCTCCGGTGCCGGAACCGGAGCCGTCCGCCGTTCCGCTCGACGCCGCGCCCGGCGCACCGGTCGCGACGCCGGTCCACGAAACGCCGCCGGAGCCGCGCCGCCGGCGGTTCCCGTGGCTGCCCGCCTTTCTGCGATGAACGAGCGCGAGGTCGACGTCGATGCGCTCTTCGAACGGGACGCCGACGCCCGGCTGCTGGAGCGGCGCCGGCGCGACGAGCTCGGCCTCGCTCCGCAGGCCGCGGTCGTCACCACCACGCCGATCCAATTCGGCCCCGAATCGATCGTCGATACGGAGCCGCCGCCGTTCCGGCGCGGCGCGCTGCTGCGCGCGTCGGTCGAGGCGCGCCCGACCGCCGAGCTGATCCCGGGCGCGCTGGTCTCGGTCGTCGTCTCGGTGCACGACGACGGCGACGCCGACGCGCCCGACGCGCGCCTGCGCATCGGCCTTCCCGCGAACGCCGAGCCGGTCGACGGCTCGTTCCTGCGCGACGGCATCCCGATCGACGCGAGCGCGCTGCTCGGCGAAGGGCTGCGCCTCGGACCGGTCACCGCGGGAGAGGCCGTCCGCGTTCGGTTTTCTTTGCGGGTGCTGCCCGGTACCGAACCGCTCGACCTCGCCGCGCACGCCGCGTGTCCCGGCGTTCCGTCGATCGCCGCGCCGGCGCTGCGCCTCGCGCGGCGCTCCGGTCATGCCGCCGTGGCGCCGCCCAAACCGTTCTTCGAGCTCGAAGAAGGTGAGGACGCCGACGATCTCGCCATGGACCTTGCCCTCGAGCCGCTCCCCGCAGCCTTCACCGCACGAGCCGCGATCGACGCGATCAGCTCGGCACCGGCGATGCCGCCGCCACCCGACGTCGCCGTTCCGCCGCTCGAGGCCGCGCCGCCGCCGCCCGACGTCACAGCGCCGCCGCTCGAGGCCGCAGCGCCGCCGCTCGAGGCCGATCGAGCACCGGAACCGGCCACGTCCGTTTTTCCGGAACCCATTGCAGCTCCCGAAGCGCTGACGGCACCGGACGCCGAGGCCGTCGAGGCGCCGGAAGCCCAGGCAATCGCGGCGACCGAAGCCACAGCCGCCGCCGCGCAACCGGAGCCCCGGGTCGAGCCCGCTCCGAAAGAACCGGTGTCCGCCCCGCCGCCGGAAGCGGTTTCCGAGCAGCCGCCGCAGCCGGTGGTCTTCTCGATTCCGTGGGTCACCATCGGCCCGTCCAGCACGCCGTCGCCGGCGCACAAGCCGCCGGCGCCTCCGCCGGAGCCGGTCGAGCCGGTGCGCATCGACGCGACCGGGCGGCGCGAGCGCGACACGCTCCTCGCGCGGACGATCGAGGGCGAGGAAGTGCGCGCGCTGCAGCGCGTGTTCACCGGCGCCGTGCCGCATGGGCTCGCGGCGCTCGCGCTGCTCTCGTCGATCGCCGCGGTCGACTCGCCGCTCGGCGAAGCCCTCGGTCTGCAGGCCTTCGCGCGGACGATCGCCGCGGCGCTGCCGCGCGCGCTGGTCGCCGCGCGGATGGGCCGCCAGCCGCCGCGCGTCGTCTCACGGCACGCGCTCGACGCGATCCGGCCCGACGGCGTCGCCGACGAAGAGCCGTTCTTGCAGAGTGGACCGCTGCTCGTCACGCGCTTCGACGCGCGCGAGCGCGAGGGGCTGCGCACCGTTCTCGGCCGCGATCTCGACGATGCCTTCCTGCGCGGCGTGCAGATTCTGTTGGCGGTGTGTCCGCGCGAGATCGAGAACGTGCCGAACGACGTCGCCGCGGCCGTGCGCACCGCGCTGGCCGAGTACCGCGTCGCCGCAGGGGCGTGGCTCATGCGCACGACCGTGCGGCGCGGCGTCTACCGCGAGCACGATCCGCTGGTCGCCGACGACCCGATGCTGCACGGAACCGGCCGCGCGCTGGTCGCCGCGCTGCGCGAAGCGGCGCTGTGACGCAGCCGCGGTGAAGCTGCTGATCGGCATCCCGACCGGCGGTCGACCGACGCGTCCGTTTCTCGACGCGCTCCAGCGGCTCGCGCTTCCGGCGGCGGTCACCGAGGCCGACCGGCTCGTGTGGACCGGCAACTTCGTCCCGGCACAGCGCGAGATGCTCCTGCGCGAAGCGATCGCGCGTGAGGCCGAGATGCTTGCGATGATCGACGACGACATCATCGCACCGCCGGACGCGCTCGTGCGGCTGGTCGGCGCGCTCGCCGCCGATCCGCGCGCCGCGCTCGCCGGCGCGCTCTACTACAGCCGCGACGGTGCGCGGCCGATGGCGGTCGCGCGATGGGACTCCCGCGACACGACGACGGCGGCGATCCCCGCGTTCCGCGCCGATCGGGTCGTCGAGGTGGACGGCATCGGCTTCGGCTGCGTCGTCGTGCGCGTAGCGGCGCTGCGCGCGCTCCGGCGGCCGTACTTCGCGGCGCACCTCTACGTCGACGTCGCCTCGCGCACGGTGCGCCAGTGCGACGAAGACTATCTCTTCTGCGAGCGGATGCGCGGCGAAGGCTGGCGCGTGTTGCTCGACGCCGGCGTGCGCGCCGGCCACTACGACCGCGGCAGCGAGCTCACGATCTCCGCTTCGGCGGAAAGCGACGACGAGACCGACCGCCTGCGGATGATCGTGCGGGCCGACGGTGCGCCCGCGCTGGTGCCGTTCGACGACACGATCGCGCGCGCGCCCGAGCGGCAGGAGCCCTTCCCCGCGATGCTGCTGTTCGGCTGACGTTTCAGTACTGGGCGTCGATGAGCTGCGCCGCCGGTTTTCCCACCGCGCGCGCGAAGCCGCGCAGCTTCAGCGTCGACTGCAGCCGCGAGGCGACCTCGGCGTGATACGCCTGCAGCCGGCACAGCTGATCCTCGCGGTAGGCGACGACCCCCTGCAGGCGCCGCGCGATCTTCGCGTCCTGCGCCGGCGCGGTCTCGGGTGAAGCGGCGAAGAGCCGCTCCAGCTCCGCGGTCAGCCGCGCCTGCGCGGCGAACGCGGCGGTCACGTGCTTCCAGCGCCTCTCGACCAGCGCCGCATCGGCGTCGAGACACGAGCGCTCGAGGGCGATCAGCGTGCGGACGACGACGGCCCGCGGCGTCTCAGCCAACGAGCGCACCGAGCTCGCGGTGCGCGGCGGTCTCCGCACGATACTTCTTGATCGCCTCGACCCACGTCTCGCGCATCCCGCCGATGTGCGGCAGCAGATCGCGCACTTTGTGCGGGTCGCCCTGCATGTTCGCCGCGACGAGCTGGTGGTGCCAGAACTCGTAGATGCGGAAGAGATTGACCGGGATCTCGCTGTCGAGATCGAGGCGCAGCGAGCCCATCAGCAGGGCGCACGCCCGTTGCGCGCGGCGCAACAGGTCGTGACGCGCCTGGATGTCGCTCGGGCGCGTCTCCATCACGTCGACCGCCTGGCGCGCGAAGAGCAGCAGGGCGTCGTACGTCTTGATGACGAGCTCCTCGGGGCTGGCCGAGTTGATCGACGCCTCGAGATAGCGCAGGTTCGCGTTCGTCACGTCAGCCGCTGCTCGAGGAGCCGCCGAGCGCTGCGAGCGATTGCTGCATCCCTTGGAGCGTGGCGATCTGCGTCTCGCTGTCGACGAACTCTTTGCGCAGAATGTTGGCTTGCATGTTGGCCTGATCCGTAATCGTGGCGATCTGCTGCTTGAGCGAGCTGATCTGGTCGCTCTGCTCGTCGCTGAGCGTCGCGAAGAGGGAGATCGGCGGGATCGTTCCGGCGATCGAGTTCGTGAGCTGCGTGGGCAGACCGGTCACCGAGGTGAGGTAGGAGCCGAGCTGGCCGACGAGGCTCGAATTGCCGGTGAAGAGCGCGGAGACGGCGCTGGGATCGGCTTGGAGCGCGGCGGTGAACGTCGAGACGTCGAGCGCCTGCAGCTGTCCGCTCGTCCCGTCGAGGGTCTGCGAGCTCACGCTGTCCTGCGAGCTCGAGTTGGAGCTGTCGCTCGAATCGGCGGAAGCGACGCTGAACGAGTCGTCCAGCGTCAGGCCGATCGCTGAGAGCGAGTTGTACGAGCTCGACGTCGTGTCGTCATAGTTCGAGACCAGGCTGACGAGCTGATTCTTCAGGTCGTCGATCTCGTTGTTGCCGAAGAGCACGCCGCCGCCGGTGAGCTTCGCCCCCTGAGACTGCCCCGTCGTCGAGTCGGACGTCGTCCCGATGACGGGCGCCTCGGTCGCATTGTTGATCTCGCCGATCACCGCGTTGTACGCGGTGACGAAGTTGCCGATCGCCGTCTGGATCCCCGAGCTGTCGCTCGCGACGTCGACCGTCACCGGCGCGGCCGGCGTGACCGGCGCCTGCAGGTTCAGCTGGATTCCGGGGATCGCGTTCGTCACGGTGTTCGAGTTCGCGTAGACCGTGTGCGTCGTCCCGGCGGTGTCCTCGTACTGCACCTCGGCCGACTTCCCGACGGCGAGGTTCGCGCCGGCGCTGATCGAGCCGGGCTGCTGGTAATTGCTGAGGAAGCCCGCGGCCTGCAGAAAGTTCGACGTATCGCCGGAGGAGCCGAGCGTGATCCCCTGCGGCCCGTCGGTGCGCGAGGTGAGCACGATGCTGTCGTCGGTCTGATCGTAGCTCGCGATCACGCCGGCCGTCGAGCTGTTGATCGCGTTCAGCATGTCGTTCAAGTTCTGGCCGGTCGGATCGACCGTGAACGAGACGCCGTTGATGGTGAACGTTCCGGCGGTCACGGCGGTCGCGAAGCCGGCGTTGTTGGCGGTATCGAGCGTCGCGCCGACGTTGATGCCGCCGATCTTCGCGGCGCTCGTCGCCGTGTACTGTCCGCCGCTGAAGGTGATCTGAGCGGTGTCCAGCTTGAACGCCTGGAGCAGGTTTCCGCTGTCCGATGCGCTGCCGAGCGTGAGCGGCTGCGCCGAGGTGACGGTCCACTGCTGCGTCGCGGCGTCGTAGGCGACCGAGGCGTTGACGCCGGCGGCGGTCAGATCGGCGTTCGCCCGCGTTTGAAAGCTTTGGATCGTGTCGGAATTGACGTCATAGGTGATCGCGACGCCGTCGATCGTGACTTGGCCGTCGCCGTTCGTCCCGGTCGTGCCGTTGTCGGGAGTGATCGAGAGACCGGCGGCAGCGAGCGGCGTGGTCGAGTTCACCGTTCCGTTCGCGGCCGGATCGTTGGTGATCTGCGTCGCCGTCGCCAAGGTCGCGTCGGTGATCACGTACGATCCCGGCGTCGCGGTCGTCCCGGAGATCGTCGACACGCCGATCGACGAGGAGTCGGACGAGGTCGGCGCCGTCGCGCTGAACGCGGACGGATCGCTGACCGCCTGGAACGTGTCCTGGAACTTGTCGAGCAGGTCCTGGATCTTCAGCATCTCGGCCTGCTGCGCGGTCAGGTTCTTGACGCTGTTCTGCAGCGGCGTGGCCTGCGCCATCGTCATCGCGGAGTACTTCGCGATGATCGAGTTGTAGTCGATCCCCGACGCGATCCCCGGGAAGGTGACGGGCGGGATGTTCGTCCCGTAGATCGTCGAGTCCGAGTCGGATCCCGAGCTCGACGCGGAGACGCCGGAGAGTCCGCTCACTATGCGCTCCGGTCCACGACGGCGCCGGCGAGCTGGTTGAAGAACTGCGCGATCAGCACCATCGACTCGCGCGGAAACTGCGTGATCACCTGGCCGGTCTCGACGTTCTTGAAGACCGTCACGACCTCGTTCGGATCGTGCGTGACCTCGAACTGCACCGAGACGTTCGCGCCGCCTCCGACGAGCTGCGAGAGGGCGTGGTGCAGCGTCTGATCGCCGGCCGGCGCCTGCGCCGTCGAGGGCTGACCGGGCTGCGGAAACGCCTGCAGCGCCGCGGCGGGGGTGGTTTGCTGCTGCGCGCCCGTCGCCGATGCGGCGGCGGGGCTTTGATCGATCGCCTGAACGTCCATGTTCTTCAACGAGCCTCCACAGTTGGTATCGGAGCTACCACGACGCCGGTTTAGGCGAGCGCCGCGGCCGCCAGGGCGTAGCCGCGCACGATCGCGCGCACGGCCGCCCCCGGCGCGAGCGCGGTCCGCGTCTCGGCGGACGCCCCGTCACGCACGCGCAGCGAGGCATCCCATGCCGCCCCGAGCGCACGCGCCAGCGACCGCAGATCGCCGGGATCGCAGCGCTGCGCGCCCGGCAGGGCGAAGCGGCGCCGGTCGGCGAGGACGAGCTGCGCGCCGGCCAGCGCCGCGGCGGCCAGCCGCGAGCCGCCGTCACCGACCCAGGCGGCGTCGATCGCCACCGCGGCCGCGGCGCGCAGCGCCGCCGCGACGCCGGGATGGGGCTCGCCCGGAAGCACGATCAGCCCCGGCCCTCCGAACTCCCGAACGAGCTCGAGGTACGACGCATCGGCGACCGGCCCGGCGAGCACCAGCGGGATCGCGGCATCGCGCGCGGCGCGCGCGACGAGGAGCTGGTTCGCGATCGGCCCGATGGGCGCGTGCACGTAGGCGAACGGCTCGTCGCCCACCAGCATCCCCACGGCATGCGGTTCGGCGCGGCGGGCGAGCGGGGGAACGACGGCGATCGGACCGCCGCGCCCGCGGCGCGCGCGGATCACCTCGGCTTCTTCTTCGCTCGCCGCGAACACGACGGTCGCCTCGCGCAGGGCCGCGGCCGCGTCGGCCGGGCTCGCATGCGCCGGCGCATACGGCGCGTCCGCGCCCGCCGGCCCGATCGAGACGGCGCGTCGCGCCAGCAGCTCGAGATAGCTTTCGACGTCGCGCTCGTCGCTGCCGTAGTCGAAACAGTGGCGCGTCACGGCCGCGCCCCACCAGCCGCCCTCCTCGGCGACTTCGTCGTAGGCGTGCACGGCCACCGGGATGCCGCCGAGTCGCGCGGCTTCGACGATCTCGCGGGCGCGGCGTCCGTCACGCGTGCCGAGGACGTGCACGAGGTCGGCGCCGGCGATCTCAGCGGGGCCGGCGGCAGGGTATGGCGCGAAACCTTCCGCGACGAGTGCTTCGAGCAGCGCCGCGGCTTCGTCGGCGTCGGCCGAGGGCAGCCGGTCCGCGTCGCCGCGGCCCAGGACGAGGGCGATCCGGCCCGCCGATCCGCCCGCCGTGACGGATGCCGGCGGCATCACGCGCAGCGCGGGCTCGAGGACGCGCTCGACGGCGAACCAGCGCCGCACCGGCCCCTCGGCGGGGTCGAACACGATGCCGACGTCGAGCGGGAGCGGGTCGACCACCTCGACCCGGCCGGGGCCGTCGGCGTCGAGCCGCAGCACGCACGCCGCCTCACCGGGGTCGGTCTCGCCGTCGACGATGGCCAGATCGGCGCGCCGCGGCGGACTGGGCGGCTCGCCGTACCACGCGACGGCGGCGGGGTCGCGGCGCGCGGCGGCGACGCCGGCGGCGCATCCCGAGCGCAGGATCGCCCAGCCGCCGACCGCGTCGGCGGCGTCGATCCGCACGCTGCGGCCGCGCGCGAAGCGCCGCGCATAGCGGTACGGCGCGAGCCGCGCCAGCGCGTCGCGCAGCGGCGCTGCGCCGAAGCATCCTGCGGCGCGCGCCGCCGCGAAGCGCGGCGCCGGCCCGAACGCGACGACGTGCTCGACGATCCGCCCGCCGGCGAGCACCAGCCGTTCGAGATGCGGCACGATGCGCGCCGCCAGCGCCGTCGCGACGTCGTCGCCGCCGTCGAAGGCGGCCGGCCAGATCAGCGGGTCGCGGTCGCGCTCGACGAGGACCGCCGGGTCAGCCAGGACGAGCGGGATCACCGCGTCGCCGGAATCGCCCGAAACGTAGAGGTCGAGCGCGAGCGCCGGGCGGCGGCGGCGGTGGACCGGCTCGATGCGCACGGCGGCGAGCCGGTCGGGGTCGACGACGAGGGAGCCGGTGACCCAGGGCGCGAGGATCTCGTGGCTGCCGTGGATCCTCATCGGGCCGCGGTCTCCAGCAGCCCGGCGACGGCCTCGGGAGCGACGGCGGTGCAGTCGGCCAGCGCGGCCCGGCCCAGCCCCGTGCCGGCGACGAGCCGAACGCCCGGCTCGAGCCGCGCGCGCCAGGCGGCGAGGTCCGGCTCGCGCTCGATGCGCACGGCAACGGTCGCGGCCAGCGGCTTCCGCGCGCCGGCGAGCACCGCCCGGAGCGCCGCCGCGGCCTCACCGGGCGAGACGGTCCCGTCGAGCAGCACCGCGACGCGCACCGGATCGTCGGCGCCGAACGCGGCGGCCGCCGCGGCGAGCGATGCGGCGGCGCGCGCCAGCTCGTCGTCGTCGGCGACCGGGAGCGCCAGAACGCAGGCGATCGCCGAGCGCGGCTGCGGCCCATCGGCGGCCGGCGCGAACGGGATCCGCTCCTCCGGGACAAATCCGCGCGCCAGCAGCTCCGCGGCGGGCGGGGGCGGCGGCGAGTCGTGCCGGTCGGCGAGCGCGAGCGGGTTGCGCGAGGCGCCCGGATCGAAGCGGTGCGCGAGCGTGTCCTCGCAGCGGACCACGGCGTAGCCCGCGCGGCGGATGCGCACGATCAGGTCGGCGATCCCGCGGCACGTCGGACCGTAGGCGGGGTCGATCCCGCCGACCGCGAGCAAGGCTTCGCGCGCGAGCGCGACCGCCGGCGTCCCGCCGGCGTCGATCGGCTCGGCCTCGCGGCTGCGCTGGGCTTCACGCCGCTCGGCGAGGGCGCGCATGGCCTTCAGGTCGGTGTACTCGACGTCGAGCGCGCCTTCGGCCAGGACGGCGCCGGGGACGGTCGGGAACGCCGCCCCCAAGCCGGGAAGGCGGGCAAACGCGGCGGCGAGCCGCTGCAGGGTGTTCGGCGGAAGCAGCACGTCGTCGGCGAGCAGGTAGATCAGCTCCCCTCGCGCGGTGCCCAGGGCACGATTCACCGCCCCGGTCAGCAGCGGATCCGCCGCGTCGAGCTCGACCCGCATTCCGGGATAGGCGCCGAGCATCCGGCGCGCCGTCGCGCCGCCCGCGGCGCAGACGCCGATCAGTTCATCGCCCGCGGCGGTCGCCGCGAGGGCGGCGTCGAGCGAGGTGCGCGTGACCTCCGGTGCGGAGGCGACGAGCAGCACCGCGCTCGCGGTGCGCGGCGGCGCGAGGAACGCGGGCGGCGGCGTCCAGCCGGGCACGCGCACGGAACGGCGCAGCGCGGCGGCCCCGGCGAGAAGCGCGCGCAACGCCTCGGCGAGCGACGCGCCGGAGGCGTCGAGGTGCTGAGGAAAGCGCCCGGCGGCGAGCAGCACGCAGCGCCCGTCGAGCGAAGCGGCGTCCGGGGCGGCGGCGGCGACGTGCGGCGCCGATTCGAGGGCCTCGACCAGCGCGTCCAGCGCCGCCGCGTCCGGGAGCGCGTCCTCCGCCGCGACGAGCACGTACCGGTCGCCCCGCACGCGCAGCTCGGCGCGCAGCGCCTCGGCGGCGAGATCCGCCGGTCCGTGCACGAGTCGCGTCAGCGGCGGCCGGCGCACCACGGTGCGGATGCGGCGCCCCCCGCCGAGGCGAACCTCGCGCTCCACGTAGGCGCCCCGCGCCGCCGCCGGAAGGCGATGGCCGCCGACCAGCTCGGCCCGGCGTTCGGCGAGCGCGCGCAGCCCGGCCGCGCGGCCGCGGTCATCCCCGGGGGCGAGCGGCCCCGCGGCGGTCGCGGCGGTCAGCTCGGCGACGCACTCCACCGCCAGCCCCGCGGTACGGGCACGCGCGGACAGCTCGACGAGCGCGACGACCGGGTCGGCGGGCAGCGGGTCGCGGAGCAGCGCGCGCGGCACGACGAGGATGCCCGGCGCGACGACGTCGACCGGGCCGGAGTACGCGCCGGCGTCGCCGGCCGGCACCGCGACCGGGTTCAGCTCGAACGGCAGCGGCCCGCACGCGGCGGGCGCCAGCATCCAGCCGAACAGGCGCAGCTCGCCGTCCGCCAGCGGGCCGCCCGTCACGCCGGTGCCGCGCGCCGCCAGCGATCGCGCGGCGTGCAGCGCGCCCGCGCCCGCGTGCGCGCCGTCCGCGATCAGCACGGCGCAGGTCGCGGCGGGATCGCCCAGCTCGCGAAAGCTCGCGGTCACGCTCAGGTCAGCGCGAGCTGCGCGACGCTGCCCGCGTCGCCGAGCCGGCCCGCTTCGAGCAGCGCGCCGGCGAGTCCGAGGGTTGCCGTGCGCAGCACCGCCCCGTCGGGCTCGGGAAGCTCGCAGAGCCGGCGCAGCGTGGCGATCGCCGCGTCGAGGTCGCCGGCCCGGCGCTCGATCTCCGCGCGCAGGGCGAGCGCGGCGGTCGCGTGCGCGTCTTCGGCCGCGACGCACTCGAGATGATACAGGGCGTCGGCGTCGCGCCCGAGCCGCGCCGCCGCGAGCGCCGCATTGTAGTGCAGCACCGCGTCGCCCGGATCGCACTCGAGCCCCGTCTCGGCGGCCGCGAGCGCTTCGTGCGCGCGCTGCTCCTGCAGCAGCCGGTGCGAACGGCGCGCGTAGTCCACGCCGTGCGCGAGCGGTGCGGCGAGCTCGCGCTCGCGGAGCTGCTCGCGGCGTGAGGTCTCGCCGCGCGCCGCATAGAGCGCGTCGAGCAGCGCCAGCACGCGCCCGTCGCCCGGCGCGAGCTCGAGCGCGCGCAGCGCGTACGGCTCCGGATCGCCGAGCCGCTCGTCGCGCACGGCGATCGCGGCGGAGAACAGCAGCGTCGCGTAGGTCGCATCGTCGATCGCGTCGCGCCGGCGCTCGACCTGCTCGAACGCTTCGTGGAAGCGGCGGCGCCGCATCAGGAAATTCACGTACGCGATGAAACCGGCGGTCGAGCCGCCTGCCGCGCCGGCGCGCAAGAACCGTTCGGCGTCGTAGATCCGGCCGGCACGCTCGCACACACCCGCCGCGAGAGCCCGCACGCCTTCGGCATCAGGCTTCGCCGCCAGCGCGCGCTCGAACCAGCTCAGCGCCGCCTCGTCGTTCTTCTCGCGCAGATACGTGATCCCGAGGTTGACCGGCGCTTTCCAGATGGCGATCTCGTCGTCGACGGCGAACTGCGGGTGGGAGCGGCGCCCGGCCGCGATCGCGCGCTCGTACCAGCCGCGCGCCTCGGCGTACTCGCCTTGCTGCGAGAGGACGTAGCCGCGCAGGAACAGCAGGTTCGGATGGTCGCACACGACGGCGAGCCCGCGCTCGAGCACGTCCAGCGCTTTGTCGCGGTCGCGGAGCCCGTCGGCGTACGCCGTCGCCAGCATCCCGTAGGCGACCGGGAAGAACGTGCGCGGCTCCGCGGTCTCGGCGAACATCTTCTCCAGCGCCGCGATCCCTTGCTCGTGCTCGCCCGCGGCGATCGCCGCGACGCCGAAGTTGAACCAGGCGAACGGGTCGTCACCGTTCTGCTCGAGCGCGCGCTCGAGGAGCGGGCGGTTGCGCTCGGCCTTGTTCCGGCCCTCGAGCATCGACTTCGTGTAGCCCTTGTGCACGATCGTGATCGGCGAGAACACCGTCGTCACTTCGCACGTGCCGCCGTCGAGGACGAGGCTCTCGTGAATCACCCCGCGGTAGCGCAGCCGCGGCGAGTTCGGGAAGATGCGGGGGAGGATGTGCGTCATCGTCGAGAGGCTGCCCGACTCGTCGTCAACGACGTTGCGGATGTGCACGTACACCGCGTTGTCGTGCGCGGGTGTCTCGCGCAGCGCGCGCAGCAGCGGAAGCGACTCCGGGACGAGCTCTTCGTCGGCGTCGAGGACGACGATCCAGCGGTACGCCGCCGCCGCGAGCGCTTCGTTCTTCGCCCACGAGAAGTCATCGCGCCAGGGACGATCGAGCACGGTCGCGCCGCGCTCCCGCGCGATCTCGACGGTGCGATCGGTCGAGCCGGTGTCGACGACGACCATCTGGTCGACGACGCCGCGGACGCTGTCCAAGCACGCGCCGAGGAAACGCTCTTCGTTCTTCACGATCATGCAGAGCGTGATTCCCACCGGAAGCTGCGCGCTTTCCGGCGGCGGGACGGGGAGATTGAACAGCAGCCCGGTCTGCGCGGAAGCGAATGCGCTCTCGCGCTGGTCGTCGACGATCTCTAGCGGCACTGCGGAATCTCCCTTTGGGTACCATATCGGTTTGCGGCGAGTCCGCCTTGAGACGCGCCGCGAAAATGAGAAGGGCCCGCCGGAGCGGGCCCTCTCGGGGTGGGGACGTTGCCGCGCTTATCGGAAGAGGCTGATGACCGATTGCGCGTTCGAGTTGGCCTGCGCGAGGACCGAGGTACCGACCTGCACCAGGATCTGGAGCTTCGTGTACTGGGTGGTCTCCGCACCGACGTCGAGGTCGCGGATCGCCGATTCGGACGCCTGCAGGTTGACGGACGCGGTGTTGTCGTTGTCCTGGTCTTCCTGGAGGCGGACGATCGTCGCACCGAGCGACGCGCGCTGCGAGAGCAGCGTCTGGAGCGCGTTGTCGATCTGGCCGATCGCGTCTTCCGACGCCAGCGAGCCGTAGCCCGTGTTTCCGACCAGGTTGATGTTCGCGATGCGCAGCGTGTTGGTCGAGGTGCTCTGGAATCCGACCTGGATCGTCGCACCTTCCTGCGCGCCGGACTGGAAGTTGAACGCCGGCGAGTTGGGGTTGGACTGGGCCGCGACGTACTGGCTCACCTTGACGTACGAGGTGACGCCGACGTCGAGGGTTCCCGCCACGCCGAAGTTCAGCGTGACGCCGTCGACTTCGAGAGCCGGAGCGGCAACGCCCGAGGTGAGCGTGTAGACGCCGTTGACGACCTGGCCGTAGCCCGTGTCGCCGGCCGTCAGGTAACCGACGCCCGTCGTGTTGTCGACCTTCGCGCCCGCCTGCGCGGCGCTCGAGAAGAACGAGATGATCAGACCCTGCTGCGTCGAGGTCAGCTGCGCGACCTGGACTTCGATCGTCCCGTCGACGATCCCAGCGTTCGTCGCACTGATCGAAGGCGGGGTGACCGTCGAGACCAGCTGCTGCGTCGAACCGTTCGGGCCCGCCGTCGCGAGGTCGGCGTTCGACTCGATCGTGTAGTTCGCGTCGACTTCCTGCTGGAACCCGGCGTGCGAACCGTCGAGCAGCGCCTGCCCGTTGAAGTTCGTGTCCTGCGAGATCCGGTTGACCTCGAGGAGCAGCTGGTTGACTTCGGACTGCAGGTTCGAGCGGTCCGTCGTCGAGGTGATGTCCGACGCGCCCTCGACCGCGAGGGTGCGGATGCGCTGCAGGATGTCGGTCGTCGTCGCGAGGGCGCCGTCGGCGACCTGCGCGGCATTCGTCGCGTCCTGAACGTTCTGCGTCGCCTGGTCGAAGCCGTTGACTTGCGACTGGAGCGACTCGGCGATCGCGAGCCCCGACGGATCGTCCGCCGCGCTGTTGATCCGCAGACCGCTCGAGAGGCGGTTGACCGCCGTCGAGAGTGCGGCCTGATTCTGGTTGAGATTGAGACTTGCTTGATTCGCCAACAGGTTGTTAGCGATCGAAAGCCCACCGATGCCCGGCATGTGTTTCCTCCATGATTCACACGTGTGACGAAGACGGGTGCTTCCTGACCCGTCCCATAGCACATCGTTCGGTAATTAATGCGGCCGACTTTAGTCTTTTGCCGGCGCTCGCCGGCGTCCGAGGTCGGCCACTTTGGCGCCCTCCCCCGACGTGGGGACAGGGCTCGCCGACGGCTCACCGGCCGCGGCGCGATTGGTCCGCTGGATCTCCTCGTACACCTCGGAACGGTGCACGGGAATCGTGCGCGGGGCTTCGATCCCCAGCTTCACGGTGTCGCGATCGACCGCGACGACGACGATGCGAACGTCGTCCCCGATCATGATCGCCTGGTTGAGCTTACGGCTGAGGACCAACATCGGGAGGCGCCCTCCTTGGCATTGTTCGGAGGGTGCGCTTTCCCGTTAACCTGTTAACGCTCCCGCTGCCTCGGCGGGCGCCTTCCGCGGGATCGGGGTCCTGACCGAGTAGCCGCCCGCTTCCAGGGTGATCTGCCGGCCGATCCGCGTCCGCAGGTTCACCACGATCGGGGCGAGGAGGTTCATCGTCATCTCGACCGCGCCGGGCGTCACGACGACGACGCAAAGCGTCGCGAAGTCTTCGGGCCGCTTGAGGTCGAGCGAGCTCATCGCGTAGGCCGGCAACTGCGGGGCGTAGTCCCCGAAGATCGACCACGGATCCGCGGTCGGCAGGGCGACCGAGAGGTCGTCGAGGCTCTGGAGCCAGACGAACTTCTCCTGACCCTGGAGGTTCAGCGCCAGAAACCGGCGCAGCGAGCCGAACCCGGGGAGTCCCCAAGGGAACGTCAGCACCTCCGACTCGCGGTACGTGCACGTCCCGAGCCGCGGCAGATCGATCGTGATCTCTCGGTCGGCGGTTTCCACAGTGGTCTCCGTCAAGCGTCAGGCCTCTCGCGTTACGCGTTGGTCAGGTAGTCGAGCAAGGTCTTGCCTTCGAGGCGATTCGTCGTCGCATACGCCGCTTCGAGGGCCGTCTGAGTCGCCGTGAACTGCGTGGTCGCCGAGGCGACGTCGGTGTCCTCGATCGCGGACTCTACGTTAGTATTATCGGTCGTGTCCGTCTGGAGTTGATCCGAGATGCTGCCCAAGGTCTGGATCCGGGCACCGATCGACGAGCGAGCGCTCAGCGTCGCGTTGAGCGCGTTGTCGATGTCGCCGATCTGCGTCGACACCGTCTGCACGGAGTCGGCCTGGGTCGCGAGGTTGAAGACCGAGGTCAGGTTCCCGCTGCCGGTCGCGCCCGGCGTGGGCGTGTCGGTCACGTAGAACGAGCCGGTCCCCGCCAAGGTGATCTTCTGCGTCTTCGCATCGAACGACGCGGTGACACCGGTCTGCGCGCTGACCGCGTTGATCTTCGCGATCAGGCTCGTCCCGGCCGGCGGCGCGACGCCGTCGTCGATCGCCGCGGTCGCGGGGACGGTGATCGTCTGCACCGACTGCACGCCGTTCACCGAGCCGTTGATCGTGATCGTGAAGTTGCCCGAGCTGTCGGGGACGGGCTTCGTCGCGAACACGCCGGCGGCGGCGAGCGTGGTCGGCGCCGGCGCGCCCGGCCCGACGGACGGGCCGTAGATCACCTTGCCGGCTTGATTGATCGCCGAGGAGCTGACGTCGCTCACCGTCCCGTTCTGCAGCGTGTCGCGCAATGCGATCAGCGTCTGGAACACGTCGGGCGACCCGTCGGAGGCGTCGTAGTTGAACGCGGCTTGCAGCGTCGTCGAGAGCGGGAAGTTCTGCCCGTTGTAGACGAGCTGTCCCTGCGATTGCTCGTTGCCGGCGAAGGTCACCGCCGAAATCGGGCTTCCTTGCCCCTGCACCGGCGCGGTCGCGTCGGTCGCCGAGCCGCCGAAGACGTACTGCCCGTCGTACTGGGTGTTGCCGATCGCGATCGCCTGCTGCAGAAGCTGGTCGACCTGATCGGCGAGGGCGCTGCGCTGCGAGGCGCTCAGCGTGTCGCTCGAACCCTGCACGGCGAGCTGGCGCGCGCTCTGCTCCAGCGAGGTGAGGCTGCTCAGCGCGCTGTCGGTCGAGGTCAGCTGCGAAACCGCGCCCTGCACGTTCGTCGCCTGCTGGGTTTCGGTGCTGATCGTCGCGTGCAGCTGGAGATCTTGCGCGATCTGCGCCGGATCGTCGCTCGGCTGGGTGACCTTCTTCCCGCTCGAGAGCTGCGCGCCGAGCTGCGCGTAGAGCGCGCTCTGCTCGTCGATCGCCTGCGTCTGCTGCGCGTAGATCGTCGAAGTGGCTATGCGCATCCGTGCCTCCTCATGCCGGAATCATGCTCATGGTCGTTTGCAAGAGCTGATCGAGCACGTTCATCGTCTGGGCCGCGGCCTGGTACGAGCTCTGGTACTGGATCAGGTTCTGCGTCTCTTCGTCGACGTTGATCCCGTCGACGCTCTGCCGCGCGCTGTTGATGTTGGTCGCCAGGGTCGTCTGGGACGACGTTCCCGTCGTCGCCGTCGCCGTGTCGTTTCCGAGCTGCGCGACGAGCGTTCCGTAGTACGCGGCCAGCGTCTGCGTCGGCGTCGAACCGATCGAGAACCCTGCGGCGTGCGCCTTCGTCGCATTGAAGGTGATCGTGCCGGCCGTCGGGTTGACGGCGGTCACCGTGACCGTCTCGGCATTCGCGGTCCCCGCGTCGATGGTGAGGGGTTGCCCGACCATGACGTTGGCGAAGGCGCCGGCGCTCGACGCGCCGACGGTGACGCTGCCCGGGCCGGCCACGGCACCCGTCGCGGCGGTGGTCTGGACCGCCGGGATCCCGACCTGGCTGGACCATACTTTGAGGAGCGCGTTCGAACCGCCGTTGTCGGCGGCGCCGAAGGCGTTGCTCCCGTCCTGGGGGACGCCGTTGATCCCGGCGGCGCCGAGCACTTCCAAGAGCGAGTCCGATCGGGCGCCTACGCCCGCGCCGGCCGGCAGGACCGAGTCGCTGATCGTGAACGAAGGCGTCGTCGGGTTCGCGCCTTGCGCGGCGAGGTGCGCCGCGTCGACGTTGTTCGGATCGCGCGCGAAGACGATCTTCTGCGCGGTCGAGTCGTACGATGCGGTGACCCCGAGCTGCGCGGCGTTGAAGTTGGTGATGAAGTCGTCGATCGTGTCGGCGTTGCCGCCGGGGCCGAAGTCGTACGCGAAGCTTTGCGCGGCGCCGTCGACGTTGACGGTCAGCGTCCCCTTCATCGTACCGATCGCCGAGGCGGGATGGGCGAGCGTCGTGTTGCTGAGCAGCGGCGCCGAGGTGCTCACGGTGTCGTTCGCGGCGTTCAGCGCGACCGTCAAATCGCCGGCGGCGGTCGAAGCGAGCGCCGTCGGCAGCTCGGTCGGATTCGTGATCCCGACGGTGATGTTCGTCGCGGTGATCGCGCTGCCGGGGACCGACGGCTGAAACAGCGCCGCGCCCGCATTGCCGTTCTGATCGTAGCCCGCGGTCGTCACACGATCGATCGCGCCGGCCGCCGCGTTCGTGAAGCTGTTGAGCTGCTGCGCGTACGAGGCCAGCTTGTTGTTGTAGAGATCGAGGTAGCCGCCGAGCTGCCCGCTCCCCGCATTCACCGGCGCGGGGTTCGAGGGGTTCGGGTCGTTCGCGAAGCCGACGACCAGCGCCGGCGTTCCGGACGCGTTCGTCGCGACGACGGGCGCCGCGAGGTGGTAGGCCTGCGTGTCGTTGACCAGGGCTCGTCCGTCGACCGAGACCAGCGTCGAGCCGTTCGACTGCACCGCGGTCTGCACCGAGATGTACTGCGAGAGCGTGTCGATGTCGGCGTCGCGCTGGTCTTCATACGTGTTCGGGTTGTCGCCGACCGCCGTCGACGCGCGAATCTGCCCGTTCAGCGAGGCGATCTGGTCGAGCAGCGTGTTGATCTGTCCGACCGTCGAGCCGGCTTGCTGCTGCACGGTCGCCTGCGCGCTCTGCACCGCGCCGCCGACGCTGTTGAGCGTCCCCGCGAAGCTCTGCGCCGCCGTGATCACGCCCTGCTGGTCGGAGACGGCGGTGGGGTTCGAGGCGAGCTGCGAGATCGCGGTCTGCAGCGCGGTGAACGCGGCGCTGACCCCGTTGTTCGGCTCGCCGAAGGCCGACTGCACCGAGGTCAGCTGCTGCTGCTCCACGGTGAAGTAGTTCTGCGCCGACGACGCGCCGCGGAACAGCCCGTCGTACGAGTCCTGATGGATCCGCGTGATCGACTGCACGACGACGCCGGTCCCCTGCGTTCCCGGGCCGCTCCACGTGTCGTATCCCGGCGAGCCGACGATCGGCGCCGCCTCCTCGACGTTCACTTGCTGGCGCGAGGCACCCGGCGTGTTGACGTTCGCGATGTCGTTCGACGTCACGTCGGCGGCCTGCTGGAACGCCTCGAGCGCGCTCCCCGCGATGCTCAGTCCGAGAAAGCTCATGCTCGACGGCTCACGATGACGCTGCCCTCCGGGGGTGGGATGATCCCGCGCCTGCGATAGGTGCCGGTTTGCTCGGTTCCCGCGCGCTGGAGAACCTTGACGACGCGCGCGATGCGGTCCATCCCGGCCAGGATGAGCGCTTTGTTGTTCGAGACGGTCAGCTTCAGCGCGATCCCGCGCGTCCCGATCTCGTGCGCGGTGGCGTGGAAGCGGCGCCGCAGCGCCGGCGGCGCGTAGGCGCACACCTGCGGCAGCGACAGCGAGCCGAAGCCTTGCCGCTGCATCGCGATCCGCCGCGCGTACGCCGTCCCGTGCAGCACGCGCTGCGCCTCGATCCGCCGTCCCGCCGCTTCGATCCGCGCCGGATCGTTCGCCACGAGCGCATCGGTCATCGCGAGCGCCGCCGTCCCGAGCTCGCCGAGAAGCCGGTTCTCTTCACCGAGGATCTCTCCGAACCGCTGCCACTGGCTCATTCTAACGGCGCTCCGCCCGGGCTGCGCGCGCGCGCCCGATCGTGCTCCGGCAAGATTCCCCGAGGGCGTGCGCAACGACGCTGTCGGTGTTGGCGGGCAGGCCGGTTGCGGTTCGTGCGGTTAGGCTGCGGCGGTGGCGTGCTCGACCATCAGGCGGCCCAGCAGCTTGTCGACGATCTCCTCGGTCGGGACGTAGTAGCGTCCCTCCGCGATGCGACGGCGCAGGTCCTCGACCAGCTCGGAGCGGTAGAACGGGTTCGAGATCGCTTCCTGGATGAGCGTGCTCAGCGATGCCGCGGCTTCCGACTCTTCGAACGAATCGGCCGTGCCGAACAGCGCGTCGACTACCGACCTGCGCTTCACGGTCTTGTAGGCCGAGATCGCCGAACGGATCTCGGTCCGACTGATGATCATGTGTGCTGCGGCCCCTCTGTCGAACCAGTGCTTCCTTGCTACGAATCGTATCGTCGGTTGGTTCGGGGGACTTTAGGCCGAGGGCGATGACGGCGGTCACGAGGCGCCGCCCTTCGGGGCGGGCGAGGCCGGCGCGCCCGTTTCGCCGAGCACGGCCGCGCGCAACTGCCGCTCGACGATCTTGCCGATCCCGAGCGAGTCCGTCTTGGCCAGCTCCTCGGCGCGCTTCTCGTCGAGCATGTCGCCGAACATCTGCTCCGCGTTCGAGGTCTTGCCGGTCAGCGAGACCGGCGGCGCGGACTTGCGCATCTCCTTGAAGAGCATGTCGACGAAGAGCGATTCGAACTGCTGCGCCGCATCGTGGAGCTTGCTGAGCGCCTTCTGCTGCGCGGCGGTGAGCGGCGCGGCCTTCGCGGCCGAGGAGGCGGCCGAGACCGAGGTCGGATCGGCCATCAGATGATCTCCACGTCGGCCTGCAGCGAGCCGGCCTCGCGCAGCGCCTGGACGATCGCGATCAGGTCGCGCGGCGATGCGCCGATCGTGTTCAGCGCCCGCACCACCTGGGCGAGCGTCGCGGCGCCCGAGATGTAGACGAGCTTCTTCCCGCTCTCGGACGCGGTGATCCGCGTGTTCGACTGCACCGGCGGCTGCGTCGTGCTGAACGGCGCGGCCGGCGTCACCTGGTTCGCCGTCGCGATCGTGATCGAGAGGTTGCCGTGCGCGACCGCGCAGGGCGCGAGCGTGATGTCGCCGCCCATCACGACGGTACCGGTGCGCTCGTTGACGACGACCTTCGCCACCTGATCGGCGTTGAGCGAGAGATCGCCCGCGTCGGCGAGAAAGTCGACGGGATCGCCGGCGTAGCGGGTCGGGAGCGTCACGCGGATCGTCTCCGCATCGTTCGCCCGCGCGGTGCCGACGCCGAAGTGTCCGTTCAGAACCGAGGCGACCCGCGCCGCCGTGCGATAGTCGGGCGAGGTCAGCACGTACGAGAAGCCGCCGGAGCCCTGCTCGATCGGGGTGATCATGTCGCGCGCGATCACCGCGCCCTGCGGCACGCGTCCCGCGGTCACGTGATTCTTGGTGATGCTGTTCGGCCCGTTCGCGTCGTTCGAGGCGGAGAAGCCGCCGACCGAGATCGGTCCTTGCGCCGTCGCGTAGACGAGGTTGTTCGCGGCGCGCAGCTCGGTGAGCACGAGCGTTCCGCCCTGCAGGCTCGTCGAGTCGCCGACCGCCGACACCGTCACGTCGACGTTGTCGCCGGAGTGCGCGAACGGCGGGAGCGAGGCGGTGACGATCACCGCCGCGACGTCGCGCGTGCGGACTTCCGTCGACGAGGTCGTCAAGCCGAAGGTCTGCAGGATGTTCTGCACCGTCTGCGAGGTGAACGCAACCTGCGTCGAGTCCCCGCTCTGGTTGAGACCGGTGACGATCCCGTAGCCGACGAGCTGGTTCGCCGTGACGCCCTGCACGCGCGCGACGTCCTTCAAGCGAACGATCTGCGCGCCGGCCGGCGCCGCGGCGAGCCCGCCGAGGAGGAAGGCCGTCGAGAGCAGCGCCGCGATCGATTTCCGCATCATCTTCTTCATCGGCTCAGAACAGCCAGCTCACGATCTTCTGCAGGATCCCGGGGTGCTTGGCCTCCGAGTACTTCCCGTCGAAGTTCGCGTGGACGTCCGCGACGCGCGTCGAGACGACCGTGTCGGTGTCGTCGATGTCGTCGGGCCGGACGATCCCGGTGACGTGCAGCGTCTGCTTTTGACCGTCGACGATCAGCCCCTGATCGCCGGCGATCTTCAGCGCGCCCGACGGAAGGACGTCGGTGACGGTCGCCTCCATCGAGGTGACGAACGAGTTGGTGCCGACGTCGGACTGGGTCTGCGAGGACTGCCGCGTCGCGCCGAGGCTCGAGGTCAAGCGCACGAGCGGCAGGTTGAAGATCCCGCTCCCGGCGCCGCCGGCGACCTGGTAGCCGTTGTTCACGCTCGACTGGTTCTGGCTGGCGCTGCTGACCGAGAAGTTGAACACGACCTGCACCAGATCGCCGACCTGCTGGGCGCGATGATCGGCGCCGAGACGGATCGGATGGCCCGGGGCGGCCGGCGGCGGCGCGGCCTGGTAGAGCGTGTCGGCCGCGGCCGGCGCGCCGAGCGCGGCGACCATGGCGAGCGCGAGCGAGATGCGTCGCATCAGAGGGCTCCTGTTCCGGGCAGCGTGATCTCGACGCGCGCGGGGCCGGTGACGACCCCCGCCAGCGCGCGATTCGTTTGTGGGTTGACGACGGTCACGACGTCGCCGAGCGCGCCGCCGGTGCGCGCGACGACGTCCGCCGCGAGCGCGACCCCGCCGTCGTGGACGACGAGGATCGCCGGCTGGCCCGCGAGGACCACCTGATTCGCCGTCGTCTGCTCGACGTAGAGCGGCGCGTTCTTCGGGAGCGCGATGCGCAGCCGCCGTCCGAGCAGCGCGTCGACCGGCACGACGGGACGGCCGTTCGCCGCCACGCGCGCGATCGTGACGTCGCCGTCGGCGAGCAGCGCGTTCGCCGGCAAGTCGTGCGCGGCGACCGCGGTCCGAACGTACGTCGTGATGCGGAAGCCCGCGAGCACCGTGCGCGCGACCCTGCCGTCGACGCTGATCGCGACCGCGACGCTGGCGTACGACGGGCTGACGAACGGCTCACCCGAGACCGCGAGCGCGACCGCGCCGGACGGGACCTGCTGGTCGGCGATCGTGTACGCCGGAGCGATCGTCCGATCGTCGCCGGTGACGAGCGTGCGCGCGATGCCGTCGGCGACCGCGGCGATCCGCGCGCCGGCGACGGTCTGATTCGCCGCCGCCGCGCTCGCGGGCGCGCACAGCGCGACCTGCGCGCAGAGCACGCAGGCGGCGAGGGCGAACGCGAGCGCGCGGCGGATCATCGAATCAGCTCGCCTTCATCTGGACGGCGGTCTGCAGCATCTCGTCGGCGCTGGTGATCGCCTTCGAGTTCGCTTCGTACGCGCGCTGCGCGGTGATCAGGTTGACCATCTCCTCGACCACCGAGACGTTGCTCGACTCGAGGTACCCGCCTTGCAGCGTGCCCGCGCCGTTGAGTCCGGGCTGCGAGAGCGTCGGCGCGCCGGAGGCCGCGGTCTGCACGAAGTTGTTCTGTCCCTGCGGCGCGAGCCCGGCGGCGTTGGTGAAGCGCGCGATCTGGATCTGGCCGAGGGTCTGCGGCTGCGACTGACCGGGGATCAGCGCGCTGACGTTGCCGTCCGCGCCGATCTGCACTTGCGTGGCGTTCGCCGGGACGGTGATCTGCGGCGAGAGGAAGTATCCGTTCGCCGTGACGATCGCGCCGTTCGGGTTGATCTGGAACGTGCCGTCGCGCGTGTATGCCGGCGTGCCGTCGGGCAGCGTGATCTGAAAGAACCCGTCGCCCTGGATCGCGATGTCGAGCGGATTGTCCGTCTCTTGCAGCGTCCCTTGGGTGAACGTCTTCTCCGTGCCGCCGATCTTCACGCCGAGGCCGACGTCCTGACCGGACGGGACGACCGACGCGCCGACCGGCGTTCCGGGAGCCTGAAGATTTTGATAGATCAGGTCCTGGAAGCGCGCTTCGTTCTTGCGGAAGCCCGTCGTGTTGACGTTCGCGAGGTTGTTGGAGATCGTGTCGATGTTGAACTGCTGGGCGTTCATCCCGGTCGCGGCGGTGTACAGCGCTCGCATCATGCTTGGAGTCCTCCTAGTTGGCGGCCGTACGGCCGACGGTCTGGATCGCCTGACCGGTCGTGTTGTCTTGCGTCTGGATCACTTGCTGGTTCGCATCGAACCAGCGCTCGTTCGTGATGAGGTCGACCATCGAGCGGACGACGTCGGCGTTGCTCTTCTCGATCGAGCCTTGCAGCGCGCTGGTGTTGGTCGCCGGCCGCGCGCCGGCGGTGTTGCCGGAATCGACGAAGCGGTCCGACCCTTGCGGGCGCAGCGCGTTCGGGTTGGCGAACTCGGTGATCCCGAGCTGCGCGATCTGGCTGCCGTTCACCGAGATCGTGCCGGTCCGGCCGATCGCGACGGCGCCTTGCGCGGGAAGCGCGATCGGCGAGCCGTTGTCGGCCAGCACGCGATCGCCGTTCTGCGCGCTCAGGTAGCCCTGTGCGTCGCGCACGAACTGCCCGTCGCGCGTATAGCTCAGCGCGCCGTTCCCATCCCGGATCGCGAAGAATCCGGGGCCCGAGAGGGCGACGTCGAGGTCGTTGCCGGTCGAGGCGATCGCGCCTTGCTCGAAGCTCGCCGGTGTGTCGTAGACCTCGGCACCGCTGCCGAGCGTCCCGATCAGCTGCACCGACGGGACTCCCTGCGTGCTCGCGTCCGCGAGCTTACCGGGATTCGTCTGCGCGCGGTAGATGTCGCGTTGCGGCTGGGCTTGGACCTGCAGCAGGGTGCGTTTGAACCCCGCCGTGTCGGCGTTGGCCAGGTTGTTGGCGATCGTGTCGACCGCTGTTTCGGCGACGAGCGCTCCCGACGCCGCCGCATACAAACCACGAACCAAAGGAAAAACCCTCCGCACGGATACCGCCCCGGAGTACCGGTGCGGTCGATGCGGATCCGTCAATCGGTCGGGATCCGCCACAGCCTCGACCGTGCGAGGGTCGTCCGGCTGCTTCCTCATCGATGATCGGCGCGCGGGAAGCACGACTTTAGCGGAGGGCTCGCCGGGGGGCGAACGCGGAGGCTCGGCGCTACAGCTCCGCGGGGTCGCCGGCGGTGCGCGTCGAGCGCAGCCGCGCGTGAACGTCGTTCAGCCGCTGCGCGACCGTCGCTGCATCCCAGGGCCGGTCGACCGGATCGCGCGAGAGGAGCGCGTGGATCACCGCGGCCAGGTCGGGGTCGGCGGCGCGGACCCGCTGCCGCAGATCGACCGGATCTTCCTCGAACCGGCGCAGCGCGACGTCGAGCGCGCCGCCCTCGCCCTGGAACGGCGGCTCGCCGGAGAGCGCGTGGTAGAGGACCGCGCCGAGCGAATAGAGGTCGGCCGCCGGCGAGACGTTGCCGTAGCGCGCCTGTTCCGGTGCCACGTAATGGACGGTGCCGACGAGCAGGTTCGGCGCGGTCAGCGCCGGGTCGGACTCCTCGTCGAACGCGCGCGCCAGCCCGAAGTCGGTGAGGTGCGGGTGCCCCTGCGCGTCGATCAGGATGTTCGCGGGCTTGATGTCGCGGTGAACGATCCCGAGCGCGTGGGCGGCGGCGAGCGCCCCGGCGATGTCGGCGCCGAGGAGCGCGACCCGCTCGGAGCTGAGCGGCCCGTCGGAAGCCAGGACCTCCGAGAGCGGGCGGCCCTCGACGTAGTCCATGACGATGTAGGGCTGGCCCTCGTCGTTCTCACCGATGTCGTGGACGGCGATGACGTGCGGGTGCACGATCTTGGCCTCGTGCAGCGCCTCGCGGCGAAAGCGCTCGCGCACGACGCCGTCGACGTCGCGCCGGCGGGCAAGGAGCTTGATCGCGACGTCCCGCTCGAGGACGGTATCGTGCGCGACGAAGACCGTCGCCATCCCGCCGTGGCCTGCGACATGGTCGAGCCGGTACCGCCCGCCCAGCAAGCCCTCCGTCCCCATAGACCCGTATGGTACCCGACCACCGGGCTTGCGTCGAGCGCTGCGCCGCCGGCGCGAACGCGAACGTGCTCGGGGCTCAGCCCCGGCTCAGACCTGCATCTGGGAGATGGTCGTGTAGGCCGAGAGGAGCTTCTGGCGCACGGCCATCGCGTATTCGAGCGAGAGGTTCGCCTCTTCGACCGAGGTGACGACTTTCTGGATGTCGTTCGTCTTGCCGTCGGCGAGATCGCGGGTCGCCTGATCCGAGGTCTGCAGCTTGTCGTTGACGTCGGAGAGCGCTTGGCTCAGCGTGTCCTTGAACGACGTCGTGTCGTTCTGCGCATCCGCGACGCCCGAAGCGCCGGGGATCGCGGTGATCGTCGGCGTCTCGTCGGCCTTCTTGGTCGTCCCCATGTCGGGGACGAACGTGCCGGGGACGACGTGGGAGATCGCGCTGGCGTAATCCATCAGGCTTTCAGCAGTCCGAGCGTCGCGTTGCCCATGTTGCGCGACTCTTCGATCGCGGTGACGTTCGCTTCGTACGCGCGCGAGGCGGCCATCATGTCGACCATCTCCTTCACCACGTCGACGTTCGGCATGTGGACGTAGCCGTTCGCGTCGGCGTCGGGGTGGGTCGGATCGTAGACGAGCTTGTCGGGGCTGTTGTCGTTGACGATCCCGACGACCTCGACCCCCGCCTGCGAGCGGCCGGGATCGCCGGCGGCAGCGGAGGCGGCCGACGCCGCGGCCGGTTCGGTCTTCTGCGCGAAGACGACGAGCTGGCGTTTGAACGGCCCGCCTTCGGCGGTGCGCGTGGTGTTCGCGTTGGCGATGTTGTTCGCGATCGTGTCCATCGCGAGCCGCTCGGCGGACAGGCCGCTCGCGCTCACTTCGATGGAGTCGTACATTCCCATCAGGCCTGCTCCTCGATCGCCTTGCGAATACGGGTGTAGTCGTTGCCCAAGAGCTGCCCCATCGTCTGCGCGTACGAGGAGTTGATGGACAGCTTCGCCATCTCCTGATCGACGTCGACGTTGGAGCCGTCGAGCCGCATCTGCTCGGTGTCGTCGACCGTCGTGCTGATCGAGAACGGCTGCGGCGCGTGCGCCCCGCCGAGCCCGAACTGGCGCGAGTCGTTGGTGAGCAGCGAAAATTGGTCGGGATCGCCGGCGCTCGCCTCGGTCTGCGCCAGCGCCTCTTTGAAGGAGACGTCGGAGCGCCGGAAGTTCGGCGTGTTGACGTTCGCGATGTTGTTCGCGATCGCGCTGTGCGCGGCCGAAGCACCGTCCATCGCGTTTTTCAGCATACCGACGGTCGAGCCGAAGGAGATATCGCCCATCCTTCGGTTCTTCGGCCCGCCCTTGCCGCGACATTAGGCGCACGCTCGCCCGAAGCCGAGCGGCCGCGCCCAGGCCGCTGCCACGAGACTGACGTAGACTGCGGCGCAATGGCGGCGAGCGCGAAGGACTACGCCCGGCTGGCGGAGGTCGACCGCCGCCTCAAGAGCGCGCCGGCGTCGCTGGAACTGCGGTACGAGCGCGCGAAGCTGCTCGACGCGCTCGGTCGCGTCGCCGAGGCGACGACGGCCTACGCCGACGTGCTCGGCCGCGCACCGAAGCACTTCGCGGCGATCACCGACCTCGCGCTGATGCTCTACAAGGCCGGGCGCCTTCAAGACGCGTTCGCCCTGTACCTCGAGGCCGTCGAGCGGCACCCGCAGAGCGCGGTCGCCCACGCGAACCTCGGCTTCATGTACCTCAAGGCGAACGAGCCGGCCCGCGCGCGGACGGCATACGAGGCGGCGCTGAAGCTCGATCCGCGCAGCGCGGAAGCGCAGCGCGGCCTCGCGAGCGCGCGCGCTCAGCTCGGCGAGCCGGCCGCCCCGGCGACGGCGGCCGAAGCGCCGGCACGTTCCGCACCGCACGCTGAGGCGGAGCCGCCGCAAAAGCCTCCGAGCGAGCAGCGGCGCGATTCCCTGATCGCCTTGCCCTATCGCGGGAGCGGAGCGCCGCTGCGCTTGCTCGTCCCCGTGACGCTGGCAGCGGGAAACGTCGCGCTGGAGCCGCTGCTGGACGACCGCACGTTCGCGACGACGAAGCTCGTCGTCGAGCTGCACGGCGACGCGCCGCTTCCTCTCCACGACGTCGTCTTCAACGCGGTCGGCGACCCGGACAGCGCGCCGGCGGCACTCGCGTCGGCCGAGCGTATCCTCGCGAAGACCGCGGCACCCGTGCTGAACGATCCTGCCGCCGTGCGGCGAACCGGCCGTGCATCGAACGCGATCCGGCTCGCCGCGCTCCCCGGCGTCACCGCGCCACGCGCCGAAGCGCTGCCGAAGGAGCTCCTTACGAGCGCGGGCGGCGCCGACGCGCTCACCCGCCGCGGGTTCTCATTTCCGATTTTGCTGCGCTCGCCCGGATACCACACCGGCCACAACTTCGAACGCGTGGAACGCCCGGCCGATCTTCCGGCGGTCGCCGCGCGCCTTCCCGGCGACACGCTGCTCGCGATCGCCTACGCCGATACGCGCGCCGCCGACGGGACGTTCCGAAAGTACCGCGTGATGTTCGTCGGCGCGGCGCTCTACCCGCTGCACATGGCGATCTCGCGGGACTGGAAAGTCCACTATTTCAGCGCCGACATGGCCGAGCGCGCCGATCACCGCGCGCTCGACGAAGCGTTCCTCACCGATATGCGCTCCGCGCTCGGTGACCCGGCGATGCTCGCGCTGGAGCGCGTCCGTGAGACGGTCGGTCTCGACTATGCCGGGGTCGACTTCGCGCTCGATGCGGGCGGCAACGTCGTCGTCTTCGAAGCGAACGCCACCATGATCGTCGCATCTCCCGGCGAGGACCGGCGCTGGTCGTATCGCCGCGCACCGGTCGACCGCGCCATCGAAGCGTTCCGCTCGATGCTCCGGACGGCGGCTCGTTCCCGCCTCGGTTCGTCCCCGGTCAGTTGAACGAAGCGGCTCAGCGCGCTCACCGCGTCAGCTCGCGAACTGGGCGGCGTGCAGGTTCGCGTATAACCCGCCGGCGGCGATGAGGCTCTCGTGCGTGCCGGTTTCGCGGACGCGGCCGGCGTCGATGTAGAGGATCTTCGTCGCGCGGCGGATCGTCGAAAGACGGTGCGCGATGATCAGCGTCGTGCGGCCCGGAAGGAGGCGGTCCAGCGCTTCTTCGATCAGCGCTTCGGAGTGCGAGTCGAGCGCGCTGGTCGCTTCGTCGAGGATCAGGACGCGCGGGTCGCGCAGGATCGCGCGGGCGATCGCGATGCGCTGCCGCTGACCGCCCGAGAGGCGGATCCCGCGCTCGCCGACCAGCGTGCGGTAGCCGTCGGGGAGCCGCTGGATGAACTCTTCGGCGTTGGCTTCGCGCGCCGCGGCGACGATCTCCGCTTCGCTCGCGGTCAGGCGCCCGTACCGGATGTTGTCGGCGATCGTGCCGCTGAAGAGCTGCGTCTCCTGCGGAACGATCGCGATCGCGCCGCGCAGATCGTCGAGACGGGCGCGGGCGATGTCGACGCCGTCGATCGTGATCCGTCCCTGCTGCGGATCGTAGAAGCGCGGGACCAGATTGACGATCGTGCTCTTTCCGGCGCCGGACGGCCCGACCAGCGCCACCACCTCGCCGCGCAGCATCTCGGCGCTGAAGCTCTGGAGCACCGGGCGGTCGGCGTCGTACGCGAAGCTCACGTTCTCGAAGCGCACGTCGCCCGAGATCTGCGGGAGCGCGATCGCATCCGGCGGATCGCCGCGCTCGATCGGGAGGTCCAGCACTTCGAAGACGCGGCCCGCGCCGACGAACGCGCGCGCGAAGTCGGCGAAGAAGATCGAGAAGCGGTTCATCGGGTTGATCAGCAGGCTGGTCGCCGTCCAGAACCCGAACGCTTCGGCCGGCGTGAGGTGGCCGACGGAGACCTCGCGCGCGGTCAGCGCGATCACGAAGCAGATCGCGATCATCACGACCAGCGCGAGCACCGGCGCCTGGGTCTGGTTGAACTGCGTCACCTTCATGTACGCGCCGAAATAGCGTTCGTTCGCGTTCGCGAAGCGGTCGCGCTCGAAGTCCTCGCGGCGGAACGCCTTGACGACCCGTTCGTTGTTCAGCACTTCGACGAGCGTGCTGGAGAGGTCGGCGATCCGCTCCTGCGCGCGCTTCGTCCCGGCGACGATGAGCGCGTTGAACTTGCCGACGACCAGCGCGACGATCGGCGCCGCCACCAGCAGCACGACGGCGAGAAACCAGTCCAGCCAGAGGATGTAGATCAGCGAAGCGATGAACGTCACCGTGACCTGGACGCACTGCGGGAGCGAGATCGAGATCGCATCGGTCATCAGCGCGAGATCGCTCGACATGCGCGCTTGGAGCTCACCGGGACGCCAGCGGTCGAACTCGGCGAGCGGCATGCGCGCGACGCGGTCGAACATCCGCGCGCGGAATGTCGCGACCATGCGCTGCCCGCTGAACGCCGTGAGGTAGGCTTGGCCGTAGGCGGCGGCGTTTCCGATGACCTGCGAGGCGACCACGGCGACCACGACCCATCCGACCACGTTCCAGTGCGGCTGCGGAACGAGGATGTCGGACTGGAGGTACTGCGCGACCTTCGCCAGGGTCAGCGGTGCGACGCCGGCGAGGACCCCGAGGAGCGTCCCGCCGATCAGCCGCGGATAGTACGGACGGGCTTCGCGGAGCAGCCGGCGCAGGGTCGGGTTCACCGCGAAACCTTCGCCGTGCGTGCACAGTACCTTGGGGCGAGTTCCCTCTCCGCGAGGTGGTCGTCCCGAACCGTGGATTGCTTCTTCCATCATGCCGTTCCGTCGGTGGCCGCGTGTCGCGGCTGCCGCAAGCCGATCTGCGCGAGCTGCCGCTCCGCCGACGGCGAGTGCCCGAGCTGCGTGCTCGCCGCGCGCATCGACGCCGCCGCGCGCGAGCGGTCGGCGATCCATGGCAGCGTCGGCCCGTCCCAGGGCACCTGGGCTCCGCCGCCCGAGCCGCCCCCGGTCCCGCCGCCGCCGCCGCCGCGCGTCCAGCCGGCCGCGGCGCTCTGCGACGTCCGGCCGGAGACCCGCGCGCTGGTCGCGCTCAGCTACCCGTTCTGGCCGCTGGCGCTCCTCGCGCTGCTCGACAGCAGAGGCTCGATCTTCGTCAAACGCCAGGCGTGGCAGGCGCTCGGATTCAACATCGGCTTGTTCACCTTCGGCGGCCTGCTCGGCGCGCTCGCCGCGGTCCCGCTGCTCGGGTTCAGCGCGGCGGCGATGGTCCCGTTCCTGGTGCCGATTTGGATGGTCGGCGCCGTCGTCTGCGCGTGGAAAGTGTGGCAAGGCGACGACGTCCACGTCCCGATCATCGGCGACTGGGTCGACGCCCGCCTCCCCGCCACCCGGTAGAGGATTCGGCGCTCTGGACGAGCGCCGAACCCATCGCGGTCCTCGCTTCGCTGGTGGATTCGGCGCTCTGGACGAGCACCGAACCCATCGCGGTCCTCGCTTCGCTGCGGTCCGCCGTCTACGTCCGGACTGGGGTGGTGCGCGCGCCGCTGACCCAGGCTTCGACTTCGTCGACGGTGCGGGGGATCGCCGCTGAGAGGATCTCGACGCCGTCCTTGGTGATCGCGACGTCGTCTTCGATGCGCACGCCGATTCCGCGATAGCGGGCCGGCACGGTGAGATCGTCGAGCTGGAAGTACAGACCCGGCTCGACGGTCAGCACCATCCCCGGACGCAGCGTGCCGAACTTGTACGTCTCGGCGCGCGCGGCCGCGCAGTCGTGCACGTCGAGCCCCAGCATGTGGCTGACGTTGTGCAGCGAGTAGCGGCGGTAGAACTGGTTCTCCTCGCGCAGCGCCTCGTCGGCCGATGAGATGATGCCGAGCCGTTCCAGCCCGCGCGCGAGCACGACCATCGCCGCGCGGTTCGGCGCGAGGAAGTCGTTGCCGGGCGCGCACTGCTCGAAACCGGCATCCTGCGCGGCGAGCACCAGCTCGTAGATCTCCCGCTGCTCGGCCGTGAATCGCCCGGAGATCGGGATCGTGCGGGTGATGTCGGCGGTGTAGAGCGTCTCCGCTTCGACGCCGGCGTCGAGCAGCAGCAGCTCGTTCTCGCCGATGCGCCGGTCGTTCCGCGTCCAGTGCAGCGTGCACGCGTTCGGTCCACTCGCCGCGATCGTCGCGTATCCGACGTCGTTCCCGTCGACGCGCGCGCGCAGGTTGAACACGCCTTCGACGGCGCGCTCGCTGCGTACGTCGGGCAGCGCGCGCACCACATCCTCGAAGCCGCGGTGCGTCGCGCCGATCGCCCGGCGCAGCTCGCGCAGCTCGAGCTCGTCCTTGATCAGCCGCTGCTCGGAGAGGAACGCGGCGAAGGCGAGGTCGCGCTCCGCCTGTGCGGGCAGCGCGGCGTCGAGCGCGGGATCGATCCCGCGCAGCGCCCGGAACGGCGCGCCACCCGGCAGCGCGGCGAGATCGCCGGCGAGCGCCGACAACGGCTTCGTGGGCAGTCCGTAGCGCTCGGCGGTCTGCTCGAGCCCCAGCCGCGGTCCCACCCAGAGCTCGCCTTTGAAGCGGTCGGTGAAGAACGTCTTGTCGGTCTTGCCCGGATTCGGCTCGCAGTACAGCGTCGCGTGACCGCCGCCGTTCGGCGCGAAGACGAGCACGTTGTCGGGCTCGAGGTTTCCGGTGAGGTAAAAGAACTCGGTCCCCGGGCGGAAGCGGTAGGCCGTGTCGTTCGCGCGGACCTTTTCGTGACCCGTGGGGACGACGAGGGTCTCGCCGGGGAATGCGCGCGAGAGCTCGGCTCGGCGGCGCGCGAAGTGCGCGGCGCCTTCGACCGGAGCGGCCGGCGTGCGGGGCGCGGTCGCCCAGCCCGTCATCATGAAGTGGAGCAGGTTCTCCGGGGTCCCGCTGTCGTGGCTCGCTTTCGGCGCCTCGTCGCTCATGGCCGAAAGGTTCGCGCTACGCGGTCGCGCGGACCTCGCGGCCGTAGCGCTCGAGGAACGCGCGCGCGGCCTGCTCGTGGTCGAGTACGGGCGCGGGGTAACCGTGGTCGCCGAAGAGCGGAAGCTGCGGCTGGCGGCGGCGGCCTTCGACCGGATCGAGGATCGCGGCGTCGGGCAGCCCGGCGAGCTCGGGGATCCAGCGGCGCACGTACTGCGCGGCCGGGTCGAAGCGGCGCGCCTGGCGGATCGGGTTGTAGATGCGCGGGTACGCGGCGAGGTCGGCGCCGACCCCGGCGATCCACTGCCAGTTCCCGGTCGCCAGCGCCGGCGCGTCCTCGATCAAATACTTGTCCCACTCGTCACGTCCGACGCGCCAGTCGACCGCGAGGTCGAAGCACAGAAACGACGCGGCGATCGCGCGCAGCCGCGGGTGCATCCAGCCGGTGCTCTTGAGCTGTCGGATCCCCGCGTCGACCAGCGGGAAGCCGGTGCAGCCCGCGCGCCACGCATCGAGCAGCGCGTGCGAACGCGCGAACGCGAAGCCGCGCATCTTCGCTTGCAGCGGCTCCTCGCCGAGCTGCTCGCTGTACCACGCGAGCTGCAGAAAGAAGTCGCGCTGGGCGAGCGCGCGCAGGAACTGCCGCAGCGACGTCCGCTCTTCGACCAGCAGGAACGGATCGGCGGAGCGCTCGCAGCTCGCGCGCACGACCTCGCGCGCCGAGATCGTTCCGAAGGAAAGCTCGGCGGCCAGGTGCGAGGTCTCACCGGCCGACGGAACGTTGCGCGCGACGCCGTATTGCAGCGCCGGGCTCCCGAGAAACGCCGCCAGCTTCGCGCGCGCCGCCTCTTCGCCGACGGGCTCGCCCACCTCGGCGGTCGCGCCGAACTCCTCGGGCGCCGGCAGCGGTTCGCTCGCGATCTCGAGGCGCGCGAAGCTCGCCGCGCCGGCCGGACCGACGGGGATGAGCGTGCGCCAGCGGGCGTGGTACGGCACGAAGGCGCGGTAGCCGTCGCCGCGATGGTGGCCCAGCGCAGCCTCTTCGGGCGGGACCGCGAGCGCATCGTGGACCGCCAGCGCCCGGAGGCCGGCTTCCTCCAGCGTCGACTGCACGTCGCGGTCGGAGCGAACGCTCTTGGCATCGTAGCCGCAGGTCCACGCGACGACGCCGGCCCCGGCGGCGCGCGCGAGGGCCCGCAGCGCCTGGCCGCGGGGACCGCGCCGCACGATGAGCGCCGAACCGCGCCCGCGCAGTGACTCGTCGAGCGCGCGCACCGCCGCGCAGAAGTACGCGGCGCGCCGGGGCGACCGGCGCAGGCGCGCCGCGGAGCCCGGATCGATCACCAGCACCGGCACCACCGGACCGACGCGGCCCGCCGCGGCTAGCCCGGCGTGGTCGTCGAGCCGGAGATCCCTGGAGAACGCGAAGAGCGCCGGCGGCACGTGGCGGGCGGCGTTCACGACCGCGCTCGGTCGCTCCTCGCGCTAGAGCGTCTGCACGTAGGCGGCGACGTTCTTGACGTCCGGCAGGCTCAGCGGGGACGGGTAGAGCTTCGGCATCGGCGGCTGCGGGTCTTCGATCCAGCTCACCGTCTGCGCGAGGTTCTTCCGGCTCTTCTCGTCGACCAGGCGCGGTCCGATCCCGCCGCCTTGCCCGCCCTCGCCGTGGCAGCTCGCGCAGTTGGCCTCGAAGATCAGCCGGCCTTTCGCGGGATCGCCCTGGGGCGATGCGGCCGGTGCCGGCGCCGACGCGGCCGGCATGGCGTTCGACGACGTGGCGACCGCGGCGGGCGACGAGACCGTCGTCGTGGTCGTCGTGCTGCTGGACGACTCGTCGTCGTGTTTCGCGCAGCCGGCGAGCAGCGCGAGAGCGACCGCGCCCGCGAGCGCGATCTCCGAGGCCTTGAGCGCCATGAGACTCCCTTCGGCGGCGACGTTCCCAGAATTCTTCGCCCTCACGCTCGACGGGAGATCGGCTCCGCTCCGCGTACTCGGTCGGCGTGAGCCGGGTTTTCATCCGCTACGCGTTGGCGCGTGACGTCGATCGGCTGGTCGCTGACCGCGTCGTGAGCGGGCCGACGCCGACCGCCGAGCCGTGGTCCTCGCGCGTGCAGAAGTGGCACAACGAGCAGCTCGCGGGGCGGCGGCTGATCCTCATCGCCGAAGACGGAAGCGGGCTGCTCGGCATGGTGCAGATCGTCTTCCGCTTTCCGCAGGGCTTCGCCGACCCGGAAGCGGCGAACGGCGTCGACATCGCGATGGTCGAGACGTTGCGCACGCGGCCGGACGCACCACCCGGGGTTGCGACGCAGCTCATCACCGACGTGCAGAGCGTCGCGCGCAAGCGCAAGATCAAGACGCTCACCTTTTTGCTGCAGATGAACGATTCGCGAGCGATCGCTCAAGCAAAGTCTTGGGGGTTCGTGGAGTTTCGGATCATGCCCGAACAAGGGCGGATGTTGGCGTTCTTTCGCAAATCCGTCGACTAGGCGCGTAATCGAGGGGAGGACGCACCGCTTCTGCGGGCACGCGCGCTCGCACATCGTGTGCGAGCGCGCTCTGTCTTCACGTCGCTCTCGCCCATCCTGGGCTTCGCTCGTTCACACGGCCCGCAGAAGCGGTGCGTCCTCCCCTCGAAATGGTCGCGGCTGGGGGGCTGGGGCGAAAGAGCGGGAGGGGGTGGAAGGGGATCGTGGCTTCGCGCGCGGTTAGGGCGGGCCGACGTTCTTTTTTCGTTGGCCGCGGGGTTGTTAGCCGCCGATTTCGCTGAAGGCTCGCATCATGCTGGCGGTTTCGCCGAGTTGGAGGTGGTGGCGTTCGGGTTTGATGTGCATGGCGGAGCGGAGGAGGTTGACGATGGCTTCTTCGCCTTCGTTGTTGCGCAGGGGCGTGCGCAGGTCGATCAGGTGGTCGCCGAAGAGGCAGAGTTTTAGGCGGCCGTCGGCGCTGAGGCGGACTCGGTTGCACGTGTCGCAGTAGTCGTGGGCGAGCGGCGAGATGACGCCGACGGTGCCGGCGGCGTTTTCGTAGGCGAACGTTCTGGCAGGGCCGTTGCCGTGGGGGTTCGGGACAGGGTGCAGTTCGCCGAGCGCGGCGAGGCGGGCGAGGACTTCGTTCGAGGAGATCCACGACTCGCGCTGGAGGTCGACGTTGTCTTCGACCGGCATCACTTCGATGAACCGGATGTGCACGGCGCGCTCGCGCGTCATCGCGGCGAACGCTTCGAGCTCGTCGTCGTTCGTGTTGCGCATCAGGACGCAGTTCAGCTTCACCGGGCCGAGGCCGTGCTCGAGGGCGGCGTCGATGCCGGCGAGGACGCGCTCGAGGCCGGGGCGGCGGGCGATCGCGACGAAGCGCTCGGGGTTCAGCGTGTCGAGCGAGACGTTCACGCGGTTCAGGCCGGCGGCGCGCAGCCCCGCGGCTTGGTCGGCGAGGAGCAAGCCGTTCGTCGAGAGGGCGATGTCCTCGACGCCCGGGACGGCGGCGATCAGCGCGACGAGCTGGTCGAGGTTGCGGCGGATCAGCGGCTCGCCGCCGGTCAGGCGGATGCTCCGGACGCCGACCTTCGCGGCCGCGCGGACCAGCGCGGCGATCTCCTCATAGGTCAGGACGTCGGGCTTGGGGATCCACGGGAGGCCGGCTTCCGGCATGCAGTAGACGCAGCGCAGGTTGCAGCGGTCGGTCACCGAGACGCGCAGGTACGTGATCGGGCGCCGGAAGGCGTCGACGAGGGGCTCCACCTGGCCGATGAGGTCTATCACGGGCTCCTCCTCTTCCCTAACGGGGGCCCGGGTTCCGGCTCAGCCGTTCTGGTCGAAGACCTTGTCGTCCACGGGGACGTTGATCTTGTAGTTGGCGAACGTCGAGGTCACGTCGGCGTTGTAGTGCGGGATGTCGACTTTGCCGTTCTGCGTCTTCACCACGTAGTTCCCGTTGATGTCGGCGTACGTCTGCGTGAACGCGATCGAGCCGCCGCCGTCCTTGTAGTAGTAGGTCATCCCGGCGACGGTCGCGTTCTTGTCCTCGACTTTCACGTCGACGTGATCGATGCGGCCGTTCTTCTTGCGCACCAGCCGGAAGGTCGCGGTCGTCCCGTCGTCGCCGGTCTGCTCGACTTCGTAGATCTGCGGCCACTCGGAGGGCGGTTCCATCGTCGCGACGACGTGTTTGGCCTGGTTCGCGAGAAACGGGAGGGTCTCGAAGACGACGGCGTTCTTGTCGGGGCGCTTGAAATAAATCTTGCCGCTCAGCGTCGGGCTGATGAACGGCGGGCCGTGCGTCTCGATCGCGACGGTGACGTCGGCCTGGTAGCTGCGCAGTCCGGCGTTCACCTGCTGCATCCGCGCGAAGACCGCGCTGCCGGGGTGCTCGTCGGGGGTCGCGCCGGCGCCGAGCAAGGCGGTCGCGGCGATCAGGATTAGCGTGCGTCGTGTCTGCATGTGTTCTTGGCCTTGAACGCCTTCATCGAAGGGAGGGGTTCCAAGGCGGCTTCGACCTCCTCGCGGACCGTGGGGTCGGCTTCGGTCGCGAGCGCGTCGCGCAGCGCGCCGCGCGCGGCGGGCGATCCGATGCGGCCGAGCGCCCAGGCGGCGTGGCCGCGAACCAGTCCGCTCGGATCGGCGGCCAGCGCTTCGGCCAGGGCGGGGACGTCGGCGCGATCGAGCGCATTGCCCATCGCGACGGCGGCGTTCCGGCGCAGAACGGCAGCGCCGCGCCAGCCCATCGCCGTCGCGCGCACCCGGCGGAACGCCGCGCCGCGCGTCCGCAGCAGCGCCTGCAGCGGCGGCTGCGCCGCAGCGGCGTCGAGCGGAGCGTCGTGCTCGTCGCCGGCGCGGCCGGCGCGCTCGTTCGGCGGGCAAGCGTCGTTGCAGAGATCGCAGCCCCACACCCAAGTTCCGATCAGCGGGCGCAGCGCGCGGGGAACGGCGTCGCGGCGCTGGGTGAGATCGCTGATGCAGCGCGTCGCGTCCATCGTGCGGTCGCCGCGGAGCGCGCCGGTCGGGCACACGTCGACGCACGCGCGGCAGGCGCCGCACGAGGTGCGCAGCGGCGGATCGGCTTCGAGCGGAAGCGTGGTGACGATCTCGCCGAGGAAGACGGCGGAGCCGAGGCCTTTCGCGATCAGGCTCGTGTGCTTGCCGATCCAGCCCAGTCCGGCGCGCGCGGCGAACGCGCGCTCGGCGAGCGGCGCGGTGTCGCAGACGACGCGCGTCGACGGCGCGCCCGCGAGCGCGTCGATCCGGGCGGCGACCGCGCGCAGCAGTGCCTGCATGCGGCGGTGATAGTCCGACGACCACGCGTATGCCGAAACGCGCCCGTGGCCCTGGCGCTCCGCCGGAACCGGCGTCGCGTAGGGCACGGCGATGCAGACGACGCTGCGCGCGCCGGCGAGCAGCGAGGACGGATCGCTCGCCTCGCGCGCGTAGTGTTCGTCGTACGACCAGGTCGCGAGGTCGCCGCGCCGCACGGCGGCGTTCATCCGCTCGCGCGTCTCGTCGTCGGCCTCCGCCGATGCGATGCGCACCGCTTGCACTCCGCACGCGCGCGCCGCCGCTTTGACCGCCGCGGTCAGCTCGCGGCTCGCCTCGAGTGCCGGGGTGAAATCGGGCGCGGCCGCGAGATCGAGCGCTGCGGTGGGATCGCGCGCTGCGGTGACCGTCGGCACCGCCGCGTCAGAGCGTCGGAATCCCTCCACGGCGCTTTCTCGCGGGGAACGCGGCGTCGATCGCCTCGACGTCGTCGGCGTCGAGCCGCAGATCGCCGGCGCCGGCGTTCTCCTCGACGTGCGGAGTCGATGCGGCCTTCGGGATGGTGAACGTGTCGGGCTCGCGGGTGAGGAACGCGAGGATCACTTGGCGCGCGGTCGCGCCGTGCTTCGCCGCGATCCGCTCGAGGACGTCGGCGCCGCGGCGGTCGGTCCAGTCGCCGCGGCCGAAGGGCGTGTAGGCGACGAGCGCGATCCCCTGACGCCGGCAATACGGCAGCTCGTGCTCTTCGACGCTCCGCTCGCCGAGGTGGTACAGCACCTGATTGCAGGCGATCGGCTCGCGCTCCAGCGCGCCCTGTGCCTCCTCCAGATCGTCGACGTCGAAGTTGCTCACGCCGAGCGAACGGATCTTGCCCTCGCGGACCAGCCGCTCGAGCGCACGCATCGTCTCCCGCAGCGGAACGTCACCGCGCCAGTGCAGCAGATAGCAGTCGAGAAAGTCGAGCTGCAGGCGTTCGAGCGAGGCGTCGCAGGCGCGGATCGTGCCGTCGTAGGTCGCGTGCTGCGGCAGCACTTTCGAGACGACGAAGAGCTGCTCGCGCGGAAATCCGCGAATCGCTTCGCCGGCGAGCCGTTCCGATGCACCGTCGCCGTACATCTCGGCCGTGTCGACGTGCACCATCCCCAGCTCGACGCCGCGCCGCAGCGCGCGCTTCGCCTCGTCGGCGGCGGCGCCGCGCGTCGGCGTGTTCCACGTCCCCTGGCCGATCGCCGGAACGTCGCGGCCCGTCGGGCCGAAGGGGCGAACGATCATCTGCGCATCTCCGCGCGTGCTGTACCCCGTTCCGTCAGCCGTTCAGAAGAGATCGAATCCCGCGTCGCGGGCGGCCAGCGCCAGCAGGCCGTCGTGCAGATGCTCGACGCGGCCGAAGCCGGCTTCCTTGAGGCGCTGGGCCGCCCACCGCGATTTCGTCCCGACGCGGCAGGCGACGACGTAGGTCTTCGCGCTGTCGAGCTCGTGCATCCGCGCCTCGAGCTGGGTCGCCGGGATCGCGAGCGCGCCCGGGACCTCGCCGAGCGCGCGCTCGTGCGGCTCGCGCACGTCGAGCAGGATGGCGCCGGCGGCGAGCGCGCCGTCGAGCGCCTCGAGCTGCATCTCCGGAACGCTCGTCGCCGGCGTCTCCCGTTCCGGCACCGTGCCGACGTCGTCGATCGTGCGGTGCTCGCCGCACAGCGGGCACTCCGGATCGCGCGCGATTCGCACCTCGCGCACGCGCGCGTCCAGCGCATCGATCAGCAGCAGCCGTCCGATCAGCGGCGAGCCGATCCCGAGGATCAGCTTCAGCGCCTCCGCCGCCTGAAAGGTGCCGACCATTCCCGCGAGCACGCCGAGGACGCCGCCTTCGGCGCACGAGGGGACGAGGTGCTCGGGCGGCGCCTCGGGATACAGACACCGATAGCACGGACCGCCCGGCGCGCCGAAGACCGAGACCTGGCCGTCGAAGCGGAAGATCGCGCCGTGCACGTCCGGCTTCCCTTCGAGCACGCAGGCGTCGTTGACGAGGTAGCGCGTCCCGAACGTGTCGCTGCCGTCGACGACGACGTCGGCGAGCCGCACGAGCTCGCGCGCGTTCGCCGCATCGAAGCGCGTGGCGAGCGCATCGATCGTGATCTGCGGGTTCAGCGCGCGCAGCCGCTCCGCCGCGCGGTGCGCCTTCGGCGCGCCGACGTCGGCGGTGTCGTACAAGATCTGGCGCTGCAGGTTCGTCACGTCGACCGTGTCGTCGTCGATGACGATGATCCGTCCGACGCCGGCGGCGGCGAGATAGGCCAGGATGGGCGAACCCAGACCTCCGGCTCCGATCGCCAGGACGCGCGCGGCGGCGAGCCGCTCCTGTCCCGCGAGGCCGACCTCGGGGATCAGCAGGTGCCGGCTGTAGCGCCGCAGATCGTGGCGACCCGCCATGGAGGCCATGCGTCCGTCTAGAGCGGTGCGTCGACCAGGGGAGTTTCGCCGGAGGCTTGCGTGCGCCGCGGATGGAGCGCGTTCAGCCACTGCAGCACCACCGTCCGGCTGTTGTCGCCGGCGAAGGTGTGGTCGCTGGCGACGGTCTGGAACGACTTCGGCTCGTACGCGCGCTCGTAGAGCTCGGCGACCGACGCGCGCGAGACCATCCCGTCGCGCTCGGCGGCGATGAAGAGGACCGGGCGCCCGGCGAGCGCCGGGAGCGCCTCGTCGAGGAACGGCTGCCACTCCTCCGCCAGCTGCTGTAGCGTCGGGCCGTCGACGTACGAGGAGCGCAAGTCCACCACGCCCCCGCGCGTCAGCGCGTCGAGCGCCGCCCAGCGGCCGTACCCGGTCGCGATCGAGACCGCGCCGGCGACGCGCGGATCGCGGCCGGCGACGCACAGCGCCGTCGTTGCGCCCATGCTGTGCCCGACGGTGTAGATCGTCTGCGCGCCGCGCCGGTGCGCGAACGCGACGACCGCCTCCATGGCCTCGATCAGATCGTCGACGCCGCGCAGCCGCCCGCCGCTCGCGCCGAGCTTGTGCCCCGGGAAATCGAGCGAGCAGACGCCGAAGCCGTGGCTCGCGAGGAACGCGCACAAGCCGTCGAGATTCTGCTTCGAGCTCGAGAAGCCGTGACCGGCGACGAGCATCACGTCGCGCGCCCGGCGCGCCTCGTACTCGAGCACCGCGACTTCGTTGAATCCCGCGGCGACGCGGTGCAGCGCGACGTTCACGGCGGCGTGTTCGCGACCCACGCGGTCGCGCCGTCACGGTAGACTTCTTGCTTCCAGACGGCGACGCGCTCTTTCAACGCATCGATCGCGTAGCGGCATGCGTCGAAGGCCTTGCCGCGATGCGGCGCGGCGACGACGACCGCGACCGACGGTTCGCCGAGTGCGACCTGGCCGGTGCGGTGGACGACCGCGATCGCCAGCGGTCCGAACCGTTCGCAGGCTTCGCCGGCGATCGCCTCCATCTCCGCAACGGCGAGCGCGTCGTACGCTTCGTAGACGAGCGCGGTCACCGGCCGTGCGTCGCCGGGCGACGTCTCGCGCGTCACGCCCAGGAAGGTGACGACGGCGCCGTGCTCGTCGTCGCGCAGCGCCCGCACCAGCGCCTCCGGGTCGAGCGGCTCGGCGCTGAGGGTGACCAGCGTGAGGTTCGGCACGTCTCAGCCTCCGCCGACCGGCGGCATGAGCGCGATCTCGTCGCCGTCGGCGAGGCGCGCGTCGCCGCTCGCCAGCGCGCCGTTGCGCGCGAAGCGCGTCGATGCGCGCAGCCGTTCCAGCTCTCGCGAGGCGCCGGCGAGCAGCGTCCAGAGGCCGTCGAGATCGGTCCCGGCCGGGACGTCGAGCTCGCGTGCCCCGAAGCCGAGCAGCTCGCGCAGCCGCGCAAACGCCAGGACGCGCACCGTCATCAGAAGCCGCCCAAGTCGGTCGTGTACCCGCGCTCCTCGAGCCATGCGCGCGAGTGCTCGTGCAGCCCGAGCAGGTCGATGCGGTTGCACGTCAGCTTGTGCATCAGCACCTCCCAGAAGTGCCGGTCTTGCGCGTAGACGTCGTCCGGAACCTGATTCTGCTCGCGGGTGAACTCGCGCAGGCGCTCCCAGTCGCGCGCGGCCAGGATCGTGCGCAGCTCGCTCTCGTACTCCGGGCTCGGCGCCGCCGGCTGCATCGTCACGCGCTCTTCTTCGCGGGAACCTGCAAGAACCGCTCGATCGCCAGCGCAACGCCGTCACGATCGTTCGCCGCGGTGACGTAGCGCACCGAGTCGCGCACCTCGGGGAGCGCGTTGCCCATCGCGACGCCGATCCCGGCCCAGCGCAGCATCGGCACGTCGTTGCGCGAGTCGCCGATCGCCAGCACGCGCTCGGCCGGGACTTGAAAATCGGCGCACAGCTTCGCCAGCGCGTTCTTCTTGCTCGCCTCGCGGTTCAGCACCGCGACCTCGACGAAGTCGAACCACGTCTCGTGCCGGAAGCTCAGCGGGAGGTCGCCGAACTGCGCCTGCATTCGCGCGACCGAGGCTTCGCCAAGGAAGCGGATGAACGTCGGCGGCTCGGTCAGCACTTCTTTCAGCGAGACGAGCTCGCTCCAGCCCGGGCCGCGCATGTCCTCCATGAAGATCTGCGAGCCCTTGAGGCGGTAGAACCGCTCGTCGGCGTACACGGCGACGGCGAGCCGCTCCGCTTCGGCGAACTCGATCATCGGCTTCGCGTAGACCAGCGGGACGGGGATGTGCACCAGCGTCCGGTTCGCCCCGAAGTCCTTGGTCAGCGCGCCGTGACAGCAGATCACCGGCAGGTTCAGCGCCAGCTCCTTCGAGATGCGGATCGGGGTGTCGACGCCGCGTCCGGTCACCAGCACGACGCGCACCCCGGCGGCGAGCGCCTTGGCGATCGCGGCGCGGTTGCGCGGGCTGACCGCCTCGTCGGGTCCGAGCAGCGTGCCGTCGAGGTCGAGGGCGATGAGGTCGATGGGGAGGCTGGGCATGCAGGAGGTTCCGTCAACGATTCGCGCGGGAGTTCCGTCTCCCGCGCGAGGCGGGCGAACGAAGGCCGCGGCGGACTCAACGCCGCCGGACCACTGTCCGGGTAGATACCCGGACACGACGCGCGAGATGCGCGACGAAGGTCCCGGTCGAATACGTTCCATCGCCATGCGTACCTTCGTCGCGGTCGTGGCGCTCCTCGGGACGAGCGTCTCCGCGGCCGCCGCTCAGCCGGGCCAGCGCTGCTCGCACGACGTCTTCCCGATCGGCGGGCAGTCCGTCGCGGTGACGGCCTGCGCGGCCGTGCAGGACCAGACCGTCGCGGTGACCGAGGCGATCAAAGCGACGAGCGGCTCGCTTTCCCACGCGACGACGATCCCGCTGCTCGCCGGCGCCTCCGTCGCACGCGGGATCGACGAAGTCTCGCTCGCCTCCCTCGGGCTCCCCTACACGCTGCACCTCACGCTGGCCGTTCGCGACGGGCAGATCGCGGTCGAGCACGCTCTCTTGCTGCCGGGTGCGCGGCCGCTGAAGTAGGCTCGGCGGCGCAACCCGATGGAAAGGCGGCGGTTCCTGGGCACAGAGATGCGGTGCCGACGCGGCTGATGCCCTGTACCAGCGTGGTCCCGGAGCTCGACCCGGCCGGCCGGGGCCGCTACATCACCGAACACCTGCCGCCGGGACTCTTCCGGCTCGCCGACGACGCGCCGCCCGGAACGCCTTGGCGCATCTCGCCGGAGCCGTTCCCGCTCAAGCCGGCGACGGTCGCGGCAATCGAGTCGCTGGGTGACGATCTGCTCGCGTTCTACCGCGCGCAGAACGCGCTCTATCTGCGCAGCGCGCGCGGAACCGCGCCGGCGTTCATCGCCGAGGAGCTCGACCGCGGGAAGCCCGAGCAGATCGTGCGGCTCGCGCGCCAGAACCGTTTCAAACAGGACGTCCCGCGCGTCATCCGTCCCGACCTGATCCTCACCGACGACGGCTACATCGCCAGCGAGCTCGACAGCGTCCCGGGCGGGATGGGCTTCGTCGGCGCGATGTCGCGCACGTACTGCGAGATCGGGAGCGACAGCGTCGGGGGCGCCGACGGGATCTCCGAGGGCTTCGCGGCGATGCTGGCCGCGCTGACCGGCGCGCCGCACCCCACCGTCGCCGTCGTCGTCAGCGAAGAGTCCGGCGATTACCGTAACGAGATGCGCTGGCTCGCCGCGCGGGTCGACGCGCTGGGCCTCGCCGACGTGCTCGTCTGCGCGCCGCAGCAGATCGTCTTCACGGAGGAGGCGCTGTTCGTCCGCACCGACGAAGGGCGCGAGCTGAAGATCGACGCGCTCTACCGCAACTTCGAGCTCTTCGACCTGATGAACGTGCCGAAGCAGGAGCTGATGCTCTACGCGGCCCGGCACAATCGCGTGAAGCTGACGCCGCCGGCGAAAGCGCACCTCGAAGAGAAGGCCTCCTTCGCGCTCTTCCACCATCGGGGGCTGCGCGCGCTGTGGCGCGCCGAGCTGGGCGCGACGGTCGACGAACGGCTGCTCGGGATCTTCCCGCGCACGTGGATCGTCGATCCGCGGCCGCTCCCGCCGCAGGCGGGGATCGTCGACCTGTACGCGAACGGCGCGCCGGTCCACGACTGGGAGCAGCTCGAAGACCTCGGCAAGAGCGAGCGCGACTACGTGCTCAAGCCGTCCGGTTTCAGCCCGCTGGCGTGGGGCTCGAAAGGCGTGAAGGTCGCGAACGACCTGACGCGCGAGGAGTGGCGCGGCGCGCTGCACGACGCCCAAGCCTCGTTCTCGAAGACGCCGTACATCCTGCAGCGCTTTCACAAAGGCCGGCGCGTGCGCGTCCCCTTCCTGGGCATCGCCGAGAACGCGATCCGCGAGATGGACGGGCGCGTGCGGCTCTGCCCCTACTACTTCGTGGTCGGCGAGAAGACACGGCTGGGCGGGATTTTGGCGACGGTCGCACCGGCCGACAAGCGCGTGATCCACGGGATGAGCGATGCGATCATGGCGCCCTGCCGGCTCGCGGACGACGGATTCTGAGCGGCGAGGTCGCGCCCGTCCGGCGTTTCACGGCGGCGATGCGCAACCGGCATCGCCTCCTGGCGTTCGCGACGGCGATCCTGGTCGGTTTGGTCGTCTCGCTCGCGCTTCCGCGCTGGATCGTCGACGTGACGCGCTTCGTGGCCTCGTACGACGCCGGCGCGCTGACGCTGCTGCTCTTCTTCTGGAACGCGCTGCACGGCGACGCCGACCGGACCAGCGAGCGCGCCGCGCTCGAAGATCCCGGCCGCAACCTCGTGTACTGCGTCGTGCTGATGGCGGTGACCGTCGGCCTGGTATCGGCGATCGCGATCGTCGGCCACGGTCCCAAGGTGCACAACGATCTGGAGAAGTGGCTCGCCTACGGCTTCGGGATCGCGGCGATCGCGATCGGCTGGTTCCTCGTGCACACCGTCTACACGCTGCGTTACGCGCACCTGTACTGGTACGACGACGACGGCGACGGCACGGCGTGCGGCGGGATCAAGTTCCCCGACACCGCGCGCCCCAACGACCACGACTTCGCCTACTTCTCGTTCTGCATCGGCTCCTCGTTCGCGGTCTCCGATCCGCAAGTCACCGAGACGCGGGTGCGCCGCGAGGTGATGTGGCACTCGATCATCTCGTTCGCCTACAACTCGGTGATCGTGGCGATCGTCATCAACCTCTTCGCGGGGATCTTCGCGGCCACGACGGGCAGCGACTCCGCGGGGCACTGACCGGCCCGGCCGGCGTGCGCTTCGCGTCATGACGCTGTTCACGGTCGGCCACGGGACCGCCGAGGCGGACGCCTTCGCGCAGCGCGTGAACCGCGCCGGCGTGCGGCGCGTCGTCGACGTACGGCGCTTTCCGGGCTCCCGGCGCATGCCGTGGTTCGCGGCGGACGCGCTGGCGAAGTGGCTGCCCGAGCACGGCGTCGCGTACGTGCCGGCGCCGGAGCTCGGCGGGCGCCGCGTGCCGCGCCGCGACTCCTCGAACGTGGCGCTGCGCGAGGCGGGCTTTCGCGGCTACGCCGACTACATGCAGACGCCGGAGTTTCGCGCCGCGTTCGGCGCGCTGCTCGGCGATGCGGCGAGCGAGCCGACCGCGGTCATGTGCGCCGAGACGCTGTGGTGGCGCTGCCATCGCCGGCTGATCGCCGATGCGGCGGTCGCGCTCCACGCGGTCGACGTGCTCCACGTCGTCGGCGACACGCTGCAGGCGCACCGGCTGACCGCCGGCGTTCGCGTCCTCGATCCCGAGACGCTGACCTACGATGCGCCGGCGGCCGGGCACGCGTAGCGCCGAGAAACGGCGGCCTGCCGCGGCTACGTCGGCAGCGCGTCGAGGAGCGCGTCGATCTCGTCGGCGGTGTTGTAGCCGTGCGGCGCGACGCGGATTCCGTTCGGCCGGTAGGTGGTGACGATCCCCGCGCCCTGCAGCCGCTTTCCGAGCGCGACCGGATCGACGCCCTCGCGGCGGAAGGTGAGGATCCCCGACTTGACCTCGTCGCGCGAGCGGTCTCCCAGCGTGGTCCAGCCGCGGAACCGCAGCCCGGCGGCGAGCCGGTCCGTCAGCCCGACGACGTGCGCCGCGATGCGGTCGACTCCGGCGTTCGCGAGCACGTCGATCGAGGTCGCCAGCGAGAGCGCGCCGATGATGTTGACCGTGCCGCCCTCGAAGCGCGAGGCGTCGGGCGCGGGCGGCTGGCCGTAGTCGAGGAAGTCCCACATGTTCTCGACCGAACGCCAGCCGGGCAGCCGCAGTGCGACGCGGTCGAGCAGCTGGGCGCGCAGCCACAGAAAGCTCACGCCCTGCAACGCCATCAGCCACTTCGCGCCGCCGGCGTAGATCGCGTCGACGTCCGTCTGCGCGACGTCGAGCGGGAACGCGCCCAGCGCCTGCATCACGTCGACGACGAAGAGCGCGCCCGCCTCGTGCGCGACCTCGGCGAGCGCGGCGAGATCGTGGCGGTAGCCGTCGTCGAACGTCACCCACGAGACGGTGACGACGCGCGTGCGCGAGGAGACGGAGCGCCGCAGGACGTCGGGCGTCATCCGCTCGCGGGGGGCGTCGATCAGCGTGACGGCGACGCCGCGCTCGCGCAGCGCGAGCCACGGGTACGCGTTCGAGCCGAACTCGTTCGCGGCGCAGATCACCTCGTCGCCGGCGCCCAGGTCGAGCCCTTGCGCCAGGACCGTCGCGCCGTCGCCGGTATTCCGCAGCAGCGCGATCTCTTCGCCGCGACCGCCGAAGAAGTGCGCGATGCGGCGGCGGTAGGACGGGAGCGAGAGCTCGCGCGAGGCCGTCCCCAAAACGCCGCGCGCGGCGTGGTCGTCGACCATCGCGTGGAGCGCGTCGCGCGTCGCGATCGGCAGCACGCCGGCAGCGGCATGGTTCAGGTACACCAAGCCCGGCGCGAGGGCGAACGCCTCGCGCGCGAGCGGCGCTGCGGCGCCGATCATCAGTCGATGGGGTTCGCGTTGACGAGGAGGTCGGCTTGCGTGTGCGCGGCGTTCACGCGCACTCGCGCCTTCGCGACCTGCGCGAAGGTCGTGAGCGGAACGTAGATGTCGCCGTTGCGCATGAAGCACTTGCCGGGGAGGTCGACCGTATAGCGGTCGATCGTCGCGGTGCGGCTCCCGGCGGTGAAGATCGAGTACGTGTCGCCGACGGTCACCCATACCGCCTTCCCGTGAAACGTGAGCAGGCCGCTGAAGGCCTTGACCAGGTCGACGACGTCGGCGTAGATGATCCCATCGTGCAGCATCGCGACGATCGCGCCGGGCCGGTCGAGCGGGCGCCCGTCGAGGACCAGATGGATCGCGCGGTCTTTGGCGAGCGCCGGAGCCGCGCCGACGCCGCCTGCGAGCACGGCGGTCAGCGCCAGCGCCGCCAGCGGACGCCTCACGAATAGATGTCCTTCGTGTGCCACGCGATGTTCTGCGCGCGGTCGCCGACGCGCTCGATGATCGAGATGACGAACAGCAGCAGCGTCCCGGCGGGGACGGTCCCGGGGTCGCGCTGCATCTCCGCCTGCAGCGCCTCGAGCCCGCTCCGGTAGAGCACGTCGACGTCGTCGTCGCGCTCGATCACCTGATCGGCGAGCACCGCGTCGCCCTCCCGGTACGCGCGCATGACGTCCTGGAACATCTGGTAGGCGACGTCGGCGATCCGCCCGACCTCGACGCTCGCCGGGCGGACGGCGACGTCGGCGAGCTTGATGGCGTTCTTCGCGATGTCGACGGCGTAGTCGCCGATGCGCTCGATGTCGGTGACGATCTGCAGCATCCCGGCGATCTGCCTCAGCTCGCCCGCGACCGGCTGCTGCTTCCAGATCAGCTCGATGCAGGCGCGCTCGACGCGACGGCGGGTGTCGTCGATCTCGTCGTCGCCGGCGACCACGTGGCCCGCTTGGACGACGTCGCGCCGCTCGAGGGCTTGCGTGGCGGCGCGGATGGCGTCGGCGGCGAGCGCGCCCAGACGGACGACGTCGAGGCGCGTGTTCTCCAACGCCTGGTGATAGGCGGTTCGCATGGCATCCCCACTGTAACACAGGGCAGGGCGCATCGCCCCGGTCGTGGTACGCGCCGCGCATGGAGACGATCGCTCTCGAACGTTCCGGCGTGGTGACGACGGTGACGCTGAACCGGCCCACCGTCCTGAACGCGCTCAACCTGCAGATGCTGGACGAGCTCGCCCGGACCTTTGCCGATCTGGACGCCGACGAGAGCGTGCGCGTGGTGATCCTCACCGGCGCGGGGCCGCGCGCGTTCGCCGCGGGCGCCGACATCGCGGAGCTGAACGCGCTCCCGCACGCACGCGCCGGCGAGGCGCAGGCCCGCAAGGGTCAGGCGCTGACCCTCCAGGTCGAGCGGATGCGCGTGCCGGTCATCGCCGCGGTGAACGGCTTCGCGCTCGGCGGAGGCTGCGAGCTGGCGATGGCCTGCGATATCCGGATCGCCTCGGAGAACGCCCGTTTCGGTCAGCCCGAGGTCAACCTGGGGATCCTGCCCGGCTACGGCGGGACGCAGCGGACCACTCGGCTGCTCGGCGAGGGGATGGCGATGTACCTCTGCCTGACCGGCGAGATGATCGACGCGCAGGAGGCGCTGCGCTGCGGCCTCGTCCAGCGGGTCGTCCCGGCCGACGAGCTGGCGGGCGAGGCGAGCCGGATCGCCGGACTGATCGCCGCCAAGGGCCCGCTCGCGATCGCCGCGACCAAGCGGGCGGTCGTCCAAGGCGCTTCGCTGCCGCTGGCGGACGGCTTGGCGCTCGAGGCCCTGCTGTTCGGTCAAGCGGTGAGCACCGCCGACTTCCAGGAAGGGACGCGCGCGTTCCTGGACAAGCGGAAGCCGGCGTTCGCCGGGCGTTAGCCCGCCCGGCGCTTCTTCTCGGACGCCCAGAGCGCGACGGCCGAGGCCATCTCCTGCTCGATCCCCGGGTCGAAGCCGATCCAGCGCGCGCGGATCCTTCCGGTCCCGTCGATCGCGACCAGCGTCGGGAAACCGTCGACGGCGAAGGCGTGCGCCGCGATCTGGTCGGGGTCGAGCGCGACGTCGCGCATCGTGAAGCGCGCGGCGAACGGCCGGACCGTGCGCGGGTCCTCGCCCACGTCGACCGACTCGACGATGACCCCCGGGTGGGTCCGCGCGAAGTGCTGGACCATCGGGATCGAGGCGCGGCACGGGTCGCACCACGACGCCCAGAAGTCGAGAAAGACGAGACGGCCGCGGCTGCGCTGCAGGTCGAAGCGCCCGCCGTCGAGCGTCGCCAGCGTCACCGCCGGCGCCTGGACGACGGTGCGGTGCGGAAGGCGCGGCAGCACGACGAAGCGCGCGACCGCGACCAGGACGATTGCGACGGCGAGAACGTCGAGCCCGCGCATGGCCCAGCGTCGCAGCGAAAGCACGGCCTGCCGGGTTCCGGTGCGCGCGTCGCGCTCCCTGCCCGCAGCGCCCGCGTCCGCAGGGAATGCGCCCGCCGCGACGCATCCCACCAACCGATGCCAACGACCCGTGCGGCGGCCGTCACGATCGACGCCCGCACGCTTCCCGCGACCAACCGAAGCACGCGAATCTTCGAAGCCTTCGACAAGCTGCCGGTGGGCGGTGCGCTCGAACTGCACGAGGAGAGCGACCCGCGCGCGCTGCGGAACGAGTTCCAGCAGTACCGGGCCGGCCGCTTCTCGTGGGACGCGCGGAATCTCGGCAGCGGGCGGTGGACGATCCGGCTCGAGCGCATCGACGAGCGCGCCGACGCGGCGACCTTCCTCTCGCACACGGCACCGTTCGCGAACGCGAAGCAGACGACGGTCAACGAGCTCGCGCAGCTCGCGACGGAGCGCTCCTACCGCACCGGCGAGACGATCTTCGACGAAGGCGAGATTTGGCCGTACTTGGGATTCGTGCGCAGCGGGAAAGTGGTCTACACGCTGCTCTCGCCCGACGGCAAGACGCACGCGCTCGGCGAGCGGCTCACTCACGACCCGCTCAACGAGTCGGGGACCTTCGACGGCGGCGGCGCCACGACGCGCGCCGAAGCGCTGACCGACTGCACGATCGTGCTGGTGCCCTCGGAAGCCGTGCTGCATGCCGTGCGCAGCGACAGCGAGCTCGCGCTCGGGTTCCTCGCCGCCGCCTCGCAGGCGCGGCGCCGTTCGATCGACACGATCGCCGACCTCGCCTTCGCGCACGTCCTGCAGCGCGTCGCGAAGTTCCTGATGTCGTACGCCTCCGCGACGACCGGGATGGCGCCGGGACTTCCCGGCGTCGAGAACCTCTCGCAGGCGCAGATCGCCGCCGCCGCCGGCACCGTCCGCGACATGGCGGCGCGCGCGCTGATCCGCCTGAAGAACGCCCACGCGGTCGAGCTCGACCGCGGCCGCGTCCGCGCGATCGACCGCCTGCGGCTCGAAGCGTTCGCGCACGGCGTGCAAGCGCCGCCGGTCTGAAACCGTCTTGCCTTCGCTCCGCACCTTCTTCGACTCCGCCCTCGCCTCCGAGAGAATCAGGAGATTTGTACCGATGCTTCGACGTCTCGGGCTCGTCGCTGCCGCGCTGCTCGTCGCCTCGCCGGTGCTGGCCGCCGGCCTCATCTATCCTTCGGCGCCGCGCGGTACGGTGACGGATACGTACTTCGGAACGGTCGTGCCGGACCCGTATCGCTGGCTGGAAGACGTCGACGCCCCGCAGACCACGGCGTGGGTGAAGGCCGAAGGCGATCTGACGCGCTCGTACCTCGATGCGATCCCGCAGCGCGCCGCGATCCGCGAGGACTACCGCAAGCTGCTGGACTACGAGAAGCTCAGCGCGCCCTTCCACCAAGGGCCGTGGTGGTTCTCCTTCCGCAACTCGGGCTTGCAGAACCAGAGCGTGCTGTACGTGCGCCGCGGCGAGAACGGGACGCCGCGCGTCCTGCTCGACCCGAACAAGCTCGCTGCCGACGGAACGGTCGCGCTCTCCTCGACCGCCGCGACCGAGGACGGCCGCTACATCGCGTACTCGACGCAGTCGTCCGGCGCCGACTGGCAGACCTGGCACGTGAAGGACGTGGCAACCGGCACCGATCTTCCGGACGTGCTCGACTGGAGCAAGTTCTCCGGCGCGACCTGGGTCGGCGACGGCGGATTCTACTACGAAGCCTACGACCAGCCGAAGAGCGGCAACGCGACGCTGAGCGCCCTCGGCGTGCAGAAGGTCTACTTCCACAAGCTCGGGACGCCGCAGAAGCGCGACCGGCTCGTCTACGCCTCGACCGCGCATCCCGACGAGTTCGTCGGAACGGCGGCGACCGAGGACGAGCAGCTCTACTTCTTCTACACCGACAAGGGCGACGGAAACAGCCTGTCGTGGAAGCGGCGCGGCGAGCCGGACACGGCGTTCAAGCAGATCTTCCCGCTCGACCCGAACGTGCACTGGAACGTCGTCGACCACGACGGAAACCGCATCTACCTCGAAACGAATGCCGACGCGCCGCGCGACCGCCTCGTGTGGATCGACCTCACCGATCCGTCGCACGCGCTGCACCCGCTCGTCGCCCAGAGCGCCGACAAGCTCGACGGCGTCTCGCTCATCGGCAACCGCTTCTACCTCGGCTACCTGCACGACGCGCACTCGGTGGTGCGGATCACCGATCTGCACGGCCGTCAGGTCGGCTCGATCGACCTGCCGGGGATCGGCAGCGGCGGGCTCCCGGGCGCGCACCGGCACGACCGCATCGCGTACTACACCTTCGCCGGCTTCACGTTCCCGACGACCGTCTACCGCTACGACACCGTCACCGGCACGAGCACGATTGCGGTGAAGCCGAACGTCGCGTTCGACCCGACGCCGTACGTCACCGAGCAGATCTTCGCGACCTCGAAAGACGGGACGCGCGTCCCGGTGTTCGTCACCCGCCGCAAGGACATGCCGCTCGACGGCACCACGCCGACGATCCTGTACGGCTACGGCGGGTTCGACATCTCGATGACCCCGTATTTCTCCTCGGCGGCGGCGCTGTGGCTGCAGATGGGCGGGACCTACGCGGTCGCGACGCTGCGCGGGGGCGGCGAGTACGGCGAGGCGTGGCACGACGCCGGCCGGCTCGGCAACAAGCAGCACGTCTTCGACGACTTCATCGCCGCGGCGCAGATGCTGATCGACAAGAAGTACACCTCGACGCCGCGCCTGGCGATCAACGGGGGCTCGAACGGCGGCCTGCTGATCGGCGCCGTCGAGACGCAGCGGCCGGAGCTGTTCGGCGCCGCGATCCCCGAAGTCGGCGTGCTCGACATGCTGCGCTACCAGCGCTGGACCGTCGGCAAGGCCTGGATACCCGAGTACGGCGACGCGACGGCCTCGGAAGCCGCGTTCAAGTGGCTGTACGCGTACTCACCCGACCACAACGTCAAGGACGGCACGCATTACCCGCCGACGCTCATCATGACCTCGGACCACGACGACCGCGTCTATCCCGCGCACTCGTTCAAGTTCGCGGCCGAACTGCAGCACGCCCAAGCCGGCGACGCGCCCGTCCTGCTGCGCGTCGAGAGCAAAGGCGGCCACGGCGGCGGCCGTCCGACCGACAAGATCATCGACGACCAAGCCGACCGCTACGCGTTCCTGGTGAAGAACCTCAACTTCACGCCGACGCTGTAAGGGCCCCTTCGGCCGGGCGCGACGGAGACCGTCGCGCCCTGCGTGGGTCCTCGGCTCGACGAGGCCGGGGTCGAATGCTCCTACGGCGCCCCGAGGCTCACTTCGGCGGCTCCTGCAGTGCGTAGGTTGCGGCGGCGCGTTCGGACGAGCCGGCTGCGCACCGGGTCGTAGCGTCGCTGTAGAGCCGCCTCGCCTCGTTCTCGTGTTTATCGAGCCGCTCGAGGTCGGCTGCGTAGAACGTCGCTTCGCAGACATGGCGGTCGCGTTCGGTAGGAGGAGAATGCCGGGCCGCTTCGAGCGCGTCCTTCAACGACGCTTTTCCGAGATACAGGTTGACGAGCGGGGCGGGCCAGGCATTCATGTCCAACTGCGCGACGGCTTGCGCGAGGTGGCGCGGCGAATTGCTCTGGCGATCGGCGATCTCGCGCATCACGGCGATGTACGGCCGGGTGGGCAGGATCTCCGCCGCTTTCCCGAACTCCGCGCTCGCCGCCGCCGCGTCGCCCTTCTGCAGCTCGATCGCCGCGAGATCGGCGTGGTACTGTCCTTCGTCGGGCGCGAGGCGGACCGCCTCCTTCGCCTCCTTCAGCGCGAGATCGACGTCACCGGAGCCGGCGCGGATCAGGTACGCCGCGGCGAGGTCGGCGTGCGCACGCGCAAGGCCGGGGTCCCGCGCGATCGCTTCTTGGAAGTCCGCGATCGCGTGCGCGACGTCGCCGCTGTGCCGATAGGCTTCTCCGCGAGCGTCGTACGCCTTTGCATCGGGATGCACGGCGATCGCCGCCGTGTCATCGGCGATCGCGCGCGCGTCGTCGCCCTCGATGCGGTAGACGTCGGCCCGCCCGAGCAGCGCGTCGAAATCGTGCGGGTTCCGGCGCAGCGCGGCATCGTAGGCATCGAGCGCATCCTTCAGATCGTTCTGCCGGCGGTACGCGCCGCCCAGGTCGACCGCGACGCCGGCGTCCGTGTCGCCCAGCCGTTGCGCCTCCTTGAGGTCTCCGATCGCTGCGGGGAGGTCGTTCAGCGCGAGCAGCGTCACGGCCCGATCGCTGTAGTATCGCGCACGCCGCGGGTCGTAGAAGATCGCGCGGTCGAAGGCGTGCCGCGCATCGTCTTCGCGGTTCAGCGTGTGGTCCACCGCACCGATGCGGTCGTACGCCTCGGAGAACCGCGGATCGCGGCTCACGGCGTCGCGATACTCCTTGAGCGCGGCGTCCCGCTCCCCGGCACGTTCGTCCTCGAGGCCCAGGTTGTAGGACGCTGCGGCGCTCCCGCCACGTTCGGTCGCAAGGGCCAGGTCGCGGCGTGCGTCCGCATCCCGATTGAGCGACATGTCCGCGACCGCGAGGTCGTCGAGCGCGTACGAATCGCGCGGAGCGATCGTGGTCGCCTCGCGCAGGTAGCCGATCGCCTTTTCGGGCTGATTGCGGCGCAGGTATTCGAGCCCGAGATTCGTCCGCGCGGTCGGGTCCGCCCGGTCGAGCGCGGCGGCCGTCGTGTAGTCGCGGATCGCGTCGGCCTGGTACCGCGCGCGCATCGTGTCCTCGGACTGCTCCAGCATCGAGTACACCGCGCCGCGGTTGTTGTACGCGGACGAATCGCGAGGATCGAGTCGAATCGCTCGCGTGTAGTCGGCCAGCGCCTCGCGCAGGCGGTTCGCCTTCGCGTATGCGAGGCCGCGGTTGTAGTACGCGATCGCCGCGTCTGCGCCCGTCGTCCCCGGGAAGGTCCGGATCGCTTCGCTGAACCGCGCGAGCGCGTCGCGCACGTTGAGATCGCCGAGCGCGACACCTTCGTTGTTCAGCGCGAGCGCGATCCGGCGATCGTCCCAGTCGGAGAAACGACGTTCCCCCGTCCGCGCCGCGCGCGCGTGCTCGAGCTCGCCACGATAGCGTGCCAGCGCGACTTGCGCCGACGGAAATTCGGCGCGAAGCAATCCGCGGTGCAGCGGATACGACTTCGCGCCCTTCGCCGGAAGGCTGTCGAGGACGTTCACCACGGCGGGCGCCGTCACCACGACACCGAACGTCGTGCGCTGCGCGCCTTCGCCGCGCTCCATCATTTCGATGCGTTCCGGCCGCCCGGCGACGACGAACTCCGCGGAGTGCGCGATATCGATGGTCCCGCGCAGCGAGCCGAAGCTCAGCGCGGCGCCGTCGTCGCCCGCGGAAAAGCTCGCGGAGCGGTCGCCCGGCGCCGCGTAGACGTGGAACTCGAGGGGCGAGCCCGCGCCCTGAACCGTCGCCGAAGCCCCGCCGCCGAGAGCCGTCACGACAATGGACGAGCCCGGGACCAGCACGATCCGCGCCGCGTCCGGGATCACCTGATCCTCGTACATCGCGACCGAGCCGGCCCAGTCGCGCGGCTGGACCTGCGGCGCCTCGCCGCTCGCCGCCGTCCGCACCGACACGACGCGCAACCCGCCGCCCTCTGCGGGCGCGGCGGAAACAGGCAGCGCGATCGACGCCGCGATCAGACCGGCTGTGATGACCGTGCGGAGGACCATCTGCTCAACTCCTCGTCCCGGCTCACGGGACAGCGCTTGACGGCCTACGTCGCCGCAAGCCACCTCTCTTCCTCAATACAAGATCGCGCCCGCCTTTCCGCTCGTGCTTTGCGCGGTTGCGTCCGAACTGCTACCGAACACGCCCGCCGCGCGGAATGCGCGATTGCGCGAGGCCCAGAGTCGTCAGGCGCCGGCGGCGACGCCCAGCTGGGCATTCGTTTCGAAGTGCTGCGCCCGTCGGTTACCTGCCTAGCCGGGCAAACGCTTCGGGTGAACACGACGCGGCGAAGCGGTCCGCGGTGCGGAGGGTTCCGTTTCGCCACGCCCAGAGCGCGGTGACCGCGAGGGTAGCAATGCCGCCGGCGACGACTGCGGGGACGGCACCGATCAGCGAGGCCAGCATCCCCGACTCGAACTCCCCGAGCTCGTTGCTGGCGACGATGAAGACACCTTCGACCGCGGTCACGCGGCCGCGCAACGCGTCGGGCGTGCCGAGCAGCACGATCCCTTCGCGAATCACCATGCTCACCATGTCCGCGGCGCCCGCGCAGGCGAGCGCGGCCGCCGAGAACCACAGCCAGCGCGAGACGCCGAAGGCGAGCGTGGCGAGGCCGAAGCACGCGACCGCGATCAGCAGCCGCGGGCCGGCATGGCGCCGGATCGGGCGGCGGGCGAGCACGAACGCGCAGACCGCCGCACCGATCCCGGCCGACGCGCGCAGGATCCCAAAACCGATCGCCCCGGCGTCCAGCACCTGCGTCGCATAGATCGGAAGCAGCGCGGTCGCTCCGCCGAACAGCACCGCGAACAGATCGAGCGAGATCGCGCCGCTCAGCACCGGGTTCGCGAAGACGTACCGCAGACCCGCGAGCGCCGCGTGCAGGGTCGCGCGCTCCTCGGCGCGCGGCCGCGTCAGTAGCCGCACGAACGGCGCGAGCGCGGCGCCCACGACGCCGAGCGCGATCGCCGCGCCGTACACGGGCAGCGGTCCGGCCGCGACCAGCACGCCGGCCAGCGCGGGGCCGCCGATGCGGATCGTCTCGCGCAGCGACGAGGCGCGCGCCGTCGCGCGCGTGTACGCATCGTCGGGGACGATCGCCGCGAGCAGCGACTGCTCGGCCGGAAAGACGAAGGCGCGCCCGACGCCGGCGATCAGCAGGATCGTCAGCACCGCCAGCAGCGCACCGGTGCCGTGGCCTTCCCACAGCGGGATCAGTGCCGCCGAGATCGCGCATTCGACGAGCGCGCCGGCTGCAAGGATCGCGCGCCGATCGAGGCGGTCGGCGACGAGCCCGGTGAGCGGCGCGAGCACGAACGACGGCACGAACAGCGTGAGTCCGACCAGCCCCAGGTCGAACGCGCTGTGCCGAATGCCGTAGACCTGCCACGCGACCGCGACGCTTTGCAGTTGCGCAGCGAGGTCGAGGGCGACGAAGGCCGCGAGGTAGCGGCCGAACGGGCTTAGACCGATTCGAGCTCCGCCGTCTCGTGTTCTTGCTGCGCGTCGAACGCGGCGCGCTTCGACTTCGCGGCGTCGTCGGCGAGCGCGGGCGCCGCGCTCGGCGCGGGCACGGTCTTCGCGGCGGCGAGCGACTCGATGCCCTTCTTCACCTGGCCGAGGGCGCCGCTGAGCCGCAGGTCGAGATCGGTCAGGATCTGCGCGGCGTAGGCGTCGGCGCCTTTGCGAACCTTCTGCGACTTCTCTTCGGCTTCACGCAGCACGATGTCGGCCGTCGCGCGCGCGCGTCGCACGATCTCGTGGTCGTCGATGAGATGCGAAGACTGCGAGGACGCCTCGACGACGATCGCCTGCGCCTTCTCCTGCGCTTCGCGCACGAGCCGGTCGCCGTTCTTCGCGATCGTGCGCGCGCGGCCGACCTCTTCGGGAAGCGAAGCGCGCAGCTTCTCGATGAGCTCGAGGATCTTCTCCTCGCTGACGATCCGATAGCCGAGCGGAAGCACCGTACCTTGCTTCACCGAGGCTTCGAGCTTGTCGATCACGCGATAGACGGACATTTCGATCTCCTAGCGGGCGGCGGGGCGTTTCGCCTGCATGACGCGCAGGACTTCGGGGGGGACGAATTCGGCGACCTCGCCGCCGAGGTTGAACACTTCCTTGACCAGGGTCGAGCTCACGAACGACCAGCGCGGGTCGCTGGGCAGGAACACGGTGTCGACGTTCGAGAGCGAGCGGTTCATCAGCGCGGTCGACATCTCGCTCTCGAAGTCGGAGACGACGCGCAGCCCCTTCACGATGACCGTCGCGCCCTGGTCGCGCACGAAGTCGGCGAGCAGGCCGCGGAAGTGGTCGACCGCGACGTTCGGCAGGTCGGAGCAGGCGTCGCGGATCATCCGCTCGCGCTCGTCGAGCGTGAAGAGCGGCTCCCGTTTCTGCGGGTTCACGACGACGGCGACGAGCACCCGGTCGAAGATCGACGCTGCGCGCCGGATCACATCGAGATGCCCGCGGGTGAGCGGATCGAACGAGCCGGGATAGACGGCGGAGCGCTGCGGCTGCACCATCCCGTTCATGCCGCCTCGTCGAGCGGCCGCAAGAACGCCAGTGCGACCTCGCCGTACCGCTCGGTGCGCTCGAGCCGCATGGCGGGATCGTCCGGCGCCGGCTGCCGCGCGGCGTGCTCGTAGACGACGGTGGTCTGCGCGTCGATCGCGCGCCGCGTACGAAGCGCGCCGAGCGCCTCGGCCGGGTACGGCTGCGCGTACGGCGGATCGGCGAAGACGACGTCGTAGCGCCCGGCGAGGGCACGCACCGCGCGCTCGGCCGGCGCCGCGATCACCTCGACCTGCTCGGCGAGGCCGAGCGTGCGCGCGACGGTCCTGATCGCAGCCGCCGTCGGCGCGTGCTTCTCGACGAACGTCACGTGCGCCGCGCCGCGCGAGATCGACTCGAAACCGAGCGCGCCGCTTCCGGCATACAGGTCGAGTACGCGAGCGTCCGCGAGCCGAGAACTGAGGATCGCAAAGAGCGCTTCCTTCACGCGGCCGGGGGTCGGCCGCAGCGCGCGGCCGGGCGGTGTCGGAACTCGCCGGCTGCGCAGCGTGCCGCCGGTGATCGTCAGCGTCCCCATGAGTTATGGGGCGTTGCCGTTCTCGACGAGCATCGCGAGCTCCCGCAGGCGAGTGATTCTCAGCGTGGGTGGGGGCGCATCCTGTGGATAACTCCGCCCGTCCCCGTCGAACCAGACCGCACGGAGCCCGGCGGCGAGCGCGCCGCCGACGTCCGCATCGACGTTGTCGCCGACGTACCACACCTGGTCGCGCGGCACGCCGAGCGCGGCGACCAGCGCGTCGAACGCCGCGCGCGACGGCTTGAGCACATGCAGCGCGTCGCTGACCAGGATCGTGCCGACGACGCCCTCGCCGAGCGCGCGCGCGATCTTCTTCTGCTGCAGCGGCGTCCAGCCGTTCGTCAGGACCGCGAGCGGGACGCCGTGCCGGCGCAGCAGCTGGAGCGTCTCGTGCGCGCCGTCGACCGGCTCGACGAGCTCGTCAACCAAGCCGTAGCAGATGTCGCGCCAGCGTTCGGCCCGCGCGCCGCGGACGCCGATCAGCGCGGCGAAGCGCTCGATCATCTCCTCGCAGCTCGTCTCCGCGGCGCGAAAGCTCGCCAGCACCTCCTCCAGCGTCGCCTCGATGCCGTCGTCGCGTGGATCGAGCGGACGGCCCAGCTCCGCCGCGTACGCGACGAGCGCACGGCGCTCGAGCGCATGGTCGATGCCGAGCGTGTGATCGAAGTCGAAGCCGACGGCGATCATCGTCGTCCGTCCTTCGACAGGCTCAGGATGACACGGTCACGCCGAGCTCGTCGAAGCGTCGCACGAGTTGGGTTCACGCGGTCACCAGCATGGCGCGGGAGTTCGCGTTTTCGGCGAGCAGCGCGAGGAGCGGGCGGTGCTCGGGGGCGCTGAGATCGGGATCGGCGGCGACGATCGCGTCGGCCGCGTCCTTCGCGCGCATGTAGAGCGCGAAGTCGTCGACGATGTCGCCGATCAGCGTCGCGTCGCCGGCCTGCTGCGTCCCGGCGAGCTGGCCGGCTTTGCGCAGCCGCAGGTCTTCGTTCGCGATCTCGAAGCCGTCGGTCGTCTCTTCGAGGACGTGCAGCCGCTCGATCTCGCCGGCCTCGTCGGGGGCGATCAGCACGCAGACCGATTCGGCGACGCCGCGGCCGACGCGGCCGCGGAGCTGGTGCAGCTGCGCGAGCCCGTAGCGGTGCGCGTCGAGCACGATCATCACCGACGCGTTCGGCACGTCGACGCCGACCTCGACGACGGTCGTGGCGACCAGCACGTCCGTCTCGCCGCGCTTGAAGCGCGCCATCACCTCGTCCTTCTCGCGGGGCGGCAGCTTGCCGTGCAGCACGCCGACCCGCAGGTCGGGGAACACCTTCGCGCGCAGCCGCTCGGCTTCGGCGAGCGCGCCGGTCAGCGCCGAGTCGGACTCGTCGATCGCCGGCGCCACGACGTACGCCTGCTGCCCCATCTCAATCGTCTTGCGCACCAGCTCGTAGGCGCGCGGCTTGTAGCTCTCGCGCAGCACGAACGTGCGGATCGGCGTCCGCCCCGGCGGAAGCTCGTCGATGATCGAAAGGTCGAGGTCGGCGTACCGCGTCTGCGCGAGCGTGCGCGGGATCGGCGTCGCGGTCATGTAGAGGGTATGCGGCACGGCGCTCTTGGCGCGCAGCTTCGCGCGCTGGTTCACCCCGAAGCGGTGCTGCTCGTCGATCACCACGAGGCCCAAGTCGGAGAACGCGACGCTCTCGGTCAGCAGCGCGTGCGTTCCGACGGCCAGCGAGGCTTCGCCCGAGGCGATGCGGTTCTCGGCGCGACGGCGCTCGCGGGCTCCCAGCGAGCCGAACACCGCTTCGACGGTGACGCCGAACGGCAGCAGCAGCGGCGCCAGCTTCGCGGCGTGCTGCGCGGCTAGGATCTCCGTCGGCGCCATCAGCGCCGACTGCACGCCGCCGCGATGCGCGAGGACGATCGCCGCCGCGGCGACCAGCGTCTTCCCGCTCCCTACGTCGCCCTGCAGCAGTCGGTTCATCTGCGCGGTGCGGCTCATGTCCGACCAGATCGCCCCGATCACCCGGCGCTGCGCGCCGGTCGGCGCGAACGGCAGCTCGGCGGCGAACGCGTCGAAGAGATCGCGCGGGACGGTCAGCGCGCGCGCGCCGCCGGCCGACTCGCGCAGCGCGCGCTTCACCGCCGCGGCGAGCGCGATCGAGAAGAACTCGTCGAAGACGATCCGCTCCTTCGCCCGTGCCGCGGCCTCGAGATCGTGCGGCGCGTGGACGTCGCGCCAGGCGCGCGCGAGCGGCGGAAAGCCGAAGCGCTGCACCAGCGCCGGCGGAAGCGCGTCGTCCTGCCCGGCGATCAGCCGGTCGAGATTCTTCGCGATCGCCCCGCGGATCGCGCGCGAGGGCAGCTCTTTCGCCGCCGCGTAGACCGGGACGATCTCGCCTTCGTAGCGTTCTCCCGGGCGCAGGACGCGGTGCGCCGTCACGTTGATCTCGAGCAGGAAACCCGTGCGCGTCACGCGGCCGGCGACGAAGAGGCGGTCGCCTTCGGAGAGCTTGCCGAAAAGATAGCCGCGGCCGAACAGCTTCGCTTCGATCGCTCCGGTCTCGTCGCGCAGCGTCACCGTCACCAGCGCGAGCCGGCCGCGGCGCTCTTTCACGCGCACGACCGTGCCGACGACGATCGCTTCGCCTTCCTGCAGCGAGGCGATCGGGAGCGGCGTGCGCCAGTCGCGGTAGGCGCGCGGGATGTAGGCCAGCAGCTCGCTCGGGCTCGTCACGCCGAGCTCGGCAAACTTCGCGGCGGTCTCCGGGCCGATCCCGGCCAGGCCGCTCAGTCCGTGGGCTTGGCGCGACGGGATAGCTCCGCCCCCACCTCGTCGAGCGCGACGCCGCGCTCCGCGAGCAGCACCAGCGTGTGGTACAGCAGGTCGGCCGTCTCCCACACGAGCTCGGCACGGTCGGCGTTCTTCGCCGCGATCACCACCTCGGTCGCCTCTTCGCCGATCTTCTTCCCGATGCGGTCGACGCCGCCGGCGAACAGCTTCGCCGTGTAGGAGCCTTCGACCGGATGCAGCTTGCGCGCGGCGATCGTGCGCGCGAGCGCGCCGACCGCCGCGGCGAACGTCGCATCCTGGGGCGCGGCCCCGGCGCCGTCGAGCGGAACCGTGCGCGCGAAGCACGACATCGCGCCGGTATGGCACGCCGGCCCGTCCGGCACCACGCGATAGAGCAGCGCGTCGGCGTCGCAGTCCACGGAGACCGAGACGACGCGCTGCGTGTTGCCGGAGGTCGCGCCCTTGTTCCACAGCTCGCCGCGCGAACGGCTCCAGAGCCACGTCGAGCCGCTCGCCAGCGTGCGTTCGAGCGCTTCACGGTTCGCGTACGCCAGCGTCAGCACCGCGCCGCTCGTCGCGTCGACGACGACGACCGGGGCGAGCCCCTCGCCGTTCCAGCGGACCTCGGGAAGCGCGCTCATACGCGCACCGGCTCGCGGCGCACGACGATCCCTTCGGCGGCGAGCGCGTCCTTCAGGTCGGCGATCGCGAGCTCGCCGTAGTGGAACAGCGAGGCGGCGAGCGCGGCGTCGGCGTCGGCTTCGCGGAACACGTCGACGAAGTCGGCGATCGCACCGGCACCTCCGGAGGCGATCACCGGCAGATCGCAGGCGTCGCGCACCGCGCGCGTCAGCGCGAGATCGAAGCCGTCGCGCGTTCCGTCGCGGTCGATCGAGGTCAGCAGCAGCTCGCCGGCGCCCAGCTCTTCGCAGGCCCGCGCCCAGCAGACGACGTCGCGCCCGGTCGCCGTGCGCCCGCCGTCGACGACCACCTCGAACCCGGAAGGACGCTCCGGCGCGCGCCGCGCGTCGATCGCGACGACGACGCACTGCGCGCCGAAACGCAGCGCACACGCGCGGATCAGGCCGGGATCGCGCACCGCGGCGGAGTTCATGCTCACCTTGTCGCAGCCCGCGCGGAGCAGTTCGTTCACGTCCTCGACGCCGCGCACGCCGCCGCCGACGGCGAACGGGATCGTCAGCTCGCGGGCGACCTCACGCACGACGTTCAGCGTCGCGCGGCGGCCTTCGACCGTCGCCGTGATGTCGAGGAAGACCAGCTCGTCGGCGCCTTCGGCCTCGTAGCGGCGCGCGAGCGCGACGGGATCGCCGGCATCGGTCAGGTCGACGAAGCGGACGCCCTTCACGACGCGCCCGTCTTTGATGTCGAGGCAAGGGACGATCCGGCGGGCCAGCACGACGCGCTGCAGTTCGCCGTGCGCGGCGGACGAACCCACGCGCTACGAGACGTCGCCGAGCGCGTCGAAGCCGGTCGCGCTCGCGTCGTCCTGCACCAGCCGCAGGGCGACGATCGCCAGATCGTCCTGGACGCCGCCGCTGAAGGCGTCGGCCGACGCGACGAGCAGGTCGCAGAGCGCCTGCGGATCGAGCGGGCCTTCGCGCAGCAGCTCGGCGACGCGCTCTTCGCCCAGCATCTCGCCGGCGGCGGAGCGCGCCTCGCTGACCCCGTCGGTGGCGAGCAGGACGACGTCGCCGACGGCCAGCGCGATCGTCTCGGTGCCGTACGGCTCGTCGCGGTCGATCCCGACGATCGAGCCGGTCGGCGGGAGGCGGTCGACGGTCCCGCCCCGCCGGACGTACGCCGTGCCATGCCCCGCGCTCGCGTAGCGGACCGTCCCGGTCGTCGCGTCGAGCTGCCCCAGAAAGAGCACCATGAACACGCCCGGATCCTCGAACGTATCGAGGAAGAGCCGGTTGAAGCGGGCGACGACGAGCGCCGGCTCGTCGCATTCGGCGGCGAGCGCGCGGATCGCGTACTGCGCGAAGGCCGCGTGGCGGGCCGCGTCGATCCCCTTTCCGCTGGCGTCGGCGATCAGGAACCAGCCGCGCTGCGGATTCACCTGCCACGCGTCGAGCAGGTCGCCGCCGATCAGCGCCTCGCGCGTCGCCGAGGCGTACGCGGTGCCGATCTGGGTGCGCGGGAGACGCTGCCCGCCGACCCGCAGCGTGCGCTGCAGCGCACCGACCAGGACGCGCTCGCGCTCGAGCCGGGAGATCGCCTGCGCTTGGGCGATCGCGTAGGCCAGCGCGACGATCGCGAACAGGGTGACGAACCCGGCGCTGATCGCCACGGTCGCGTTGATGCGCCGGCGCAGCGCGGCCTGCACGTCTCGGCCGGCGCCGTTGAGCTGGTCGGTGAGCCGCATCGCGTCTTCGCTGAGCTGGTCGGTGATCAGCTTGCCGCTGGACTGCAGGCTCTGGATCCGCGCCGCGCCCGCGGCGTGCAGGAGCGGGCTTGCGGCCTCGTTCTCCCAGCGCTTGTGCAGGATCTGCATGTCGCGCACCAGGGCGACCGCGCCGCCCAGCCCCTGGTGTTCGAGCGGCACGATCATCTTGTTCGCCTCTTGGTCGAAGTCGGGATCGGGCGGCCTGTCGGCGCCGAGGTACGTCTCGTCGCGCGTGACGAGGTACCCGCGCACGGCGTTCTCTTCGGCGAGCTGGATTCGCAGCAGCGTCTCCAGATCGGCGGAAGCGGTACCCAGCCGGATCTGGGCGGTCGAGGCCGCGTCGAGCTGCCGGACGCCGATCAGCGGCCCGGCGATCGCGCTCAGAAAGAACGCCGCGACCAGCAGAAGGATTGGAGGCGACGCCCAGACTCGAACTGGGGGTGGAGCTTTTGCAGAGCTCTGCCTTACCACTTGGCTACGTCGCCGACGCCGTTGGAGCGGGTGGCGGGAATCGAACCCGCGCATCAACCTTGGGAAGGTCGCAGGCTGCCATTACATCACACCCGCGCCGGGACGGCTCGCACCGTTCCGCGCCCACCGGCACGAACCCTCGCTGCGCAACGAAGCTCCCGCGACCCTCAAGCGGCCCGTATTACGCAAGACGAGCGAGGAAGCCCGGCAGCCCAAGAAGGCCCGCCCGACGGACGGCGTGGAAGGCGGCGCGGCTTCCTATTTCTTTCGGAGATTCCGCTTGCATCCGTTCCGCCTCGCGATCCGCTCTCTCGGCGCGGCCGCCCTCGCGGCGCTGATCGCAACGTCGCTCCCGACGCTCACCGGCACCGCGCGCGCGGCGACCGGGGCGGCGCCGGTGGCGACGAACGCGATCGACCCGCACAACATCGATCCGACCTGCAAAGCCTGCGACGACTTCTATCAGTACGCCGACGGCGGCTGGCTGAAGTCGAACACGATCCCACCCGGTCACGCGAGCTGGGGCGGCTTCGACGAGCTCGCCCAGCACAACCGCGAGGCGCTCCATGCGATCCTCGACGACGCCGCGAAGGAAACGTCCGCACCGGCCGGCTCCGACACGCAGAAGATCGGGACGTTCTACCGCGCCTGCATGGACGAAGCCGCGATCGAGAAGGCGGGGCTGGCCCCGATCGATCCCCTGCTGCGCGACATCGGGGCGGTCTCGAACGAGCCCGCGCTGGCGGTCGAGCTGGCGAAGCTGCAGGCGGCGGGGGTCGGCGACGGGCTCGACTTCGGCTCCGAGCCCGACACGAAGGACTCCTCGAAAACGATCGCCTCGATCGGGATCGGCGGCCTGGGCCTCCCCGACCGCGACTACTATCTGAAGACCGACGAGCGCACGACGAAGATCGTCGCCGCCTACCGCGAGTACGTCGCGACGCAGCTGCGCAACCTCGGTGATGCGCCGGCGCAGGCGGCGAGCGAGGCCGGCGAGATCGTCGCGCTCGAGACGGCGATCGCGAAGGTGACGCCGACCCGCGTCGAGCTGCGCGATCCGAAGGCGACCTATCATCCCATGACCGTCGCCGCGCTGGCGACGATCGGGCCGCACGTCCCGTGGCAGCGGTTCTTCGCGCAGTTCGGCGCGCCGGGCTTCGACTCGCTCGACGTCAACGTCCCGGGCTACGTGACCGGCTACGACGCGCAGCTCGCCGCGACGCCGCTCGCCGCGTGGAAGACGTACCTGCGCTTCCACGTCGTCGACGCGTTCGCCAACGCCCTGCCGAAGCGCTTCGCCGACGCCGGCTTCGCGTTCCACAGCGGCGTGCTGTACGGCGTGAAGGAGCAGCTCCCGCGCTGGCAGCGCTGCACCTCCGCGACCGACGCGGCGCTGCGCACCCCGCTCGGAAAAGCGTACGTCGCCGTCGACTTCCCGCCGGCGGCGAAGACCCGCGCCCAGGAGATGGTCGACAACCTGCAAGCGACGCTGCGCGGCGACATCGGCAGGCTCGACTGGATGAGCCCGCCGACGAAAGCCTACGCGATCAAGAAGCTCGACGCGTTCACCAAGAAGATCGGGTACCCGAACACCTGGGAAGACTACTCGTCGCTGACGATCGCCGACGTGCCGTACGCCGAGCTGATCGAGCGCGTGCGCGCGTGGAACCACGGCGTCGACATGGCACGGATCGGGAAGCCGACGGATCGCACCCTGTGGGGGATGACCCCGCCGACGGTCAACGCGTACTACAACCCGACGAACAATGAGATCGTCTTCCCGGCCGGGATCCTGCAACCGCCGTTCTTCTTCTCCTCGGCGGACGATGCGGTGAACTACGGCGCGATCGGGGCGGTGATCGGGCACGAGATGACGCACGGGTTCGACGACCAGGGCCGGCTGTACGACGCGAGCGGCAACCTCACCGACTGGTGGACGCCGGCGGACGCCGCCAACTTCGGCAAGCGCGCGCAGTGCATCGTCGACGAATACGACTCGCTCGAGGCGCTGCCGGGCGTGCACATGAACGGCAAGCTCGTCGAGGGCGAGGCGATCGCCGACCTCGGCGGGACGACGATCGCGTTCAAGGCCTTCGAGCGAACGCCCGAGTACAAGGCGGGGCGCTCGATCGGCGGCTTCACGCCGGCGCAGCGCTTCTTCCTCGCGTACGCGCAGGTGTGGCGCGGGCTGCAGAACGAGGCCTACACGCGCCAGCTCGCGCAGATCGACCCCCACGCGAACGACAAGCTGCGCGTGAACGGAACCCTCTCCAACATGCCCGAGTTCGCCGCCGCGTGGAAATGCGCCGCCGCGGACAAGATGGTGCGCAAGGACCGGTGCCAGATCTGGTGATGCATCCCATTCGCTTCGCTCTCCGCGCGCTCGGCGCGGTCGCGCTCATGGCGCTCGTCGTCACGACGCTGCCGCATCGTCCGGCCGGCGCCGCCGCGGGCGGTCCGGTCGCGCCGGCGATCGACCTGCACAACCTCGACACGACCTGCAACGCGTGCGACGACTTCTACCAGTTCGCCACCGGCGGCTGGGAGAAAACCCACACGCTGCCGCCCGGCCGCGCCCGCTGGGGCGCGTTCAACGAGCTCGCAAAGCGCAATCAGGACGAGCTCCAGGAAATCCTGAAAACCGAAGCCGCCGACACCTCGGCCCCGGCCGGCTCCGACGCCCAGAAGCTGGGCGCGTTCTACCGGTCGTGCATGGACGAAGACGCAATCGAGAAAGCCGGCCTCACGCCGGTGCGGCCGCTGCTCGACGCGGTCGCGGCGATTCACGACCCGCCCTCGCTGATCGCCGCCGAAGCGACCCTCGCCCGCGCCGGCATCGACGTGGGCCTGCCGCTCGGCGCGCGCCCCGATCCAAAGAACTCGGCGATCCAGGTTGCCGCGATCTGGATGGGCGGACTCGGCCTCCCCGACCGTGACAGCTACTTCAAAGACGACGAGCGCTCGAAGCAGATCCGCGAAGCGTACTCGACGTACGTGACGACGCAGCTCGCGAACCTGGGCGAGGCGCCGGCCTCCGCGCAGAAGGACGCCGGCTCGGTCATCGCGCTGGAGACCGCGCTCGCGAAGGCGACGCCGCGGCGCGCCGACATGCGCGACCCGCACAAGACCGACAATCCGACCTCGCTCGCGCAGCTCGCCGTGATGGCGCCGCACGTGCCGTGGACCGGGTACTTCGCCGACTATCACGCGCCGGCGGTCGAGACCGTCAACGTCGGCGTCCCGGGTTTCGTGCGCGCCTACGACGCCGAACTGGCCGCCACGCCGCTCGAGACGTGGAAAGCGTACCTCGCCTACCACGTCGTCGACGCGTACGCGACCGCGCTGCCGAAGCGCTTCGCCGACGCGAGCTTCGCGCTGCGCAGCGGCGTGCTGCTCGGCGTGAAAGAGCAGCTTCCCCGAGCCGAGCGCTGCACGACCGCCGAAGACGCCTCGCTGCGCGACGTGCTCGGCAAGGCCTACGTCGCGCGGTACTTCCCGCCCTCGGCGAAGGCGCGCGCCCAGGCGATGGTCGCGAACCTGCACGCGACGCTGCACGACGACATCGAGACGCTGAGCTGGATGAGCCCGGCGACGAAGGCGGCGGCGGAAGCGAAGCTCGCGGCGATCACCAAGAAGATCGGCTATCCCGATACCTGGGAAGACTATGCGACGCTGAACGTCGGCGACGGGCCGTACGCCGGCGACGTGCTGGCGGTGCGGCGCTGGAACAGCGACCGCGCGATCGCGCGGATCGGAAAGCCGACGGATCGCGCGCGCTGGGGCATGACGCCCCCGACCGTCAACGCCTACTACAACCCGAGCAACAACGAGATCGTCTTCCCGGCCGGGATCCTGGCGCCGCCGTTCTTCAACGCCTCGGCCGACGACGCGGTGAACTACGGCGCCATCGGCGCGGTGATCGGTCACGAGACGACGCACGGCTTCGACGACCAAGGGCGGCTCTACGACGCGCAGGGCGACCTGCGCGACTGGTGGACGCCGGCCGACGGGGCGAACTTCGACGGGCGCGCCAAGTGCATCGTCGACGAGTTCGACGGCTTCGAGGTCGCGCCGGGCGTGCACGAACAAGGCCGGCTCGTCCAGGGCGAGGCGATCGCCGACTTGGGCGGGCTGACGATCGCGTACAAAGCGTTCGAGAAGACGCCCGAAGCGAAAGCGCACAAGACGATCGACGGCTACACGCCGGAGCAGCGCTTCTTCCTCGCCTTCGCGCAACTCTGGGCGCAGCTCGAGACGGACTCGGCGAAACGGCAGCTCGCGGCGACCGACCCGCATCCCGACGGCCGCTTCCGCGTCATCGGGACGCTCTCGAACATGCCGGAGTTCGCCGCGGCGTTCCACTGCGCGGCGAACGCGAAGATGGTGCGGCCGAACCCCTGCCGGATCTGGTGAGCGCGATGCCGGCTCGAAGGCTCGCGCTCGCCGCCTGCATGCTGCTCCTCGCCGCCGCGCCGCCGCCTTCGGCGGCGCGGCCGGTCGAGGTCGCGATCCGCACGACCGACGGGACGATCGTCGTGCGGCTGGATCCGGCGCACGCGCCGCTCACGACGAAGAACTTCCTCCACTACGTCGACGCCGGGACCTACGACGGCACGTCGTTCTACCGCACCGTCGCGAAGGCGAACGAACCGCAGTCGAAGATCGAGGTGATTCAAGGCGGCCTGAACCCGCAGACGCAGAACCCGATGATCGCGCCGATCAAGCTCGAGCCGACCAGCCGCACCGGGCTGCACAACACCGACGGCGAGATCTCGATGGCGCGCACCAACGATCCCGACTCCGCGTCCACCGAGTTCTTCATCTGCATCGGCGACAACCGGTTCCTCGACGCGGGCGGCCCGCTCGGACCGGGCTACGCCGCGTTCGGGAAGGTCGTGCGGGGGATGGACGTGGTGCGGCGCATTCAGCGCTCGCACGCGAACGGCGAGACGCTCGACCCGCCGGTGAAGATCCTGAAGATCAGCCGCGTTCGCTGACGCCGCGCCGGTCCGGGCTGAGGTCGCGCGCGACGTCGCGATAGAGATGGCGCATCGCGTCGACCATCAGCGAGCCGACGCGGAAGATCCCGTCCCCGGAGAGCCGTAAGCCCGTCCACGGCCGCCCCGAGTGGCGCTGCACGAGCAGATACGTGTCGTTGCCGCACGCGTAGATCGCGAACTGGTCCGATTCGGCGACGCTCGCCATCTTGGCGACGTCGGCCGGGTCGATGTCAGAGACGAAATCCACGGCAAACCTCCGGCTCGGGGTGAATCATCGCGCTTCGTGCGCCGGGCGAGGCGCTCCCGCGGCGCCGCCGAAACCGCGCGAGGGTGAGACGAGCCAGCTTCCGCACCGCCGACGAGATCGTCGCCGCCCGCGGGACCGAGATCGCTGAGAGCGATTGGTTCGCCGTGACGCAGGCGATGGTCGACGCCTTCGCGCGTCTCACGCACGACGAGCAGTGGATCCACGTCGATGTCGAGCGCGCGCGGCGTGAGTCGCCCTTCGGCGGCACGGTCGCGCACGGATTCCTCACGCTGAGCCTGCTCGCGCCGCTGGCGGGTGAATGTCTGGGGCTCCCGCCGGTTCGCCTCGCGGTGAACTACGGCTTCGACCGCATCCGGTTCGTCGCGCCCGTCCCCGTCGGCGCCGAGATCCGCGCGCGCTTCGGCGTCGAAGAGGCACGGGCGATCGAGAACGGCTTGGCGGTGACGTGGGGCGTCGAGGTCGAGATTCGCGACCACCCGAAGCCGGCGCTCTCCGCGCTGTGGCTGGCGCGTCTCATCTTCTGAAACAAAAAGGCGCCGGTGATCCGGCGCCCTTTCCGTTTCGCTCGCGCGAAGCTTACTGAACGGCGACCTTCGCGCCGGCTTCCTGCAGCTTCTTGGCGATCGTCTCGGCTTCGTCTTTCGGGATCCCTTGCTTCACCGGCTTGGGAGCGCTCTCGACGAACGCCTTCGCTTCGGTGAGGCCGAGCGAGGTGATCTCGCGGACCGCCTTGATGACCTTGATCTTCTCGGGGCCGACCTCTTGGAGGACGACGTCGAACTCGGTCTTCTCGGCGGCGGGCGCGGCGGCGCCTGCGGCCGGCGCGGCGGCGACGGCGACGGGCGCCGCAGCGCTCACGCCGTACTTCTCTTCGAGCTGATGGACGAGGTCGCTCAGCTCGAGGACGGTCAGTTGATCGATCTGGGAGATGAGGTCGGCGACTGCCATGGTTCTTCTAGGCTCCTGCTATGACGCGGCGGGCTGGTCGCCGGAAGCCTTCTTCTCGGCGATCGCATTGAGGACGCGGACGAGGCCGCTCTGGTTGCCGGACAGGACGCGAACGAGTCCCGTGATCGGCGAGCTGAGCGTCCCGACGAGGCGCGCGAGCAGCTCTTGTTTGGGTGGAAGCGCGGCGAGCACCTGAACCTGCGCGGCGTCGACGAGCTTGCCGTCGATGTACGCAGCCTTCACGGCGACCGGCTTGGTCTGGTCAGAGAAGGTCTTGAGGGCTTTCGCCGGTGCGACGGGGTCGTCGCCGGCGAAGACGACGCCGGTCGGGCCCGCGAGGATCGCGTCGAGCTGGGAGGCGAGCTCGTCGCTCGCCGCCCGCTTGAAGAGCGTGTTCTTCACGACGCCGTAGGTGCTGCCGTCCTTGCGCAGCTCGTTGCGCAGTTTCTTCATCTCTTGGACGGTCAGACCGGCGTAGTTCGTGAAGAACAGGTTCTTCGTACCGGCGATCCGCTCGCGGAGCTCTTCGATCGTCGCTTCTTTTTTCGCGGTCGGCATCGTGGGCTCTCCGAGGGGAAACAAAAACGCCTCCGCCGACGGGCGAGGCGCACGAACCGACCGATCGCAAGCGACCGGCCGCGGGGTTTCCGCTCGATTCCGCGTCCTCGGCAGGCGCTCGTTCCGAAGAACGAACATTATCGACCCTGGAGGTCGACCTGCGGTCATTGGAGCCAACGCCAGTTGTACTACGCCGCACGGGGCGGCGTCAAGGATGAATGCCGACCGTGCCGAGGCGGCGTTCTGGGCGGCCTTCCTGCGCAACCGCAACGTCGAGGCCAAAAGCGCCGCCGACGGAGCGATCGCCGTCGCGGGCGGCTATGCGATCAGCATCGGCGGGACCGTCTATCAGATGGCGCTGGCGGTCGGGTCGGCGCGCCCGCTGGCCGCGGACGATCTCGATGTGCTGGCCGGTTTCTACGGCCTGCGCGGCGTCTCGACGCGCCTCGAGCTGCGCGAGGAAGCGCTCGAACGCGATTGGGCGCTGCTCGAGCGCTCCGGCTACACCGTCGACGAGGGGAGCATCGCCTTGCTCGAGGCACCGGCGGAATCCCAACCTCCGGTCCGCGCGATCGCGGTTCGGGTGACGGCCGACCGCGGCGCCTGGGCGGCGCTGGCGGCGCAGGCGTTCGCCGACGGCGCCGCACCGGCCGAACAGCTTCGCTCGGCGCAGATCGCGGCGGCGGCGGCGACCGCGGTGTTCGTCGCCGAGATCGACGGCGTCAAGGCGGGGGTCGGCGCGCTCGGGATCGCCGGCGAGATCGCCTTCCTTTATTCGGGCGCGGTGCTGCCGGCGTTCCGCGGGCGCGGCGTCCATGGGGCGTTGCTGCGCGCGCGCGTCGCGTTCGCGGCCGGACGCGGCGCGGGGCGGACGGCGCTCAAGGCGCAAAAGGGGTCCACGTCCGAGCGGTCGGCGCTGCGGGCCGGCTTCACGCCGTCAGCAGCGCTACGCCGCGTTCGGTCATCAGGTCCATCGTGAAAGTGAGCTGAGCGACGAGAGCCGCGGCACGGACAAGCGCCACGAGCCGCAGTGCGGCTGACGCGGTAGCAATGTCACGAGCGGACGCGGAAAGCGCGTAGCTCGAGGGAGAGCGACAAGGTGATTACCGGCATCCATGCGATCTTCTACACGAAGCACTCCAAGGAGATGTACGACTTTCTCAAGGACGTGCTCGGCCTGTACTACGTCGACGCCGGCAACGGGCGGCTTTTTTTCGCCGCACCGCCGACCGAGCTCGCCATCCATGAGACGGAAGGCGACTCCGAACACGAACTGTGGCTGATCTGCGATGACATCGCCGCGTCCGTACAGCATCTCGAGAACAAGGGGATCAAAGCAACAGCGGTTGCCGACCGCGGCTGGGGTTTGGTGACGACGCTCGAACTCCCCGCTGGGGACAAGCTCGGCCTCTACGAACCAAAGCATCTCTCACCGCTCAGGTAGCTCGTGCCGGCGCGTGGCGCAGTCCTCGCTAGGACTCACACCGTCGGCGGCCCGGCAGACTTGGAGGCCAATCGTGCGGATCGTCAATACCGGCAAAATCGCTTGGGAAGCGAAGGTGTCCCCGAGCGGAAAGTTCTCGCGCGCCGGTCAGAAAATTTCGGAGGCGCTCGGCCGCGACCGACGCTCAACCGAGGTAGCCGCGCGGCATCCTTTCGACGTCGAGATCACCAAGGTTCCTCCCGGTGCGTCTTCGTGTCCGTACCACTCGCACAGCGCGCAGTGGGAGTTTTTCCACGTGATTTCGGGGAAGGGCACGCTCCGACACCGTGAGGGAACGCGCTCGATCGAACCCGGTGACGCCTTCATCTTCAGGCCGAACGAGCCGCACCAGCTCATCAACGACGGCGACCACGACTTCGTCTTCTACGTCGTCGCCGACAATCCGATCGGCGAGTCGTGCTATTATCCCGACAGCGAGAAATGGGCCGTCAAGTCGCCGGAGTATCGGCTTATCCGGGGAGAGTCACTCGATTACTACGACGGCGAAGAATAGGTATTGTCCACCTGGACTCGACCGCCGGCAGCGCGATCGTGCGCGCCGCCGATCGCGCGCGGCGTCTGCCGAACGGGAAGCCGTCGACACCAGGCGGACGCGCTCGCGTTGCTCGGCCGAACGTAACGCTGCGATCAAAACGACGACGGCCCCCGCGCGAGCGAAGGCCGTCGGGATGGTCTTTTTCGCGCGAACGCGACGAGCTTACGCGGTCGTCGCGGTGGGGCGGATGCGGGTCGGATCGACCTTCACGCCCGGTCCCATCGACGAGGTCAGCGTGATCGAGCGCAGGTACGTCCCCTTCGAGGCCGACGGTTTCGCGCGCAAAATCGCGTCGAGCAGCGTCGAGAGGTTCTCGGCGAGCTGGTTCTCCTCGAACGAGGCCTTGCCGACGATCGTGTGCACGATCCCGGTCTTGTCGAGACGATACTCGACCTTACCAGCTTTGATGTCGCGCACCGCGGCGGACGGATTCGGCGTCACGGTGCCGGACTTCGGGTTCGGCATCTTCTGCGCCAGGATGCGGCCGAGCTCCTTACCGATCGAGGGCATCATGTCCGGCGTCGCGACCGCAACGTCGAAGTCGGCGAAGCCGCCCTTGACGCGATCGATCAGGTCCTGTTCGCCGACGATGTCGGCGCCGGCGGCTTCCGCCGCGCGCGCCGCATCACCGCGAGCGAACACGATGACGCGCACGATGCGACCCGTGCCGTGCGGCAGGTTGACGGTGCCGCGCACGTTCTGATCGGCCTTCTTCGGATCGACGCCGAGCTTGATGTGGATCTCGATCGTCTCGTTGAACTTCGCGGTCGCGTTGCGCTTCACGAGCGCCGTCGCCTCCGCCGGATCGTACAGACGCGTCACGTCGAACGCGCTCGCCAGCGCGCGGAAGCGCTTGCCGTGCTTGCGCATCAGGCCGCTCCTTCGACGTTGACGCCCATCGAGCGCGCGGTGCCGGCAACGATCTTCATCGCGGCCTCGACGTCGTTCGCGTTGAGGTCGGGCATCTTGGCCTGGGCGATCTCGCGGACTTGCGCTTCGGTCAGCGTGCCGACCTTGTTGCGGTTCGGCTCTTTCGAGCCCGACTCGAGCCCGAGCGCGCGCTTGATCAGAAACGACGCCGGCGGCGTCTTCGTGATGAAGGTGAACGTCCGGTCTTCGAAGACCGTGATCTCGACCGGGATGATGAAGCCTTCTTGGGCCTTCGTCCGGTCGTTGTACTGCTTGCAGAAGTCCATGATGTTGAGCGAATAGGGGCCCAACGCAGGACCGACGGGAGGGGCGGGCGTCGCCTTCCCGGCGGGAAGAGCGAGACCGATCTTCCCGACGACTCTCTTAGCCATCTGTTTTCCTCGACGGGAGCTCGGACGCGCCGAACCCGTCTCCCCCGCTGATGAACGCGCCGGCCGCCGGGGTGGAACGGGCCGGGCGCAACGCTTCAGTCTACCACGGGCCCCGCCGCCGAACAAGGCTGAGCCGGTCGTGCCGAGGAAGCAAGCAATGATGCGCCGGGGGTTCGTCTTCGCCGCCGGAGGCGGCATCGTTCTGCTGCTCAGCGGAGCGAGCTTGCTCGCGGCGTTCTCTGATCACGGTGGCACTCGGAGCGGGGCTCGTCGCCGCCGCGGGTTGGCTCTTCCGGATCGCGCTCCGCCTGCACGGACGGCGCCCGGAGTGATGCGACCGGTCACGCGCGCGCATAACGGCTCGCGCGCCGAAGTACCGGCTCGACGGAACGCAGGGCGGACTGCTCGCGCGCGTCTCGCACGTCGACGACGACCGCGTCGGCAGCACGTCCACCGGGCGGAACTCGGCGATCCTCGCTCGGGTTGAACGCGAGCGTGGATCTTCGTTTCGCCGCGACGGCGTTCGCGACGGCTTTCACCATCATCGACCCGCTGGGGATGATCCCGCTGACGCTCGTCGCGACGGCGTCGGTACCGGCACGGCGGCAGCGCATCGTGAACGAAGCGGTCCTGGTGGCGGCGGGGGTGATCCTCGTCATGGCGGTGGTCGGACGCGCCCTCCTCGGCTACCTCGGAATCACGCTCCCGGCGTTCACCATCGCCGGCGGGGTGCTGCTGTTCCTGATCGCGATCGACATGCTGTTCGCGCGGCCGACCGGCGCGAAGCAGACCGCGGCCGAAACCGAAGCGGCGAGCGCGGCGAACAACCCCGCCGTCTTCCCGCTCGCGATTCCGATGATCGCCGGGCCGGGAACGATCGCCACGGTGCTGCTGCTCGCCGGCGAGACGCACGGCAACGACGTGCGGGTGCTCACCCTCGCGCTCGCATACGCCTCGGCGCTGGCGGTGACGTGGCTGTGCATGAGCGCCGCGAGCTTCCTGCGCCGGATCATCGGCACGACGGGGATCCACGTCGTCACCCGGCTCCTCGGAATCATCCTCGCCGCGCTGGCGGTGCAATTCGTCCTCAACGGGCTCGGCGCGACCCCGTTCTTCCGCCACCTCTGATCGGTGGCGCCGGCCTGGCGCGCGAAGACCTCGCTTGAAATCGAAAGTTGTCCGCGACGTGGCGGGCGAAGGCGCCGTTTACCGAGTATGGATCAGCCCGTGAACGAAGAGCGCCTCGCGTCCGAGGGCCCTGGGGAGGCCGCGGCCGCGCAGCAGGCTCCGTCGGCCGAGGACCCCTCCTCGCCGGAGCAGACATCCGCCGACGCGTCGTCGAGCGCCGGCGAGCCCGTCGCCGCCGCCTCGACGAGCGACGACACCGACGCGACCCCGGACACCGCCGAAGCCGGCGCGATCGTTCCGCCGATCCAACCCGCCGCGCCCGCCGCCGAAACCGAAGCCGCCCCCGCGCCACAGGCCACTGAAGCTGCGCCGCCGGCCGAGGCCGAGCCGGCCGCCGAAGCCGGCCGCCGCCGAAGCCGAGCCGGCCGCCGAGGTCGAGCCGGCCGCCGAAGCTGCGTGCGCGGCCAAGACGACGCCCGCGCCTGAAACCGTGCCGGTCGCAGACGCTCCGCCGACCGCTGAGCTCGAGCCGGCCGCGACGGCGCCCGAGGCCGCAGCGGTGCCGGCTGCCTCGACGGCCGCGCCGGAGAACCAGGCGGCCGAGACCGCGCCGCCAGACGAAACTGCGCCGGTTGCTCCCACGGCCGCGACGGAGAACCAGGCCGCCGAGACAGCGCCGACGGCTGAAGCCGCGCCGGTGGCCGCCACGGCCGCGCCGGAAACCCGAGCCGCCGACTCGACCAGCGCCGACGCCGGTGCCGGACCGGCGGAAGGACAGGCGCTCGAGCCGGTCGCCCAGACTTCGAACGCCGAGGCGTCGGCGCAAGCATCCCCGGAGCCGCACGTCGCCGCCGAGCAGCAGCCTCAGCCTGCGGGTGAGACGGCGAGCGCGCCGGCGGCGAAGGCGGACGAGCGCAGGATCCGCGCGCAGCAGGCGTGGGAACGCGTCGTGAACGCGCGCGAGACGAACGAGACGCTGACCGGCGTAGTGACCGCCGCGGTGAAGGGCGGGCTGCTGGTCGACGTCGGCGGGATTCGCGGGTTCCTTCCCGCCTCGCAAGTGCGGCCGCCGCAGGGGACGTCGATCGAGGCGCTGGTGAAAGCGAAGATGCCGTTGCGCGTGATCGACATCGATCAGTCGCGCCGGCGGATCGTCGTCTCGCAGCGCCGGGCGCTCGAAGACGAGCGGCGCACGAAACGCCGCGAGTTGCTGAGCTCGCTGCAAGTCGGACAAGTGCGTGAAGGAACCATCGTGCGGCTCACCGATTTCGGCGCGTTCGTCGATCTCGGCGGCATCGACGGGCTGATCCCGATGCGCGAGCTCGCGTTCGAACGGATCGAGACCGCGGCCGATGTCGTGCACATCGGCGAGCGGTTGAGCGTCGAAGTGCTGCGCATCGACGAAGGCGGGAAGAAGATCTCGCTCTCGCGACGCAACGCGCTCGCCGATCCCTGGCGCGATCACGCGAACCTGCTGCGCCAAGGGACGACCGTCGAAGGAAAAGTCGTCGCGAAGGAGCCGCGTCTGCAAGTCGAGATCGCGCCCGGCGTCGTCGGCACGATCCGCGAGAGCGACGCCGATCCGGCCGACTACGAGATCGGCGAAGCGGTCGAGGTGTCGGTGCGCTTCGCCGATCGCCGAACGCGCCGCATCACGCTCACCACGATGCACGGCTCCGCCGCGGCGCCGACGCAGCCGACGGCCAGCGGCTTCGCCCCGCTCGGCGTGGAGCTCGGCCGCCGCACGTAGTGTTCACGGACGGTCAAGCCCGTCCACAGATTGTGTCCGGTTCGGCGAACGGGCCTTGATCGGCGAGCGGGCAAGCGATACCATCGACGGGTCGGGTGTTGACGGAGGCGTCCGCGAAACGGACGCCGGCACGCACGGAAGGCGTCATGTACCTCCTGTCCTTTTCAGTTCTTCGCAGCATCCTCGGCGCTCCGAGCAGGACGTATCGCCATGAATCGAGCGGCGTCCCGGGCGCGGTCGATCACGTGTGGCGCTGCGGCTGCAGCGCCCGCGAGGACGCGAACGGCTGCACCGCATTTCCCTGCGGACAGCACGGGATGCTCAAGCGCCTGATGTTCGAACAGCGCGTCGCCGATACGCTGCAGTACGGCCGCTCGTGAACTCGAGCGCGCCGACGGCGCGCAGGCGTCGACGGCGCTCGCTGCGGCGCCCGGCGCTGAGCACGACGTTGATGGTCGCGGGGATCTTCGCGATCGTCATCGTGGTCATGCTCGCAACCATCTGGCGCTGATCCAACAGCAGGGCAGGAACGGCGCGACCTGGAGACGCTAAGCCCCTCAGCGTGAGCACCCCACCGAACGCTCGGCGAGACGGCCGTGCCGCGGGCAAGGCCCAGGTCTTCGGTGCCGGGCTCGTCGCCGGCGCATCGGACAACGATCCCACCACCGTGGCGACGCTGGCCGTGATCGGGTCGACGACGACGTACGAGCTCGGGTGGCTCACGCTGCTGGTGATCCCGATGCTGGCGGTGATCCAATCGATCGCCGCGCAAGTCGGGGCGGTCTCGAAGAAAGGTCTCGAGGACTGCATCCGGTCGCAGTACGGGCGCGGCTGGGCGGTCGTCGCGCTCCTCGCGCTGCTGATCGTCAACGTCCTCACCCTGGCCGCCGACCTCGAAGGCGGCGGCGCGGCGCTTTCGATGCTCACGCACGTCTCGTATGTCTGGTGGCTGATCCCGCTGGGCGCACTCACCGTCGCCGTGCTGGTCTTCGGCAACTATCGCGGGATCGAGCGCGTGCTGCGCTACGTCGCGCTCCTTTTCCTGACGTACGTCGGTGCGGCGTTTCTCGCGCATCCCGACTGGCGCGCCGTCTTCGTGGGATCGTTCGTCCCGCACTTCGACTTTCGTCCGGAGACCGTGTCGGGAGCGCTCGCGCTGCTCGGCACGACGCTCACCGCGTACGCCTACGTGTGGGAGACGATCGAGATCGCGGAAGAGAAGCCGCGCCTGCGGCGGCTCGGCCTCGTGCAGGCCGATGCCGCGCTCGGGATCGTCGTCGCAGGCCTGACGTTCTGGTTCATCTTGATCGCCACCGGCGCCACGCTGGGCGCGCACCACAAGGTCGTTCAGACCGCCGAAGAGGCCGCCCAAGCGCTCGCGCCCGTCGCCGGAAAGTATGCGGCGCTGATCTTCGCCCTCGGCCTCCTCGGATCGGCGCTCGTCGCGATCCCGGTGATCGCCGGAACGTGCGCGTACGTCGCGGCGGAGATGTTCGGCTGGCGCCACAGCCTCGATGAGACGTTTCCCCACGCGCGCGCCTTCTACCTGACGCTGACGGGCTGCGTCGCGATCGCGGTCGCGATCGGCTTCGCCGGCGTCCGGCCGATCACGCTTCTCTACTTCAGCGGGATCGCCGGTGGGATCGCGACACCGCTCACGATGGCGCTGATGCTGCTCGTCGCCCGGAACCACGCGATCATGCATCAGCGCCGAATCTCGCGGCCGCTCGCGTTCGCCGGCTGGTGCGTGACCGGCGTCGTGGGGACGGCGACGGCGATCTATCTCTTCCAGACGCTCACCGGAAAAGGAGGATGACCGTGCGCCGCTCGCTCGTCATTGCCGTCGCCGTGCTCGCCGTGCTGGCGAACACGGCGCAACGGTGCCTCGCCGAAGGCCAAGACGATCCGCCTACCCTGCAGATCATCCGCCCCATGGGCGACGTCTACAACGAGCGCTCGAGCGACGGCGACGCCTACAATCCGTCGCTCGCTCTGCGCTTCGACGTCGCGCGCAATGGCCTGGCGATCCGGCTCGACTACGTGCGGAACGTCTACCACACCGACGGCGGCGCCGGTCAGCTCACGCGCTTCCCGCTGATCGAAGGCGGCTACGCCACGACGACGCCGTTCCTCGCGCGCGACTCCTCGTTCGAAGCGCGGTTCGAGCACGAGATCGACGGCAGCTCCCTGTACCTCGGGATCGGCGTCGACCGCACGTGGGCGAACTACCCGTACCCGTCGCTGACCGGCGCCGGCTTCGGACTCGAAGAGCGCGCGCACGCCGGCCCCGGGATCCGCCCCTACGGCTCGGCCTTCTTCTACCCGACCGCGGGCGGCACGTACGTCACGCAAACGCCGCCCGCGCGCACGCTCACGCCGACGTTCCGCATCTTCAAGGGCGAGTTCGGCGCGATCGTCCGCAGCGCACGCTCCCCCATCTTCTTCAACGCCGGCTTCGACAGCGAACTGCGGCGCGGCAACGCGCTCCCCGCCCAGATCCGCTTCATCCGCTCCGACCCGTACGCCGGCTTCGGCATCCGTCTGTAGCCCGACCGACGCGCCGCGACGTCATCCCCGCGATACGGGGCCGCCGCCGCGGCGGTGCTCCGCCGTCGCCCGCCAGGGCGGTGCCGCAACCTCGCGCACGGCAACCGTGGGCGCGTCAGCGAACGACGACCGGCGCATAGCCGTCCCGTGCCGGGATCTTCTCGCCCCCGATGATCTCGGCGGCCTTCGCGCTGTCGGGATTCGAGCAAGGCCCGGCGGCGAACTCGCCGCCGACCGCCGAGACGATGCGAAAGTATTCGTTCGGATCCCGCCGCTTCGCGCGCGGCAGCATCTCGGCGCAGTACGTCTCCTGCACCGCTTGATGATCGCAGGCGCGAAACAGCGCGGGCTGGGCCTTCGCCGCATCGTAGCGGTGGTTCTCGAACGCGCGCACCAGCGTCGCCGTATCGGTGGTCCCGCTCGCTTCGATCCGATCGACGATGTTGGCGACCGCCATGTACCCGAGATACTGCCGCCAGTTCGGTGGAAATCCGTGCGCGACCGCGGCCAGCTTCCGATGCAACGCCGCCGCACGCCCACCCGCATCCGGCCCCCACACGTATCCCCACAACGAGCCCGCGAGTTCCTCCGCCGGAAACCCCGCCGCGAGCTCGTTCTCGCCGGTCACTCCCGCCGCCAGCATCCGCTTCTGCAGCCCGAACTGCACGAACGCCGTCGCCGCGTTCTGCGTGTCGGTTCCGCCGTTCAACAAGAGAAACGCATCCGCATCGCTCGCCCGCGCCTTCACCATGTACGGCGAGAAATCACTCGTCCCGAGCGCATGCAGATCCATCCCCGCGACGCGCCCGCCGTGCGCCATCAGAATCGGCACGAGCCGATCCCGCGCATCGGTCCCAAACGCATAATCTGCTACGAGAAAATACCAGCGCTTCGCTCGCCGCACGAGCTCCGACCCGAGCGCATTGGTCAACATCGCCAGCGAACACGTCTGCCGAAAGCACACCCGATTCGCCTTGCTCCCCGTCATCGCCGTATCGTGCGTCCCTACCGCCAGATACAGCACGCCGGCGTTCTCCGCATACGCCGACACCGCGTTCCCAACCGCCGACGACGCCCCGCCCAGCAGCACGTCCACTTTTTCATTTTCGACGAGCCGCCGCGTCTCGGTCGTCGCCACCGCGGGCTTGGTCGCATCATCCGCAACGACGAGCTCGTACCGAACGCGCCCCCGCCGATTCGCCTCCTCCAGCGCCAATCGCGCGCCGCTGAGCTGCGGAATCCCCCCAACCGCAAACGGCCCGGAAAGCGAATCGATATACCCGAGCTTCACCACCGGCGTCGCCGCGCGCGCCCGCATCGGAACAACGGCCGAAACGCCAACCGCAACTGCCCCGCCAAGAAAAGAACGACGGCTTTTGAAGGGAGCCATGGCCCCCTATCCGCTCACCGCAACGCTGGTCCCTCCGCCGAAAGACAGCCCCGCCACCCAGGTTCTCAACAACGGCGCTCACGCGCCGATCGCTCAGACCTTCTCGATCTGATAGAACTCCAGCTCGACCGGCGTCTCCCGCCCGAAGATCGAGATGAGCGCGCGAACCTTTTCTTTTTCGGGCTGGATGTCGTCGACGATCCCGGTGAAGTCGAAGAACGGCCCCGAGGTGACCTTGATCCGGTCGCCCTTCGCGAAGTCGATCTTGAGCTTCGGCGTCTCGATCCCCATCTGTTTGAGGATCGTCTTCACTTCTTTGTCCTGCAGCGGCACGGGCTTCTCACCCGACCCCGGCGACCCGACGAACCCGGTGACGCCCGAGGTGTTGCGCACGACGTACCAGGACGCGTCGTCCATGTCCATCTCGACGAGCACGTAGCCCGGAAAGACCTTCTTCGGCGTGATCTTGCGCTTGCCGTCCTTGAACTCCACTTCGTCTTCCATCGGGACGAGCACGCGAAAGATCTTGTCCTGCATGTTCATCGAGTGGATGCGGCGCTCGAGGTTCGCTTTGACCTTGTTCTCGTAGCCGGAGTACGTGTGGATCACGTACCAGCGCTTGCGATCGTCCTGCTTCTTCGCGCCCGGCGCGCGCTTCTCGCCTTCGGGCTCGACCGTGGTGGTGGTCGTCACGTTCTCGTCCATCAGCGCGCCTGCCCCGTCAGAAGGCCGAAGATCCAGCCGAACAGCCAGTCGGAGGCGGACGTGAAGAGACCGACGCCGATGACGAGCGCGAGGGTGAGGAGCGTCGCCGCGATCCACTCCTCGCGCGAGGGCCAGGTGACGCGGCGCATCTCGGAGATGACGCCTTGGACGAACTCTTGCGAGCGCTGTGCGCGCATCGCCCGTTGCGCGGACTGGCGCGCGGGCGCGCCCGGCCGGCTGGGATTCGATTTCATGATGCCTTGTACCGCAGAAGATTGGCAGGGCGGACAGGACTCGAACCTGCAACCCGCGGTTTTGGAGACCGCTGCGCTACCAATTGCGCCACCGCCCTAGAGGGTTCGCCTTCGAGGAACCCGTCGCGTTCGTCCCTTCGGCCCGATCCGCCGTCGCGTTCGTCCCGTCGGGCCGATCCGCCGTCGCGCATAGCTAACGTCGCTTACTTCGTTTCCCGGTGCGCCCGGTGGCAACGGCACCAGCGGCAATACTTGCTCAGCTCGAGCCGCTGGCTGGTATGCTGCCGGTTCTTGAACGTGTTGTAGTTGCGGCGTTTGCACTCGGTGCAGGCCATGGTCACCATCACACGATTCTCTTTTTTCGCCATCGCTCAGGTTCTCGAAAAGGGTCCGGCGCGCCGGGGAACATGAAGAAAACGGACGCGGGGTCCGTTCCGACGCCCAGTGTAGCATAGCTCCGGCGGCGTGGCAACGGGCACGCCGGGCCACCGCTCGCCTAGACGTCGAGCAGGGGGGCGACGATCGCGGCGCGGTCGGCGGCGTGGAACCCGCCGATCGTCGCGACCCCGAAGTACGTGGTCACGTCCTGGCGCTGGAGCAGATCCCCGAGTCCGCCGAGCGCATCGTCGTCGGCGATCCGCCACAGCATCACGATGCTGCGCTCGATCCCGCGCGTCGTGTGCATCTCGGTGAGCTGGCTCCAGAGCGGGCGGCTCGCCTCGTCGGTGAACGTCTCGCCGAGCTGGGCGAAGCGGTCCTCGAGCCAGCGGCTCCGCTCCTCGCGTGAGAGCCGCAGCCACGGCGGCGTCGGCGAGAGCTGGACGATGACGTAGATCGGTGCAGTGATGGCGCCTGAACCTCCGGGCGATCAGCCGGCGAGCTGCGATTCGACGACGCGGTTCCCGGCCGGTCCGTTTGGCCCGGGAGAGCGCGCGATCGGCCCGGTCGACGATCTCGGCCGAGCCGTCGGCGGCGTGCGCGTACGCCACGCCGACCGAGACGATCACCGGTTTGCCGTCGGCGTGGGCGAGCCCGCCCGCAGGGCCGCAGCGATCAGGCCGAGGCGCGTGCTTTCGGGAGCGGGGCGGCGGCCGCGCTCGAAGTGCGCGACCGGCGGGCGCAGCAGCCCGAGGGCGATCGCGAGGACCGTTCTTCAGCAGCGAGGCCGCTTATTCGTGCGGACCCTTCACCCAGACGCGGTTCGACCACCACGAGACGCGGCGCGACTCGGCGCGGCGACGGCGCGCCGGCGGCGTGGGCAGCGGCCCTTTGCGCGGCCAGACCGAGAACGTCTGCAGCGGCGCACCGCAGAAGAACCCGATGACGTCGGCGCGCAGCTCGGCGAGCCGTTCGGCGACGAGCGGGCAGTGCTCGCGCAGCACCACGACGCCGCGGAAGCGCATCACGACCTGGCAGTGGCTCGCGGTCGCCGGCTCCAGCACGACCAGCGCGCGATCCCGGCTCAGGACCAGCACGGTCCCTTCGCGTTCGACGCGGACGTCGGGCATGAGCACGCCGATGACGTCTTCGAGCTCGTCTTGGAAGAAGACGAAATCGTCGAAGGAGTCCTGATCGCTGAGTGTCGCGCGAGTCGTTCGCATGGCCGGGAGGCGACCGTAGCACGCGGTGATGCGAAGCGCAAGGCCGCTCGCTTGCTTTTTTCCGAAGCTGTTCCAGCCCTTTACGGTGCTGTAACAGGAGGATCGCTCGGACGGGAACGGTACGGTTTCGACCGCTCGCGGGAGGGCGGGCGGCGCAGGGCCGCCAACCGGCTCACTGCCGGGACAAGGACGTCGACTCGGCGTCGGTCGGTCTCGTGTCATTTCAAACGGACGCGGAGTCCGTGTGCCATCGCGAGGGATGCGGTGTTCTGCGATTGCCTGCACTCGGTCGACTCCCACCACGTGGACGGCTGTCATGTCCCGACGCGCGATGCGTCCGGCGTGCTCAAGAAGTGCTATTGCCGGCGCAGTCGCGACCGCGTCCTCGAGGGTCCCGACCGGCTGAAGGACGCGCTCGCGCTCGCCGCGGCCCGCGCGCGCCGGCGCAGCGGCGGCTGATGTACCGAATCTTGACATTCGGTTCTCGCGAGGAGCGCGGATGAAATCGATCAACGCGACGCACTACGAGCTGATCCCAACCTATCCGTCGAAGGACGATCGCAAGCAGGGCGTGATCCACGCCATCGTCGAGACGACGAAGGGCAGTCCGTACAAGTTCGCGCTCGAGTCGCGGCTGGGGATCATCGCCTTCCACGAGGCGCTGCCCGAGGGCTATCAGTGGCCGTACGACTACGGCTTCATCCCGCAGACGCTCGGGGAGGACGGCGATCCGCTCGACGTCATCGTCATGCTGGAGCAGCCCACGTTCTCCGGCTGTTTGCTTGCCGTGCGCGTCCTGGGCGCGATCCGCCTGCGCAAGAACGGCGTCGAAAACGACCGCTTCGTCGCCGCGCCGCGACCCGCGCCGGGCACGACCATGCCGACGGACGGCTGCACGACGCTGAGCGATCTGAGCCCCGATGCGCGCAAGGCGCTCGAAGACTTCCTCTGCGGCTATTCGGAACATCAGGGAAACACGATCGAGCTGGTCGGCACGGTCGAAGCGGCGGAAGCGCTCGAGCTGATCCAGGCCGGCCACAAAGCGTTCACCCGCGACCGCGACTGACGCCGCGCGCGGCGCATTCGCCGAACGCGTGAGCCGGCGTCGACCGACGTTTTTTCATGCGCCCGGGCGGACTCGAACCGCCAACCTCGGCCTTAGGAGTGCCTCGCTCTATCCTGTTGAGCTACGGGCGCACGGAATGACCCTTCCCGCAGCGAAGGGTCGGCTCATGCAGACGCGGACCGGTTCAGCGGCGCCGGCGACGGCCCACATCCCGCCGATGAGCGGCGCGCCGGCCGGGTTCGCGATCGAGCGCGATCTGGCCGGCGGGTTCGCGGAGTTCTACCGCCCGCTCCACGAACGCTTCACGCCGCGCCAGCGCGAGGCGATCGCGGCGCGCGAGCGCGTGCTCGCCGATGCCCTCGCCGGCCGCAAGCCGCAGTACCCCGTGCCGTCGGCGGCGCAGGGCGACTGGCGGATCGAGCTTCCGGCGTGGTGCGCCGACCAGCGCAACCAGATGACCGGGCCCGCCGACGACGCCGAGCTGTGCGTGAAGCTGCTCAACTCCGGCGCGCCCGGCGTCATGATCGACCTCGAGGACTCGATGGCGAACGCGTTCGCGCATACGCTCGCCGGGATCGACAACATCGTCGCGATGTACTACGGCGAGCTGACGTACGCCGACCAGAAGCGCGGCACGACGGTCGGCATCACGCCGTCGGACACCGTGCTGTGGACGCGCGTGCGCGGGCTGCACCTTTCGCAGGCCGGACTCTACGACCAGCCGACGTCGGCGTCCCTGTTCGACCTCGCGCTGCTCGTCTACAAGCTCGACTTCGCGCGGCTGAAGCATCCGCTGGCGATCTACATCCCGAAGTCGGAGTCGGCCGACGAAGCGCGATGGTGGCGCGACGTCTTCCAGGCGCTGGCGGCCGCGAAGGGCGAGCCGCCGCACGCAATCAAGGCGATGGCGCTCGTCGAGGCCTTTCCGATGGCGTACGCGGCGGAGAGCTTCGCGTACGAGCTGCGCGATCATCTGCTGGCGCTCGACCTCGGGCGCTGGGACTACATGGCCTCGCTGATCCACTTCAACCTCGACGATCCGCGCTGGCTGCTGCCGGACCGCAACACGATCCCGCACGACGTCGCTTTCTTCCAGAACTTGCGCGAGCGGATCCCCGAGATCTGCCATCGCCACGGGATGCTGGCGATCGGCGGGATGACCGCGCTCTTCCCCGACCGCGCGAACGCCGAGCTGAACGCGCGCGCCCTCGCCGTGCTCGAGCAGGACAAACGCAACGAGTCGAACGCGCTGTTCGACGGTGCGTGGACGGGACACCCGGATCAGAACGCGATCGCCGTCGCGCAGTTTCCGGCGCCGAATCAACGCTTCGCGCGCAAGCCGGGGGCGAACGCCGAGCCCGATCTCCTTCCGCCGGTCGCCGGCGTGGGCACGCGCAGCGAAGCGGGGACGCGCGCCGCGGTGCGGACGGTGATCCGCTACCGCCACGGCGCGCTCAGCGGTCTGGGCGCCTCCCTGCTCGACGGGTACATGGAAGACTTGGCGACCGACCGCATCTACCGTTTGATGATCGCGCAGCGCATTGCGCACGGAATGCACGACCGGGCCGACGTGACCCGCTTCTTCGACGAGGAGCTGGAACGCGTGCTGGCGGATTTCGCGCCGAACGACCGTGCGCAGCAGGAGCGATACCGCGAAGCGCGCCGTCAGAGCGAAGCGATGATCGTCGGAGGATTCCATGACCCGATCTGACCGGCGGCGCTTCCTGGCCGGCTCGGCGGCCGCGTTCGCCTCGGTCGCCCTCGTGCGCCGTCCCGCGCGCGCGGCGGAGTTCACCTTCAAGTGGGCGCACGCCACGCAGCTCAACCACCCGCTGCACGTCAATGCGGTGCGCGTGAAGAACGACGTGCTGCAGCGAACGCGCGGGCGGCTGGCGATCGAGATCTATCCGAACAACGTGCTGGGCGGCGACCCCGCGATGCTCACCCAGGTGCGCAGCGGCGCGATCCAGCTCTACTCGGGCTACGGCGGGATCTACCAGAGCGTCGCGCCGCTGGCGGGGATCGAAGGCGTCGGCTTCGCCTTCAAGAACCAGGCGCAGGCGCTCGCCGCGTTCGACGGCCCGCTCGGCGCGCTCGTCCGCAAGCAGATGGACGAGCGGGGCCCGTTCGTCACGTTCGCACGGCCGTGGGTCAACGGCTTCCGGCAGATCACCACCTCGACGCACCCGATCCGCGTCGTCCCCGACATGCAGGGACTGAAGATCCGCACGCCGCCCTCGAAGATCTGGGTCGACCTGTTCAAGACGCTCGGCGCGGCGCCGACCCCCATCGCGGCGAGCGAGATGTACACCGCGCTGCAGACGCACGTCGTCGACGCGCAGGAGAACCCGTTCACCATCCTCGAGACGTACCGGCTCTACGAAGTGCAGAAGTACATCTCGGTGACGAACCACATGTGGTCGAACTTCTGGGTCGTCTCCAACGCCGACGCCTTTAAGGCGCTCCCGCCCGACCTGCAGCGGATCCTGCGCGACTCGATCGACCGCTTCGCGCTCTCGAATCGCCGCGAGATGCAGCTCTCGAACGACAGCCTGGCCGAGAAGATGGGCCGCGTCTACAAGATGCAGATCAACACGGTCGACACCGCGCCGTTCCGCGAGAAGCTGCGGCCGTTCTACGCGCAGGAGCGCGCCGAGTTCGGCCCCGACGCGTGGGGTTTGCTCGAGAAGAGCGTCGGTTCGCTGGCAGAGAGGATTGGGCGAGCGCCCGATCCATCGCGTTTGCGGGCTGCGCCCGCAAGCCGCTTCGGGGTTCTCACTTCGTTGCGGTCGGCCGACTCCTAGCCGACGATCGTTCCGACGACCTCGCCGAAGCCGACGCGCAGCGCGCCCTTGACCGCGCGGCCGCGTATGATCACCGCGTCGCCGTCTTCGAGGAACGCGCGCGTCTCGCCGGTGGGGAGCGCGAGCGGGCGCGCGCCGCGCCACGTCAGCTCGATGAACGAGCCTTGCGTCCCCTGCTCGCTCCCGGAGATCGTCCCGGTGCCGAAGAGATCGCCCGGGCGCAGCGTCGCGCCGTTCGAGGTGACGTGCGCGAGCTGCTGCGCGAAGGTCCAGTACATTCCGCGCAGGTTCGTGCGCGAGACGGTCAGCGGCGGATCCCCGCGCTCGCGCATCACCGCGCTCTGCAGCAGCATCTGGAGCTCGACCTCGTACGACCAGCGCTCGCGGGCGCGCAGATACGGCAGCGGTTCGGGCTCGCGTGCGGGTTCGTCGACCCGAAACGGCTCGAGGGCGTCGAGCGTGACGATCCAGGGCGAGACGGACGTCGCGAACGACTTGCCGAGAAACGGCCCGAGCGGCTGGTACTCCCACGCTTGGATGTCGCGCGCGCTCCAGTCGTTGAGCAGCACGTAGCCGAAGGCGTGGTCGCGCGCGGCGTCGATCGGGATCGGTTCGCCCAGCGCGTTCCCGGGGCCGGCGATCCAGCCCATCTCCAGCTCGACGTCGAGTTGCTGCGAGGGGCCGAACGACGGTGCGCTCGCGTCCGGCGGCTTGCGCTGCCCGTGGGGGCGGCGCACGGGCGTCCCGGCGACGACGAGGGTCGAGGAGCGCCCGTGGTAGCCGATCGGGATGTGCCGGTAGTTGGGCAGCAGCGGCTCGCCGTTCGGGCGCAAGATCCGCCCGAGGTTGGTCGCGTGCTCGAGCGAGGAGTAGAAATCGACGTAGTCGCCGACGGCGACCGGGAGATGCATCGTCACCGCGTCGCGCGATAGCGTCGCGCGCGCGATCGCGTCGCGCTCCGCCGCGCTCGCACTGTCGGAGAGCAGATGCTGCAAGCGCGCACGCACGTTGCGCCATGCTTCGCGCCCACGGCCGAGGAACGCGTTGAGCGTGGTGACGCCGCGCAGCGTCTCTTCGTCGAGCAGCTTCGCACCGACCAGCGCGTCGAGGTCGACGACGCCGCTGCGGAATGCGACGCCCGGGCGCGGTGCGCCGCCGTCCGGCGAAACGATTCCGAACGGCAGGTTGTCGAGCCCGTAGTCGCGCGGGTCGACGGCGGCGCTCGCGGCGGCCGCGCGGGACGCACCGATGCGGCCGGCGCTCACAGCAAGATGCCGAGCTCGCGCAAGTCGTCGACCGGCTCGTCGAAGCTGCAGCTTCCGTAGGAGACGCACTGTGCGCGCGCGTCCACGACCGTGCCGGCGTCGACGCGTACGTCGCGCCAGCCGACGTGCACCGGGTCGACGACGAACGCGCGCGGGTCTTCTTCCGCCACCACCTCGACGACGCGCGCGGGGGTGAGCGCGCCGGCGTGCAGTGCGATCCCGGCGACGAAGAGGTTCAAGAAGCCGTGCATCGGCGCGGCGCCGTGCATCGCCCGCACCGGATGGTGCAGACCCGCGGTCGCCTTCCACGGGACGTCGGCCGCGTGCGCGGCGACGACGAACGCCGCGAGGTCTTCGACCGAGGGCGTCGCGCCGGGACGTGCGCCGCCGCAGCGGATCTTCGCGCCGATCGTCAGCTGGACGGCCGCCTCGCTGCGCGCTTCGGCGAGGAGCGCGAGCGCGCCGGCCGGCGGCACCCGCCAGCCGGCGTCGTAGTCGCCTTCGATCCACAGGGCGATCCCGGCGTCGCCGAAGGTCTGGGCGACCGCGCTCACCGCACGCCGCAGCCCGGCCGCGTCGAGCCCGCCGGGGACTCGCAGCTCGAGCCCTTCGACGGCGACGCCCGGCAGCGCGCGCAGGCGCTCGACGCGGTGGAGGTCGGCGCGGACCGTGTCGCCTTTGGCGCCGCGGACCGCCGCGTCGAGGAGGACGGTGAGCGCGACGGGTTCGTCGGCGGCGGTGCGCGCGGCGAGGAACTCGTCGACCCGCGAGGCGGGCAGGACGAAGCGGCCCCCGACCCAGGCGTACGCGCTCTCGGCGTGGCGGGCATGATGCCGCAGCGCGAGCCGCATCGGCAGCTGGCGCGGCGGAAACAGGCTCGCATCGTCGATCAGGCGCTCGAGAAGCGCGCGCTTGGCACTATCCGTCGAGACCGTCATAGCCATCGCCCGACGACTACCCGGGAAACCGACGAGACCCTCCGCGAGCGCGGCAGGGTCTCGAAACATGGAGCTGGCGGTGGGGATTGAACCCACGGTCTTCTACTTACCATGCAGATGCTTTACCACTAAGCTACGCCAGCTCGTATCGCTCCGCCCAGCGGATCGTCTTCGACATATTATTACGTGCCGAGACCAACCGCAAGTGGATCGTGGATTCCGTCAACTCCGCCTCCGGGACGATGTACACCTTCTGATTCTCGGGACAAAAGACGGCGAGTAGCTCGATCTGCCCCCGGTACGGCAACGACTGCAGCGTCGTCCGTCGATGGCCGTGGGTGCTGCAGCAATTGAATTTCACGACTCCCGCCCGAACGCGCCCGGTCTTGACCTGCACTCGGTGAAGCCTGGTGCCGTCGTCTGCGATCAAGTCGTATCGCTGATTCTCGCCGAGCGGCTTCGATACGAGATATCCGGCCCTCACCATCGCAACCGCGACTTCGAGCTCCGAGCGATCCCCGATGCGTTTGGTATCTCGCCGGGTACGTGCTGGTTCGGCGACTTGGAGGTCGGCAACTGAACCGGCCGCGCCGCGATGCTCGAAAAGATACGACACGTTCTTCGCTGCGTCCATACGCCGATCGTGCACCACCATAGTGCCATGTGTGCGGCACAGTTGGCATCAGGTGCGTACGTGTGAATCACGTCGGGCAGCGCGTCGTCGCGCGCAGGCCGGCCGCGCGTTCCATTGCCTTCTGACGATGACGTCGACGACCGAAGCACCCGAGGCTTCCGCGTCGAAGACAAGGCGCGATGAGACTCAAGCTCGCGCCGGGGCTGACGATCGCGCCCTCACCGATCCACGGCCGCGGCTGCTTCGCGACGGTTCCGTTCCGCCGGCGCACGAAGATCGCCGCCTACACCGGCCAGAAGATCACCAACGCGGAGGCCGAACGGCGCGGCGCGCGCCGCCGCGTCTTGCGAATCAGCGGACTGGACGAGCGCTACAGCATCGACGGCGGCGTCGGCGGCAACGGCACGCACTACATCAACCACTCGTGCAAGCCCAGCGCGTTCATGCAGACGATCCGGGGACACCTCCTCGTCCTGGCGCTGCGCGACATCGCGCCCGGCGAAGAGATCACGGTCGACTACGTCGCGACCATGCACTCGGACCGCAAGCGCTGCACGTGCAACGTGCCCGGCTGCCGCGGCACGATCAACAAGCTCGCACGCCGCGAAACGGCGTAACCGCCGGGGCGACCCGCTCGCAGACCCGAGGCGCCCTCCGGTTGGACGGCGAAGGAATGGGCCGGCGGCGAACGGGAGGCCTGTTCCGTGCAGTGCGCACTCGGATGAGTCGAGAGCGTTGACCGTCTCGGTGTTTCGAGGGCGGTGATCCCGCAGCGCGCCCAAGCTGGACGCCGTGCGGCGCCGGGTGCCGTCGCGAGCCGGAGCGCGGCATGATCGCCGCTTCGGTGCGCTGCCGGCGGTTCATCGGCCGCCGCCGCGAAAGCGAGTTTCTGATCGCGCGGCGGCGCGATCTCGCGCGCGGACACGGCGGCATCGTGCTGGTTCGCGGCGACGCGGGGATCGGCAAGTCGCGGCTGCTTCGCGAGTTCCTCGAAGCGACCGGGAACGCGCGCGGGCGGGTCGCGGCCGGACGCTGCCGGCCGTACGCGAGCCGTCCGTACGAGGCGCTGCTCGACGTGCTCGAAGGGTTCGGCTCGCCCGCCGCGGCGTTGATCCCCGCCGCCTCGCAGGACGAGCAGCGGCGCCGCATCGTCGACGCGTTGCTCGACTGCAGCAGCCGTCACGCCTGCGTCGCGGTCGTCGAGGATCTGCACTGGGCGGACCGAGAGACGGTCGGTGCGCTCGCGCAGCTCGCCGAACGGATCGCGACGCGCCGGCTGCTGGTCGTGGCGACGTACCGCGGCCACGACGTGCACGACGACCATCCGCTGCTCGGCGCGATCGGCGCGCTCCGGCGCGAGCGCGCGGTCGCGGAGATCGAGCTCGAGCCGCTCGCGCGCGGCGAAACCGCGCGCTTCATCGAGGCGGCGCTCGAGGGCGCCGGCGAGCTGCCCGCCGAGGTGCGCCTCGCGGTCGCGACGGTCGCGGAAGGGAATCCGTTCTTCATCGAAGAGCTGCTGTGCAGCGCCCTCGACCGCGTTGGCACGCGCCGGGCGGAGCGGCCCTGGCCCGAAACGGTGCGCGCGGCGATCGGCGAACGGCTCGCCCACCTCGACGCAGCGGACCGCGCGATCCTCGCGCACGCAGCCGTGATCGGGCGGTACTTCGACGTCGACTTGCTGGCGGACGCGCTCGGGACCGAGTCCGCCGCGTTACTCCCCGCGCTCGCGCGCGCCCGCGCGCTGCAGATCCTCGAAGAGACCTCCGATCCCGCGACCTTCGCGTTCCGGCACGCGATCACGCGCGAGGTCACGTACGAGGAGCAGCTCGCGGCCCGGCGCCGCCCGCTCCACCGGCGGATCGCGACGGCGATCGAGGCGCACGGCGTGAACGATCGCACGCTCGGCGCGCTGGCGTACCATTGGTCGGCGGCCGGCGATCGCGAGAAGGCCTTGGTGTATGGCGAGCGTGCCGGCGACGATGCGCAGTCGGTGCACGAGTACGACGGCGCGATCGCGTGCTACGAGCGGACGCTCGCGCTGCTCGATCCGCGCGGCGCCGACGCGCTGCGCGTCACCACGAAGATCGCGAGCAGCTTTTTCCGTTCCGGCCGGATGGATCACGCGACCGCGTGGTATCGCACCGCGTGGCGGAGCTTGCCGCAGCCGGACGCCGACGCGGCGTTCGTGTTCCGGCTGGCGCGCGATCTCGCGAGTGCGCTGTTCAACGACGGCCGGCCGCACGAGGCGCTGGATTTCTGGAACGAGGCGATCGGCGTGCTGGTCGCCGCCGGCGACGTCGCCGTCGCCGACCTCGCCCGCGCGTCGTACGCGACGTTCCTCGCCGACGCCGGCCGGATCGCCGAGACGGCCGCCGTGCTGGCCGCGATCGCGCCGGAGTCGCTCGAGGCGGAGCCGCGGACGGCGCTCGCGTTCTCGAGCGCGAGCTGCGTGCTGAGCGCGCGCCGCGGCGACGTCGGCGCGCTGCGCGCCGCGGCCGACGGCCTCTGCGCGCTCGGCGAGCGTCTGGCGCGGACGGTGCTCACCTCGAACGACATCGGCGAGGCCGGGATGGCGGCGCTGTACTGCGGCGTGACGGAGGTCTCCAAACGCTGCATGCAGCTCGCCGTCGACAACGCGCTCGCGTTCAACGCGAGCCCGGTCACCGTGTGCGACCTGCTGCTCGCGCGTGCGATCGTGCACGAAGCGTGCGGCGAGTACGTGACCGCGCGGGCCGCGTTCGACCGGGCGCGCACGACGCTCGCCGACATGAAGCTCGACCAGTTCTTCTTCGCGCAGACGGCGCTCGCGCTGGGGCTCGCGCAGAACGACGCCCAGCTGCTGGCCTGCGCGCCCGACCGGCGTCTCCTCGACGAAGCGATCGCGACCGGCAAAGCGCCGATCTTCGGTCCGCTCGCCGCGTTCTGGGCGCGGTTCCTCGCGGCGCGCGGCGCGCTCGACGATGCGCGGGCCGTCGCGCTGCGCGCCGTCGATGCGGCGCTCGCCTCCGGCGACGCCTTCGGCTCGTTCCCGCTCGCGCTCAGTGCCGCCGCGGTGTGCGCGCCGCCGCACGCGAGGCGCGTGCTGGAGCTGTGCGCGCGCGACGGCACCGGCCCCGCGCCCGCGGCGACGCGGTCGCTCGCCGCCGCGGTGCTCGCGCGCCGTTTCGCGTCCGGCGACCCCGTGCCCGACGCACGCCGCGCCGCGGAGGGGTTCGCCGCCGTGGGCTGGCCGCTGTACGAAGCCGCGGCGCGCGAGCTGGCCGGCGATCCGGCGGGGGCACGCGCCGCGCGCGAGCGGATCGGCTACCGCGGCGAAGCGATCGTCCCGGCCGGCGCCGAACCGATCGCGGCGTCGGACGATCCGTTCGGCGGAGCGCTCACCGCGCGCGAGCTAACGATCGCGCGTCTCGTCGCCGGCGGAAGCACGAACCGCGAGGTCGCGCTCGCGCTGCACGTCAGCGTCAAGCTCGTCGAGAAGCACCTCTCCGCCGTCTTCCGGAAGCTCGGACTGCGCACCCGCGGTCAGCTCGCCGCGCGATTCGCGGCGGCCGGCGGCGAACGGCCCGTCGTCGAGTAAGCCGCGGCGGCGAAACCTCACTGCGCGATCACCAGCGTGTACGGAGTGTTGAGCTGGAAGCCGCGGTTGACGAACGTCCCGTCCGGCTGATTCTGCGTGCCGACCAATCCCGCAGGGCAGCTGAACTTCGCGCCGGCCGGAGCGATGCCGGGCCCGACGTCGGCCCCGATGAGGCCCGTGCCGATCAGATGCGAGCCTTGGAAGAACGAGCAGGTGAACTGGTGGTTCGCCGGCACTTGATCGGGCTGCTGCACGTAGAAGTCGTAGGCGATCGTCGCCTGAACCGTCGACGCGAACGCCGCCGCCGATCCCGTCACTTCGAACGTCACCGCGGTGAGCGGTGTTCCGCTGACCTGCGGGCCGCCGTTGCGGGCGACGTACAGCGTCGCCACGAGCAGCGGCTTCTCGATCGCCACGTGCGGCTGGAAGTCGACTTCGAGATCGGCGTCCGGATTCGTCTTCGAGATCGGCCCGTTCGGCGGTGCGAGGAACGAGGCGATGTAGCCGTCGTCGACGGGGTCGCCCTGGCCGACCGGAACCGAAACGGGGCCGATCGTCTGCGGAACCAAGCCGGAAGTCACGTCGGCGGTCGCGGTCTGCGTGCCGAGCTGAATCCGGTTCTGCCCTTGCACGAGGAACGCGGTGACCGTGATCGTATCGGTGCCGGCGCCGGAGGCGTTGGCCGTGTAGGTGACGACGTTCTTCGAGCTGTCGAAGTCGTCGAGGTGACCGGCGAGGCCGTCGGCGATATGGCCGACGTGCGCCGTATTCGCCCAGTGCCAGACGAGCGTCGCACCCGAGCCGCTCTCCGCCGGAACGTTCGCGGTGAACGTCTGCGTCGTGCCGTGCGGAAGGGTGGCCGACCGCGGCGTCAAGGTGACCTTGTCGGCGGTCACCGTCACCGTCCAGATGTCGGCCTGGTCGGCCGAGACGAGGCCGGCTTCGGTCACGGATGCGTCGAACGCGGCCAGGATCTTATCGGTGGCCATCACCGCGGAGAGAAACGCGTTCGCGACTTTGAACGCCGCCTGCTGTGCGGTGATCCCTTCGTTTTCGAGCACCGCGTTGAGGATCTGCTGCAGCGCGTTGGCCAGCACGCTCTGACTGTTCTTGATCTGTTCGAGCACGAGCACGAGCGCCTGCGCCCACTGTCCGTTCTGCGCCGCCGCCGCGACGCCGGGGACGGCTTCGGCAGCGTGGACGAGGTCGTGGATCAGCGGCTCGCTCAGTCCCTGGGCGCCGAGCGCGTGATCGATGTCGTGGCCGGGGATCGCGAACTCGAGCAGCAGCGGCAGCGCCATGTCGCGCAACAGGAACTCGACGCTGAGATCTTCCTGATCTTGTCGCTGCGCCGCGCTGAGCTGATCGAGCGCACCGTCTTTGTAGCCCGGTCCGACGGTCGTCAACTGGTACAGCGTCGACTGCGAGCTCGGGACCAGCGGCAAGGCCGTATCGGGCGACTCCACCGGCGCGTACGCGTACTTCCCGCTGACGATGTTCACCAGCGTCTGCACGGTCGTCGTCACGCCGGTGGTCGGCGGGATGCGCAGCGGCTCGTTCGGGGTGAGCGAGAGCGGAGAGGGCTGCGTGACGCCTTGCGCGTCGACATACGAGACGCGGTCGACGTAGAGGTCGGCCGGGCGGCGCAGCGAGTTCTCGAAGTGCACGCCGTCCGGGAAGTCGCTGAGCGGGGTGAGGCCGCTGGCCGGCTGCAGCGGGTTGATGAGGACGGCCTCCGGACGGCGCAGCGCGGCGGGCGTGTGCGCGAGGATCGCCCGCAATCGCGTCGCCGGCGCCGTACCCGGCGAAGCGCCGGTTTGGATCAGCGAGGCGACGGCGGTCTGCAGCGCGTTCGAGACCGCGCCGTTCGTCGTGGCGAATCCGTCGGGATTCGCCGCGAGCGCGGCGCCGATCGCGCTCGAGAGCGGACCGATCTCGGGCGCGCTCGGCATCAGCGAGAGCGCCTGGTCGCGCAGATCGGAGGTGAGCGCGAACGACGCGGTGCCGAAGAACAGCAGCGCCGCCGCCGTCGAGCCGGCGTCGAGCGTGGTGGCGTTCGCGCTCAGGAATCCCATGAGCACCGGCGATCCCTTGGCGTCGGCGACGATCGCAAGCTGCGGGCCGTCGCTGAACACGCGCAGCGAGAAGGCGCCGTTCGCCGTGACCGTCGCGCTGCCGAGACCGTTCAGAACCGTCAGCGTCCCGGGTGCGAGGTTCACCCCCGGCGGCAGCTTGACCGTTCCGCTGACGGTCGCCGTCGGGAACGCCGCCGGACCGGCCGTCGGGGTCGGCGTCGCCGCCGGCGTCACCCCGCGCGTCCGCGGGACCGTTGCTCCTCCGCCGCCGGCGCACCCCGCCAGCATGCCGGCGACCAGGACGGCGGCGATCGAACGGAGCGAGCGGCGCTGCAGCATGAAGCTTCCCCTTGCACTCTGCGACGCGACGCCGTGCGGCACGACGCGCTGCACGGTATCGAGGAGGCCCCATTGTAGTCAGCCCTGGCGCGCCTGCAGGAGTAGGGACATCCCTACGATTCGCGCCGAGCAACAGGAAGACGCGCCAACCGCGCCCACCCGCTGCGTCTACTTCCCGAGGACCGCGACGATATGGGCCAGCTCCGCGTCGACCTGGCGAACGTGGGCCTCATCCGTCGCAAGCCGCCTGCGCAGCGTCGCGTTCTCGGCATGCAGGGTCTGGTTGTCTGCGTGAAGGCCGCCGTTCTCCGCGTGCAGCGCCTTGATCGCGGCGAGCGCGACGCCGTCTTCATCGATCGACGTGATGTGCTTGTCGTCCTCGCCGACCTTGAAGGCCGCATAGAAGTCCTGCGCCATCGGCCCGACATGACGTACGCCGTGCTCCGTCTTATAGCTCCAGCGGCTGATCGGCAGCGCGTCGAGCTTCGCGAGAACCGAGTCGTCGTTCAGCGGCGCGATGTTCGTCTTCGCGTTGCGGTCGCTCAGCGACGCCCACGTTCCCGAGCCCGCAGCCAGCTGCGCACCGACCGTCGCAGCGGCGTTCGTATAGAGCGTGAAGCCACCGGAAGCGCGCGCGAGGAACTGGTACGCGTGCGAGGAGGTCAGGACCGTGGATCCGTTCGAGCCGTCGCTCCACACGAACGCACCCTCGTGCGCCGCGGTCCCGAACGCGCCGGCCGCGAAGCTGTACGTCGCCGACGCGGTGTTCCGATAGCCCCCGGGGATCGTCGAGAACGTTCCCGACGCCGTCTGCGCGAAGCCGCCGTCGACCACCGCCCCTTCGGCGGACGCGGTATTATAGCCGCCGGCCGCGATGTACGCGCCCTCACCGGAAACAGTGTTGTTCACCCCTCCGACGACCACGCCGTACTCTGCTGAGAGGGTATTGGTCGAGCCGGCGCCGATGAAGCCGTACTCACCGGAAAGACTGTTCGCGGCGCCGCTCGCGATCGCAGAAAACGATGCGACACTGGAGATCGTATTGGCGTTCCCGCTCCCGATCAGCGAGGACTCGGCGGCCACGGCATTCGAGTAACCGCTCGCGATCGCAGCATATTCCGCGGTGCCGTAGAGCGTATTGTACTTGCCTCCGCCGATCAGCGAGTACGCCGCGAACACCGCATTGTCGTAGCCCCCAACGACGGTCGAGTACTCGTTCGACACCCCGTTGTAGCCGCCACCGAGGATGGCGGAATCGAGAGGGTCGGTGGTCAGCGTATTGTACTCGCCTCCGCCGATGAACCCGACGGACGTCTCTCCCGACGAAACCGCATTCTGTCGACCGCCCACGATTGCCGATAACGCATCGCACGCCTGATTGCTGCCGCCGGCGCCCACGAACGAGTAGATTCCCCCCGCTACGTTCGAAGCGCCGCCGCCGATGAACGAGCCCGACCCGACGTCCGAGCACCCCGGCACCGACAGCATTCGCCGAACACCGGAACGCGCTTGGCGGCCGGTCGATGCGCCGCCGGGAGCGATACCACGCTGCGCGGTCGCGGGAACGGGCCCCACCGATTGCGTGACGCGCGAGCCGTCGCCGGCGCACCCGCCGAGCGTGGCGCCCCCGACGAGCGCCGAGACGACGACTCCCAAGCAAGGAACACGCATTGGTGCCTCCAGCCATCAGGAACCGGCCGCGATGTCGCGCGGGTCCGCGATGGCGCGTGAGTTCGTTCTCTCGAGCCCGCCTACCTTGGTACCTAGGACTTCCGCTGGGTCGACGGCGTTGGTGAGGCCCCTCGCAGGCGTCGTTGGCATGTCAGGCCCCAGGCTGAACGAAGCGACGAGACAGAAAAACGCCGGTTTCTCGGCGTTCCTAGTGGAGCGGGCGGCGGGAATCGAACCCGCGACTCTTGCTTGGAAGGCAAGGGCATTACCACTATGCAACGCCCGCGCTCGTACGCCTAATTACGAAGCGACGGCGCGGCTCCTGGCGGAGCGCGCCGTCGTCGTTCTGGTGGGCCGGGCTGGATTTGAACCAGCGTATCGCTTTCGCGAGCCGAATTTACAGTCCGGTGCCATTAACCACTCGACCACCGACCCACGGCGGGACCCGCTCTGATACGCGCCGTCCGGGGGCGACTCCTGGTCGGGCGGCGAGGGTTCGGCCGCGCGGCGACCAAACGGAGAACAGCGCGCCGACGTACCCAAGTGGTTGAAGGGACCGCACTTGTAATGCGGCTGCGAAAGCACGTCGTGGGTTCGAATCCCACCGTCGGCTCGTTCGTCCTCGGACGAAGCGCCTCGTTCGAACCCCGTCCCTGAGACAAGGTCCACCGATCGGATGACGACTACCACCCGCGCGCTGCGCGCCGACGCCGCCCGCAACCGCCAAGCCCTGCTCGAGGCCGCCCGCACCTGCTTCGCTCGCGACGGCGCGGCGACGCAGATGGACAGCGTCGCCGCCTCGGCCGGCGTCGGCGTCGGAACGCTGTACCGGCACTTCCCGACCAAGACCGACCTCGTCCACGCCCTGTTCGCCGAACGCCTGGCGAGCTTCGTCGAGCTCGTCGACGCCTGCGCGGAGGCCGCGGCGTGGGATCGGCTGGCCGCGGTCGTCGGCGAGATGGTGCGCGTGCAGAGCGTCGACCGCGCCTTGGCCGATGCGCCGACGTGCGAGATCGCCGCCACGCGGCCCGAGCTCGCCGAGCTGCGGTCGGCGCTGCGGCGCGGCCTGGAGGGACTCATCGCCCGAGCGGTCGCCGACGGAGCGGCGCGCGCGGACCTGGCCGTCGACGACGTGCTCGCGCTCTGCTTCAACCGCCACCTCGCCGGCCGCGGCGGGAGCGGCTGGCGCACCTACGCCGCGATCGTCATCGACGGGATGCGCGCGCGCCCGGCGTCGGCGCCGGCACAGCCGTGAGCGAGCCGGTCGAGGTCCGCCCGCTGTGGCGGCGGCACGGCGGCCTCGCCCTGATCTGCGAGAAGTGCCTGAACGTCCGCTTCCCCGAGGACTTCCCGGAGCACGCCGGCGACCCGCGGCTGAAGCTGCGCGAGTGGCTGAAGGACCGGCTCAAGGCCGACGGCCACTGGGGTGCCGTCCGCGCGACCGGGACGACCTGCCTCGACGTCTGCGCGCCCGGGCGCGTCACGGTCGTCCTCGACCCGATCGGCCGCGGCGGCGAGCATCGCGTCCTCGTCTTCGACCCGCTCGAGGAGCGCGAGCTGATCTACGAGACGATCGTCCGCGAGCTCGCGCCGCGCACCGAGTCGGCCGCCTCCGCCGACGAATGACGAAGGGCCCGCCTGATCGGCGGGCCCTTCTGCTTCCGTCGGACTCCTCGAAGACGTCGGCTGACGGATCAGCTACGCGCCCCTATGTCCTTTCAAGGCAACTCGATCTCGGCCAGGTTCTTCTCGATCTTGCGCTTGACGCGCTGCAGCGCGTTGTCGATCGACTTCACGTGCCGGTTCAGATCGCGGGCCATCTCCTGGTACGACTTGCCTTCGAGGTATGAGAGCAGCACCTGCGACTCGAGATCCGAGAGGTTCTCTTGGATCCGCGCCTTGATGTCCTCCGAGACCTCCTGATTGATCACGAGCTCTTCGGGATCCGAGGTCTTCTGCGAGGGCATCACGTCGAGCAGCGTCCGCTCGCTGTCTTCGTCGTAGATCGGCTTGTTGAGCGAGATGTACTGGTTGAGCGGGATGTGCTTCTGCCGCGTCGCGGTCTTGATCGCGGTGATGATCTGCCGCGTGATGCACAGCTCGGCGAAGGCGCGGAAGCTCGAGAGCTTGTCCGCCTTGAAATCCCGGACGGCCTTGTACAGGCCGATCATGCCCTCTTGGATGATGTCCTCACGGTCGGCGCCGATGAGGAAATAGCTCTTGGCCTTGATCCGGACGAAGTTCTTGTACTTGTTGAGCAAGAACTCCATGGCGAGGTTGTCGCCGGATTTCGCCGCTGAGACGAGGTCCTCGTCCGGCCGCTCGTGATAGTCGAGGGCCTCAGCGACGGGCTGGGTGAGCGCCATGAAACCTACCTTGCGGGGAACGGTCGTGCGCGAAAACGCGGGCCGGAGCCCGTCCGGGCCGCGAACGACCGTCTAAGTATAGGAGGGTCCTTCTTCCGGGTCAAGGACGCTCGTCGAGCTTTCGCTCGCCGAGCTCGCTCGCTTCGCCGCGCTGACGGACGGCTTCGTACAGCAGAATCCCGGCCGCCACCGAGGCGTTCAGCGACGCCACCCGGCCCAGCAGCGGGATCTCGAGCAGGGCGTCGCACTCACGCCGCACGAGCGGGGCGATCCCGGTGCCCTCGGCGCCGATCACCAGCGCCGCATCGCCGCGCAGATCGGCCGCGGTGTAGGGGCGCGCCTCCTCGCCGACCGCCGCGCCGTAGACCCACAGGCCCGCCTTCTTGAGCGTGCGGACGGTCTGCGCGACGTTCGCGACCCGGACCACCGGCACGTACGCGGTCGCCCCGGCCGAGGACTTGCGGACGGTCGGGTTCACGCCGGCGCTGCGGCGTTCGGGGAGAACGACGGCGGTCGCGCCGGCGCACTCGGCGGAGCGGACGATCGCGCCGACGTTGTGCGGATCGGTCACGTGATCGAGGACGACCAGCAGCGCGGGACGGTCGCGCCGGCGCTGCGCGAGCACCTCGTCGAGCGCGGCGTACTCGAACGGCTCGCCGAACGCGACCACGCCCTGATGCGCCTTGTACGGAAACGATGCGAAGAACGCGCGGCTCTCGAAGCGCACCGGAACGTTCGCGGCGCGCGCGCGCTCGAGCAGATTGCGCAGCGCCGGATCGCGCTTGCGGTCGTCGCCGACGTGGATGCGGCGCAGCCCCTCGCCGGTCGCGAGCAACTCGTCGACCGCGTGCACGCCGTAGACGACGTCGTCGAGATCGATCCGCGACGCACCGCGCGGCGGCCCGCCGCCGGGACGGTGCGAGCCTACGTGCCGGCGAGGGTCCACGTCGTGCCGTCCTTGGAATCCTTGAGCGCGATCCCCTCGGCGAGCAAAGCGTCGCGCAGCCGGTCGCCGAGCGCGAAGTCTTTGTTCGCGCGCGCCTCGTTGCGCTTCGCGACGATCGCTTCGATCACCGCGTCCGGCGCGTCGTCGAAGCGCAGGACGTCGGCGAGGCTCGCGCGCAGGCGCTCGGCGACGCCGTCGCCGATCGTCGCGCCGCCGGCGTCATCGCTCGCGGCGGCGCGCAGCGCTTCGTCGCCGAACGCGGCACCGATGCCGAGCGCCTCCGCGACGTCGCGCACGATCGCGAGCGTGACGCCCGGCGCCACGCCGTTCTCGCGCTCCCGTGCGAGGCCGGTCAAGAAGCCGACGGCACGCGCCGTGTCCATGTCGTCGTCGAGCGCGTCGAAGATCTGCGTCACCGCGAAACCGATTCCACCGTGCTCCTCGAGCCGGCGATACGCGGACGCGGCGTCGTACGCCTCGCCGCCGCTTTCCTCGAGCAGCCGCAGCGCGCCGAGCTGCATGCGCCGCAGCTGCCGTTTGACGCCGGCGATCGAGGCTTCGGTGAAGTTCATCGGCTTGCGATAGCCGGTCTGCAGGAACAGCAGCCGGATCGCCAGCGGATCGTGCCGCTTCAGCAGCTCGGAGAGCGGCTCGAAATTCCCCAGCGACTTCGACATCTTGCGCCCGTCGAAATTCAGCAGCCCGCCGTGGACCCAGCCCACCGCCATCGGCGGGGCGTCCATCAGCGCCTCGCTCTGCGCGATCTCGTTCTCGTGATGCGGGAAGACCAGATCGTAGCCGCCGCCGTGGAGGTCGAACGGGACGCCGAGGAGCGCGCGCGACATCGCGCTGCACTCGATGTGCCAGCCCGGGCGGCCGTCGCCCCAGGGCGAATGCCACGCCGGCTCGCCGTGCTTCGAGAACTTCCAGAGCGCGAAGTCGAGCGGGTCGCGCTTGTGCTCGTTCTCGGCGATCCGCGCGCCGACCAGCAGCTCGTCGACGTTCTTCCCCGAGAGCGCGCCGTAGCGCGGAAAGCGCTCGACCGCGTAGTACACGCCGTCGTCGGTCGCGTAGGCGAAGCCGCGCTCGATCAGCTCGCCGATCATCTCGACGATCTGCGGAACGTAGCGGGTCGCGTACGGCTCGCGGTCCGGCTCGCGAACGCCGAGCGTCCGCATCGACGCCTTGAAGGAGGCGTAGAAGCGCGCGACCACGCGGTCGAACGTCGTCCCTTCGCGCTGCGCCGTCGCGATCGATCGGTCGTCGATGTCGGTGACGTTCTGCACGTAGGTCACGCGGTAGCCGTTGTGCGGGTGCTCGAGATAGCGCCGCAGCACGTCGAAGAACAGGAACGAGCGGGCGTGCCCGAGGTGCGCGTCGGCCGAGGGCGTCAGCCCGCAGACGTAGATACCGACGTGCCCCGGTTCGAGCGGTTCGAGCGCGCGCACGTCGCGCGTGCGCGTGTTATACAGCCGCAGGCTCATCGTTCTCCGTCACGACGCTCTTCGTACCCGCCCGAGGTCTCGCCGGTTGCGCCCGGCGGCGTCGGCTGGATCGTCTCGAACGGGACACCGCCGGGACCGAAGGCGATCGGCTCGAGGCCGCGCCCGTGCAGGATGTGCGAGCTGACCGCTCCCACGCGGATCATGATGCGGTCGTGGCCGAGCAGCGGGAAGAGCAGCGCGAGCGGCGGGCCGTCGTGCGTCGCCGTGAGCGCCATCCGCACCGCGCCGAGCGCGTCGCCTCGCGTCAAGCCGAACTCGGTGGCGATCGCCGCAAGGTCGTCGGCGACGGCGAGGCCGCGAAGCTCGGGCTGGTCGTCGACGTACTGCGAGACCGCGTCGAGGAAGAACAGCACCTGCCGGTTGCGCAGCCGCTCGAGCTCGAGCGCGGGGATCGTCACCGACTCGCGGCGCAGCCGCTCGACCTCCTCGATCGCATCGCCCAGCGCGTGCATCTCGCGGCCGTACGCCTCGAGGAACGTCTCGATCCAGCGGTGCGCCGCGTCGGGGACGGCGGCTTCGAGCAGGCCGGCGCGCTGCATCGCCTCGGCGAGCAGCGCGTGAACGCGCTCGCGGGGCAGCGCGCGAAGCGCGCGCGCGTTGAACGCGCGCAGCCGCTCGAGATCGAACACCGCCGGCGACGCACCGACGCGCTCGAGCGAGAACATTCCGGTCAGCTCGGCAAGGGTGAACCGCTCGCGGTGATCCGCCGGCGACCAGCCGAGCAGCGCGAGGTGCTCGATCAGCGCCTCCGGGAGATAGCCGTCGCGGCGCAGGTCGGCCAGGCAGGCGCCGTCGGCCTGCTCGAGCTTCTCCTTGCGCGCGTTGAGCACGAGGCCGGTGTGCGCGTAGCTCGGCGTCGCGTAGCCGAGCGCGCGCGCCAGCAGGAGCTGCCGCGGCGTGTTGTCGAGGTGCTCGTCGCCGCGCAGCACGACGTCGATGCGCATCGTCGCGTCGTCGACGGCCGCCGCGAGGTTGTACGACGCCGCGCCGTTCGCTTTGCGCACCACGAAGTCGGCGAGCCCGTCGTGATCGAAGACGACGTCGCCTTTGATCAGGTCGTGGACGACGGTCTTCCCGGGCGGGATGCGAAACCACGCCGCGCCGTCGCGCTCGTATGCCGCGCCCGTTGCGAGGAGCCGCCGGACGTGCTCGTCGTAAACCGCGGCGCGTTCGGAGAACCGGTACGGCCCCGCGTCGCCGCCGGCGGCAGGCCCCTCGTCCCAGTCGAGACCGAGCCAGCGGAGATCTTCCAACACGCCGCCCTCGGCGCCGTCCGCGGACCCGGCGGTGTCCTCGATCCGCACGATGAAGCGCCCGCCGCTCGCGCGGGCGAGCAGCCAGTTGAAGAGCGCCGTGCGTGCGGCGCCCACGTGCAGCGAGCGCGCCGGCGTCGGCGCGAAGCGCAGGCGGAGCGGGCGACCCGGGTCGAGGCGGTCCATCCGCCCCAGAAATCAGGTTCCGCGCCGCCGTTGTCCTCCGCCCGCGTGCCTCAGCGGCGCTTTCCGCTCTCCTCTTCGTCGTCGTCGGAACCGTCGTCGGGCGGCGGCGGATCGTCCCCGGGTTTGCCCGGCATCGACGATGCGAAGGTGCGGCATCGCTGGGTCAGTTCGTTAAGCATGACAACCATGCGGTTTCGTTCGCGACGTCGCGGAGCAAACCATGCCTCGCGGCGTATCGCGTCGAAACGGGCGGGCACGTGGTTTCCTCGGGGCTGTTTTGCCGCGTGCTGGTCGGGCGTGCCGACGAGCTCGCGCACCTTTCCGCGCGCGTCGGCCGAAGCGGCCGGCGCTCGGCGCTGCTGGCGATTCGCGGCGAAGCCGGGGTCGGCAAGAGCCGGCTGGTGCGCGAGCTCACCCAGCGCGCGGCGGCGAGCGGCACGCGCACCGTGACCGCGACGGTGCGGGAATTCGCGAATGCACCGTATCGCGTGATCGTCGAAGCGCTCGGCGCGCTCGGCGCCAGCACGACGATCGAGCGCGAGTCGAGCGGCGAGGTCGACGGCGACGAGAAGCTGCGGCGCTTCTCCGAGGTCGCGACGGCGTTCGCCGAGTTCGGCGGCGGCGGTGCGGGGCTGCTGGTCGCGATCGAAGATCTGCACTGGGCGGATGCCGGGACCGTCGAGCTGCTGCGCTTCCTCGCGCGCCGGCTCGTCGACGAGCGGGTCACGCTCGTCGCCACCTCGCGCGTCGCGGCCGAGACGGAGCCGTCGCGGCTACGCGCCCTCGCCGCGCTCGAGCGCGACGCCGAGGACGTGCTCGCGCTCGCGCCGCTCGGCGATGCCGAGATCGACGAGATGGTTCGCATCACCCTCGCCGACGCCGGCCGCAGCCTCCCGGGCGCGGTGCGCGAGCGCGTTCGCGAGCTGGCCGAAGGGCGCCCGCTCTTCGCCGAGGAGCTGCTGCGCGGCGCGCTCGAGCGGCGCGACCGCGAAGGCCCGCTGGTCACCGTCCCGGACGACGTGCAGGTCACCGTGCGCGAGCGCTTCGCGACGCTCGGCGAACGCGACCGCGAGCTGCTGCTGCAGGCCGCGGTCGTCGGCCGTCGCTTCTCCGCCGATTTCGTGCGCCGTCTCACCGGGGCGTCGGCGGCGCAGGTGTTCGCGGCGCTGCGCCGCGCGCGCGACCTGCAGCTCGTCGTCGAGGAGAACGACGAGCGGGGCGACCGGTTCGCGTTTCGCCACGCGCTGACGCGCGAAGCGATCTACAGCCAGCTCTTGCGCGCCGAGACGTTCGCGCTGCACGCGCGCGTCGCGAAGGTGCTGGGCGAAGAGAATCCGCTCGACGTCCCGGCGATCGCCGAGCACGCCTGGCGCGCGCGCGACGTCGAGCACGGAATCGGCTGGAACGAGCGCGCCGGCGACCTCGCGCTGGGCGTCTTCGCCTACGCCGACGCGGCGCGGCACTACCTGCGCGCGAGCGAGATCGCGACGGATCCCGGACAGCGCGCGCTGCTCGCCGAGCAGTCCGCCGAAGCGCTCTACGCGAACGGCGACGTCGGCGGCGCCGTCGAGCGCCTGAGCGAAGCGATCGGCGCGCTCGCCGTCGGTCCGGAGCGCACCCGGCTGGCGCTGCGCAAGACCTACCTCCTCTCCGATCAAGGCCGCTACGAGGAGAGCCTGCGCGAAGCGCTCGAGGCCGTCGAGCAGCTCCGCGAGGAGGACTCGCCGACGCGCTTCAACGCGGAGACCATGACCGCGGGGCTCCTGTCGGTGCGCGGTCGCCCGGCCGAGGCGCTCGACCATCTCGAACGCGCCGACCGGCTCGCCGCCCGCACCGATCCGGGCTCGTCGATCGCGCGCTTCGAGGGGATCTACGCGTTCACGCTGGGCGTCGTCGGCCGCGCCGAGGAGGCGCGCGCGCGGTTCGCACGCGCCTGCGCCGCCGCGCGCGAGCGCCGCGACGACGACGTGCTCGTGCGCTCGCTGAACAATCACGGCAACGTCGAGCTCGCCTACGGAACGGTCGGCGAGGCGCGGCGGCTGTACGACGAAGGGCTCGAGGTCGCGCGCGCCACGAAGAACTTGCGCTTCGTCGCGTGGGTTTCGCAGAACGCGACCCTCGGCGCGCTCCTCGCCGGCGACGCCGCAGCGGCCGCGCGGCACCACGAGGTCGCGGCGGCGATCCGCCACGACGTCGACTCGGTCCGCCTGTGGATGCTCGCGACGACGCTGCGCCGCTCGACGCTCGCCGGAGCCGACGACGAGAACCTGCGCGAGGAGGCGCTGGCGGCGAGCCGCGCGACGCAGCTCGTGCGCGACGCGCCCGCCTTGAGCGCGCTCACCGGTGCGCTCGCGCTCGCCTCGCTGCGGCACGGCCGCGACGACGAGGCGCGCGAGCTCGTCGCCTCCGCCGCCGGCTTGGCGGCCGAGGCGGAGGTGCCGTACTGGCTGCACGACGCGGTCGCGCGCTGCGGCGAGGTCGCGCTGCGCGCCGCGGCGCGCGCGGCGCTGGCGCGAATCGCCGAGCGCGACGGCGCGCGCTCGGCGCGCGGCGCGCTGGCGGCGGCGCAAGCCCGCGAAGCGATCCGCAGCCGGCGCCGGAACGAGGCTGTCGCCGCCGCCGAGCGCGCCGTCACGGCGTTTCGCGAGGCGGGCTGGCGGATCGACGAAGCGTTCGCCCTCGAGCTCGCCGGGCGGACCGCCGAAGCGGTCGCGCTGTTCCGGTCGTGCGGCGCCCTCGGCGAGGTGCGCCGCCTCACCGAGACGCGCTCCCGCGCCCGGCGCCGGGGCGAGGCGACGCTCACCGAGCGCGAGCGCGAGATCGCCGCCCTCGTCGCCGCCGGCCATGCGACCCGTGCGGTCGCCGAGTCGCTGGTGATCTCGGAGCGGACCGTCGAGACCCACATCGCGTCGGTCTACCGCAAGCTCGGCGTCGCCAGCCGGGGCGAGCTGGCGGCGCTCCTCGGCGCGGCCGCGCCGCAATCGCCGTAACCTCCGTACCGCGACGCGCGAATCTCCGTACCGGCCCGGATACCCCGCCCGTCCGGCCGGCGCTAGCCTGGAGCCATGAACGGAATCCCGCGCGCGTCATCGATCGGCGATGCGCTGCGCTTTCTGACGGAGCTCTCCGCGGTGGCGCGCGAGTGCGCCGCGAGCGGCGCCTGGACCGACGAGCTCAGCCTGCGCCGCCGGCAGCGCGACGACGTCCGGCCGGCCCTCGAGCCCCGCACTGCGGAGCGTCAGCGCAAAGCGCTATGATCTGGCTCGCGCCGATCGAGGCTCTCGACGAGCACGACCGCGTACGCCGCGATCCCGCTCCCGTCGCCGGTGTACCCCATCCCCTCGCTCGTCTTCGCCTTCACGCTGATCCGCGCCACGTCGAGACCGAGCACGTCCGCAAGCGCGTCGCGCATCAGCGCGACGTGCCCTGAGAGCCTCGGCGCCTGCACGACGACGCTCGCGTCGACGTTCGCGATCGTCCAGCCGTGGCGCACGACCAGCTCGTGACAGGCGGCGAGCAGGCGCAGCGAGTCGGCGCCCCGCCACTGCTCGTCCGTGTCGGGGAAGTGCGCGCCCAGGTCGCCGAGCGCGCACGCACCGAGCAGCGCGTCGCTGATCGCGTGGGCGAGCACGTCGCCGTCGCTGTGCCCGAGCGGTCCCTTCTCGAACGGCACGCGCACGCCGCCCAAGATGAACGGCCGTCCTTCGACGAGCCGGTGCGCATCGAAGCCGTGGCCGACGCGCAGGTGCGGATCGGCCATCACACCGTGCGCGGCGCGAAATGCGAGAGGTGGGTGGTGAAGAGCGCGTCTTCGCCGGCCAGCGCGTGCAGCCGCGGGCCGAGGCCGCGCAGCGCGGCGCGCGTCGCATAGGCGCGGATCACCGTCGCGCTGGGCAGATCGCGATCGATCTCGTCGATCCGCGCGTCGCGCACCTCCAGCTCGCCGAGCACGGCCTCGACCGCGCGCGGATCGACGAAACACTCGACGACGAGCACCTCCTCGTCGCCGCCGTCGACGGCTTCGCGCTCGCGCAGCACCGCTTCGGCTCGCGCGAGGTCGCCCGGCCGCGTCACCTTGAAGTTCTCGTTCGCGGCTTCGACCACGGTGACGTCGAGCCCGGCGCGCTCGAGCAGCGCGGCGTCGTCGGTCGCCGCCTGGCCGTGGCGCAGCGCGTCGGCGTGCGCGCGCCGCAGATCGCGCGCCGTCGCGAGCTGCGGCGTTTGCGCCGCCCACAGCGTCGAGCGGTCGAGCGTGCGCGTCACCTTGCCGTGCTCGTCGGCGACCTTGATCGTGTCGACGACCGGCGCCGCCAAGAGCGCGGCGATTCCGGGGCGCACCACGCGCATCGCGGCGCGCACGTCGCTCGCCCGGATCAGCGGCCGCGCGCCGTCGTGCACGAGGATCCCCGCCACGTCGGCGCCGAGCGCGTCGATCCCGTGACGCACGCTGTCCTGACGCTCGGCGCCGCCGCGCACGACGCGAATCGTCGCATCGCCGACCAGCGGCTGCGCCAGCGCCTCGATCGGCTCGACGAACTCCGGCTCGGTGACGACGACGATCTCCGCGATCTCCGGCATCGAGGCGAACGCCTCGATGGACCACGCCAGCATCGGTTTGCCGGCCAGCTCGACCAGCTGCTTCGGCCGCCCGAACCGCGTTCCGCGCCCCGCCGCGACGATGATGGCGCCCCAGATCACGCGCGCTGCTTCGGGCGGGCGAAGATCATGCGGCCGGCGTTCGTCTGCAAGGCGCTGGTGACGGCGACTTCCACCGTTTCGCCGATGAGGCGGCGTCCGTTTTCGATCACGATCATCGTTCCGTCGTCGAGATACCCAACGCCTTGGTGCGATTCGCGCCCCTCGCGGATGACGGCGACGCGCAGCTCCTCGCCGGGGAGGAGCACCGGCTTCACCGCGTTGGCCAGCTCGTTGATGTTGAGGACCGGGACGCCCTCGACGTGGGCGACGCGGTTCAGGTTGTAGTCGTTGGTGACCAGCTTCGCGCCCCGCTCCTGCGCGAGCCGCACCAGCTTGGCGTCGACGGGGACGACGCCTTCGGGGTCGCGCTCGACGATCTCGATCGGGGCCGCGGCCTGCAGCGCGGTCAGCAGCTCGAGCCCGCGCCGCCCGCGCGTGCGCTTCAGCGGGTCGCTGCTGTCGGCGATCAGCTGCAGCTCGCGCAGCACGAAGCGCGGCAGGAGCAGCGGTCCTTCGAGGAAGCCGCTGCGCACGATGTCGAGCACGCGGCCGTCGATGATCACCGAGGTGTCGAGCAGCTTCGGCTCGCCGCCCCCGCCGCCGGCCGACGGCGCGGCGATCCGCGAGATCGCGACGCGCTGCTTCGCGCCGACGCGCGCGCCGAGAAACGCCGCGAACACGCTGAGCACGAGGTACAGCGCGATCGCGATGTAGCCGCCGGTCGCACCGGCGAACGCGACGAACTCGAACAGCACGCTCTTGATCAGGAACGCGATCACGAGCCCGGTCACCAGGCCGATCGCTCCGCCGACGAGCTCGCCGGGCGCGAGCCGGTCGATCGCGCGCTCGACCTGCAGGAGCTCGGTCTCGAAGAGCGCCTGGGCCGCGGGGACGATCAGCACGCCGATCACCGCGCCGATCACCGGCGCGACGATCAGCAGCGTGAGCTGCCAGAACTCGCTCGCGACGTGCAGCGAGATCAGGTGCAGATAGGCCTCGCGGCCGAGCAGGAAGCCCGTCGTCCCGAAGATCGCCGCGAAGACGAGCCGGAGCAGGACGGTCGCCAGACCGCCGCCCGGCTCAGAGGGAGAGGAACGCACCGCAGACATCGTTCGCTACGAACCGCCCGCGCTCGGTGAGCCGGAGGCGCTCGGAATCGGCGGCGAGCATCCCCGCTGCGACCATCTCGTCCACCACGTCCCGGTACCGCTCCGCCACATCGACCCCGTACCGTTCGCGAAAGCGCCGGGTGTCGACCCCTTCGGCGGTCCGCAGCGCCAGCATGATCGCCTCGCCGAGCTGCGCCGCCCCCTCGAGGCGCTCGCTCTCGCCGGGGATCGGTCCGCCGCCGAGCGCCGCCGCGCAGTAGGCCTCGAGGTCGCGCACGTGCGTCGAGCGGGCGCCGCCGAGATACGAGGCGGCGCCGACACCGAGGCCGAGGTACGGTTCATTCGCCCAGTAGAGCCGATTGTGCTGGCAGGCGTATCCGGGGCGGGCCCAGTTCGAGATCTCGTAGTGCTCGAACCCGGCGGCGCGCAGGCGTTCGATCGCGAGCGCGTAGAGCCGCGCCTCGAGCGTGTCGTCGGCGAAGGCCTCGGGACTGCGGGCGAACCAGGTCGCGTACGGCGTGCCTTCCTCGATCGTCAGGCCGTAGCACGAGACGTGCTCCGGCGCGAGCGCGAGCGCGGCGTCGAGCGAGGCCGACCAGCTCGCCGCGGTCTGGCCCGGGACGCCGAAGATCAGGTCGAGCGAGAGGTTGTCGAAGCCGGCGCGGCGCGCCGCGGCGACGGTCCGTGCGACGTCGGCGGCGGTGTGGCGGCGGCCGAGCACCCGCAGCTCGCGCGGATCGAACGACTGGACCCCGACGGAGAGGCGCGTCGCGCCGGCCGCCTTCAAACCCGGAAGCCTCCCGGCCAGCGAGGGGTCGGGGTTCGCCTCGACCGAGACCTCGGCGCCGGCGGGGAGCGCGAAGCGCGCGCGGACGCCGGCGATCAGCTCGGCGATGACCTCCGGGCCGTACGTCGTCGGCGTCCCCCCGCCGAAGAACAGGGTGCGCGCACGCACCGCCGGCGCCCGGGCGAGCTCGGCCCGCAGCGCCTCGAGGTAGCGCGCGGCGCGCGCGTCGTCCCAGGCCTCCTTCGCGAAGTCGCAATAGGGGCACACGTACGGACAGAACGGGAGATGGACGTAGACGCCGGCGTCGGGCATGCGCGCTGCCGTGATCGTTCCGCGGTGCGCCGGGGTTTCGCCGGCCGCGATTTCGCGCGTCAGCCGCCCGGGATCACGAACGCGCCGACCGCTCCCTGACCGGCGTGCGTGCCGATCACCGGACCGGCTTCGAGCATCTCGACGACGGCGGGAACCGTGGTGAGCTTGGCGCGCAAATTCGTCACGACGCGCGCCGCTTCGTCGGCGGCCGAGGAGTGGATCACGCTGATGCGCGCGCCGTCGGCTTTGTTCGCCTCGGCCGCCGCGGCCTCGACGATCGCCTCGAGGGCGCGCGCGTAGGTGCGCACGCGCGCGTGCTCTTTGATCGCGCCCGAGTCGATCCGCAGCACCGGCAGAATCTTCACGAGCGAGCCGATGAAGGCTTGCGCGCGCGAGACGCGCCCGGTGCGCACGGCGTGCGTGAGGTCGGGAACCGTGGCGAAGCCCCGCAGCCGCGCCTTGTCGTGCTCGAGCGCGGCGAGCACGGCGGCCGCATCGCCGTCGCGCGCGATCTCGGCGGCGTGCTGCGCGAGCAGCGCGAGCCCGCCCGCGACCGTCCCCGAGTCGACGACGTGGATCTCCGCTTGGGGGAACGCGCCGCGCGCGGCGGTCGCCGCATTGATCGTCCCCGACAGGCTCGCCATGATCGTCACGCACACGATCGGCCGGCCCGCCGCGACGTGCGGGCGGAAGGCGTCCTCGAACATCGCCGGCGTCGGCTGCGCGGTCGTCGGCAGCACCTTCAGCGCCGCCAGCTTCCGGTAGAACTCGGCGTTCTCGATCTCGATCTTGTCGCGATAGCGCGCGTCGCCGAAGTTGACGAACAGCGGAACGACGTCGATCCCGTCGGCGGCGGCCTGCGCGGGCTGCAGGTCGGAGGTCGAGTCGGTGACGATCGCGACGTTCATGCGGCGAGCGCGGCTCCGATCGAGCCGACCAGATCGGCCCGCGCGACCTGCGCCGCCTGGCGGATCGCGTTGCGGATCGCGACGCGATCGGAGCGGCCGTGCGCGACCACGCAGTTCCCGCGCACGCCGAGCAGCGGCGCGCCGCCGTACGTCGAGTAGTCGAGCCGCACGCGGACGCGGTCGAAGACGCCTCTGCTCAGCAGCGCGCCGAGCTTTCCGACGAGATTCGCGCACTCGAACGAGTCGCGCATGACATCACGAAAGTACGCGCCGCTCCCCTCGGCCGTCTTGAGGATCACGTTGCCGACGAAACCGTCGGCGACGACGACGTCGGCGTGGTTGAGAAAGATGTCCTTGCCCTCGATGTTGCCGACGAAGCGCACCGGCGCGCGCTCGAGCAGCGCCGCGGCCTCCATCGACTGCGCGTTCCCTTTCGAGCGCTCCTCGCCCACCGAGACGACGGCGACGCCCGGGTTCGCCACCCCGAGCGCGGCGCGCGCATACGCCGCGCCCATCAAGCCGAACTGCATCAGCCACTCGGGCTTGCAGTCGACGTTCGCGCCGGCGTCGCACAGCACGACCGGCCCGTCCTTGCCGGGGAGCACCGCGCCGATCGCGGGGCGCGCGATCCCGGCGATCGTGCGCAGCCGAATCAGCGCGACCGCGAGGAATGCGCCGCTGTTGCCGGCCGAGACGACGGCGTCGGCGCGGCCGTCGCGGACGAGCTCGACGGCCGCGCCGAGCGAGGTGCCCTGCGCGGTGCGGACCGCCTGCGCGGCCTGCGCGTCCATCGCGATCTCGCGCTCGGCGTGCACGATCTCGATGCCCTCGCCGCCGAGCAGCGGTGCGATGCGCGCGGTGTCACCGACCAGCACGATGCGGCCGAGCCCGTCGCGGTGCGCGAGCAGCGCTCCGGCGACGACCTCGCCCGGCGCGTCGTCGCCGCCCATCGCGTCGACCGCGATCACCGGCGTGCGTTCGAGCGGTGTGCTACTCAACGCCGATCCAGTACTCGACGTTCGGCTGGCCGCCGAAATAGTAGTCGACCTCGACGCCCGGGAACCGCTCGCGCAGCGCGACGGCGAGCTTCTGCGCGTCGCGCTCGCGCTGGGCACCGCCGTAGTAGAGCGTCACCAGCGCGCCGTCCGCGGCACCGAGCTCGCTCGCCGCCTCGGCGATCACCTCGCCGAGCGTGGGTGCCGTGAGAAGACGTTTTCCGATCGACGCGCTCGGCGCGCCCTTCTTCACCGCGACGCCGCCGACCGTCGCGTCCTTCCCGGCGAAGAATGCCGAGGCGCTGCGCACGCGCTCGAGGCTCGGCAGCGCGTCGAGCGGCAGCGGTGCTTCGAGCCCGCCGAGGACGAGCAGCGCCGCGAGCCCGCCGACCGGATCGGTCGTCGGAACCACCACCACGGTCTTCTGGGTGAGCGCCTGCACTTCGCGCGCGGCGAGCGCGACGTTCGGATCGTTCGGCAAGAGATAGACCGTCTTCGCCAGCGAGGCGTTGACGCCGATCAGGAGATCCTGCACCGAAGGGTTCGCATCGCCCGGGATCGCGACGTCCGCACCGAGCTCGCGCGCGATGCGGTCGAAGCCCGCGCCGGGGACGACGGCGGCGATTCCGACGGCCTTCGATGGCGCGTCGACGACGAGCAGCGTGTGCTGCTGCGCCATGTCCTCGCGCTTCCAACGCGTCACGGTCCCGTGACGCGCCGCGATCGCTTTGACGGCATCGGGCTCGGCGGTGTGGAGGTGGACCTTGATCGTCGGGAGCGCGCCGATCACCAGCAGTGAGTCGCCATGGCGGTCGAGCTCGTCGCGCAGCGGGTGCGCCTCGAGGGTCGCGTCTTCGAGGACGAACTCCGTGCACCAGCGGTTCTCGCCGACGACCTGCTGGCGGGTGAACGCGCTCGAGCGCACCGGCCGGCGCGGGAAGGCGGTTCCGCGCACCGACGCCTCGGGGAGAAAGCGCAGCACCCCTTCGAGGAAATAGCAGAACCCCGCGCCGCCGGAGTCGACGACGCCCGCTTCCTTGAGGGCCGGGAGCTGTTCGGGGGTCCGGTCGAGCGCGTCGTTCGCGGCGCGCAGCACCGAGTTGGCCAGCCGGTAGAAATCCGGCTCTCGGACCGAGAGCCGGAACGCCTCGTCGGCGGCTGCGCCGGCAACCGAGAGGATCGTCCCCTCGACCGGTTTCGTCAGGGCGGCGCGCGCCGCGCCGACGGCCTCCTTCATCGCCAGGGAGAGCTGGAAGGTGTCGATCCGCTCGCGGTGGCGGACGCTGTGGGCGAACCCGCGCAGCATCTGCGAGAGGATCACCCCGCTGTTTCCGCGCGCGCCGAGCAGCGAGCCGCTCGCGGCGGCGGCGGCGACGACGGCGAGCGTTTGGCCTCGCACCCCGTGGGCTTCGCGCAGGGCCGCTTTGGCGGTCAGGAACATGTTCGATCCCGTGTCCCCATCGGGGACGGGGAACACGTTGAGGTCGTTGAGGACGCCCCGGTACTTCCGTAAGAAGTAGGTGCCGGCGGCGACGAACTTCTCGAACGCGCGCCCGTCGAGCTCGGTGACTGCCATGGAGCGCCTGTCGCGTTCCTGGAGGAGCAGGCCGCGCCCTGCGGCAGACGGCGCGGGCTGCGACCGTGCGCGCTTGAGCAGGGAGCCGGAATCTGATACACTCCCTCCGTTATGGCCAAGCGATGCGACGTGTGCGGCAAGGGTCCGATGTCGGGCAACAACGTGAGCCACGCGATGAACAAGACCAAGCGGCGGTGGCTCCCGAACCTGCAGTCCGTCCGCGTCGACGACCGCGGGACGCACCGCACGGCCCGGGTCTGCACGAGCTGCCTGCGGGCCAAGCGCGTCAAGCGCGTCGGCACCGTCTGATCCCCTAGCCGGCCGCGCCGGCTCGCTCGTTCCGAAGGGCGCGAACCTCGTTCGCGTCCTTCTCTTCGTCCCCGCCGGCGACGGCGCGACGCCCGGCGAGGGCCGCTCAGGCCAGGTGATCCCAGCCCGACGGCTCGACCGGGGTGCCGTCCTCGCGGCGGATCCCCGAGCCTTCGACGACCCGGCCGACCCGCAGCAGCTCGCGTCCGGTGTGCGCCCGGAAACGGCCGGCCAGGTGCGCGAAGGCGCGCCGCTCGATCGCGACCAGCAGCTCGAAGTCCTCGCCGCCGCCCAGCGCCCAGGCCTCGGCGTCCCCGCCGGTTCGAGCCGCGACGGCGCGTGCCGCTTCGGCCACCGGCACGGTTTCCAGGACGGCCGCGGCCGCGGAGGCGGCGCACAGCCGGGCCAGGTCGGTCGAGATCCCGTCGGAGAGGTCCATCATCGCCCGGACGTGGCGCGAGGCCGCGAGCCAGCGGCCTTCGCGCAGCCGCGGCTCCGGACGGCGAAACGCCGTCAGCGCGGCGGCCAGCCGAGGGTCATCCGCCGCGGCCGGCGCTCCGGCGGCGGCGCGGGCGAGCTCGAGGCCGGCGCGGCTCGCGCCGAGCGGCCCGGTGACGGCCAGGACGTCGCCGGCGCGCGCGCCGTCCCGGCGTTTGAGGTTCGATGGCCGCACTTCGCCGATCGCGGTGATCGCGATCGTCAGGGCGGGCGCGCGCGTCAGATCGCCGCCGGCGATCTCGCAACGCGCGCGCCGGGCGAGCGCGGCGATCCCGTCGTACAGCGCGAGGATCCGGTCCGGGTCCGTCTCGGGCGAAACACCCAGCGCGATCGTCGCCAGCACCGGCCGCGCGCCCATCGCGGCGAGGTCGGAGAGGTTCGCCGCGAGCGCCCGGTGACCGGCGTCCTCCGCGCTCATCAGCTCGCGCGAGAAGTGCACGCCTTCGACCAGCGCGTCGGTCGTCACGACGCTGCGGTTGCTGCGCGAGGGCTGCCAGACCGCGGCGTCGTCACCGATCCCGACCAGCACGCGGTTCGGCGCGACGTCGCGCAGCTTCTCGGCGATCTGCGCGATCAGCGCGTCTTCGGTCAAGTGGGAGCGCTGCGCGCGGCGTCGACGCGGCGGCGCATCGCGCGCAGCGCCTCGGCCGGATCGCTCGCGGCGAACACCGCGTTGCCGGCGACCAGCACGTCGGCGCCGGCGCGTACGGCGCGCTCGACGTTGTCGTGGCCGATCCCGCCGTCGACCTCGATCTCGCAGCCGGGATTGCGCGCATCGAGGAGCGCGCGCACCTCCGCGACCTTGTCGAGCGCGCGCTCGATGAACGACTGGCCGCCGAACCCGGGGTTGACGCTCATCACCAGAACGCGGTCGATCTCTTCGATCAGGTCGACGAGCATCGCCGCCGGCGTCCCGGGATTGATCGCGATCCCGGCCTTCGCCCCGATCTCGCGCAGGTGTCGCAGCAGCCGGTGCTGGTGCGGCGTCGCTTCGTAATGGAACGTGATGACGTCGGCGCCTGCCGCTCGGAACGCATCGACGTACCGCTCGGGCTCGACGATCATCAGATGGCAGTCGAAGGGCAGCGCGGTGAGCGGCCGCAGATCGTGGACGATCTTCATCCCCCAGGTGAGGTTCGGAACGAACCGGCCGTCCATCGAGTCCAGATGGAGCTCGTCGGCGCCCCCCGCTTCCACCGTGCGAATCTGCTCGGCGATCCGCGCGAAGTCGGCGGAGAGCAGCGAAGGCGCGATCTTCGCGCGAACGGGCATCCGCTGCGGGCTCACGGGGTCGGCTGCGATTTCGCGTTCGTGCCGCGTGGAGCGGGCGTGGGGACCCAGCGCGACGGCTCTTCGCCGAGCGTCGTCTGGTTCAGCAGCTCGTTGTTGACGTACGTCTCCAGCGTCGCGCTGCCCACCACCGTCAAGTTGAAGTCGAGCTTCTGCCCGCCCTGCGCGAAGCCGTCGTAGACGTTCCACGTCCCGGTGTCGTCGCGCACCTGCATCCGCACGTCCGCGGACTGATCGCTCGCCGGTACCGTCGCCGCGACGTGCACCTGGCGCACGAGGTAGCCGTACTCGCCGGGACCGGCGCTGATCTGCAGCGAGACGGACTCGAACGGATCGATCGACTCGCCGGGCGCCGGGCGCTGCCGGACGATCGTGCCGCGCGGCGGTCCCGCGGTGCCGAAGGGCGTCCACACGAGCTGGCCGAGGACCACGTTGTCGCGGGCGGCTTCGTCGCGCGCCTGATCGACGGACATCCCGGTGAAGTTCGGAACCTTCACTGCGCCGCGCGGACCCTTGCTGAGCGTCAGCGAGATCCTCGAGCCTTGCCGCACGCTCGAGAGCGGAAGCGGATCTTGCGCGACGACGTGGTCGCGCGGAACCGCGTCGTCGGCGGCATACGTCGTCTTGTCGAGCAGCAGCTTGAGGCGGTTCAGATCGAGCCCCGCGTTGCGCAGCGACTCGAAGCGCAGGTCCGGCATCGGAAAGATCGTCACGCCGCTGCTGACGATCAGCGAAACCTGCCGTCCTTCGCGCACCTGCGAGCCCGGGGCGGGCTGCTGGCTCGAGACCACCCCTTTCGGAAACCGGTCGCTGGCCTGCGTGGCGACCACCGCGCAGCGCAGGTGCAGCCGCACGCACTGCGCGTTCGCGTCGGGCTGCGTCTGTCCAACCAGCGAGGGAACGTAGACCTGCAGGGCGCTCGGCGCGAAAAAATCCTTGATCGCGCGACCGAACCAGACCGTGACGCCGACGGCGAACGCCAGCGCCAGCGCGAAGACCCAATCGCGGTCGAGCAGCCGGCCGATGCCGCGCCGGCGACGCCCGACCGGTACGGCCTCGGCGCCGCTCGTCTGCATCAGGCGAGCGCCTCGAGCTGCGCTTCGTCGAACTCGGCGTTGCTGTAGACGCGCTGCACGTCCTCGTGCTCCTCGAGCGCGTCGAGGAATGCGAGCACCTGTTCCGCTTCGGCGCCCGCCGGGCGTGTCGTCTGCGTGGCTTCCATCGCGAGCTGCGCCGAGCGCACGAGCAGCCCGGCGCGCTCGAGCGCGTCCTTCACCGCCATCAGCGCCTGCGGCTCGGTGACGACCTCGGCCGCCTCGCCCTCCTCGCCGTAGCGCACATCGATCACGCCGTCGACCAGCGCGCGCTCGGTCAGCTCGTCCTCTCCGAGCCGCTGTTTGTCGACCTCGACGACGCCGCGCGAGGCGAACATCCAGGCGACCCCGCCGGTCTCGCCGAGATTTCCGCCGTTGCGGCTGAACAGGAAGCGCAGCTCCGAGGCGCTGCGGTTGCGGTTGTCCGTCGCCGCATCGACGATCACCGCGACGCCCGCGGGGCCGTAGCCCTCGTAGCGGATCTCCTCGATCTCTTTCTCACCGGCGCCGCCGGTCGCGCGGCCGATCGCGCGCTTGATGTTGTCCATCGGCATGTTGTTCGCGCGCGCCTTGTCGACCGCCATCTTGAGGCGGTAGTTGGCCTCCGGATCGGGCGAGCCGTTCTTGGCGGCGAGGATGATCTCTTTCGAGAGCTTGGTGAACAGCGCACCGCGCTGCGCGTCGGCTTTGCCTTTGCGCAGCTTGATGTTGTGCCACTTGGAATGTCCGGACATCGTTTCTCAGATCCAGCTCGGGAGCCACATGCGCGCGGTGTACGCGTCCCATGGAATCGGCGTCCCCGAAAGCGTAGGGTAAAAATAGACGAACGCGCCCAGCACGATCGCGGCGTAGCCGCCGACCGCCCAGCGCGCCCAGCGCCGCTCCGGCGATGCGCCCCACTGCCACAGCCGCTGCAGCACGATCGCATTCGCCAGACAGATGACGGCGAGGTTCGGGAAGAAATGGTACTCGAAGGCGAGCCGCGGCGACTTCGCCCAGGGCAGCCACTGGAACAGGTACGCGATGACGAGCAGCACGTAGCCCTTGTTGCGCTCGGCGAACGCGAGCCAGGCGACGACCGGGATGCTGACGAGCCCGGCCCACCAGACGAACGGGTTCGGCAGCGCGCGGATCGAGGCGACGCAGCAGTCCGGCAGCCCCTTCGCCGCAACGTGCGTGTATTTCGCGTAGTACAGGATCGGCCGGATGTCGAGCGGCCACTGCCACCAGACCGACGAGTAGGGATGCGTCGCGACGAGCGTGTCGTGGTACCGGAACATGTCGTGCTGCATCGCGATCACGTCGACGTAGCCGTGCCCGAGCGTGAAGTACGGGATGTACGAGAGCAGGTAGACGATTCCGCCGACCACGATCGTCGAGGCGATCAGCAGGTCGAGCGGCGCGCCGAACGGGTTCCCGAAGAGCGCCGGCCGGCGCAGCCAGCGCTGCGCCATCACCGCGCCGCCGAGAAACCAGACGACGACGAAGTCGAACAGCCCATTCCACTTCGAGTCGGCGACGAGCGCGGCGAACACGGCGAGCGCGATCCACCAGACGCGCGCGTCACCGGCGCGCAGCCTCGCACCGCCGGTCTCGGCGGTGCCGTCGGCGCGATAGACCGCCGTCGCTTCCGGCGTGGCGTACGTCAGGGTTCCGGCGGCGTCGACGGTGCGCGAGAGCTCGCCGTCGCGGTCGCGCAGCACGGCTTTGTCCTTGCGCGCCGCGGCGAGCGCGACCTCGGCGCCGTCGGGCGTCGCCAGCCGCGCGCCCGTCGCATCGCCGAGCACGACCCGCGTTCCGTCCGCGTAGGACGTCTCGGCCGCGCCGCCGGCGACGCGCGGGACGACGAAGACGCGGCCGATCATCCAGCACAGCAGCGCCGTCCACACGAAGGCGACCTGCTGCGCCGAGCCGACGTAGTCGACGCCGCGCGCCGTGATCGGCCCCGAGGCGTACGGCACGATCCACAGCGCGACGATCAGCCCCGCGACGACCGCGACGACGCCGGTCACCGAGAGCGCGACGGCGCTCGGCCGGACGAGCGGCGTGCGGCGCGCGATCTGCGCGGCGAGCCAGAGCCGGTAGAACGCGTACAGCGTCAGCAGCGAGAAGAATGCGACGGTGATCTCCGGCGTCGCGATCCGCGACTGGACGTAATGAAACCCGTCGCAGGCCAGCATGAGCGCCGCCAGCGTCGCGAACATCGTCGAGCCGGTGAGCCGCTTGCCGAAGCAGTACACCACGCCGACGGTCAGCGCGCCCACGACGACGTTCAGGAAGCGCCAGCCGAGCGCGGTGTCACCCAAACCGTGCAGCCCGCCGAAGAGCATCATCGAGAGCGTGATGATCAGCTTGGTGAGCGGCGGGTGGGTGAACTCGAACGGACCCCAGCCGCTGACGTCGAGATGCTTGAGGTACTCTTCGCCGGCGCGCGCGTAGTAGATCTCATCGAAGATCTTCTCCGGCGGATACCACACCCAGGCGACCATCACGGCGAACGAGGCGAGCGTCATCCCGGCCGCGATCAGCCAGTCGATCCGCGTCATCGCGACGATCCCTTCGCGCGGATCGAACCACGCGCGGCCGCGCGCCAGCAGCGCGCGCAGCCCGAGCAGATCGCCGAAGATCTCGCCGGTCCCGGCCGCCGTCCCCGCTGCGGACGCGGCGAGGGCGGCGCTCTCGGGCGCGGTGTTGCCGAGATACCGGAACGTCAGCCAGAACAGCAGCGCGACGTTCGCCAGCGCGGCGGGATGCGAGACCATCGGCCAGAGGTTGGTCGCGTCGGGCCCGTTCGGCAGCTTCGCCTCCATCACGACCTGATAGGCGAACGAGTACGCCAGGTTCAGGTACATCGTGACGCTCAGGACGATCGCCGACCAGAACCCGGTGCGGCCGAACGCCACCAGCGGCATCGCCAGCAGGAACGCGCCGTAGATGTAGCGCTCGTGCATCCGCGTCGCCAGCGCGAAGAACGCCAGCGCGCACAGCATCGCGCCCTCGAGCAGCGCGCGCTCGTCGCGGCGCTGCACGTAGCGGCCGACGATCAGCGCGGTCGCGGCGACGACGAGGCCGATCCCCCACGCCCAGAGCGGTCCGACGGCGAGGTTGAAGATCGTCAGCGGAACCGCATCGGACTGCCAGAACGGCTGCCGCACCGCGAACAGCGAGAACGCGTTCACCGAGTTGTAGGCGTAGACGCCGCTGCCGTACGTGTAGCGCGCGAGCAGCCAGCCCAGCACGTCGGCCTGGGGGTGGAAGAGCAGTCCGGTGCCGATCGCCAGCACGAGCGCGAGCACGATCCCGAGACCGGTTCCGAGCAGCCGGCGCGCGCGCGTCGCCGCGTCGTTCGCGGCGAACGGATACGCCAGCAGCATCAGGCCGATCGTCGCCGCCTGCGGCTTCATCAGCAGCGAGAGCGCGAACGCGAGCCACGCCCACACCAGACGCGGCACGGTCTTCGTCTCGTCGTCGCCGGCGCGCAGCACGCACCACAGCGCGACCAGGACCAGTCCCCATGAGACCGAGTCGACCTGTCCCCAATACGCCGAGACGTAGATCGCGGCGGGGTTCAGCGCGAGCAGAGCGGCGGCGAGCAGCGCGACGTTGCGGCTCGCGTAGCGGCGCGCGATCGCGAACACGATCCCGGCGTCGACGAGATCCATCACGATCGCCGGCAGCTTCACCAGCGCGCGCAGCAGGGCGTAGCCGTGCGAAGGATCGTTCGCGGCGCCCGGGACGATCGCGTACAGGTGGCCGACCAGCCACAGCACGAGGAAATATCCCGGCGGGTAGTCGGCGAACCCGGCGTTCTTGTAGAACAGCCACGGCGGGTTGTCGCGCAGCGTCGTCGACCACGACTCGAACGCGGCGACGTCGTTGTGGAACCCTTCGCTGCCCAGGAACAGCAGCCGCAGGACGAGACCGACCCCGAGGATCGCGGCGAGGGGCGCGAGCGCGTTGCGCGCGGCGACCGCCGGCGCGACGCGTGCCTGTGCCGATGCGCTCATGCGATGCGCCGGACGGCGCCGCCGAAGAAGGCGCGGACGCGGCCGCTGCGGTCGATCGCCTCGCGCTCGGCGATCGCATCGGCGCCGGCGAGCGCGGAACGGACCGCGCGCAGCGCGGCTTCGCGCGCGCCGAGCCGGTCGAGCGCCTCGACCGTCGCGGCGATCGTCGCGGCGTCGAGCTCGGTCCCGCTCGCGTACGCGGCGGCGACGCGATCGCGCCAGGACGAGGGCGGTCCGCCGAGTGCCCACACCACCGGGAACGCCCACTTGCGCTTCGCCAGATCGGAGCCGGTCGGCTTGCCCGTCGTCGCCGAGTCGCCCCATGTGCCGAGCAGATCGTCCTCGATCTGGAAGGCGATCCCGTAGGCGCGGCCGAGCTCGCCGTAGGCCGCCGCGCGCCGGTCGCTCGACCCCGCGGAGCGCGCTCCGAGCTCGCACGCCGCGGCGAAGAGGGCGGCGGTCTTGCCGCCGATCATCGCCAAGTAGTCGTCCATCGTCACCCGCGCTTCGGTTTCGAACGCGATGTCCCGTCCCTGCCCGGCGCACATCGCGAGGTGCGCCTCCTGCAGCACGCGCGTCATCGCGACGGTGCGCTCCGCCGGACGTGCGACGCTGCCGTCCAGCAGGCTGAGGTAGGCGATGGCGCACAGCGCATCGCCCGCGTTGATGCCGTGCGCGAGCCCGAAGCGCGACCACAGCGTCTCGCGGCCGCGGCGCAGCCGGTCGCCGTCTTCGATGTCATCGTGGATCAGCGAGAACTCGTGGACGATCTCGATCGCGCAGGCCGCGTCGAGCGCGTCCTCGTCGGCGCCGCCCTCTTCCGCGCACACTTCGAGCACGAGCCGCGAGCGCAGCCGCTTGCCGCGCCGCGAGGGTTCGCCGAATCCGAAATGATAGCGGATCTGACAGCTCGTCGGCGAGCCGTCGTCGAAGCGCGTCACCGCCCGCTCGAGGGCGGCCTCGAGGCTACCGCAAACTGCCGGCGAGAGCATCCATTCGGTCCGCCACCTGATCGACCAGCCATCCCGGCGTCGAGGCGCCCGACATCAGCCCGGCGGTCTCGATGCCCTCGAACCATCCGGGCTCGAGCTCGTCGGGGCCTTCGATATGATAGGCGCGCGCGCCGTTGATCGCCGCGAGCTCGGCGAGATGCTTCGTGTTCGCCGACGTCTTGCCGCCGACGACGACCATGACTTGCACCTCGCGGGCCAGCGTCTCGACCTCGCTCTGGCGGTTCTTCGTGTCGGTGCAGATCGTGTTGACCGCGCGCACTTCGTAGTATTTCTCGCTGAGCTTGCGCACGATGTCGGCGAAGCCGGGGCCGCTCCAGGTCGACTGCACGACGACCCCGACCCTGCTCGCGCGCGGGAGGGCGTCGATGTCGGCGACGCTCTGAATGCACCACGCGCCGGGGACGTGCGAAAGCGTCCCCTTCACCTCGGGATGGTTCGCATCGCCGACGACGACGATCTTGTAGCCGTCGTTGCGGAGCTTCTCGGCCTGCACGTGGATCTTGGTGACCATCGGACAGGTCGCATCGATGACGGTGAGCCCGCGCTCCTTGGCGTTCTCGAACGTCTCGACCGGGAGGCCGTGCGCGCGCACGAACATCGTCCCGGTCTGCACGTCCTCGACCTTCGCGGCGTTCTTCAGACCCTTCGCCTCGAGCTGCGCGACCATCTGCGGGTTGTGCACGACGTGCCCGAGCGTCGTCACGTCGCCGCCGAGGCGTTCGACCGCCTCCTCGGCTTTCTTCACCGTGATGGCGACGCCGAAGCAGAATCCCTGGGTCTTCGCCCGCTTGATGATCACCGGATGCTCTCCTCGAGCGTGCGGATGCGCTGCATGATCTCCGCCGTTCCCTTCGCCAGATCGTCCTCGTCCGACTGCCGGTTCCGCTCGAGGCGCATCGCTTCGCCGAACACGACGGTCACCCGCCGGAACGGCCGGAGGTTCCGCGAGCCGACGATCGCCGCGGGGACGAGCGGCGCTCCGGAGGCCGCCGCCAGGAAGGCAGCGCCCCCCTTGGTCTCCTTGTCGCCGCCGACGTTGCGCCCGCCCTCGGGGAAGACCCCGACGCAGCGCCCTTCCTTCAGCATCCGCAGCGAGGCGCGGAGCGCGGCGGTTCCCCCGGCCTGCCGGTCGACCGGGTAGGCGTTCAGCCGCGGGATCAGCCAGCCGATGACCGGCATGGCGAAGAGCTCCTTCTTCGCCATGTACGAGATCGGCCGCGGCATCGAGACGCCGAGCAGCGGGGGATCGAGGTTCGAGACGTGGTTGGCGGCGACGATCAGCGGGCCGTCGAGCGGGACGTTCTCGCGTCCGACCACGCGCAGGCGCCACAACACCCGGGCGATCGCGCCGACCACCACGTAGGCCAAGCCGAACAGGTTCACGCGCGCGCCGTCGCCATCGCGGCCCGCATCCGGGCGACGACCTCCTCCGGCTGCAGATCGGTCGAGTCGATCGTCAGGGCGTCGTCGGCGACCCGCAGCGGCGAGACGGAGCGCGTGGAGTCGAGCCGGTCGCGCTCGGCGATCTGGTCGCGCACCTCACCGAAGGGAACGTGCAGCCCGCGCTCGTGGAACTCCGCGCGGCGCCGGCGCGCCCGCTCCTCGACCGAGGCGGTAAGGAAGAACTTGTGCCGCGCGTCGGGGAGGACGACGGTGCCGATGTCGCGGCCGGCCATCACCACGGGCCCCTGCCGCGCGATCGCGCGCTGCCGCTCGACCAGCTCGGCGCGAATCCCGGCCAGCGCCGCGACCGTCGAGACCGCCGCGGCGACGTCGGGGTCGAAGAGCCGCTCGTGCACGTCGCCCCCATCGATCAGCACGCGGTAGCCGACGGCGCGGCCCAGATCGGGCTCGATCGCGATCGTGTGCCGGGCGAGCATCGCCAGGAGCCCGGACTCGTTGTCGAGGTCGACCGCGTTCTTCAGCGCCAGATAGGCGACCGAACGGTACATCGCGCCCGTGTCGAGGTACAGGTGCCCGATCGCCGCGGCCAGCGTCTTGGCGCTCAGCGTCTTCCCGCTCGCGACGGGTCCGTCGATCGCGACGTGATCGTTCGCCATGCCGGACCCGCACGTTCGCCGGGGAGCGGGCCGAAGCCCGTCGTAGCCCGTCGCATGGAGCTCGATGCGAAGGCGACGCCGAGCGAAGACCCGTGGCGTGCGCAGCTGCGCGCGCTGTGGTCGCGCGTGCTCGCGCAGCGCAACGGCCGCGTCTCGCGCGAGGACGGCGCGGCCGCGACCTGGGGCGCCGAGACGACGCTGCTGCGCGGGCTCGGCATCGGGCTGCGCGAGACGTACTCGTACGTGTTCGAGCGGACGCCTTCGTTCGAGCAGCTCGTGGCATGGGTCGCCGAACGCAACGGCGGAGCGCTCTCGCCCGAGCGGCTGACGCGACTGGACCGCGCGCTCCGCGGCGAGCGGCCCGCGACCGGCGAGGCGGGCGCGGAGCCGGCGCTCTCCGAGTCCGACCTGCGCTTCTTCGACGAGCGCGGCTACGTCATCGTTCAGGACGCGATCACCGCGACGCAGTGCGCCGCCGCCGAGCAGGCGATCTGGGACTTCCTGGGGATGGACCGCGACGATCCCGCGACCTGGTACCGATCGCCGTACGGCCACACGATCTGGGTGCCGCTGCTTCATCACGCGGCGCTCGACGCGGCCCGCTCCTCGGCGCGAGTCCACGGCGCGTTCGCCCAGCTCTGGGGCCGCGCCGATCTCTGGCCCAGCATCGATCAGGTCGGTTTCAACCCGCCCGAGCGCGACGGATGGCCGTTCCCGGGCCCGCACCTCCACTGGGACACGAGCTTGACGCCGCCGATCCCGCTCGGTCTGCAGGCGGTGCTCTACCTCGTCGACGTCGCGCCGGACCAGGGCGCGTTCACCTGCGTCCCGGGATTTCACCGCCGCATCGAAGCATGGCTCGCCGCGCTTCCCGCCGGCGCGAACCCTCGAACCCAAGATCTGGACGCGCTGGGCCGCGTTCCCGTCGCCGGACGCGCCGGCGACCTCGTCATCTGGCACCACGCGCTCCCGCACGGAAGCAGCCCGAACCGCGCGCGCTCTCCCCGGATCGTGCAGTACCTCAGCCTGCAGCCCAGCTTATGGGCCGCCGAGCGCGCCTGGACGTGAGCCGCCGGCTCCGGACTGCCAGGCACCTGGCACAATGGCGCGCAACGATGGCGCCGTGGCGAAGACCAAGTCGGTCTACTTCTGCGCGGGGTGCGGGTTCGAATCGGCGCGCTGGCTCGGCCGGTGCCCGTCGTGCGACGCCTGGAACACCTTCGAGGACGCGCCCGTCGTCAAAGCGGTGAAGGCGCCGCAGTCGCGCGCCGTCGCGCCGCTGCGGCAGAACGCGCCGGTCCCGCTCGCCGCGATCGAGGACTCGCGGATCGCGCGGCGCCGGACCGGGATGCCCGAGTTCGACGCGCTGCTCGGCGGCGGGATCGTCCCCGGAAGCCTGGTGCTGCTCGGCGGGCCGCCCGGCGCCGGGAAGTCGACGCTGCTGCTGCAGCTCGCCACCAGCCTGGCCGAGCGCGACGCCCGCGCGGTGTACGTGTGCGGCGAAGAGTCGGCGGCGCAGACGAAGCTGCGGGCCCAGCGCGTCGGCGCGGCCGAGACGCTGCTCGTCTTCCCCGAGACCAACCTGCGCGCGATCCTCGACGCGCTGGAGCGCAGCGTCCCCGACGTGCTGGTGATCGACTCGATCCAGACGATGTGGCTCCCCGAGGTCGAGTCGTTCGCCGGCAGCGTCTCGCAGATTCGCGACTGCGCGCAGGTGCTGATGGAGTTCGCCAAGCGCACGGGCTGCGCGACCTTCGTGATCGGCCACGTCACGAAGGACGGCGCGATCGCCGGGCCGCGGCTGCTCGAGCACCTCGTCGACACCGTGCTCTACTTCGAAGGCGACCAGTCCGGTGAGTACCGGATCGTGCGCGCGTACAAGAACCGCTTCGGCGGGATCGACGAGATCTGCGTGTTCTCGATGGACGATCGCGGGCTGCACGAGGTCGCCGATCCCTCGGCGCTGTTCCTGCACGGACGCGGGCCGCGCCCGAGCGGCTCGTGCGTCGTCCCGACGCTCGTCGGTCAGCGCCCGGTGCTGGTCGAAGTGCAGGCGCTCGTCGGCGAAGCCGCCTACGGCACGCCGCGCCGCCTCGCCGCCAACGTCGATAACGCGCGGCTCGCGATGATCATCGCGATCCTCGAGCGCCGCGCCGGCTTGCACCTCGGCGGACACGACGTGTACTGTTCCGTCGCCGGCGGCCTGCGCGTCGCCGAGACCGGCGCCGATCTCGGCATCGCGCTGGCGATCGCCTCCGCCTTCCGCGACGTCCCGCTGGCAACGGGCTCGGTCGCCTACGGCGAGCTCGGTCTCTCCGGCGAGCTCCGCGCGGTCTCGCAGCCGCTCCGCCGTGCCGCCGAAGCGACGAAGCTGGGCTTCACCCGCATCATCGCCCCCGACGCCGCCCGCGACATCGCCGCCGCGATCCGCCTCGCCTTCGACTAGTCTCGCGTCATGACGCCGCTCGGCGAGTTCGAGATCGTTCCGAACGTCAGCGAGGGGCGCGACGCGTCGGTGATCGACGCGTGCGTGGCGGCGATGGAAGGTGCAGGGGTACGCGTGGTCCATCGGACGAGCGACCCCGTGCATCATCGCAGCGTGATCACGGCGGTGGGGAGCGGCTCGCAAGTCGTGGCCGCGGCGGTCGCGCTGGCGCAGGTCGCGCATCAGCGCATCGATCTGCGGCTGCACCGCGGGGCGCACCCGCGGATCGGCGCGCTCGACGTGTTGCCGTTCGTGCCGCTGGGCGACGCGACGCTCGACGATGCGGTGACGCTGGCCGATCGCGCCGCGGCGCGGATCTGGCGTGAGGTGGGAATCCCGTCGTTTTTGTACGGCGCCGCGGCGAGCGCACCGCACCGCCAACACCTCGCCGACATCCGGCGCGGCGAGTTCGAAGGGCTCGCAGATCGGCTCGCACGCGATCCCGCCTGGCGTTTCGACTACGGGGACGCTGGGCACGCCGCGGCGGGTGCGATCGCGATCGGCGCGCGGCCCTTCCTCGTCGCGTTCAACGTCGAGCTGGCGAGTGGCGATATCGCGCTCGCCAAGCGGATCGCGCGCACACTGCGCGCCTCGAGCGGCGGGCTGCGCACGCTGAAGTGTCTCGGGCTGCGGCTCGCGTCCGATCGCGTGCAGGTCTCGTGCAACATCACCGACGTCGACGCCGTTCCGCTCTATCGCGTGACCGAACTCGTCCGCCGCGCCGCCGCGCGCGTCGGCGTGTCGATCGCGCGCAGCGAGCTCATCGGGTTGGCACCGCGCCGCGTCGTCGATCGGTCGGCGAGGGCCTACCGAACTGCCGCCCGCGGCGCATAGCGCCTCGACGCGCACCGGGCGCCGGCATGCGGCAAGTTCCGCACGCCCACCGCCCACGCGTGCGGCAGGAAGAACCGGCGCTCCGAGCAACCCCTCAGCCTAGTTGAACGATCGTGCTACTGCTTGTCTTGCCGGGAGGGGAGCTCGATGGGCGAGGAGTTCGGAGGCGAAAGCGGCGCGGTCGTGCCGCCTGGGACCGAGGAACCGAAAACGGCGCCCACGCCGGTCACGCTGCTCACCCCGGCGGTCGAGAAACCGGCGGCGACGGCCCCGTGGTATCGCGAAAACGCCGCCGCGATCTTCTCGCTGATCGGCGTCGCGCTGACTGCCTGGGTGACGTTTCAGACCAGCTCGATCAGCGGACGATTGAAGGCGATCGAAGACAAGAACGCGCTGGCCCAATCGTTCCAGCAAACGGTCTTCGCCAACATCACGAAGCTGCTCACGTCGAACCAGCCCCAGCCGCGGCTGTACCTGATCGGTTTGTACGGGCAAGCGCGCGGCGATGAGGAAAGCAAGGCGCTCGTCGCGAGCATCGCGGCCGCGAGCTGCAATCCGGATCTGCTTCGCACGCTGCAGGCGCTCACCACGAGCGAGACGCCGAAGGAGCGTCAGTCGCTCGGGGTGCTCATCACGACGATGAGCCAGTCGACGACCTGCGTCCCGACCAGCACGACGGCGTCGAACACGCCGAAGGCGCCGGTCACGGCGCCGCCGGAAACGATCGCCGCGCGCAATGCGCTCGTCGCCTCGCTGACGCCCGTCGGAACGGTCGGGTGGATGTCGGTCGGCACCGCACCGAACGGCACGGAAAACCGCGATTGTATCGTGTTGGACCCCTCGGCGACCCGCGTCATCGACGTCCTCGACGCGACGGGGCGGGCACTCCAAGCGCAAACCTTGAGCGCGTGGGGAAGGCGTTGCGCCGCGGAAGCGCTGGTGTCCACGTCGCCGAATGCGGCGGTGCGTCGGGTGGTGTTCCCGCGCGATCTGGCGCAACTGACCCAGCTTCGCCTGCACGTCCACGCCGATCGCGTGCTGTACACCGACCACGATATCCTCAGCCCGGTGGCCGGCATCGTGAAGGCCGACAGCCTCGTGACGTTCGCGCCGGGCAGCGCGAGCGCGGAATCGCAGTCGCAAGAGGCGGTCTTCCCGGTCAAGGGAATCGACGACTTTTCGACCGGCTCGAGGATCTACGACATCTGGGTTCGCGTCGAAGTCCAGGCCGCGGGCGGCGGGAACTTCGCCGCGCCCACGGCGGCGGCGTCGACGAGCGCCGCCGGTGCGCCGACGCCGGCGTCCACATCCGGCCCGCCGACGGCGACACCCGGCTCCCCGATACCGACGACCGCAGCCGCCGCGCGCCGAAAGTCGTAGCGTAAGACCGCGACGGCCCGGGGGACGCGCGCGCCGGTCGCGTACGTCTCGCCGTATGCCGGCACGTCTCGTCTCCGCGCTTCTCGCCGCGGCGTTCGCCGTGGCGATCCTGCTGCCGTCCGCGTCGCCGGGCGCAGAGAGCGGCGCCCCGCTCGCAACGCAGACGCAGACACGGACGCTGGCCGACGGGCTGCGGGTCGTCGTGATCGAAGATCATGCGGCGCCGGTCGCGCAGGTGCAGATGTGGTACCGCTTCGGCGCGCTCGACGAGCTGCCGGGGAAGACGGGGCTCGCGCACGCGCTCGAGCACATGATGTTTCGCGGAACGCACGACCTCTCGAGCGCCGGGATCGACGACATGACCGCGCGGCTCGGCGCCGAGGTGAACGCCGAGACCGAGAACGAGGACACGCATTTCTATTTCGTGGTGCCGGCCGATCGCGTCGAGACCATCGTGCACTTCGAAGCCGACCGGATGCGCGGGCTGAAGCTCGATCCCGCCGACTGGGACCTCGAGCGCGGCGCGGTGCTCGAGGAGTACGCGCAGAAGCACAGCAACCCCGCATCGTCGTTCCTCTATGCGGTGCAGCAGAAGGTCTTCGGCGGCCCGCTCGGCGGGACGTCGCTCGGCGCGAAGGCCGACATCGAGCGCGCGACGGTCGCCGATCTGCGCGCCTATTACGACGCATGGTACCGGCCGAACGACGCGACCCTGGTGGTGACCGGCGACGTCGAGCCTGCCAAGGTGTTCGCCGAAGCGGAGCGCGACTTCGCCGCGATCCCCGCCGCGCCGCTTCCCGAGCGGAAGCACTACGTGCTCCTGCCGGCGAACGGCGTGCAGTGGACGGAGCACGCCCCTTTTCCGTACACGCTGGTCGACGAAGCCTACGCGGCGCCCGGCGATGCGAAGCCGTTCGAGCACGACCAGGTGCGCAACGATCTCGCACTCGACGCGATGTTCAACGAGCGCGGGCGCTTCCGTAAAGCGCTGGTCGACAGCGGCCTCGCGCTGGCCTACGATCCGATCCGCCTCGAGGACCGGCGCGCGTCGGTCATCCACGTCGTGCTGATCGTCGCGCCGGGGCATACCGCGCGCGAGGTGCGCGACGCGTACCAGAAGACGCTGGCGCAGGTGCTCGCCGAGGGCCTCGACCCCGATCTGTTCGCGGCGGCGAAACGCTCGGCGCTGGTCGCGCTCACGTATGCGCGCGACTCGATCGTCGGGCTCGGCAACGCGATCGGCTCGAACATGGTCTTCCCGGGCGACACCGATCCGGCGGACTTCGGCGAGCTCTACGGCTCGATCACGCGCGAGGAAGCGACCGCGGTCGCCCGTCGCGTCTACGCGAAAGCGAGCGTCGTTGCGACGCTGCTCCCCGAAACCGCCGCGTCGCGCCCGTTCGCGCCGCCCGACGTGTCGTCGTCCGTCAGCGACGACTTCGGCTCGCGCGCCGCCGCCGGCCCGCTGATCCAGCCGGCGTGGCTGCGCGACGACCTGGCGAAGCCGCTCGCGCTGCGCAGCGCCGTCGCGCCGGTCTTGACCGTGCTGCCCAACGGCCTGCAGCTCTTGGTCCAGCGCGTCCCCGCGAATCCGACGGTCTTCATCCGCGGCGTCGTTCGCACGTCGCCCTCGTTCGATCCGCCCGGAAAGGAAGGGCTCGGCGAGGTGACCTCCTCGCTGATGCCGTGGGGCAGCGCGAAGTACGACGCCGAGACGCAGCGCAAGCTCGGCGACGACCGCGCCGCGCGTTTCTCCTTCGGCACCTCGTTCGGCGCGCACGGCGCGGCGAGCGACTTTCCGCTCCTGCTCGACGTGCTCGCCGACGACGTGCGCCATCCGCTGCTCCCGCCGGACAAGTTCACGCTCGTGCGCAGCCAACTCGGCGCCTACGCCGCACGCCGCTCGCTGCAAGCGGGTTTCCAGGCCGAGCGCCTCTTCGATGCGGCGCTGTACCCGGCCGGCGATCCGGCGCTGCGCGTCGCCGGCGCGCGCTCGATCGCGAGCGTCACCCTGGACGACGTCAAGGCGTACCACGCGCGGTTCGTGCGGCCCGATCTCATCACGCTGGTCGTCGTCGGCGACGTCGATCCCGCCGAGGTTCGCCGTCGCGTCGTCGCGGCGTTCGGCGACTGGAGCGCAACCGGCCCGAAGCCGGACCCGCATCTTCCCCCGATCCCGCTTCCGCAGCCGCAGACGCGCGAGGTGACGACCGAGGGGCAGGACGTCACCGTGCAGCTCGGCGCGCCGGCGCTGCCGCGCACCGCGGCCGACTACGATCCGCTCACGCTGGCGAACGCGATCTACGGCGGCGCCGGATCGCTCGAGTCGCGGCTGTTCCGCGAGGTGCGCCAGCAGCGCGGGCTGGTCTATTCCGCGTCGAGCCGGCTGCAGGCGAACCGCGACCGCGGCACGTTCACCGTCTCGTTCAGCGCGGTCCCCGCGAAGGTCGACCTCGCCGAGGCCGTGGTGCGCGAAGAGCTCAAGCGGATGCAGGATGAGGACGTCAGCGCCGACGAGCTGGCGCATGCGAAGACGCGCGTCGTCGCGCAGCAGCTCATCGCCGAGCAGGCGACGTCGGCGATCGCCGGCGATCTGCTCGCGATCGGCGTCGACGACCTCCCTGCCTCGTACTTCGCGACGCTCTCGCAGCGCTACGCCGGGATCACCGCCGCCGACGTGCGCCGCGCGGCGCAAGCGTACCTCCACCCGGACAACCTCGTCGAGGTGCGCATCGGCCCGGAGCTCTGAGCTATCGCAGCGCCGCGATGCGGGCGAGTCCTTCGACGACGTCGTCGATCGGCGCGACCCAGCTCAGCCGGAGCCATCCCTCCAAATCCTCGCCGAAGATGCGCCCGGGGATCGCCGCGACGCCGCGCCGCTCGACGAGCTCGAGCGCGGCGGCGTAGGAATCGCCGCCGTTCGGGAGACGCACGCACACGTAGAACGCGCCGTCGATCGGAACGTAGCGCAGGCCGCTCGCATCGAGCGCAGCGAGCACGCGCTCGCGCTGGGCGCGGTACCACGCCGACTGCTCGGCGAGCGCGCCGGGCTCGCCGAAGATCTCGTATGCGACGCGCTGGCCGAACGAGCTGGCGGTCGAGGTGACGTAGCTGTGCGCGCGGACGAGCGACTCGATCGCCGGCTCCGGCGCGATCAGCCAGCCGATGCGCATTCCGGTCAGCGCGTTCGACTTCGAGATCGAGTTCGCGACTGCCGTGTACGGATAGTATCGCGCGAGATACCCCGGATCCTCGATGTACGTCAGCTCGCGGTAGATCTCGTCGTGCAGCACCCAGACCGGCTCGCCGCCGCGCGCGAGCAGCGCCGCGGCGAGACGGCGCGCATCGCCGTCGCGCAGCACGCGGCCCGTCGGATTCGCCGGCGAGCCGACGACGATCAGCCGCGTCGACGGGCCGAGCGCGCCGAGGATCGCGTCGACGTCGTATCGGAAGCCGTCGTCTTCGCGGAGCTGGACGGTGCGGCACGCGATCCCTTCCATCTGCGCCATCTTCGCGTAGGCGGGAAACGCCGGCTCGACGACGAGCAGCTCGTCGCGCACCGGATCGAGCAGCGTCTTGATCGCCACGTACACCGCCTCTTGCGAGCCGGTGGTGACGCAGACGTTGCGCGCGTCCGTCATCCCAGGATATGCGTAGTGCGCGGCGATCCGCTCGCGCAAGGCGAGATCGCCGGCGTTCACCGTGTACTTCAAACCGTGCTGGGCGGCCCAGCGCGCCGCCGCATCGATGAAACGCTGCTGCGGGAGCAGCGTCGGTTCACCGAGGCCGAGGTCGATCGTCCCCGGCTTCTTGCGTGCGTGGATCGCGCGGATCAAACTGGGTTCGAGCGCGCGGACGCGGGGATTCATCGCTGGTTCCACGCCGTCGTCGTCGATCGCGCGGTGCGGCGATTCGCCGATCATACCGAGACCTCGAACTCGCGCAGCGCCGCGTTGAGCGAGGTCTTCTGATCGGTCGAGGCGGAGCGCTCGCCGATGATCAGCGCGCACGGCGTGCCGAACTCACCGGCCGGGAAATTCTTCGGCAGGCTGCCGGGGATGACGACCGCGCGCGGGGGAATCTCACCGCGCGAGATCGCGGCCTCGGCACCGCGCACGTCCACGATCGGCGTCGAGGCGGTCAGCACGACGCCGGCGCCGAGGACGGCCTCGCGGCCCACGCGCACGCCTTCGACGACGATGCAGCGCGAGCCGACGAACGCGCCGTCCTCGACGATCACCGGCATCGCCTGCGGCGGCTCGAGGACGCCGCCGATCCCGACCCCGCCCGAGAGGTGGACGCCCTTGCCGATCTGCGCGCACGACCCGACCGTCGCCCAGGTGTCGACCATCGTGCCGTCGTCGACGTAGGCGCCGACGTTGACGAAGCCCGGCATGAGGATCGCGCCCTTGCCGAGGTAGGATCCATAGCGAGCGACGCCCGGCGGAACGCAGCGCGCCCCGAGCTTTTTCCAGTTCCGTTTGGTGGGAAGCTTGTCGTAGTAGGAAGGGAGAAACGCCGGATTGTGTCCGGTCGCCGCCGGATAGTGGATCTCGCGGATGTGGACGTTCTCGTAGCGCGCGAACGAGAGCAGGATCGCGCGCTTCACCCAGGCGTGCACGATCCACTCCTCGCCGACGGGCTCGCAGACGCGCAGCATCCCGTCGTCGAGCGCATCGAGGATGTCCTCGACGGCCTTGCCCGGCTTCTTCTTGATCGCGGAGGGGTCTTCGGCAAGCCGCTCCTCCAGCTCCGCGAACTGCGCTTCCAAGCTCTCCATCGGACCTGGGCTTCCTCACCGCAAACGGGCCTCCCGTCGTGGGGTAATGAAGTGGGCCGGGGCGGTCGCCGTCCGTCGGCCGTCCCCCGAAACGCCAATCAGGAGTCGACGTGAACACCGCTGCCGACGAGCTTCGCATCAACACCATCCGCTTTCTGGCGGTCGACGCCGTGCAGCAGGCGAATTCGGGGCACCCCGGCCTGCCGCTCGGCGCCGCGGCGGCGGCCTACACGCTGTGGACGCGGCATCTGCGGTACAATCCGGCCGACCCGAAGTGGTTCGACCGCGACCGCTTCGTCCTGAGCGCCGGGCACGGGTCGGCGCTGCTCTACGCGCTCCTTCACCTGACCGGCTACGACCTGACGCTCGACGACCTGCGCGCGTTCCGCCAGCTCGGCAGCCGCACCCCGGGGCATCCGGAGTACCACCATACGGCCGGCGTCGAGGTCACGACGGGCCCGCTCGGCCAAGGCTTCGCGAACGCGGTCGGGATGGCGATCGCCGAGGCGCATCTCGCAGCCGTCTACAACGGCGAGCAGACGATCGTCGATCATCGGACCTACGTGATCGCCGGCGACGGCGATCTGATGGAAGGCGTCTCGGGCGAGGCGGCTTCGCTGGCCGGCCATCTCGGGCTCGGCAAGCTGATCGTGCTGTACGACGACAACAAGGTCTCGCTGGCCGGCGCCACCGCCGTGACGTTCACCGAGAACGTGCGCGAGCGGTTCGAAGCCTACGGCTGGCAGACGCTCGAGATCGCGCCGGAACAGGGGAACGACGTCGAGGCGATCGACCGGGCGATCGCGCTGGCGAAGTCGCAGACGGCGCAGCCGACGCTGATCGCGGTCCGCTCGACCATCGGCTACGGTTCCCCGGAGGCGGGAACGTTCAAGACGCACGGCGAGCCGCTCGGCAAGAACATGGCGGCGACGCGCCAGGCGCTGCACTGGGACTATCCGCCGTTCACCGTCCCCGACGAGCCGGCCGCATTCTTCCGCGAGGCGCTGACCAAGGGCGCCGAGCTGCAGGACGAATGGAACGGCCGCTTCGCCGAATGGAAAGCGGCGAACGGCGCGCTGGCCGCGCAGCTCGAGCGCGCGCGCGACGGGAAGCTTCCGGCCGACCTGCCGTGGCCCACGTTCACCGAGGAGAACGGCGCGGTCGCGACGCGCGAAGCCGGCGGCACCGTGATGAATGCGATCGCCGCGGCGCTCCCCGAGCTGGTCGGCGGCTCGGCCGATCTCGACCCGTCGACCAAGACGTATTTGAAGGGGCAGGGCGACTTCGAGCCGGGACACCATGCCGGGCGCAACGTCCACTTCGGCGTCCGCGAGCACGCGATGATCGCGGCGTGCAGCGGGATCGCGCTGCACGGCGGGCTGCTGCCGTTCGGCGCGACGTTCTTCAACTTCCTCGACTACTGCAAGCCCGCGGTCCGTCTGGCCGCGCTGAACGAGATCCGCGAGATCTTCGTGTTCACCCACGACTCGGTCTTTCTCGGCGAGGACGGTCCGACGCACCAGCCGATCGAACAGCTCTCGATGCTGCGCGCGACGCCGAACCTGATCGACATGCGTCCGGCCGACGCGCTCGAGACGCTCGAAGCGTGGAAGTACGCGATCCAGCCCGGCGTCGGCCCGACCGCGCTCGTGCTCTCCCGGCAGAAGCTGCCGTTCCTCGGCGCGCGCAACGCCGAGGTCGCGCGCGGCGCGTACGTGCTGCGCGAGCCCGGCGGCGCCGTCGACCTCATCCTGATCGCGACCGGCTCGGAGGTCTCGCTGGCGGTCGAGGCCGCGAAGCTCCTCGAGCAGCGCGGAACGCGCGCGCGCGTCGTCTCGATGCCGTCGTGGAAGCTGTTCGACGCACAGGACGACGCCTATCGCGCGAGCGTGCTGCCGCCGGAGATTCGCGCGCGGATGTCGGTGGAAGCAGCGGCGACGATCGGCTGGGCGAAGTACGTCGGCGATCGCGGGATCGCCTACGGCCTCGACCACTTCGGCACCTCGGCGCCGGCCGCGGCGATCGCCACGGAATATCAGTTCACTCCCGAACACGTCGCCGACGTGGCCGCGGGCCTCCTCGCGAACGTCTAGCCGTACCGAGCACACCAGGACAAGGAAAGAGAGACACACGATGGGCGAGCAGCTCACCCAGTTGGCAGCCGTGGGCCAGTCGATCTGGCTCGACAACATTCGCCGCACGATGTTCGCTTCCGGCGATCTGCAGAAGCTGATCGACCTCGGTCTGCGCGGGATGACCTCGAACCCGACGATCTTCGAGAAGGCGATCGGTGCCGGAACGGACTACGACGAGCAGCTGCGCACGCTGGTCGACGAGCAGGACGCGGTCGCGGTGTTCGAAGCGATCGCCATCCGCGACATCCGCAGCGCGTGCGATCTCTTCCGGCCGGTGTGGGACCGCACCGAGGGGCTCGACGGCTACGTCTCGCTCGAGGTCCCGCCGAATCTGGCGAACGACACCCAGGGCACGATCGAGGCCGCGCAGCGTCTCTGGAAAGAGGTCGACCGGCCCAACGTGATGATCAAGATCCCCGGCACCGCCGCCGGCGTCCCGGCGATCGAAGCGACGATCGCCGCCGGGATCAACGTGAACGTCACCCTGCTCTTCTCGGTGGATCGCTACGAGGACGCGGCCAAGGCGTACCTGGCCGGGCTCGAGCGGCGCGTCTCGCGCGGTGAGCCGGTCGACCGCATCGCCTCCGTCGCCTCCTTCTTCGTCTCGCGCATCGACAGCGCGATCGACAAGAAGCTGCAAGCGAGGATCGACAAGGGCGAACAGACGCTCGAGCACCTGCTCGGCAAGGCCGCGGTCGCCAATACCAAGCTCGCCTACCAGCGGTTCCAGAAGCTGTTCGGCGACCAGCGCTTCGCCGCGCTCAAAGCGAAGGGCGCGCGCGTCCAGCGTCCGCTGTGGGCGTCGACCTCCACCAAGAACCCGGCCTACGCGGACCTGATGTACGTCGAGTCGCTGGTCGGGCGCGACACCGTCAACACGGTGCCGCCGAACACCCTCGAAGCGATCCTCGACCACGGCACGGTTCGGCCGGACACGGTCCTAGAAGATCTCGACGGCGCGCGCGCGGCGATCGCCGAGCTGGCGCAGGCGCAGATCTCGCTCTACGACGTCACCGAAGACCTGGTCGTCGAGGGCGTGAAGTCGTTCTCCGACTCGTTCGACGCGATGCTCGACGCGATTCGCGGAAAGCTCGAAAAGCTGCGCAGCGGCACGCCGCCGCGGGTCTCGCTCGCGCTGGGCAAGGACGCGCACGCGGCACAGGGCGCGCTCGACGCGCTCGCCTCGCGCGACTTCCTGCACCAGCTCTTCTCGCACGATCCCTCGCCGTGGTCGTCCGACGCGGCGCATGCCGAGATCATCAAGCACGCGCTCGGGTGGCTGACGATCGCGCAGCAGACGCACGCGCAGAGCGGCGAGCTGCGCGACTTCGCCGAAGCGTGCGCGAAGCGCTTCGACCACGTCGTCGTGCTGGGGATGGGCGGCAGCTCGCTGGCGCCGGACGTGCTCCGCGAGACGTTCGGGAAGCGCGGCGGCTACCCGCAGCTGCACGTCCTCGACTCGACCGATCCGCAGCAGGTGAAGGCGCTCGACGACGCGCTCGACATCGCGCGCTCCCTCTTCATCGTCGCATCGAAGTCGGGGACGACGACCGAGCCCGACGCCTTCTTCCGCTACTTCTTCCAGCGCGCGCAGCAGACGGTCGGCGCGGCGAACGCCGCCGACCACTTCGTCGCGATCACCGACCCGGGGACCAAGCTCGAGACCGAGGCGCGCGACACGAAGTTCCTGCGCGTCTTCGTCAACGACCCGGACATCGGCGGGCGCTACTCCGCGCTCTCGTACTTCGGGATGGTGCCGGCGGCGCTCGCCGGCTACGACGTGACGGCGATCCTCGATCGCGCGATCAACGCGATGCATGCGAACGCCGCGAACGTTCCGGTGCAGGATGCGCCGGGGGTGCGGTTCGGCGCGGCGCTCGGCGCGCTGGCGAAGAGCGGGCGCGACAAGCTGACGATCCTCTGCCATCCGTCGGTGCACGCCTTCGGCGCGTGGGCGGAACAGCTGATCGCCGAGTCGACCGGAAAGAACGGGACCGGGATCGTTCCGGTCGAGGGCGAGCCGCTCGGCGCGACCGGCGCGTACGGCAAGGATCGCGTCTTCGCATACGTTGGCGCGGGGCTCGGCGGCGACGAGGAGATCGCCGGCCGGCTCGGCGAGCTGGAGAACGACGGGCATCCGGTCGTGCGCCTCGCGATGAACGACGCGCTCGACATCGGCGAGCAGTTCTACCTCTGGGAGATCGCGACCGCCGCGGCGGGCGCGGTGCTGGGGATCGACGCGTTCGACCAGCCCAACGTGCAGGAGTCGAAGGACAACACCAAACGGCTTCTCGCCGAGTTCGCGAGCGCCGGCGCGTTCAAGGAGCCGGAGCCGCGCGTGCGCACGAGCGAGGTGCTGATCTACCCGCTCGCCGGATCGCAGAGCGCGGCGCTCGGCGCTGATTTGCCGAGTGCGGTCGCGGCGGTCGCGCAGCAGATCGGCGCCGGCGACTACGTGGCCTTCAACGCGTACGTCCCGATGGACGAGGACGACGCCGCCGCGCTGCGCCGGCTGCGCACGACGGTGCGCGACGCGCTGAAGGTCGCGACGACGGTCGGTTTCGGACCGCGCTTCCTGCACTCGACGGGGCAGCTCCACAAAGGCGGTCCCAACGAGGGCGTCTTCTTCCAGCTCACCTACGACGCGCCGTTCGATCTGCCGATCCCCGGGATGGTCGGCTTCCGCACGCTTCAGCGTGCGCAGGCGCTGGGCGACTTCGAGTCGCTCGACAAACGGAGCCGCCGCGGGATCCGCATCCACTTCCCCGGCGATCCGCGCAAGGGACTCGCCGCGCTCGCCGCCGCTCTCGAAGCGGCCGTCACGGCGAAAGCATGACGGCGATGGAGCGAGCGCAGCCCGCCGCGGAGCGCCGGTAGGATGCAAATTGCGATGATCGGCCTGGGGCGCATGGGCGCGAACATGACGACGCGGCTCTCGCGCGGCGGGCACGACGTCGTGGTGTACGACCGGGACGCGGCGGCGGTGGAGCGAACGGCGCAGGCCGAAGGCGTGACCGGCGCGAGCTCGCTGCAGGACCTTGTCGCCAAGCTGCGCGCACCGCGCGCGGTGTGGATCATGGTGCCGGCCGGCGATCCGACCGACTCGACGATCGGCGCACTGCTCGAGCTGCTCGAGCGCGGCGATGCGATCGTCGACGGCGGCAACTCCCGCTGGACCGATTCGAAGCTGCGCTACCAGCGCTGCAAGGACAAGGGGATTGCGTTCGTCGACGCGGGCACCTCGGGCGGCGTGTGGGGCCTCGCCAACGGCTACTGTCTGATGGTCGGCGGCGACGACGATGCGGTGGCGCGCGTCGAGCCGGCGTTCCGCACGCTCGCCCCCGAAGGCGGGTATGCGCACGTCGGTCCGAGCGGCGCCGGACACTTCTCGAAGATGGTTCACAACGGGATCGAGTACGGGATGCTGGCGGCCTACGGCGAGGGATTCGAGATCCTCGAGAAGTCGGAATACGACTACGACCTGCACGAGCTCGCCTCGATCTGGCGCTACGGCTCCGTCGTGCGCTCGTGGCTCCTCGAGCTGCTCGAGCTCGCCCTCAAGGAAGATCCCGACCTCGAGAAGATCCGGGGCTGGGTCGCCGATTCGGGCGAAGGCCGCTGGACCGTCCAGGCCGCGATCGACGAGGACGTCCCCGCCCCGGTGATCACGCTCGCGCTGATCTCGCGCTTCGTCTCGCGCCAGGACGAGTCGTTCAGCGCGAAGGTGATCGCGGCGCTGCGCAACCAGTTCGGCGGCCACGCCGTGAAAGCCGAAGAAGCCGGCGCCGCACAGGCCGACGGCCACGCTCCGCAGCAGGGCGGTCGCGCCTCGTGACGGCAACGAAGGCGAGCGCCGCGGGGATCGCGGCGAACCCGCTGCGCCGCGGGCTCGCGAGCAGCCGCATCTCCGACCCGTGCAACATCGTCTTCTTCGGCGCGAGCGGCGATCTGATGAAGCGCATGCTGATGCCGGCGATGTGGAACCTGCGGCTGGAAGACCTGCTCCCCGCGAACGTCGGGATCGTCGGCTTCTCGCGCTCGGACTTCAGCGACGATGAGTTCCGCGAGGCGATGCGCAGCTCGGTCGAGCAGTTCTCGCGCAGCGGTCCCGCCAAAGAGCCGCTGTGGAGCGACTTCGCGAAGCACCTCTCGTACGTGTCGGGCGACTTCGACGACGTCGAGTGCTTCCACGCGCTGCGCGAGCACCTGGAGCGCAACGACAAGGAGCTGGGGACCGGCGGCAACCGGCTGTTCTATTTGAGCACCCCGCCCTCGGTCTTCTCCTCGATCATCGAGCAGCTCGACGGCGCCGGGCTCGGCGCGCGCGAGAACAAGGCCGGCTGGTCGCGCATCATCATCGAGAAACCGTTCGGGACCGATCTCGACTCGGCGCGCGCGCTGCAGGCCGAAGTCGAGAAGGTCTTCCCCGAGAAGCAGGTCTACCGCATCGACCACTACCTCGGGAAAGAGCCGGTCCAGGACATCATGGCGCTGCGGTTCGCGAACGTGATCTTCGAGCCGGTGTGGAACCGGCGCTACGTCGACTCGGTGCAGATCACCGCCGCGGAGACCGTCGGCGTCGAACGGCGCGGCGGCTACTACGACAACGCCGGCGCGCTGCGCGACATGATCCAGAACCACGTCATGAACCTGCTGGCGCTGGTCGCGATGGAGCCGCCCGTCGCCTCCGACGCCGACTCGATCCGCGACGAAAAGTTCAAGGTGCTGCGCGCGGTACGGCGGATCGAACCGGCGCGCGTGGTGCTCGACAGCGCGCGCGGCCAGTACGACGCGGGCTCGATCGACGGCAAGCCGGTCCCCGGCTACCGCGAGGAGCCCGACGTCCGGCCGGATTCGAACACCGAGACGTACGCCGCGGTGAAGCTGTGGATCGACAACTGGCGCTGGGCCGACGTCCCCTTCTACATGCGCTCGGGGAAGCGGCTCGGGCACAAGAACTCGGAGATCGCGATCCGCTTCCGCTCGCTCCCGCACCGGCTGTTCGGCGAGGCGGGCGACTCGCTCGACAGCAACGTGCTGGTCATGAAGATACAGCCGGAGGAAGGGATCTCGCTCCGCTTCAACGCGAAGGTGCCCGGCCCGCGGATGCACATCCGCTCCGTCTCGATGGACTTCAACTACGGGACCGGGTTCGGCGTCGTCTCGGCTCCGGCGTACGAACGGCTGATCGGCGATGCGATGCGCGGTGACGCGACGCTCTTCACGCGCTGGGACGCCGTCGAGACGGCCTGGCAGATCGTGATGCCGATCCTCGAGAACTGGACGAACACGATCGACGAAAGCCTTCCCAACTACAACGCGGGCAGCCAGGGACCGCCGCCGTCGGACCGCCTGCTCGCGCGCGACGGGCGCGAGTGGCGCAAGATATGAACGGCGAGTCGCGCGTCGAGGCTTCGCTCGAGGCGATTCGCGGCGAGCTGGCGCGGACGCCGGCCAGCACCTCGACGCTCAACTTCATCGTGTGGATCGACGATCCGGCGCGGCGCGCGTGGATCCTCGAGCGCGCAGCGATGCTGGCCGAGAAGCATCCTTCGTTCGCGCTGATCCTCGACAACACCGGCGACTGCGGCGAAGGTGCCACGGTCACCACGCAGGCGCGCGCGGAGTCGGAGTTCGCCGTGCAGGGCGAGCGCGTCGAGATCGACGTGTCGTGCTTCGATGCGCCGGCGATCGCCGCGTTCGTCGAAGCGCTGCGCGGCTCCGGCGTGCCGACGCTGCTGTGGTGGAGCGGGATGAAGGTCGGCAGCCGCCCGGTGTTCGACGCGCTGCTCCCCTTCGCCGACACGCTCCTCGTCGATTCGGCGGGCAGCGTCGGCGACGAACGCGGCATCCGCAGCCTCGTCGCCTTCCACGGCGAGCATCCGGAGGTCGTGCTGCGCGATCTGGCATGGCTGCGGCTGCGGCCGTGGCTCGACATGATCGCCAACTTCTTCGACGATCCCCAGCTCACGCGCGAGCTGTTCGGAATTCGCGGGCTCACCGTCGCCAGCGGCTCCGCCGCCGAGGCGCTCTACCTCGCCGGCTGGCTCGCGAGCGCGCTCGGCTGGACGGCGACCGGTCAGAACGCGTTCTCCGATCTCGAAGGCCACGCGATCGGCTTCACGCGCGAGCAGCAGGGTGCGCTCCGCCGGGTCCACAGCGTGCGGCTGGACAGCGAGACGACGCGGTATTACGGCGAGGTCACCGCCGACGACGAAAAGGTCGTCCGCGTCTGGGCCGAGGGAGCGAACGCTTCGGAGGCGCGGCTCTTCCCGCTGCAGGCGATCGACAACGCCAGCCTGCTGGAGCGCGCCGTCCTGGAGACCGGAACGGACGACCTCTTCGAGACGGCGCTGCGGATCGTCGGCACGCTGGTCGGCTGACGGCGGGGGGGCATTGCCAATCTCACCCTAATCCGCGGCCGGGACGCCGCACCGCGTTTTGGGGATGACAAAACCGTGTTCTCATTCGCATCCCGGAGGCCGCCGGCGCTGCTCGCCGCCGCGGTCGCCGTCCTTCTCCCGTTCGCGCTCGCGCGAGCCGCTTCGGCCGACGACGCAGGCGTCGCGCGGATCGGCTCCATCCAGGGATCCGTCGCGGTGCAGCGCGGCGACTCCGACCAGCCCACCGCGGCGTCGCTGAACGCGCCGGTCCTCGGTGCAGACTACGTCACCACCGGCGACGATTCGCGCGCCGAAGTCGACTTCGACGGCTACTCGTCGGTGCGGCTCGGCGCCGACGCGCAGGTGCGCTTCGCGAACCTCGATCCGGCGAACCGCCAGATCCAGCTCGCGCAAGGACCGATCGATCTCCGCGTCTTCCGCGGCAACGACTTGAACGACCAGATCGATACCCCGTCGATCTCGGTCCGTCCGGCGCAGCCCGGAAGCTATCGCGTCAACGTGCTGCCCGACGGCACCACGCAGGTGATCGTCCGTTCCGGCTCGGCGCAGATCCTCACGCCACAAGGGAACCGGACGGTGGGACCCGGCACGACGCTAGTCGCGAGCGGCTCGTCTTCTTCGCCGACCATCTCCGAGCAGGGCGCGCCTGCCGACGACAGCTTCGATCGGTGGGACGGTCAGCGGGATCAGTATTACCAGCAGGCCGCACCGGCCGACTCGTACGTCGATCCGGCGATCGTCGGCGTCGACGATCTCCAGCCCTACGGGCGCTGGAACGACGATCCGACCTACGGACAGGTCTGGGTGCCGAACGAGCCCGCGTCGTGGACGCCGTACCGCAACGGCCAGTGGGTCTGGGAAGACGGCTACGGCTGGACGTGGGTCGGCAACGAGCCCTGGGGCTGGGCGCCGTATCATTACGGTTCCTGGTACCGCAGCATGTACGGCTGGGCGTGGTATCCGCCGCGTCCCGCCGTCTACGCGCCCGTGTGGCAGCCCGCGATGGTCGCGTTCCTCGGCTTCAACATCGGCAACGTCTCGATCGGGATCGGCTTCGGCTCGCCCGGTTACGATGTCGGCTGGATCCCGCTCGCGCCCTTCGAGCCCTACTACCCGTGGTACTCGCAGTACGGCTACGGCTACGGCGCGCCGGGCTACAGCAACATCACCTACGTCAACAACGTGTCGATCTACCGGAACTATCGCTACGGCACCGCGGTGACCGGGCGGCAGTTCGCGGCCGGACAGTTCGGGCGCCCGATGGGCTACTCGGCGGCGACCTGGCGCAATCCGCGCGGCTTCCGCGGCCCGGTACCAATGGTCCCGACGACGGCCAACCTGCGCTATTCGGCGCGCCCCGTCGCGGCGAGACTGCGGCCGAGCTCGACGTTCAGCCGCGCGCAGTTCGCCGGCCGCCCCGCGATCGCCCGACGCGTCCCCTTCACGCAGCAGCGCACGGCGATCGCCGCCAGCTTGCGCCACGCGCGCACGGCGACCGTCGCCGCGCGGTTCACCACCCCGCACACCGCGGCGCAAGTCCGTACCGCGCAGTCGCGTGAGATCGCGCAGCGCGCCGCCTTCGCCCGGCGTCCGGCGCACTTCGCGACGGTGACGCCACGCACCACGGGCGCCCGCACCGCGGCGCGTCCGGCCGCGGCCCGCGGCACGGCGCGCACGGCGACGTACCGCGGCACGGCGCCGCACACCGCGAACCGCCCGGCGCCGCACGCGGCGACGAGCCGCGGCGTCGCGGCGAACCCGGCATGGCGCCGCTTCGGCACCGCACGCGGAACGCAAGCGGGACACCCGGCGAACGCGCACCTCGCGACGCACACCCGCCCGGTGACGGCGCACACGTCCGCGCACGTCGCGGCCGGCCACACGACGCACGTCACGGTCTCGCACGCGACGGCGGCGCACTACGCCGCATCGCACGCGACGAACGCGCGCACCACGGCGCACGCAACGACGCGCTCCACCGCGCCGCGGACGACCGCGCACACCTACACCGCGCCGCGGACGACCGCGCACACCTACACCGCGCCGCGGACGACCCATACCTACACGGCGCCGCGCACGACGTCGCATTACACTGCGCCCACGCACACCTACACCGCGCCGCGCGCCGCCCCGGCTCGCACGTACAGCGCGCCGGCTCGCACGTATAGCGCACCGGCTCGCACCTACAGCGCCCCCGCTCGGACGTACCGCGCACCCGCCCGGACGTACAGCGCGCCGCGAACCTACAGCGCGCCGGCTCGCACGTACAGCGCGCCCGCTCGCACGTACAGCGCGCCGGCTCGCTCGTACAGCGCACCCGCTCGCACGTACAGCGCGCCGCGTGCGGCTCCGCCGGCTCGGCCTGCGCCGGCCGCGCGGCCCGCGCCGGCTCGTCCCGCTCCGGACCGGAAGAACCCGCCTCGCTGACGCGTCTCGGTTGACGCGCACGGCGCCTGGTCGGAAGGAGCGTCTCGCTTGCGAGGCGCTTCTTTCGTCCATGGCCGAACGCGCGTCCGTCACCGTGCTCGCCGACGCCGCGGCGCTCGCCGCGGCCGCCGCCGACTCCATCGTTGAAACGCTCACAGGCGCGCTCGAGCGGCGCGATACCGCGCACCTGGCGCTCTCGGGCGGCTCGACGCCGCGCGCGGTGAACGCGCTGCTCGCGAAGGCACCGCGCCGCGAGCGGGTGGACTGGAACCGCGTCGTCTTCTGGTTCGGCGACGAACGCTGCGTCCCGCCCGAGGATGACCGGTCGAACTACAAGATGAATCGCGAGACGCTGCTCGATCCGCTCGGCATCTCACCCGCCCGCGTGCACCGCATGCGCGGCGAAGACGATCCCAAAGCCGCCGCCGCGGACTACGACACGATCCTACGCCGCGAGCTCGGTGAGGCCCCGCGCCTCGACCTCGTCCTGCTCGGGATGGGGCCCGACGGCCACACCGCCTCGCTGTTCCCGGGAACGACGAAAGCGATCGGCGCCGGCGCCCTCGCGATCGCCCATTTCGTCCCCAAGCTCGAGACGTGGCGGATGACGCTCACGCCGCGCGCGATCAACGCCGCGCACCACGTCGCGATCACCGCCGGCGGCGCCGAGAAGGCGGGCGCGCTGCACGCCGTCCTCGAGGGCCCGCGCGACACCGACGCTTTTCCGGCTCAGCTCGTGCATCCCGCAGGCGGTACGCTGCACTGGTTCGTCGACGCCGCCGCCGCATCGAAGCTCGCGCGCTGAGACTCGCGCGCCCGTGCTAGTGCCCGGGGCGCGTTCGCAGATGCGCGGTCGCCGAGACCTGCGCGGAGGTCGCGATGCAGATCGAGTCCTGCGGCAGGACCGTGAAGAGCACGGCTTCCGTATACGGGAACGTCGCCGAGAAGAACAGCCGGTATCCGTTCCCGGTCGAGGCGCCGTTCTGATCGATCACCCCGTCGATCTCGAAGGAGAGTGTCGTCGTTCCGTTCGCGTTGGCGACCAGGTTGAACGGTCCGACTTGGCCGGGCGGGATGTAGGTCCCGATCAGCGTGTTCTGCGATCCGGCACCGCTGAACGTGATGAACGGCGAGGGCAACGAGAGGTTCCGCTTTGGTCGAGGCTCTGGATTTGCACGGTTTCGCCCGGCGTGATTCCGAGCGACGAGAACTGGCCGATGTTCGTGCCGACCGTCAGCTGACCGTATCCGGGCGCGGGCACGTATACCTTCGACGCGTTCGCGAAGTCGATGTAGTTGCTGCCGATCTGGCAGAGGGCGCTGAGCACGTCCGGTGACGCGGAGGGCGTCGGAGACGGCGTGGGGCTCGGTGTCGCGGTGGGAGTCGGGGTGAACCTTGGCGGCGGCGAGGGAGTCGCGGTCGGGGTCGCCGTCGGAGAGGGGGTCGGGGTCGCCGTCGGCGCCGGCGTCCGCGTCGGGCTCGCGGTCGGAGTAGGCGAGGGCGTCACGATCGGGCTCGCGCTCGGACTGGGAGCCGGCGTGCGGGTCGGGCTCGGCATCGGAGTCGGCGTCGCGGTCGGGCTCGGCGTCGGCGCCGGGACCTTGGGAGCCGTGCTCCCGGTTCCGCCGGAGCCGCTGCAGGCGGCGAACGCCGCGGAAAGCACGAGGACCACGGGCGCGACGCGCATGATGGCTCGAACCTCGGACGATCCCAGGATCAGGTGGCGCAACTCCGCTCTCCTCGCTTCGACGACTTGACCAAGAGTAGCCGAAGGCGAGGCGTTATGATATGGGGAGGACCCTACCTCCGGCGCTTCGACGTGTCGGTACGAAGCGCGGCTCAGCGCGGGGGACGCGGCGCGGGCAATGACGGTGCGGCGGCCGTTCCGTTCGCGGGCGGGAGCGGCGGGAGGATGCTGTTCGGGCCGGCGGCGTTCAGCGCCGCGACGCCGAGCGACTCGACGTCGATGCCGTTCTGGGCGAAAAGGCCTCCGCTGACGCGGTTCAGCTCGACGATCGCTTTGTCGAGGTCGGTTTGCGCCTGCAGCTCGCGGCCGCGCTGGTTGGCGACGTCCAGCTGGCGCTGCAGCACGAGGAACGTCGTCGACGTTCCCGCCTGGAAGCGCCGCTGCTCGCCGAGCAGCACGCGTTCGGCGGCAGCTCGCGCCGCGCGCGCCGCGACGACGCGGTACTGCGCTTCGCGCAGCCCTTGGACTGCGTTGACCGCTTCGCTGCGGATGCGCTGCACGACGGACGTCTCGTCGAGCTGAACTTGGCGCTGCTGCTCCTGCGCGATCGCGTAGTCGGCTTTCGCCGTGTGCTTGCCGATCGGAAACGAGTAGGTGAGCTGGGCGCGGTAGTCGGGGAAGCGGTTGTCGAACGCGTTCTGGAACGACTGCCCGAGGGTGCCGGTCTGGTACGCGGGCGGCGCCGGGAACTTCGAAAGCGATCCCGGCGGCAAGATCTCGCCGAGCAGCGCGAAGAGCGGGTTCGACGAGAAGCTCAGCGGGTTGCCTGCGAAGCCGTTCGAGGTGTAGCCGACGCCGAGATCGACCTGCGGCTCGAGCTGATCCTTCGCGAACGCGAGGTTGAAGTCGGCCTGGCGGCGCTGGGCGCGAACCTGCACGATCTCCGGCCGGTTCTGGATCGCGCTGTTCACCAGCGCGTCGAGCGAAGGCTCCTGCGGGATCTGCGCGACCGGCGTCGTCGGAACGAGATTCGCCATCCAGACCGGATCGGCGGGATTTGCGAGGATGAGCTGCTTGATCTCCTGCTGCACCCGCTGCACGTTCTCGATCGCCGCGTACACGTTGTCCTGGAAGACGTCGACCTGCGTGTTCGCTTCGACGATATCCGTCGGTGCGACGGCGCCGCGCGCAGCGAGCCGCGCGTTCGACTGGGCCTGCGCATTGGCCTGACGCAGCCCTTCTTCTTGAATCCCGACGTTCTGCCAGGCCGAAACGAGATCGTAGTACGCATCCTCGAGCTGCACCACGGTCGCCGAGGCCTGCGAGAGCGCATTGGCCGACGTCAGCGTCGTGTTGACGCCGGCGAGCTCGATCTGCAGCCGCGTCTGATCGACCGCGCGGCCGCGGCCGAGCGGCTGCGTGAACGCGAGCTGGAACGCGGTCTCGTAGAACGGGTTGTAGCTGTTGTACGCGCTGTCGTTCGTGACGCGCGTCGCGGTGATGCCGACGCTGTACTGGCCGCCCTGCTCGGTGATCCCGCGCAGCCCCGCGGTCGCGCCCGCGGTGTCCTGCGTGACCGGACCGCCGCGCGATGTGGTATTGAACGGGCTCAGCACCGGCTGCACGCTGTGCTCGTACGAGGGCACGAGCTGGAAGTTGACATCGTAGGCGCCTTTCGCCGCGACGATCTGGTAATTCGCGATGCGGCGATTCGATTGCGCGACCGCGAGCTGGGTGTTGCGCTGCAGCGCCATCACGATCGCGTCCTGCAGCGTGAGCCCGACGAACGGCTGCTGGTTGACGCCGACGAGATCGGGGTTCGGGATCGCCGAAACCGGCGCCGAGAGCTGCGAGCCGAGGTTCGGCACCGGCGGCAGCACCGGCGGGATCGGCGGCGCGGGCAGGCCCGCGCCGCGGATGTTCGAGCCGGGCGCCTGCGCGTTCGACGCGCCGCCCGTCGCGGGCTGCGCTCCGGTGGGCTGCGCGCTTCCCGGCTGCTGCGCGCTGCCGGGCTGCTGCGGTCCGGATTGCTGCTGCGTCGCGGGAGTCGTCGTGCCCGGCTGCGTCGTCGCCGGCACCGTTCGCGGCGGCTGGCCGACCGTCGTCGACTGCGGCGCCGCGCCCGGCGTCGTGACCGGCTGCGGCTGGCCCTGGAGCTGTCCGGGCTCCGCGGTCGGCCCCGGCCGGCCGGGCGTTCCCCCGGGCGCGTTCGCGGGCGGCGTGGTGCCGGGCTGCATCGTTCCGGGCTGCGTGGTGCCGGGCTGCGGTGCGACGCTCGGCTGCGACAACGGGACGACCGTCGGCTGCGCCGTGGGCGCGGGACTGGCTTGCGCGGCAGGCGCGGCGGTCGGGGCGGCGGGCGGTGTGGCCGGCTGCGTCTGTGCCGACGCGACGCCGCCGAGCAGCGGCGCCGTGACGAGCGTTGCGCTCAGCGCGAGCGCGATCGAACGAGTGAGCACCGGCGACCTACTTGACCTTGATCGAGGTCTCGACCGACATCCCGACGCGCAGCGGCTTGTCGGCCGGCGGGTCGTCGACGATGACGCGGACGGGGATGCGCTGCGTGACCTTCACGAAGTTCCCCGTCGCATTCTGGGCCGGGACGAGGCTGAACGTGTTCTGCGAGGCCGGCGCGATCGCCGAGACGTGACCGTGGAACGACGTCCCTTTGTACGCGTCGACCGAGATGTCGACCGGCTGGCCCACGCGCACGTTGGTGAGCTGCGTCTCCTTGTAATTCGCGGTGATGTACGTCCCCGTGACCGGCACGATCGCCATCAGCGACTGCCCCGGCGCGACCGAGGCGCCGATCTCGACGTCCTTCGCCCCGACGACACCGTCGATCGGCGAGCGGATCACCGTGTAGGCGAGCCGGTCCGTCGCGGTCTTCAGCTGCGCGCGCAGCGAGGCGGTTTGCGCGTACGCCGCGCTCGCCTGCGCCTGCGAAGCGGAGACGCGGAACGGGTTGTCGCTTTCGGTGAGCTTGCCTTGCGCGGTCTGCAGCTGTCCTTGCTGCGCGCCGATCCCCGCCGTCGCGGCATTCGCCGTCGCGATCGCCGAGGTGTAGCGCGCCTGCGCCTGCGCGACCGCGGTCTGGGCCGCGGTGACTTGGTCGAGCGCGGCCGCGTACTGCGATTGCGCCTGCGCCTGCGCGGCACGCTGCGCGTCGAGCTCCTGACGCGCGATGTCGCCGGTTCGCACGAGCGCGGCGTAGCGGCTGTAGTCGGCGTTCGCACGCTGGAGTGCGGCGCGCGCCGCCGGCACGTCCGACTCCGCGCCGCGCAGCTGCGCTTGCGCCTGCGCGATCGCCGCGCGCGCCGCGGCGGTCTGCTGGCCGGCGGCCTGCGCCTGCGCCGCGGCGTTCTGAATCGAGGCTTGCGCGGCGGTCACGCCGCCGGTGCCCTGCTGCGCCTGGGCTTGCACGTCGGCCCGGGTGAGCGAAACGTTCTCCTGCGCCGCCCGCGCCTGCGCTTGCTGCGCGGCGAGCCCGGCCTGCGCCTGTTGCACGGCGGCCTGCTCGTCGGTGTCGTCGAGCCGGACGATGACCTGTCCCTTGTGCACCGGCTGATTCGTGTCGACGACGATGCTGTCGACGCGTTCCTGGATCTTGCTGGTGACGGTCACGGTGTCGGCGTCGACGCGCGCGTCGTCCGTCGACTGGTGGCTCAGCGCGTACGACAGAAACCGCGCGCCCCAGATCAAGATCGCGATGACGACGATCGCACCGGCGACGAGCACCCACAGCGGCGGACGCCGGCGCGTGCTCTTCGGCGCGGCGTCGGCGTTCGGCGGCACGACCTCGCGGCCGTCGGTCTGGCCCGGCCGCTGTTGCGAGGTTTCCACGTTACGCTGAAGCTCCGTTCAAGAAGACGTCGACGCATTCGTCGATGACGACCGGGTCGAGGACGGCGCTGTTCCAGAGCTTCCGGCCTACCACGTACGAAAAGAGAATGCCCAAGAACAGCCGGGCCAGGAACTCGGGTTCTCCACGCAGCAAGCGGGCCCCGGTCCGGCCACCGAAATAGGCGGCGAGATCGGTGAGGATCTGCGAGGGGCCGCGCCATTCCGGGGCATCGTCGGTCCCCGCCGCGTCTTCGGCCAGCGAGACGCACATCATCGCGCGCTTCTCACGCATGTGCTCGACCGCTTGGTAGGCGATCGTGCGGAGGTCGGCGGCGAGATCGGTGCCGGGGAGCGCGGCGAGGACCGCGCGGAATTGCTGGACGCCGCACGCCTGCTCGCGCATCGCGTCGAGCAGCGCGCGCTTCGAGCCGAAGTGCCGGAAGAGGGTCGCCTCGTTGACGCCGGCGCGTTCCGCGACCTCGCGCGTCGTCGTGCCGCGCGTGCCGTTGCGCTCGAAGAGCTCGCGCGCCGCGGCGAGGATCCGCGCCCGCGTGTCTTCGACGCCCGCGTGCACGCGGTGGTGGGTGGCGAGCATCAGTTCTTCTTGCTGAAGACGGCGTCGTCGAGCGCGACGTTCGTCTTGTAGTCGGTGTAGGTGCCGTGCGCGACGGCGCGCACGTGCGGGATGGCGATCTCCGCATCCTGCTCGGCCAGCAGCGAGTACGAACCCACCTGGCGGAAGGTTTGCGTCATCGTGACGTGCCCTCCGTTGTAATAGTCGTAGCGGATCGAGTCGATCGCCCAGGCATTCGGATCGATCAGCACGGTCTCGTGGTCGATCATCCCGCGCACGCGTTGCACCAAGCGGAGCACGACGTCGCGATGGCCGCGGACGTCCTGCTCGCCGGCGAAGCTGATCCGGAAGCGGCGCTCCCAATTCGTCGGGTCGCCGACGTCGGTGAACAGCTTCGCGAATCCGCTCGCGTACGTGGGGACGCGGTCGAAGACGACTTCGTAGTTCGCCGGCCGCTTGAAATAGGTCGAAGCGTCGAAGTGCCGGCTGATGAACGGGAACGACGTCAGCTTGAGGTCGACGTGCATGCGGCCTTCGTAGGAGCTGAGATCGGGGTTCCGCTCGACCACGCGCGCGACGATCGCCGACGGATCGGTCGGGATCGGGGCGGCCGCCGAGGCCGGGAAGCGCAGCAGGGCGAGCACGGCGACCAGGGCCGCCGCCGCCGCTTTGACGATGGCGACGCCGGCCTTGCGAGAAGGCTGCCCTCGCAGCGCCCGGGCCTCGGGGTCGAGCGGGAACGCGAAGACGCGGTCCAGCCCGGTCAGCGCGAGGGCCTCCCGGATCGCCGGGGTTGCCGGCTCGATCTCGATGGCGCCGCTCCGCTCGCGCAGCATCCGGAGGCCGGCGACCAATCCGGCGATCGTCGCGGCGGGGAGCTGATCGCCCGAGAGGACGACGCGCATCCGCGGCGCCGGCTCGTCGAGCGCGACGACGCGCTCGACGGCTTCCACGACCCGGCGGCGGGCGTCGCCGTCCTGGGCATGCAACTGAAGGATCAGGTGAGGCTGCTCGCTGCGAATCATCTCTCTACTCATGCGTGTGTGCACTTGCACGGACACCGCTCCCTTTCGAAGGGATTCATGCAAGTACCTACACGCAGAAAAGACTCGTGACCGGGTCCGGCCTGGGGAAGCTCGCCCGGGATGCTGGGCTTGGCGAGGCGGCGATCCACTGCCTGTCCTTGGACGACGCGACGGCGTGGGTTCGGGACGACGGCCGATCGATCTATCCCGCTTCGCTGATCAAGGTCCCGCTGGCGGTCGCCGCCGCCGCCGCGATCGCGGGCGGCCGCCTGGCCTGGGATACGACCGTCCCGATCGCCGAGGCGAACGCCACCGCGAACGACGCCGAGTCGCCGATCGTCCCGGGCTACCTCGCCACGGTCGAGGAGCTGGTCACGACGATGCTCCAGCGCTCCGACAACATCGCGACGAACCAGCTCTACGACGTGCTCGGGCGCGCACGCGCGACCGCCGACGTCCAGGCGCTCGGCTTCGCCGGCGTCGCCTTTCGCCGCAAGCTCTCAGGGTCGGAGCCGCTGATCGACGACCCCGAGGCGACCGGGCGAAACGCCTGTTCCGCGGCCGAGGCCGCCCGGCTGTTCCGCGCCGTCGCGGAGGACGGGGTCCCCGGCGCGGCGGCGCTGCGGCGCATCCTCGCGACGTCGTGGTGGGACGTGAAGCTCTCCCGCGGCCTGGAACCGGGCGATGCGTTCGCCCACAAGACCGGCGATACCAGCGAGGTCTCACACGACGCCGGTATCCTCACGCTCGCCGACGGATCGCGCTGGGTTCTGGCGGTCTACACCGAGCGGCCCAGCACCGAAACGACGGAGCGGGCCTTCGGCACGTTCATGCGCGCGCTGCGCCCGCACCTGATCCGGGCGAAGGAGCGACAGGCGAACGTGCGAAGCGCGCCCTGAACCAATCGCGCTCCAGGAGAATGGAATGAATCGAACCACGATGCCGGCGCTGGCGCTTCTCGCCGCCGCCGCGCTCGTCGCGCCCGTCGCCGCGGCTTCGAAAGGCCCGGCCGCCGGCAAGACGGTCCACGTCGGCGTCATCGCCGACGTCACCGGCGCCGCCGGCGTCTACGGAACCCCGCAGAAGAACGCCTACGACCTGGCGAACGACGACGTCAAAGCCGGGCGCCTCGACGCGGGCGGCGCGAACCTGACGTTCGACGTGCAAGACGCCGCGAGCGACGGCGCGCAGGTCGTCAACCTGATGCAGAAGTTCACCACCGACGGGCAGACCGCGGTGGTGCTCGGGCCGACGCTCTCGGGCGAAGCGTTCAAGGCGTTCCCGCTCGCCGTGCGCGCGAGCTTCCCGGCGATGGGGACGTCGACGACGGCCGAAGGCGTCACGGCGCTCGGCCCGACCATCTTTCGCGACTCGCTCGCCGAGTCGCAGGTGATCCCGACGACCGTCCAGCGCACCAAGGACAAGTGGCACTACAAGACCGCCGCGATCATGTACGGTGACGACAACGCCTTCACGAAGACCGACGGCGATCTGTTCGCGAAGGATCTCAAAGCTGCCGGCGTCGAGGTCGTCGACACCGAGACGTTCCACCAGAAGGACACCGACTTCCAGCCCGCGCTGACGCGCATCGCCTCGAAGCACCCGGACGTGATCGCGATCGGCGCGCTCTTCCCGGAGGCGACGAAGATCATCCAGCAGGCCGGCAAGCTCGGCATCAAGACGCACATGTTCGGGGGTAACGGCCTCAACTCGCCGGAGATGTACGGCGTGGCGGGTCCCGCGGCGCAAGGCGTCGTCGTCGGCGCGGCATGGTATCTCAACGGGCGCTACAGCTCGAACACCCAGTTCGTGCGCGAGTACAAGGCCAAGTACGGCAAGGACCCGGATCAGTTCGCGGCCCAGTCGTACGCCGCGGCGCAGGTCGTCGCGTACCTCGTCGCGCACGGCGCCACGACCAAGGACGAGATGCTGAAAGGCCTGCAGGGCGTGCGCGTCGTCCAGACGGTGCTCGGTCCGATCGGATTCGACGGCAATCGCGACGTGAAATCCTCGCCGGTCATCCTCGAAATCGTGAAGAACGGCTTCACCTATTTTCACTGAGAACGGGGGGCGCCGCCCTTGATCGCGCAGCAGCTGCTCAACGCGCTGTTCCTCGGGGCGGTGTACGCCCTGTTCGCGATCGGATATACGCTGGTGTTCGGGGTGCTCGACATTCTGAACCTCGCGCATGCGGCGATCTTCACGGCGGCCGCGTTCGCGGCGTTCTCGCTGGCGACGCAAGGGGTACCGCTGCCCCTGGCGTTTCTGGCCGCGGCGGTCATGGCCGGGGTCATGGGCATCCTGCTCGACCGCGTCGCGTTCGCGCCGTTGCGGCGGCGCAACGCGGGAACGCTGGTTCCTCTGATCTCCTCGATCGGCGTCGCGATCATCATCGGCGCCGTGCTGCGCGGGATTTACGGCGTCGACGAGCGGCACTTCACCACCGGCGGGCTCGACACGGCGCCCGCAATTCGCCTCGGCGGGGTGACGTTCACCTCCGTCGAGCTGATCATCTTCCTGGCGGCGATCGTCCTGATGCTGCTGCTGAGCTGGACGCTCCGCGCGACGACGCTGGGCCGCCACATCCGCGCGGTCGCCGGAGACCGGATCGCCGCGACGCTCCTGGGCGTCGACCTCGAGCGCACGATCGCGGCGACCTTCTTCATCGCCTCGGCGCTGGGCGGCGCCGCCGGCGTCCTGACCGGGCTCGAGTACAACAGCGTGACGCTCGACATGGGCAGCCCGATCGAGCTCAAGGGACTGGCGATCATCATCCTGGGCGGGATGGGCAGCATCACGGGCGCCGTCGCGGGCGCCTTCATCATCGGCGCCGTCGAGACGTTCGCGATCGCCTACGGGCTCTCGGAGTGGCGCGATGCGATCACGTTCGGCGTCATGTTCGTCATCTTGATCGCGCGCCCGAGCGGTTTGTTCGGCAAGCGCGCGCTGCGCCAAGCGTGAGCCCCCTCGCGGACTTCTACGCCAAGCATTCGCAGCTGCTGAATCAGATCGGCATCAATGCCATCCTGGCGCTCTCGCTCTCCGTCTCGCTGCGCGCCGGCCAGCTCGCGCTCGCGCAGGCCGCCTTCATGGGAATCGCCGCGTACGTCTCGGCGATCCTCGCCATGACGTACCGCTGGCCGCTGCCGGCGAGCATCGCCGCGGCGGTCCTGGCCTCGTCGCTGGTCGCGGCGCTGCTCGCCGCTCCGGTTCGCCGGCTGCGCGGGATCTTTCTGGCGATCGCGACGATCGGTTTCGGCGAGATCGTGCGCGTGTTCGCGAACAACTTGTCGATCACCGGCGGCGCCGAAGGGATGAGCGGGATCCCGGCCGACGTGACGACGCCGGTCATCTACGCCGCGCTGCTGCTGGTCGCGCTGGTGCTCTTCGCGCTGTCGCGCACGAAGTACGCCCTCGCCGTAGCGCTCGTGCGCGAGGACGAGCACGCTGCGCGCGGCGTCGGGGTCGACGTGGGCGCGGTGCGCACGCTCTCGCTCGCGCTCGGCGGCGCGATCGCGGGCCTCGCCGGCGCGCTCTACGCGCACTCGTCCTTCTTCATCACCCCGGGCGACTTCGGGTTCGCGCGCATGGAGCAGATCCTGGTGTGGTGCGTGATCGGCGGCGTGACGAGCCCGCTCGGCGCGGTCGCCGGCGCGGCGCTGCTTTCGGTCCTCCCCGAGATGATTCGCTTCCTCGCGGACTACCGCGAGATCACCAACGGGGCGATCCTGCTCGCGGTGATTCTCTTCGCTCCGGGCGGCCTCGCCTCGCTGTGGCGGCGCGGCGCGGTGCGGGTCCGTCTCTGATGCTCGCGCTCGAGGGCGTCACCGTACGCTACGGCGGCGTCACCGCGCTCGACGCGGTCTCGCTCACGATCGAGCGGGGCCGCACGCTCGGCCTGATCGGCCCGAACGGCGCGGGGAAGACGACGCTGGTCAACGCCGTCACCGGGCTGGCTCCGCTCGCCGGCGGCTCGATCATCCTCGACGGCCGTCGCATCGACGGTCGCCCGGCACATCGCATCGCGCGTGCCGGGATTGCGCGCACCTATCAGAACATTCGCTTGTTCGGCGCCCTGGACGTGCGCGGAAACCTTGCCGCGGGCGCGTTTGCGCGGCCCGGCCGCCTGCACGACGACGAGGTCCGTTCGCTGCTCGAGCGCGCCGGGATCGCGCACGTCGATCCGGACGCGCAAGCCAGCTCCCTTCCGTACGGCGATCAGCGCCGGCTCGAGATCGCGCGCGCCCTCGCCGCCGCGCCGGGCGTCGTCATGCTCGATGAGCCGGCGGCCGGGATGAACCCCTCGGAGACGAGCCGGCTCGTCGAGACGATTCGCGCGATCGCCGCCGCGGGGATCGCGGTCCTCTTGATCGAGCACGACATGACGCTGGTCCGCGCCGCGTGCGACGCCGTCGTCGTGCTGAACTTCGGCGAAGCGATCGCGCACGGTTCGCCGTCCGACGTCGCGCGCGACCCCGTCGTCGTCGAGGCGTACCTCGGCACGGGCGCGGAGTCGCTCGCATGATCCTCGCCGTCGACGGCTTGCGCGCCGGCTACGGCACGATCGAGATCCTGCACGACGTCTCGCTCGAGCTGCAGGAAGGGACGCTCTGCGCGATCGTCGGCGCGAACGGCGCGGGGAAGACGACGCTGCTGATGACGATCGCCGGACTTCTCGCCGCACGCGGCGGGAGCGTTCGCTTCGACGGCGACGACGTGACGAAGCTGCCCCCGCACCGGCGCGTCAAACGCGGACTGGTCCTGGTCCCGGAGGGACGCCGCATGCTCGCGGCGATGACGGTCGAAGAGAACCTGCAGGTCGCGGCGAGCGCGGCCGGGCCCGACGGCTACGCGCGGATCGACGGATTGCTCGAGCGTTTCCCGATCCTGCGCACGCGGCGCGCCGTCGCCGCCGGCGCCCTCTCCGGCGGCGAGCAGCAGATGCTCGCATTCGCGCGCGCGCTCGCGATCGGACCGCGCGCGCTGCTGCTCGACGAACCGTCGATGGGGCTTGCGCCGAAGCTGGTCGACGCGATCTTCGCGATCGTGGCCGACGAGCGCGCACGCGGAACCTCGATCTTGCTCGTCGAGCAGAATGCACGGCGCGCGCTGGCTTTGGCCGACCGCGCGTACGTGATGGAGCGCGGACGGATCACCTTGAGCGGGACCGGCGCCGAGCTCGCGACCCATCGGGACGTCGTCGCCGCCTATCTCGGCGGCTGAGAACCGCTCGCGAAAGCTGTGGATTGCGGCGAAACGCCGTGGACAACGCAACTTTCTTGTGGACAAGCGGTTTAGCGCGCGTTCTCCCTCTTGCGCAGTGCGCTGCGTTCGATTATGCTGCGAACACGTCGAAGGCAACGACGACGTGCGAGCGACGAGAGGCTCGCAGGATGTCGGGACCACGCCGAGCGTCGAAAGGCGCGAAGCGGCGAGAACGGCAGACCATACGAAGTACGACGCCGTAATGGCCGGTGCAAGCCGGCGAGGACGAGCGCAGATCGATTCTCGTGCTGACCGTGACCTCAGGATGAAAGTTCTGGGGTCGCGTCGCGTTCTGGCCTTTGTGGTTGGCGGCGCGGGCGACGGTGGTGCGGAAGCGACCCGCGATCGTGGCGGGGTCACGGTCGCACTCGGGGACGCGGGATCGTGGAGTTGCCGCGGCGCCGGCGGCGCCGTACCGTTTTCTTTTTTTTGTTTTTTCTTCGGGCTGGTCCGCGTGGGGATTTCCCCGGTTTGCGTTTGGGGGTGATGCGGGCTTGAGGATGACGTGACAGGTCGCGGGCGGCGCGCGGTGTGGATTGCGGGGAATTGGTGTGAGTCGGCGTGGAGAAGTGAACGTTCTTGTGGATTGGCGGTGCATCGAGGTTTCGGGGTATTGCGCGCCGTTTTTCCGTCGTTTATGATGCGAACACGTCGTAGGCAACGACGACGGGCGAGCGACGAGAAGCTCGCAGGCGCGAAACGCGAGTGACGATCGGTGCAAGCCGTGAAGACTCGACGGGGCGCCAAACTGAGATACGACGCTGTTCTGGCCGAGAGATCGGCGAGAGCCCGCGCGAATCGATTCTCGTGCAGAATGAAGCCGTGTGGGTCACTCCACGCGGCTTCGTCGCGTGGGCCGGTCGTCGGCCCGCCGCGGGCGAGACGGCTCTGTAAAGTCCGGGTCGTTGGGACTTGCGCCGGCTCGCGCGGCGCAGTAGTATTCGTCCACGCCGACCGTGGTCGGCGGGCGAGCAGCGAGAAGCTCGCCGGCGGGAACCGGCTCACGGACGGTGAGAGCCTGACGGAGACGAAGCCGCCGAGACGAAGTACGACGCCGTCTTGGCCGAGCCGATCGGCGAGGACAAGCGCAGATCGGTTTCTCGCGCATCGAGGCCGCGCCGCCCACGCCGCGTGGCTTCGCCGCGCCCGGACGAGCTCAGCGTAGCCCGCGTCCCGACGAGCTCGGCGTAGCCTCGCGCCGCGGCGGACCGCAGCGCAGCGAGGACCGCGATGGGTTCGGCGCTCGTTCAGAGCGCCGAAGCCTCTAGTTGCCGTTCCAGGCGGTGAAGGCGGCGGGCTTGGCGTACGGCGGCCCGACCTCGATCGTCACGTCGAGGTGCTGCGTCAGCTCGATCTTGCGCGGGTCGCCCGTGTAGCGGCTGCCGTCGACCCAGACCTGGACGCGCTCGCCCTTGCGGGGCTTCGCGCCGGCGACGTCGGTCCGGCTGAGCGGCTGGCCCCAGATGTCGAAGAAGTTGCCCAGCGTGAACGTGTGAAAGCTGGGCGACTCGACGTGGATGATCCCGTCGGGCGTGTGCGTGTGCAGCCAGTAGAAGCACTGCCCGATCAGCGGCCGGCCGACGTCGTCGGGGACCCCGATGGGCTTGCCGTGGTCGAGGACGGCCAGATGCTGGTGGATGTGGAGGACGGAGCCCTCCATCTGATCGCAGCGGATGCCGTCGATGGTCTGACCGGCCGGGATCGTCGCACCCGCGGTGCCGGGACCGGCGAGCGCGGCGGCGCAGGCGACCGCGACGAGGGCGAGCAGTCTCATCGTTCGCTTCATCTTCTTTGCACTAACGCGCCCGGGGTTCGGCCTGTTCCTGCTCGCCGTAGCGAGTCGCCACCTCGCGGGCGAGGGCGGCCGCGGCGCGCCGCATCTCGTCCGGCCCGAGGACCTCGGCCTCGGCGCCCCAGCCGAGCGAGAACCGGACGATCTCGAGCGGGTTGGCCACCGAATACGTGATCTCGACCTCGCCGCCGGGACGGCGCTCGACGCGCGCGCTCGCCGGAGCCTGCGAGGCGGCCGCCTTGGCGACGACCGGCGAGAAGCGCACCCGCACCTCGGTCACGGTGTCGGCGTGAAAGACCCCGCTCATGGAGTTCGCGCCGTAGGCGTCGAGGTTGAAGTCGGCCGGCTTTTCGAACGTCTGCGGGGTGACGGCGACCTCCGAGACGTTGTCGACGGCGAAGACGCGCATCTCGTTGCGGGTGTGGTCGAAGGCGACCAGATACACCCGGCCGGCGGAGACGATGAAGCCGTAGGGATCGACCCGCCGCTGCGTGCGGTTTCCGTTCTTGTCGGTGTAGCCGAACTGGACGCGGCGATGCTCGCGCTGCGCCGCCTGCAGCTGCTCGAAGACGCGCTCGAGCGCGTCATCCATCGAGACCGGACCGACACGGATCGCGAAGGAGGCGCTCTCGATCGCGACCTCGGAGCGGCGGTCGCTGGAGCGCAGCAGCTTCTGCGTGGTCTCCTCGATCGCGCTGGCGAACGTCCCCCCTAGCGACGAGCCGAGGCGCTTCAGCGTCACCAGCCCCAGCAGCTCGCGGTGCGAGAGGTTGAACCGCCGCAGGCTGTAGCCTTGGGCGAACCGGTACGTCCCGGTGGGGCGATCGAAGAACCACGGGAACCCCGCGTCGGACAGGACGCTGAGGTAGCGCCGCAAGGTCCGCGTGCTCGGCGGCTTCTCCTCGGCGATCCGATCCTTCAGCTCCTCGAACGTGAAGCGGCCCTCGTCGATCGCGCTCAGCAAGCGCACGAGGAGCACGACTTTGGGTTCGACCCGTTCCTCCGCCACGCGTCGTCCTTCGGCGCCGCCGAACGAATTCGTGCTCGACCGCGTAGGGTGGCGGGTCACCACGAAGAATGCTCCGACACTCAGCCTTTATTCCGGCAAGGAGCACCATGTCCGACCTTCCTGTTGATCCCTCCGTCGATCGGAAAGAGTTCTTGCGCCGCACGGGCGCGCTCGGCATCGCGGGTGCCGCCGCCCTCGGATTCCCCCTGCTCGAAACGGTCGCGGCCGACGCCGCACCCCTGCGTCCGCTTCGCGATGTGATCGCCGCCGGCGGCGGCGCGACCGTGAAGATCGGTCACATCGACAGCTTCTCGGGCGTCTACGCCGCCGCGGCCGGCTCCCAGCAGTGGGGGATGGAACACGCCGTCGCCGAGGCATCCAAGAAGAACAATCGCATCAAGTGGGAGCTCATCAAGGGCGACGATGCCAGCGTCCCCGGGACGGGCTCGACGGAGACGAAGCGGCTCATCACCCAGGAGAAGTGCGACGTCATCACCGGCGGCCTGAGCTCGGCCGTGGGACTCGCCGTCTCGGCGCTCTGCGAAGAGCAAGGCGTGCTGTTCGTCGCGGTCGGCACGCACGACACGAACATCACCGGGCCCAAGGCGAATCGCGTGACGTTCCGCCAGACCTGCTCGAACGCCATGCTGGCGAACGCGGTCGGGCCCGAGATGCTCAAGCACGGCAAGCGGTGGTATTTCATCACCGCCGACTATGCCTTCGGCAACGACGCGCACGACCGGCTGGCGAGGATCCTCAAGGCGCACGGCGGCGTCGAAATCGCGAACGACCGGCACCAGCTCGGCCAGACCGACTACTCCTCGTACATGACGAAGGCGCGAAACACCGATGCGGACGTGCTGGTGTTCTGCAACTACGGACCCGACACGATCAACTCCACCAAAGCGGCGATCGGGCTCGGCCTCAACAAGAAGATGCTCTTCGGCGGAATCCTGAGCGGGAACGACGTCGCCGTCGGCCTTCCCGCCGACGACATGGTCGGCTCGGTCTGGGGCTACGTCTGGGGCCCGGAAGCGGGCGGCGACGCGATGCGCGTCTACAACCTCTTGAAGCCGGGAACGAACGACGAGGTCGACTGGCGTCAATACGTCGGCTATATGGCCGTCAAAAACATCATCGACCGCATCACGCACGCGGGGACGACCGATACCGAAAAGCTCGTCGAGGCATTCGAAGGCTACCACTACGACCCGGCCAAAGCCGGCCCGGCGTACTTCCGCAAATGCGACCACCAGGCGATTCAGGAGACGTACGCCGGCGTGATGGTCCCGAAGAACAAGCGCCGGACGCCGAACGAGTACTTCACGATCGCCTCGCGCGTCGGCGGCGAGTTCGCGGCCGAGTCCTGCTCGAACCCCGACAGTGAAGCGGCAACGAAGATCATCACCTCGCAGAAGGTCCCCTCGCGCGAGAACTACACCCCGGTCAAGGTGTAGCGGCCCGCCCGTTCAAGCAAGCATGCGGCGCCTGCCGAAACGGCCGGCGCCGCAGCTTTCTTAAAACCATAGTTGACAGCGACCCCGGGGCGTGTTAGCGTCGTCGTATGCCCCGCAAGAAGTCCCCGACGCTCACCGAGGCGGAGTACCGCCTCATGCAAGTCCTCTGGGAGCGCGACGAGGCCAGCGTGGCCGACGTCGTCGAGGCGATCGGCGATCCGCCGCTCGCCTACAACACGGTCCTGACGACGATGCGCATCCTCGAGCAGAAGGGCTACGTCCGCCACACGGCGGTCGGCCGGGCCTTCATCTATCGCGCGATCGTCGCGCGCGACGAAGCGCAGCGGAACGTGGTGAAGCACGTCCTCTCGCGCTTCTTCGACGGCTCCCCGCGCGAGCTCGTGCTGAATCTGCTCGAGGCCGAAGAGGTCGATGACGCCGAGATCGACCGGCTCCGCGAGCTCCTCGCAAAGAGCAAAGGCCGCCAGCCGTGATCGAAGCGGTCGTCGCGGTCGCGCTCCGCGCGATCCTCGCCAGCGTGCTCTTGGGCGGAGCCCTCGCGGCGCTGGTTCTCCTCGCAACGCGGACGCTTTCGCTCAGCGCCACGACCCGCCACGCCCTTTGGACCACGGCGCTCGTCGCGATGGGGCTGATGCCGCTCGCCGGAATCGGGGTCAGCGTCGTCCGCGGGACGGCGTGGCACTCGGGCGCGCCGCTCGCCGGCGCAGCATCCGTCCGCAGCGAAGCGGTGCTGCCGTTGAACGCCGCGATGCCTGCGACGTCGGCGGGTCAGTCGCGTCACCCGGCCTCGCACGCCGTCACGCCCGCCGCTTCGCAGAATGCCGCGGTCGGCGCCGACGCCTTCGACGGCGCGCGCCGTGCATCGCCCGCGGCGGCGTTCGCCTCGTTCTTCTCCTCGACCGCGGGACGGCTCGGGATCGGTCCGAAAGCGCCGCCGGTCTCGCGAACGATCGCGATCGCGTTCGTCGCGCTGTGGGCGCTCGGCGCGCTGATCGGGCTGATCGGGCTCGCGCTCAGCGTCGCGCGCGTGCGCGGCTTGAAGAAACGTTCGAGCCCGCTCGACGCCGCGCTCGCCGACGAGCTGCCGTGGCTCACGGCGGTCGGTCCGGGCCGCGAGATCTACCTCCGCCTCTCGTACGAGATCGAGACGCCCGTCGCGATCGGTTTCAGCCGTCCGGTGATCCTGATCCCGACCGAGCTCGCGACCGCCGACGGGCTGGCTGCGATCGAATCGCTCGTCCTGCACGAGCACGCGCACCTCCGCCGCTACGACGACTGGACGAACCTTGTCCAGCGCACGATCGAGCGCATCTTCTGGTTCAACCCGATCGTCTGGCTCGTCGGCCGGCGCATCGCGCTCGAGCGGGAGATCGCCTCCGACGATGCCGTCGTCGAGAAGACCGGGGAACCGCACGCGTACGCGACCTCGCTCTGGCAGCTCGCGCGCGAGATGCGCATGCCGGAGCACGCCGTCGTCGCGCCGGGCGCGCTGCTGACGCGCAAGCAGATCAGCGTGCGCATCGAGCAGCTCCTCGACAAGCGCCGCGCGCGCCTGCACCGCTCGCCGGCCGCCGCGCTCGGCATCACGCTCGTCGGGATGCTCGCCGTCGCCGCCGTCGCAACGAGCGCCCCCGCCGTCGAGCTGCCCGTACCCCTCGTCGCGACCGCCGCCCAGCCGCCGGCCGCGGTGCATCACGTCGCGCTTGCGGCGGCGGCGGGAGCCGGCGCGCCGGTCAGCTCGTCGTCCGCCTCGCGTCCGGCGCCCGCGTCGAACCTTCCCGCCCCGCCCGGAGCGGCGCCTCCGCCGCCGGCGCCGCCGGCGCGCGGTCGTCGCGTCGTCGACGCGGCGACGCGTGCCGCGGTTGCCGTCGCCGTGGCCTCGGCGGCCGCCGAGAGCGCACGCGCAGGCGTCGAGATCGGCACGTCGATCGGCGCCTCGGTCAGCGCCGGCGTCGCGCGCTCGGTGCGCGACGCGCTCGCCTCGATCCCGCACGACGCGGCGAGCGGAGCGCCGCGCCAAATCGCGCAGAGCTCCGGCGGCAAGGTGTCGCGTGAGCTGCTCGAGTCGTGCACCGGATGCGCGCTGCGCAACGCCGACCTGCGGAATCTCGATCTGCACGGCCTCAAGCTGACGGGACTCGATCTGCGCGGCGCCGATCTACGCGGTACGGACTTGTCCTCCGCGAAGCTCACCGGCGTCGACCTGCGCGATGCGAACCTGACGGGGACGAACCTGCGCGGGGCCTCGCTCAGCGGCGTCGAGCTGCGCGGCGCGAGCCTCGACGGCGCGCAGCTCGATGACGTGCGCATGATCGGAACCTCGCTGCGTGGCGTCTCGCTGCGCAACTCGGTGCTGCGCAGCGTGCTCGCGCACTGCATCGGCTGCGATCTGAGCGGGCTCGATCTGCACGGACAGGATCTGCACGGCATCGCGCTGACCGGCGCCGACCTGAGCCATGCCGATCTGCACGACGCGGACCTGCACGACGTGCGGTTCGCCGGCGTCGATCTGCAAGGCGCGAACCTGAGCGGTGCGAACCTCACCGGCGCGCACCTCGACGGCTGCGATCTGAGCGGCACGTCGCTTGGCGGCGCGAAGATGTCCGGGATCGTCCTCCACGGGACCGATCTGGGCGGCTGAGCGCGCGCCGCTCTTTTTTTTGACCTGCGCTCTTAAATCTTTCGTTTTCGTCGGCAACGTCAAAGGAGCATACCGTGATTCGAAACCTCGCCCTGGGCGCGCTCACTCTCGTCATCGCGGCGGCAACCCCGCTCGCCGCGGGCGCACGCGACGATCTCGCGCGCCGGCTGATCGGCAGCTGCGTAGGCTGTCGTCTTCCGCACGACCTGCACGGGCAAGATCTGCACGGGCTGCGCTTCGTCGGCGAGGACCTGAGCGGCGTCGACTTCTCCCACGCCAACCTGCGCGATGCGGAGTTCACCGGATCGGATCTCGACGGGACGCGGTTCGACGACGCCGATCTGCGCAACGTGCGCTTCGTCGGCGTCCGCCTGCGCAATACCTCGCTGGCGCGCGCCAACACCGACGGCGTACGCTTCGTCGGCGTGTCGGTCGACCAGAGCACGATCGACCGTCCGACAGCCGCGATCATCCTGCACGACTGCACCGGCTGCAACCTGCACGCCGTCGACCTGCGCGGGATGGACCTGCGCGGAATCAAGGTCGTCGGGGCGAACCTGCTCGATGCGCGACTCGCGGGCGCGGACCTGCGCGGCGCCGATCTCGTCGGCATGAACGCCGCCGACGCCGACTTTTCGCAGGCGAAGCTCGACGGCGCCGAGCTCGTCGGCGCGAACCTGCGCGACGCGAAGGTCGGCGGCGCGAGCTTCGGCGACGCCGAGCTCTGCAGCGAGAACACCGACACGGCCGACTGGAGCGATCGCCGCACCGTCTGCGCGAACCTGCGCGGGGTCGACCTGCGCGGCGTCGACCTGCGCGGCGTCCGCTGGTGCGCGCACGGCGACCGCGACGCCTTCGCGACGTCGCGCTGCCGCACGGTCACGCGCGCCGAGCTGGTCGACGACGCGCACGCCGACCTGAGCGGGGCGATCGCACCGTCCTAGCGGGGCGGTCGCGCCGGCCTGAGCGCGGCGCCGGCCAACCGAAGCTTCGCCGGGTAAGGTGAGGCGGTGCTCCTCGTCGACCGCCTCGTCGCCTCCGACCCGCCGCTCGAACGCTTACGGCTCGCGCTGCGCACGACGATCACGATGCTGGCCGCCGGCGCGGTGCTGATCCCATTGATGAAAGCCGGAATCGTCCCCGGGCCGAGCGCGGCGCTCGGCGCGATGACGGGGATGTGGGCGTCGCTGCTCGTGAATGACACCGAGCTGCCCACCCGCCGGATCACCTCGGCGCTCGCTCCGTTCTCGGCGGCGGCGGCGGTGACGCTGGCCGCGTTCTTCGACGTGCGCAGTCAGGTGCTCGGCGCCGTGATCTTCGTCGCCGTGACCTTCGTCGGCGTCTGGGTGCGGCGCTGCGGCCCGCGCGGGTTCGCGCTCGGGCAGATGGCGATCTTCGTGATGCTCTTCTCGCTGTTTCTGCGCATCGAGCCGGCGCAGCTCCCCGCCACCTTCCTCGCGCTGGCGATCGGCGCCGCGGCCGCCCTCGTCATCCGCTACGCGGTGATCCGCGACGATCCGCACGTGGTGCTGCGCGGGGCGATCGTCGCATTCGCGGCGCGGATGCGGCTGCTGCGGGCGGCCGCCGAAGACGTCGAGCGCGGCGAGTTCCCGGCGGCCGAGACGCGGCTGGGCGAAGAGACGATCGCGCTGAACGCGGCCGCCCTCGCGATCGACCGGCTCGTCGCCGCGCCGATCTTCGTTGTCGACCCGGTCGAGCGGCACGCGGCGCGCGTCGCGCTGCTCGACGCCGAGCTCGCGGCCGACCGGCTCGCACACGCGGTCCTCGCCCATCGCGGCGATACAGGCCAGGACGGCCGCGCGCCGATTCTTTCGGCGCGCAACGCGCTGGGCGAAGCGATCGACCGTGCGCGATCGGCGCTGCACGCCATCGCGCGCGCGCGCATCGAGAAGGATGCCGACACGCCCATCTCGGCGCTGCCCAGCCCGCCGCGCATCGACGCGACCGAGCCGACGACGCGTCTCGCCGTGCAGTCCGCCGCCGCCGCGGCGCTGGCGATGCTGCTCGGCACGGCCGTTCCGCCGCATCTGTACTTCTGGGCCGTGCTGACGGCGTTTCTCGTCTACAACGGAACGGCGTCGGCCGCCGAGGCGCGCGGCCGCGCGTGGGGCCGCTCGGCAGGGACGACGATCGGCGTCGTGCTCGGCTTCGCGCTGGTCGCGCTCGTGCACGGGCGGCCGGCGCTCGAAGCGACTCTGAGCATCGTGTTCTTCTTCCTCTCGATGTACACGTTCCGCGTCTCGTACACCGCCTTCACCTTCTTCATCACCGCGCTCGTGGCGATGGTCTACGAGCTCGTCGGCCGGCCGCCGGACCCGCTGCTGCTCGCGCGGCTGACCGAGACGCTCGTCGGTTCGGCGTGCGGAACGATCGCTGCGACCTTCATCCTCCCGCTGCGCACGCACGCAGTCGTCGCCGTGACGGCCAAGGCATTCGCCGAGAAGCTCGCCGCGGCGGTGTGCGCCGCCGTCGCCCGCCTCACCGGGGGCGACGCCGGCGATCCGGTCGACGCGGCGCGCGCGGACGACGCGGCGCTGCAGGATCTGCTCGCCCGGATGCAGCCGCTGATCGGGCGGCGGCGCGGAACGGCGCGCGAGGACGCGTTGGCGACGCGCGCCGCGCTGGTCGAAAGCGGCCGGCGCGCGCGCGTTCTCTGCGGTCGCGCGCTGCACGCTCCCGCCGCCGCCGACGGGAGCACCGATGCGCTGCGCCGCGCCGCGCAGGCGATCGGCGATGCGCTGCGCGCCTTCGAGACGATCCTCGAGGGCCGGCCCGAGATCGTGCCCGACGACGTGGCACCCGCGAACGCAGCGGAGATCGACGCGGCGCACCGCCGCGTTTCACCCGACGTGGCGGCCGCCGCCCACGATCTCCGCCTCATCGCGGAAAACGTCGCGCTGCTCTCAGGACGAGAGCGATTCGTGCTCAGAACCTAAACGCGTCCTCAACCACCAACGCTGCGGACC
>CAWCHS010000005.1:0-163666 GCA_963795405.1 Vulcanimicrobiota bacterium
GCGCGCGGGCTTCGCGGTCGTCATGCGGACGCCGGTGGTTCCGGGATTCGAGCGGTTCATGCGGGTGCAGAACATCGCTGTCCGAACGCTGCGAACCTGAGCCCGCGGCGCGCTCGGCGCCGCGGGCTTCGACTCGCTCAGATCGTCAGTTTCGGCTCGGAAAGATCCCGCTGAGCGCGATGATGTAGGTCATCACGAGATAGGGCTGCTGGTTCGAGTGGGCCTGGTTGCCGCCATAGGTGTTGACCATCGCGGCGCTCATCGTGGTCGATTGCTGCGGCGAGGGGCCGGCGGAGTAGATCTGCGCGGGCGCGGCGTTGGCGGGAAATGCGTTCTCCGGCTTGGTGATGGTGCCGGCGCTCGTGGTCGCTTTGACGTAGTGCGTGTGTGTCGGCGTCTCGCCCAGCGTCAGCGTGTGGGTCTCCTCGCCCATGTATTGCCCCAGGATGTATCCCGAGGCTTGGTGCATGGCGACCGTTCCGCGGAGGTCGGGCAACGCGAAGTTGACTCGCCCGTCACCGCCGTAGGTCGTGCCGAGCAGGGCGAACAGCGCCTGGTTCTGGTTGATGGGGAGCAGCTGACCGTTGCACATCGCCCATCCCTTCGGCGCGAAGTTGAAGGCGACGAGCTTGATCTCGCTCAGGAACGGTGTCGACATCGCTTCCTTTCGTCGTTCGCGAACGTGCCGGGCTAGCTGCGCGGCGGGTAGACGCCCTGCAGCGCGATGCAGAAGTTCAGCGTCAGCGTGGGCATCATGTTGTTGTGGGGGAAGCCGCTGCCGGACCCGATCAGCATGAACGCGCTCATCTGCTGCAGGGCGTTGGCGGTTCCGTAGAGGTTGATGCCGTTCGGCGCACCGGGGACGTTCCCGCCGGGAGTGGTCTGGGTTGCGTTCAGGGGGCTGTCGTCGGCTGAGATCTGGTGCGTATGCGCCGGCATTTCGGGCTCGATCAGCGTGACCGTCGCGCTGCCGACGCTCTCGCCGACCGAGTACGGCGAGGTTCCGGCGCTCTGCCCGGCGCCGATGGCGACGCTGCCTTGGAAGTTCGGCAGCGCGAACGTCACCTTGCCGTCGCCGCCGTAGAACGTTCCGAGCAGCGAGAAGAGCGCGGTGTTCTGCGAGATGGCCAGGAGCTGGCCGTCGCACGCCGCCCACCCGCCGGTGCGAAGTTGAACGGGAAGGCGCGGATCTCCGCGAGATATGGCTGTGACATGGCGTTACGACTGCGACGGGTAGACGCCGAAGAGGCAGATGATGAAGCTCACCGCCAACGAAGGCTGGCGGTTTTCGTGCGGTTGGCTTCCTCCCGCGGTCGAGGTCACAACCATCGGTTTCAAGGCTCCCGTGTGGATCGAGTAGATCTTCTGCCCCGTGGTGTTGCCGTAGAGCACGTTCGTCGGATTCGTGTTGGTCGTCGCCGACGTGCTGTTCTCGGCGATCGGCACGTGTGTATGCAAGGGCGTCTGCTGCCCGGTCAGCGTGACCGACTCGACGCCGGCGGACTGACCGACCACGTACGTCGTTCCGGTATGCTTACTCGTCCCTTGATGGACGGGGACGCGTCCGCCGAGGTTCGGCAGCGCGAATGTGCTCTGGCCGTCGCCCCCATAGGTCGTCCCGATCAGGTTGAACAAGGCGTCGTTCTCGCTGATCGGGACCTGGGCGCCGTTGCAGAAAGCCCACCCCGCGGGCGCGAAGTTTCCTCCGAAGGTGCGAACCTCACCGATATATGCGGACATGAGCTCCTTTCACCGCGATCGCTCGCGGATGACGGCACGCTGCGAAACGCTGGGCGCACGGCGCGGCACGCGCGTGCAAACGGCGACATCGTGACCAATCCCCATCCACCTCGCCTCCCCACGGCGTGCACACCGAAACTGCGAGCCCGGCGAGAAGAACTGGCTTCCGGTCCGGGCTGCGGGGCAACTATTCGCCGGTACGGACCGGCCCCCTGTTCAAACGCGCCTCTTCCGGGACGCGACGGCTGACGTGTCGCGCGAAGGGTTCGAGGCGCTACGCGCGCGCGTTTGGACGACCCGTCGTTCGCGATGGAGCTCTTCGGATCTCCGGCCGAACGGTTCGCCGGCGAGCTCGTCCGGCGCGCGCGCGAGCTCGGCTTCGACGTCGAACCGGCCGACGTCGCGGCGGCGCTGAACGCGGGCCGCGCCGAATGGCTGATGCGGTGGATCCGCTGAGCGACGGGCTGCGCCCCTGGACGCCGATTCGAATCTCGGGGCCGCCCACGGATCCGATCGTCGAGTGGGCCGTCGTCTCAGCGCCGTTCACGGAGCCGTTCTTCGAGCAGAGCGCGCACCTGGCGATGGAGGCCCCGTTCAACCTCGCGTTTGCGCGCCGGACGCCGTTCGCCGCGCTCGAGCGGCTTGCGGCCGAAGAGCCCGGCCTCGCGCCGGACGGATTGATCTTCCACATGTCGCGCTGCGGCTCGACGCTGATCGCGCAAATGTTGTCGCGGCTCGACGCGACGATCGCGCTCTCCGAGGCGCAGCCGTTCGATGCCCTCCTGCGTTCCCATCGCCTCGGCGGGGACAGTGAGGCCGAAGGCGACCTCACGGCGCGGCGGCTGCGTGCGCTCGGGACGGTCCTCGGCCGGCCGCGCCGTGGCGAACGGCGGCTGTTCATCAAGCTGCACGCGGCGCACGTCCTGGACCTGGCGCTGTTCGAGCGTGCCTTCCCCGGAACGCCGTGGATCTTCGCCTTTCGCGAGCCGCGCGCGGTGTTGCGCTCGCAGGCGCGTGAGCCCGGGACGGAGGTGATGCCCGGAACGATCGATCCGCCGCCGCGCGGGATCGAACGGCGCGACCCGGCCGCATTCGATCCGGACGACTACGCGGCGCAGATGCTCGCGGCGTTCTGCGAGGCGGCGTTGGCCCGCTCCTCCTCGCCGCTTGCGCGCTTCGTCTCGTACGAAACGCTGCCGGAGGCGGTCGAGCAAACGATCCTTCCCTGGTTCGGCATCGTGCCGAGCGATGCCGAGTGCGAGCGGCTGCGCGAGATCGCGCGCGCCGACACGAAGCGCGAAGGCGCGTTCGAGGCCGCGCGCGATCGGGAGCGCGTCAGCGAGGCGATCGATCGTCTCGCGGCGCGCCGGCTCGACGACGCCTACGCGCGCCTGCGCGCACGCGTCGCGCCGTAGCCGACGGACCCCTCAGTTCGAGGCGGCCAACGGCTCGAGGAGCGCGATGATGTTCCCTTCGGAGTCGATCGCGTAGCCGAATCGCCCGATCCCGGGGATCTCCTGGACGCGGCCTTGCTGGCCGCCTTTCATCGCGATGTCGAGCATCGCTTGATCGATGTGCGGGACCTCGATCGTCGGCGTCGGGGCTTTGATGATGTCTTGGCGCCGCGTGATCGCAGCGGGGATCCCCGCGCCGCCGTTCTCACTGGGCGTGTGGACGAGATACGGCACGCCGGAGGGTTCCGATGCCGCGAACTCCCATCCGAAGACCTCGCGATAGAATTTCGCCGCCCGGTCGACGTCGTCGGCCGGCAGATGGAAGTTGACGATCTTTCCCACGGTTCTCCGTTACTGGTTCTGCGGCAGCATCGCGGCGCGCAGCTGCTGCTCGGGAGTGAACGTGATGTCGACGGCAAAGCGGCTCGCTTCGCTCTGCGGGCTCGCATGCTCCAGCCCGGCCCAGCCCGCGGCAAACGCGCGCTGCTGCGCGTCGTGCACCTCGAGGAGCGCGGAGGCTTCCTGCGCCGAGAGCGCACTCGCGATCTGCGTCTGCGCGGCGTAGGTCGTCGTGCGGCCCGAGGCGATCGCCTCGACGAGCGCTTCGAGACGCGTGCGGTTCGCGGGTGAAATCGCTTCCAGCGCGGCGTTGCGCGACGTGGCGCGCGAGGCTGCGATTCGGGACGACGCCTCGGCGGTGATCTCACCGGAGACGTTCGTCCGCGGATGGATCGCCGACGCGACGAGCGCGCGGTTCGCGCGCACCTGCGCGGCGCGCGCGTTCTCGGCGGCTGCCGCTTTCGCCGAGAGCGTACGCATCGCCACCCGGCGCGCGCCCGGCCCGAGCGAGGCGATAAGCGTCGGGTGCCGCGGCATCGCCGCGAGCGCCTGCGGGCTCGCCGGCGCCAGCCCCGTGAACGCGACGACGAGGCCGTACCCGGCGGCGGGAAGCGCGAAGCTTTGTTTCTTGCCTTCCGCCACGGCGTGATCCAAGATGGCGCCGAGCTTGGGATATTGCGACGCGGAGAGCGTCTGACCGCGTGCGAGCAGCCAGCCGCGTGGCGCGACGGCGCCGTCGAAGCGCCGCGCCTCACCGACGATCGGTGAGGTCAGCACGTTCGCGGGTATCGCATCGGCGGTCGCCGGGACCATGCGCGCGCCGCCGCGCGCTGCTTGGGACTGGACGGGACGCTCGACACCCGGGATCGTCCCCATCCCGCGTCCGCCGCATCCGCTGAGCACCGCGGCGGCGGCGGCGCCCAGGAAGGGAGCGCGCTTCATCGTGATGAGACCTCCGGTCAGTTCTGGGAGGGGAAGATGCCGGCCACGGCGATGCAGAACGAAAGCACGAGATAGGGCTGGCGATTCTCGTGCGCTTGCGAGCCGCCCAGGCTCGAGATCATCGCCGAGCTCATCGCCACGGCCTGCATGCCGGCGCCCCCCGTGCTGTAGATTTGCGCCGGGGCGGCATTGGCGGGATACGCCGATTGGGGCTTGGTCTGCGTTCCCGCGCTCGACGTCGAACCCGCGAGGTGGATATGCGCGGGCATTTCGGACGCGATGATCGTATGGGTCTCTTCGCCGCCGCGCTCGCCCAACGTGAAGCTCGAGCCCATGTGGATTGGGACACGGCCCTGCAGGTTCGGCAAAGCGAAGTTGGTGCGGCCGTCACCGCCGTAGGTGGTTCCGAGCAATGCGAACAGCGCCTGGTTCTCGTTGATCGGCAGCAACTGGCCGTTGCAGAGCGCCCAGTTCTTCGGCGCGAAGGTGAAGCTGCAGATGCGGATCTCGGACAGAAACGGGTTGGACATGTTCGTGCCTCCGTGCCGCTAGCTGCGCGGTGGGTAGACGCCCTGCAGCGCGATGCAGAAGTTGAGCGTCAGATACGGCATCATGTTGTTGTGCGGCTGACTACCGCCGGCCACGCTGAGCATGGACGGGTTCATCGTCGTGTTCGTGGCGGCAGCGTAGAAGGTCTGTCCCGTCGGCCCGCCCGGAAGGTTTCCGCTCGGACTCACCTGCTTCGCGTTCAGCGGCGTCGCGTCGCCGGCGATCGTGTGGGTGTGACTGGGCATCTCGATGGTCAGCAAGGTGATGGAGTCGCTTCCGCCCTGCTCGCCGACGTCGTACAGCGAAAGTCCCGCGCCTTGCCCCTGTTGCAGCGGCGCGGAGCCCTGCAGGTTCGGGAGGGCGAACGTCGACTTGCCGTCCCCCCCGTAGAACGTGCCCACCAGCGAGAACAATGCCGTGTTCGACGAAATGGGCAGGATCTGGCCGTTGCAGAACGCCCAGCCCTTCGGCGCGAAGTTGAATGGGAAGATGCGGATCTCCGCTACGAATGGATTTGACATCGTCAGCTCGGACTCGGATAGATGCCGTACAATGAGATGATGAAGTTCAGCGCGAGGTACGGCTGGTGGTTTTCGTGCGGCTGGCTGCCGCCTTGGGGCTGCACGCTCTCGAGCGTCTTGAGCGCCCCCGTGTGCACGGAGTAGAATTCGGTCGACCCGGTGTTCCCGTAAAAACTATTGGTCGGATCGGTGGCCGTCGTCGTGACGGTGTTGTTGTCGGCGACGGCCGGGTGGGTGTGCGAGGGGATCTGGTTGGTCGTCAGCGTCACCGTCTCGACCCCGCCTTTACCGCCGATCGTGTAGGTCGAGCCGCCGGCGAGCGTGCCCTGATGCACCGGGAGGCGGCCTTGCAGATCCGGCAGCGCGAACGTGCTCTGCCCGTCGCCTCCGTACGTGGTGCCGATCAGCCCGAAGAGCGTCTCGTACTCCGAGATCGCGAGGAGCTGCCCTTGGCAGAGCATCCACCCGGCCGGTGCGAAATTCCCGGCGAATATTCGTATCTCGCCGACGAACGGTTGGCCCATACTGTCATGTACTCCGTCAGGGTTTGAACGCCGATGCCAGCGGGTGGTTCGTGGTCTTATGAAACGCCACGAACGTCGGCCCCGCACCGAACGCATTCCCAAACTGGTCGTAACATGGACTGCACGGCTGCCCGCCGCCGGCGGGGACCGTGAGACTGGACACGTCGTAGATGTAGAACCCTTGCCAGGTTCCGTCGTACGTCTGCACCCCGATCAGCAGCTTCGTGCTGGTGAGGAACTTCAGCGAGTTGACGAAGACCTCATAACCGAAGGTGTCGTTCGTTCCTGCGCTGGGGTCGAACGCATACGTGGTCATGGCCGACGTCGTGAACCCGTCGAAGGGGATCGACGCCCCCTGCACCGTCGGCCCGCCGGCTCCGTCCTTGAAGACCTGCACCAGCATCGCGCCGTTCTGGTCCTCGCCGGAGACCGCGATGTAGCCCGTGCTCGACGCAGCGACGTGGTTCGGCGAGAAGTAGCTGCTCGCCGGGGTGGTGTTCGCGCTGACCAAGACGTACGACCACACCGGCGAGGTCTGCGAGCCCGAGGTGGTGTTCCAGGCGTCGAGGTACGCCGTCGTCCCGGTCGCCGTGTTGCTGTTGTTGTTCGCGATGCCGCTCGCCGTGATGAGATATCCCGTACTCGAGTCGTACGCGATGTCGGCGAGCCCGAGCGTGTTGTCCGAGTCGTTGAGCGTCGCGGTGCTGCCGTCGGGGTGCTTGATCACGACCTCCGACGTACTCGGCGTCTCCCCACCAGGACTTTGGTTGAGCGGATTGCTGGCCGGCGGGTTGGATCCGTTTCCGATCGAGACCGCGTACGAGCCGGCCGGATTTGCGCGCGCTGGTGGGAAGCGCGACGACGCCGAGCGCGCTCAGGCCGCTGAAGCTGGAGTCCTGGACCTGCCGGGTCGTCGGCGCTTCCACGTACGTCCCCGAAAGGATGAACTCGTCCAGATCGTCGGTGGCGCCGTTGTACGGCGCGTCGGACGCGATGCCGACGCTGCTGTCGGTGCCGAACGCGATCGACGCCGGATCGTCCAGCTTCGTGCTGGTGATCACCGTCGCGTCCGCGCTGGCGCCGGCCGTGATGGCGCCGGCCGGGATGCACGCGAAGTTCCCGAAGTCGGGATTGCCGGCGCCGCCGTTCGCGATCATCAAGTCGCCGTTCGTGTCGAACAGCATATCCTGCGGATTATCGACGTCGCCGCTCGCCGTCGGCGTGAGCGTCGATGGGTTATAGTTCGTGAAGCCGGTCGGATTCGGCCAGCCGTTGAGCGTCAGCAGGTCGACCTGTCCCGCTGCGTGCCCCGGCGTCGAGTTCGTCTGCTCGATCAGCGCGAGGAACCCGGAGCCCGGCGTCGGGCCCGACTGGAACGTGAATTGCAGCGATTTGTTGTAGTTCAGCCCGTCGCCCGCATTCGGCGGCGTGATCGATACGGTGACGCTGCCGTTCGCCGTTCCGGTGACCGCGGTGAGCGAGAACGTCTGCGTGGACTGGTCGATCGACGCCGAGATGGTGTTGCTGTCGATCGTCTGCGAGGCCGCGCTGCTGCCGTTGATCGAGATCGTCCCCCGTCCGGGGGCGACGATCGTCTTGCCGTCCGCGTCGGTCGTCGAGACGGTGAAGTTGACGGCACTCGTCCCGGCGCCTGCGACGGTCCCGCCGGCGGTGACGGCGAACGACCCGGCGCAAAAGCCGGACGCCGCGTTCACCACCAACGCGTTGACGTTCGCGTCCAGCGTGGCCGAGAACGTATTGGGGGCGCCCTGCACCACGGTGAAGGTCGGCTCTTGCTGCGAGAGGATGTTCCCGGTTGCGCCGTTCGCGTCCCACGACTGGATCGTGACGCTGTCGATCCCGATCGGCATCTGGAAGGCGGCCGTGCACTCGTAGTTCGCGGCGTTGTTCGGATCGTTCCCGCACTGCCCCGGCGTCTTCGGATTCCCGGTAAGATTGCCGAAGTTCATGGACTGCACGGCTGTCAGCGCGGCCGGGACGTTCGCGGTGATGTTGGCATTTGTGCCCGCATTCAGCACCTTGGTCACCTGGATCGAGACCGACTTCGTCGCGCTCGAGAGGTACTTCGGCGTTCGCGACGTTGCCGATCGCGTCGTCGACGAGCCGCTCTTCGGCTTGGGAAACGAGAAGTGGAACGTCGCCGTCGCCGCCCCGTTGTACGCCGAGCTCAGCCCGCCGCCGCCCTTCGACGGAACGATCGGGAGGCTCGACGAGCCGTGACCGCCGCCTCCGCAGCCCGCGAGGAGCGAAGCCGTCAACCCGAAGACGGCGACAGAAGAGCGAAACCGGTGAAGAGGCATGCGCATGGGGAACCGTTCCTGAGTCATTGTCGATGGGCTACTGATGGCGGTGTTTGGCGTCGACGGTCACGTCGGATGTCGTCACGGAGATCCAGAACGTTCCGTCGTGCGTCGTGTCCGTCGAGCTGCTCGGCGCTGGATGCGTCGTGATCGGGTAGCCCGTCCCGGACTCTTCGAGGCGCACCTCGCAGACCCCGACGCCCTTCGCCGTGACCGTGAACGTCGTCGCGGGACCGGCGCTGAACGTCGCGATGTTGTTGCCGTAGAACGCGCACCAGGGCGCGGTGTTCGGGCCTGTATACAGCGTGAACTGCTTGCTGTACGTGGCGTTGGTCCAGCCCAGTTCGGCGCCCGTGACGTTTTGCGATCCGCTGGCCTCCGTGAAGAACAGGGTCGGCTCGCTATAATTCGCATCCGATGTGAGACCGCCGTAAGCGGCGCTGTCCAGCGTCGTCCCGGTGAAGGTGATGTCGTCCACCGCCGGCGTCGTGCTGTTCGAGCCGCTGATCCCGGTGCCGCTCGCCGTGAGCGAGAACGGGTTGTCGGCTTGGCCCGTGTAGTCCATCGTCAGAGTGTCGGTCGGCTTCGTCAGCGTCTGCGTCGTCCCGGCGCTCCCGCCGTTCACGTGCAGCGTGGTCGCGCCGGTCGCGTCGCCGTCCGTGACGGTGATCGCGTGGGCGAAGTTCGCGCTGCCCACGATCGCGCCGCCGTCCGCGTCGGCCGCGCTCCACGTCACCGTTGTACCGGTCTGCGCGGTGTTCGCGGTGAGCGCCGGGATGGTGAAGCTAACGGTCGCGACGACGCCCTGCAGCGCGACCGTTTGCGTGTTGGTCTTGCCGACGGTGTTCGTCACCGTGGTCGTCAGCGTCGAGAGTGCCGTCGACGAGCTGTCCTCGGCGCTGAAGGTGTAGTTCACGCTGCCCGGCGGCGCGATGCATCGAGATCGTGCAGGTCGCGTCCCCGCCGGCGACCGTGCAGTTGCCGCCGACCCCGTAGTTCAGCGTCGTCTTCACGTCGAAGTTGCCGCCGGTCGGCGCCGCAGTGCCGTTGATCGTGTTGACCTTGATCTCGACCTGCGTGGTGTTGTTCGGGTCGACGAAGCGCGGGCTCTTGCGGTTTGCGGTCGACGAGCGCGTCGGCGCCGGGAACGTCAGCACGAGCTTCTCGCTCGGATACTGCGGCGCCGATGTCGGAGCCGCGACCGGCTTCTGATCGGGAACCGTCAGCGACGATGAGCCGCCGCCCCGCACCCGGCGAGCAGCGATGCCGCCGCGACGAGCGCGGCGACGGGAGACACGAGAACGTTCCCGAGGCGTTTCATTACGATGGAGTCCCTTTGCCGCGCCGGCGCGGATTTCTCGGAGGGTGGCGAAGTTGAAGGCGAACGGTCCGCCGTCCGGGTGGACGACGGACCATCGTGCCGGGTCAGCCGCTAGTGCTGACGGTGCTTCGCCGATGCGCCGAGCGACGAGGTCGTGTAGGTGACCGTGAGCGTCGCCGTCTTCTCGGTGCTGTTCAACGACAGCCCGTCGCTGATGGTGTCCGCGCACGAGCCGGCGCCCGTCGGCGCCGCAGCGATGGTCGCGGTGAACGGCGTGCCGTTCGTCGTGTCGTTTGTGCCGACGGTCATCGTCGCGATGCCGGCCAGCGTGGTCGCCACGTACCCTGTGCCGCTGAGGCACGAGCCGGCGGCCTGCGTGAGCGTCTGGCCGTACGGCGAATTGGTCCAGCCGCTCTCGGTGAACGACTCGCTCCCGGTGCTCCCCGTGCCGCTCGTGTTGAAGAGGTCGATCTCGGCCGAGCCGGAGAGGGCCACGCCGCTCGGCGTCGCCTGCGTTCCGTTGAACACCGGGGCGTTGAGAGCGGGAGCAAACGCCGCTGTGGCGCTGGTGGCGCCGGGTGCGGACGCCGTCAGCGTCACCGGGTTCTCCGCGAGCCCGTCGTATGCCAGGAGCTGTGTGGTGTCCGGACTCGAGAACGTAACGGATGTCGCCGCTCCGGTCGTGCACGGCGAGGTGCCGCTCGTGATCAAGCACGACCCGTGCGGGTTCGTGTCCGGATCGGCCAGCGTCACCACCAGCGGGGTCCCGGTCGCGTCGGCGTACTGGACCGACGGCGACTGACCGGTCGGGATCGTGTTTCCGTCGGCGTCCACCGCCTTGATACTGACCGCATCTGTCTGGGCCTGCGTGCCGGCCGCCAACGAGCCGACGCCTGACGGAACGTTCTCGATCGACAGCGTGATCGGGATCGCGCCCAGGACGATCGTCTCGGGGTTGGCCTGACCGGGGGTCAGCGACACGCTGTTGAGCTGGGCCGCGTCGAGGGCGCTGCCGCCCGCGTTCGCCGCGTCGTACGTCACGACGGTGAAGGAGTCGGTTCCGGGCGGCGACGGCGGGCCGTTGACCGTGCAGCCGCTCGCGCAGTTCGGTTGGGGGGCGCCGCCGTTGACGTTCGTGATTGCAGGATTGTTGCTGAGCGTACTCACGTCGACGCCGGCGGAGTCGGCGGTGAGCTTGATCCACACCGAGAGAACGGTGCTCGACACGTACTTCGGATTGCGTGCCTTGGCGCCGCGGAAGTTGGCCTTCGAACCCTTGGGCGGAATCTTGATGACGAACGTCGGCGTGACGTACTTGCTCGACGGCGTCGTCGTCGGCGTCGAGCCGGGGTTCGACGGCGTGGTGGGCGTCGTCGTCGTTCCGCCGCCGCCACCACCGCATGCGGCGAGGGCGAGTACGGCGGCCAGAGCTAGAAACTTGCGCATTCGGACTCGCTCCTTGCGAGATCGGCTCTCCCCGCGAGGGCGCGGTAGCCGGTGGTGGTGATGGGAAAGCGAAACGCGGTCGAAGCCGTTCGTGAGAAAGCCTTCAGCTGGCTCGGGAGAGCCTTCAGCAGGCGCGGCGCAGGGCGCGGGGCGATCGCGGCGGACGGAACGACGAAGAACCCGGCAGCGTGTGCCCGGGCCGGTGTCGTCGCTGCCACACCGCAGCCGAACCGCGAGAAAAGGTCGATCGAGGCACCATATCCCCTGCCAAAGGCGGCCCTGCGAGGTACGCGGAGCCGATGCACCCGAAATACGGCTCGGAGCGACCGGAGGCCTACGTACGTGCCCTGCGTTCGTACATTTTGTAAGAAAGCTTTACGCAGCGAGTCGGGCGAGAGGAAGCACCTCCCATCGCCGACATGCTGCGGTCGGACGGAGGCGCACCGGGACGGGTCGAACCCTCACCGGTCATGCCAGCGGATCGGATCGACATACGCCACGTCGCGCGGCTCGCGCGGCTGGCGCTGACGGAGGACGAAGTCTCGTTATATGCCGCGCAGCTCGGCGACCTGATGTCGCACGTCGACGCGCTCGCGCAGCTCGACACCGAGCAGGTCGCCGCGACGGCGCAAGTGATCCCCTCGCGCAACGTACGGCGGCCCGACGCCCTGCGCCCGGAGACGATGCTGACGCGAGAGAACGCCCTATCGAACGCGCCGCGCGCCGAGCACGGCTTCTTCCGCGTGCCGCGCATCCTCGCCGAGGAGGGCTGAGGGATGGACCCGGTCCGCGCGTCCGCGGGAGCCATCGCCCGCGCGGTCAACGCTCGCGAGCACTCCGCGGCCGAGGTCGCCGAGGCGCTGATCGCGCACGTCGGGGAGGCGGACGCGGAGCTGCTGGCCTACCGCGAGCTGACGCCCGAGTTGATGCGCGCGCAGGCGCGCCGGGTCGACGAGCGTATCGGCGCCGGCGAACGGCTCCCGCTGGCCGGCGTCCCGGTGGCGATCAAGGACAATATGTGCCTGACCGGCACGCACACCACCGCCGGCTCGAAGATCCTGGAGAGCTTCGTTGCGCCGTACACCGCGACCGCGGTGCAGCGGCTGCTCGACGCGGGCGCGCTCCCGGTCGGAAAGACGAACCTCGACGAGTTCGCGATGGGCTCCTCCGGCGAGAACTCGGCGTACGAGAAGACGCGGAATCCGTACGACCTCGCGCGCGTCCCCGGCGGCTCGTCGGCGGGGAGCGCCGCCGCGGTCGGCGGGTTCGAGGCGACCCTCTCGCTGGGCAGCGACACCGGCGGTTCGATCCGCGAGCCGGCCGCGTTCTGCAACGTGGTCGGCTTCAAGCCGACCTACGGGCGCGTCTCGCGCTACGGCTTGATCGCCTTCGCCTCCTCGCTCGACCAGATCGGGCCGTTCGCACGCAGCGTCGAAGACGCCGCGCTGGCCTACGATGCGATTGCCGGCCACGATCCGCTCGACGCGACGAGCGTCGAGCGCGCAGTCGAGCCGGTCTCCGGGCACTTGGGCCGCGCCGACCTGCGCGGCGTGCGGGTCGGAATCGTGCGCGAGTTCGATCTCGGCAAGCTCGACGCCGCGACGCGCGCGTGCTTCGAAGCCGCGTACGCCGATCTGGAGCGGCTCGGGGCCGAGCTCGTCGAGGTCGACCTGCCGACGGCGGACTACGGCGTCGCGACGTACTATCTGATCGCGCCGGCGGAGTGCTCGTCCAACCTGGCGCGCTTCGACGGCGTCCGCTACGGCTTGCGCGTCGACGGCGCCGATGTGGGCGAAATGTACGAGAAGACGCGCGAGCAGGGCTTCGGGCCCGAGGTGAAGCGCCGCATCCTGATCGGGACGTACGCGCTCTCCTCCGGCTACTACGACGCGTACTATCTGAAGGCGCAGAAGGCGCGCACGCGCTTCGCCGAGGACTTCGCGCGCGCGTTCGAGCGCTGCGACGTCATCGCGTCGCCGGCCGCCTCGGTCCCCGCGTTCCGCTTCAACGCGAAGAGCGATCCGCTCTCGATGTACCTGATGGACTACTACACGATCCCGGGCTCGCTCGCCGGCCTGCCGTCGCTGTCGGTGCCGTGCGGCGCCGTGGTTCCCGACGACGGCAGCACGCCGATGCCGCTCGGCCTGCAGCTCGCCACCCCCTTGTTCGAAGAGCGCAAGCTGCTGCAGTACGCGCACGTCTACGAAACCGCCACGAAGCAGGCCCAGAAGCTGACACCGCGCGCGCCCTCGGGGAATCTCGCATGATCGGCGTCGGGGTCGAGGAGCCCGGGGCGGCGCGGCTTTCAAAGTGGGAAGCGGTCATCGGGATCGAATGCCACGTCGAGCTGAAGACGATCAGCAAGATGTTCTGCGGGTGTCCGAACGAGTTCGGCGGGGAGCCGAACACCAAGGTGTGCCCGGTGTGTCTGGCGCTGCCGGGTGCGCTGCCGGTGCCGAACGCGCAGGCGATCGAGCACATGATTCGCGCAGGCCTCGCGTTTGCGGCGACGATCCCGGCGCACTCGAAGTTCGACCGGAAGAACTACTTCTATCCGGACATGCCGAAGGACTATCAGATCTCGCAGTACGACATGCCGCTCACCCAGGGCGGCACGGTGCGCTACTGGCTCGAGGACGGATCGCGCCGCGCCTGCCGGCTCACCCGCATCCATCTGGAAGAAGACACCGGGAAGTCGACGCACGTCGGCTCGGCCGACGGCCGGCTCGCGAGCTCGACCGGATCGCTGATCGACTTCAACCGCGCCGGCGTCCCGCTGATGGAGTGCGTCTCCGATCCCGACATCCGGTCGGCCGAGGAGGCGGTGGCGTTTCTCGAGACGCTGGCGCGAACGTTCCGCGAGCTCGGCGTGAGCGACGTCAAGATGGAAGAAGGCTCGCTGCGCTGCGATGCCAACGTCTCGATCCGCCTGCGCGGCGCGACGGAGTACGGCACGAAGGCCGAGATCAAGAACATGAACTCGTTCCGCAGCGTCCGCCGCGCGATCGAGAGCGAGATCGCGCGCCAGATCCAGGTCATCGAAAGCGGCGGCCGCGTGATCCAGGAGACGCGCGGCTGGGACGAGGCCGCCGGCGTCACGCACAGCCAGCGCTCGAAAGAAGAAGCGCACGACTACCGCTACTTCCCCGATCCGGATCTCGTGCCGATCGACGTTTCGTCCGACGAGATCGAGCGAGTCCGCGCGATGCTCCCGCCGACGCCGTACGAGCGCTACGTGCGCTACGCCGACGAGTACGCGATCGATTCGAAGCGTGCGACCCAGCTCGTCGACGACGCGAGGCTCTCGTTCTGGTTCGACCGGGCGGTGGCCGAGTCGGGCAATCCGCTCGCCACGCTGGCGTTCGTGCTCGGCGATCTCTCGCGTCTGGCGAACGAGTCGGGGACGCACGTCGCCGACGGCAAGGTCTCGCCCGAGGCGCTGGCCGAGCTGGTGTCGCTCACGCAGTCCGACGCGATCAACTCGAAAGCCGCGAAGCAGGTGCTCGAGGCGCTCTGGAACGAGGGCGGCTCGGCCAAGGCGATCGTCGAGCGCGACGGCCTCGCGCAGGTCAGCGACCGCGGCGCGATCGCGGCGATCGTCGACGAGGTCCTCGCCGCCAACCCGAAGGTCGTCGCCGACTACAAGGCGGGAAAGGTGAACGTCCTCGGCTTCCTCACCGGTCAGGTGATGAAGCAGTCGCGCGGCAAAGCGAACCCGCAGCTCGCCCGCGAGCTGCTCGAGGAGAAGCTCGACGGTTAGCAGCGACCGGCGTGCCGAGGCGACGATGTCCGAGAGCGCGGCAGCGGTCAGCGTCGAGAAGTCGCCGCCGCCCGCACGGGTGTGCTCGTTCAACGAGTGGGATCCGCTGGAAGAGGTGATCGTCGGGACGGCGCGCGGCGCGGCGGACATCGGCTACGAACCGGCGCTCGCGCCGTACTTTCCGGGCGGGCCGGCGGGACGAGCGGGTTTCGGCGGCGCGGTGCTCCGCGAGGTCGTCGACGCGGCGGAGCGGCAGCTCGACGCGTTCGCGGAGCTGCTCGCGCGGCGTGGGATCACGGTGCAGCGTCCCGATCCGCTCGATCACGCCGTCGGCGTGAAAACGCCCGACTGGGAGGTTTCGACGGGCCGCGCGAGCGCGTGTCCGCGCGACATCCTGCTCGTCGTCGGCGACGAGGTCATCGAAGCGCCGATGGCGCAGCGCGCGCGCTTCTTCGAGTACCGCGCCTACCGCAGGCTGCTGGCGGAATACTTTCGCGCCGGCGCGCGCTGGACCGCGGCGCCGAAGCCGCTGATGCGGGACGACCTGTACGACGCGCGCGTGCGCGACGGCACGGACGGCTACGACTACGCCGCGCGGCCGCTGCTCACCGAGATCGAGCCGGCGTTCGACGCGGCGTCGTTCGTGCGGTTCGGACGCGATCTCTTCTGGCAGCCGGACCTGGTGAGCAATCAGTTCGGCGCGGACTGGCTGCAGCGCCATCTGGGCGACGGGTTCCGCGTGCACACGATCCGGTTCCGCGAGCCGCTGCCGAGCCACATCGGCACCACGCTGGTGCCGGTCCGGCCCGGGATCGTGCTCGTCAACCCGCATCGTCCGTGCGTGGACGATTCGCTGCGGCTATTCGAGGAGAACGGCTGGCGGGTCGTCCCGGCGCCGCTGTCCGTGCGCTCGGGCGCGAAGTCGCGCGACGTCAGCTCCTGGATCTCGATGAACATCTTGATGCTCGATCCGGAGACGGCGATCGTCGAAGCCTCGGAGACGCCGATGATCGAGCTGCTGCGCTCGCTCGGGTGCGCGGTGATTCCGTGCGCGTTCGACCGCGTCTACCCGTTCGGCGGAAGCTTTCACTGCTGCACGACCGACATCCGCCGTGCGGGAACGCTCGCGTCGTACTTCCCCTCGCTCGGCGGCTGAGCGCGTGCTGATCGACGAGCGGGGCCTGGACGTGCTCGACTTCGAGCGAATCCGCGAGCGCTACGCGGGGCAGACGCACGCGCCGCGGTCGTACGCGCGGGCGATCGCCTGCGAGCCCGACGCCGACTTCGCGGTCGTTCGGCGGCTGGTCGGCGAGACGGCGGAGATGCGCGCGCTGATCGCCGAGGCCGGCTTCTCGGTGCAGCGGATCGACGACGTCGACGAAGCGGTCGCCACCGCGGCGCGCGCCGTCCCGCTCGGAGCGCGCGAGCTGCGCGCGATCGCCGACGCGCTCGCCGCCTCCACCGCCGCCGTGAAAGCCGTGCGCGAGGCAGAGCTGGAGCTGCCGCTGCTGCGCGAGCGCAGCACAGCCTTCCGCGCGCTGCCGGCGATCGTGCACCGCATCGTCGATGCGATCGACGAGCGCGGCGCCGTGCTCGATCGCGCCTCGGCGGCGCTGGCGCGGATTCGGCGCGGCATGGCGCAGGCACAGGACGACGCGCGGGACCGCGCCGCGGCGATCGTGCGCTCCGCGCGCTACGCGCAGGCGATCCAGGACGCGATCGTCACCGTGCGCGACGGGCGCTACGTCGTCCCGGTCAAGGCGGAGTTCCAGAGCCAGATCCCCGGGATCGTCCACGACTCGAGCTCGTCGGGGCAGACGCTGTTCGTCGAGCCGCTCGAGACGCTCGAGGCGAACAACCGGCTGCGCGCGCTGCAGGCGCAGGAGCAGGCGGAAATCGCGCGGATCCTGGGCGAGCTTTCCTCGCTGGTCGCCGGCGAAGCCGCCCAGATCGCCGCCGACATCGGCGTGTACGTCGAGCTCGATCTCGCGGCGGCCCGTGCGGTGATCGCGCACCGGATGCAGGCGGTGGCGCCGGAGCTCGTCGACGGCGCGGTCGTCGATCTGCACGAGGCGCGGCACCCGCTGCTCGACGAGCGCGCGATACCGCAGTCGATCCGCATCGACGACGAGACGCGCATCCTGATCGTCTCCGGCCCGAACATGGGCGGCAAGACCGTCACGCTCAAGCTCGTCGGGCTCGCGGTGGTGATGACCGCCTGCGGGCTGCACGTTCCGGCGGCCTCGGCGCGGGTCGGCAGCTTCGAACGCGTCTGCACCGACATCGGCGACGAGCAGTCGATCGCGCAGAACGCCTCGACGTTCTCGGCGCACCTCCGGCGGCTGGCCGAGATCGTCGCCGCCGCGAACGACCGGACCTTGATCCTGATCGACGAGATCGGGAGCGGGACCGAGCCGAACGCCGGCGCCGCGCTCGCCGTCGCGGTGCTCGAGCGCTTCCTGAACCGCGGCGCGCGCGTGGTCGCGACGACGCACGCCACCGAGCTGAAGCTCTTCGGCGCCGACCACCCGCACGTCGCGAACGCCAGCGTGCGCTTCGATCCGGAAACGTACGAGCCGACCTATCAGCTCGACGTGGGCTCGCCGGGCCAGTCGCTCGCCTTCGCGCTGGCGCGCCGGATGCGGCTCGACCCGCACGTCGTCGCGCGGGCCGAAGAGGTGCTCTCGACGCAGGAGCGCGACTACGAGCGCGCACTGGCCGAAGTCGCGGAAGAACGCACGCGTGCGACCCGCGAGCGCGAGCAGCTCGCGCGCGACCGCGTCCACCTGCGCACCCTCGAAGATCAGGCGCGCAAGCGCGGCGAGTCGCTCGAGCGCGAGCGGCGCGAGCTCGCGAAACGTGCCGACGCCCAGCTCGCCGAGACCCTGCGCGGCTTCAGCGCCGAGCTCGAGCGCCGCGCCGCCGCGCGCGACGAGCGCGGTGCGCGCGCGCCGCGGGTGACGCCGGGCCAAGCCGATCTGCTCGCGCGCACGCTCGACCAGATGCACCGCGAGCTCGGTCTCGAAGCGCGCCCGCGTGCGCCGGGCGAGGACGAGGCGCCGCAGCCGATCGCCGCCGGCGACCGCGTCCACGTGGCGTCGTGGGACCAGGACGGCACGGTGCTCGACGATCTGGGCGAGAACGCGCTGGTGCAGATCGGCCCGATGCGGATGACGGTGCCGAAAAGCGAGCTGCGCCGCCGGGCCGGCGCGTCGCCGCCGCGGCGGGCGGCGCGCGCGGAGGGCGGCGAGGCGACGCTCGAAGCGGCGTCGAGCGCGCAGACCCAGCTCGACGTCCGCGGCAAACGCTTCGTCGAAGCCGAGCCGCTGGTGGACCGCTGGATCGACGATGCGATCCTGCTGGGGCATTCGCCGCTGCGCCTGATCCACGGCAAGGGGACCGGTCTGCTCGGCAAAGGGCTGCAGCAATACCTCAGGGCGCATCCGTTCGCGCAGAACGTTCGCTACGGCAACGCCGACGAGGGAGGCGGCGGCGTGACGATCTTTGAATTGCGCTCGCCGACCGCATGACCACTTCGCTCGCGCCGCGCGACCGCGCGCGCTTCCTCACCGACGGGTGCGACCACGTCGAGACCCTCACCGAGCTCGCCGAGCGCCTCGCGCTCGGCCGCCCGCTGCGCGTCTACCTCGGGCTCGATCCGACCTCGCCCGACCTGCACGTCGGCCACGCCGTCGTGCTCCGGCTGCTGCAGCGCTTCGTCGACGACGGTCACGAGGTGATCCTGCTGATCGGCGACTTCACGGCGCGCATCGGCGATCCCAGCGGGCGCAACGCGCTCCGCCCGCCGCTGAGCGACGAGCAGATCGACGCGAACATGCGCACCTACGCCGCGCAAGCCGGCAAGGTGCTCGACATGAGCCGCGTCACGCTGCGCTACAACAGCGAGTGGCTCTCGAAGCTCACCTTCGCCGAAGTCTACAAGCTGCTCGCGCAGTCGACCGTCGCGCAGATGCTCGAGCGCAACGACTTCAAGCAGCGCTACGAGGGCGGCACGCCGATCGCGCTGCACGAGTTCGTCTACCCGGTCGCGGTGGCGTACGACTCGATCGCGCTGCACGTCGACGTCGAGCTCGGCGGCTCGGACCAGCTCTTCAACTTGCTGATCAGCCGGCCGTACCAGGTGCATGCAGGGCAGCTCGCGGAGATCTGCATCACCGTCCCGCTCCTGGTGGGGCTCGACGGCAAGAAGAAGATGTCGAAGTCGCTCGGCAATCACATCGGGCTGACCGACGCGCCGAACGAGATGTTCGGCAAGACGATGAGCATCCCCGACGAGGTGATGGCGCAGTACGCGCGGCTCGCCGCGTGGTGGCCCGCCGAACGCGTGCGGCGCCTCGAAGACGGACTGCGCGACGGGAGCCTCGCCCCGATGGTCGAGAAAAAACGTATCGCCGCGGACCTCACCGCGCTGTATCATGGGGCCGACGCCGCTCGGGACGCCGCCGGCTGGTTCGAGCGAACGATCCAGCGGCGCGAGATCCCGGCCGAGGTCCCGGAGCTCCGGCTCGACGGCCGGGAGAAGCTGGTCGACCTGCTCGTCGCGGCGCGTTTCGCCGAGTCGAAACGGGCGGCGCAGCGGCTGATCGCCGAAGGCGCGGTGCGGATCGACGGCGTCGCGGCGAGCGATCCCGGCGCGCGCTGGAGCGCGACCGGCCCGGCGGTCCTCCAAGTCGGTTCCCGCAAGTTCGTCCGCGTCGTTCCCTGAGTTCGAAGGAAACAGCAGAAGTATCATGGCCCACCAGACCACGCCGTCCGCCCCCGCCGTCACCTACACGCCGGCCGCGCAGGTCGCCGGCCCGACGTTCACCTGCTCGCGCTGCCGGCGCGTCTACCCCTATCCGCCGGATCACGGCAAGGCGATCCGCTGCGAGTGCGGCTGGTGGTACGAGAACCGCCGCGGACGGATCGTCGAGGAGTTCCGCCCGCGGATCGGCGGCGCGAAGACGAGCGGCCCGGAGGCCGCCGCCGGCCCCGCCGCCGAGATGCCCTAGCCTCGGGGAGCGCTCCGCTCGATGCGCGCCGAGAGCGCTTGGACTTCATCGGCGGTGAGCAGGTAGCGCTCGCCGCAGAAGTCGCACGTCGCTTCGGTGCTCGGCTGCTCGCGCGCGATCTTCGCGAGCTCGTCCTTGCCGAGACCGAGCAGCGCGGTCTCGACCTTCTCGCGCGTGCAGCGGCAGTCGAAGCCGACAGCGTAGCCCTCGTCGAAGACGTGGGGGTCGAGTCCGGCCGCGACGCGCCGGATCAGCGCCTCCGCATCGGCGCCCTCGACGATCTGCTGCGTCAGCGGCGGCATCTCCGCGGCGTTGCGCTCGAGCGCCGCGACCGTCGCCTCGTCGGCTCCGGGCAGGACCTGCGCGATGATCCCGCCCGCGGCGCGGATCCCGGCCGGACCGGCGAGCACGCCCAGCGCGACGACGCTCGGAATCTGCTCCGAGTTCGCGAGGTACGCCGCCACGTCGTCGCCGATCTCGCCGCTGGCGAGCGGGACGACGCCGCTGTACGGCTGTCCGACTTCGTAGCTCTTCGTCACGTGCAACTGACCGTGCCCCACCACGCCCGCCACGTCGAACTTGCCGCGCGCGTTCAGCGGGATGTCGGCCCGGCCGTTCCGCGCGTAGGCGCGCGCGCCGACCGCGCGCGGCCCGGTGCTCCAGGCATCGGCGGTGACGCTGCCGATCGGGCCGTCGCCCACGATGCGGAGCGTCAGACGTTCCCGCGGGCCGAGCGAGGCGCCGAGCAGGGAGGCCGCCGTCAACAGCCGCCCGAGGGCGGCGCTGGAGGTGGGGGCCAGGTCGTGGCGCTCGCGCGCGTCGCGGACCAGGTCCGTCGTGATCCCAGCGACGAGCGAGACCGTGCCGCGGGCCGCCGAGGCGGTGAGGATGCGATCCATCTTCAGTACCAACCGTTCTCGGCTCGGACGCGTTGCGGCGCGCACGTTTCTGCGCGCTCGGAAGGAGCGGGCTGCGTGCAAGCGTACTCTTCCCCGCACGAGCGGTGCCGCCGTTGCCTACGGAATCGCTTCGTTGCGACGCATTCATTCGAGGTGCAGGGAGACAGTGACCAAATCCGACATCGTCGACACGCTCGCCAACGAGCACGAGCTTTCGAAGCGCCAAGCCGGGGAGATCCTCGAACTGATCTTGTCGGAGATCACCGACGCGCTCAAGAACGGGGAGAAGGTTCAGCTGATCCCCTTCGGCAGCTTCGTCGTGCGCGATCGCAAAGCGCGCACCGGACGCAACCCGCAGACGGGCGAGCTCATCAAGATCCCCGCGCGGCGCGTCCCGGCCTTCTCCGCCGGCAAAGGCCTCAAAGACTCGGTCGGCGCGAAACGCGGCGGAGCCAAGAAGAAGAGCCGCTGACGCGGCGCAGCCGTCGATGCGAAGAGGGCTTGCGGCGCGCGAGCCCTTTTTCGTCGATGCGCAAAGAGAGCGGCGCCTCGTCGCGAATCCACGGCGGATGCTCGGCGCGTGGAACAGCTTCTACGTCATGATGGGCTCCTCGGCGGCGGCGCTCACCGGTTTGGTGTTCATCGTGATCACGCTGGTGAACGACGAACGGCGTGGGACCTCGGAAGCCGGGCTCTCGGTGTTCACCACGCCGACCGTGGTGCACTTCTGCGGCGCGCTGCTGACGTGCGCCGTCATGACCGTCCCGTTTCCGTCGCTCGGCCCGATCGAGGTCGCCCTCGGGCTGGGGGGCGCGGCCGGGCTCACGTACGTCGCGCGCATCGGCCGCCGCGCGTGGGCGATGTCGAGCTATCGTCCCGACGCCGAAGACTGGGCGTGGAACATCGCGCTGCCGGCGATCGCCTACGCGACGCTCGTGTTCGCGGCGTTCGCACTGTATGCGGCGCTCCGCGGCGCGCTGTTCGCACCCGCGGCGGCGGTGGTGCTGCTCGTCTTCATCGGCATCCACAACGCGTGGGACGTCGTGACCTTTCTCGCGACCGGCAAAGCCGACACGCTGCCCGACGTTCCGCCGAGCGCCGGCGCGACCGCGGAGGCCGCGACCGCGAGCCGTTCGCCCGAGGCGAAACGTCCGTAGCGCTGCTGCTCGCAAAACGAAAAGGGCTCGCGTCGTGCGAACCCTTGTCGTTATTGGTCGGGCAGACAGGATTTGAACCTGCGACCCCCAGTCCCCCAGACTGGTGCGCTACCAAGCTGCGCTACTGCCCGACGGGGGTCGGAAGGTATTAAGCCGTCGCATGTGGTTCCCCCTCTCCCTGTGAAAGCGACGCTCTTCGCCGACGGCGGCTCGCGGGGGAATCCCGGGCCGGCCGCATCGGGCGCGGTCCTGTACGATGAGTCCGGCGAGGTCCTCGAGGAGATCGGACTCTTTCTCGGGGTCACCACGAACAATGTCGCCGAGTGGACGGCGCTCGTCGCGGGGCTCAAGGCCGCGCTCGCGCGCGAGGTCTCCGAGCTCGCCGTGCGACTCGACAGCGAGCTCGTGGTGCGGCAGCTCTCCGGGCAGTACAAGGTCAAGCACCCGGGGTTGATCCCGCTGCACGCCGAGGCGAAGGCGCTGCTGCGGAAATTCGCCGCGACGGACGTTCAGCACGTCCGCCGCAAGCAGAACGCGGCCGCCGACGCGGTGGTGAACCGCGTTCTGGACGCGCCGCGGTGACCGGCGGTTCGCCGGCTTCGCTGAGACGATGCCGAACGGCGCGGGGTTGTAGACGACGATGCGTCGCTTCCCTACCACCTCGGTGGTCGTCATCGTCGCGGTCATCGGGTTCGTGGTCGGCTGGAGGCTGTTCTGGCCGAGCGAATCCCAGCGCTATCAGGCGGTGAAGACCGTCGCCGCCCAGCGCTCCGAGCTCCACTTCAGCGAGACCGTCACGCATGCCAAAGGCCCGATCGCGAGCGAGACGTGGCGGCTCGACAACGTCGAGGGCGTCTCGACCGCGGCGTACTCGGCGACGAACCGTGCCGGGACGCGCGCCGCGAAGTTCACTGAGCCCATCCACGGCTTCGATGTCACCTTCGCGTTCGAAAAGCTCGTGCAGGACGGGATCTGGGAGCTGCAGACGCGCCCCTACCGCGGCAATCTCAACGACGTGTACAGGATCTACGTCGACCAAGTCTCCGGGGACCGGAGCGGGCATCACACGTTCTACTTCACCGACCCGCGCTACATCGCGACGGCCGCGGGCCGGCAGTACGACATCAAGCTGCAGGCCAACAAGCCGGTCCCCGATCTGCTGACGCTCAGGTCGAGCTCGAACGCCGACCCGCGCTACCAGAAGGTCGTCGACGACTTCGCCTCGTTCGGGCCGCCGCAGTTCAAGGCCACGGTCGCGGCGGCCCGCCAGAAGCTGCTCAACTCGTGAGAGCGCTGCGCCTCTTCGGCGCCGCGGCGCTGCTCGCCGCCGGCTTCTTCGTGCTCTACGAAATCGTCGAGTCGCCGCGCAGCGGCGCGTTCGAGCCGGTGATCGTGCAAGGCAGCGGGCACCGCGTCGCGCTGACCTTCGACGACGGCCCGACGCGCGGCGTCACGGACCGGCTGCTCGACGTCCTCGAGCGCGAGAGCGTTCCGGCGACGTTCTTCGTGGTGGGACGGGCGGCGCGGCGCGAGCCGGCCCTCCTGCGTCGGATGGCCGCGGACGGCGACGAGATCGAAGACCACTCGGAGACGCACGCGCACCTGAACGTCCTCGCGCCGCGCGCGCTCGACGCGCAGATCGCCGGCGCCGATGCGGCGATCGTGGCGGCCACCGGGCGCCATGCGCGATTTCTGCGGCCGCCGTTCGGCGCGCGCAACGCCGCCGTGATCCTCGCGGCGCGGCGCCGCGGGATGCGCGTCGTGCTGTGGAGCGCGATGCTCGACGAAACCGCGCCGTCAGCGCCGCGCGCGCAATTGGAGCAGGTCCTGCTGCGCCAGGTGGGGGACGGCGCGATCGTCGTGCTCCACGACGGCGACCAAGGACGCGACGACCGGGGCGAGCGCGCGTACGAAGCCTCGCTCGCGCCCGACGTGATCGCGACGCTCCGCTCGCGCGGGTATCGCTTCGTCACCCTGGCCGCGCTCGTGGATCGCCGCTAGCGCACGCCCTGACTCGCGCCCTTTGCGGCGCCGCTATGCGTACCGCCGGCCGCCGGTCTCGATGAAGCCGGCTTCGTGCGGACCCCACGGGTCGTGATGGGTGAAGTGCACGATCGGCGGTTTCCCGCGGTCGTGGACGAGCTCGCCCTTCACGGTGACGCGGTCGCCGGGACGAACGGGGACGCGCGGCGCGATCGACACGTTGTCGATCACGCGGAACAGCTCGCCGCCGTCGCGCCGCACGTCGAACTGTTCGTGCTGCATCTTCGAATGCGAGCCGAAGAAGAACCGGGGCGGCGTGGTGACCGTCCCCGTGTACTGGACCTCCATCTGCACCTCCGCCCGTCGTTCACGCGGAGGAGGCGCGCGGCTAGCCCGCGACGTAGGGCGAAGCGATGATCGTGGCGCGGGCCGGGCAGAAGAGTGGGGTGTCGCCCGTCGCTCGCCGAGCGAGCCTCCGATGAGGACGCTGCATACCGATCGCGTCGCGCTGGTGCCCGTCGACGGCACCAACGCGCGCGACCTGTGGGAGGTGCTGAACGGCCCCGATCTGCGCCGCTATCAGGACATCCCGCGGATCCGCGCCGAGGAGTTCGAGCGGCAGGTTCGCGCGCGGCCCAAAGAGCTGCGTCCCGGCACGATCGGGCGGTTCGAATGGCTGCTGCGCGCGGGTGCGCCCGAGGTGCCGATGGGCTGGATCTCCCTGCGCGTGAACGACCGCTCGCCGCGCGTCGGAGAGGTCGGCTACAGCCTGCTGCCGACCGGGCGCGGTTACGGCTACGCGAGCGAAGCGCTCGGCGCGGTGATCGACGAGGCCTTCCGCGAGGGCGACCTGGACGAAGTGCAAGCCTGCATCGTCCCCGAAAACGTCGACTCGCGCTCCGTGCTCGACCGCACCGGCTTCCGCGAAGAGCGCTTGCTGCGCAGCGGCGCCGTGATCCGCGGGCGCCACGTCGACGTGCTGCTGTTTTCGCTCACGCGGGCAGCATGGGGGCGCCTGCGCCGTGCGGCTCCGGTGCGCAGCCACACGTAGGAAATCCGGCGGGCTGGGTACGGACGGGACGTTGCACGCGCTCCGCTTCCAGGGCGTCCTGGACATCAGCCGGTACCCCGAGTTTCGCGAGGCCTTCCAGCAGGCGCCGCGCGACGACCGCGTGCTCGTCGACCTGCGCGAGACGAGCGCCGTCGACTCGATCTTCCTCTCGGAGCTCGTCCTGTTCCGCCGGCGGCACCAGCTCGGGGTCGCGGTGCTTCTGGCGCCGGGAGGCAATGTTGCGCGCGTGTTCGCCTTGGCCGGGATGGGCGAGAAGCTCAACGTGTACGACACGCTGGACGCTGCGCTGACCGCGCTGGGCAGCCGCTGAGCGCGTAAGCTTTCCGCAAACCCCGCGTCAAGGGTCTGCTACGCCCTTCACCGCCCGGGCGCGGACGCCGATTCAGTGGGTGACGGCCCCGCGGGCCGGCGTTTCGCGCGTACGTTTCGGGAGCTTGGTTTGTAGTGATGGACGGACAGGGGTCGGCGGCCATGGCGGAAGTTCTGTTCGGGTCAAGCCCCGTCCCGATGTGGATCTACGACCGCCGCACGCTGCGCTTCCTCGACGTCAACGAAGCCGCCGTCGCGAAGTACGGCTACACGCGCGATGAGTTCTTGGCGATGACGCTGCTCGACATCCGGCCCGCCGAGGATCGCGAGCGCGTCGAGGCGTGGCTGCGCAACCTCGGCGACGAGAAGGCGATGGCGGTCGACGAGTGGCGTCATGCCACCAAGGACGGCCGCGTCATCGACGTCGAGGTGTCGAACTCCAGCACGCTTTCGTGCGGCGGATCGGCCGCTTCGCTGGCCGTCGTTCACGACGTCACCGCGCGCAACGAAGCATTGCGCTCGCTTCGCGCGCTCGCCTTTCACGACCCCGCGACGCAGCTGCCGAACCGGGCGGCGCTCGAACGCGAATGCGAGCGCGATCCGGGGCCGAGCGGGATGCTGCTCGTCCGTTTCACCTGGGTCACCTCCGCCTCGCAGCGCTCGACCGACGTTCGCGACCGCTGTCTGCGTGCCGCCGCCGACGAGCTGGCGCACCTCGTTCCGGACGACGCGCTGCTGGCACGCTGGGGCGAGGACGTGTTCGCCGTGCGCATCGCCGGCGCGAAGGCGCGCACCATGGGGGCGCTGGCGAAACGCATGATGCAGGCGTTCGACCGTCCGCTGCGCGTCGACGGGGACGAGATCGTCGTGATCCCGCGGATCGGGATCGCCGCCGGCGAGGATGCCGCCGCCGTCGCGGACGATGCGCTGGCCGCGCTCGATGCGGCCGCTTCCGCCGCCGCGGGGGTCGAGACGTTCACCCCCGCGCTCGCGCAGCAGCGCGACCGCCGTGCGATCATCGACCGCGAGCTGCGCCATGCGCTCGCGCAGAAGCGGGTGATGCCGCTCTATCAGCCGATCGTCTCGCTGCGCACCGGCGCGATCGTCGGCGCCGAGGCGCTGATGCGCTGGAACTGTCCGGGGCTCGGCCCGGTTCCCCCGACCGAGTTCATCGCGATCGCCGAAGAGAGCGGAGTCATCCTGCGCCTCGGCGAGTGGATGCTGCGCGAAGCGCTCGCGCAGAACCGTCGCTGGCAGATCGCCGGCCTGCCGAGCGTGCGTATCGCGGTCAACGTCTCCGCGCGCCAGATCGAGCAGCGCGATTTCGTCCGCACCGTCGACTCGATCTGCCGGCTCACCGGGCTCGCGCATGCCGACGTGGAGCTCGAGCTCTCCGAGACCTCGATGATGGGCCGCGACGGCGTTTCGCAGCGGAACCTGCACGCGCTGCGACGCCTCGGCGTGCGCGTCGCGGTCGACGACTTCGGAACCGGCTACAGCTCGCTGAGCTACCTCGAAGCACTGCCGATCGACGTGCTCAAGATCGACCGTTCGTTCGTGCAGCCCATCGCCGATGACGCGTACAAGGCCGAGGTCGCGCGGATGGTCGTCGAGCTCGCGCAGCGCCGCGGCCTGAGCGTCGTCGGCGAAGGCGTCGAGACGCCCGCGCAGCTCGCGACGCTGCGCGCGCTCGACTGCGATCAGGCGCAGGGGTTCTTGTTCGGCGCGCCGATGACGGGCGACGCGTTCGCGAGCCTGCTCGAGCGTGACGTCCACGTGGGCGCGCGCGAAGCGATCGCGCTCGCCGGCTAACCTTCGCGCGGAAGCTCGAGCCGGATCGCGATGAAGGCCAGCATCGCGGCCAAGATCCGCACGAGCGCGCGGCCCGAGACGAGCTTCGAGACGCGCGCGCCGATCGGCGCGCCCGCAACCGCGCCTGCGGCCGTGCACAGCACGGGGACGGCGTCGCCGGCGTAGTCGCCCTGCGCGACGTGGATCGCCGTCGCGACCAGCGAGGTGACCGCGAGGACGCCGTGCGAGGTCGCCGTGGCGATGTGCTCGGGGAAGTTCAGCACCGCGATGAGGAACGGGACTTGGATCGGTCCGCCGCCGATCCCGAACAGCGACGACACGACTCCGACGACCAGGCTCCCGGCCATCCCGAGCCGGAGCGAGAACGACCAGGCGAAGCTGCGGCCGTCGTCGTCGACGAGCGTGCGCTGCGTGGTGCCGAAGCCGCGCCGGGGCATGCGCTGCGGTGCGAAGGCGAGCCATGCCGACATCGCGGCGAGCAGCACGCCGAAGATGCGGTCGAACCAGCCGCGCTCGAGCGTGTTCGCGCCGAGGACGCCGAGCACCACGCCGGGGACCGCGGCGAGCGCGAACCAGCCGACGCTGCGCACGTCGACCCGCCGCTGGCGCAGGTAGGCGGCGGTCCCGCTCGAGGCGTTCGCCGCCACGACGGCGAGCGAGAACGCGGTGACGGTGCGCGTCGACCATGCCGGCTCGATCAGCGCGATCGCCGGCACGATCAGGAAACCGCCCCCGACGCCGACCATCGTGCCGAGCGCGCCGACCGTCATGCCGAAGAAAAACGCCGCAACGTCGACCGCCACGCTTCCGGTCCTACCCATCCGGACCGCCCGCGGACGCCGCTCAGCTCAAGCCGCAGAGATCGTACGACAGGTTGACCAGCTCGTCGATGCGCCGCGCCTCCCCTTCGCCCTGCATCGCACAGTCGCGCGCAAGCGCGATCAGGAGCGCGACCAGCGCGTAGGCGGCGAACTGCGGCGAGGCGATCTTCGCGAGCTGCGCCGCGTCGAGCGCCGTCAGGTGCTTCGCGACGCAGTCCACCACGTCGTCGACCGCCTTCCGCCGCGCCTCGGCGACGGCGCCGTCGGCGTTCGAGTAGACGTGCCAAGCGCGAACGAGACCGCGTTCCCGCAACGCGCTCTCGGCGATCTCGCGCAGCCAGCGCTCGAGCCGCTCGCGTTCCGCATCGCGATCCCCGAGCGGCGGCGCGAATTGCGCCGCATAGTCGCTGAGCGCCGGCCCGCGGCGCAGCAGCGCCTCCCGCACCGCGTGACCGCGGTCGGTGAAGTAGCGGTAGAACGTCCCGTACGCGACACCCGCTTCGCGCGCAATCCCGCCCGCCGAAAGCGAGTCGATGTCGTTGTCGGCCAGCAGCCGCACGACCGCGTCGAGCAGCCGGTCGCGCGAGCTCGGTCTCACCGGCCGATCGGGCATCCCGGCGTCGATTGGGTCGACGCGGCCGAGGTACGTCCAGCGCCCCCGAACGCGTCGCGTTTCAGGGTCGCGGAAACTCTCGACCCGATACCGGTAGGCGCGTCCGCTGACGCGTTTGATCACCTCGTAGGCCAAGGCCAGCCTCCCACGTCCCGAAATGGTACATTTGACGCGCGGAGGCAGGCTTGCTCCCTGGAGCGGGCGGCCTTATTCGAACCTTTACGAAGCCGTCGCCTGCGCCGAACGGATCGGCCGAACGGCGGCTCCCGGAGCGCGTTCGTTCGGCGTACGATCCCTCCGATGCTTTGGCCGCTCGCGCTCCTCCGCCGCGCATGAACGCGCTCGTCGTCGAAATCGGGCTCGTGGCGCTGACGGCCCTTTCGTTCTGGCTGCTCGACCGCTACGTGATCGGATGCGACCGCCTGTGACGCTCGATCTGATCGTCGGCTTGCTGCTCGCGGTCGCCGCGCTCGTCTATCTGACGTATGCGATGCTGCGGCCCGAGCGGTTCTAGCGAGGTGATGCTGCGATGACCGCGATCGGATGGCTGCAGGCCGTCCTCGTCTTCGCGCTCGTGTGGGTGCTGGTGAAGCCCGTCGGCGCGTACATGGCGCGCGTCTTCGAGGGCGAGCGCGTCTTCCTCACGCCGGTGCTCGCCCCCGTCGAGCGCGCGATCTACCGCCTCGCGCGGCTCGATCCCGCGCGCGAGATGAGCTGGAAGGCGTACGCGTTCGCCGTGATCGCGTTCAGCCTCGTCGGCTTCGTGTATCTCTACGCGCTGCTGCGGCTCCAAGCGTATCTCCCACTGAACCCGCAAGGCTTCGGGAACCTGGCGCCCGACCTCGCGTGGAACACCGCCGTCTCGTTCATGACGAACACGAACTGGCAGTTCTACAGCGGCGAGTCCACGCTGAGCTATCTTTCGCAGATGGCGGGGCTGGCCTGGCACAACTTCGTCTCCGCCGGCACCGGGATCGCGATCGCGATCGCGATCATCCGCGGGCTGGCGCGCCGCCGGTCGGCGACGATCGGCAACTTCTGGGTCGATCTGACGCGCGCGTGCTTGTACGTGCTGCTGCCGATCTCGTTCGCCGGCGCGCTGCTGCTGTGCTCGCAGGGCGTCCCGATGAACTTCCACGCGTACCCGACCGCGGTGACCCTCGAAGGCGCGAAGCAGGTGATCCCGCAGGGACCGATGGCTTCGCAAGAGATCATCAAGGAGCTCGGCACGAACGGCGGCGGGTTCGTGAACGCCAACTCGGCGGCGCCGTGGGAGAACCCCGACGGGCTCAGCAACCTGATCGAGCTGGTCTTCATCTTCCTGCTCGGCGGCGCGCTGACGTACACGTTCGGGCGCTTCGTGAAGAACCAGCGCCAGGGCTGGGCGCTGTTCGCCGCGATGTCGCTGCTCTTCGCCGGCGGCTTCGTCGTCGCGTACTGGGCCGAGGCGGCCGGGAATCCGATCGTTCACGCGCTCGGCGTCGCCGGCGGCAACATGGAAGGCAAAGAGACGCGCTTCGGGATCGCCGCCTCGGCGCTGTTCGCCACGATGACGACCGACACGTCGTGCGGCGCGGTCAACGCGATGCACGACTCGTTCACCGCGCTCGGCGGACTGGTTCCGCTCTTCGACATGCAACTCGGCGAGGTCGTCTTCGGCGGCGTCGGCTCCGGGCTGTACGGCATCATCTACTTCGCGATCCTCACGGTGTTCATCGCCGGACTGATGGTAGGCCGCACTCCCGAGTATCTCGGGAAGAAGATCGAGCGGCGCGAGGTGCAGCTCGCCATCCTGGCGGCGCTCGTCGTGCCGGTCTTCGCGCTCGTCCCCGCGGGGATCGCCTCGGTGCTGCCGGCGGGGCTCGCGACGCTGAACAACGCATCGGCGCACGGCTTCAGCGAGATCCTCTACGCCTACACCTCGACGGTGAACAACAACGGCTCGGCGTTCGCCGGGCTCGGGCCGAACCTGTGGTGGAACGTCTCGACCGGCGTGGTGATGCTGTTCGGCCGGATCGCGATCATGATCCCCGTGCTCGCGCTGGCCGGAGCGCTCGCCCGCAAACAAGCCGTCGCGACGACCGCGGGGACGTTTCAGACCACCTCACCGATCTTCGTCGTGCTGCTGATCGGCGTGATCCTGATCGTCGGCGCGCTGACCTTCTTCCCGGCCGACGCGCTGGGTCCGATCGTCGAGCACCTCCTCATGCTGCAAGGGAAGCAATTCTGATGGCCAAGCCGCGCTCGCGCCCGCTCTGGGACCGCGCGCTCGTCACGCGCGCAATCGCCGACTCGTTCGTGAAGCTCGACCCGCGAATCCAGATCCGCAACCCGGTGATGTTCGTCGTCGAGGTCGGCGCGGCGGCGACGCTGTTCTACGCCTTCCGCGACGCGCGCGCCGGCGGCGCCGGCTTCGACGTTGCGATCTCGGCCTGGCTGTCGTTTACCGTGCTCTTCGCGAACTTCGCCGAAGCGATGGCCGAGGGCCGCGGCAAGGCGCAAGCCGAGTTCCTGCGGCGCACGAAATCGGAGACGACGGCGCGCCGGATCGCCGACGGACGCGAGGAACGAATCGCCTCGTCGCAACTGCGCAAGGGCGACCGCATCGTCGTCGAGGCCGGCGAGCTGATCGCCGCCGACGGCGAGATCGTCGAAGGAGCGGCGACGGTCGACGAATCGGCGATCACCGGCGAGTCGGCGCCGGTCATCCGGGAGTTCGGCGGCGACCGCTCGAGCGTCACCGGCGGCACGCGCGTGCTCTCGGACCGCATCATCGTCGCCGTCGGCGCGAACCCGGGCGAATCGTTCCTCGACCGCATGATCTCCTTGGTCGAAGGCGCGCAGCGCCAGAAGACGCCGAACGAGATCGCGCTGATGATCCTGCTCGCCGGCCTGACGATCGTGTTCGTCATCGCCGTCGCGACGCTGGCGCCGTTCTCGATCTACGCCGGCGCGACGCCGAGCGTCGTCGTGCTGATCGCGCTGCTCGTCTGCCTCATTCCGACGACGATCGGCGGGCTGCTCAGCGCGATCGGGATCGCCGGGATGGACCGCGTGCTGCAGCGCAACGTGCTGGCGATGTCGGGGCGCGCCGTCGAGGCCGCCGGCGACGTCGACACGCTGCTGCTCGACAAGACGGGGACGATCACGCTCGGCAACCGCCAGGCCACCGAAATCCTCATCGCGCCGGGCGTCGATCGGGCGGCCGCGCACCGCGCTGCCTACTTCGCCTCGCTCGGCGACGAGACGCCCGAAGGACGTTCGATCGTGCTGCTCGCCGGCGCGCAGACGGCCCTGGCGGACGCCGGAGCCGCCTCGAGGAACGGCGCGCTCCCGCGCGATGCGATCGTGGTCCCGTTCAGCGCGTACACTCGCATGTCGGGCGTCGATTTCGCCGACGGGACGAAGCTGCGCAAGGGTGCGCCCGACGCCGTGCGCGTCTGGGCTTCGCAATCGTCGGGGAGGTCCGACGATCCGCTGGCCGCGCAGGTCGAGCGGATCGCGCGCGCCGGCGGCACCCCGCTCCTCCTCGCCGACGAGCATCGCGTCCTCGGCGCGATCGGGCTGCGCGACATCCTCAAGCCGAACATGCGCGAGCGCTTCGACCGGCTGCGGGCGATGGGGATTCGCACGGTGATGATCACCGGCGACAACCCGCTCACCGCGAGCGCGATCGCCGGCGAGGCCGGCGTCGACGACTTTCTCGCCGAGGCGACGCCCGAGACGAAGATGGCGCTGATCCGGCGCGAGCAGGGCGAAGGCCGGCTCGTCGCGATGACCGGCGACGGGACGAACGACGCGCCTGCGCTCGCCCAAGCCGACGTCGGCGTCGCGATGAACACCGGCACGCAGGCGGCCAAGGAGGCGGCCAACATGGTCGACCTCGACTCGGATCCGACCAAGCTGATCGAGATCGTCGAGATCGGCAAGCAGCTCCTGATGACGCGCGGCTCGCTCACCACCTTCTCGATCGCCAACGACGTCGCGAAGTACTTCGCGATCCTCCCGGCGATGTTCGCCGCCGCCTACCCGGCGATGGACGCGCTGAACGTGATGCGCCTCGCGACGCCGCAGAGCGCGATCATGTCGGCGATCGTCTTCAACGCGATCGTCATCGTGGCGCTGATCCCGCTCGCCCTGCGCGGCGTCGCGTACCGTCCGCGCGGCGCCGAGGCCGTGCTGCGCGAGAACGTCCTCGTCTACGGACTGGGCGGGATCGTCGTCCCCTTCATCGGGATCAAAGCGATCGACCTCATCCTGGTCGCGCTGCACCTGACCGGAGGCCACGCATGAGCCGCGACGTTTCGACTTCGGCGCGCGAGTCCACGCTGGGCCACCTCGGCACGGCCGCGATCTACACCGTCGCGACCGTGATCGCGCTCGGGCTGATCTACCCGCTGATCGTCTGGGGCTTGGCGACGCTCCTGTTCCCGCATCAGGCCGACGGTTCGCCGATCGTGGTGAACGGAAAGCTGATCGGCTCGGAGCTCGTCGGACAGGCGTTCGCCAAGCCGGGCTATTTCCACGGCCGCCCGTCGGCGGCGGGGAAGGGCTACGACCCGACGCAGACCGGAGGGACGAACGAGGGACCGACCAACAAGAAGCTGATCGATGCGACGCGTGCGGCGATCGCGGCGCTGCGGAAGGAGAACCCGGACGCGGCCGGCCCCATCCCGATGGATCTGGTGACCTCGAGCGCGAGCGGGATCGACCCCGACATCTCGCCGGAAGGCGCCGACTATCAGGCACCGCGCGTCGCGAGGGTCCGCGGGCTTTCGCTCGAGGCCGTGCGCGCGCTGATCGCCGCGCAGGTCACCCCGCGCCAGTTCGGGATTCTCGGCGAGCCGCGCGTGAACGTGCTCGCGCTGAATCGCGCGCTCGACGCGCACCGAGCACCCAAGACATGAAGCTCGCGGGCGTTCTCGTCGCGGCGGCGCTGCTCGGTCTGGCGTCGTCCCCTCGCGCCGCGCGCGCACAGCCGAGCGCTCCGGCGTCCACGCCGGCCCCCGACATCTGCTCGACGGGGCTCAGCGCGATCGTCACGCGACCGACGCAGACGACCGACGTCTGCGTCGTGAAGCAGAACCACGTCCTGATCGAGACCGGCTACCAGAGCACGACCGTCACCGCTCCGGGGAAACCGTACACATTCCAGACCGCGCCGAACGCCGAGATCCGCGTCGGCACCTCGCTGCGCGACGTCGAGCTCGACGTGTTTCCGCCGAACGGCTTCCGCGCCGCCGGGATCACCGCGGCGTCGGACACCGGCGCCGGGATCAAGTGGCAGATCGCCGCGTCACCGTCGTTCGCCTACGGCGTCAACGTGAACGCGACGGCACCGACCGGGACGAATCCGTCCGTCGACGCGTACGGCTTCGGCAGCGCGAACGCCTCGACGTACACGTACGACCTCAACTTGCAAGGCTCGCTCGGCCCCGTCTTCTCGTACGGCGCGACGCTCTCCGAGAACCGGTTGGCCGCGGCGGCGACCGGCCGGCCGTATGGGTCGTTCGTTCCGTCCCTGTCGCTCGGGGCGAGCTTGCCGGCCGGCACCAGCGTGCTGGCGGAGATCGCGGTGTTCGGCAACGGTGCCGGACCGGGGACGCCGGCCAAAACGCAATACCTCATCGGCGTGACCCGCGACTTCGGCTCGCACGTGCAGGCCGACCTCGAAGCCGGCTTTTCGCCGACGGTCGCGACCGGCAAATACCGCTTCGTCGGCGCGGGGCTGAGCTATTACTTCTGAGTCGCGCTCGCCGGCGCCGAATCGACCGCGCGCGGCGCGAGGACGAGCAGGTCGCGCGCCCCGGCGGCCAGCGCGCGCACCGCGAAGGAACGCTTGCCGAACAGACGGCGGCTCCCGCGCGGCGACTCGACGGCGAGAACGTCGCCGTCGGCGAGCATTGCCACGATCCGCACCGCCGCATCGGGTGCGATCTCGGCGACGAAGGCGCCGCGTGCGGCGCTCGTCGCGGCCGCGAGCGTGTCGATCGTCGCGCGCGTCGGCGGATCGTCGCGCAGCGTGACCGCGACGACGCGCAGGTCGATCTCGAGCCGCTGCGCGAGCCGGCCGGCTCGCCGGATCAGATCGACCTCGCGCAGCCGCGTCGCAACGCCCAGGACGATGCGCGCGAACGGTCGCTCGCGCCGCGTCTCCCAGCGCGCGTGGACCACCTCGCGCACGGCCAGCTCGCGCAGCGCGGCGAGGTTCTGGGTGCGGAAGAAGTTGCTCAGCGCCGGCTCGACGCGCTCGAGCGGATAGATCTTGCCTTCGCGCAGCCGCTCGCGCAGCACGTCCGGCGCGACGTCGATGAAGACGACCTCGTCGGCGAACTGCAGCACGCTGTCGGGGAGCGTCTCGCGCACGCGCGTCCCGCTCAGCCGCTCGACGCCGTCGGCGACCCCTTCGAGATGCTGCACGTTCAGCGTCGTGATCACGTCGATCCCGTTGCGTAAGACCGCGAAGACCTCGTCGTAGCGCTTCGCGCGCACGTCGGGGGTGACGTTGGTGTGCGCGAGCTCGTCGATCAGCGCGACGGCGGGATGCCGCAGCAGCAGCCGCGGCAGGTCCATCTCACCGTTTTCCAGGCGCGGGATCGACTCGATCCCCTGCGCCTTTTCCGCGGTGTCGGAGCGCCCGTGCGTCTCGATCAGCGCGGCGACGACGTCGATCCCTTCCTCGACGAGCTGATGGGCGCGGTCGAGCATCGCGTAGGTCTTTCCGCTTCCGGCGACCGAGCCGAGATAGATGGTGAGCTTCCCGTAGCCGATTCGCATCCGGTCGCCGAGCGCGAATCCGAACGGGTTGCGTGGATCGTCGTACGCGCGCGGCACCGGATGTCGCTGCGGGTCGGCGACGAGCACATCGCGGTCGACGGGGCGCGCGAGGACGCGCTGCGCGAGCGGTCCGCGCGGAACGATCACGAGCGAAGCGTGGACCGCGGTCAGCTCGCCGCGCTCGAGCCGCGGCGAGACCGGGACGCGTCCGGCGTCGGCGAGCAGCATCGCCTCGGCGAGCCGGGACTCGTCGACCGCGCCGACCGTCGTGACTTCGAGCGCGAGGTCGAGGGCTTCGGCGAACGCTTCGGCGCGGCGCACGAACGGCGCGGGATCGACGCCGCCGGTCAGCACGGCGAGCGCCGTCGAGACCTTGCTCGGCGCGACGACCGGGATGGTGAGATCGTCGACGGTGCGCAGCAGCAGCTCGCGCATCATCTCGAGGTTCTTCGGCTGGAACAGGCCGGCCGCGGCGCGGTCGACGTCCTCGTCGCGCACGATCCGGCCGGTGCGCAGCCGTGACTCGAGGATCGAGGGCGCGATGTCCAGCGCGATCACCCGGTCGGCGCGGCGCAGGAAGGCCATCGGAACGAGCTCGCGCACCGGATGCCCGATGATCCGCTCGGCCACCGGCGCGACGGTGTCGAGGTGCATCACGTTGAACGCGCCCAGCACCGACTTCCCGCCGTCGCGCAGGGCGAGCGCGTCCTGCCAGCGCTTCGCGTGCGGCGCGCCGCGCGGGTTCGCGTGCGCCAGCTCATCGAGCACGATCGTCTCGTCGTCGCTCGCAAGCGCCGCTTCGAGATCGAAGTCTTCGACGCTCGTCCCGTCGACCGCGGGATAGTGCCGCGGCGGGATTACAGGGAGCGACGCGGCGAGGGCCTCGAGCTGCGGGCGGCCCTTCGTCTCGAGCCGGCCGATCGCGACACGCCGGCCGGCGCGCGCTTCGGCGAGCGCGTCGGTCAGCAGCCGGTGCGTCTTCCCCGCACCCGGAGCGCCGCCGAGATAGATCGTCAGCTTCGGCGTCAGCCCCAACTCGACCAGCAGCGCAGCGGCTTGCTTCCCGCGATCGTCGGGCACCGCGTTCGCTTCGCAGGGCGGGATCGAACCTCCCGGACGCGCGCCTCAGCGCACGAGAATGGCGGCGGTTTCGGGGGCGAGCTGGTGCGGCGCGCCGGCTTCGACGCGCACGCGGCCGCCGCGGAATGCGCTTTGCGGGTCGAGCTCGATGTGGTGCCCGTAGGAGACCCCGAGCGGCGGGATCATCGCCCCGCCGTGCTCCGAAGCGTTCACCACCGCGGCGCACGAGCCGATCGCCCGACCGTCGATCGCGCACGCGCCGAACTCGCGCGCGAACACCTCGCCGCGCCGGAGGTCGGCGAGCGTGCGCGGCGTCTGGCGCGGTTCCAGCGGAACGAGGGCGGTCTCCGGGTAGAGCGCGTCGTGCTGCGGCGACTGCTGCTCGATCGTAGCGAAGACGGAGTAGCGCGGATCGTACGTCAGCAGCCACGCGGCGTACGCATAGAGCCGGTGCGGCGGCGTGACGTCGCCGGTCGGCATGCAGATCGCCAGCTTGCGGTGCGCCATCACGGCGAGCAGCCCGTTCTCCTCGCGTTCGAACTGCCCGTCGGCGTACAGATAGTGCCCTTCGTTATTGAACGCGCCTTCGAACATCTGACCGAACACCGAGGGGAGGTCGATGAACGCGCCGTCGTAGGCCGGACCGAGGGTCCGCGGGTCACCGCCGTTGATCAGCACCGGCTTTCCGGCCGCGGCGAGCAGCGCGCTCTCGGCCGCGATGTACTGGCGATCGTCGCGAATCTCGACGCCGGGGGCGTTGTAGCCCATGTAGAGGTTCGTCCCGGGCAGCCCGTCCCGCCCGGAATACGAGCTTCCGGAGTCGTCGGCGCGGAATCCGTCCACCAGCGGCGAGGCTTTCAAGATGCGTGCGGTCCAGCGCGCGTAGGCCTGCCGGACGACCGGGTCGGTGAGGTTGAAGACTTCCTGGTACTGGAAGTAGGAGTCGACGAAGTGATGGATGCGCGCGCCGCTCCCGTCGTGTACGTACGCGTGCTCGTCCGCCACCGCCATCGGTCCGCCGCACTTTCCCGCCGGCGGGGTGAACGGCGGCGGGCAGTGGACGTCGTACGTCGGGTCCGTATAGGAGATCGCCATCCAGCCGCCGGCGCGTTTGAACGCGTCGGCGTGCCGGGCTTCGTAGCCGTCGTCTTCGATGATGTCCGCATGCGCGGCCATGTACGAGGCCGGGACGTCGGCGTTGACGTCGTTGAGACCGTAGAAGGTGTACGTACGCACGTGCGGCTGCAGGCGCCACGCCGAGGGGTCCGGTTCGGGCGCGGTTGGGTGCCCGGCCGCGCGGACGGCGCCGCCGAGGAGCGCGAACGCGAGCACGGCACCGGCGAAGTGAACGATCCTCATCACGGAAGCGTACCACCATTGACGCGCTCGGTCCCGTTTCGCGCGCCGCAGGGCGGGACCGAACCGTCCCGAAGCTGCGAATCGTGCGCTCGCGAGCGATCGGCGCCGCGGCCTTCGGCATCCTGATCGTGGCGTTCGTGGTCGACGCGCTCACGCCGCAGCCCCTCGTGATCGCGATCCTCCTCGACGTGCCGATCGTGCTCGCCGCGCTCACGCGCAGCCGCCGCCTCACCGCCGTCCTGGTCGTCGCGGCGCTCTCGGCCGACGTGCTCGCCGCGTTCGTCGATGCGAGCCACGACGCGTTCCGCTGGGACCCGATCGGCGTCGGCAACCGGATCCTCTCGCTGTTTTCGATCGTGCTGGTCGGCTATCTCAGCACGGCAGTGCAGGAGCGGGCAGAGCGCGTCGGACGGCTCGCCGCGCAGGAAGCGCGGGCGCGCCGCGAAGCCGCGCTCTCCGCGGCCGGCGACCGCATCCGCGCCTCGCTCTCGCTCGACGTCGTGATGCGAGCGGTCGTGCGCGAAGCGCCCGGCACGCTGCAGGGCGAGGGCGCGATCTGGTATCCGGCCCGCGACGGCGAGATCCTCGCCGTACGCGAGGGCGCCGGCGAGGTCGACGTCGTCGACGAGCGCCCCGCGCCGGAGATCGCGACGCTGATCGAGCGCGTGACGAGCGACGGCGCGGCGACCGTCGTGCGGGCCGTCGATCCGGTCGCGCGCTTCGTCCTCGACCGGCTTGGCTCGGCGAGCGCGCTGGCGATCCCGATCGCCGACCGCGGCCAGAGCTTCGGCGTACTGCTCGTCACTTCGCACGTCGCCGAGCCCGACGAGTCGCTGCTGGCGCTGGCGCGCGGCTACGCCGCGCTGGCGGGAAACGCGCTCGCGCAAGGCCGCCTCTTCGACGAGCTCGCCGAGCGCAACGAGGCGCTGCTCGAACGGCAGTCGGTGATCCGCGACCTCGTCGACGCGATCTCGCACGACCTGCGCACGCCGCTCGCCGCGCTCGCGATGACGCTGCGCCAGGCCGCCGACGGCGCGTACGGAGCGCTTCCCGACCGCTACGCGACGGTGCTGCGCGACAGCCGCGTCGCGATCGACGATCTGCAAGCGCTGGCGGAGACGCTGCTCCTCGTCGCGCGGTTCGAGTCGGGACAGCGGCCGCTGCGCCGCGAGCCCGTCGACGTCGAGGCGCTGCTGCGCGAAGTTTCTTCGGAGATGCAGGCGATGGCCGCGGCGCGCGGCGTGACGCTCACCGCGGAGACGCAGCCCGCGGCGACGCGCGGGTCGCGCGCCGATCTGCGCCGTGCCGTGGCGAACTTGGTGGCCAACGCGCTGCAGCACACGCCGGCCGGCGGGAGCGTCGCGCTGAGCGAGGCGGTGCTGGGCAACGCGATCGAGATCCGCGTCGTCGACGACGGCTTCGGTGTCGAGCCCGCGATGCGCCGCGCGCTGTTCGAGCGCTTCTCGCACGGCAGCCGCGGCCCGGCCGGAGCCGGCCTCGGCCTGTACATCGTGCGCCGGATCGCCGAGGAGAGCGGCGGCTCCGTCCGCTACGAGCCGCGCGAGCCCCGGGGCTCGGTCTTCGCCGTCCGCTTGCCGAAGGCGCCGCCATGAAAGCCGGCAGCCTACCGAAAGCGCGGCGATGAGCGCGGCGCGTGCGGAAGAGAACGGCGTGAAGGCGATTCGGCTCGTGATCGTGGAGGATCACGCGCTGGTGCGCACCGGCTTGCGCACGACGCTGGAGGCGGCCGGGATCGACGTGGTCGGCGAAGCGTCGGACGGGATCGCGGCGTACGACGTGATCCACGCGGAGCGTCCCGACGTCGCGGTGATCGACCTCGGGCTTCCGGGCCGCGACGGCGTCGCGCTCACCCGCGAGCTGAAGAACGAGGCGGAGGCGCCGGGTGTGGTGATCCTGACGATGAACGACGACGAGGAGCACGTGCTCGCCGCGCTCGCCGCCGGCGCGCAGGCGTACTGCGTGAAATCCTCCGATGCCGCCGTCGTCGTGGACGCCGTGCGCGCGGTCGCCGCCGGGGGCGCCTACTTCGATCCGCGCATCGCGCCGATCGTGCTGCAGCGCGCCGCCGGACGGCCCGGCGAGAACGCTGCCTCGCCGCTCACCCCGCGCGAGACCGAGGTGCTGCGCCTGGTCGCGGAAGGTGCCGGGAACGCCGAGATCGCGGAGCGGCTGCACATCGGCCTGGGTACGGTGAAAGGCCACCTCGCCGACCTGCTGGAGAAGCTCTCCGCGTCGGACCGCGCCCAAGCCGCCGTCACCGCGCTGCGCCGCGGCTTCATCCGCTGACGCGAGCCCTGGGCCCCTCGAAGGGCGCTAGCGGACGCGGCGGTAGAAGCGCTCGGTTCCGGGGAGCTCCTCGAAAGCGCCTTGGTGCGGCGTGTAGCGCAGCGTCTCTTTCGCGAACAGGCCGAGGAAGCCCAGACGGACGAGGCTTTCGTAGAGCACTTGGTGGACGCGGTACGCCAGCGCGCGGTTGAAGCAGCCCATCACGCCGCGCGCCGCGATCAGATGGAACTCGTTGAAGGAGCCGTCGGAGGCGAGGTTGTGCTGGGCGAAGACGATCTGCTCCCGCAGCCCCGGCTTGTAGGTCGCGACGCCTCCCTCGATGTCGACGTAGTCCGAGAACTGCCGAAGCCCGCCGGCCTCGGCGTAGCGCTGCGAGTACTCGTCGAGCTGCTCGACCGGAAAGCTCCCGCTCTTGGCGCGCTCGACCGCGCCGTCGGTCGCGTCGGTCGCGTAGATGCGCGTGCGGTGGTAGAACTGCGCCTCGCGCATCAGAATCGCCAGCGCGTAGGCGTCGTCGCCCGAGCCGATGACCCAGATCCGCGCGTGCGGGAACGTGCGCAGCCGCGGGAGCACCTGCGCGCGAAAGGCGCCGAAGAACTGCGGCTCCAGGAACGGCGAGCACGTGTTGTGCGTCATCGCCGCGACGAACCGCGCCAGCACGTCGGGCTCGTGCAGCACCCGCTCGAGCAGACCGCTGATCGTCGTCACGCCTTCCGCGCGCACGCGTTCGGCGACGCGGCGTTTCAGCGTCGCCGGCACGTAGTCGCGAAAGTCGTATCCCGAGACGCGCTGGACCGCCTCGAGCAGCAGGTGCAGCTCGAGGTCGGCGACCGCCGGAGAACCGGCGTGCGAAGCGCCCTCGCCGGACGACCCGTTCGCCGGGCGTTCCGCGATCAACTAGGCCGCCACGTTCAGCCAGACGCGGATCAGCGCGACCAACTGATCGATGTCGACGGGCTTCGAGATGTACTCCGACGCTCCGGCCGCGAGGCACTGGTCCCGGTCGCCCTTCATCGCCTTGGCGGTGAGCGCGATGATCGGGAGATCCTTCCACTCGTCGCGGGCACGGATCCGCCGGATCGTCTCGTAGCCGTCCATCTCCGGCATCATGATGTCCATCAGCACGACGTCGATCTCCGCGTGCGAGCGCAGCAGCGCGATCGCGTCGGCGCCCGACTCGGCGCTGAGGACCTTCATGTCGAACTCCTCGAGCGCACTGCGCAGCGCGTAGATGTTGCGGGTGTCGTCGTCGGTGATGAGAATGGTGCGGTCCTTGAGCGAGGTGCCCGACGCCCGCACCGGGCCGGCGGTGCGCTTCGTCTCGGGAAGCCGCGCCTCGACCTGGTTGAGGAAGTACGCCGTCTCGTCGATCAGCCGTTCCGGCGACATCGCGTCCTTCACGATGACCGACTCCGAGAGCCGGCGGATCGCGCCGTCTTCCTGCTCGGTCAACTCGCGGCCGGTGTAGACGATCACCGGGACGCGCGCGTGCGCGGGATGCCGTTTGATCCGCTCGATCAGCTCGATCCCCTCGATGTCGGGCAACCCGAGGTCGAGGATCACGCAGTCGAAACGGGACTCGTCGAGCGCGGCGAGCGCCTGGACGCCGGTGGACACCGCCGTCACGGTGACTTCGCCCGACTGGATCAGGTTCGACATCGCGGAGAGCTGGGTGACGTCGTCTTCCACGACGAGCACATTGCGCGACGAGGCGTCGGCGAAGCCGAGCAGGTTGTCGAACGCCGCGGTGAGCGCGTCCTCGCTGGCCGGCTTCTTCAGGTGCGCGAACGCACCCGAGTCGAGCGCCTTCTGCCACTGCTCCTCGCCGGAGATCACGTGGACGGGGATCGCTTTCGTCGCGGGGTCTTTCTTCAGCTTGTCGAGCAGCGCCCAGCCGTCGACATCGGGGAGCCCGATGTCGAGGGTGATCGCGTCGGGGACGAACTGTCGCGCCAGCGCGATGCCGTCGGCGCCGGTCCGCGCCATCAGCCCCTTGAAGCCGCGGTCGCGCGCGAGTCCGAGCAGGATCCGCGCGAAGGTCGCGTCGTCTTCGATGATCAGAACGACGCGGTCGTGCGGCTTGACGTCGTCGCGATCGTCGTCGAGCGGCGCGCTCGGCATCCCCGGCGGGAGCCGCAGGAGCGCCGGAACGTCGTCGGCGTCGATCGGCTTCGCCGGCGGGGCGTAGCCGATCTCGCCGGCGATGCCGCGCGCGCTGCGCTCGAGCGGGTGGTAGAACGTGAACGTCGATCCTGCGCCGGGCTCCGACTCGACTGCCATGTCGCCGCCGAGCAGCCCGGCGATCTCACGCGAGATCGCCAGGCCCAGTCCGGTCCCGCCGTACTTGCGGGCCGTCGACATGTCGGCTTGCTGGAACGCCTCGAAGATCACGTTGTGCTTGTCGGCCGGGATCCCGATCCCGGTGTCGTGCACCGAGAAGCCGATGAACGACACCGGCTTGCCTTCGACCTCGCGCTCCACGTGCCTGAGCGAGAGCTCGACCGAGCCTTGGGCGGTGAACTTGAACGCGTTCGAGAGCAGATTCTTGAGGATCTGCATCAGACGCGTCTGGTCGGTCTCGAACGAACCCGGCAGATCTTCGCCGACGTCGATCGCGAAGCGCAGGCCGCGCTCCTGGGCGACGCCGCGGAAGGTCCGCTCGACGTCGTCGCAGATGTCGCTGATGCGCTGCTCGGTGACGTCGACCGACGTCGTCCCCGACTCGATCTTCGAAAGGTCGAGAATGTCGTTGATCAGGGTGAGCAGGTCGGAGCCGGCGCGCCGGATCGTCTGCGCCATCTCGACCTGTTTCCCGCTGAGGTTCTGCTCCTTGTTGTCGCTGAGCTGCTTCGAGAGGATCAGCAGCGAGTTCAGCGGCGTGCGCAGCTCGTGCGACATGTTGGCGAGGAACTGCGACTTGTACTTCGAGGTGAGGGCGAGCTGCTCGGCCTTCTGCTCGAGCGCGCGCCGCGCTTCCTCGATCTCGCGGGTGCGCTTCTCGACCTCTTCGTTCTGCTCGGCCAGCAGCCGCGCTTTCTCTTCGAGCTCCTCGTTGGTTTGCTGGAGCTCTTCCTGCTGCGACTGCAGCTCGGTGGTGAGGGCCGTCGACTGCTTGAGGAGCTCCTCGGTCCGCATGTTCGCCGCGATCGTATTCAGCACGATCCCGATCGACTGCGTGAGCTGGTCGAGGAACAGCAGATGGTTGTCGCTGAACCGTTCGAAGGAGCCCAGCTCGATGACGGCTTTGATGTCGTCCTCGAAGAGCACCGGGAGCACGACGACGTTGAGCGGCTGCGCCTGTCCGGCGCCCGAGGTCACCTGAATGTAATCGGCCGGAGCGTTCGAGACGAGGACGCGCTCTTTCTCGGCGACGCACTGGCCGACGAGCCCCTCGCCCGGGGCGAACTGCAGCGTCGTGCGGCGGCGCGGCGCCGCATAGCCCGCGGTGTAGCGCAGCAGCGGCATGTCGTCGATCGGCTCGTTCAGGTAGAAGAGGCCGACCTGCGCGTTCACCAGCGGCGCGAGCTCGGTCATGATGAGCTTCGCAACCTGCTTGATGTCTTTCTGGCCCTGCAGCATGCCGGAGAAGCGGGCCAGGTTGGTCTTGAGCCAGTCCGTCTCTTGGTTCTTGCGCGTCGTGTCGCGCAAGTTGCGGATCATCTCGTTGACGTTCTCGGTGAGCAGCCCGACCTCGCCCTGCGCCCCGACCTCGATCGTGCGCGAGAGATCGCCTTTGGTGACCGCGGTCGCGACCTCGCCGATCGCGCGGATTTGCGAGGTGAGCTGCGCGGCGAGCTGGTTGACGGAGTCGGTGAGATCGCGCCAGAGGCCGGCGGCGCCCGGGACCTCGGCCTGACCGCCGAGCCGTCCTTCGAAGCCGACCTCGCGGGCGACCGATGTCACCTGGTCGGCGAAGATTGCCAGCGTGTCGATCATCCCGTTGATCGTGTCGCCGAGCTCGGCGATCTCGCCCTTCGCATCGAGGATCAGCTTGCGCTGCAGGTCGCCGTTCGCCACCGAGGTGACCACCTTCGCGATCCCGCGCACCTGGCTGGTGAGGTTGCCCGCCATGCGGTTCACCGAGTCGGTGAGATCCTTCCAGGTTCCGGCGACGCCCGGCACCTGCGCCTGACCGCCGAGGATTCCGTCCGAGCCGACCTCGCGCGCGACGCGCGTGACTTCGGCCGCGAACGAATTGAGCTGGTCGACCATCGTGTTGATGGTGTCTTTCAGCTCGAGCATCTCGCCGCGCACGTCGACGGTGACCTTCTTCGAGAGGTCGCCGTTGGCGACGGCGGTCGTGACCTTCGCGATGTTGCGGACCTGATTCGTCAGGTTGGCCGCCATCGAGTTCACCGAGTCGGTGAGGTCCTTCCAGGTGCCGCTGACGCCTTGCACCTGTGCCTGGCCGCCGAGGATCCCTTCGGAGCCGACCTCGCGCGCGACGCGCGTCACCTCGCCGGCGAAGGCGTTGAGCTGGTCGACCATCGTGTTGACGGTGCCCTTCAGCTCGAGGATCTCGCCGCGCGCGTCGACGGTGATCTTCTTCGAGAGGTCGCCGCGCGCGACGGCGGTCGTCACGTCGGCGATGTTGCGCACCTGCGCCGTCAGCGAGGACGCCATCGAGTTCACGGAGTCGGTGAGGTCCTTCCACGTCCCGCCGACGCCGGGGACGACGGCCTGTCCACCGAGCTTGCCGTCGGTGCCGACCTCGCGCGCGACGCGCGTGACCTCGGCGGCGAAGGCGTTGAGCTGGTCGACCATCGTGTTGACGGTCGCCTTCAGCTCGAGCATCTCGCCTTTGACGTCGACGGTGATCTTCTTCGAAAGATCGCCCTTCGCGACGGCGGTCGTGACGTCGGCGATGTTGCGCACCTGCGAGGTGAGGTTCGAGGCCATGAAGTTGACGTTGTCGGTCAGGTCTTTCCACGTCCCGGCGACGCCCTGCACGTAGGCCTGTCCGCCGAGGCGTCCTTCCGAACCCACCTCGCGCGCGACGCGCGTGACTTCGGAGGCGAACGCGTTGAGCTGGTCGACCATCGTGTTGACCGTGCTCTTGAGCTCGGCCATCTCGCCGCGCACGTCGACGGTGATCTTCTTCGAGAGGTCTCCGTTGGCGACGGCGGTGGTGACGTCGGCGATGTTGCGAACCTGGTTCGTCAGGTTGGCCGCCATCGAGTTCACCGAGTCGGTGAGGTCCTTCCACGTCCCGGCGACGCCTTCGACCTGCGCCTGCCCGCCGAGCTTGCCGTCGGTGCCGACCTCGCGCGCGACGCGCGTCACCTCGCCGGCGAAGGCGTTGAGCTGGTCGACCATCGTGTTGACCGTCGCCTTCAGCTCGAGCATCTCGCCCTTGACGTCGACGGTGATCTTCTTCGAGAGGTCCCCGCGCGCGACCGCGGTGGTGACGGCGGCGATGTTGCGGACCTGGTTCGTCAGGTTGCCGGCCATCGAGTTGACCGAGTCGGTGAGGTCCTTCCACGTGCCGGCGACGCCGCGCACGTCGGCCTGTCCGCCGAGGCGCCCGTCGGTGCCGACCTCGCGCGCGACGCGCGTGACCTCGGCGGCGAACGAGTTGAGCTGGTCGACCATCGTGTTGATCGTCGTCTTCAGCTCGAGCACTTCGCCGCGCACGCTGACGGTGATCTTCTTCGACAGGTCGCCGTTCGCGACGGCGGTCGTCACCTCGGCGATGTTGCGGACCTGCGCGGTGAGGTTCGCCGCCATCGTGTTGACCGAGTCGGTGAGGTCTTTCCACGTCCCGGCGACGCCTTCGACCTGCGCCTGTCCGCCGAGCCGGCCTTCGGTGCCGACCTCGCGCGCGACGCGCGTCACCTCGCCGGCGAAGGCGTTGAGCTGGTCGACCATCGTGTTGACGGTGACCTTGAGATCGGCCACCTCGCCCTTCACGTCGACGGTGATCTTCTTCGAAAGGTCGCCCTTCGCCACGGCGGTGGTGACTTCGGCGATGTTGCGGACCTGTGCGGTCAGGTTGCGCGCCATCGTGTTGACCGAGTCGGTCAGATCTTTCCACGTGCCGCCGACGCCTTCGACCACGGCCTGGCCGCCGAGGCGCCCGTCGGTGCCGACCTCGCGCGCGACGCGCGTGACTTCACCCGCGAAGGCGTTGAGCTGGTCGACCATCGTGTTGATCGTGCCCTTGAGCTCGAGCACCTCGCCGCGCACGTCGACGGTGATCTTCTTCGAAAGATCGCCCTTCGCGACGGCGGTCGTCACTTCGGCGATGTTGCGCACCTGACTCGTCAGGTTGCCGGCCATCGTGTTGACCGAGTCGGTGAGGTCTTTCCACGTGCCGGCGACACCGCGTACGTCGGCCTGCCCGCCGAGCCGTCCTTCGGAACCGACTTCGCGGGCGACGCGCGTCACCTCGGCGGCGAACGTGTTGAGCTGGTCGACCATCGTGTTGATGGTCTCTTTGAGCTGCAGGATCTCGCCCCGCGCTTCGACGGTGATCTTCTTCGAGAGGTTGCCGTTGGCCACGGCGGTCGTGACGTCGGCGATGTTGCGGATCTGGTTCGTCAGCGTACCGGCCATCGAGTTGACCGAGTCGGTGAGGTCCTTCCACGTTCCGGCGACGCCGCGCACGTGCGCCTGGCCGCCGAGGATCCCTTCGGAGCCGACCTCGCGGGCGACGCGCGTCACTTCGCCGGCGAAGGCGTTGAGCTGATCGACCATCGCGTTGATCGTGCGCGCGCTGCGCAGAAACTCGCCCTTCAGCGGCCGGCCGTCGTGCTCGAGCGCCATCTGCTGGGAGAGGTCGCCGCGCGCGACCGCGCCGAGCACGCGGTTCGTCTCCGCGATCGGATGCGTGAGGTCGTCGATGAGCCGGTCGATCGCGATCAGCTTCGCGCCCCACGAGCCGGGGACTTGAAGCTCGGTGCGCTGTCCGAGGCGACCGTCATGGCCGACGACGGTCGAGATGCGGTCGATCTCGAGCAGCGCCCGCGCGTCCATCGAGACGACCTCGTTGAACGCCTCGGCGATGTCGCCGTCGATCCCGTCCCAGTTGCCGGGCAGCTTGACCGTGAAGTCGCCGCGCGCGACCGCGCGCAACGCCCCCAACAGCTGTCGCTTGACGTTGTCGGCGGACGCGGAAGCGGACGCGGCGGGAGCGCCGCCGGCTTTCGCCTGACCGTTGGGCGACCCGTTCTTCACGGCGTGGCCCTTGCCGTTGGATTTGGCTTTGCTGGCGGTTGCCGCAGGCGGCATGCACGAATCTCCCGGGGCGATCGAACGACCGAAACGTCGCAACCGCACGCGGCATCGCCGCGGCGCCCGAGACGTCTCGCTTGGCTGCAAGCAAGCTACCCGTCGACGGCCCTCATAAAACGAGTATCGACGGGGATGCAGACGTTCTGCATTGTACGGACGCCGTCATCCGGATGCACCGGCCGAGCGTGCAATCTCACCAGTGTTTCACGCGGTGAAGCGCGCGCATCTGGGTATCCTGTACGGAAACGCACAGGTTTCGCAGAAGAGCAAGCAAGGGTACCCCCGGAAACGGTGAGCGCTATCGAAGAGCGACGTCTGGCTGCGTCGCTGCGACTGCTCGTCGCAGCAAGCAGGGAATTGGCGGCCTCGTTCGACTATGCGGAGACGCTGCCCGCGGTGGCCGAGCTGGTCGTCCCGATGTTCGCCGGCGGCTTCGCGGTAGAGGTCGACGACGGTGCCATCCGCACGACGCTCGCGCGCAGCGGAACGCTCGACGACGACGCGCAGGCATTCGCCCTGCACGCGCGCGGCCGGCGGCTGGGCCATCTGCGCATCGCGCGGCCGCACGGCGCGTCCGACCCCGGCGACCTCGATCTGTGGGACGAGCTCGCACAGCGGGTCGCGATCGCGATCGACGCCGCGCAGGTGTACGAACGCGAGCACCACGTTGCCGACACGCTGCAGCGAGCGCTGCTCCCCGAGCGTCTTCCCGTCGATCCGCAGCTCTCGTTCGACGCAGCGTATCTTCCCGGTGCGGAAGAAGCGATCGTCGGCGGCGACTGGTACGATGCGTTTCGGCTGCCCGACGGACGGATCGCCTTCTCGCTCGGCGATGTCGCCGGGCACGGGCTGCGCGCGGCGATCGTGATGGGCGAGGTGCGCCAAGCCTTTCGCGCCGCGGCGCTGAACCCCAACTCGCCCTCGCTGGTCCTCGAGCGCGCGAACACGATCGTCAACATGCGCTCGAACCCGGTGATGGTGACGGCGATCTTCGGGATCGCCGACCCGCGCGAGTCGACCGTGACGTACGCCTCCGCCGGACATCCTGCGCCGGTCCTCGCGCTGCCCTGCGGGACCGTGCACGTCCTGCCCAAGGACGGCGTCCCGCTCGGCATCGTCGACGTCGTCGCGGCCAGCGACTGGACGATCACCGTGCCGGCGGGCGCGATGCTCGCGCTCTACACCGACGGCCTGATCGAGTACTCGCGCGATGCGATCGACGGCGAACGCCGTCTGGTCGACGCGCTGGGCGCTTCGGCCGTCGAACGGCCGGCGCAGCCCGCGCGCGCGCTGCTGACGCGGATCTTCGAGGGCCGCGCAAACGCCGACGACGTCGCGACGCTGACGATCGCGGCCAACGACGCGGCCTCGACGGAGTTCAGCTTCGCGTTCTCCGCGCTGCCGATGGCGGTGCCGATCGTGCGGCGGAGCCTCGAACGTTTCGCGCGCCGTCTCGGGATCGACGAAGACAAGCGTTTCGCGCTGCTGACGGCGACCGGCGAAGCGCTGGCGAACGCGGTCGAGCACGCGTACGAGGGAACGCCCGGGCTCGTGCGCGTCCACGCCGAGGCCGCCGATCGCACGCTCTCGATCGCGATCGAGGACGAAGGAAAGTGGAAGCCGGCGCAGCGGCGAGAGGAGCGGGGCCGCGGCTTGCCCCTGATGCGCGCGCTGATGGACGGCGTCGAGATCCGCACCCACCAGGCGCGCACGGAAGTGCGCCTGACGATGGCACTCGACCCGGACGCCACCTAGCGCGCCGCGCTCGCGGCGCGGTCAGATCCCGGCGAGGACGTACTTGGTCGAAGCGGTGCGCGGCTCGGGCGGCTGCTCGGAGAGCAAGGGGACCGCGTCGGCGGGCGCACCGTAGAAGACATCGCGCCCGCAGCGGCAGCGCACCGCGGTGAGCACGGGATACGGGAGCGCGTCGATCGCCGGGAGGCGGATCGGCAGGCGGTGCGCGCCGACGACGACTCGCAGTTGCGGACGGGCGGGGCTCGCATCGACCACGGCGTCGCCGCAGTACGAGCAGCGGACGTCTCGGATGTGCAAGAGATAGAGGAAGCGGACCCCGGTCATGGTTCCATCAGCGTGCCCTGCGGTCCGCCGGCGTAACAGGGCGAAGGCTCCGGCGGGGTGGTCCTTCCGGCCCAACGCTCGTCCTGCCCCTCCCCGGATGGGTAGACATTGGACCATGCTCGCGGGGACGTCCGAGAAGAACCGATTCCTCAGCGCGATGGCGCCCGCGACCCGCGCGGTGTTCGAGGCACGGATGACCGTGCACGGCGGCGGGATCGGCGACGTCCTGCAGCCCGCCGACGCGCCGATCGAGGCCGTCTGGTTCCCGCTCTCCGGGATCGTCTCGACGCTGCGGCCGCTCGAGGGCGACACGAACGTCGAGGTCGACGCTGCCGGCGCCGAGGGCTTCCTCGGGATCGAGCTGGTGATCGGAGCGCGTTCGACCCCCGACACCTGGCTCGTCCAGTCGCCCGGCCGGTTCGCCCGGCTCGACGCGTCGAGCTTCCTCGAGTCGTGCGACCGCGACCCGGGCCTGCGCGAAGCGGCGCGGCGCTACAGCGCCGCCGTCATCGCGATCCGCGGACAGTGGGTCGCCTGCAACGCCCGGCATACGATCGAGCAGCGTCTCGCGAAGTGGATTCTGGCGACGCGCGACCGCGTCGGCGACGAAATCCAGATCACGCAGGACGTGGTTGCGATGATGCTCGGCGTGCGGCGCGCGAGCGTCGTCACCGTGCTCGGCCGCTTCGTCGACGACGGGCTGGTGGCGCACGGCTACGCGCGTGTCCGCGTCGTCGACGTCGACCGGCTGCGCGCGGTTGCGTGCCCGTGCTACGCTCGCGCGGCCGAGCTGCTTCGCGGGGCCGCCAAGGCAGCCTGACCCGGTTTTTCAGGGGTGGTTTTTCGGGGTGCAGGTCGGGTAAAAAGCGAGCGCCGGCCCTGTCGGCGAAGCCCCTCAACCCCAGCCTCAGAGGATTCGATGGAGAACTTGGTGCTTTGCCCGTGCGGCCATTCGCTCGCCCTACACGACTTCACCGGGTGTGCGGGCGATCGGCTGCGCCGCTGTGAGTGCGCGTACGACCGGCACGCCGCACTCGAGGCCGCCGTCGATCACGCGCGCTCGGCCGCGCCGTATCGCACGACGTACGCCGGACGGAGGGACGACGCCGCCTGATCTCCGGTCAGCCGCTCGGTCCGGCGCACGCCGAACGTCCTTGACGGTCTCGGCCGCGTGGTGTAGGATACGTCCCTATGCCCCTCGGCGGATAGCGGCATAACGAGCGAGCGAGGACCCCTCACTCCGGTGGGGCGGTTCTTGCCTTTTTTGCATGCCCGGCAACTCGCCGAGCGCGCGTGAGCCCACGCAGGAAGACCCCTCACAACAGCATGGCGACGAAGACGACCACGGACAAAGCCAAGACGACGCGGAGCCGGAAGAAGAGCGAGCCGGCGCCTCCGCAGGCGAACGGCTCGGGAACCGCGGTCAAGCAAGAGAACATCGCGAGCGCGAGCTTTCACGTTCCGGACGAGGCGTTCACGGTCGAGCTTCCCGAGGATCCGGGGCCGAAGCGCGCCCGCCACTCGTTTGCGAAGATCACCGACGTTCTGCAGCTCCCCGATCTGATCGAGCTGCAGAAAGCGTCCTTCAAGTGGTTCATCAGCGACGGCTTGAAGGAAGCGTTCGAGTCGATCTCGCCGATCAAGGACTTCACCGGCAACCTCGTGCTGGAGTTCGGCGAGCACAGCCTCGGCGAGCCGAAGTACTCGGTCGAAGAGTGCCGCGAGCGCGACATGACCTACAGCGCGCCGCTGCGCGTGCGCGTGCGTCTCATCACGGCCGAGTCGGGCGAGATCAAGGGCATCCCGGACCAAGAGATCTTCATGGGCGACTTCCCGCTCATGACGGACAAGGGCACGTTCATGATCAACGGCGCGGAGCGCGTGATCGTGAGCCAGCTCGTGCGCTCGCCGGGCGTGTACTTCCTCGCGGACAAGGACACGAACAACCGCGACACGTTCAACGCGACCATCATCCCGAATCGTGGTGCTTGGATCGAGTTCGAGACCGACAACGGGACGAAGAACGACGAGACCGAGGGAACGATCGGCGTTCGTATCGACAAGAACCGGAAGATCTACGCGACGACGTTCGTGCGAGCGCTCTCGCGCCCTGATCTCGGTCTCGACTGGGAGTCGGACGAAGCGATTCTCGGCCTCTTCAACTACGAGCGCTCGGACGGCTCCGTGAAGCCGTCACCGTTGATCGCGAACTGCCTCGAGAAAGACAAGGACGTCAAAACCAAGGAAGACGCGCTCAAGGAGATTTACAAAAAGCTGCGACCGGGAGAGCCCGAGAACGCCGAGAACGCTGAGAAGCTGCTCGAGTCGCTGTTCTTCGACGAGAAGCGTTACGATCTCGCCGGCGTCGGCCGTTACAAGCTCAATGGCAAGCTGGAAGGGCCGCGCGACCCGAAGCTGCGCGAGTACTCGTCTTCGGGGTTGCGCCCGCCGGTTATCGACAAGAAGGCGCTGACGCGCGAGGATATGATCGCCGTATTGCGCCGCCTTATCCGCGTGCACGCGAGTAAGAGCAGTGATAAGGCGGTTCAGCCGACCTCATTCGTCAACAAGGACGACATCGATCACCTCGGCAACCGCCGCATCCGCTCCGTCGGCGAGCTGCTGCAGAACCAGTTCCGGGTCGGTTTGCTGCGCCTCGAGCGCGTCGTGCGCGAGCGCATGACCGTTCAGGACATCGAGACCGTCACGCCGCAGGCGCTGATCAACATCCGCCCGGTGGTCGCGGCGATCAAGGAGTTCTTCGGCTCCAGCCAGCTCTCGCAGTTCATGGACCAGACGAACTCGCTCGCCGAGCTGACGCACAAGCGCCGCCTCTCGGCGCTCGGGCCCGGCGGTCTCTCGCGCGAGCGCGCGGGCTTCGAAGTCCGCGACGTCCACCACTCGCACTATGGCCGCATCTGCCCGATCGAGACGCCGGAAGGCCCGAACATCGGTCTGATCGGCTCGCTGGCGACCTTCGCGCGTGTCAACCGCTACGGCTTCATCGAGACGCCGTACCGCGTGGTGAAGGACGGAAACGTCAGCGACGAGATCCGCTACTTCACCGCCGACCGCGAAGACGAGTACATCATCGCGCAGGCGAACACCGAGCTCGACAACGCCGGGAAGATCACCTCGACGGCCGTCGTCGCGCGCTACGCGGAAGAATACGTCGAGGAGCCGCCGGCGCGCGTCCAGCTCATGGACGTCTCGCCGAAGCAGATCGTCTCGGTCGCGACCGCACTGATCCCGTTCCTCGAGCACGACGACGCGAACCGCGCGCTGATGGGTGCGAACATGCAGCGTCAGGCCGTCCCGCTGCTCCGTCCGCAGTCGCCGATCATCGGCACCGGGATGGAGTACCGTGCGGCGAAGGACTCGGGCGGCTGCGTGCTGGCCCGCGCCAGCGGCGAAGTGGTCCAGGCCGATGCCAGGCAGATCGTCGTCAAGCACGACGACGACGGGCTCGAGCACAGCTACGACCTGCTCAAGTTCACGCGCTCGAACGCCGGCACGTGCATCAACCAGCGCCCGATCGTCGCCGTCGGCGACAAGGTCGTGCGCGGGCAGATCATGGCCGACGGCCCGTCCTCCGATCAGGGCGATCTCGCCCTCGGGCAGAACGTCCTCGTCGCGTTCATGCCGTGGGAAGGCTACAACTACGAGGACGCGATCCTCATCTCCGAGCGGATGGTCAAGGACGACCGCTTCACCTCGATCCACATCGAGGAGTACGAGTGCGAAGCCCGCGACACGAAGCTCGGACCGGAAGAGATCACCCGCGACATCCCCAACGTCGGTGAGGACTCGCTGAAGGATCTCGACGAGAACGGGATCGTCCGCATCGGCGCGGAGGTCCGTCCGGAAGACATTCTCGTCGGCAAGGTCACGCCCAAGGGCGAGACCGAGCTGACCGCGGAAGAGCGCCTGCTGCGCGCGATCTTCGGCGAGAAGTCGCGCGAAGTGCGCGACACCTCGCTGAAAGTTCCGCACGGCGAGAAGGGCAAGATCATCGACGTCAAGCGCTTCTCGCGCGAGAACGGCGACGAGCTGAGCCCGGGCGTCAACCACCTCGTGCGCGTCTACGTCGCGCAGAAGCGCAAGATTCTGCAGGGCGACAAGATGGCCGGCCGTCACGGCAACAAGGGCGTCATCGCCAAGGTGCTGCCGGAAGAGGACATGCCGTACCTCGAGGACGGCACGCCGGTCGACATCGTGCTCAACCCGCTCGGCGTCCCGTCGCGCATGAATCTCGGGCAGATCATGGAAACCCATCTCGGATGGGCCGCCGCGATGCTCGGGTTCCACATCGCGACGCCGGTCTTCGACGGCGCGCACGCGGAAGACATCAGCGAATGGCTGCAGGACGCGGGGCTTCCCGCCGACGGCAAGACCTGGCTGCGCGACGGGCGGACGGGCGACCGCTTCGGCCGTCCGATCACCGTCGGCTACATCTACATGCTCAAGCTCGCGCATCTCGTCGACGACAAGATCCACGCGCGCTCGACCGGCCCGTACTCGATGATCACCCAGCAGCCGCTGGGCGGAAAGGCGCAGTTCGGCGGGCAGCGCTTCGGTGAGATGGAAGTCTGGGCGCTCGAAGCCTACGGCGCCGCGTACACCCTGCAAGAGCTCCTCACGGTCAAGTCCGACGACGTCGTCGGGCGCGTCAAGACGTACGAAGCGATCGTCAAGGGCGAGAACGTGCTCGAGCCCGGCGTGCCGGAGTCGTTCAAGGTGCTGATCAAGGAGCTCCAGTCGCTGGCGCTCGACGTCAAGGTGCTCACCGAGCAGCGCGAAGAGGTCGAGATCCGGATCCAGGACGACGACATGGCGGAGCGCGCTCAGGAGATCGGTCTCCTGATGGGCGACGAAGATCCGCGTCTCTCGCAGACGGCGCTCGCCGAGCGCGAAGCCGAACGCGAGCGTCTCTCGCAGGCCGTGCCGGCCGGAGTCCCCGTCGAGGCCGATGTCGAAGATGAGGAAGAAGAGGGCGAGACGGCTGCGGTCGTCGAGGTCGAAGAGCCCGAAGAGGAAGAGGAACTCGACGACTCCGCGCCGCTCGTGCAGGCGACGCCGGCGCGCGGGCGCGGGACCGAGGAGGATCTGCTGCCGGCGAGCCCGCTCGGCGGACTTCGCGCGACGATGACGGACGACGGCGAGATCGTCGTCGACGAAGTCGCCGACGAAGAAGTGCCGGTCGCGACCGAAGAGGAAGACGAAGACGAGGGCTACGTTCTCGAGGAAGAGGACGAAGAGTACACCGAGGAAGCGGAAGAGGACGAAGGTCCGATCGCGCACTCGACCGACGACGACTACTGATCCTTCGGGATCGGCTTCGGCGGACGGCAAATGCGAAAGGCCCGGGCGGTTGCTCGGGCCTTTTCCTTTGTGTGCGCGATCGTTGTTTCGTTCGCTGGATGAACGTTGTGGCTTGAGGCGGCGGTCCGACGGTGCCGCGGCGGGGACGCTGCCTGCGGCGCATCGTGCGCCTCCGGTCGCTCGGTGCGAAGTGCGCTCTCGCCATCCTGGCTCCGCGAACTTCGCAACGCCCCGCCGCGGCACCGTCGGACCGCCGCCTCCCGGCACGGTGTGCGCCTTAGCGCACCGCGACGATTCCTACGGAAACGGAAGAGGGTCGTGTATCACCCATACACGACCCTCTTTTCCGGCCCACACCCAGTAGGGCTACGCGACGGCGATGACTTGGGTCAGGCTCCGGCCGTTCCGCGCTTCGCCGGGACGGCGGTGCGCGGGGCGGTGAGCATGGTGATCATCGCGTCGACGACTTCGGCGTCCCACTGCGTGCCGCGGCCTTCGCGCAGGATCTCGATCGCTTCGCGCTGCGCGATGGCGGCGCGGTAGGGGCGGTCGCTGATCATTGCGTGGAAGGCGTCGGCGACGGCGACGACGCGCGCTTCGAAGGGGATCTCTTCACCCTTGAGGCCTTGCGGATAGCCTTTTCCGTCCCAGCGCTCGTGGTGGGAGCGGACGATGTGGGCGTACGGCGCGAGCGCGGGGAGCTCGGAGAGGATGTCGGCGCCGAACTGCGCGTGCTTCTGCATGATCGCCCACTCGTTCGCGTCGAGCGGGCCGGTCTTGAACAGGATCTCGTCGGGGGTCGCGATCTTGCCGATGTCGTGCAGGACGGCGGCTCTGACGATGACGTCGGTGGTCGACGCCGAGAGGCCCATCGTTTCGCACAGGCGCCGGCACCAGGCGCCGGTCGCGTGGGAGTGGGCGCAGGTTGCCTCATCGCGTGCTTTCAGCATCGCGAGGACGCCTTCGATGATGCTGCCGGCGGCGCGGCCGTCGTCGTGGCGGGCGCCGGGGGCGAGCGGGAACGCATCGGCCACGTGCGTCTTCACGATCTCGAGGAAGACGAGCAGCGCGGAGAAGTCGAGCTCGAGCGGTTCAGCGCGCTCGGCTGCGATCTCGGTCGAGGCGGAGACCAGCTCGTGGATCACGCCGACCGTGTAGGCGCCGTGCGCCATGCGGGCCCAGGCGACGACGGCGTCGGCGCTCGCCGCTTCGACCGACTGCGCCATGGCGGAGACCAGGGAACGGACGACCAGGGCGGAGACTTGCCCGGAAGAGCGGCCGGCGACGCGCGCGATGACGGCGTCTGCGAGCTCTGCTCGATTCTCGGTGAGATGCCGCGCGAGCGCGGTGCGACCTTCCATGGTACGGTGTGCCGGGACGGGCCGAGACGTCAGTTGCCGGCCGGAAGGACGATCGCCAGGATGGCGGCGGCGGCGGCGGCGTAGCTGGCGAGAAGGGCTGCGTTCACGGGTGGGTCTCCTTGGGGCAGATGAAGCGGACCCCTTCACCCTATCAGGAGCCAGCCCGCCCGACACTCGTCCGAAAGGACGAGGCCGTTTCGTCCTTAGATGAGCCCGGTTCGCCGGGCGGCGGCGACGGCCTCGCCGCGGCTCCCACATCCCAGTTTCCGCAAAATCGACGAAACATGGGTGCGGACGGTGTTGACGGTGCGGTGCTGCTCGTCGGCGATTGCCTGGTTGCTCAGGCCGAGCGCCATCGAACGGAGGACGGTCACCTCGACCGGGGTGAGGGCGTCGCCGTCGGCCTCGTCGCGATGCCCGAGCTTGCCTTCGCCGAGAACCTCGACGAAGCGCGCGATGCCGGCGATGCCGGCGAGGCGCATGTCGCGCAGCGCCGCCGCGAACGTATCGGGGCTGCGATTGACCAGCGCGCTGAGCGCCTGGTCGAACGCCTTCAGCTCCGCCGATTCGGCGCGCGCGGCGCGCAACTGCTTCTGCGCGATCGCGTTGCGGTGAAGCAGCACGTTCGCGAGGGTCGCGTAGCGCTCGCCGAATGCGAGGAAGCGCGCGAGAACCGGCGAGGTCGCTCCGATCGAGGCGACGATCGCCGTGTAGCGCTCCAGCGACTGCAGGGCTTCCTTGCGTGCGTCGAGCGTCGCCAGGACGGCGGCGAGGAGGGCGTGCCGCAGGGCGTCCTGGTACGGCGCGAGATCTTTTTCGGCGACGCCGCCGAGCAGGAGCTGCGCCTCGCGCGGGTTGCCGTTCCAGACGTGCAGCAGCGCCTTGCCGAACACGTAGCCCATCAGCGCGATGTGGCCGCGATATTGCAGGGCGGCGAGGTCGCGGTCGATCTCGGCGACGCGGTCGGCGTTGCCGCGCTCGGCCTCGAGCTGCATGAGCGAACGCAGTCCGTACGCGCGCATGAGCGGGTCGCCCGCCTTTTCCGCGTTGGCGGCGACTTGCGCTGCGTACCAGGACGCCACCGGCAGGCGGCCGGCGAACGAGTGGACCGCGGCAAGGTTGCTGAAGAAGCGCGCCGCGAGGCCGAACTGACCTGCGTCGATCGCGAGCCGCGTCGCCTCGCGCGCGTAGTACTCGACGGCCTGCTCGTCGGTGGCGTAGAACGCGCTCGTCGCCGCGCGACCGTACGTGCGCGCGCGCAGCAGCTCGTCCCCGAACTCGGCGAGCGAGATCGCGTCGTCGATGGCGGCCTTCGCTTCGACGGCGTCGCCCGCCCAGCCGCGGATCATCCCGATCACGCCGAGCAGCTCGGCGCGCTCGCCGTCGGAGAGGTCGTCGCGCTCGCAGAGCGCTTCGAGGACGGGGAGCGCGTCGGGGCGGCCGAGCTGATACAGCATGACGGCGTAGCGCGCGGCGACCGCGACGCGGAACGGAACGTCGTCGCCGAGCCGTTCGAGCACCGCCGCGTACCAGCGCTCGGCCTGGTCGGCGCGGCCGCGCGAGAGCTCGAGCGAGGCGCGCAGCGCGAGGACCTTCGGATTGCCGGTGGCGATCGCGCCCGGCAAGGTGCGCACCGCGCGCTCGACGATGTCGAAACAGCCGGTTTCGAGCAGCGCGAAGTTGTAGCGCTCCAGCACGCGCTCGACGTCGCGCACGGCGTTCGCTTCGACGAAGCGCTCCAGAGCGTCGCCGTGGAGTCCCATCGTTTCCAAGACGCGGCCGGCACCGACGCGCGCCTCGTTCAGTGCTTCGTCGCCTTCGAGCTGCACTTGGCGCTGCACGAAGTCGCGGAAGAGATCGTGCAGCTTGTAGATGCCGGCGTCGAGCACGGTGATGAAGGCCACCCGCTCGCGCAGCGCTTCGATGATCGCGGCGGCGTCGTCGAACCCGGCGGCGACGGCCAGCCGCGTCTCGAGGCGCGGCAAGAACGCGGCGGTGCGCAAGAACGCGCGGATCCGGTCGTCGAGGGAGTGCCACACCTGCTCGGCGAGGTAGCGGTACACCATCTCGCGCGTGCCGGCGGAGACCGCGCGCAGATCGCTCGCGCGCGTCGAGGTGCGCAGGGCAAACGTCAGCGCGGCCGGCCAGCCGTCGATCAGCGAAAGGATCTGCTCGAGCTCGTCCTCGCGCACCGAGACGCGGGTCGCCCGCGCGCTCTGCTTCGCTTCATCGATGGTGAAGCGGAGGTCGACGGCGTCGACGACCAAGTCGGACTCGCCGTAAGCGAGCCACGAGGCGACCGGGAGCTGCAGCGGGCTGCGCGAGGAGAACAGCCAGCGCGGGCCGCCCTTCGTCCGATCGACGAGGGTGGCGATGAAGCGCGAGATCTCCGGGTCCGCCTCGCCGTTGTGCAGGTCGTCGACGACGATCAGCGTGTCGAGGCCGCGGATGTGCGTCGCCACCCAGGAGGCGAGCTCGCGACCGGGCGTCTCGGAGCTGCGCGCGCCGTCGAGCGCGGAGGCGAGCGAGCGGCGCAGGCCGGGGACGCTCGCCTCGAACGCATCGGCGAAGCTGCGCACGAACGGGATCAGGCTCGTCGCGTCGGGCGGCACGTCGTAGACGATCGAGGACGGGACGGTCTCGAGGAACTGCCGCACCGCGACCGATTTGCCGAAGCCGGCCGGCGCGATGATCGTCGCCAAGCGGTACTGTGCGGCGGTCGCGAGCCGCTCGAGGACGCGCGGACGCTCGATCGGCCGGAAAACTCCGCCGAGATCGGGACGACCGTTTGGCGCAACACTGCGGATCACGTGCGGGTGGTGGCTACTCCTCGGGCGCCGGACGCCCCTGGTACGGTATCGGCAATCCTGCCCGTCCCAGGCACCGTCCTACCGGTCCGCCCGAGCGTTCCAGGCGAGGGCCATCCCGTGCCGTTCGCCGGGGTCAGCCGTCTCGGTTCCTCGCGATCAGGCGCAAGTACCGGCGCGCCTCGAACGCGCTGTCCGCATCAATGCGGCGGAAGGTCTCCTCGCGAATCTGGCCGGCCAGCTCGCGGCGCTGCCGCATCGCCGTTTCCAGCTCGCGAAAGGCGCGCTCGAACTCATCGCCGTCCAGGGTCGAGATCTGCTTCTTGAGACGGTCGATGTCGGCGCCGAGCCGGCCCTGCATCTCGCGGCTCACGTCGCGCTCCACCTGGTGGATGCGGTTGAGGAGCGCATTCAGCTCCTCGACGGTCGGCAGGCCGAACGCCGCTCGGGCGGGCTCGTTGCCGCTCGGCGCGGGTACCGACCGAATGGCTCGCGGTCGATTCGTCGGCCGCGGTGCATCGAATCCGGGATAGATTCGAATGATCGACTTGATACGCTGCGGTCCCTTTGGTGATTGTAACCCTTCGGCGATTCCCGCCATGATCAGCCGAGACCGGAGTGCCGTATCGTTGATGACGCGAAGTTGCTTTGGATCCACCCCCACCGGCCGTCGATTCGCACCGAAAAAGTCTTCGTCGCGCGCCATTGGAAGGCTCATGGCCTTATCCAAGAGACTGGCGCGCGCACTGCGCGTAGCGTTCACTAGGGCCGGGTTACGTCACGTGTTACACGTCACCTGCATCGGCCGACTTCTCTTCGGCTTCCTCGATCTCCGCGACCGTGATCATCCGTTCGCCGGCCAGCATCCCGGTGTCGTCGGCGGCGATGATCGCATCGTCGAGATGCTCGTCGTCGGAGTCGGCCGCTTTCGTCGAATCGTCCTGCATGGTTCGTACTGTGCCCGCGAACGATGGCGCCGATGCGTGAGCTTCGCGCGCCGCTGTCGGCGAGCGAGACGAACGAGCGACGCGACGGAAGCCGCACGTGAGACCCCCCGCCGGGTAGGGCTTCGAGGGCCGGGTGCGAACGGCACGCGGCGTCATGGCCTACGGATTCATTCGGATTGCGCTGGTCGCCGCGACCGCGCTCGCAACGGGACTCACGGCAGCCGCGGCGCCCACCGGGTTCAAAGAGGCGCCGTACAACTTCGATCGCGCCCCCGGACGACTGCCGAAAACGGTCGTCCCGCTCGACTATCGCATCGCGGTCGTTCCGAACGCCGGCGCGAAGACGTTCACGGGGACGGAGTCGATCGTCCTTCGCGTACGACAGCCGGTGACGACGATCGTCTTCAACTCGCTCAACGAGCGGCTGCACGACGTGCGGCTCGACGGGGCGCCGGTCGCCGGCGTCGACTCGTCCGATGCGAAGCAGCTCACGACGCTGACGGTCGCGCGTTCCGTCGCGGCCGGACGGCATACGCTGACGTTCGCCTATGACGGAAAGCTGGAGACCGCGCCGCAGGGACTCTTCGTGCAGCCGTACCGGCTGCCGAACGGCTCGACCTCGACGATGCTCTCGACCCAGTTCGAAGCGACCGACGCGCGCCGGATGTTCCCGTGCTGGGACGAGCCCGCGTTTCGCTCGACGTTCGAGCTCAGCGTGACGATCCCGGCGGCGTGGACGACGGTGTCGAACATGCCGGTCGCCTCGCGCACCGCGCACGGCGATCTCGCGACGACGACGTTCCAGCGCACGCCGAAGATGCCGACGTATCTGCTCGAGCTCTCCGCCGGCGATCTCGCGCACATCGATGCGACGGCGGGCGGCAAGCATTTCGGCGTGTGGGCGGTGCGCGGTCAGGAGCAGAACGGGCAGTACGCACTGGCCAACGCGCAACTGATCCTGGCCGACTACGACCGCTATTTCGGCTACACGTACCCGCTGCCGAAGCTCGATTCGATCGCGGTACCCGGCGGCTTCGGCGGCGCGATGGAAAACTGGGGCGCGATCACCTACAACGATCAGATCCTGCTGCTTCCGCCGAACTCGACGCTGGGGCGCAAACAAGCCGTGTTCAGCGTGCAGGCCCACGAGATGGCGCACCAGTGGAACGGCGATCTGGTGACGATGGGCTGGTGGGACGACATCTGGCTCAACGAGAGCTTCGCGTCCTGGATGTCGGCGAAAGAGACCGCGATTCGCAACCCCAGCTGGAACTGGTGGGAAGGCGAGGACCAGAGCAAAGAAAACGCGATGAACGCCGACGCGCGGCCCGATTCGCACGCGATCCAGCAGCACGTCGTCGATGAGCTGCAGGCGCAGGCCTCGTTCGATCCGGCGATCACGTACGACAAGGGTCAGGCGTTCCTGCGCATGCTCGAGGCGTACCTCGGCGAGGGGACGTTCCGCGCCGGCGTGCGGCGCTACATCAAGGCGCAGGCGTTTTCCAACGCGACGAGCGCGGATCTGTGGAACGGCCTGAGCGCGGCGAGCGGCAAGGACGTCGAAGCGCTCGCCGCGGGATGGACCGAGCAGCCCGGCTTCCCCGTGGTCAGCGTCGTCGCCACGTGCGATGCGTCGGGGAACCGGACGATCGCGCTCTCGCAGAAGCGCTTCCTGCTCGAAGGGACCGACCCGAACAACGAGCATTGGAACGTTCCCCTGCGCGTCCGCTCCGGCGCCGGCGGTATGCCGCAAACCGTGCTGCTGGCGCGCGACGGTCAGACCGCGTCCGCCGGCCGCTGCGGCGAGTCGCTGAGCATCAACGCCGGCGACGTCGGACTCTTCCGCGCGAACTACGACGCTTCCACGTTCGCGATGAACGTGAAGGGCTTCTCGGCGCTGCCGGACGCCGACAAGATCGCGCTGCTCGACGATCAGTGGGCCCTCGCGGAGGCGAATCAGGCACCGCTGGGATCGTATCTTGCGCTCGCCTCGGCGATGGGCACCGACGTCGACGCGCGCGCGTGGACGCAGATCATCGGCGCGCTCGATACGATCGAGCTCGACGAGCGCGGCACGCCCGGCCACGACAAGTTCGTCGCATACGCGCAAAGCCTGGTGCGCCCGCTGTACCGGCGTCTCGGCTGGGACGCCAAGCCCGACGAGACGCCGCAGCTCCAAAACCTCCGGCGTGAAGTGATCGGCGCCCTCGGCCGAAGCGGCGATCCGCAGGTCGTCGCGGAGGCGCGGCGTCGCTTCGCGCGCTTCGTCGCCGACCGGTCCTCGCTAAGCGCCGACGATCAGGCGATGGTGCTCGGCACCGTCGCGGCCAACGCCGATCAGGCGACGTTCGATCAGCTGCACGCGATCGCGAAGACGGCGCGCGACGGCGCGGACGTACGCCGGTACTACGGCGCGCTGATGAGCGTCCGCGATCCGAAGCTCGCCGAGCAGGCGCTGCAGATCGCCTTGTCGCCCGAGATCCCGCCGCAGGCCGCCGGCATGCGCGGGCGGCTCGTGATGGCCGCGGCCGCCTGGAATCCGGCGGCGACGTGGACGTTCTACAAAGCGCACAGCACCGAGCTGATGTCGACCTACTCCGAGTTCGAGCGCGCGCTCGCGTTCACCCAAGTTCCCGCGACCTTCTGGCGTGCCACCTCGCTCGACGACCTGCACGCGTACGTGGTGGCGCACACCCCGCCGACCGCCGGCGTGTGGGTCGAGCGCGGGATGGAACGCGCGCGCTTCGCGATCGCCCTGAAAGGCCGCCTCGTGCCGGCCGCCGACACCTACGTGGCCGCCCACCCGGGCACGGCTTCGTAGAGCGTTTCCGCGGGGGCGGCGGCCGACGCGCCGCCGCCCCGCGCCCACGCCGGGAGGACCCGCGGAGCGATGAAGCGAACATACGTTCGAGAAGAATCCGTATGCTTGCCGTTCGCCAAATCCCGCTCTTCGCCACCGCGGCGCTGCCGACTCGAGTCGTCGGCGACCGTGGCGACGTCACCTACGTCCCGGAGTTCTTGGATCGCGCGACAGCCGACGCGCTGGTCGACGAGCTGAACGCCGACACGCGCTGGCGCGCCGACTCGCGGATGATGTACGGCAAGCGCGTCTTGGTCCCGCGCGAAACGGCGGGCCGCGGCGACAAGATGCCGCAGCCCTGGTCGCCGGTGCTCGACCGCGTGCGCGGCATGGCCGAGAGGCACACCGGCACGACGTTCGACTACTGCTTCCTGAACCGGTATCGCGACGGCCGCGACGCCGTCGCCTGGCACGGCGACCACGACGGCGAGCGCGACGCCCGTCTCGTCGTCGCGTCGCTCTCGCTCGGCGCGACCCGCGCCTTTCAGCTCCGTCCGAAAAAAGACAGTGGACTGCGTTACGACCCCATCACCGTCGAGGTCGCGCACGGCGATCTCATCGTGATGGCGGGGGACACGCAGCTCCATTGGGAGCACCGTGTCCCCCGCGATCCGCGCATCACGGGCGAACGCCTCAACGTGACGTTCCGCCAGCACCGCGCCCGCGACTGACGACCTCGCGGGCAGCGTCCTCAAATTACGTCGGCGGACGAAGACGGCGTCGCCGATGCGATTCGGGGGCGTCGTCTTCATCGGTCAAGGTGCGGTCGTCGGTTTCGTGCTAGACCGCGACCGGTTCTTTCTTGGTTGATTTGGCGCTGAACTGTGCTTCCTCGGTCGAGCCCGTCAGCGCCGTCGTCGACGAGGCGCCGCCGCCGACGACCTTCGCGACCTCGTCGAAGTAGCCGGTGCCGACTTCGCGCTGATGGCGCGTCGCGGTGTAACCGTCCGACTCGCTGGCGAATTCGCGTTCTTGGAAGTCGGCATACGCGGACATGCCGCGCGCCGCGTAGTCCCGGGCCAGCTCGAACATCGAGTGGTTCAACGCGTGCCAGCCAGCGAGCGTGATGAACTGGAAGCGATAGCCGTATTCGAAGAGTTTCTGCCGGAACTCGGCGATCGTCGTCTCGTCGAGCTTGAGCTTCCAGTTGAACGACGGCGAGCAGTTGTAGGCGAGCATCTTGCCGGGGAACTTCGCATGGATGCCGTCGGCGAACGCCTTCGCTTCCTCCAGCGAGGGATGCGACGTCTCGCACCAGATCATGTCGCAGTGCGGCGCGTATGCGAGTCCGCGCGCGATCGCCTGATCGACGCCGGGGCGTACCCGGTAGAAGCCCTCCGGCGTCCGCTCGCCCGTGAGAAAGGGCTTGTCGCGATCGTCGATGTCGCTGAGCAGCAGGTTCGCCGCGTCCGCGTCGGTGCGCGCGACGATGACCGTCGGCACGTCGGAGACGTCGCTGGCGAGCCGCGCAGCGATGAGGTTGCGCACGGCTTGCTGCGTGGGGATCAGCACCTTGCCGCCAAGATGGCCGCACTTCTTTTCCGACGCCAGCTGATCTTCGAGATGGACGCCCGCCGCGCCGGCGGCGATCATCGCCTTGGTGAGTTCGAACACGTTGAGCGGGCCGCCGAAGCCGGCTTCCATGTCGGCGACGATCGGCGCGAACCAGTCCTTCGCGCCGGCGCGGCCTTCGATGCTGTCGATCTGGTCGGCCCGCTGAAACGCGTTGTTGATCCGCTCGACCACCTTCGGCACCGAATCGTACGGATATAGCGATTGATCGGGATACGTCTGCCCCGCGCTGTTCGCATCCGCGGCGACTTGCCAGCCGGAGAGATAGATCGCTTCGAGCCCGGCCTTCACGGCTTGCACCGCCTGGCCGCCGGTGAGACACCCCAGCGCGACGACCGGCGCGTCCTTCGCGAGCATCGTGCGTAGCCGCTCGGCGCCGCGGCGCGCGAGCGTGTGCTCGACGCGGACGCTTCCGCGCAGACGAACGACGTCGTCGTCCGAGTACGGCCGCCCGCGGTCGGGTTGGCTGTCGAACGAGAACGTTGGCAGATCCGGCACTGACATCTCCTTGGCGTACGGTGGCATGCGTCGGCAGCGACTGGGGCGCGGCCGTTGCCCGGGAGTATAGCCAAGCCTAGGCCTTCGCGATCCTGGGCCGCCGCCAACGGCACGAAACACGGCCCGAGCGGTCGGTAACCGCCCGCGAACGGCGCGTGGTCCGGCGACCCGGTGGCAGGAGAATGGCCGTTCGGCGCGATCGCCGGTTCCGGGCTGGCGGTCGATCCTGGAGCGGGCGCCGATCCGCCCTGGCGGCAGTGCGCCAACGGCCGCCGATGGGCGGACGGCTCGAAGCGGGCGAGCGGCAGGGAGGGGAAACGCTTCACTCTCGTGGAATGGCGTGCCAGGACGCTGCGCACGGATGCCGTGCGTGTTTCGACGTCCGGGTGTGGATCGAACGAGGGTGTGGAGTATGCGCAGCAGGGGTGTTTTTGCGTGCATCGCGGCGGTTGCGATGCCGATTCTCATTGGATGCGGCGGAGGCGGCGGCTCGTCGTCCCCGACGGGATCGTTCGTGCAGCCGACGGCCGGCCCGCCGACGACTCCATCCTCGCCGCCGACCTCGCCGTCTTCGGCGCCGACGGCGAGTTCGTTGTCCTTCAGCGCTCGCGTCGTCGACGGCGACCACGGCAACGCCGCCGTCTCCGGCGCAGCGGTGACCGTCGGCACGGCGCTCTCCTACGTTGGCTCCGCCTACGTCGTCGCCGGCTCGAAGACGACGGCGACCACGGCCGCCGACGGATCATTCACCGTCTCCGCCATGCGAAATCAGGTCTTCATGGAGGTCGACGCGCCGGGTCTCGTCTCGCTCCACCGTCCGCTCCCCGCGACGTCGGGCGGCCTCGGAACCCTGACCCTCCCCACCGCGACGAGCGAAGATCTCTCGGGCCTCGCGGAGCTGAACAAAGATCGGGCCCAACTCGGAACCGGCGCCGGCGCGGTCCCCCTCACGCTCGACGCCGACCTAGAGCTGCTCGCGCGCTATCGCGTAAACGACATGGCGACAAAAGGCTACTACGGCCACACGGCGCCGGGACAGTCGCGTGCGGCTAGCGTGGTCTACCTTTGCTCCATCGATACCGGCGCCTTCTGTGCGTCACCCACGGCTACGCCAATCTACAATCAGGAAAACCTTGATGCCGATGCATCCTCTCAAGCAGACGCCGAGGATGCTTACGTGGAGGCTGGTTCGACCGACGGGCACTATCAAAATGTCATTTCAACAAGGAACCTTTGGGTGGGGTTCGGAGAAGCACTGAACGGACGGCCCGCACCAGGTTTTGGCGGTGCTACCGCAAGCTATTTCGCAGAAGAGTTCTTCACGACAAGTCCGAATCCACTTCCGTAAGTGGTTTAGACTTCTTCTTTGCTGAAGCTATGACGAATTCGGGCTGACCGCGACCGCGAACGAGTTCGTTCCTGCGACGCAGGCCGTTCCTTGCGATTGCGCGTACCCGTCGTCTGCGCACGACAATGAAAGAGTGATTTGGTACGATGCGCTCGTTGACATCGGCGTCACAAGTGTCGAATCGATCGAAAAGGCGGAACTGGTCGGATCGCGCGAGCCTTGAATAGAAATCGTACTGAAGCCGTTTCCGTTCCAGTAGAGAAGGGCTGCCGTAAATTCTGCAATGGTTGAAGCGGGGATTACGCGGCCGGTTATGTGGATCGTAGTACCAGGCGGGTCGGCAAAGGGTAATGAATACGAGTCGGTCCACGAGCAGGACCAATCGTCCGGAAAGAGCTCAGAGCAGACTGGGGACACCTGAGACGTCGCGGGGGATCCGGCGGCAGGCGTAGGTTGAGAGGACGGAGTTGCGCATGTCACGCCAGTGGAATAGTCTTCGTGCATTCCGTCCGGATCGGGACCGAGGTCTGTACCGTATGGCCGCGCCGGGCTCTCCGGATCGCAGATGTATTTTGGTTGCAGTGCGGGGCGCACGAAAACTCTGACAGTTGCCGTATTCATATTGAGGTCGCTGACCTGCACGATGCATTGAGCTATCCTCGTAGCCGATACCGAATATGTCGCCGTCGGCCCTCGCCCTCCGGCCATGGGAGAGTTCGAAATCGCGCCTCCGCAATTGTCGCTTAGGTTGAATGCGGCGGTATATCCGATCTCCTGGGCGGTGAACGTTAGATAGCTGGGTGTCCCGGGCGCAAGAAATGTCAACGATGACGGCACGACCGTAAGAGTCGTTGGAATGCACGTCGAGGGGTCTTTGGGGACGTAGTTCGGCGGGCAGGTTGGGTTTGGGTTCGGCGAAGCGGGCGGCGTTGGGATGCAGCTGCCGGCGCAGGGGAATGCCGTCGGGGAGGGCGCGATCGTTGCACTCGTCGGGGGTGCGTACGATACGGTTCCGGTCGTCGCGACGGGAGTCGTGCACGGGATGACACGGTCTGCGTGGGCGCCGGCGTAGGAAAAAGTCAAATGGTATGCGCCGCTGGGCGGGCAGGGCGTTTCCGGCACGGCGGGTCCGCCCGCGACGTACCCGGGGAGCCCCGCGATCGCGCCGTTGCTGTGGACGGCGAGCGCGAACGACGGTGCGCCGAGCGTCGCCGTTTCGGCCACGCTGACGCGCGCTTCCACCGCGGGAATCGTCGCCGTCTCGGGCGGCGCGACGGCGGGACGATTACGGTAGAGGCGCGCCACGAAGCCGTCGCCGTACGCATCCGGCGCGAACGCGATCGTCGCGCCGTGGTCGATCTCGCGCGCCGTCGTTCGGGCGGCGTCGAGCAGCGCGTCGAACTGCGCCGCCGCGGTGCTGACCGCCAATGCACGCGATGCCATCGTCACCCCGACCGCCCCCACCGCGACCACTGCGACGATGCCGACCGCGACCGTCACCTCGATCAGACTGAAGCCGCGCTCGCTGGACACCTCACCATCGGACGGTACCCCGACGCTGCCGGCATATGCGCCCGCGCCTCAGCCACCGGCATGTGCGCCGGCACCTCGACGTTACGGGCATGTGCGCTGGCGCCTCAGCGACCGGCATGTGCGCGGGCATCTCGACGCTACCGGCGTATGCGCGGTCGTCTCAACGCGTCAATGTCAGCGGTGCGTGACCGCGCGTCGCCGCCGCCACGGCGTTGTCGGAGAAGGGCAGCGGCGTTCTGCCGAAGTCGATCCAGGTGCGGCTCTCGTCCGTGTAATGCGGCGAGCCGGGCTCACCGGATTCGCCGGCATCGATGTCGATCGTGCCGTCGTCCCAGTCGCCCGCGATCCAGACGGCGCGGAAGGACTGGGCGTGACCGTGCCACTGGACGGCCGGGGCGTAGCTGCCGCCACGGCCGGGGAGCGTCGGGCCGTTCCAGGCGGAGAAACCGAGGCTCGCCAGCGGATGCGCCAGTTGCTGCGCCGCCCACGTGCCGAATTGCGGGATCTGCGGGCCGAGCTGCATCTGCGTGCGCCGGATCCCCGCGACGACGAACGCATCCCAGTCGTCGTGCGGAATCCAGCCGCGGGGACGTTCGCGCAGGGCGCGCAGCAGCACTTCGTATCCCGGACCGTCGCTCACGTAGGCGTCGGCGACGTCTTCCGGAAGCTGCGCGCGCGCGAGCGCGTCGACGAGGTCGATGCGCAGCGCGACGATCGCGGTCGCCCCCGTCGACCCGCCGCTGATGCGCCCGTCGAACGAGCGCAGCGCGCCGAGGATCGGAGCGATCGCCGAATCCGCGTCGGCGTGCCGGCGCATCGCCGCCGCGAGCGCGTCACGGGCCAGCTCCGATTCGGCCGGCGAGGAGAGGTCGCGTTGTGCGGCGGCGAGCTCGTCGACGTTCCACTTGCCGTGGTCGCCGGCGCCGAGCGCGCGGCGAATCTCGTAGGCGCGGTAGGGCGGCGCGAAGTACGCGCCGAGACGCGGTGAGCCTACGCCGCCCGGGCGGTTGTTCGACGTCACGGTGAAGGCGCTGCGTGAAGGATCGATGTGCGGCAACGCATCGAACGCCATGACCGCCGACGGAACCCGGTCGCCGCGCAGCGCGTAGCGGCCCCACGCGGGATCGACCGGGATCGTCGCCGCGAGGTGATACGCGGCGCGGCCGGCGTCGTCGGCGATCACGACGTTCAGCGGCGGCTCGGGCAGCGCGCGCAGCGCGTTCACGCGCCTCGGCGGCGGTGCGCGCGCGGTTCAGGGCGAGGAACGGTGCGAGCGGTGAAACCGGTCGGCGGCGCATCGCCCAGTCCATCAGATACGCACGGCGCGGATACTGGGCGATGACGACGCCGCGCGGCGTCTCGAGCTCGTTGTCGATGACGTCGCCGCCGAAGCGGACGTGGATCGTTTCGGGACGGCGCGTCGCGGTGATCCACCGGCCGTCCTCGCGGAGCTGGTCGCCGCGGATCGGCTCGACGATCAGCCGCATCGCCGCGGCATAGCCGGCGGTCACGCCCCAGGCGACGTGATCGTCGTGGCCGAGGGTCACGCCCGGTGTCCCGGCCAGGCTCGCCCCCGCGATGTGAAAGCCCGGCGAACGGGCTTCGACCAGCCACCAGATCGCCGGAACGCCGACCGAGAGATGAGGGTCGTTGGCGAGCACCGCACGACCGATCGTCGTACGGTCGGCGCCCGCCACCCAGGCGTTGCTTCCGAGCGCCGCCGGTTCGTCGATCGGCGCTGCAGCGCGGCGGTCGTGATCCGTCCACGCGAGAACGGTGCGGCCGCCGGCGGCGTCCGCGCGAGTCGCGCCGTCCGGAGCCGTCTTCAACGGGCCGCGAAGCGCCGGGAGCGGCCGGAATCCGTCCGGGCGGCCGGTTGTCCGAGGGAACGTCATAGCGCGGATCGCTGACCGGGAAGAAGGCGTCGGTTCCCACCGGGCCGAGCTGTCGGCGGATCGCCTCGCGCGGCAGAATCTGTTCGGCCGTGTCGTCGAGGTCGAGCAGCGTCGCGAATCCGACCGCCAGCGAATCCGCCGGATCCCAAGCCTCGAAGCGGGTGAAGAGGGCGCGGTACTCCGGCGGCGTCGGCTCGCGCGTCGCGGCGGCGTTGATTCCGTCCGCAAAGGCGGCCAGCATTGTCCGCTCCTGTGGGCTCGCGGCGGCGAAGACGCGCGCGGCCAGCTCGCGGATGCCGTAGACGCGCATGCGCCGGTCGGTTCGAAGCGTCGCCCGGCCGAGCACTTCGGAGAGCCGGCCTTGAACGAACCGCCGCGTCATGTCCATCTGGAACAGGCGGTCCGACGCCATCGCATAGCCTTCGGCGAAGAACAGGTCGTGGTCCGTCGCGGCGCGGATGTGCGCGACGCCGCGCGCGTCGCGGGCGATCGTCACCGGCCGGTCGACCGCGAGCCCGGTCCTGAGGCCGGAGTACGCCGCGACCTGCGTCCGCGTCGAAAGCATGACCCAGCCGACGTATAGCGCCGCCACGAGTGCCGCGAAAGCCAGGCAGGCGCCGGCGACGAGGCCGGTGCGAGCGAACCACCGAGCGGTCATCGGCTCTGTCCTTAACGCCTTGAGGTTTTGGCGCCTCCGTGATACGATAGCCGCCTATGCCCTTCGGCCGATAACGCGGGCCCAAGGAACGTCAAACGGGCGTCTCCTGGGTCTTTTCGCCTTTTCAAGCGATCACCCAGCGCCACTCCCGCTCACGACGTCACCTCGGCCGCCTCTGTCTCGCCGACGCGCTGAGCAAAGGAATCGATGAACCTCCTCGACGTCAACAATTTCGACGCGATGCGGATCGGGCTCGCCTCGCCCGAACAAATTCGCGCCTGGTCCTTCGGCGAAGTGAAGAAGCCGGAGACGATCAACTACCGGACCCTCAAGCCGGAACGCGACGGCCTCTTCTGCGAGAAGATCTTCGGCCCGACCAAAGACTGGGAATGCCACTGCGGCAAATACAAGCGCATCCGCTTCAAGGGGATGATCTGCGATCGCTGCGGCGTCGAGATCACGCGCGCGAAAGTGCGCCGCGAGCGGATGGGACATATCGAGCTCGCCACGCCGGTCACGCACATTTGGTACTTCAAGGGCGTGCCGTCGCGCATCGGCATCCTGCTCGACATGTCGCCGCGGCAGCTCGAAAAGGTCATCTACTTCGCGGCGTACGTCGTCACCGATCCCGGAACGACGTCGCTCACGAAGCGTGAGATCCTCACCGAGCAGAAGTATCGCGAGAGCCGCGAAAAGTACGGCACGAACTTCAAGGCCGGGATGGGTGCGGAAGCGATCCGCGATCTGCTGCGCGATCTGAACCTGCGCAAGCTGCAAGACGATCTGCGCCGCGAGTTCAAAGAAACAACCGGGCAGAAGCGGATCAAAGCGATCAAGCGTCTCGAAGTCGTCGAAGCGTTCCTCTCGAGCGGCAACAAGCCGGAGTGGATGATTCTTTCCGCGGTGCCGGTCATCGCGCCGGAGCTGCGCCCAATGGTGCAGCTCGACGGGGGACGTTTCGCCACGTCCGACTTGAACGATCTCTATCGCCGCGTCATCAACCGCAACAACCGCCTCAAGCGGCTGCTGGAGCTGAGTGCGCCCGAGATCATCATCAAGAACGAAAAGCGCATGCTGCAGGAAGCGGTCGATGCGCTGATCGACAACGGGCGCCGCGGCCGACCGGTCACGGGGCCGAACAATCGTCCGCTCAAATCGCTCTCGGACATCCTGAAGGGCAAGCAGGGCCGGTTCCGCCAGAACCTGCTCGGCAAGCGCGTCGACTACTCGGGCCGTTCGGTCATCGTCGTCGGCCCGAACCTCAAGCTGCACCAGTGCGGGCTGCCGAAAGAGATGGCGCTCGAGCTCTTCAAGCCGTTCGTGATGAAGAAGCTCGTCGACCGCGGTCAGGCGCACAACATCAAGTCCGCGAAGCGCATGGTGGAGCGCGTCCGTCCGGAAGTCTGGGACGTTCTCGATGAAGTGATTCGCGAGCACCCGGTGCTGCTGAACCGCGCCCCGACGCTGCATCGGCTCGGCATCCAGGCCTTCGAGCCGGTGCTGGTCGAGGGCAAGGCGATCCATCTGCACCCACTCGTCTGCACGCCGTACAACGCCGACTTCGACGGCGACCAGATGGCCGTGCATCTACCGCTGAGCGCCGGCGCGCAGGCGGAAGCGCGCATCCTGATGCTCTCGTCGAACAACATCCTGCAGCCGAGCTTCGGGAACCCGGTGTCCATCCCGACCCAGGACATGGTGCTGGGTCTGTACTGGCTCACCTTCCAGCCCGACGAGTACAAGGGCCCCGCGAAGGCCGCGCTCTCCGACGACACGCTCTACGCGTCGGCGCCGTATCGCAACGGCAGCGCCCGCAAGCATCCCGACGGAACCACGGCGCTGCTGGCGTTCAAGGGCAGCGACGAGGCGATCACCGCGTACAACCATCGCCTGATCGGCCTGCACGAGTGGATCGAGATCCGCCTCGACGGCACGCGCGTGAAGACGACGGTCGGCCGCGCGATCCTGAACCAGGCGTTCCCGCACGAGTGGGACTACCCGTACTTCAATCAGATCCTCGACAAGAACACGCTCAAGCGGCTCATCACCGAGTGCTACCGCAAGTACGGCAACGCCGCGACCGCGGAGTTCCTCGACGCGATCAAGCTGCTCGGCTTCCGCTACGCGACGCAGTCGGGGACGACGGTTTCGATCAGCGACATCGTGGTGCCGCAGTCGAAGCACGACATCCTCGAGAAGGCGCAAGGCGAGGTCGACGAGCTCCACGGCCTGTTCGACCAGGGCTTCATCTCCGAGGACGAGCGCTACACGAAGACGATCGACATCTGGCAGAAGGCCGGTGACGACGTCACGACCGCGATGCAGCAGGCGCAGAACCCGATCAACCCCGTCTTCATGATGGCGACGTCGGGCGCGCGCGGTTCGATCGCGCAGGTCAAGCAGCTCGGCGGCATGCGCGGGCTGATGTCCGACCCGTCGGGCCGCATCCTCGAGATCCCGGTCAAGGCTTCGCTCAAAGAAGGCCTGACCGTTCTCGAGTACTTCATCTCGACGCACGGCGCGCGCAAGGGTCTCGCCGACACCGCGCTCCGCACCGCCGACTCAGGCTACCTGACGCGCCGTCTGGTCGACGTCGCGCAGGACGTGATCATCCGCGAGGAAGATTGCGGCACGGCGAACGGGATCACCGTGCGCGACATCCGCGTCGGCAAGGAGACGATCGAGCCGCTCATCGACCGCATCGTCGGCCGGCGTGCCGCCGAGGATCTCAAGCATCCGGAGCGCCCGAAGGAAAAGATCGTCAAGCGCGACGACGAGATCGACGAGGAGAAAGCCAAGGCGATCATCGCGGCGGGCGTCGACACGGTCAAGATCCGTTCGGTGCTGACCTGTCAGGCGAAGCACGGCGTCTGCGCGATGTGCTACGGCCGCAATCTCGCCACCGGCCTGAAGGTCGACATCGGCGAAGCGGTGGGCATCATCGCGGCGCAGTCGATCGGCGAGCCGGGGACGCAGCTCACGCTGCGCACGTTCCACACCGGCGGCGTCGCGCAGGAAGACATCATCACGGGTCTCCCGCGCGTCGAGGAGATCTTCGAAGCGCGCAAACCGAAGGGCGAAGCGCCGATGTCGGAGTTCGCCGGCGCGATCAAGTTCGGCGAGGAGAAGGGCAAGCGCGTCGTCTTCGTCACCGACGACGAGGGCGAAGACCACGAGATCGACGTTGCGACCAACGTGCACCTCACGGTTCAGGAAGGTCACCGCGTCGAAGCGGGTCAGCCGATTGCGGACGGCTCGCTCAACCCGCACGAGATCCTGCGGATCAGCGGACAGACCGCGCTGCAGAACTACCTCGTGCAGGAAGTGCAGAAGGTCTACCGCTCGCAGGGCGTCGACATCAACGACAAGCACATCGAAGTGATCGTTCGCTCGATGCTGCGGAAGATCAAGATCGTCGACGGCGGCGACACGCGGATGCTCCCGGGCCAGCTCGTGGAGTGGGCCGTGTTCGCCGACGAGAACGTCAAGATCAAGGAAGACGGCGGAAAGAATGCCGAGGGCTCACCGGTGCTGCTCGGCGTGACGAAGGCGTCGCTCGCGACGGAGTCGTTCCTCTCGGCGGCGTCGTTCCAGGAGACCACCCGCGTCCTCACCGACGCGGCGATCAAGGGCAAGCACGACCCGCTGCTCGGTCTCAAGGAGAACGTCATCATCGGGAAGCTGATCCCGGCCGGCACGGGGATGTCGCGGTACCGCAATCTCCAAATCGAGCCCGAGGGTCAGGACCTCGACGAAGAGGGCCGCCCGAAGAACGTCTTCCTCGACTTCAACCCGAACGAGGACGTCCTCTCGAGCTACGGCGACGTCATCGCGCCGAACGGCCAGGAGCTCAATCCGAAGGTGCTCGGACCCTACGAGCGCCAGCGGATGGCGGAGAACGCGGTGCAGTACGAGGGCGACTACGAGCCCGAGTCCACGGTCAGCGCGACCCCCGCTCGCACGCAGTACAAGCCCAAGGGCATCAACCCCGAAGACCTCTGAGTCGATCAGCCTGGGGCTGAAGCCTTCGCGGCCTCGCTACGCTGCGGTCCGCGCCCCACGGAAAAGACCCGCTCTGCCGAGCGGGTCTTTTTTCGGGTGAGCCGGTGCGTTTCGCCGCGGGGCGCGTCCCTTTTCGTCAAGCCGAGCCCGTCGAGCACGCTCGTCAACTCGAGCCGTCAAGCCGCATCCTCGAGCCGAGTCGCCGAGCACGATCGTCCCCCCTGGGACCTCATGGCAGCGCCAACGCCCTCGACAAGCTCCCGACCAACCCCGACGCCCCGCGGCGGCTTGCGGGCGCAGCCCGCAAACGCGAAGGATTCAGCGCTCGTGCAGAGCGCTGAATCCTCTATCGGTCGGCGATGCCGTGGAGGACGAGCCAGCTCAGCATGCCGGCGTCGACCAGGGCGACAAACAGCAAGGCGTACATGAACAGCTCGAAGCCCGTGGGACGGGCGATCGGGGAACGAGATGCATTCGCGATCGCTCGACGCGATCGTCCGAGTCGCACCTGCATCGTGGGACTCCTTTCCGCGTGTCACAGCGGCTCCAGCCGCCGTACCTCAAGATATCGGCCGTCCGATCCGGCAGGCTGAGCTGCTCGGGATCACAGTCGTGTCAAGTCGCCGTGAAGGCTTCCCGGAGCGGACCCTCCGCTTCCCGCCGTCCGGCCCGGAGGAAGCGTTAGGTTTTCGGCAAGACCCGGAACTTTTCGCCGCGTGCCACTACACGGGGCCCGGCCTGTGTTATAGTGGGTGCGACAAACGGCGCCGGCGTCCGTCGTTTGGTCGCGCGAAAGGTCCGTATGTCCCGTGATCGGCTCAGGCAGCTCCGCGTACATCGTCCTCGCACCGTTCGACGCCATGGAGAATAGATGTACCAAGACGAGACCCTGAGCTGCGTGGACTGCGCGCAGCCTTTCACGTTCACCTCGGGTGAGCAGAGCTTCTTCGCCCAGAAGGGCTTCACGAACAAGCCGAACCGTTGCCCCGACTGCCGCGCTGCCCGTAAGGCACAGCGCGCCGGCGGCGGCGGCGGCGGCAGCAGTGCCGGCGGTTACTCGGGTGGCGGCTTCGGCGGCGGACAGCGTCGCGAGCGCGAGATGTACCAGGCGACGTGCAGCGCGTGCAACGGTGTGGCCGAAGTGCCGTTCCAGCCGCGCGGCGACAAGCCCGTGTATTGCCGCGACTGCTTCGCGACCCGCTCCGGCGGCGCGGGCGGCGGCGGATATCGTCGCTGATTCAAGAAGGCTCCGGCCGATCAAGACCCGCTCGCGAGAGCGGGTCTTTTTTTGCGCCGGAGTCGCGCGGGAACGTCTTGCGCGAATGCGTAACCATTCGCGCACGGAGGTGCCATGCGCACGTTGACGGACGTTTTCGCCCCGGGCACCCCGCCGTTGCCCGAAGGCCTGCGGACGCTGCAAGTCTCGCCGGGCCGCGTCGTCGAACCCGGCACGACCGTCCACGCCAACTTCACGTTTCGCAACCTCGGCGGCGGCAACGCCACCGGGTTCCGGATCCGTTTCAAATTGCCGGACGGGCTGACGTATCTGGTCGGCACCGCGCAGATCGACGACGCGCTGATCGACGAGCAGGGCGGGCTGACCTCGCTGCTCCAAGGCGCCGGGACGCCCCTCGGCGACGTCCCGCCGGGCGGCGAACGCCGCGTCTCGCTCGCCTACACCGTCGCGCCGACGATCGAGAACGGCACGCAGATCGCGCTGCAGGCGGCGATCTCGTCCTTCGAAGTCCCGGTGATCGGTTCGAACGTCGTGCGCCTCGTCGTGCGCAGCCGCCCGACGCTGAAGAATCCGGGGACGCGGCTCTCGCTCACCCCGGTCCGCGAAGCGACGCCGGGCGCCGACCTCGCATTGCGCGTGCAGGTGCACAACTCCGGCCAGAGCAGCGCGCACGACGTGATCGTGCTGCTGCCGGTCCCCGCGCACACGACGTACGTCCCGCAGAGCGCGCGCGTCGACGGGCGCGTGCGCGAGGCCTCGGGTGAGACGGAGCCCTTCGGCGTCACGCGGCCGGCCATCGTGGCGCCGACGCTCGGACCGGGCGCGACGATCGACGTCGGCTACCGCGTGCGCATCGACCCGACGCTCGAAGACGGCACGGCGATCGTCGCGCAGGGATCGATCTGCACGCACGAGCTGCCGGAGTTCACGCTGGCCCCGACGACGCTGCGCATCCCCTCCGCGGCCTCGTTCGCCGGCGACGAGACCTCGATGCGGGTCGAGACGGAAGACGAGGTTTCCCCGGGGCAGCGCGTCAAGGTCGTGGTGCGCGCCCGCAATGCCGGCACCGCCCGCGCGCGCGCCGCGCGGGTGAAGGTGAAGCTCCCCGACGGGATCGCCTACAGCGCGGGCTCGCGTGCCGTGGACGGGGCCCCGGCGGTCGATCGCGGGCGGGATCCCGGAACGTTCGACCTCGGCGACGTCGACCCGGGGCGGTCGGTGGAGGTCGCGCTGGCGGGGATCGTCCACTCCCCGATCGCGACCGGCCTGGAGCTTCCGATCGAGGCACGCGTCGAATGGTCGAAAGGCGACCGCAGCTTCGCGCGCACCCTCACGGTGCGTTCGGCGCCGGCGTTTCCGGCGGCGTTCAACGCGATCGAGCGCGGAGGGCCGCGCCGGCTCATGCCGGGCGAGGCGACCGCTTTCACGATCCGGCTGCAGAACATGGGCGCCGACGTCGCCGGCGATGCGCGGCTGCTGCTCGAGGCCGATCCGGGGCTCGAGCATCTCCGCATCACCGAAGGCGGCGCCGAGCTCGTGGCCGCCGACGACGGCACCGTCCATCTCGACACGCTCGAACCGAACGCGGAGCGAACCATCCGCGTCGAGGCGCACGTCGCCGCGACGATCGAAGACGCGGCGCAGCTGCGCCTCCGCGCCGCACTGCGCACGGCGCAGCTCGGCGAGGTCGATCTCGGCTCGGCCGCCCACGTCGTCGCGTCGCGTCCGCGGTTCTCGCCGGAGAGCGCGCGGCTCGTGCTCGACAACAGCGAAGCGCTGCGCCCGAACCGCACCACGGCGTGCCGGCTGGTCGTGCACAACGAAGGGACCGATCGCGGTCGCGACGTGCGAGTGCGGCTGCAGCTCCCCGAAGAGCTGCGGCTCGAGAACGTGTACGGCGCCTCGCGCGACGGCGACGCCGTCGTGTTCGGCGAGATCGCCGCACAGGACACGCAGGAGGCGACGGTGCACCTGCGGCTGCTCGGCGCGATCGCAGTCGGCGACAAGCTCGAGGTGGGCGCGCGGCTGACCGGGACGAACGTCGTGCCCTTCTCGCTCGAGCCGCTGCAGCTCGAGACGCACGCCGAGCCGACGTTCGCCGACGGCGCGACGCTCACGTCGATCCCGGGCGATGCGGTCGACGCCGGCGACGTCGTCGCCTACGTGCTTGCGGTGCGCAACTCGGGCGACGGCGTCGCGAAGCGTCTGAACCTGCGCGTCGACGCGCCGAGCAACGCCGTGTACGCGCCGGGAAGCACGACGGTGAACGACGTCGCGCTGCTCGACTTCGCGGGGACCTCGCCGCTGCTGACCGGCAGCGGTCTCACCCTCGGCGACGTCGCGGCGGGCGTCGAGGTGCTGCTGCGGCTGCGCGTCATCGTCAACACGCCGCTTCCGGCGGGAACGACGATCGAGACGCGCGCCTACATCGTCTGGGACGACACGCCGGAGATGGTCGTGCGGGCGTACCCGCTGCGCGTCCGCTCGTCGTCGGCGCTGCCGATCGTCGATCCCCTGCTGCCGTTCTCCGTGCTCGACGCGGCCGCGGCGCCGGCCGGCGCGCAGCGCCAGGTCACGACCGAGACCTATCTCGAGCTGCCGCCGGCCGTCCCGGTCCGGTCGAACGGGACGGTTTCCTCGACGGCGCTGACCGGGGTGGAGCGCGTGCAGCTCGGCCCCGGCCTCGACGAGATGCTGCCGTCGGTGAGCGCGCTCGTCCTCGAGCTGAGCCCCGAACGGCTCGAGTGGATCGTGCGCTATCTCGAGGAAGCGCGGTTCGAGGGGCTGATCGCCGACCTGATGGTGCTTCGTGCCCTGTTCCCCAACCGCGCGGCGAGCGACGATGCGACCGCGGGGCTGCGCGATCATGCGGACCAGCTCAGCGAAGTGGTTGACCGGCTATTCGTGAAGCTGCGCCTCCCCGGCGCAGCGCTCGACGCCGACGACGTCGAGTCGAAGGCGTACCGCGTCTCGCTGCGCGCGCTCGTCGACGTGCTGCGCAGTCAGGACGGCGGCGAGCCGCCGCTGGGCGACGGCCCGCGGCTGGTCGGATTCGTCGACCGCGCGGAGCTCGACGCGGCCGCCGGCTCGCTCGAGCGCGAGCCGCTCGTCTCGGCGACATCGTGGCACGCGACGGCCACGCTGCTCCCGACCTCGCTGCAGCGGGACGGCGTCGTCCTCGCCGATCTTTCGGCGTATCGTGATGCACTGCAAGCCGCCTTCGGCGCGTTGCGCGGGCTCGGGCCGGAGGAGCTCGCCGCCGCGCTGCAACGGCCGGGCGATGCGGAGCTGGACGCCCAGCGCGAGCGGGTGCTGCACGCGCTCGCCACCGAACGTTCGGTCTCCGCCTAGCGATGAGCTGGCTCGTCGTCGCGCTGATCGCGCTCGTCGCCGTCGGCGCGCTGGTCGCATGGCGCGCGCGCCGCGCCCCCGCGCCGGTCGTGCTCGCTCGCGTCGAGGACGATGGCGTGGTGAGCGAGCCGGTCCCGATCGCGCCGCAGATCCGCTGGGCGCAACAGTTCGCGCCGCCGAGCGGCACGCTCGACGACGCGGCGCGGCTCAAGCTGATCGCCGACCTCGGGTTCCTGCGCGCGGCGTGGTGCGTCCCGCTGCTCACCGAAGCGTATCGTGAAGAGCGCGACCCGGCGGTACGCCGCGCCGCCCTCGACGCGCTCGAAGCCTGCGATCCCGACGCCGCGCTCGCCCTCCGCTCGCGCTAGCGCCGGACGCTCCCGGGCCGCACGCTAGCGCCTTGCTCCGCGGGAGGCCTTCGGAGCCCGAATCTGCGATGCGGTGTGCGCGGGCCGATGCTTCGCCGAGGCGCAAAAAGTAGGGTTACCCCCCATTTCGAACCAGCGGCCCGCGGGATACCGTCGGAGCAGTTTCACTCGCCGCCGATGCCGGGCTTCGGCGCAGCGCTCCCGGAGGGTCCGAATGTTCATCAGGGTTTCCCCGCATCTCGCGATCGGCTGTCTCCTCGCCGCAGCCGTCACCGCGAGCGCCTGCAGCAGCAGCGGCGGCTCCTCGACGACCGTCCCGACGCACCCGGCGACGGCCGCACCCACCGCCGCACCGACCCCGACGCCGTCACCGACGCCGAAGGCATCATCCTCGCCGACTGCCGCGCCGACGCCGACCGCCACGCCGACGCCATCCTCGACCCCCACGCCGACGCCGACGCCGACCCCCACGCCGGTCGTATCGTCCTCGCCGACCGCGACGCCGAGCCCGACGCCGACGGCGAAGCCGTCCTCGAATCCCACGCCCACGCCGACGCCGACGCCGAAGCCGGCGAACATTCAGCTCAATCCGAACCCCGTCGACCCCGCGCCCGCGGTCGGCGGCTGCGCCGCGATCGACGCGAACTTCACCGCGAGCGAAGGCGGTTATACCGGCTCCTTCTCGGCGGTGAGCAACAACACGAGCATCGCGACTGTCTCGCCCGCGACCTCGGCGAACGGCGTCTTCACCGTGCACGCCGTCGCCAACGACGCGCAGACGACGATCACCGTGACCGACCAGCACGGAAACAAGGCGACCGAGAACGTGGACATCGGCGACACGATCTGCCTGCCGTAGCCAGCGAGACCGGCGCACACAGCGCACCGCCCGGCGCCGCTCGCGATCCGCGAGCGACGCCGGTTGCCGCGTTCGATCAGACTACCGCAGCCAGCGGTCGAACCAGGCGGTCATCCGGCGCATCACGTCGGCATCGTCGGCGGGTTTCGCGAAGAGGTGGCCTTCGCCGGGATAGATAACCAGCTCGGTCGGAACGTGCAGGTCGCGCAGCGCGTGCCAATACTCGTACGACTGCGTGACCGGAACCTCGGCGTCGCGGTCGCCGGCGAGCATCAGCGTCGGCGTGCGCACCTGCTTGATGAAGCCGATCGGCGAGCTCTTCGCGTACACCTGCGGATCGTCGTACACCGAAGCGCCGAAGTACGGGATCATCCACGTGTCGATGTCGTTGGTGCCGTAGTAGCTGAGCCAGTCGGAGAGGCCGGCGCCGCTGACCGCCGCTCTGAAACGATTCGTCTGCGTGACCGCCCACATCGTCATGTAGCCGCCGTAGCTCCAGCCGGCGATCCCGATTCGCTTGGAATCGACGGGGATCGTCTGGCTCACCGCATCGAGTCCCGAGAGGATGTCGCGCAGGTCGCCGTAGCCGAAATCCTTGACGTTCGCGCGCGTGAACGCCTCGCCCTGACCGTAGCTGCCGCGCGGGTTCGGCTCGAAGACGATGTAGCCGCGCGCGGCGAGCGCGGCCTGAAACGCCTGCGCTCCGTACGGGAAAAGCGGGTAGTGCGCGTAGGCCGGGCCGCCGTGGACCAGCGTGACGATCGGATAGCGAACCCCCGGCTTCGCGTGCGGCGGAAAGATCAGCCAGCCTTGCACCGTCGTGCCGTCGCTGGTCCACGTCAGGCTGCGCGCCGGACCGGTCAGCCGCGTCACGTGCGCGTTCGCCGACGTCACCGCGTGCATCGCGCCGATCGGTCCGATCGCGATCTCGGGCGGCGTCGTGATCGACTGCCGGATCGTCGCCGCAAGGCGGCCGTCGCGCGTGACCGAGACCCCTTCGTCGCCCGGCGCGAGTCCGGCGAATCCGGTCGCGTAGATCATCTCCTCGCCGCTCCACAGCTGACGCTGGGCCTTCGAAGCGATGTCGATCGACGCGAGGATCATGCGGCTCCCGGCGAGCTCGGTCGCCAGCACGCGGTTCGCGGAGCCGTTCCAGGCGATCGTCGCGACCGACGCCTTCAGATTCGGCGTGACGTCGTGCGCGGCGCCGCCGCTCGCCGGGACGACGTAGACGTCGCCGCCGGTGATCGCTTCGTCGCTCATGATCCCGCCGATGTACGCGATTCGCTTGCCGTCGCCGGACCAGCGAGGCGAGGCGATCTGCAGCGCGGGCCGGTGGATCGGGCGCGCGAGGCCGCTCGCCGCGTCGATCGTCTCGAGATCGGCGGTCCACCAGTTCGCGTCGCCGTTCCCCACGGCGGCGGTCACCGCGAAGCGCTTCCCGTCGGGCGACCAATCGTATTCGTACACGTTGAGGTTCGCCGGGCCGAGGAGCCGGATCGCACCGCCGCCCGCCGGGATCAGGGCCAGCCGCTGCTCGTACACGACCGAGCCGACGACGCCGGCGTCCGGGGTCGAGGGGTTCAGCGGGCTGGGCGTCTTCGGTGCACCCGGCGAAACGAGGAACGCGATCCGCGCGCCATCCGGCGACCAGCGCGGCGTCGAGAGCGGCCCCTTCGCGCGCGTCACGACATGCGCGCGGCGCGCCGCGACGTCCCACACGGCGATCTGCCGCTGACCGCGCGCGTCGGTCGTGACGAAGGCGAAGCTCCGTCCGTCGGGTGACCACGACACCTGGTCCTCGTCGCACGTCGCGCCCGCGCAGGCCGTGGCCCGAGTGAGCGCGGCGGGGCGGGCTACCTCGGCCAGCTCGATCGCGCTGCGGTCGCCGGCGCTCTCGACGTACGCGAAGCGCCGTCCGTCGGGTCCGAGCGCGACTTGCGTGAACTGGTGCACGCGGTCGAGCGCCGAGGCGATCGCCTCGAACGAGATCGTCTGCGCCGACCCCGGCGCGGGCGTCACGAGCGCGAAGCACGGCAGCGCGCTCGCGAGCGCGCCTGCGAGGAAGCGGCGGAACGGCATTGCGCCTAACGTAACGCGCGCGCGGCCCGCTTCCTGCGCGCTTCATCGGCGCACGCGGACGCGGCGGAACGCCGGCGTTGGGACCGACGTCCCAGGTGGTTGGTACGAAGGACGCTTCGGCGCATGCACGCGGCCGAGCGCGGGTACGCGTCGAGCCTGATGCTCCGGCCGGCCGCGCTCGCGTCCGTCGTCTTCGCCGGCTGCGCGCTCGCCGCGACGCCGTTCTCGGCGCGCGCGTCCGCGGCCGAGCTCGCGACGGTGCGCGGTACGATCGCGATCGCCGGCCAGGCGCCGGCGTCCCGCTGCGGCGAGCTCGTCGTCGAGGCGCGCGGCGCGCTCGACGCGCACCTGATCGCGCTGACCCAGCCGGCCGCCGGCGCGGACGGCGCGTGCCGTTACGCGCTGTCGGTCCCGGCGCAGACGGCGGTCTGGCTCTCCGTCCATACCGGCGCGGTGCTGGCGCCGGTGAACGCGGCCCGTCTGAATCCCGTCGCGCTGCGCGCGCGCCCCGGCCAACCGGCCCGCGCATCGGTCGCGCTGCGGTTCACGGTCGTCGCCGCCACGACGTACTTTTTCGCGCCCGGCGAGGACACGATGGTGCCGCTGGCCTTCGTGCGGGCGGCCGGCCCCGTCTGATTTCTGAGCCGGCACCCCCAATTCGGGGGTGTCGACCAGGGCCGATCGGCTCCGGGACCATGGCCCCGAAGCGACTGCTTTGCAGGGCCAAAGTACGCACAACATCGGGACCTGCGTAGGACGTAGCGCCCTTCACTCCGGGCGAAATGAAGAAAGCGCACTGATGCGCATCGTCGCCCGCGAGGATCGCACACGTCAATGGCCGTCGTTCTCGAACACGAAGTCGCCGCTCTCCCCCATGCTCATGCGCGGCCGGGCGTCCATTCGTTCTCGCGCACCTGGGTCGCCGCGCTCGTCGTCTCGGACGTCGTCCTGTTTCTCGCCGCGACCTACCTCGCCGGGATCTTCGTCAAGCACTACTGGAACCCGCTGCTCCCGATCCGTCACGTCGCGATCCCCGCGACGCTGACCGCGGCGCTCTCGGTCCTGGTGTTCTGGCAGCTCGGGCTCTACCGCCGCTCGTTCGCGATGTCGGTCCGCGACGAGCTCTACCACATCGTCGCGGCGCTCTCGCTGGCCTCGGCCCCGGTACTGATCGTCTTCTCGATCTTTCCGTTGATCTCGACCTCGCGTGTCGTCGCGCTGTTCGGGCTCGTCTTCGCGTTCGCGCTGGTCGGCGGCGCGCGCGCCTTCGCGCATCGCGTCCGCGACGTTGCCGCGCTCTCCCACCCGCGCCGGATCGCCGTCGTCGGCCACCCCTCGCGGCTGGAGTTCGCCGAAGACGCGATCCGCGAGCTGCCGAACGCCCGCGTCTTCCGGCTCGCGGTGCCGAACCTCGACGGGATCGGCGCCGTCAATCCCGATGCCATCGCCGCGCAGCCGTGGTTCCGTCACGCCGTCGAATGGGGCTGCGAGACCCTGGTCTTCACCGAGATCCTCGCGCCCTCGCTCATGCCGCACGTGCTGGCCGCAGCGGCCGCCGCCGGGATCACGATCGCGTTCGCGCCGCCGCGCATCCGCGTCCACGCGTACGATCTGAGCATCGAGACGATCGGCAAACAAGCGCTGATCGTCGCGAAGCCCCTGCGCGCCTGCCAGCCCGGCGCGCGCCTCGCGAAACGGGCCTTCGACGTCGCGATCGCCGCGCTCGCCCTCGTCGTGTTCGCGCCGCTGATGGCGCTCGTCGCCGCGGCGATCGCCCTGGAAGACGGCCAACCGGTGCTCTACCGCCAAGAGCGCGTCGGCCGCGGCGGCAAGCCCTTCACGATCTTCAAGTTCCGCTCGATGGGGATGGACGCCGAGAAGAACGGCGCCTGTCTCGCGACCGTCGGCGACGCGCGCGTCACCAAAGTCGGAAAGTTCATCCGCCGCACCTCGCTCGACGAGCTGCCGCAGCTCTTCAACGTGCTGCGCGGCGACATGTCCGTCGTCGGACCCCGTCCCGAGCGCCCCGTCTTCGTCAAGCAGTTCGAGCAGCAGCACGCGCGCTACGCGGAACGGCACCTCGTCCGCCCGGGGATCACGGGCTGGGCGCAGGTCTACGGCAAGCGCGTCCTCGGCGTCGACGACGTCCCGGAGAAGCTCCAGGGCGACCTCTTCTACGTCGAGAACTGGTCGCTGTTCATGGACGTGGCAGTGTGCTTGAAAACGGCCGCCGAAGTGCTCTTCCACAAGGCGGCATGACGGCCGCCTAGCTCGGGAGAGCCTGGCGTCAGGAGAACGAACGGCATGGAAGCTCGGAACGACGGGGGCGCGGAGCGCACCTTCTACCCGTACGTCGAAGGACTGCGCGGCGTCGCGGCGTTCTACGTCGTGGTCTTCCACATCTGGCAGATCGCGGTGCAGCACGCCCCGACCGCCACGCTGGGAAGCTGGTTCCGTTGGACGCCGTACCTGCAGTACGGCCATTTCGCCGTTGCGATCTTCATCGTGATCTCCGGCTACTGCCTGGGCTTGCCGGTTGCCCAGCGCTTCGACCGACGCTTCGAGCCGCTGCGGTTCTTCAAGCGGCGCGCGCGGCGGCTCATGCCGGCGTATCTCACGGTCGTGCTCCTGTCGATCCCGCCGTTCTGCGTGACGACCGTGCTGATCGGCCATCACATCAACCCGTTCCACGTCGCGCTCGCCGCGGCGATGCACGTCGTGCTGATCCACAACCTGTTCTTCGCGACGACGGAGTACCTGAACGGCCCGCTGTGGAGCATTGGGCTCGAGTGCCAGATCTACGTCGTCTTCGCGCTGCTGCTCGTGCCGCTGTGGAAGCGTTTCGGTCTCGCGGCGCAGCTCGCCGCCGCGCTGGCGCTCGGGTTCGTGCCCCACTTCGTCTTTCACACGCTCGACTGGACCTGGCCGTGGCTCCTCGGACTCTTCGCGATGGGCGTCGTGGCGGCGTCGTTCGCCGCGCGCCGGCCGTCGATCGAGCTGCCGTGGAACGCGCTCGCGCTCGCGGTCGGCGCGGTGGCCTTCGTCCTGATGATCCTCGACTACGACGGCACGCCGGACGCCGCGCTGTGGCCGGCCGATCTCGCCGTCGGCGCGGCGGTCGCGCTGTTCTTCATCGCCGCCTCGCGCAACGCGCGCATCTTGCCGGCGCGAATTCTCGCGCTCTCACCCGTCGTCATGCTCGGCACGTTCTCGTACAGCTTGTACCTCATCCACGCGCCGCTCGTCGATCTGGCCGGCGCCGCGCTGCGCGACGCGCACGCCGGCGTCGCGCTCAGCGCGACGGTGTGGGGCGTCCTACTCGTCGCCATCGTCGCGCTCGCGTACGGGTTCTACCGCGTCCTCGAGCGTCCGTTCCTCTCGACGACGCTGCGCCACGTGCGTGACGCGGAGGCCGTCGCCGCGGCCGCCGACCCGACGGGAGAGCTGCTGCCGCAGCGCGCCGGCTGACGGTGCGGCTCGGGCTCGTCTCGGCGACGTACCCGTTCGGAACGAAGGAACCGTACCTGGACACCGAGCTGCGCGCGCTCGCGCCCTCGCTTGGCGGAATCGTCGTCTATCCTGCGGCGCCGCAGAGCACATCGCGCGGCTTCGACGACATTCCGGGCGAGATCGTGCGGCTTTCGCTCTTCGCGCCGGCGACGCTCGCGCTCGCGCTGCGCGCCGCGGCGCGTCATCCGCGGCGCGCCGTCGCGGCGCTCGCCGCGCTGCTCGGCGATCGCTATCCGGCGCGGGTGAAGCTCAAGAATCTCGCCGTGCTTCCGAAGGGCCTCGCGCTCGCCGCGATCGCGGAACGGATGCGGCTCGACCACCTGCACGCATACTGGCTCTCGACGCCCGCGACCGTGGCATGGATCGCCGCGCGCGTCGCCCGGATCCCGTTCAGCGCCTCAGCGCATCGCTGGGACGTCTACGAAAACAACCTCGCCGCCCGCAAGCTGCGCGACGCGAGGTTCGTGCGCACCGTGTCGGAACGCGGCCGGCGCGATCTGCTCGCGCTGACCGGCGCCGACCCCGCGAAGGTTCACGTCGTCCGGCTCGGCGTCGCGCTGCCGAACGCGCCGCGAGACGCATCGGCGTCGAGCGGCGGTTCCGAAGCGATGGCGCGCCCCGACGCGGAACGAATGGTCGTCGACGAAGCGGGAGCGACGCGGAGCGGCGAAGCGCCTCCGCTGCGGATTCTCTGCGCGGCTGCTTTGGTCGACGTCAAAGATCATCGGACGCTGATCGCGGCGCTCGCGATCCTGCGCGAGCGCGGGATCGCGTTCCGCTGCACGCTCGCCGGTGCGGGACCGCTGCGCGAGGCGATCGCGCAGGCGATCGCTGACGCGGGGCTCGGCGAGCGGGTCGTGCTCGCCGGACAGATTCGGCACGACGAGCTGCTGCGCCGGCTCGATGACGGCGAGTTCGACGCGGCGGTGCTGACCAGCGCCGAGCGCGGCGGCGGGCTGATGGAAGGCGTCCCGGTCGCGCTGATCGAGGCGATGGCGGCCGGCTGCGTGGTCGTCGCGACCGATTCCGGGAGCATCGGGGAGCTGGTCGACGCCGAGACGGGGCTGCTGGTGCCGCACTCCGATCCGCCGGCGATCGCCGATGCGCTCGCCCGTCTCGCCCGCGAGCCGGCGCTGCGCGCGCGCTTGCGCGCCGCGGCGAGCGCACGCGTCCGCGAGCGCTTCGACGTGCAACGCACCGCCGCGGCGCTGCGCGTCCTGCTCGCCGCCGCGCCGCGCTGAGACCGCGGGTCAGCTACGCCCGGGGGCGACGCCGCGCTGCGCTAAGCGGGGCTGAGCTCGCGCGCGGTTTCGGGCTCGGCGCCGAGCGGCAGGACGCGGCCGCGCATCGTCTGCGGCGGCGCGACGCCGAAGCGCGACACGATCGTCGGCGCGATGTCGAGGATCGAGACCGGCGTCTGGTGGACGCGGCCGCCGCCCGTGGTGCGGATCCACAGCGCGCCCTGCGGGTGATGGTGTCCGCTGCGGAATCCGTCGATCAGGTAGAACAGCTCGGAGAACGGGCGCTGCGCGCCCGTCCGCGCGTCGACCGCCATCGCCTCGAGCACGCTCGGCTCGAAGTAGCGGCAGCCGCAGAAGACGCCCTTCCCTTCGCGACGTAGCGCGAGCACCGGCTGATCCTCGACGCGCAGCGATGCCAGCGCCTCCTCGGCGCGCGCGGCGGCCGTTTCGTCGGGAAGATCGACGTGGAACTCGTGCGTCATCACCGGGGCGACGCGCGCGTTCTCGATCCCGAGAAACGCCGTCAGCCGCGCGAAGTCGACGGGGCGGTAGTTGCGCAGGACCGGCCCGGTGTAGGGCTCCTGGCTGAGCGCGGTCGCGAACACGAGCGTCGCGTCGGAAAAATCGTGCATGAAGCGGCCGAGCAGCGCGTCCATCGTGCGATAGCCGTACAGCACGGCCTCGCGCAGCGAGGGGTGCGCGCCGTGCTCGGGCGGATCGGGAAACACCTGCGGCTCCATGTTGCGCCAGTACAGGTGCTGGTAGTGCGCGGTGCTGTTGGAGAAGAAGCTGGCGAAGCGCACGCGGTGGGCTTTGACGTACGCCGCGAACACGTCGTACTGGACGTGGTCGAACAGCGCCGCCCGCCGCCAGCGTACGCCGCGGTCGAAGCGTTCGTGCACGAGCTGGCGCAGGATCGCCAGCGCGGTCGCCGGCCGGAACGCGCGCCGCAGGTAGAAGCGCGCGAGCACGAAGGCGTCGCGCGCGGTCAGCCGCCCGTGATGCGAGGACTCCTTGACCTGATCGGCGGTGGCCTCGTAGTACGGCTGCAGCGACGGCGGGACGGCGACGCCGCTCTTGTCCCAGGGATCGGGAAGCCGAAAGCCCTCGAAGCGCGGCGGCGCGGGGACGTTCATCGCGCCGAAGACCCCGACCGGGATCCCGGCCTCGGCGAGGACGCTCGCGATCGTCGGGCGGCGGGCCGCGCCGGCCTCGCCGAGGTGGAACAGGCCGTGGTCGGCGTAGGGCGCACCGGTATGGACGGACGGCCATTGAATCCACGGCACGAGGGTCGCGCCGGTCTCGCCCGCGTCGGTCTCGAAGACGTCCGAGCTCGCATAGAGCCGCGAAAAGTTCGGCAGCGCCCCTTCGCGCATGAACCGTTGCAGCAACGTCGGCGAGAGCTCGTTGAACTCGACGAGCACGACCCGGCCATCCATGGTACGATTCTCATACCCCGGTCGGCGGGCGCTTCCCCGCAAACCGAGAGACTGCGAGACGAGTGGGTATAGCGAGCAAGACGTCCCTCGCCGGCAGGCGGTGACCGGGGGCGTCGCGGAGGATCACGGATGAGAGTCTGCGTGCAGGGCTTGGGCTACATCGGGCTGCCCACGGCGGCGATGATGGCGCTCGGCGGGCACGACGTCGTCGGTTACGATATCGACGCGCGACTGTTGAACGCGCTCCGCCAGGGCGCCGCGAACGTGAAAGAGGAGCCCGTCCGCGCCCTCGTCCGCGCGGCCCTCGACGGCGGGCGCTTCGCGCTGGCCGACGAGCTCCCGCCCGACGCCGACGCGCACGTGATCTGCGTTCCGACGCCGACCGTCGATCACAAGCCGGACCTCTCGTACGTCCGCGCCGCCGTCCGGGCCACCGCGGCGGTCCTCAAACCGGGCGCGCTGATCGTGCTCGAGTCGACCGTCCCGCCCGGGACGACGGACCGGGTCGTCGTGCCGACGCTACGCGAGGCCGGCGTCGACCCCGACACCGTGGCCGTCGCGCATTGTCCCGAGCGCGTGATCCCCGGCGCGATCGTGAAAGAGCTGCGCGAGAACGCGCGCGTCGTCGGCGGCCGCAAGCCGGGCGATGCCGCGCAGGCCGCCGAGCTCTACCGCTCGTTCTGCGAAGGTGAGATCTACCTCACCGACACCGTCACCGCCGAGCTGGTGAAGGTCGTCGAGAACACCTATCGCGACGTCAACATCGCGTTCGCCAACGAGCTCGCGTTGCTGAGCGAAGAACTGGGCGTCGACGCGCACGAAGCGATCGCGCTGGCGAACAAGCACCCGCGCGTGAACATCCTCTCGCCCGGCCCCGGCGTCGGCGGCCACTGCATCCCGGTCGATCCGCACTTCCTCTCGAACGCGAACCCGTTCGTCACCGAGCTGATCCAAACGGCCCGGCGCATCAACGAGCGCATGCCGCACGTCGTTGCTCGCCGGGTCGTCGAGCTCGCGCCGCCGCGCGAGGGCGCGTGTGTCGCGATCCTGGGCGCGGCCTACAAGGCCAACGTCGACGACACGCGCGAGTCCCCGACCGAGCGGCTCGAGGAGCTGCTGCGGGAGCGCGGATACGCCACGCGCGTCTTCGATCCGGTCGCCGATCGCTGGCACGCGCCGCTCGCCGCGACGATCGAGGACGCGGTGCGCGACTGCGACGCGATCGTGCTGATGGTCGCGCACGACGCGTTCGCCGCGCTCGATCCGGCCGCGCTCGGGCCGCTCTGTCGCGGCCGCGTGCTCATCGATACGCGCGCCTTCTTCGATGCGGCGGCCTGGGCCGACGCCGAATTCGACGTTTACACCCTGGGTGGAGCACGCCGTGCTGGACATCTCGTCGCCGCCGCGCCGTGACCTGCGGCTCCGGCGAGGGCTGCCGCCGATCGCTCACAGGCTGATCGTCGCGGTCGCCGTCGCCGGCGAGATCGTTCCGGCGTGGCATGCGGCGTGCATCGATGCGCTGCGCTCGCTCGACGGCGTCGACGTCCGCGTCGTCACCCTCGGGACCGTTCGGTGGCGCCCGCTCTCGGGGTTCGCGGCGTTCGCCGGCGGCCCGGCGATGGCGCCGGCGCGCATCGCGCTCGACGGCGGCGAGCTTTCCGGCGCCGACGTCGTGATCGATCTCGCCGACGCGCGCCCTGCCGTCGACCCGCCGTTCGGCCTCTGGGCGTTCCGGCTCGGCCGCGGCGCCGAGGCCGTTCCGTGCGCCCGCGAAGCCGCCGCCGGCGACGCGACGTTCCGGATCGAGCTCGTCCGCCGCGGGTCGCGCGGCGCTCGGCTGCGCAGCGGCCGGTTCGGGATCACGTACTGGTTCCCGAGCACGCTCCGCGTCGCGCTCGGGGAAGCGGCGCGCTGGCCCGCGACGTGCGTCGCCGCGGTGCGCGACGGCGTCGCGCTCGAAGCCGTCCCCGACGAGGCGCCGGAGCCGGCGACGCCGCGGCGCCGCGTGGGGATGCTCGCGCTCGGGGCGGGACTCGCCTCACGCTTCGGCGGGATGGTGATCGACACGCTCTCCGAAGTCGTCGAGTGGAACGTGGGCTTCGTCGAAGGCGGGCCGCGGGCCGTCCTCTCGGGCGAGCCGCTTCGCGTCCGCTGGCTCCCGCAGCCCGCGCCGCTGACGTTCCTCGCCGATCCGTTCCTCGTCGAGCGCGACGGGCTGCGCGTGCTCTTCGTCGAGGAGTTCTCGTACGAGCGGAACCGAGGCGTGATCGACGCGCTCGTGCTCGACGAGCTCGGAGCCGTGACGCGGCGCGTGCGCGCGCTCGATCTCGCGACGCACCTGAGCTATCCGTATCCGGTCGAGGTCGACGGCGAGCTCTACCTCATGCCGGAGAACTGCGCCGCACGCGAGGTCGCACTCTACCGCTGCGTGCGCTTCCCCGACCTCTGGGAGCGCGAAACGGTCGTGCTTCCGTTCGATGCGGTCGACACGACGATGTTCGCGCACGAAGGGCGCTGGTGGGCGTTCTGCACCCGCTACTCGCACGGCTCGACGCTCGCGCTGCACGCCTTCCACGCCGCTTCGCCGCGCGGCCCGTGGGAGCCGCACGCGCTCAATCCGATCGTCGTCGACGTCGCGTGCGCGCGCCCGGGCGGAACGCCCTTCGTGGTCGACGGCGTCCTGTACCGGCCCGGTCAGGACTGCACGCATGCCTACGGCGCCGGCGTCGTCATCGCGCGCGTCGACGAGCTGACGCCGACCGCGTACCGCGAGACGGTCGTCCGGCGGCTCGACGGTCGCGAGTTCGGCCGGTACGCCGACGGCGTCCATACGGTCAGCGTCTGCGGCGAGACCGTCGCCGTCGACGGGAAGCACGTCTACCGCGATCCGCGCAAGCTCCTGTGGGCGGTGCGCCGCATGCGCGAGCGCTTCGCGCGGCACGCTCCGGTCCCGGCCGTCGCTCCGCGAGCGACGACGCGCGCGCACCGCTGAGGCGAACCCGCCCCGGACGGCGCACTCAGCGGCGCGGCGCGTCGTAGAGCGCGAGCACGCGCCGCGCCCAGGTCTCGGGCGCGTTCTCGGCTCGATCGGGCGCGGGGTCCCCGGCGATCCCGTGCGGCGTACGGAGGCCCGCCTCGAGCGCCGCTCCGAGCGCGGCGGCATCACCGGGCGGGCTGAAGACGACGCGGGGGCGCCCGGCGGCCGCCTCGCGCAGCGCCGGCAGATCGCTGGCCGCCACCGGCAGCCCTGCCAGCGCGGCCTCGACGAGCACCAGTCCGAAGCCTTCGCCGCGGCTCGGCATCGCCAGCGCATCGCAGGCCCACAGCAGCGGGACGACGTCGTCGGCCCGCTCGAGCGCGACGACGCGCGCGTGCGGCGCCAGCGCGGCGCGCGCGGCGGGGGGCGTCGCGACCGTGACGACGGTGGGCGCCGCCCCGAGCGCGGGGAGCGCCGCCGCCAGGACGTCGGCGCCTTTGAGCGCGGGGTCGCGGCCGAAGAAGAGCACGGCGCGCTCGCCCGGTGCGATCCCCAGCGCGCGGCGCGCCGCGTCGCGCTCGTCGGCCGCGGGAAATCGGAAACGCGCGCCGTCGACGGCGTTGGGCACCGTGACCAGGCGATCGCGCGCGGCGCCGCGCGCGACGAGCTCGGCGCCGACCGCGTCGGAGACGACGACGAGCCGCTCGGCGCGGCGCGCGGCGAGGCCGTACTTCGCCGCGTCGCGGAGCGAGGCCGGGAACGGCTTCGGCGCCGAGGTGGAGTGCGCGTGCCAGAAGATGCGCGTACGGCTCGCCCAGAGCGGAAGCGTGATCCCCACCTCCCAGCCGAAGAAGTGGACGTGCGCGACGTCCGGCCGCCAGGCGCGCGCGAAGCGCGCCGCCTGCGCCGCGCCGGCGACCGCGTGCAGCTCCGCACCGGCCTCGCGCGCTTGCGCGTGCCAGCTCGCGCCCTCGACGTGCGGCACCGCCAGCGCCAGCTCGTCGCCGCGCGCGGCGAGTGCGCGCGCGAGCGCGGCGATCATCGGAACGAAGCCGCCTGCCACGACGCCGCCGAAGTCGGCCGCGTGCAGGACGCGCACGCTAGAGCGAGCGGCCGGGGCCGTGCACGACGTTCGCGACCTGGATCTTCAGCGCGAAGTACTTGGGGCGCGCGTACGCGATCGCGCGCGAGCGCAGCCCCGGCCGCGTCACGCGAAAGTGCTTCGTCACGGTGGCGTCGGGAGCGTACCGCGCTTTGAAAGGCTCGTCGCCGCGCAGGAAATCGAAGTGCCGGTAGCCGCCCTCGATCGCATTCCGGATCGCGCGCCCGACGATCCCCTTCCCGGGCGAGAGCTTGTCGTACGACTCGTCGAAGCCCAGCATGTACAGGCCGTACGAGGAGCGCAAGTCGTCGACGAACGCCGTCGCGCCGGCGATCGGCTTCGCGCCGTCCCAGTAGATCGTCATGCGCAGGACGCCGGCCTTCCAGGCGTTGCGGAAGAGCGTTCCGTAGCGTCGCGAGGTGCTGCGGACGTTCCCGCCCCACCGGCTGTGGTTGACCGCGATCATCGCCTCGACGTGCTCGTCGATCGTCGCGTCGTCCGCTTCGGTGATGCGGAAGCCTTCGAGCGCTTCGGCCAGACGGCGTTCGACGCGGACCGTGTTGACGCGCGTTTTCGGACTGATCCGCTCGGTGATGTAGGTTTCCCACGAGTCGGGAAGCTCGCAGGAGCGGCAGACGGTCTCCGCGTCTTCGGCGACCCGCATGCCGCGCTCGCCGAGCCGGCGCACCAGCGTCTCGAGGCGCGGGTCGGCGACGTCGACGACGTTGAAGCCGTCCCAGCCTTCGGCGAGCAGCGCGCCGGCGAACGCGCCGACGGCCGCTTCGGCGCGCGACGGCAGCGCGATCATCCCGGCGTAGTCGGCGACCGGGTTCGTCGCCAGATACAGCTCCCGGTCGAGGAAGAACCCTCCGCGCGCCAGCGGCAGGTACGCCACGGCATCGTCGCCCTCGCGCGCGGCGAGGATCGTCCAACGCCGCCGCGCCGTCGGGAGGTAGGCGCGCAGCCATGCCCACGAGGTGAAGACCGTCGCGTGCGGGTCCTGTTCCTGGAGGCGCTCCCAGCGCGCGCGCTCGGCGTCGAACTGCGCGAGCGTCGCGATCCGATCTACGTTCATCCCTGACTCGTCCCTCGAGCGTTCCATCGCGTGCGGTTTAGGGTCCCAGGACCCTTTTCCCCACCGGACGATCCGGTAACGGTCCCGCGGTGCCCGTGCCCGTCGGCGGCCTGCGGCGACGAGCCGGCCGAGGGGCGGCCCCGTGGGGACGAGGAACGATGGCGCCGATGGAGAGGCCTGCACGGGTCGCGCTGATCTCGCACTTCTATCCGCCCGAGCCGTGCGCCGCGGCGAATCGCGTCTCGGCGATGGCCCGGGCGCTGCGCGAGGCGGGGTTCTCCGTCGACGTGCACACGGCGCTTCCGTCGTTTCCCGACGGCGTGGTCGCGCCGGCCTATCGCGGACGCGGTCGCGTCTCGGAACGGGACGGCGGCATCCGGGTCGAGCGCACCTGGACCTACGCCGGCGGAGCTTCGCTGCCCGGAAACCGGATTCTCAACTGGCTCTCGGTCGCGCTCGGGCTGACGCTGCGTCTCCTGGCCGAGCGCGAGCGGTACGACCTCGTCGTCGTCTCGTCGCCGCCGATCACGCTGGCGCTTCCCGCGCTCGCCGCCGCGCACGCGCACCGCGCGCCGCTGATCGTCGACGTGCGCGACGTGTGGCCGGAGATCGCGATCAAGATGGGATCGTGGCGCGAGGGCTCGGTGACGGCACGGCTGGTCGGGGCGGCGGCCGACGCGCTGTACCGGCGCGCGGCGCTGGTGGCGTGCGTGACCGAAACGGCGCGCGCGGAGATCGCGGCGCGCGGCGTCGACCCCGCGAAGATCGTCCTCGCGCCGAACGGGTTCGACCCCGTCGTCCCCGCCGAGACCTCGCCGGTCCCCCGCCTCGCCGGCGTGCGCGACGCCGTTTACGTCGGCAACATGGGCTTGGCGACCGGGCTCGACGTCGTGCTCGACGCCGCCGCGCTCCTGCGCGACGACCCCTCGATCCGCTTCGTGATGATCGGCGGCGGGGCCGATGCGGTCCGGCTGCGCGCGCGCGCCGAGCGCGAAGGTCTCGGGAACGTCCTCTTCACCGGGACGCTCGGGCGCGAAGCGGCGCTCCGCGCGCTGGGCGACGCCGAGCTCACCGTCGTCCCGCTCGTCGCGACGATCGTCGACAGTCTGCCGACGAAGCTGTTCGATGCGATGCTGCTGCGGACGCCGATCGTGCTGAGCGCCGCCGGCGAGGCGCGCCGGCTGGTCGAGCGGGCCGACGCCGGTCTCGCCGTCGAGCCGGGCGACCCGCAGGCGCTCGCCGGCGCGGTGCGCCGGCTCGCCGCCGATTCAGCGCTGCGCGAGCGGCTCGGCGCGAACGGCGAGGCGTTCGTCCGGGCGAACTATGACCGGGCGGCGGTAATGAGGGACCTCGCCGGCCGGCTGCGCGCCGTCAAGTCGCGGTAGAGCGAGGCGTAGCGCCGCGCCTGCGTCCCGACGTCGAACTCGACCTCGGCGTGACGGTACGCGGCGGCGGCGCGCGCGTCCGCCGTGGCCGGGTCCGCGAGCGCGGCGCGCAGCGTCTCGGCGACCGCGGCGACGCCGTCGCTTGGCGCGACCAGCCCGAAACGGCCCTCGCCGAGCATCGCGCTCGCGCCGGGCCACGGCGTCGTCACGATCGGCACCCGCGCGAACATCGCCTCGATGATCGCCAGCGGCATCGCCTCGCGCGACGAGGTGAGCAGCGCGGCGTCGGCACCGGCCAGCAGCTCGCGCGCATCCGTGCGAAATCCGACGAAGACGACGCGGCCGGCGAGGCCGCGCAGCGCGGCGAGCGCGTGCAACTCGTCGCTCAGCGGACCGTCGCCGAGCAGCACGAGGCGAACGCGCGCGCGCAGCGCCGGCGGAAGGGCGGCGACGGCCTCGATCGCGAGCTGCGGCCGCTTCTGTGGAAAGAGCCGGCCGACGACGAGCACCGCGAATTCGTCGGGCGCGATGCCGAGCTGTGCGCGGGCCCGCTCGCGGGCGCCCGGCGGGAGCGGGGCGACCGGAACGCCGTTGGGGATCACCGCGATCCGCTCGATCGGGATCCCTTCGGCGGCGGCCAGCTCGGCGCGGCGCTGCGCGGTGAAATCGATGAAGGCCGCCGTGCGCGGGTTCAGGAGACGGTTCATCCCGCCGAACAGCCAGCGCGGATTCGGCGGGACGAGATCGGGATTGTGCTCGGTGTGAACGATCAGCGGGACCCCGGCGAGGACGGCGGCGAGCCGTCCCCAATAGCGGCCGTGGTGGCCGTGGGTATGGACGACGGCGGGCCTCAGACGCCGCAGCGCGCGCACCATGCGGACGATCCCGCCGAGGTCGTAGCGGCCCTGGCGCTCGATCGCCAGGACGGGGACGCCGACCCGGGCGCGCGCCTCGGGATGCTCCGACCGGTTGACCGTCATCGTCGAGAGCTCGATGTCGGGCTCGTCCGTGTGCTGCATGAGCAGCGCGACGACGTTTTCGGCACCGTACAGACCGAGGTCTCCGCAAACGTGAACGACGCGCATGCTGCACCAGCATGTTCCCGCCGGCTGGGAAACGATACCGTTTCGCCTCACGCAGCGACGTCCGGCGACCGCGACGCCGCCGGACGGGGAAGGACCCGCTCCGCGCGAAGGAGGCGGCACCATGAGGGACGCGATGCTCACGGTGGAGCATGTCGACAAATCGTTTCCGACGGTCCATGGCTTCGGGGCGATGCTGCGTTCCTTGACCGGCCGCAGCGCGCCGCGCCGGCAGGTCCTCTTCGATGTCACGCTGCTCGTCGGCCGCGGCGAGCTGTTCGGGCTGCTCGGCCCGAACGGCGCCGGCAAGTCGACCCTGCTGAAGCTGCTCTCGACGCTGACCGTCCCCGACCGTGGCCGGATGACGATCGACGGGATCGACGTCGCAGCGCGCCCGCTCGAGGCGAAGCGCAAGATCGCGCTCTGCACGAGCGACGAACGCTCGTTCTACTTCCGGCTGACGGCGCGGCAGAACCTGGAGTTCTTCGGCGCGCTGATGGGGCTCTCGGGGGCGCACCTGCGCCGCCGCATCGAGGAGTGCTCCGAGCTGGTCGACATGCGCGAGTACCTCGACCTCGGCTTCGGCGGCTTCTCCTCGGGGATGCGGGTCCGGCTGACGGTCGCGCGAGCGCTGCTCTCCGATCCGGCGATCATGTTCTTCGACGAGCCCACCCGCGCCGTCGACCCCGTCCATGCCGAAGAGATCCGAGCGCTGATTCGCCGGCGGCTCGTCGAGGACGCGCACAAGACGGTGGTCCTCGCCACGAACCTGCTCGACGAGGCGTGGGAGCTGTGCGACCGCGTCGCGATCGTCAACCGCGGCCGGATCGTCGCGCTCGGCCCGCCCCGCGAGCTCGACTCCGAGCTCGACGCGGTCGTCCGCTACCGGGTGACGATGGACGACGTCGACGACGAGCTGCTGGCGCGGACGCGCACCGTCCCGGGGCTGCGCGAGCTGCGCGTCGTGCGCTCGGAACGCGGGGTCGACCTGCACGTCGAGCTGGAGCCGGGCGCCGCGGCGCTCGGCGCGCTCATGCGCGCGGTCTCCTGGAGCGGCGCGTCGCCGCGCGAGTTCCGACCCGTCGATCCCGAGGCGATCGACGTCTTCAAGAAGGTCACGGCCGATGGCGATCGCGGCTGAGCCGCCCCGGACCGGCCTGAACCTGGCCAAGGTCGGCGCGATCTTCCGGCGCGACGCCCGGGTCGCGCTGTCCTATCCCGGCAACTTCGCGCTCTCGTGGCTCTCGATCGGCGTCGAGGTGGTCATCGCCTGGTACATCGGCCACCTCGTCGGACCCTCGACGAAGTTCGGGACCGGCGGAGCCGTCGGGACCTACTTTCAATACCTGGCGATCAACTCGGCCTTCGTGCGGTTTCAAACCGCGGCGCTGAACAGCTTCGCCGAAGCGATCCGCGACGGCCAGCTCAGCGGGACGCTCGAGGTGGTGCTCGCGACGCCGACCACCATGCCGGAGGTCGTCCTCTCCTCGGCGGTCTGGTCGTTCGCCTTCACCGGGATGCAGACCGCGGTCTACCTGGCGATCGCGATGCTGTTCGGGCTGAACCTCTCGCACGTCAACGTGCTGACGGCGCTGATCTTCCTCGTCCTGACGGTCGCGGCGGTTTCGCCGCTCGGGGTGCTGGCCGCGGCGCTCTCGATGGTGATCAAGAAGCCGGGGCCGATCGAGTGGTTCTCGACCGCCAGCGCGAGCCTGTTCGGCGGCGTCTACATCCCGCTTTCGCAGCTCCCGGGCTGGCTCCAGATCATCGGCTGGTGCTTGCCGATCACCCATGCGCTCAACGGTTTTCGGGCGGCGGTCGGCGGCGTCTCGATCGGCCGGACGGCCTACGACGCGCTGTGGCTGCTGGTCGCCTCGGTCGTCCTGATGCCGTTTTCGCTGTGGCTGTTCGGGCGTGCGGTGAACAAAGCGCGGGTCGACGGCACCCTCGCGATGTACTGACCGCGCGTCGCTAGGACTAAGGTCCCGTATGAAACGGGACAGGCGCCACGAGGTGCAACTCGTCCGGCGGGGCATCATCAAGACAACCATAAGGAGATGAAAACGACGATGTGGATCACCCGCCCCGCCATCGCCGCCATGCTCGTCGCAGCGACGAGCCTTCCGGCATTGGCGCACCCGATCGAAATCGTCACGCTCGGACGTGCCCCGCTCATGGGACAATCGACGAACCCCCAGGAGCTGAAGTACAACTTCAAGCACCATGAGGCCGAGATGCGGCAGGCCGCCGCAGCGATCGGGCTCACGCGCGAGCAGTACGAACAATTCCGTCTCCAACTCGACGTCGCGCGCCCGGCGTGGGTGACGATCCCCCGCCATCTCGACGCGATGACCTGGGCCTCGTACGGCCAGGTCCACGTCCTGCACGACGTGATCATCCCGGCGAACCAGAAGGGGGTCGAAGTCGACCTTCAGGCTCCGGGGAAGAACATCGCGCTGTTCCTGCCCGCGAAGTGCGGTAATCTGTCGGTGATCCGGACGCCGGTCCGGCACGTCGCGAACGTCGTGCGCAACTTCCCGGTCCCGCACGTCGCCGCGATCTCGCCGCCGCCGCGCCCGCCGGTCGCCGTCGTTCCGCCGGCTCCCGCGCCGGTCGTCGCCGCGGCGCCCCCGCCGGCCGCGATCGTTCCGGCCGCGGTCCATCACGGTGCCGGGCTCTGGCCGCTGGCCGCGCTGATCCCGTTCCTCGTGCACACCAGCAACACGAACACGACGCCGACGCCAGGAGTGGGTACGATCGTAGGGCCGCCGCCCCCGATGTGCACCTGCCCGCCCCCGCCGCCCTGCCCCTAGGCGCCGGACTCCCCGCCCGCCGGCTTCGAGGATCGAAGCGACACCACGAAAGGACTCGTGAGGTGAGCATGAATCGACGGAACGTTCCGGACGCCGGACCCGCCCTCGCGGCGGCCGGCGTCGCGCACGTCAGCGCGGGCGCTTGATGCGCCCGGCGATCGCGCCGATCGCTCCTCCCGCCGCGCCGCACGCCGTGTCGATGCCGTTCCAGGCCAGCCCCTCGTTCGAGCCGCGCAGGGCCTGCACGACCTCGATCGCCGCGGAGTACAGCGCGACGAGCGCCGCGGCGCGCAGTACCGCGAGGCCGCTGGGTCGAAGTGCCCTATCGGCGGTGAATCCGACCACCGCGAAGGCGACGATGCTGTATGCCTTGCGCAATGCCACGTGCCACGAGAGTCCGGGCGGCGACGTGAGATCGTACACTTCGTTGCTGATCGCGGCCCAGAACAGCACCGCCGCGACCGTCAGCGCCAGCGCGCTCCACGCGCGCCTCGACGTCACCGCCCTCGGGGAACCCTCATGATCAGCCTCCGCTCGTTTCATCTTCCGTCTGCTCTCGCGGCCGCCGCCGTCATCCTGCTCGGCGTCGCACCGCTCGCCGCCGCCGCCGACGACACCGGCCAGCCCGGCCCCGGGACGCAACCGCAGACGATCGCCACGCCGCAGCCGCTGCCCGCGAACGATCCGAACTCGCCGCACCCCATCGACGTCCCCGACTCGGTGATCCATCCGGGCGACCAGATCTCCGTCTCCGTCTACGGCGAGCAGCCGCCGACGCAGAGCTTCGTCGTCCAGGCCGACGGCACGGTCCAGTACCCGCTGGTCGGGAAGGTCGCCCTCGCCGGGAAGACGCCCACGCAGGCGCGCGACGCGCTCGCCGGCGCGCTGACGAAGTTCGTGCGGCACCCCATCGTGACGCTCGCCGTGACGCAGCCCGGCCAGATCACCGTGACCGTGCTCGGCAACGTGAAGAGCCCGGGCCACTTCGAGCTGCGCAGCGGCGCGCACCTGACCGACGCGATCGCCGCCGCTTCCGGGGTGAATTTCATGAACGGCGGCTATCCGCCGGCCCGCGTCTCGCAGCCCGACGGCTCGATCGCCACGGCGAGCCTGCAGAAGCTGCTCCGCGACGGCGACGGAACCCAGAATCTGCCGCTCAGCGATAACGCGCTCGTGTACGTCACCGGCGCCGAGACGATCCGCGTGCAGGTGTTCGGCGCCGTCACGCGCCCCGGCAACGTCGAGGTCAACGAGGGCGACACGCTCGAGGTCGCGCTGGCGCGCGCCGGCCTCGAGTCGGGCAACCACCCGGACCTGAACCGCGTCTACCTGACCCGCGCCGATCCGGCGACCGGGAAGACGCAGTCCTATCAGGTCGACGTCTACGAGGCGGTGCAGCACAGCGACCACCGCTTCGACCCGGTCTTGCAAAAGGACGACAAGATCTACGTTCCCGAGGCGCGGACGCCGAGTCCGTTCCTCTTGACGACGCTCGCGATCATCGGACGCGTGCTCGGGTTCTAGGAAGGATTCCGAATGTACGAACCCCAGCGGCTCACCGGGACGTCGGTACCGCTCGCGATGCCGGTCTCGGGGAGCACGCACAGCCGCGGTCCGGAGATCGATCCGGTCGGGATGTGGTACACCTTCGTCGGGACGTTCACGCGCCGCCGCAAGCTGTTCTTCGGGATCTTCCTCGGGATCGTGTTCGCCGTCGGCTTCGTCACGCTGCTGACGCCGAAGCGCTACACCGTCGACACGAAGTTCATCGCCGGTAACCCGAACTCGGTCGCGCAGAACCCGCAGGCGCAGACCGGCTTGCCGATCTTGAACGCGCTGCTGCTCGCGAACGCGGCGCAGTCTGCCGAGACGTACGCCGAGCTGGTCAGCGAAGCGCCCGTGCTCCAGCGCGTGATCGACGACCTGCACCTCAAGGCGACGATCCCGCAGCTTCAGAACGCGATCAAAGTCAAGCCCGTCACCAATACCAACATCATCGCGATCGCCGTCACCTGGCACGATGCGCAGACCGCGGCGAAGATCGCCAACGACGTGGCGACCGTCTTCGTCACGCGCGAAGCCGAGCTGGTCGCCGGTCAGGCCAACGGGGCGATGGACTTCCTCTCGAAGCAGATCCCGCTCTACCAGCGGCGGATGCGCGACGCGGAGACGGCGGTGAGCCGCTTCGAGACCGCGAACCACATCGCCGACCTCGACACCGAGACGACCTCGGCAGTCAACGCCGCCGCGGGGATCCAAGCGAAGTTCAACGCGACGCAGCTCGACCGCGAGCAGGCGCTGGCGCAGGTCACGACGCTCTCGCAGCAGCTCCGCTCGATCAAGCCGGCGACGAACAACGGCGAGAGCGTGACGCAGAATCCGGTGCTCCCGCAGCTCCACTCGCAGCTCGACGATCTGCAGCTGCAGCTGCGTTCCGCCCAAGAGCAGTACACCGACGAGCACCCCGCGGTGATCGCGCTGAAGCAGAAGGTCGCCGCGGTGCAGCGGCAGATCGCGCGCACGCCGCCGACCGTCGTCGCGGCGACGAACTCGATCTCGAATCCCGTGTACACGCAGCTCACGCAGCAGCTCGAGCTCGCGAAGGCGACCGCCAACGGCGACGAGGCACAGCTCGCCACCCTCGGGCAGCAGCAGGCGCGGCTCCGACCGCAGCTCGCCGCGCTTCCGGCGAACCAGGCGCGGCTGGCCGAGCTGAAGCGCCAGGCGAAGCTCGCCGAAGACGTCTACAACGCGCTGCAGCAGAAGTACAACGACGCGACGGTCTCGCGGACGAGCGGCGTCAGCGACATCACCGTCACGCAGCCGGCGCTCGCCGAGCTCGCGCAGAAGAGCCCGAAGCTCGGGCTGAACCTGACGATCGCGACGGTCGTCGGGCTGCTGCTCGCGCTCGCGATGATCTTCCTGGTCGACTGGTTCGACGGCCGGATCCGCGACGAGCACGACGTCGAGGGCGAGCTGCAGCTCCCGGTGCTGGCCTCGGTGCCGCAGCTGCCGTCCGGCGACGGCGCCGCCGCCGTCCCCGCGACGGTGCGCAACGCCGCGCTCGAGTCGTACTTCCAGCTCGTCCTGGCGATGCGGTACAGCTCCGACCGCCCGCTGCGCAGCGTGACGATCACGAGCCCGCTCAAGGGCGACGGCAAGTCGACGATCGCCATGAACGTCGCCGGCGCCTTCGGCGAGATCGCCGTCTCGAGCATCGAGCGCGAGGCGCGCGTCCTCGTGATCGACGCCGACATGCGGCGGCCCTCGCTGCACCGCAAGTTCGAGGTGCCGAACGATCTCGGGCTGAGCGACATCCTGATCGGCCGCGCCACGCTCGCGCAGTGCGTGAAGCGCACGGACCGCCCCGGCGTCGACCTGCTGACCAGCGGGCAGCACTCGCCGAACCCGATCAAGCTGTTGCAGTCGAACCGCTTCGATCAGCTCCTGCGGGAGGCGCGGGAGCGCTACGTCACGGTGATCGTCGATGCGCCCGCGCTGGTCCCGGTGTTCGACGCGGCGATCGTCGCGGCGAAGACCGACGGCACGGTGATGATCCTCTCGGCCGGACAGACCGACGTCCGCTCGACGCGCAAGGCGATGGCGCGGCTCGAAGCCGTCGGCGTCAACGATCTCGTCGGCACCGTCGTCAACCGCAGCGTCGCCCGCGTCGACGACTACAGCGACTACTTCGCAACGACAACGACCGGCCCGCTCAAAGAACTCCCCAACAGCGCATAGTCGTTCGGGGCGGAGCGCAGCGCAGCGAGCACCGCGATGGGTTCAGCGCTCGTCCAGAGCGCTGAATCCATTAGGCGCCGCGCCAGCCCAGGGCTTTGGCGGCGAGCTCGACGCGGTTGCGCGCGCGGGTCTTGAGCATCATCCGCTTGACGTGATCGTGCGCGGTCGATTCGGCGATGTCGAGCGCGGTGGCGATCTGCGGGGTGCCGAAGCCCTTGAGGACGAGCGAGAGCACCTCGAGCTCGCGCGAGCTCATCCCGAACTTCTCGGCCGCGTGGCGCATCGGGTTGCGCGAGCGGTACCGCTCGACGAGCACGCCGATCTTCATTGGGTGGCCGGGGGCGGTCAGCGGCGCCACGCGCACGACCATGAACGGCAGCGGCACGGCGTTCCCCTCGCGCCAGGTGGCGGGATCGTCGGTCCAGGACGCCGTGAGGGTGCGGACCGTCGACTCGACGACCGGCGGCAGCGCGTGGTTCGAGAGCTCGAGGATGTTCTGGAGGACGTCGGCGGGATCGTCGTCGGGGATCCAGCAGGCCTCCACCGCGTAGTTACGGCCGAGGACGTACTGCGCCGGGGTGGCGCGCTCGGCGGTTCGCTCCTGCGCGCTCTGCTCGCCCTCGAACGTCGAGAGCCGGCGCATCAGCTCGGAACCGGGGCGCAGGGTGGCCTCGAGCGTCTTCCGCTCCTCGGGGGCGAAGGCGCGCGTCCGGGCGACGATCGCCATCCCGAAGATCGTGCGGTCGACCCCGTACACCGCGACCAGCCCGCGCATCCCGTCCAGCGCGATCATCGCGTCGGTGACGCGCGGGATCATCGCCTCCGAGCGGGACTGCAGCAGCCGCTCCGCCTGGAGCCACTCGGTCTGGCGCGACGGGTTTCCGTGCTCCTCCGCGAGCACGATCTCGTTCTGCGTGCCGTTCTGCTCGTAGCGGGCGAAGACGACGTAGGTCGCCTTCACCAGGGTGCGCAGCTCTCCGACGAAGGCGCGGGTGCGATCGCCTTCGGGGACTGCGGTCAGGGCGGCGGCCGCCGCGGAGGGTCGACGGATCGGCACGATCTCTTTCCTATCCCGGTCGGGCCTCCGTTTCACAAGGGGCGTTTCGGCCCATGCCGTACAACCCCCAATTCAGAGGGGTGCGGGCGGCCCCAATACGAGGCACACTAGAGGAGGCCCCGGTTCTTTTGGCCCACCCCGGGCAAACGGATCACCGCCTCCCAAGGAAGAGAGCAGCCGATGATCGCCTCGATCCCCACTCCGGTCTCCTCGCCCCCGAAGCCCGTCCGCGTTCTGGTCGTTGAAGGCCAGGCGCTCTTCGGCAAGGCCTTGTGCCAGGTGCTCGCGAGCGACACGGACATCGACGTCGTCGGCGACTCCGACACCATCCCGAATGCCCCGCTCCGCCGGCTTCGTCCGGACCTGATCGTGCTCGACCTCGACGGCCACCACGTCGACTTCGTCGAGGCGATGCGGACCTGCCGGGAACAAGCGCCTCAGGCGAAAGTCTGCGTCCTTTCGACCCATGTGCAGCCCGAGGTCATGCAGCGCTGCCTCAGCGCCGGCGCCGACGGGTACGTCGTGAAAGACATCCTCCCGGCGGAGCTGATCCGCGCCGTGAAGAGCGTCGCGGCCGGCCATGCGTACGTCGACCCGCGCGTCGCGGGCGGCGTGCTGAAGCGGCGCTCGGCCGGGCTCGGCCGCAACGCGCAGAACGAGCTCTCGGTCCGCGAGACCGAGATCATCCGGCTGATCGCCCGCGGGATGAGCAACAAAGAGATCAGTTCGAACCTTCACCTCTCGGAGAAGACCGTGAAGAACCACATCAGCCGGATCTTCGCGAAGCTCAACATCACGGCGCGCACGCAGGCCGCCGTCCACGCGATCAAGACCGGCCTCGCGTAAGTCCGAAGGTCGCCCGTCTCACTAGGCCGCAAGCCCCCGTGTGAAGGGGTCCTTTCGTGCGGTACCGGGCAGACGTGGATTCCTACGTCGTCGAGCCCCAAGCGCTCTTCATACCCTACTTGAGCGACGTTCTCGCGGGGGCCGAGATGCGGGTCGTCCGGGTTTCGTCCAACCTGGACGTCGATGACATCCGGGCGACGCGGCCGGAGGCCCTGTTCGTCGACACCGATTTCCTGGACGTCGACCCGGCGGACGCCGTGAGCGCGATGCGGGAGGCGCTGCCGAAAGCGTTCATCTGCGCGTACACCGACGGAAAAGGCGGGGCGCGGGCGGACCGGCTTCGCTTCGCGGGGGCGAATTGCGTGCTTTCGAAGCGCTCGGGTCCGGGCGAAGTGACCGATGTGCTTCGGGTCGCGCGGACGCGGGGGACGTTTACCGATCCGCGTTGTGACTGAGCGCTGAGGCCTTACTGCAGCATCCACGGCTCCGGGACGGTGCGGCGCCGGCCGCCGACGTAGAGGTAGCGGCCTTCGCGCGTCGCGCGAGGGGGCGGCGTGAAGATCGCGTCGTCGCGTTCGAGCGTGAGCACGACGTCTTCGCCGCGCGCGAAGCGGATGCGGTGCGGTCCTTCACCGGCGATCACTTCACGCTGCGTCGTCTCTTCGAGATTCAGCAGTGTGAGGCGCGCGGCGCTGAAGCCGCCGTGCTGCTGCGGCGGCACGAGCGCCCAGCCGTGCAGCGATGCGAGGCTGAAGTATGCGCGCAGGATCCCGGCGATCCGCAGCGTGCTGGCCGCGCCGGCGATCGAGATCGTCAGGACGCACGGCTTTTCGGCCCACTCCGTGAGAGTGCGCAATAAGGTCCCTTGCCGCAAAAGTACACCCTTCTCGTGACGGCAGGTCTGAGGCACAGGTCGTACGACGGACGGTGCCCGGCGCTCCTGGCGGCCATGCCGAGTCTTGACGAACGGTCGCCGCGTCGCAGACGGCGAAGCGATGACGCAGATGGCAGTCCAAGCGGCGGAGCTGCGCGAGGCGCTCGAGCGCTGGTTCGGGTTCCCCTCGTTTCGGCCGTCGCAGGAAGCGATCGTGCGCGACGTGCTGGCCGGGCGCGACGTGTTCGCGCTCCTCCCGACCGGCGGCGGGAAGTCGCTCTGCTACCAGCTCCCAGCAGTGCTGACGGACGGGCTGACCGTCGTCATCTCGCCGCTGATCGCCCTGATGAAGGACCAGGTCGATGCGCTGACGACCGCCGGAATCCCGGCGACGGCGCTCAACTCGTCCCTCGACTGGGGCGAGCTTCGCCGGCGCATCGACGGGCTCGAGCGCGGTTCGTACAAGCTGCTGTACGTCGCGCCCGAGCGCCTCACGCTGCCGGCGTTCAGCGAGGACCTCGCGCGCTGGGGCGTCGGGCGCTTCGTCGTTGACGAGGCGCATTGCATCAGCGAGTGGGGGCACGACTTCCGGCCGGAGTATCGGCGCATCGCGCCGCTGCGCGAGCGCTTTCCGGACATTCCGTTCTGCGCGTTCACCGCGACCGCGACGGGTCGCGTGCGCGACGACGTCGTCGCGCAGCTCGGGCTGCGCCGCCCGGCCGTGCACGTCGCTTCGTTCGACCGGCCGAACCTCACGTACCGGATCGTGCACGGCGCGCACAGCGCCGACGCGCTGATCCGCGCGCTGCGCGCGCGTCCCGACGACGAGGCGGGGATCGTCTACGCCGGGAGCCGCGCGAACGCAGAGAAGCTGGCGGATGCGCTGGCCGCGGCGGGCATTCCGGCGCTGGCGTACCACGCCGGGCTCGACGCGGGGACGCGCTCGCGGCGGCAGGAGGCGTTCATCCGCGACGACGTCCGCGTGATGTGCGCGACGATCGCCTTCGGGATGGGGATCGACAAGTCGAACGTCCGCTTCATCGTGCACTGGGACGTCCCGCGCAGCCTCGAGGGCTACTATCAGGAGACGGGCCGCGCCGGACGCGACGGTCTCCCGGCCGAGTGCGTGTGGTTCTTCGCCTACGGCGACGTCGCGCGCGTCGAGCGCTTCGTCGAGGAGAAGCCGGAATCGGAGCAGCCCGCCGCGCGCGCGCAGCTCGAGCGCGTCAAGCGCTACGCGTACTCGAACGCGTGCCGGCGCCGCGATCTGCTGGCCTACTTCGGCGAGACGTACGCGCGCGAGCAGTGCGGCAACTGCGACAACTGCCTGCAGCCGCGCGCATCGCTCGACGCGACGACCGATGCGCAGAAGCTGCTGTCGTGCGTCTATCGCGTGCGCGAGGCGCACGGCTACGGCGTCGGCATCACCCACGTCATCGACGTGCTCGTCGGTGCGAAGACGGAGAAGATCGAGCGCTGGTATCACGACCGGCTCTCGACCTACGGGATCGGGCGCGATCGCGACCGCCGCTGGTGGCGTCATCTCGCCGACGAGCTGCTGCGGCTCGGCCTGATCGCGCAGGACCCGGGGCGCCACAACGTCGTCGCGCTGACCGAGGCCGGGAAGCGCGCGCTCGTCGAGCGCAGCGCGATCGTCGTTCGCGAAGCGGTCGCGCCGAGCCCCGGAAAGAAACCGCGCGCGGCGGCCAGCGCGGCCGACGACGAGGCGTACGACCACCACTTGTTCGCGGCGCTGCGCGCGCTGCGGCGCGAGATCGCCGGCGAGCGCGACGTCCCGCCCTACGTCGTCTTCAGCGACGCGGTGCTGCGCGCGATGGCGCGCGCCCTCCCGCGGACGCCGGCGCAGCTCCGGGCGATCAGCGGCGTCGGGGAGAAGAAGCTGGCCGACTTCGGGGCGCGCTTCCTCGGCGCGATCGCCGGCCACCCGACCGGCCGCTGATCGCACTTCCCAGGTCCCCCTCAGACCTCTCTGGCAGGATTCGTCGCGACATGGGTAGGGTACCGAGCCGCTGGTCCGCGCTGGCGCTCGTTTTCGCGCTTTTCTGCGGCACGGTCGTGCCGGCGGCGGCGCAGAGCTCCGATACGACCGGCATCATCGAGATCACGGTTCGCACCGCCGCAGGCGATGCGCCGCTCTCCGACGCGCGCGTATTCCTCATCGGTCCGACGGTGGCGAGCGCGCTGACGAACAAGAGCGGGATCGTGAAATACACCGACGTGCCGAGCGGCTTGTACCGCGTGCGGGTCGGGAAGAGCGGGTACGCCGGCGTGATGTCGGGGCAGTTCGAGGTGCTCGGCGAAAAGCAGGTCGAGGTCCACGCGACGCTCGCGGTGATGCCGCCCCGCGGAGAACAAACGGTCGCCGCCGGCGCGACCCCGGCACCCTCGACCGCCGCGAACACGAGCGGGCTCAAAGTGATCGGCTCGGTGAAGGCCAAGGTCACGGTGACGACGACCGACATCGACCAGAACAGCGCCGTGCGCCGCATCTCGGACTCGCTGCTCGACGCGCTCGGCACGATCGGCGGCGTCGACGTGACGCAGAGCTCGAACGATCCCGACGCGCCGCAGACGATCTCGCTGCGCGGGCACGACGAGTCGCAGACGGCGATCACCCTCGACGGTATCCCGCTCGGTGCCCCCGGCTCGGCGGTGAACCTCCGCTCGGTGAACACGGACTTGTTCACCGGCGCGGGCGTGAGCTTCGGCGCGCAGGCCGGCGCGCTCGGCGGCTCGGTGAACTTCCGCACGCTGCAGCCGACGCTCACCTGGCAGTCGATGTTCGCCGGCTCGTACGGCACGTTCGACAAGTACAACTATCAGCTCGGCGAGACGGGCTCGTTCGGCAAGCTCGGCATCGCGGTGCTCGCGACGAAGCGTGCCGGGAACAGCCCCCTCACCTTCCAGGATTTCGAGGACGAGAGCGGGTTGACGTACCCGCACGGCGGCGAGAGCGCGAACATCGGCGACTACGTGAAGCTGCGCTACAGCCTGACCGATCGCACGACGCTGATGTTCACGGCGCTGCAGAACAATCAGGCGATCGCGTCGCTGTGCACGACCGACGTCACGCCGTTCCCGTGCGGGGTCGGCCCCGGCAACGGCTCCTCGGGAAAGTTCCAGTTCGCCTACGGGACGGTGCAGACGCTGATCGGCGACACCGCGATCACCGCGACGACCTACGTCAACGCGAACGTCTCGAACACCGACGACCTCGCGCGCTACGTGCTCGGGACGCCGGAGCCGCTGGCCTCGCAGACCGCCACGCTCGCGCGCGGCGTCGCGGCGAGCGCGACGACGACGCGCGACAAGCACACGATCACGCTGAGCGGCTCGACCTACGCCTCGACCACCGACTTCGTCCCGATCGTGGGCGGTGAAGGTTTCGTCACGCGCGGCGTCAACGCGGTCTCGTCGCGCCAAGTGCAGCTCTCCGACACGATCAAGGCGAACGACCGGCTCTCGCTCGGGCCGAACGTCTCGTATGCCGGGACGACGGGCGCGGGCGACTCGATCCTCGCCGGCTTCAGCGCGAGCTGGCGCCCGCAGAGCGCCGACACGTACACCGCTTCGTTCTCCGCCGGAAGCTCGCAGCCGGCCGCGGGGATCATCCGCACGTTCAGCGATCCGCAGTCGGCACGGGTCAACTGCGTGGCGGGGACGGCGCAGGTCAACGGCCCGGGCGACCAGCCCGCGAAGCAGTTCGCCGACAGCTACGACCTGGGCTGGACGCATCAGTGGGCGCACGGGCAGTTCTCGCTCGACACGTACCGCCAGATCCAGGGCGATCAGCTCATCAACGCGACGCTCACCGCCGACAGCCTCGGGCTGGTCGATCCGAACAATCCGTTCTACAACGCATACTATCAGGCGGTGGTCGGATACTACGGCGACGTGTGCCCCGGCTCGGCGCCCCCGAACGTCTACGTCTCCGAGCCGATCGGCGGAACGACGCGCGTCTACCAGGGGTTCACCGCGAGCGCGAACATCGGTCTCGGCAAGAACGTCGTCGTGATCCCGTCGTACACGACGACCGGCGCCGACGTCGTCGGCGCCGACCCGCGCTATCTCGGATTCGACAGCACGCTGATCTTGGGCGCGCAGCTTCCCGGCCGGCCGGTGCACAGCGGCAACCTGACGATCGACGCGCTGTATGCGCCGGCGCAACTCGAGTTTCTTGCCAACGCGCACTACGTCGGCCCGAACAACAACCAGTACATCGCGCCCTACGTGACGGTCAACACGGGGATCTCCCACCCGCTCGGGATGGGACGCGTCACGCTGTTCGCGGCGAACCTGTTCGACACGGAGACGGCATTGTTCTCGACCGAGCGCTACGCGGTTCCGATCCCGCTCAGCGGCGGCGGCGAGCTGCTGCAAGCGGCGCGCCCGAACCCCCCGCGCTCGTACACGCTCACCTACTCGTTCAACACCGGTGCGCGTCCCGGCGCCGGTTTCGCACGCGCGGCGCGCGGCGCCCAGACGGCCTCCGCGTCCGCGAGCCCGGCGCCGCAGCGCGGCGTCCTCGGGTTCGGTCAGCTGAAGTTCATCCCGCCGCCGCCGGGCGTCGATCCGCTCGCGCTCGCCACGAGCCGGCCGGAGTGTACGCCCGAGCTGCAAGCGGCGGCGCAGACCGTTCTCGCGCAGCTCGGCGCCGCGGCGAAAGCGTTCGGGTCAGGGCAGGCCCTCCCGGCGCTGCAGGGGATCACCGTCACTCCGCACGGCGAACCGGCCGGCGCGTGGTGGTTCGGGCTCGGCCCCGACATCCCCGAGAGCGCGCTCCCGCAGCGGTCGCCGGGTCAGCAGGGACCCGGCGCCGGTCGCGGCGGCTTCGGCGGCGGGCGTCGCGGCGGACCGGGCGCGCCCGAAGGACCGGGCGGACCCGGCGGACCCGGCGGATTCCAGCCCGAGGTGAACGTGCAGTCGCAGGCCGGCAACGAGCCGCGCCCGCAGTTCAGCCCGAGCCCGCAGCTCGTCGCCGCGCTCGTCCCCTTCCGCGCGCTCGCCTCGTGCTCGTACGGCACGGTACTGACGCCCGGCGAGGCGAAAGCCAACGGGCTCGACGTTCCGACCCCGGGGGTGCGGCCGTCGCCCGCGCCCTCGCCGAGCCCGGCTCCCGGCGCCTCACCGGCGCCGCGCCGGCGGTTCGGCGGCGGAAACTTCATCGACTACGCGCCGAAGATCGGGATCTTCGTCGTACGTGCGCCGGAGCTCGGAACCGGCGGTGGGAGCGTCAAGCAATAGTGGCCACGTCACCGCGAGTCGTCGTGATCGACGACGAACGCCATCTGCGCGAGCTGCTCGAGCTCGGCCTCGGCGAGGACGGGTTCGAGGTTCGGAGCGCCCCCGACGGGCGCGCAGGGCTGCAGCTCGTTCGCGACTGGCGCCCCGATGCGATCGTGCTCGACGTCATGCTGCCGTTCGTCGACGGGCTCGAGCTGCTGCCGATGCTGCGCCGCGTCACCGAGGCGCCCATCCTCATGCTCAGCGCGAAGGCAGACACCGACGACCGCATCACCGGGCTGCGCCGCGGTGCCGATGACTACATCTCGAAACCGTTCGAGATGTCGGAGCTCGTTGCTCGGCTGCATTCGGCGCTGCGCCGCCCGCGGCTCGAGCAGCCCTCGATCGTCTCGTACGCCGATCTTTCGATCGACCTCGACCGGCGCGACGTCAAGCGCGGTGACAAGCGCATCGAGCTCTCCGCGCGCGAGTACGCGCTGCTGCTGACGTTCGTCCGCAATCCCGAACGCGTCTTCACCCGCGACCAGCTCCTCGATCTCGTGTGGGGCACCGACCGCGACGTCGGCCCCGGCGCGGTCGAAACCTACGTCTCGTACCTGCGCGCGAAGATCGACGCCGGCTTCGAGCCGAAGCTGATCCGCACGGTCCGCGGCGCCGGCTACGCCTTGCGGGCACACTGAGATCACGATGTTCGCGAACCTTGCCCGGCGGCTGACCGGCTGGTACGTGGTGGCGGCCATGACGCTGGTTCTCCTCGTCGCCGGCGCGTTCGCGATCGGCGCGCTCTTCGTCTACGTGCACCTGATCGACGACGGCATCGACGCCGACGTGCGCGACGCCCAGGCCTTCGCGTTTCGCGCGGCGGCTCGGCGGCAGCCGTTCGAGCTCGCCGCGGTCGAGCTCGAGTCGCGGCTCGACCGCCCGGGGATCCGTCTGCTGGCGTTCGGACCGCCGGGGCCCAGCGCTCCGCGGCCGCCCGACGTGCGGCACGGTGCGATCGCACCGCCGGAAGACCGCATCCCCCCGGGGCCGCAGATCCTCGCCCCCCCGCCGCCGCTGCAGCTCGCGCTCCGCCATGGCCGCAAGCCCGCGGTCGTCTTCGGAGCACGCGTGACCCACGAAGACGTGCGCGACGTGCGCACGCGCGGAAACCGGATCGGCCTTGCGCTGAACGCGCTCGCCGGCGGTCACTTCACCCGCTCGCACTTCCTCACCGGCGAGCTCAGCATCGCCCCCGATGCCGACGCGACCGCGCGCGTCGCGCTGTGGCTGCTGCTCGGCGTCTTCGCCGTCGGGGCGCTCGCCGGGCTGGCCGCGTGGTTCACCGGCCGGTACATCACGCTGCAGGTGCTCCGCCCGCTGGTCGACGTGACGCACGCGCTGCAGCGCTTCGCGACGCGCGACTTCACCCCGCAGCCGATCGCGGTCGCCGGGAAGAGCGACTTCGATGCGATCGCGGTCGCCTACAACGCCGCGGCGGCGCAGGTCGCGACGGCGTTCGAAGAACGCGGTCAGGCCGAGCTGCAGATGCGCCAGTTCGTGGCCGACGCCGGGCACGAGCTGCGCACGCCGCTCACGATCGTTCTCGGCTACATCGACCTGCTGCAGCGCCGCGCCGACGAGGGGGACGAGCGCTCCCGCCGGATCTTCGGCTCGATCGCCGCCGAAGGCGCCCGGATGCGGACGCTGATCGACAACCTCGTCCTGCTCGCGCGGATGGAAGGCGACGACGTGCGCGCGAGCGAGCCGTTCAGCCTCGGGCCGCTCATCGACGAGATCGTCGACGCGCGGCGGCTGCTCGTGCCCGGCGTGCGCTTGGACGTCGATCTCGCCGTCGAGGCGCGGGTGATCGGCAATCGCGACGAGATCCACGAAGCGATCGCCAACGTCGTCGACAACGCGATCAAGTACGCGCCCGGCGCGCCGATCCGCCTCGCCGCGAGCGCGGTGGACGGCGGCGTCGAGGTGACCGTCGCCGATCGCGGTCCGGGGATTCTGCCGGAAGATCGCGCTGGGATCTTCGATCGCTTCTACCGCGGCGCGACGCGCGGCGACGTCGAGGGCTCGGGGTTGGGTCTGGCCATCGCGAAGCGCGCGGTCGAGCGGGCCGGCGGGACGCTGAAGCTGGGGGCGAGCTCGGACCAGGGGACGACCTTCGCGTTCCGGCTCCGCGCCGACCAGGTCAGGAAACGCCCGGCTCCGTCGTCGGTCGTCTGAGCCCCGAGGACAGCCGTCCAGGCGGCGAACGAGCCCTCGGCGTAGCGGCAAGCCGTTTCGGAAACGACCGCGGGCATGAGCGACATCGGACCGAACCCCAGCGCGACCCCGGCGACCGAACCGAATGCCTCGATCCGTTACGACTCGACGACGGACGAGACGCTCGGCAACGAACGCCACTCGATCCAGACCTACGTCAGCGACATGCTCGCCCTGGAGCGCCACATCACCCAGCCGCTCCACCGTCAGCTCTCGCTGACCGAGACCGCGCGATACCCGGATGCGCACACGGCGATCGCACGGATGGCGAACCTCGCCGACGCGCACGTCACGGCGCTGGAGCACGCGCTCTCGCTGCTCGGCGGTCACGAAGCCGACCCGCTGAAGTCCGCCTGGTCCGAGGTTCTCGGCTGGGGCGCGGCGGCGATCGACAGCGTTCGCAAGACGAAGATCTCGAAGTCGCTGCGCGACGACTACACCGCGCTGAACCTCGCCGCCGTCAGCTATACGATGCTGCACGCGACCGCCGTGGGGCTCGGCGATCCGGCGGTGGCCGAGCTGGCGCGCACGCACCTCACCGACTACGCGCGCGCGATCATGGCGGTCAACCAAGTCATCCCCGAGGTCGTCCTGGACGAGCTGCGCGACGACGGCGAGCTCGTCAGCGTCGATGCCGCCGATCAGATCCGGCAGGACACGAACGCGATTTGGCGCGGCGAGAGCGACGTGACGCGCTAGCCGCGTCCACGGGCGCGGACACGGACCGCTCCGTGCCGCGCGACCCCGGCCGACCGCGTTAACCGCGGAGTTACCGCACCCTGGGATGATCGATGCGCCGGCCACCGAGCCGGCTCGATCCCCGGGGTGTCGGCATTCTAGGGCGCTCGTCCGGGCGCTCCGATAGGGGTTTTCACATGCGCATTCCGGCGTTGCCGAGTGCCCTTGCCCTCGGCATGCTCATCATCGTCCCGATCTCCGCGATTCCGTTCGCGCCTGCGGTGGCGCAGAACCCTTCGGCGAATCCATGTGCGACGGCAAGCAACTCACCGTATACGCTGATCGTGCGGGAAGGCGCGACGGCGACGTCCGAGATCACCGGCTTCCGCCATGTCGGCAAAGCCTCGCCGTCGCCGGCCGCGGCTCTGGGACACCTTGCGGACGGTACGAAGATCATCAGCGGCTCCTACGTCGTGCAAAATGACGACGGCTCGCAGTATCAAGTTACCGTCAAAGCTAGTCCGCGGCCTACGGCACAGCCGGGGTCGGGGACGATCGCAGCTCAAACGGTACCCGCGACGCCGGCCCCCATGCCGACAGCAATCAGCGGGTTAGGGCCTGTGGGGCAGATCAATGCGACGATCCGCGAGTCGCAAGTCGCCACGATCGTCTCCGCGTCGCCGGTCCCGATTCCCAGCACAAGTCCCGGTGGACGTTCCGCCGCGTCCGACCAGATTGCCGTCGTGTACACGATCAAAGGGGTGCAGGCCGGCAGGGCGATTCTGTACGCGAATGACGGCGTGACGTGTTACCGTTTGCCGATCGTCGTGAAGCCCTCGGCGCAGCGGTTCATCGTGTCAACCGGCTTCGGCGTCAGCAACATCCCCGTCAACTCGTACACGAGCTCGCTCGTCACGCCGGCACCTGCGGGCTCTCCCCCACCATCGACTCCAGTCGGATTCTACGTGTATCACACGGAACGGTCAGCCGGCCAAGCCTTCGTCCCCGTCCTGGCCAGCTTTCGAGTCACGGATGCTGCGAATCAGTACAACTTCTTTGCTACGGCCGGTTTGTCGGCGAGCGGCGCGACGGGGAGCCAGCTGTACGGGATCTCGGTTGGAAACGAACAGTTCTTGTTGACGGTCGGCGAACACACGGCACAATACGACGCTTTGACGCCGGGGCTCGCAGTCGGGCGCAACCGCGTCGGTGCGCTTGCGCCGGGCGCGCCGTTGACATACAAGGTTCGGACGACGCGCCCGTTCGTCTCCGTGACGGCTCCGCTGTGTCAGCTGGCGCAGATTCTGAGCGCGGTTACCGGCGGATGCGGAACGAGTGGAAACGCCAACGGTTCCAGTTCCTCCACGACGAGTACATCCGGGCAGTAATGCACGGCTCAAGCGCTCAGTGGAGCACTAGGAGCCGCGCGCGGCGAGCGTGACCATCTCGCGCATGCGTGGGTGGTCGCGCTCTTGCCCTTTCATCCACTCTTCGAGATCGGGGACCGGCGCGCCGGTGCGGAAGAGCCAGTAGTACGTGCTGAGATCGCCGAGAAACGCGAAGCGCTTCTTCGTATCCTTGCGGAACGCGTCGTAGTCGGCGAAGGACGCCTGGTACGCGCGGATCGAGCCGAACTCGCGTTCCAGCGCGATGAGGGTCTGCGCGTTGCGGATCGTCCCTTCGATCTTCGCGCGCGAGTGGATGATGCCGTCGTCGTGCATCAAGCGGTCGACCTCGACCTCGCCGTATGCCGCGACCTTGCGGACGTCGAAACCCTCGAAGGCACGGCGGTAGTCGTCCCAGCGCGCGTCGATGAACGCCCAGGACAGGCCGGCTTGCATCACCGCGCGCGTGACGATCTCGAGATGATCGTCGAGCGTCGGATCCGAGACGACGCGCGGAATGCGATCGGCCGGGGTCGGGCGCTTCGGAATGCGCACCGGGGGCGCCGTCTTCGCCGCCGCGCGCTTCGTCGCGGCCTCGCTGTCCTTCGAGGCTTTGCGCGCTACGCTTTTCGACGGCCCTCGTTCCGTCTTCGAAGCTCCGGTCGTCTTCGGAGCCCGGGGTTTCTTCGGCGTCGAGGCTTGGTTCGGCGAGGCGGATTTCGGCATCCCCGTCCCTTCAGCAGGGGCAGGGCGGCATCATACTCCATGACCGGGAGGTGGCGAAGACGTGGGTTCTGGTCGCCGCGATCCTCGGTTCGGCGATGACCTTCATCGACGGCACGGCCGTGAACGTGGCGCTGCCGGTGATCCAGCGCGAGCTCGGCGCGAACGCCGCGCAGATGCAGTGGGTCGTCGAGGGTTACGCGCTGTTCCTCTCGGCGCTGATCCTGCTGGGCGGATCGCTCGGCGATCTGTACGGCCGGCGCCGGATGTTCCTGATCGGGATCGTCGCGTTCGCCGCGGCGTCGTGCGTCTGCGCGGCGGCGCCGACCGTCTCGGTGCTCATCCTCGCCCGCTGCGTTCAAGGGGTCGGCGCGGCGGTTGCGATGCCCGAGTCGCTGGCGCTGCTCAGCGCGAGCTTCAGCGGCGCCCAGCGCGGGCGCGCGATCGGGACGTGGTCCGGCTTCGCCTCGATGACGGGAGCCGTCGGGCCGGTGCTCGGCGGCTGGCTCACCGAGCACGCGTCGTGGCGCTGGGTCTTCCTGATCAACGCGCCGATCGCGCTCGCCGTGGTCGCGATCGCGCTGCGCAGTGTCCCCGAAAGCCGCGACGAGGACATGCCGCGCCGGCTCGACGCCGGCGGAGCAGCGCTCGCGACCGCTGGTCTGGGCGCGTTCACCTACGGGCTGATCCGCGCGCAGGGCGGCGTACCCGACGCGTACGCGCTCGCCGCGATCGCGGCGGGCTTCCTGCTGCTCGCCGCGTTCGTCCTCGTCGAACGGCGCGAGTCCGCGCCGATGGTCCCGCTCGACGTGTTTCGGTCGCGCGCGTTCTCCGCCGCCAACGTGTACACGCTGTTCCTGTACGCGGCGCTCGGCGGGAGCTTGTACTTTCTGCCGTACGTGCTGATCGACGTCCAGCGCTACACGCCGACCGCCGCCGGCGCCTCGATGCTGCCGTTCGTGCTGCTCATGTTCGTGCTTTCGCGCTGGTCGGGGGGGCTGGTCGCGCGGATCGGCGCGCGCACGCCGTTGATCGTCGGCGCGCTGCTCGCGGCGGCGGGATTCGCCGCGTATGCGCTCCCGGGGATCGGCGGCTCGTACTGGACGACGTATTTCGCGCCGGCGGTGCTGCTCGGTCTCGGCGGCGCGTGCTTCGTGGCGCCGCTCACGACGACGGTGTTCGACGCGGTCGACACCGAGAAGAGCGGCGTCGCCTCGGGGATCAACAACGCGGTCGCGCGAACGGCCGGGCTGATCGCGGTCGCCGCGCTGGGGATCGTGCTCGCCGCCGTGTTCGACCGCGGATTCGACGCGCGCATCGCGCGGCATCACGTCAGCGCGGCGACCGTGCAGATCGCGCGGGGCGACCGCGCGCGGCTCTACGCCGGGACCGTTCCGGCCGACGTCCCGGCGGCCGACCGTCCGGCGGTCGGCGCCGCCGTGCGGGAAGGCTATCTCGCCGGTTTCCGTGCGGTGATGGTGTGCTCGGTCGGGCTCTGCGTCCTCGCCGCGTGCATCGCCGCCGTCGCGGTCCCCGGCAAGCGCCGGACGGCCGGCGAGCCCAGGAGCCGCGGAACCGCGCGCCGCACGGCCCCGACGTGAACACCAACGGAAGACTGGAAGGCCGCGTCGCAATCGTCACCGGCGCCGCCAGCGGGCTCGGCCAGGCGACGGCGCGTCGCTTCGCGGCGGAAGGCGCGCGCGTCGCGGCGGTCGATCTGCGCGAGCCGGAGACGCCGCCGAACGGGCTGGCGCTCGCGTGCGACGTCGCCGACGCCGCCGGCGTCGAGCGCGCCGTCGCGCGGGTGAAGCGGCACTTCGGGCGGATCGACGTGCTGGCGCACTACGCCGGGATCACGCAGGACGCGATGTCGCACAAGATGTCGCTCGAGCAGTGGAACGACGTCATCCGCGTCAACCTCACCGGCACGTTCCTGGTCGCGCAGGCGGTGCTGCGCGAGATGGAGGACGGCGGCGCGATCGTGCTCACCTCGTCGCGCTCGTACCTCGGCAACGTCGGGCAGTCGAACTACGCGGCCTCGAAGGGCGGCGTCGTCTCGCTCACGCGCACGCTCGCGCTCGAGCTCGGCAAGCGCGGCATTCGCGTGAATGCCCTCGCGCCGGGCTTCATCGAGACGCCGATGACCGACAAAGTCCCCGAGAAGCTGCGCGACAAGGTCGCTTCGTCGGTTCCGCTCGGGCGCACCGGCCAGCCCGAGGAGGTCGCCTCGGTCGCGCTGTTCCTGGCGAGCGACGACGCGAGCTACATCACCGGACAGACGCTGCTGATCGACGGCGGCCGCACCGTCGGGCTCGTCTCGGCGTAGATGCCGCGCTTCCTCGAAGATCTCGCGCCCGGCGACGAGATCGTCACGCCGGCGCGCACGATCACCGAGGGCGACGTCGTGCAGTTCGCGCAGCTCACCGGCGACTGGAACCCGATCCATACCGACGCGGAGTTCGCGAAGTCGACGCCGTACGGTCAGCGGCTGGCGCACGGCCTGCTCGGGCTCTCGTTCGCGATCGGCTTGCTCGACCGCACGGGTGCGTTCAGCGGGAGCGTGATCGCCAACCTCGGCATCGAGGAGTGGAAATACCCGAAGCCGATCTTCATCGGCGACACCCTGCGCGTCGTCGTCACCGTCACCGACGTGCGCCCGACCTCCGACGGCAAGCGCGGCGTCATCGGACGGCGCTTCCAGATCTTCAACCAGCGCGACGAGCTCGTGCAGGAGGGGCGCAGCCCCGTGATGGTCCGCCGGCGACCGTGATCCGGTTCGTCGAGAACGGCGACATCACGCTGGCGGTCGAGTCGCGCGGTCACGGGCCGCGCGCGCTGCTCTTCGCGCACGGCTGGATCAGCGGGAGGCGGATGTGGTACGACGTCGCGGAGCGGCTGGACCCGGGACGCTTCACCGCGCACCTGCTCGACTTCCGCGGCGCCGGCTTGAGCGACCGGCCGCTCGACGGATACGATCTCGAGGGCTACGCCTCCGACCTGCGTGCAGCGCTGCGCGAGATCGGTCCGGCCGTCGTCGTCGGGCACTCGATGGGCGGCAAGGTCGCGCAGTTCGTCGCGACGGAGCGGCCGCCCGAGCTCGAGGGGCTGATCCTGGTCGCACCGGGCACGGCAAACGCCTATCCGCTGAACGCGAAGCACCGCGCGCTCGCCGAAGCGGCGTACGGTTCGCGCACACGGATCGAGCGCTTTCAGCAAGCGGCGATGGTGCGCGCCGTGCCGGTCGACGTGATGGAGCGGCTGGTGACCGACGCCTTGATCTGGCCGCGCGAAACGTGGTTCGGCTGGTACGACCGAGGTCGCAGCGCCGAGTTCGCCGACCGCCTCGCGCTGATCGCCGCGAAGACGGTCGTGATCGCCGGCGAGAACGATCCGCTCGCGCCGCCGGCGCGGGTGAAGCGGTTCGTCGCCGACGCGATCGCCGGCGCGCTGTTCGTGAAGCTGCGCTCGGTCGGGCACAATTTGCCCGTGGAAGCCGCGGAGGAGCTCGCCGGAATCATCGACCGCGTCGCCCGCTGAGGGCGGTCGTCCGGTGCGTCGCCTGGAGGGCTGGACAGGCGCGGCGCCCGCCGCTGCGCGCGTTGACCTTCCAGTCGGGTCGTGCTATGCTTCGGAGGTTCCGGCCGGACCGCCGTGGTTCGGCCGCTTTCGTGTGCGTTCCGGAGAACCGAGTGCCGACCATTTCGCAGCTGGTCCGTAAGGGCCGCGAGAAACAGCAGAAAAAGGTGAAGACCCCGGCGTTCCGCGTCATCTCGACCGGACCCAAGCCGGGCCATCCCGACCTGCCCAGCCGCACCTTCACGGTGGCCGGCAACCCGCAGCGTCGCGGCGTGTGCACTCAGGTCAAGACGATCACGCCGAAGAAGCCGAACTCGGCGCTGCGCAAAGTCGCGCGCGTCCGGCTCACCAACGGCGAAGAGGTCACGGCGTACATCCCCGGGATCGGCCACAACCTGCAGGAGCACTCCGTCGTGCTGATCCGCGGCGGCCGCGTCAAGGATCTCCCCGGCGTCCGCTACCACATCATCCGCGGGACGCTGGACACCTCCGGCACCGCGAACCGCAAACAAGGGCGCTCGAAATACGGCGCCAAGCGCAACGTCAAGAAGAAGTAGCAAGAAACCTCATGCCGCGTAAGGGCCCGGTTCCCAAGCGACCGATCCTCCCCGATCCGAAGTTCGGCTCGAAAGTGCTGGCGCGCTTCATCAACAAGGTGATGCTGCGCGGCAAGAAGTCGGTCGCCGAGCTGATCACGTACGACGCGCTCGAGATCGTCGCGACGCGCAGCGGGCGCGATCCGATGGACATCTTCACGCAGGCGCTCGGCAACGCGATGCCGCTCGTCGAAGTGCGCCCGCGCCGCGTCGGCGGTGCGACGTACCAGGTGCCGATGGAGGTTCGCCCCGACCGTCGCCAAGCGATGGCGATGCGCTGGCTGATCAACTATGCCCGGCAGCGGCCCGGCAAGTCGATGACCGAGAAGCTCGCGAACGAGCTGATGGACGCCGCCAACAACCAGGGCGCGTCGATCAAGAAGCGCGAGGACACCCACAAGATGGCCGAGGCCAACAAGGCCTTCGCTCACTACCGCTGGTGAGCGCCGGAAACCCTAGCTCTTTTTCATCATGGCTCTGAAACGCGAATATCCGCTCGAGCGGACCCGCAACATCGGGATCGCCGCCCACATCGACGCCGGCAAGACGACGGCGACGGAGCGGATCCTTTTCTATACCGGACGCACGCACAAGATCGGCGAGGTCCACGACGGCGCCGCGACCATGGACTGGATGGTCCAGGAGCAGGAGCGCGGGATCACGATCACGTCGGCTGCGACGGCGTGCACCTGGCGCGACACGCGCATCAACATTATCGATACGCCTGGCCACGTGGACTTCACGGTCGAGGTCGAGCGCAGCTTGCGCGTCCTCGACGGTTTGGTCGCGCTCTTCGACTCGGTCGCCGCGGTGCAGCCGCAGTCCGAGACGGTGTGGCGTCAGGCGAACAAGTACAACGTGCCGCGGATCATCTTCGTCAACAAGATGGACCGCCTGGGCGCCGACTTCTTCAATTGCGTCGCGAAGATTCGCGAGCGCCTCGGCGCGCCCGCGACGCCGATCCAAGTGCCGATCGGCGCCGAGGACAAGTTCGAAGGCGTCGTCGACCTCTTCACGATGAAGAAGGTCATCTACACCGATGACCTCGGCTCGACGATGGAGTCCGACGAGTCGGTCACCGAGGCTGACGGCGAGCTCTTCGCGACGGCGCAGGACTGGCGCCAGCAGATGATCGAGGCGATCGCCGAGCAGGACGACGAGCTGCTCGAGATGTTCTTCGACGGCCAGGAGATCCCGGTCGCGCGACTGCACAAGGCGCTGCGCGCCGCGACGATCCAGGGCAAGGTGCTCCCGATGCTCTGCGGCTCGGCGTTCAAGAACAAGGGCGTCCAGCCGCTGCTCGACGCGGTCGTCGACTTTCTCCCCTCGCCGCTCGACGCGAAGCCGATCATCGGCCGCGATCCCAAGGACGACGCGGATATCTCTCGCGAGCCGCGCGACGAGCAGCCGTTCTCGGCGCTCGCGTTCAAGATCGCGACCGACCCGTACGGCAACCTGACGTACTTCCGCGTCTACTCGGGCGTGCTCGAGAAGGGCACGTACCTGTACAACGCGCGCAGCGGCAAGAAGGAGCGCATCGGGCGCATCCTGCGGATGCACGCGAACCATCGTGAGGACATCGACGCGATCGGCGCCGGCGACATCGCGGCGGCGGTCGGGCTGAGCGACACGCGCACCGGCGACACGCTGTGCGACGAGAAGCACCCGATCCTGCTCGAGTCGATCACCTTCCCGGAGCCCGTCATCTTTCAGGCGATCGAGCCGAAGACGAAGGGCGATCAGGACAAGATGGGGATCGCGCTCACGCGGCTGGCGCAGGAAGACCCGACGTTCCGCATGCGGACCGACGAAGAGACGCAGCAGACGATCATCGGCGGGATGGGCGAGCTCCACCTCGAGATCATCCTCGACCGTCTGAAGCGCGAGTTCAAGGTCGAGGCGAACGTCGGGAAACCGCAGGTCGCGTACCGCGAAGCGATCACCAAGACGGTCGAGAAGCAGGGCAAATTCGTCCGGCAGACGGGCGGCAAGGGCCAGTACGGCGACGTCTGGCTGCGCCTCTCGCCGGGCGAGCCCGGCAGCGGCTACGTCTTCGTCTGGAAGATCGTCGGCGGCACGATCCCGAAAGAGTTCCAGAAACCGGTCATGGAAGGAATTCGCGAAGCGGGCGAGTCGGGCGTGCTCGCCGGCTACCCGGTTCTCGACTTCAAGGCCGAGGTCTTCGACGGCTCGTTCCACGACGTCGACTCCTCCGAGATGGCGTTCAAGATCGCCGGCTCGATGGCGTTCAAAGAGGCGAACCGTGCGGCCGGACCGATCCTGCTCGAGCCGATCATGTCGGTCGAAGTCACCGCTCCGCGCGACTACATGGGCGCGGTGAACGGCGATCTCAACCGCCGGCGCGGGATGATCCAGGCGACGGAGGAAGCCGTCGGCGGCGCGATCGTCGTCAAGGCGAACGTCCCGCTCTCGGAGATGTTCGGGTACGCGACCGATCTGCGCAGTGCGACGCAAGGGCGCGCGACCTACACGATGGAGTTCTCGCACTACGAGAAGGCGCCGCGCTCGGTCGAAGAAGAAATCGTTGCCAAGGCCCAAGGAAAAAAACTCGCGACCGCTTAGGGACCGATGACGACGGCGACGAGCCGCGTCGGAAGCGCTAGAGCCCGAAAGCGGGCGACTAGCGCGCACCAGAGCCTCTCACACGTACCTACGGAACACAAAAGGACAGCAAAGCAAAGGCATCATGGCAAAGGCAAAGTTCGAGCGGTCGAAGCCGCACGTCAACATCGGGACGACCGGACACGTCGATCACGGTAAGACGACGCTGACGGCCGCGATCATCAACTGCCTCGCGACCGAGCACTCCAGCATCCAGAAGCGCAACGTCGACGACATCGACAACGCGCCCGAGGAGAAGGAGCGCGGGATCACGATCGCCATCTCGCACCAGGAGTACGAGACGGCGAAGCGCCACTACGCGCACGTCGACTGCCCCGGTCACGCCGACTACATCAAGAACATGATCACCGGCGCGGCGCAGATGGACGGCGCGATCCTGGTGGTCGCGGCGACCGACGGCCCGATGCCCCAGACGCGCGAGCACGTGCTGCTGATGCGCCAAGTCGGCGTGCAGCGGATCGTCGTGTTCCTCAACAAGGTGGACCTCGTCGACGACGAGGAGCTCCTCGAGCTGGTCGAGATGGAAGTGCGCGAGCTGCTTTCAAAGCAGGAGTACGACGGCGAAAACATCCCGGTCATCCGCGGCTCCGCGACGAAGGCGCTCAACAGCTCCGGCAAGCGCGGCGACGCCGATGCGGAGCCGATCTTCAAGCTCATGGACGCGGTCGACGAGTACATTCCGACCCCGGAGCGTCCGGTCGACAAGCCGTTCCTGATGCCGGTCGAAGACGTCTTCACGATCACCGGCCGCGGCACGGTCGGCACGGGCCGCGTCGAGCGCGGGCAGGTCAAGGTCGGTGAGGAAGTCGAGATCGTCGGTCTGAAGGACGACAGCCGCAAGGTCGTGGTCACGGGCATCGAGATGTTCCGCAAGCTGCTCGACGTCGGCATCGCCGGCGACAACGTCGGCGTGCTGCTCCGCGGCGTGGAGCGCAACGACATCGAGCGTGGCCAGGTGCTCGCAAAGCCGGGCTCGATCAAGCCGCACAAGAAGTTCAAGGCCGAAGTGTACGTCCTCTCCAAGGAAGAGGGCGGCCGCCACACGCCGTTCTTCGCGAACTACCGCCCGCAGTTCTACTTCCGCACGACCGACGTGACGGGCACGATCAAGCTGCCGGAAGGCGTCGAGATGGTGATGCCCGGCGACAACGTCCAGATGGACGTCGAGCTGATCACCCCCATCGCCTGCGAAGAGGGCCTCCGCTTCGCCATTCGTGAAGGCGGTCGCACCGTCGGCGCCGGCGTCGTCACTACCGTGGCGGACTGATCGTACGCTCAGCCCGCCGCAACATTCTCTCCCAGCGCAACCAGCTCTAAGGCATTACGAAAGATCATGGCTAAGCAGAAGATTCGCATCCGCCTCAAGGCGTACGATCACCGCGTGCTCGATCAGTCGGCCGAGCGCATCGTCGACACGGCGAAGCGCACGGGCGCGTTCGTCAGCGGTCCGGTGCCGCTCCCCACGGAGATCAACCGGTTCTGCGTGAACCGCTCGCCGCACGTCGACAAGAAGTCGCGCGAGCACTTCGAGATGCGCACGCACAAGCGTCTGATCGACATCCTCCAGGCTTCGCCGAAGACGATGGACGCGCTGATGCACCTCGACCTCCCCGCCGGCGTCGACATCGAGCTCAAAGCCTGAGCCGACCGGTCACGACGGATACGAATGAAGAGGCCTCCCCGAGACGGGAGGCCTCTTCGCATCGGCACGGCCGGGGACGGCGCCGCCGAGGACGGTGTCCGTTCGACGTGGCGGCGTCGTGAAGGGCACCGCTCGCGCCGGGCGCAACTCCGCGGCGATGCCTCAGCCGATCGACGTGGTTCACGAGCGAACGTTCAACGGAACCTCGCGCCGGATCTACCAGCTGCTGAGCGAGATGGGGACCTCGCAGGACGTGTTGTGGCCGTTTGCCTCGCAGCCGTTCATGCGGACCGCCGGGCCGCTCGAGCCGGGGCGCACCGAAGAGTGGCATGGGCCGGTCCATGCCGTGCTCGAGAGCGCCGAGCCGGAGCGCACCATCGTGTGGCGCATCCTCACCGAAGGATTCGAGGGAACGCACGGCTTCGAGCTGCGCGCCGACGGACGGCGCATCACCGTGCGGCATCGAGTCGCGGCAACGCTTTCGGACGACGGTCGCACGCTCTGGCGGCGGATCGAAGAGTTCCACGAGCGTGCGATCACCGGGATCTTCGACAAGCTGGCGCGCGCGCTCAAACGCTGAACGCCCGCCGCCGTGCGGCGGCCGTGGACCTACATCAGCAAGTCTTTCATCGTGTCGAGCGAGACGTGCACGGCGGTCGGCATGACGAGGCTGCGCGAGCGAAGCGCCATGACGCCGAGCGCGATCGCGATCGGGAAGTTCTCGGCCACGACATTCGCGACGATGAGCGAGACGTTCCCGTGCTCCTCAGCGATCGTGCCGCCGAAATGCAAGAGCGAGAAGAACAGCGCCTGGCCGACCATCGCCCAGTCGGTTCGGACGACCGCGCGGAGGTGCGAGAACACGACGCCTCGTGCCGAAAACTCCTCGCTGAACCCGTTGCTGAAGAAGTTGTGGATCAGCAGGCCGAGCAGCCCGAGCACCGAGAGCCGTCCGCGGGCGAAGGCGACGATCACGAGCACGATCGGAACCGCGAGCGCCGCCCACGTCGCACGCCCGCTTCCCCGGACCGGCCGCGAGAGCCCCAACGCGCGGGGCTTCGTGCCGAGCGCGAGCAGCAGCAATCCCGGGAGGAGCGCGAGCAGCACGAAGTTGAGCGTCGTGTAGCCTTCGAGATGGTATTGGCGGTAGAGAGCCGCCAGCCCGCGCATGATCTGCGCGGCGAGCGGAACGTGCGCGCCGCTCATCACCATCCCGACCGCGGTGTACCACGCGAGCACGAGGGCGTTTGAGCCGAACGCGACCGCGAGCCGCGCGCCGAGACGTCCGTCACGCGGTGCGCGCAGTACCTCGCCCGCGTCGTCGTCTGCCGGCGTGACGCGCTGCGGGATGAGCCAGAGGGTCAGCGCCAGCAAGACGGCGGAGTAGAGCGCGATGCCGAGGGAAATGAACAGCGCGTTGCGGTCGGCGACCGCCATCAGGACCATCGCCGCGAGCCAGGCGGCCAGACCGGCGCGCGTCGCCGGCGAGCGGATCGCCGCGCCGAGCGAGGTCACGCTACGCGAAGGCGCTGTGGCCGGTGAGAGCTTGACCGAGGATCAGCGTATGCACTTCGCTCGTGCCCTCGTACGTCAGGACGCTTTCGAGGTTGTTCATGTGGCGGATCACCGGATATTCCAGCGTGATCCCGCTCGCGCCGAGGATCGTGCGCGCTTCGCGGCAGATCGCGAGCGCCTCGCGCACGTTGTTGAGCTTCCCGAACGAGACGTGCGAGGGGTGCGCACGGCCGTCGTCCTTGAGCCGGCCGACGTGCAGCGCGACGAGCATCCCTTTGTTCAGCTCGAGCATCATGTTGACGAGCTTCTCTTGGGTGAGCTGGAACGCGGCGATCGGCTTGCCGAACTGCACGCGCGTGTTCGCGTACTCGAGCGCCGTCTCATAGCATGCGCGGGCGGCGCCGAGCGCTCCCCAGAGGATCCCGTACCGCGCTTCGTTCAGGCATGAGAGCGGGCCGCGCAGCCCGCGCACGTTCGGCAGCGTCGCGCCGGCCGGAAGCCGGCAGTCTTCGAGGATCAGCTCGGACGTGATCGACGCGCGCAGCGAAAGCTTCTTCTCGATGTCGCGCGTCGAGAAGCCGCGCGTTCCGCGCGGGACGAGAAAACCGCGGATCGTTCCGCCGTCTTCGTCGTCGACGCGCGCCCACACCACCGCGACGTCGGCAATCCCGCCGTTCGTGATCCACGCCTTGGAGCCGTTGAGCACGTAGTCGCCGCCGTCGCGGCGGGCGACGGTGCGCATCCCGGACGGATCGCTGCCGAAGTCCCATTCGGTCAAACCGAAACAGCCCAGCGCGTCGCCGGCGGCCATGCGCGGCAGCCACGTTTGTTTCTGCTCTTCCGAGCCGTGCGCCCAGATCGCGAACATCGCGAGCGAGCCTTGCACCGAGACGAACGACCGGAATCCGGAGTCGCCGGCTTCGAGCTCGAGGCACGCGAGGCCGTACGCGACGGCGCTCGTTCCGGCGCACCCGTAGCCCTGCAGATGCATCCCCAGCAATCCGAGATCGCCGATCTCCTTCGCCATCGCGCGCGGGAACGTGTGGTCTTCGAACCACTGCGCGATGTTCGGCAGCACGCGATCGCGCACGAAGGCGCGCACCGTGTCGCGGATCATCCGCTCGTCGTCGGTCAGCAGCGCGTCGATGCCGAGGAAGTCCGCCGGCGAGGGGGCGGGAACGGACGCCCGGTGCGCCCCGGGGCCGGCGGTCGTCGTCATGCAGCCGCGTTCGGGGCGCGCCGCGCCGCCTCCCGGGCGGCCGTTTCGGAGCTCGTCGCGCGCGAAGAACGCGCGTGATACGCGTGGCTCCGGATCTCGCCGTCGAGGTGGTATCGCCGAGCGACCGGCCGGCTCGGATGAACGAAAAAGTGGCGGCCTATCTCGCCTTCGGCTCGACCGTCGTGCTCGTCGTCGATCCCACCGAACGCCGTACCGCGGTCCACCGTGCGGGCGAAGCGAGCGAAGTACGAGCTGCTCGCGGATCGTGGAACCTGGAACCCTTCGACGGCCTCCTGCTCGACTGGGACCGTGTGTTCTCCGAGCTCGACGGAAAAGAGCCGCCTCGCTGATCGACGGACGTTAGCTCGATGCGAGGGCCGCGCGATACGCGCGTTCCGTGCGTTCGTCGAAGCAGCAGAACAGAATGCGCTCCGGCAGGTCGTGCTCGTCGAGCCAGTCGCCGACCGTCGCGACGACGATCTCCGTCGCGGGCTCGAGCGCGGTCGACCGTTCCCCGCGGCACCGTGCGCCGCTTCTATGCCGCGGCCAGACGCGCTTCGCCGATCTGCTCGAGGCTCTTTCGGCCCGTCTCTTCCCCGAGAGCGAGCACGGCTACTGCCCCGGCGAGCATCACGGCGGCGAATACGACGAACACCGCATACGGAGAGCCGAAGCGCACCGGCATCGCGCCGACGATCACCGGCGCGAACGCGCCGACCAGACGGCCGGCGCCGGCCGCGAGGCCGCGCCGCTCGCGCCGGCGCGGGTCGCGGTCGCGATCGCCGAAGGTGCTACAGCTCCTCGACGTGACCGAGGCGGAGATGCGTCTGCTCGGTCACCCCGCGCCGGACGCCCTTCTCGCGCGTGGGATCGGCGTCGGGATCGAAGGGGCCGGCGGGGAGCCGCGTGGTCGGGGAGCCGGACGAGAACGCGCGGCTCCTCATCCGAAACCGCCACGGTCGCGGCATCGAGCGCGACGGCGAGCTCGGTCGGCAGGCGGAGCCTTTCGCCACGCCGCGCTGCCTTCCGTGTTCGGGGATGCTCCAGCCAAACGCCGGGGTCCGTGGAGAGGCTTCGCCGCCGGCGGGGCCCGCCCTTGACGCTCTAGCACGGCTCCTGTATACTCTGGCGGTTGTGGTCCGCGTCGCGGGCGTCCTTGGGCGCGCGCGACGGAAGGTGTAACTGATACGCCAGGATCCGTGGATATCCCAGAGGGATCGATCAACGTGAAGAACATCATCGGCCGGAAGGTCGGGATGACCAGCGTGTTCACGGAGGACGGCCGGAGCGTTCCGGTCACCGTGATCCAAGCTGGTCCGTGTACGGTAGTGCAAAAGAAGACGAAAGAGACGGACGGCTACGAGGCCGTCGCGCTGGCGTTCGGCGACGTGAAACCGTCGCGCATGACGAAGGCGATGCAAGGCCACTACAAGCGCGCCGGCATCGCGCCGAAGCGTCACATCCGCGAGTTCCGCACCGGGATCGAGGGTATCGAGCTCGGCGCGACGATCACGGTCGACGGCTTCGCGCAAGGCGATCACGTCGACGTCGCCGGCGTCTCGAAAGGCCACGGCTTCTCCGGCGGCATCAAGCGCTGGAACTTCAAGGGCGGCGGCGCGAGCCACGGCTCGATGATCCATCGCCAGCCGGCCTCGAACGGCGACACCAACTCCGGCCACACGCATCGGGGCAGCCGGCGCCCCGGCCACTACGGCGTCGACCGCGTAACCCACCAGAATCTCGAAGTCGTCCGCGCCGACGCGGAGCGCAATCTGCTGCTCGTGCGCGGTCCGGTTCCCGGGCCGAAGAACGGGCTCGTCATCGTGCAGCTGTCGGTCAAGACGAAGGTGAGCGCGTGATGGCGCAGGTGATCGACGCGCAGGGCAAGGTCGTGCGCGAGCAGGAGACGCCCGCGGCGTTCGCCGGCGAGACGGGGACGAAGGCCAACGCGGTCTTCCGTGCCGTCTTCCGCGAGCTCGCGAACCGCCGCTCCGGAACGCACAAGACGAAGAAGCGCGACGAAGTCAGCGGCGGCGGCCGGAAGCCGTGGCGGCAGAAGGGCACCGGCCGCGCGCGCCAGGGCTCCACGCGTTCGCCGCAGTGGACGCACGGCGGCGTCGTGTTCGGTCCGCAGCCGCGCTCCTACGTCTCGAGCCTCAACAAGAAAGAACGCCGTGCCGCGTTCGTCGCCGCGATGTCGGACAAGTTCCGCAGCGGTGCCGTCTCGGTGCTGGAGACCGACGCCCTCGATCTGACGAAGACGAGGGCGCTCGCGACGCTGCTGTTCGGCTCGGCGAAAGCCGCGAAGAGCGGAACGCGCACGCTGCTGGTCTACGCCGCCTCGGAAGAAACCGCCGTGGGGACGCCGCTCGCGCGCACGGGCCGCAACCTCGGGACCGTCAAGGTCACCCACACCGGCGCGCTCGACGTGAAAGACGTCGTCGGATTCGGCCGGCTCGTCCTCACCACCGCCGCCCACGACGCGCTGGCCGCGCAGTACGGAGCATCGCATGCAAGCGCGTGACGTCATCCTCGCCCCGCTGATCACCGAGAAGTCGATGGCCGGGACCGTGGGGCAGCAGTACGCCTTCGAAGTCAGCTCGCAAGCGACGAAGACGCAGATCAAGCACGCCGTCGCCGAGATATTCGGCGTCACCGTGCTGAAGGTCAATACCGTCAACGTCGGCGGCAAGAAGAAGAACTTCGCCCGTCGCGGCCGCCGTTCGTCCGGCATGCAGAGCGACTGGAAGAAGGCGATCGTCACCATCGCGCCGGGCGAAAAAATCGCACTGGGCGGCGTCAACTACTTCGAGCAATGATTCGCATGCTTCTCACCGTCGATCGCTTCGTTGCTCCTCGCTCACGTGCCCTAGCACGCTTCGCTCGTCGCGCCTCACGCTTGACGGCGACTCGCACGCGAATCGGAGCCGAAAGCTAACATGGCTGTCAAGAAATATAAGCCGACCTCGGCTGCGCGGCGGTTCATCACCACCGCCGACTTCAGCGAGATCACGAAGAAGGCGCCGGAGCGCTCGCTGCTCGAGGTGCGCAAGAAGCACTCGGGCCGCAACAACAACGGCCACATCACGACGCGGCACAAGGGCGGCGGCTACCGCAAGCAGTACCGCATCGTCGACTTCAAGCGCACGAAGGACGCGATCCCGGCGAAGGTCGCGGCGATCGAGTACGATCCGAACCGCACGGCGCGCATCGCGCTGCTGCACTACCGCGACGGCGAGAAGCGCTACATCCTGGCTCCGGCCGGGCTGAAGGTCGGCGACGTCGTCGAGTCGGGTGCAAGCGCCGACATCAAGACCGGCAACGCGCTGCCGCTCGTCAACATCCCGCTCGGCACCGTCGTGCACAACATCGAGCTGCAGCCCGGCGAAGGCGGCAAGCTGGTGCGCTCGGCCGGCGGCGCGGCGCAGCTCATGGCGAAGGAAGGACAGTACGCGCAGGTGCGCATGCCGTCCGGTGAAGTTCGCCGCATCCAGGTCGTGTGTCGCGCGACGATCGGCCAGCTCGGCAATCTCGATCACGAGAACGAGATCATCGGCAAGGCCGGCCGCCAGCGCCACCTCGGGAAGCGTCCCTCGGTGCGCGGCATCGCGATGAACCCCGTCGACCACCCGCACGGCGGCGGCGAGGCGCGCTCCACCTCCGGACGCCCGCCCACGACGCCTTGGGGCCAGATGACGATGGGCAAGAAGACGCGCCGCAACAAGCGCACCACCAAGATGATCGTCCGCAAACGGAAGAGCAAGTAACATGGGCCGGAGTCTGAAAAAAGGGCCGTTCGTCGCCGAGCACCTCATGGAGAAGGTCGAGCGGATGAACGCGAGCCGCGAGAAGCGGGTCATCAAGACGTGGTCGCGCGCTTCGACGATCGTTCCGGCGATGGTCGGTCATACGATCTCGGTGCACAACGGGCGCGCGCACATCCCGGTGTTCGTCACGGAGAACATGGTCGGCCACAAGCTGGGCGAGTTCTCGCCGACTCGGACCTTCAAGGGTCACGCAGGCGACAAGGCCTCGGTGAAGTAGGATGAGCGTCTCAGCCACCGCGCGCACCGAAGCCTTCGCGCACTTGAAGTTCGCGCGGATGGGTCCGCGCAAGCTCCGTCGCGTCGCCGACGCGATCCGCGGGAAGACCGTGCGCGAAGCGCTGGTCCTGCTTCAGTTCGCCGGCGTGTTCGCCTCCGAGCCGATCGCGAAGCTCCTCAAGAGCGCCGTCGCGAACGCGGAGAACAACCACGACATGAGCTCGGACGGGCTCTACGTCACGCGCATCACCGTCGACGGCGGCCCGGGCGGCGGGTTCACCAAGCGTCTCGATCCGCGCGCGCAAGGCCGCGCCGCGTTCAAGCGCAAGCGCCTCTCACACGTCACGATCGCAGTCGGGCCGCAGCCGCCCAAGCACCAGCCGAAGCGCCGTCCGGGCGCGGCGGTCGGGCTGAAGACGCACGCGCAGCGCCAAGCGCACGCGGCGTCGGCGAAACCGGCGGCATCGCGCCGGAAGAAAGCAACGGCCGCCGCCGCGGGGGCCTCGGAGTAGCATGGGACAGAAGATTCACCCGGTCGGCCTGCGCCTCGGCATCACGCGCACGTGGGACAGCCGCTGGTTCGAGAAGAAAAATTACGTCGCGTGGCTGCACGAGGACGTCGCGATCCGGAAGTACTTCGGTCGCATGACGCGTGCAGCGGCGATCTCGCGCGTCGAGATCGAGCGGCGCGCGAACCAGGCTCGCGTCATCATCAACACCGGGAAGCCCGGCATCATCATCGGCAAGCGGGGCGTGGGGATCGACGAGATCCGCCGCAACCTCGAACGGCTGACCGGGAAGCAAGTCCAGGTGAACGTCGTCGAGATCAAGACGCCGGAGCTGGACGCGCGCCTCGTCGGTCAGAACATCGTCGACCAGCTCGAGAAGCGCATCGCGTTCCGCCGTGCGATGAAGCAGGCGATCATGCGCACGATGAAGGCCGGCGCACGCGGCGTGAAGGTGCAGGTCTCCGGCCGTCTCGGCGGCGCCGAGATCGCGCGCACCGAGCGCAATCACGACGGCAAGGTACCGCTGCACACGCTGCGCGCCGACATCGACTACGCGCACGTCGAGGCGTTCACCACCTTCGGCCGCATCGGCGTCAAAGTGTGGATCTACAAGGGCGAAGTGCTGCCCGACCAGCCGCGCTCCGAGCGTGACGCCGGCGCGGGCCGTGCCGGCGAGCCGGCGCGCTTCCGTGACAACCGCCGCGGAACGCGCGGCGGGCGCGGTCGCGGCGGCGACGGTGCGGCGCGCACCGGCGAAGCCCGTCCGGCGCGTCCGGCCGGCGCTCCGGCGCCTGCGCTCGACACCGAGGACGCGCTGCAGGTCGCACAGGCCGACGCGCAATCGGTGGACTCGGTGATCGACGGCGCTCCGGCGGCCGGCGGCGACAAGCCCAACGCGCCGCACGGCGGCGCCGAGACCGGCTATCGTCCGCATCACGAGGCCGACCGCGGCGTGACCGTCGAGACCTCGCAGCCCGATCCCGAGTCGCAGCACACCGTCGACGAGGCGGAGCGTCCCGGTGCCGAGTCCTCGGCGCCGACGGCGCATCATCCCGAGCCGGCGCCGGGCGGCGGCACGCACAATCGTCCTGAGCTGGAGACCGGTCCCGCCGCTGAGAACGCGGGCGCGGAGAACGCGGGCGCCGGAGAGGGTGGTCAGTAAGAGATGCTTACTCCGAAGCGAGTGAAGTGGCGCCGCCAGCATCGCGGCCGCATGCGCGGCAAGGCGCTGGTCGGCAACACGCTGACGTTCGGCGAGTACGGCCTGCAGGCGCTCGAGCCGGTGTGGATGACCAACCGGCAGATCGAGGCCGCGCGTATCGCGATGACGCGTCACATCAAGCGCGGCGGCAAGGTCTGGATCAAGGTCTTCCCCGACAAGTCCGTCACGAAGAAGCCGGCCGAAGTCCGCATGGGCTCCGGCAAGGGCAATCCGGAGTTCTGGGTCGCCGTGGTGCGCCCGGGCCGCGTGCTCTTCGAGCTCGCCGGCGTGCCGGAGAACATCGCGCGCGAAGCGCTGCGTCTCGCCGCGCAAAAGCTGCCGATCGCGACCAAGATTCTCACCCGCGCCGAACAGGAAGCCGAGGTTGCCGTCGGATGAAGCGCAACGACCTGCGCGCCCTGCGCGAGCTGACGATCTCCGAGCTCGAGCAGCGCGCCCGCGAGACGAAGGAAGAGCTCTTCAACCTGCGCTTCTCGCTGCGCACCGGCCACCTGAGCGATTTCTCGCGCGTGAAGCAAGTGCGCCGCACCTACGCCCAGATCCAAACCGCGATCTCCGAGAAGCGGATCGCCGAGGCACGTCATGGAGCAGCCTAACATCACGACAGAACCGGGGCGGACCAACCGCCGCCGCGTCAAGCAGGGCCGTGTCGCCAGCGACAAGATGGACAAGACCATCGTCGTCGTGAGCGAGACCCGCGTGCCGCATCGCGTGTACAAGAAGGTCGTCCGGCAGTCGTCGCGCTTCAAGGCGCACGACGAGAAGAACGAGGCGAAGACCGGCGACATCGTGCGCATCCAGGAATGCCGCCCGATGTCGCGCGAGAAGCGCTGGCGTCTGGTCGAGATCGTGGAGCGCGCGAAGTGATCCAGCAAGAGACACGCCTCAAGGTCGCCGACAACTCGGGCGCGCGCGAGCTGCTCTGCATCCACGTCGCGGGCGGCTCGCGCCACCCGTACGCGCACGTCGGCGACATCATCGTCGGCACGGTGAAGAGCGCGATCCCGGGCGCCGCGGTCAAGAAGGGCCAAGTCGTCAAGGCCGTCGTCGTGCGCACCAGCGCGCCGATGCGCCGCCCCGACGGTTCGGTCATCAAGTTCGACGAGAACGCCTGCGTGATCATCAAGGGCGACAAGGACAACCTCGACCCGCGCGGCACGCGCGTCTTCGGGCCGGTCTGCCGCGAGCTGCGCGAGCGGGGCTTCCTGAAGATCGCGTCATTGGCGCCGGAGGTCTTGTAATGCCGGCAGTCAGCACGGAGAACAGCAACATGTCGCCGACCGCGGAGGCGCCACGCGTGGCGCACGCCCTGCGCCGCGGCCCGAAGGGACGCGGCTGATGGGAAGCCCGGTGAACAAGATGGCGGTCGCCAAGCCGAAGATCGTCAAGGGCGACATGGTCGTGCTGCGGCGCGGCAAGGAAAAAGGCAAGCGCGGGCTCGTCAAGCACGTCTTCCCGAAGGACGGCGTCGCGACGGTCGAAGGGCTCAACGTCGTGAAGCGCCACACCAAGCCGGGTCAAGCCGGCAAGGTGCAGAGCGGCGGCATCCTCGAGAAGGAAGCGCCGATCCCCTTGAGCGCGCTGATGGTGATCGATCCGAAGACCGACCGCCCGACCCGCGTGCGCCGCGTCCGTCAGGCCGACGGCACGACGGTTCGCCTCGCGAAGTCCGGCGAGACGCTCCTCGTCCCGGTGAAGGACAGCTGATCATGCCCGCACGTTTAAAAGAAAAGTACGACGCCGAAGTGCGCGGGAAGCTGCAGGAGCGGTTCAGCTACAAGAACCCGATGCAGGTCCCGAAGCTCGAGAAGGTCGTGATCAACATGTCGGTCGGCGACGCGATCCAGAACGCGAAGGCGCTGGAAGCGGCGGTCGCCGAGCTGACGACGATCAGCGGTCAGAAGCCGGTCGTCACGAAAGCGAAGAAGTCGATCGCGGCGTTCAAGCTCCGCGAGGGGATGAACATCGGGGCCAAGGTCACCCTGCGCGGCGACCGGATGTACACCTTCCTCGACAAGCTCTTCAACATCGTGCTGCCCCGCATCCGCGACTTCCGCGGGCTCTCCCGCCGCTCGTTCGACGGGCGCGGCAACTACAACCTCGGTCTGCGCGAGCAGCTCGTGTTTCCCGAGATCGATTTCGACAAGGTCGACAAGGCGCGCGGGATGGACATCGTCATCGTGACGACGGCCAAGAACGACGAAGAGGCGACCGAGTTCCTCACCCACATGGGGCTGCCGCTGCAGAAGCAGACGGCCGCCGGAGCGACCCGATAATGGCCAAGCTTTCGCTGATCGAGAAATCGAAGCGCACCCCCAAGTTCAGCGTGCGCAAGCACAACCGCTGCAAGGTCTGCGGTCGCCCGCGCGCGTTCTACCGCAAGTTCGGGATGTGCCGCATCTGCTTCCGCGAGAACGCGCACCGCGGCTTCATCCCCGGCATCACGAAGGCGAGCTGGTGAGAGCAATGAAAACGATGTTGTTTGGCGCGCCCTCGGGGAATCGCGCAATGAATATCACGCTGAGCGCGCCCGCGTTCCGGGGGCCCCGCGCCTCCGGCGTGGGGGGCGCGCAGCCCGGGGCGGAGCGCCGTTAGAATGGGCGTCGTCACCGATCCGATCGCGGATCTTCTGACCCGCATTCGCAACGCGAATACCGCGAACCATCAGACCGTGGACGTTCCGGCGTCGAGGATGAAGAAGGCCGTCGCGCAGATCCTGCTCGACGAAGGCTTCATCAACGGCGTCGAGGAGGTCAAGGACGGCCCGCAAGGGACGATCCGGATCACCATGCGGTACGGCCCCGAAAAGGAGAAGGTCATCACCGGCCTTCGGCGGATCAGCCGGCCCGGTTTGCGCGTCTACACCACGAAGACGGAGATCCCGCGCGTCCTGGGCGGGCTGGGTCTCGTCATCATGTCCACCTCGAAGGGCATCATGTCGGGCAAGCGCGCCAAGCGCGAAGGCTTCGGCGGCGAAGTGCTCGCGTACGTCTGGTAATCGATCATGAGTCGCATTGGAAAACTCCCGGTCGCGGTTCCGTCCGGCGTCGACGTGACGCTGAACGACTCGACCGTCGTCGTCAAAGGCCCGAAGGGGACGCTCTCGCAACGGATCCTCCCGGTGGTCGAGGTCAGCATCGGCTCGGCCGAGGTCGTCGTCGCGCGCAAGAGCGACGACAAGCCCGGGCGCTCCGCGCACGGCCTCACCCGCACGCTCGTCGCCAACATGATCGACGGCGTGACGAAGGGCTTCCGGAAGTCGCTCGAGCTCCAGGGCGTCGGCTTCCGTGTCAACAAGGCGGGGAACGACCTCAACTTTTCGCTCGGCTACTCGCACCCGGTGACGTACGCGGCGCCGGACGGGATCTCGTTCACGGTCGAAGGCACGAACCGCGTGCATGTCGAGGGGATCGACAAGCAGCGCGTCGGGCAGGTCGCCGCCGAGATCCGCAACCTGCGCCCGCCCGAGCCGTACAAGGGCAAGGGGATCCGCTACGCGGGCGAGCTGGTCCGCAAGAAGCTGGGCAAAGCCGGCAAGGCTGGGAAGAAGTAATGCCGATCTCACGCAACGCGCAGCGCATCAAGCGGCACGGCCGCCTGCGCAAGAAGGTCGCCGGGACGCAGTCCCGGCCGCGCCTGCAGATCTTCCGCAGCCTGCACCACACCTACGCGTTCGTCGTCGACGACAGCAAGGGCCACACCCTCGTCGCCGCCTCGACGCGCGAAGGCACCGTCTCCGAAGGTCTGCAGTCGCGCACGAACGTCGAAGCCGCGCAGAAGATCGGCACGACGATCGCACAGCGCGCGAAGGCGGCCGGGATCGACGCCGTCGTGTTCGACACCTCGGGCCACAAATATCACGGTCGCGTCGCGGCGCTCGCCCAGGCGGCGCGCGAAGCCGGTCTGGAGTTCTAAGCCATGCAATTCAGAGGCGGTCGCGATCGCGACAACCAGGGCTTCGAAGAGGCCGTCGTGCGCATCAACCGCGTGGCGAAGGTCGTCAAGGGCGGAAAGCGCTTCTCGTTCAGCGCGCTGGTCGTCGTCGGCGACAAGAAGGGCCGCGTCGGTTTCGCGATCGGCAAGGCCGGCGAAGTTCCGGAAGCGATCCGCAAGGGCGTCGAGCAGGCCCGCAAGGACCTGATCACGGTCCCAATGGTGGAGAAGACGATCCCGCATCAGGTCAACGTGCAGGTCGGCGCCGGGCACGTCATGCTCAAGCCCGCCTCCGCGGGGACGGGCGTGATCGCGGGCGGCGCGATGCGCGCGGTGCTCGAGCTGGCCGGGATCCACGACATCGTCACCAAGTCGCTCGGCACGAACAATCCGATCAACGTGGTTCTCGCCACCTTCGCAGCGCTCAAGTCGCTGAAGACGGCCGAGAAGGTCGCGCAACTGCGCGGCAAGACCGTCCAGGAGATCTTCGCATGAGCGAGACGACGACGGCCGCGAGCTTCTCGCTCGCGACGCTCAAGCCGAATCCGAAGTCCCGGCCGAAGCGCGTGCGCATCGGGCGCGGCCACGGCTCCGGCATGGTCAAGACCGGCGGCGAAGGCGGCAAGGGTCAGACCGTCCGTTCCGGCGGCGGCAAGGGACCCGCGTTCGAAGGCGGACAGACGCCGTGGTCGCGTCGGCTTCCGCTGCGGCGCGGTCTCTCGCAGAAGGCGCGCGACATCGGGCACTTCCGCAAGGAGTACGCGGTGCTGAAGGTCGGCGCGCTTGCCGGCTGGGACGCCTCGGTCGAGGTCAGCCCGCAGTCGCTGCGCGAGCACGGCAAGCTGAAGAACCTCAAGGACGGCGTGAAGATCCTCGGCGGCTCGGCGAAGAACGCCCCGGGGCCGCTGCCGGCCGGTTTGCGTTTCCGCGACGTACTGTTCTCCGCATCGGCGCGCGAAGCGCTCGGCGCGGTCGGCGCCGACTTCGGCGACGCCGGCACCGGCGCGAGCGCGGAGTAAGACCCGCCTCGTGCTCACCACGCTCCGGAACGCGCTGACCGTCCCCGACATCCGCAAGCGGATCGGGTTCGTGTTCTTCGCGTTCGCGGTCTTCGTCTTCATGATCCACGTTCAGCTCCCGAACGTGAATCAGGCGCAATGGAACCAGCTCATCCAGTCGGGCGCGTTCTACCAGTTCCTGGGCTTCCTCTCGGGCGGCGCGCTGCAGCATCTCTCGATCATCGCGATGGGGATCACGCCGTACATCAACGCCTCGATCATCATGCAGCTGATGACGGTCGTCATCCCGCAGCTCGAGGAGATGGCGAAGAAGGGCGGCGAGGAAGGCCGCAAGTCGATCAGCCGCTACACGCGCTGGCTGACGATCGTGCTCGGCGCGATCCAGGCGACCTCGATGTCGATCGCGATGAGCCGCGGCGGGGTGTTCTACGACCACTCGGTCCTGTTCGTCGTCTACGCGGTGGTCGCGTTCGTCTCCGGAACGATGTTTCTCATGTGGCTCGGCGAGCAGATCACCGACAAGGGGATCGGCAACGGCGTCTCGCTGATCATCTTCGTCGGGATCGTGCTGCGCTTCCCGACGCAGATCAGCCAGACGTTCTCGCTGGCCAATAAGGGCAACGTCAACTGGCTCGGGCTCGCGCTGTGGATCGGGATCGCGCTCGTCACGATCGTCTCGATCGTCTTCATGTACCAGGGCCAGCGCCGCATCCCGGTGCAGCAAGCGCGCCGCGTGGTCGGCCGCAAGCTCTACGCCGGACGGTCGAGCTACATCCCGCTCCGCCTGAACAATGCCGGCGTCATCTCGATCATCTTCGCGATCTCGATCCTGCTGCTGCCGCAGCAGGCGCTCTCGTGGTTCGGCGGCGGCGCCAACGCGAACACGCACAGCTGGGCGGGAAACATCTCGTTCTTCATCCAGACCTACTTCGGGCCGAGCTCGCTGCTCTACAACCTGGTATACTTCATCCTGGTCGTCGTCTTCACGTTCTTCTACTCGGCGATCGTGGTGAACACCAAAGACATCGCCGACAACCTCAAGAAATCGGGCTCGTTCATCCCCGGGATCCGTCCCGGCCAGCCGACGGTCGACTACATCAACAAGATCCTGATCCGCATCACGACCGCGGCGGCGATCTACCTCGGACTGCTGGCGGTGATCCCGTCGCTGCAGCGCGACGTCGGCGTCACCTCACTCTACATTGGCTCGACCTCGCTGCTGATCGTCGTCGGCGTCGCCCTCGACTCGATCACCCAGATCGAAGCGCGCCTCGCGATGCGCGACTACCGCGGCTTCATCAACCGATGATCCTGATCTTCTTGGGGCCTCCGGGTGCCGGCAAAGGCACGCAGGCGAAGGTCCTCGAGGGGGAGCGGTTCGGGTTCCGACAGATCTCGACCGGCGACATCCTGCGCGCGAACGTGCGCGAGGGGACGCCGCTCGGCGCGCAGGCGAAGGGCTTCATGGACCGCGGCGAGCTCGTCCCGGACGACCTCATCATCTCGATGATGGAGCCCGAGCTGCGGCGCGGCGGCAACGTGATTCTCGACGGTTTCCCGCGCACGGTCGCGCAGGCGCGCGCGCTCGACGAGATGCTCGCGCGGCTCGGGAAGCCGGCGACCGCGGTGCTCTTCGACGTCGACACGAGCGTGATCGGCGAGCGGCTCACGGGGCGCTGGACGCACCTCGCCTCCGGGCGGACGTATCACGTCGTCCACAACCCGCCGCAGAAGGCCGGGTGCGACGACGTCACCGGCGAGCCGCTGGTGCAGCGCCCCGACGACAACGACGAGACCATCCGCACGAGGCTCGCCGAGTACACCGAGAAGACCGCGCCGCTGGTTTCGTATTACGAGTCCGCCGATAGGACGCGGCTGGTGCGCATCGACGCGCTCGCCCCGATCGCGGACGTCAGCGCGCAGCTCGCCAAACTGATGGACCGCGGCGATCTGGCGAGGCACGCGCCCGCGTGATCGCGCTCAAGTCGAACCGCGAGATCGAGATCATGCGGCGCAGCGGAAAGATCACCGCGAAGACGCTGGTCCGCCTGATGGAAGCCGCGAAGCCCGGCGTGACGACCGGCGAGCTCGACCGCATCGCCGACGATTCGATCCGCTCGATGGGCGGCGTCCCGACCTTCATCGGCTACCACGGCTACCCGTCGGCGATCTGCGCCTCCGTCAACGAGGAAGTGGTGCACGGGATGCCCGGCGACCGCGTGCTGAACGAGGGCGACCTGCTCTCGATCGACATCGGCACCACCCTGGGCGGCTACGTCTCCGACTCCGCGGTGACGATTCCGATCGGGACGGTGAGCGAGGAAGCCCGGCGCCTGATGCGCGTCACGCAAGAGTGCCTGATGCTCGGCATCGCCCAGATGCAAGCCGGCAACCGGCTCGGCGACATCGGCCATGCCGTGCAGGACCACGCCGAGTCGCATGGGTACGGCGTCGTTCGCGCGCTGGTCGGCCACGGCGTCGGCCGGAAGATGCACGAGGAACCGCAGGTTCCCAACTACGGCAAGGCCGGCACGGGGACGGTCCTGCGGAACGGGCTCGTCCTGGCGATCGAGCCGATGATCACCGAAGGCACCTGGGAGGTCGAAACCCTCGACGACGGCTGGACGGTCGTCACCCAGGATGGTAAACTAGCGGCGCACTTCGAGCATACCATCGCGATCACCGACCAGGGTCCGAAGATCCTGACGTTGCGCGAGAACGACGTGGCCGAGCACCCGGACGTCGCCCGGTACCGTCCGTCAGAAGAGGTCGCGGCCTAACCATGGACCGTCCGGCCGCACCACGCACCCCAGCAAGAGCAGCATCATGAAAGTTCGACCCTCCGTCAAGCGCATCTGCGATGCGTGCAAGATCATCCGCCGCGAAGGCAAAGTGCGCGTGATCTGCAGCGTCAATCCGAAGCACAAGCAGGTTCAGGGATAATGGCTCGTATCTCCGGCATCGATCTTCCGCGCGAGAAGCGCATCGAGATCGGTCTCACGTACATCTTCGGGATCGGACTCCCGACGGCGAAGAAGCTCCTCGCGCAGACCGGGGTCAACCCGAACACGCGCGTCAAGGACCTCTCGATCGAGGACGAGCAGCGGCTGCGCGAGCTGATCGACGAGCTGCGGGTCGAGGGCGATCTGCGGCGTGAGATCGCGTCGAACATCAAGCGTTTGACCGACATCGGGTGCTATCGCGGGCTGCGGCATCGGCGTGGGCTTCCGGTGCGGGGGCAGCGGACCAAGACCAACGCTCGGACTCGGAAGGGGCCGAAGCGGACCGTCGCCGGGAAGAAGAAGACGGCGGCCAAGAAGTAGCCCCTCGGGGCTCTTCGCTTTGGCTGGGTGGCGGTCGCGGGAGCGACGCACCTCGCCGTCACGGGCACGCGACCCCGGACATCCTGTCCGGGGTCGCTCTGTCTTCGCATCGCTTCCGCGCATCCTGCGCACGCTCGCTCACACGGCCCGTGAGGGCGAGGTGCGTCGCTCCCGCGACGGCACGACGCGGACCCGGCAGGGGATCGCGGGCCGCGGGCCGGGCTAACCGACGAGGTGCAGGTGGGGGGCGCGGACGGGGCGGCTGCGCGAGGCGGAGGTGGCGTAGCGCGCGGTGCTGACCTGCTTTGCGCCTTGGAAGAAGGCCAAACCGAGGCCCGCGAGGGCGGCCCAGGTTGCGGCGGCGGTGCAGGCGATATGCCACGTCATGCGGCGGGTCCTCCGAGTACATCCGTGTCGGGTCTCATAGCTATCGGCTAGTGTTCACGCAAAATTGCGCGGCCTGACGTGTTCCCGCTCACAGCCGCGGCGCGGCGCTCGTGGGGCGAGAGGCACGGCGAGGGCACGGCCGTCCGTGAACGGCGGCGGGCGCCGCGGTGGTGGGCTAGCTCGGGATCGGGAGCGGCTGGCCGCGGCCCTGTTCGAGGGCGCGGGCGTAGACGTGCTTGGCGGCGGCGAGGTCCCATAGGCCGATGCCGAGGGAGTCGAAGAGGGTGATCGCGTCGGCGTTTGGGCGGGCCGTCGCTTTGCCCGCGACGACGTCGGCGAGCGTGACGGCGCGGTCCCAGGCGAAGGCGCCTTGGGCGACGGCGGGGATGAGGTCGCCGGCTTCGACTTGGGCTTGCGCGAGGTCTTCGACGGCGACGACGGCGGCGCGGCTGACGGTTTCGACGTCGATCTCGGCGGCGTTGGCGCGGTTCGAGCCGGCGGCGTTGACGTGCGTGCCGGGGCGGAGCCAGGCGCCTTCGAGGACGGGTGCGTTCGCGCTGGTCATCGTGCAGACGACCTCGGCGGCGGCGACGGCGTCGCGCGCGCTGCTCGCGGGTTCGACAGGGATGCCGAGGCGCTGCGCCATCTCCTCGCAGAAGGCGTGCAGGTGGTCGGGGGTGCGGCCCCATGCCGCGACCGTCGCGATCGGGCGAACGGCGCAGACGGCTTCGATCTGCGCGCGAGCTTGCCAGCCGGTGCCGAGGATCGCGGCCGTGCTCGCGTCTTCGCGCGCCATGAATTTCGTCGCGATGCCGGAGGCGGCGCCGGTGCGGAGCTGGCCGAGCGTGTCGGCTTCGGTGATCGCGAGAAGCTCGCCGCCGGCGGCGAAGAGCAGGTGCCAGAAGCGCGCGCCGCGCGGTCTCGGGCCGACGGTGTACGTCTTGTGGCCCATGAAGTCACCCCACGCCGCCGCCAGGACCTGCACCACCGACTTCTGCGTGTACGCACGCTGGCGCGGCTTGTTCTGCGCCTCGCCGTTCGCGAGCGCGCGCGCGGCTTCTTCGACGAGGCGGAGCGCGTCGTCGATCGACAGCGTCTCCGCCACGTCGCGTTCGGTGAGGTAGAGCGGGTTCATCGGGCAACGGGTTCGGCGTTCGGCGCGCGGCCCGACGCGATGATCCCCGCATCGTCACCGCCGAAGCCGGCGGCGATGTAGCGGTCTTGGAGCGCGGCCAGCGCCGGGACCACGTCCAGCGTCGCGCCGTGACGCGCGGCTTCGTCGATCATCAGGCGCGCGTCTTTGCGGGCCATCGTCAGCTCGAAGCTGGGCGGCTGGAAGCGTTCGTCGGCGATCGCCTTGGCGCGCGCGCCGACGGCGCCGGCGGGGTTGAACTCGTCGAAGAGCGTGCGCGCCTCCTTCGGATCGATGTCCAGGGCGCGCGCGAGCACGAACATGTCGGCGAGGCCGCCGCTCATCACCAGGATGACGAGGTTTCCGAACAGCTTGAACGCGGCGGCGCGGCCGGGCTCGTCACCGAGGTCGATCAGCTTGCCGGTCATCGGCTCGAGGAGCGGCGCGATGCGCGCGCGGACGTCCGGGTCGCCGGAGAGCAGCATGAATCCCGTCGCGTCGCGCGCGTTCTTCGGTCCCATGAAGACCGGCGCGTGGACGTAGGTACGGCCGCGCGCCTTCCAGCGCGCGATTCTCTCGATCGTGGGCGTCGGGGCGGTCGTCGTGTGGTCGACGATCGGCGTCGTCGGAGGGATCGCGTCGGCGAGCGGCTCGAGGACCGCGTCGACCGCCGCGTCGTCGCTCAGGGTGAGATGGATCAGCGAGGCGCCGCGCACCGCGTCGGCGGCGCTCTCGAACGCTTTCGCGCCGTCCGCTTCGAGCGCACGCGCTTTGTCGGGCGTGCGGTTCCAGACGCGGACGTCTTCGCCGCGCTCGAGCAGCTTGCGAACGAAGCCCGCTCCGAGCAGGCCGGTGCCGAGGTACGCGATCATCGCTTCGTGCCCGCGAGCGCCGACGGGCGATCGGGCGTCGCGACGACGCCGACGTCCTTGCCCCCGAGCCCCATTTGCATGTGGCGGTCGAAGAACTGTGCGATCGCGGGGAGCACGTCCAGCTCGGCGTCGTGGCGCGCGGCTTCTTCGGTCATGAGGCGGACGTCCTTGCGTGCCATCGCGAGCTCCCACAACGGCGTGAAGTCGCCGTTCGCCATCGCCTTGCCGCGCCCGCCGATCGCGTTGTTCAGGTTGAAATCGTTGAAGAGCGCGTGCGCTTCCGCCGGCTCGATCCCCTGCGCGCGCATGAAGCGGTACCCGTCGGCGAGGCCGCTCACCACGAAGACGAGCATCATATTGCCGAACAGCTTGAACGAGGCGCCGCGCGTCGGATCGTCGCCGAGCTCGACGACTTTCCCGGTCATCGGCGCCAGCAGCGGCTTGACGCGCTCGCGCACCGCGGGCTCGCCCGAGAGCAGCATCAGCCCTTGCGCTTGACGCGCGGCGGGGGGGCCCATGAACACGGGCGCGTGCACGAAGGTGATGCCGCGCGCCTTCCAGCGCGCCACGCGCTCGCCGGTGGGCGTCGGCGCGGTCGTCGTGTGATCGACGATCAGGGTGTCCCGCGAGATCGTCGCCGCGAGCGGTTCGAGCACCGCATCGACCGACGCGTCGTCACCGAGCGTGAGGTGGACGACCGACGCGCCGCGGACCGCTTCGGCGGCATCGCGACATGCTTTCGCGCCGTCGGCTTCGAGCGCCGCCGCCTTTTCGGGCGTGCGATTCCACACCTGAACCATCTCACCGCCTTCGCGGAGGCGCTTCACGAAATTACTGCCGAGCAGGCCGGTTCCGAGCCATGCGATCAACGGACGTTCTCCTTGACGACGTCGAGGCGACGGGCATTGCCGCGCCCCACGTGTTCCCGAAAACCCTCGATGTTCCGGGGGATGCGGTCCGCGCGCCGGTCACTTCGGGCGGCCGACGCGCTCGTAGGCCGTGACGGGCCCGTAGCGGCAGATCGCGCGATACCGCCCGGCGGCGACGAGCCGGCGCACGCGCGGCAGAACGACCGTGCGCACGACGTCGCTGGGATAGTCGTCGGCGACGACCAGATAGTGCGCGCCGGTCAGCGCCGGATCGAGGCCGAGCACGGTGACGCGCGGTCGCTGCGGCGCGGTCGCTGCGTACCACTCGTCGTGCGTCGCCAAGGTCGCGCCGGGCGGAACGCAGTCGAGCGCGCCGCGCGCGTCGGTGAGGTCGTGGTACGACGGCTGCAAGTAGTGCGCCGGGTGCAGCGGGCTGAAGAAGATCAGCACGAGCGCGGAGAGGACGAACGCCGCGGTCGTCCAGCGCCGCGGACGGCGCAGCGACCGGACCGCGTCGGCGAACGCGATCAGCAGCCACGGGATCCAGAGCGCGGCGTAGTGCATCCCCATGCGCCACACCAGCCCGCTGTTCGCGAGCAGCACGATCGCGAATCCCGGCAGCGCGAGCAGCATGAGCGGCGAGCGCAGCGGGACGAAGGCCAGCGGGACGATCGCCTCGAGCAGGTAGGTCAGGCGGCCGGCGGTCGCGATCGCGGCGAGAAACGCCAGCGGGTGCACGATCGGCGCGACGAGCAGCTGGGCCGGGCCGTGCGCGAACGGATAGTCGTAGAAGTGCGACGGGGGCCATGGCCCGACGTGCGGCACCACGACCACGGCGTAGACGGCATCGGAGACGACGGCGAGCGCCGCCGTCGCGCCGCCGGCGATCGCTCCGGCCCGATCGCCGCGGCGGATCGCGGCGCCCGCCACGGCGGCGCCGGCGATCGCCAGCTCCAGGCACACATCCTCGCGCAGCCCGGCGAGCACGAACGCCGTCGGTACGACCCACACCCAGGCGCGCCGCTCCAGGGCCAGCCACCAGGCGAGCAGGAGCGGCGTGAAGAGCCCGAGGTCGCGGAACTCGCCGAAGCCGACGGCGACCAGCGGCGGGTAGACGAGCACGACGGCGCCGACGCGGTCGGCGACCCCGGCGGCGAGCCCGCGCGCGCGGCCGATCGCCGCGACCAACGGGGCGCACGCGACCGTCGCGGCGGCGAGGATCGCCTGCAGCACCCAGACGCTATGCGTCGCGACGAGGAACGGCCAGAGGAGCGCCAGCGAGGGCGACCAGTGGAAGCGGTAGTGGGTCCCGTGCTCGATCCCGTCGCGCATGCCGCGGAACGCGTCGAGCGCGATCTGCATGAAGGTCCCGGTATCGGCTCCGTAGCTCCAGTCGGCTGTCCGGACGGCTGCCAGACCGGCGAGGACGGCGAAGGCCACGAAGGTCCCGATCGACAGCGGGGACGGACGAGAGAAGCGCACGGGGCGGGCTCGTTCGCGGCTTGCATGCGGCCTCCCCACATGGTAAAGTAGGGCGTTGTCTCTCCGCCGGAGAGGCACGCGCATTCGTGCGCGCTCTCGCTCTCGCCGTGCGGGGAGACAAAGGTCGGGGCAGCTCGCGTCGCGAGCGCCGCCGGTCGAGGCGACGACACCCGGCCGTTCGTCGGGCAGGATAAACGTCACCGGAGAGCAGTTTTCGTTTGGCCGCCAAGAAGCAGACCAAGACCCGGAAGAAGCGCGAGTTCAAGAACGTCGGGTCGGGCGTCGCGCACATCCACTCGTCGTTCAACAACACGATCGTGACGATCACCGACAACACCGGCTCGACCATCGCCTGGGCGAGCGCCGGCAATCTCGGGTTCAAAGGCTCGAAGAAGTCGACGCCGTTCGCGGCGCAGATGGCCGCCGAGACCGTCGCCCGCAAGGCGATGGAGCACGGGATGAAGACCGCCGAGGTCTACGTCAAGGGCCCGGGCGCGGGGCGCGAAGCTGCGATCCGCTCGCTCCAGGCCGCCGGTCTGGAGATCACGCTCATCAAGGATGTCACGCCGATCCCGCACAACGGCTGCCGCCCGCCGAAGCGGCGTCGCGTGTAAGGTAGTTAGAGACAACAATGGCCCGTTACACCGAAGCCGTGTGCCGGCTCTGCCGCCGCGAAACCGCGACGTCGAAGACCGGCGAAAAGATCAAGCTCTTCCTCAAGGGCGACCGCTGCCTGTCGAAAAAGTGCGCCGTCGAGCGCCGCGGCACCGCACCCGGACAGAAGACGCAGAACACCAAGACGCGTCAGAAGATCTCCGAGTACGGACGCCAGCTGCGCGAGAAGCAGAAGATGCGCCGCTACTACGGCGTGCTCGAGACGCAGTTCGAGAACTACTTCCGCGCCGCGCAGCGCGTGAAGGGTCAGACCGGCGCGACGTTCCTGCAGCTCCTCGAGCGGCGCCTGGACAACGTCGTCTACCGTCTCAACCTCGGGCTGAGCCGCGCGCAGGCGCGTCAGCTCGTGACGCACCGGCATTTCCGCGTGAACGGCCGGCTGGTCAACATCCCGTCGTACATCGTGAAGGCGGGCGACGAGATCTCGATCGCCGACCGCTCGAAGTCTTCGGACCTCTTCGCGCAGCTCATCGAGACCGCGAAGAACCGCCGGCATCCCGACTGGCTGGAGTTCAACGAGACCGACGCGACCGCGAAGGTGCTCGCGCTCCCGAGCCGCGAGCAGATCGACACCCCCGTCGACGAACAGCTCATCGTCGAATACTACTCGCGCTAGCTCTCGCGGTAATCGCGGCCCGCTCGCTTCGTTGCCGGAGGACTCGCGTACCGTAGTACGCTTCGCCCTCCGGCGCCTCGCGATCGGACCATGCTTACCGCTCCTGCACGATGTGAACGCAGGCAAACGGCGAGATTGGAGCTCGCCGATTGACGATCTCGGGGAACGAGACGTCACGAATGCGGATGGAACCGCGGATGACTTGACCACTCTTCAATCACCGTTAGGCGTGGGATCGGGGCTCCGGGTGGGGTCGCGGATAACGTAAACGGGGAAGGACTCGGACCGACAACAATGACCGTTTTGGAAGCGCCGGTTGGGGCGCAGATCGAAGTTCGCGAGCGTCGCGAGAACTATGCCAAGTTCGTGATCGAGCCGCTCGAGCGCGGGTTCGGGATCACGCTGGGGAACGCGCTGCGGCGCGTGCTGCTTTCGTCGATCCCGGGCGCGGCGGTGACGTACGTCAAGATCGACGGCGTGCTGCACGAGTTCTCGACGATCTCCGGCGTCGTCGAAGACACCGTCGACCTGCTGCTCAACCTCAAAGGACTGCCGATCAAGCTCAACACGGAAGACCCGAAGGTGCTCTCGCTCAGCGTGAGCGGCGCCAAGGAAGTCACCGCGGGAGACATCGCGCCGGACGCCGACGTCGAGATTCTGCAGCCGAACTACCATATTGCGACGCTCTCGAAGAAAGACTCCAAGCTCTCGATGGAGATCGGCGTCGAGAAGTCGCGCGGCTACGTCACCTCCGATCGCCAGCGCAATATCGAGCACATGATCGGGCTGATCCCGATGGACTCGATCTTCTCGCCGATTCGCAAGGTCAACTTCACCGTCGACGACACGCGCGTCGGGCAGTCGGTCGATTACGACCGGCTGACGCTCGAGATGGAGACGAACGGCTCGATCACGCCGGACGACGCCCTCTCCGAGGCCGCGCAGATCCTCACCGAAGAGCTCCGCCTGTTCATCGGCTTCTCGACCGAAGAGAAGCCGGTCGCGACTGCGCCGGCCAGCGAGTGGGACGTTCCGGTCGAAACGCTGAATCTCTCGGTGCGTTCATTCAACTGCCTCAAGCGCGCCGGCATCTCGAAGGTCTCCGAGCTCCTCGACATGACGGAAGACGAGATCATCAAGATGCGCAACTTCGGCAAGAAGTCGCTCGACGAGATCAAGCAGGTCCTCGAAGAGCGCGACCTCTCGCTCCGCCAACCATAGTGGTTTCACGCTCCGCGAAGCCTTCGCGTTCGGCCCTCGGCCGAACCGCCGCCTAACGATCGCGCTACAGGAATACACCAATGCCGCATCAAGTCGCCAACAAGCGCCTCTCGCGCACGGACGGGCACCGCAAGGCGCTGCTTCGCAATCTCGCGACCTCGTTCTTCAAGTACGAGAAGATCGAGACGACGTCGACCAAGGCGAAGGAAATCACCAAGGTCGTCGAGCGCCTCATCACGCAGGCTCGCCGCGGCGACCTGCACTCGCGCCGCCTCGTCGCCTCGTACCTCACCGAGGAGGCCGTCGCGAAGAAGCTGTGCGAGCAGATCGCACCTGCGCTCAAGGAGAAGACGGGCGGCTACACCCGGATCACCAAGTCGCGCGTCCGCCCCGGCGACGCCGCCGAGCTCTCAATCCTCGAACTCGTCAAGTAACGTTCGGGCGGTTCTCTCGGCCGGCGGCTTCGTCGCTACGCCCCTCACGTGCCGCAGCACGCTTCGGGGCTAGGCTCCTCGCCGGCGACCGAGAGAACCGCCCGAACGCATTGCGCTTCCACGCGCCCGCACCGCACGTAGCTTTCGGCACAGGCGGGGGTCGTGGCGAGAGCGAACCCTCCCTCCCTTACGCGAATGGCTGTTTCGACGGCGGACGACCCTCTGAGTCTGATTTCGATCGCGCGAGCGTTCGTCGCTGACAGCATTACGCCCATCTCCGCGTACCTCGCCCTGGCTCAGCCGGGGCGTTCGTGTTTGCTGGAGTCCGTCGAGGGCACCGAGCGGATCAGCCGCTACTCGTTCATCGGACTGGACTATCTGGAGAGCTTTTCGATCGACCGCGATCCGGAGATGCTGGACGCGATCCGTCGCGCGCTCGGGCGCTACCGGCTCGACCGGCACGATCTGCCGTTCCCGGGCGGCGCGGTGTGCGTGTTCAGCTACGACGCGGCCCGGGTGCTGGAGCCGGTCGGCGAGCCGCCGCCGGCCGACGTCCGGTTCGGCGACGCCCTGGTCGTCATTCCGGGGACGTGGCTCGTCTTCGATCACTTCACCCACCGCGTCACGCTGATCGGGCTCGCGCGCAGCGAGGACGAGCGCGATGCGGTCGAGGCGCGGCTCGACGGGTACGTCGCGCGGCTGCTCGCGCAGGCGCCGACGATCCCCGGCGCGGTGCGCGCCGACGGGCCGGTGAGCGCGTCGCTCGACGAAGACGCATTCCTCGAGCGCGTCGCGCGCGCGCAGCGGTTCATCCGCGACGGCGAAGCGTACCAGCTGCAGGTCGGGATCCGCTTTTCGTGCGCGCTCGCCGGGACCGCGTTCGACTTCTACCGGCAGATTCGCGCGCGCAATCCCTCGCCGTACATGTTCTTCGTCGAGCACGGCGGGCGCGCGGTGTTCGGCGCCTCGCCGGAGTTCCTGGTGCGGCTCGACGGGCGCACGGCGCGGATCCGGCCCCTGGCGGGGACGCGTGCGCGCGGCGCCGATCCGGTCGCCGACCAGCGCATCGCCGACGAGCTCCTCGCCGACGAGAAGGAGCGCGCCGAGCACGTGATGCTGGTCGATCTCGCGCGCAACGATCTCGGCGCGGTCTGCACGATCGGCAGCGTGCGGGTCGACGAGCTGATGGTGATCGAGCGCTACTCGCACGTGATGCACATCGTCTCGAACGTCGTCGGCGAGCTGCTGGCCGAGCGCGACGCACTCGACCTCTTCGCGGCATCGTTCCCGGCCGGCACCGTCACCGGCGCGCCGAAAATCCGCGCGATGCAGCTCATCGACCGGCTCGAGCCGGTCGCGCGCGGGTTCTACGCCGGCAGCGTCGCACACATCGACTTCGACGGCGACATGGACTCGTGCATCATCCTGCGCTCGGTCGCGTGCGCGAACGGCCGGGCGTACTGGCAGGCCTCGGCGGGGATCGTCGCCGACAGCCGTCCCGACGCCGAGTATGCCGAAGTCTTCGCCAAGACCGGCATCGTCCGCAGCGTCCTGGGGATCGATGGTCAGCGGTAGCCGCGCGCGGCCGTGCCCGCGTCGTGAGGCCTCCCGGTGAAGCTGCTCCTCGTCGACAACTACGACTCGTTCACCTGGAATCTCGCGCATCTGTTCGGTGCGCTCGACGGCGTCGAGGTCGAGGTGATCCGCAACGACGACGAGCGGCTCCGCGAAGGCGTGTGCGCGTGCTACGACGGCGTCATCGTCGGTCCGGGGCCCGGCCGGCCGGCCGACGCGGGCCGAACGCCGGCGATCGTGCGCGAGGCGGCGCGCGAGCGGCGTCCGCTCTTCGGCGTGTGCCTCGGGCTGCAGGCGATTGGCGAGGCGTTCGGCGGACGGGTCGTCCACGCGCCGCGGCAGATGCACGGGAAGGTCTCGGAGATCACCCACGACGGGAGCGGCGCGTTCGCCGGGCTGCCCTCGCCGCTGCGTGCGACGCGCTATCATTCGCTCTGCGTCGACCACGACGGATTTCCGGCCGCGCTGCGCGCGAACGCGGCGAGCGAGGACGGCGTGATCCAGGGTCTCGCGCATCGCGAGCTGCCGCTCTCCGGCGTCCAGTTCCACCCGGAGTCCGTTCTCACGCCCGCCGGCCGCGCGCTCGCGGAGAACGTCGTGCGGAGCATGGGCGGATGAGCGCGGACGAGTATCCCGCGCTGCTGCGCGGCGTGCTCGGCGGTCGCGACCTGAGCGCCGAGCAGATGGCGGCGACGATCGGCGCGATCATGGACGAGACGCTCTCGCCGGTGCGCGCGGCGGCGCTGCTCGCGGCGCTCGCCGCGAAGGGCGAGACCGTCGACGAGGTCGTCGGCGCGGCCCGGGCGATGCGCGAGCGCAGCGTGCGCGTCGAGCACCGGCTGCCGATGGTGCTGGACATCGTGGGGACCGGCGGCGACGGCCTGCACACGATCAATATCTCGACCGCCGCCGCGTTCGTCGTCGCGGGCTGCGGCGTCCCGGTCGCGAAGCACGGAAACCGCGCGGCGTCGAGCGCGTGCGGTTCGGCCGATGTGCTCGAAGCGCTCGGCGTCCCGATCGATCGCGCGCCGGAGGCGTCGGCGCGCGCGCTGACCGCGCACGGGATCGCCTTCTTGTTCGCGCAGCGGCATCATCCGGCGATGCGTGCCGTCGCGCCGATCCGGCGCGAGCTCGGCGTGCGCACGGTGTTCAACGTGCTCGGGCCGCTCACGAATCCGGCCGGCGCGACGCGACAGCTCGTCGGCGTCGCGCGCCCCGAGCACGTCGAGCTCGTCGCGCACGCGCTGCGCGCGCTCGGCGGTGAGGCGGCCGCGGTGATCCACGGCGAGGACGGGCTCGACGAGATCTCCGGGGCGGCGCCGACGCAGGTCGTGCAGTTCGACCGCCAGGGCGTGCGGCGCTGGACGCTCGATCCGGCCCGCTACGGCGTGCACGCGCCGCTCGAGGCGATCCGCGGCGGCGACGCCCGCACGAATGCCGCGATCCTGCTGGAGATCCTCGGCGGCGAACGGGCGCCGCGCGCCGACCTGGTCGTGCTCAACGCCGCGCTCGCGCTCGTCGTCGCGGGCGAGGCGCTCGACCTCGACGACGGGATGGTGCGCGCGCGCACCTCGATCGAAACCGGCCGCGCCCGGGCGGCCTTGGATGCGCTCCGCGGCGAGCGCGAGACGGAGTTGGTATGACCGACATGCTCGAGAAGCTCTACGCGGCCAAGGCGACGGCGCGCGCCGCCGACGAAGCGCGCGAACCGATCGAGGTGCTGCGCGGGCGGGCAGAGGAGCGGCGCGGCGAGCGGCGCGGGTTTCGCAGCGCCCTGGCGAGCGCGAGCGGCCCGGCGATCGTCGCCGAGATCAAGCGCGCCTCGCCCTCGGTCGGGCTGATCGTCCGGCATCTCGATCCGGCGGCGATCGCGCGCGAGTACGAAGCCGCCGGCGCCGACGCCGTCAGCGTCATCACCGAGAGCGACCACTTTCTCGGCGACCTCGCCTACCTCGACGTCGCACGCGCGGCGTGCCGGCTGCCGATCCTGCGGAAGGATTTTCTCGCGACGCGCTACGACGTCGTGCAGTCGGCCGCGTACGGCGCCGACGCGTTCTTGGCGATCGTCGCCGGACTCGACGACGAGACGCTGCGCGTGCTGCTCGAAGAGGCCGGCCGCTACGCGCTCGACGTGCTGGTCGAGGTGCACACCGAAAACGAGCTGCGGCGCGCGCTCGGCGCGGGCGCCTCGCTGCTCGGAATCAACAACCGCAACCTGCACAGCTTCGACACCGACCTCGCGGTCACCGAAGATCTGCTCCCGCTGGTGCCGGCAGGGACGCTGGTGATCAGCGAGAGCGGCGTGAAGTCGCAAGACGACGTCCGGCGCATCCTCGCCGGCGGAGCGCGCGGCGTCCTCGTCGGCGAGTCGCTGATGCGCGCCGCCGACAAAGGGGAAGCGATCCGGGCGCTCAAGGAGGCGGCGGTCCCCGCCTAGTGCGCACGCGCGTCAAGATCTGCGGCTGCACGAGCGTCGCGGACGTCGAGCTGGCGGTCGCGTCGGGGGCCGACGCGGTCGGGGTGATCCTCGCCGAACGCTCGCCGCGCCGTGTCGGGATCGAACGCTTCCACCTGATCGCGCAAGCGGTGCCGGCGCTCGTCTCCCTCGTCGCGGTGTTCGTCGATCCGCCCTCCGGGCTCGTCGACGAAGCGCTGAAAGCGGGAGCGATCCCGCAGTTCCACGGGTACGAGCACGCCGATGCATGCGAATCGTTCGCCGCGGGTCCGTACTTGAAAGCCTATCACGTGCGGCCCGATCGCCCGGAGACACGCGAGCACTTCGCGGCCTTCGCGCGCCCGTACGAGCACGCGACGTGGCTGTTCGACACCGCCGGCGCGAGCGGTGTGAGCGGCGGCACCGGGACGGCCTTTCGCTGGGAGATCGCCCGCGAGGTCGCCGGCGAGCGGCGCTTCGTGGTGAGCGGCGGCCTGACGCCGGAGAACGTCGGCGACTGCGTGCGCCGCAGCCGGCCGTTCGCGGTCGACGTGCGCAGCGGCGTCGAAACCGCCGGCGCGAAGGATCCCGAGAAAGTGCGCGCGTTCGTGCGCGCCGTCCGCAGCGCCGACGCCGAGATCGAGTCGCCGGCGTGAGCGACGCGCCGGCGAACGCCGCGCTGCCGGACGCGCGCGGCTATTTCGGCCGTTTCGGCGGCGTCTTCGTTCCGGAGGTTCTGATCGAAGCGCTGGCGCGGCTCGAAGAGGCGGCGCGTGCGGCGTTCGCCGATCCGGCGTTCCGGCGCGAATACGAGCTGCTGCTGCGCGACTACGTCGGCCGCCCTTCGCCGCTGTACCATGCCGAACGTCTGGTCGACGGTCCGCACGCGCCGGTGCTGTTCAAGCGCGAGGACACGAACCACACGGGCGCGCACAAAATCAACAACACCGTCGGGCAGGCGCTGGTCGCGCGCCGCATGGGGAAGACGCGCTTGATCGCCGAGACCGGCGCCGGGCAGCACGGCGTGGCGACCGCGACGATCGGTGCGAAGCTCGGGATGGACGTCGATGTGTACATGGGCTCGGTCGACGTCGAGCGGCAGTCGCTGAACGTCTATCTCATGAACTTGCTCGGCGCGCGCGTGCATCCGGTCGAGAGCGGGACGCGCACGCTGAAGGACGCGACGAACGAAGCGTTTCGCGAGTGGGCGGCGCGGGTCGATGATACATTCTACGTGATCGGCTCCGTCGTCGGCGCGCATCCGTACCCGTGGCTCGTGCGCGAGTTCCAGCAAGTGATCGGGGTCGAAGCGCGGGCGCAGGTGCTCGAGCGCTACGGGCGGCTGCCGAGCGACGTCGTCGCGTGCGTCGGCGGCGGCTCGAACGCGATGGGAATCTTCCGCGCCTTCGTCGACGACGCCGACGTGCGCCTGTGGGGCGTCGAGGCCGCCGGCCACGGCGTGGAGTCGATCGAGACCGCCGCGTCGCTCAACGCCGGCAGCGTCGGCATCCTGCACGGCTCGCGCAGCTACGTGCTCCAGGACGACGACGGACAGGTGCGCGACACGCACTCGATCAGCGCCGGGCTCGACTATCCGGGCGTCGGCCCGGAGCACTCGTACCTCAAGGACAGCGGGCGCGCGCGCTACGTCGCGGTCGACGATGCCGACGCGCTCGCGGCCTTCCACCACACGGCGCGGCGCGAGGGGATCGTCCCGGCGCTGGAGTCGGCGCACGCGATCGCCTTCGCGCGGCGGCTCGCCCTCGAGCGCGGCCCCGGCGGGCTCGTGCTGGTGAACCTCAGCGGCCGCGGCGACAAGGACGTCCGCACCGTCGCCGCGCTGGAAGGGACCGAGGTCGCGCGGTGATCGCCGCCGGCGCGCTCGAGCAGGCGTTCGCGCGAGCGCGCGCCTCGCGGCGCGCCGCGCTGATCGCCTACGTCGTCGCCGGGGATCCGGACCGCGCGACGACGCTCGCCGTGATCGACGCGCTGACCTCGGCCGGCGTCGACCTGATCGAGCTCGGCATCCCCTACGGCGACCCGCTCGCGGACGGCCCCACGATCGCCGCCGCGGCGCAGCGCGCGCTGCACGGCGGGATGCGGATGTCCGGCGCGATCGCGCTCGCCGCCGAGGCGCGCGCACGCGGCAGCGCGCCGCTCGTGCTCTTCACCTACGTGAACCCGGTCGATCGCTACGGCCCCGAGCGCTTCGCGCGTGAAGCGCGGGCCGCCGGCGTCGCGGGCGCGATCGTCCCCGACGTCCCGCTCGAGGAGCTCGCCTCGTTCGCGCCCCCGCTGCGGTCCGCCGGGCTCGCTATCCCGCTGCTCGTCGCGCCGACGACCCCGCCGGCCCGCGCCGCGAGGATCGCGGCCGCCGCCGAGGGGTTCGTCTATCTCGTCTCGCGCCTGGGCGTCACCGGCGCGCGCCGCGAGCCCGACATCGCCTGGGCGGCGAGCGCGGTCGAGCGGCTCCGCGCCTCGACGGCGCTCCCGATCGCGGTCGGATTCGGGATCTCGACGCCGGCGCACGTCGCCGCGGTCGGCGCCGTCGCGGACGGCGCGATCGTCGGGAGCGCGCTGATCGACGCCTACGCCGGTTCCTCCGGCGCCGAGGCTGCGCGCCGGGCCGGCGCTTATGCCGCGTCGCTGTGCGCCGCACTCCCGCAAGCGACGACGTAGCAGGAAACATTTCGCGCGGAGCGCATCGGTTCGCAACTTCATTCCGTCTTCATATCGCCGGAGGGTGCGCTCGCATGCAACTTCGTCCAACGGCCACGCTGGTCGTCCTCGCCTTCTGCGGGACGCTCGTCTCGCCGTCGATCTCGGCCTCCGCCGCAGGCGACACGATCGTCTTCGGCTCGCCCGTCTCGCTGACCGGCTCGTTGACCAAAGAGGGTCACCTCACCCAAGAAGGCTACGAGTTCTGGAAGAGCTACGTCAATGCGCACGGCGGCATCAAGGTCGGCGGCAAGAGCTACAAGGTCGACATCAAGTACTACGACGACGAGTCCAAGAACGACACGTCGGCCCAGCTCGCCGAGCGTCTGATCGACCAGGATCACGTCAACTTCATCCTCGGCCCCTACGGGTCCGGGACCAGCTTCACGGTCGCCCAGATGGTCGAGCGCAAGAAGATCCCGATGGTCGAGGGCAACGGTGCCGCGGAGAAGATCTTCAACCAGGGCTTCCGCTACACGTTCGGCGTCCTCTCGCCCGCGAAGCGGTACCTCGAAGGGATCATCGACATGGCGGCCGCGCAGAATCCGCCGGCGAAGACCGTCGCGATCACCGCGGCGAGCGACGCGTTCTCGCAGGAGGTCGCGGCCGGCGCCGCCGCCGCGGCGAGCGCGCACCACATGCAGGTCGTCTACAACAACAAGTATCCCGACACGGCGACCGACGTCTCGTCGGTGATCTCGGCGCTGAAGCAGACGAACGCCGATCTCGTCCTCAACGCAGGTCACGTGCAGGACGCGCTGCTGGTGCAGAAGGGCCTCAAGGAACAGAACGTCCAGGCGAAAGGCTACGGCTACACGGTCGGGCCGGATACCCCCGACTTCGCCAACTCGCTCGGCAAGGACGCGAACGAGGTCTTCGGCGCGGCGCAGTGGTCCGATGCGGTGAAGTATCACGGCGCGCCGGGCTTCTACCAGACCGCCCAGCAGTACGCGAAAGCGTTCCAGGCGGCGTACCACCACCGCCCCGACTACCACAACGCCGAGTCGACGGCCGCGTGCCTGGCGTTCCAGTACGCGCTGCAGAAAGCCGGCACGCTCGATCCCGAGAAGGTGCGCGACGCGCTGGCGAGCCTCGACGTGACGACGTTCTACGGGATCATCAAGTTCGACAGCCGCGGGCTCAACATGTACAAGCCGATGGTGACGAACCAGATCCAGAACGGCAGGCTGGTCACGGTGTGGCCGAAGGGTCTCGCCGAAGCTCCCGTGATCTGGCCCGCGAAGCCGTGGGGCCAGCGGTAAGGGCGGAGCGCCGCTAGCGTGCAGCTCTGGGCCCAGGATCTCGTCAACGGAATTCTCGCCGGCGGGATCCTGGCCGTGGTCGCTCTCGGATTCTCCCTCGTGTGGGGGATCATGAACATCATCAACCTCGCGCACGGCGCGTTCGTGATGCTGGGAGCGTACCTCACCTACGAGCTGTTCACGAGCCTGCACGTCGATCCGTTCCTCTCGCTTCCGATCTCGTTCGTCGCGCTGTTCGTTCTCGGGTATCTGATCCAGCGCTTCGTGATCAACTGGGTCGCGCGCGCGCCGATCCTCACCACGTTCCTGCTCACCTTCGGGCTCGCGCTGCTGATCGTCAACATCGCGCTGGTGATCTGGACCGGCGACACGCGCGGCGTCACCACGTCGTACTCCGGAGCGAACTTCACCCTCCTCGGCGTCACGGTGCCATGGGCGAAGCTGCTTACGCTGATCGCCGCGCTGCTGATCACCGGCGCGCTGCAGCTCTGGCTGACGCGCTCGAAGATGGGCCGGGCGATTCGCGCGACCTCGATGGACATCGGCGCGGCGCAGCTCGCCGGCGTGCGCGTCGCCGAGATCTATGCGATCGTCTTCGGACTCGGCGCCGGGCTCGCGGGCGTCGCCGGAACGCTCGTCTCGCTCTCGTACGCGCTCACGCCGACGCTGGGCGACCCGTTCGTCGTGAAGGCGTTCGTCGTCTGCGTCTTGGGCGGGCTCGGCTCCGTGCAGGGCGCGCTGATCGGCGGGCTCGTCTACGGGATCGTCGAGGCGTTCGCGACGCAGCTCGACGTCACGATCGGGACGCAGCACATCAGCGGATCGGGGCTTCAGGACGCGATCGCGCTCGTCGTGCTGCTGATCGTGCTCGTCGTGCGCCCGACCGGGATCATGGGGCGCGCCGTCGCGTGACGGCATCGACGGCGCACGCGGCGATGCGGCGTGCCGGACTCGGGGGGATCACCGGGAGCCCGATCGCATTCGCCGCGGTGCTGGTCGTCATGGCGCTGCTGCTGGCAGTCCCGGCGGCCCACAACGACTACCTCAACATCGTCTTCCGCAACATCCTGATGTACGCGGCGACGGCGTACGGGTGGAACTTGATCGGCGGCTACACCGGCTACGTCTCTTTCGGAAACGTGACGTTCTTCGGGCTCGGGGCGTACTGCTCGGCCGTGCTCTCGCAGAATCACGTCGACAACCTGCTCGCCGACGTCGCGCTGGCGGCGATCGTGAGCGCCGCGTTCGCGGTGCTCCTCGGCTTCCCGCTGCTGCGCCTGCGCGGCCCGTACTTCGGGATCGCGACGCTCGGCGTGGGGCTCGCCGTCTCCGACATCGTCGCCAACCTCGACGCGCTCGGCGGCACCAGCGGCCTCGCGCTGCACCAAGACAATGCCCACTTCTGGGTCTACTACTACGCGATGTGGGCGGTCGCGCTGGCCTCGATCCTCGGCACGTACGCGATCGCGCGCTCGAAGCTGGGATACGCGTTCGTCGCGATCCGCGAGAACGAGGACGCCGCCGCCGTGCTGGGGATCTCGCCGACCCGCTACAAGATCGCGGCCTGGGCGATCGGCGCGGCGATGGCCGGCGCCGCCGGCGCGGTCTTCGCGGTAGCGAACGGGTTCATCGATCCCTCGATCACCTTCGCGCCGGACTCGAACGTCTTTCCGATCGTCATGACGATCCTCGGCGGGATCGGGACGGTCGCCGGACCATTCATCGGCTCGCTGGTCCTCGCCGGCGTGAACGAGCTGCTGCAGCGCTACTTCGTGAACGCGCACACCCTGTTCTTCGGCGCGATGATCGTGCTCGTCGTGCTGCTGCTCCCGCGCGGCCTCGTGTGGCTGTTCGGACTGCGCGGCGGCGCGCGGACGTGGCTCGCCACGATCCGCGCGTACCGGGCCTGAGCGCGTGGCCGAGATCGCGCTGAAGATCGAGCGCATCGGGATGCGCTTCGGCGGTCTGTGGGCGCTCGACGACGTCAGCTTCGACGTCGAGCGCGGCGCGGTGCTCGGACTGATCGGCCCGAACGGCTCCGGCAAGACGACGCTCATGAACGTGATCAGCGGCGTCTACAAGCCGACGACGGGCGACGTGCGTTACGCCGGAAAGCGGATCGCCGACGTCCCGACGCATCACGTCTGCCGGCTCGGGATCGCGCGCACGTTTCAAGTGGTCAAGCCGTTCGTCAACCTGACGGTGCGCGAGAACGTCGCCGTCGGCGCGATGTACGGACGCGATGGCGGAAAACGCTCGACCGGCGCGTCCTTCGCACGCGCCGACGAGCTTCTGGCGTTCGTCGGCCTCGCGCGCGTCGCCGGCCGTCCGGCGAGCGACCTGACGATCCCCGACCGCAAGCGGCTCGAGGTGGCGAAGGCGCTCGCCCTCGATCCCGATGTGCTGCTGCTCGACGAGGTGATGGCGGGGCTCAACGCCACCGAAGTCGACGAAGCGCTCGATCTGCTGCGCGCCGTGCACGCGCGCGGCGTCACCCTGATCGTCGTCGAGCACTTGATGAAGGCGATCGTCTCGATCTCGACCTGTATCGTCGTCCTCGCGGAAGGGAAGAAGATCGCCTCGGGCGCGCCGAGCAAGGTGCTCGCCTCGCCGCAGGTGATCGAGGCATACCTCGGTTCGCGCTGGGCAAAGCGCCAGGAGCAGCTCGCCGCGATCGAAGACGAGCGCCGTGACGCCGAACGGGTTCAGCCGCCCGAGGCGACCGCGTGAACGGCGAAGCCGACGCCACCGCGCGCAGCGCTCGGGCCGTACGGCCCGAAGCGATCGTCGCGTCGCGGCCGGATGCCGCGCTGTCGGTCGAAGCGCTGTGCGCTGGCTACGGCGAGACGCAGGTCCTGTGGGACGTCTCGCTGCGCGTCGAGCCGGGCGAGATCGTCGCGCTGATCGGGTCCAACGGCGCCGGCAAATCGACGCTGCTCGGCGCCCTCAGCGGCGTCGTGCGGACCTGGAGCGGCTGCGCGCGCTACGGCGAGCGGAAGCTCACGGGGCTCCAGCCCGACCGGATCGTGCGCGCCGGGGTCGTGCAGGTCCCGCAAGGCCGCCGGCTCTTCGGGGCATTGACCGTCGAAGAAAATCTTCGGATGGGCGCGTACCTGCGCACCGACCGTGAGGTCGAGAGCGACCTTCGGCGGATGGTGGAGCTGCTGCCGCGCCTGGGCGAACGCTACAATTTCCTGGCCGGGAAGCTCTCGGGCGGCGAGCAGCAGCAGGTCGCGATCGCCCGCGCGCTGATGGCCCGGCCGCGTTTCTTGCTGATCGACGAGATGTCGCTCGGCCTCGCGCCCGTCCTCGTCGACGCGCTGATCGCGCTGCTCGCGCAGATCCACGCGACCGGCGTCTCGATCCTCATCGTCGAGCAGGACGTCCAAACCGCGCTCGAGGTCTCCACGCGCGCCTACGTCCTCGAGACCGGCCGCATCACGCTCAGCGGGCCGTCGGCGGAGCTGCTCGACGACCCGCTGGTGCGCAAAGCCTACCTGGGCGTCTAGCGGCCAGCGCGGCGAGAGCGACGTATGCAGCGGCGGACGCTTCGGGTTCGCGACGACCTTCGCGCGGGGACCGCGTCGGCGGCGCGCGAAGCGGACCGCATGCGGACGGTCGACGAGCTCCTCCGGCTGCCCTCGCCGGCGCCGAAACCCCAATCGCTCGCCTTCGATGGCGAGACGCTGTGGATGGGCTCGCGCGAGACGCAGCGCATCTACGCGATCGCGCCGCACGCCTGGACCGCGCGCGAAGAGACGGCGATGACCGACGTGCCGTGGGGGATCGCGGTCGTGGGCGACGAGCTGTTCGTCATCTCCGGGGACGGCGGGATCAGCGATAGGGTCGTCACGCCGTACGTCCCGGGACGCGGGTTCGACACGAGCCGGCGTTTCGTCGCGCCCGACGGCACCGGCTCGCAGCTCGGCTGGGACGGCGATCTGCTCTACATCAGCCAGTGGTACAACCAGAAGATCGTCGCCGTCGACGGCGGCGGGAAGCCGCTGCGCACGATCGACGCGCCGCACGGGATCTGCGGCCAGGTCGTCGTCGACGGCTGCTTCTATCTGGTGACAACCGACGACGAAGAGAACGGCGACTACTGGCTCACGCGCATCGACGCGCGCGGCGATGCTCCGCGCGCCAACGACCTCGCCGTGATCCCGTTCCCGGCCCGCGCGCTCACCTTCGACGGCGACCGTTTCTGGACGAACCACCGCGAAGCAAACGAGATCGTCGCCTTCGCCCGCCCCGACGCGTAACGACCGGCGCGGCGGCCGGGGCGCTCCGCCAATGCGCCGGCACGGGCGTGCCGCAGCTCCGCGCCGCGGTGAACGCTTACGGCGTCTTCGGAACGGACGGAAGGCCGAGATGCGACCACTCCATCCACGAACCGTCGTAGACGGCGACGTCGTCGAAGCCCGCTTCGCGCAACGCGAGCCACGCGCCGGCGGCCGAGACGCCGCTCCCGCATGAGACGATCGTCCGTTTGTGCGGATCCAGCCCCGCGTCGCGCACGACGCGCTGCAGCTTCTCGAGCGGTGCGATCCGTCCACCGTGCTCGTCTTCGAGCAGGACGTTTCCGCTGAGCCGCACCGCGCCGCGAATGCCGCGGTCGCGCTGCGCGTAGGTGAGATCGCGCTGCGTCTCGACGAGCTGCTCGTCGCTGCGCCCTTCGGCGACCGCCAGCACGTCATCGGGCGTCGCGCGCAACGCCGGCCGCACGCGCGGCGTGAACCGCGGGGGTGATGCGCTGGCCGAAGCGGCGGATGCGGATGCGGCGGGGGCAGCGGCGTCGCCGGTTTCGAGCGGACGCCCCGCCGCGATCCACGCGGGGAGCCCTCCCGCCAGCACGTACGCCTCGTCGTGGCCGTAGTAGCGCAGCATCCATACCATCCGCGCGGCGAACGGCACGGTTCCGGCATCGTACGCGACGACGATGCTGTCGTCGCCGATCCCGCTGCACTCCATCGTGTGCGCGAAGCGGATCGCCGGCGCGACGCGCGTCGCGTACGGCGTCTCGGCGTCGCTCAGATCCTCGCCGTAATCGAGGTGCAGGGCGCCCGGAACGTGTCCGCTCGCGTATTGTTCGCGGCCCGAGGGCATCGCGACCGTCCCGCCGTGCGGGACGCTGCGCGCGTCGACGATGCGCAGCCGCGGATCGTCGAGGCGATCGATTAGCCAGTCGACCTCGACGAAATCCCGCGGCACGTTACACGCCGATCGCGGGCTTGCTCAGGTCGAAACGCTGCTCGGCGTCGTCGGCGATGTACTTTCCGATCGCCAGCGACGAGGTCGCCGCCGGCGAGGGCGCGTTGCGCACATGCACCACGCCTTCGGCGCCTTCGAAGACGAAGTCGTCGACCAGCGAGCCGTCGGCGGCCATCGCCTGCGCGCGCACGCCGGAGGGCCCCGGGAGGCAGTCGTCGGGCTGGAGCTCGGGGATGTAGCGCTGCAGCGCCTGCACGTACGCCGAGCGCACGAGGTCGCGGTACATCTCGCCGGCGCCCATCTTCCAATACTTCGTGGCGAGCTTGAAGAAGCCGGGATACGTCAGCGCGTCCCAGAGCTCGGGCGGGTTGATCGTGAAGAACGAGTAGCCTTCGCGCGCGAACGCGAGCACGGCGTTCGGTCCGAGCCAGATCGAGCCGTCCATGCGCGGCGTGAAGTGCACGCCGAGGAACGGAAACTCGGGATCCGGGACCGGATAGATGTTGCCTTTGACGAGGTACGACTTCTCGGGCTTGAGGATCAGGTAGTCGCCGCGGAACGGCACGATCTTCGGATCGCGCGTCCCGCCGGTCATCTTCGCGAGCTTGTCGCTGTAGAGCCCGCCGCAGGTGATGACGAACCGCGCGTGCACTTCGCCTTTCGGCGTTTCGAGCACGGTCACGCCGTTGCGGCGCGTGATGTCGGTGACCTCGTGCGCGAGGAACATGTCGGCGCCCATCGTGCGCGCGTCCTCACCGTAGCTGCGCGAGACCAGACCCCAGTCCACGATCCCGGTGACCGGCGAGAAGATCGCCTTGATCCCGCGGGCGTACGGCTCGCGCTCCGAGATCTGCGCCGCGTCGAGCATCTCCAGGCCTTCGATGCCGTTCTGGTGGCCGCGCGCCCACAGATCGTCGAGCCGGCCGAGCTCGGACTCTTCGGTCGCGACGATCAGCTTCCCGACGTCCTTGTACTCGATCCCCTTCGCGTCGCAGTACGCCCACGCGAGCTTCCGGCCTTCGACGCACAGCTTCGCCTTCAGCGAGCCCGGCTTGTAGTAGATGCCGGAGTGGATGACGCCGCTGTTGTGGCCCGTCTGGTGCTTGCTCCAGACGTCCTCTTTCTCGACGTTCGCGATGCGAAGCTTCGGGTGGCGCTCGAGCAGCTCGCGCGTCGTCGCGAGCCCGACGATGCCTCCGCCGACGACGGCGATGTCATAGACCATGGCGACTCCCATTCTCCCCGATTCGCAGCCCGCCCGCTACGACTTCGTTCCGGCCGCCTGGGGAGCGGGGTCGCTCCCGGATGTGACGGGACGGTAGAAGTCCGTCGGCCGGCGGGCGACCCAGCGCTGGGCGCGGCGGTAGAGATCCTCGACATTCTCGTACATCGCCTCGCCGCCGATCTCGCGATGGATCGCGATCACACCCACCCGGCTCAAGTGTTCCCAGGTCACTCGCACGACGTCGACCCAGCAGTCGAACAAGATGTCCTCGTCGAGCAAGCCGTATTTCACGTAGGTGCCGACGATCTCGAGCAATTGGAGCGGGAGCATCTCGAGATGTGCGTTCGCATTCGGGGCGAGGTGGAGCAGCGCGACCTCGGCGCGAAACGCGGGGTCCTGCATTCGTTCGCCGAGCTCGACCGAGACGAACCGGCGCGCGGCGGCCTGTTCGGGCGCGCGAAGGAGTGCGAAGATCGCCATCGTCCCCTCGAGTTGCGTCGCGCGCCGAAGATGCTCGACCTGCGCCGCGCCGACGCGCACTTGCCGGACCGCCACGACGATGGCCGCCAAGACGGCGAGCGATGACACGAGCGAGGCGAGGGCGGCAATCGCCTCCCAGTTGACGCCGGGCATGACGACGCGTTCGGCAGCCACAGGGAATCGCACTCCGTGCAGCGGAGCGGTACGCATGCTCACCGCGCCCCGCACCCTGCCGCCGTTTCGCAACGAGCCCA
>CAWCHS010000006.1:0-81524 GCA_963795405.1 Vulcanimicrobiota bacterium
GATCAGTCGTCACCCAAGTGCTGCGCGGACGTGTGCCGGGATCTTTACCGATCACGCGCCGATGGCGCGGGCGTAGGCCAGCGCTTCCTCGGTGCTCATCGCGCTGCCTTCCGCCCACGCCGTTTGCGCGTCGGCCGGATCGAGCTGTGCCTCCGCCTCGCCGCGGATGGCGTTCTCGCGTCGGGTGATCCAGGCGGGAGGGCGCGCGCCGACCCGCGCGCGCAGGGCGGCCGACGCCGCGGCCAGCCGGAGTGCGCGGTGGGGGTCGTCTGGGAGAGCGAGCATCGCAGCCGTGTCGATCGCGGTCGCGCGAACCGGTCCGATCGCCTCGGTCGCCAGAGCATGGCTGAGGTGGGCCTCGGCGGCCGCTCGGTCTCCAGCTTCGGTTGCCGACCACGCGAGGAGCGTGCGCGCGAACCCGTGCGCGTAGTCGTCCTGGAGCTCCTGTGCCAGGCTGAGCGCTCGACTGAGCACCTCCATTCCCTCCTGGCGGGTCTCGGGTCGCCTACTGAGGCTGATCCCGAGGAAGACGAGCGAGCGGCAGATCCCGACCCGGTCGCCGATCTGCTCGTGCAACACGAGGCTGCGCCGGGCCTCGGTAGGGTCGGGCGGGTCCTGGGTGAGTCCGACGAACCCTAGCCACAGTCGCGCCCCGGCCTCTCCGGCCAGATCGCCGAGGTCGGTGGCGATCGTGACGCTCTCTTGCACGAGCTGCCGGGCCTCGCCGTGTTCGAGCCGGAAGGCGGTCAGCGCCGCCGCCGCATTCAGGGCACGCACCCGCGCGGTCGTCGGCTCGGGCGCGTTGGCCAGTGCCTCGGTCAGCCAGCGGCGCCCCTCGAGCAGGTTTCCGGCCAGCCAGAATTGCTCGGCGCCCGCCGCCAGTCGCAGCAGCGCGTGCGGATCGTGCTCATGGGCGAACTCGAGCGCCGCGCGGAGGTTGTCCTGTTCCGCGGTGATCGTAGCCAGCCCGGCGTTCTGGGTCAGCTCGAGGTAGTGGATCAGGTGCCGGCGGCTGACTGCCTCGTTCTCTCCCGCCTGCTTGAGCTGCTCGGCGGCGTACTGGCGGATCGTCTCCAGCATTCGGTAGCGGGTCGTGTCGGACGCTGCGCGATCGGTGACGACGAGCGACCTGTCGACCAGCTCGCAGAGGACGTCAAACGCGCCATCGCCGCAGACCGCCTCTGCGTCGGCCGCCGTCCACCCGCCGGCGAACACGGCCAGGCGCCGGAACAACACCCGCTCCTCGTCTCGTAGGAGGTCATGGCTCCAGTCGATAGCCGCACGCAGGGTCTGGTGGCGCTCGACTACGTCGCGCGAGCCACCGGTGAGCAGACGGAAGCGGTCGTCGAGGCGCCGCATGATCTCCTGCGGCGTGAGCGCACGGATGCGCGCAGCGGCTAGCTCGATCGCCAGCGGGATGCCGTCGAGCCGGCGGCAGATGAGCGTCACGACATCGTCGTCTGCACCCGTGAACGTCCGGCCCGGCACGGCGGCTGCCGCACGCTCGCGGAACAGCTCCGCTGCGGCCGGGAGTTCGAGGGCCGGAACCGGCCAGGTGACCTCACCCGCCACCCGGAGCGGCTCGCGGCTCGTGGACAAGATGCGCAGTCGCTTGCAGCTGGTCAACAGCCCGTGCGCCAGGTCGGCACACGCGCCTATCACGTGTTCGCAGTTGTCGAGCACGATCAGCGCGTCGGCCGCGCCGAGGCGATTGCGGACGGCGTCGGTCAGCGAGCCCTCCTGGTCGCGGACACCGAGTGCTGTGGCCAACGCGGACTCCACCAGCGCGGGGTCGGCCAACGGCGCGAGCTCGACCAGCCGTACGCCGTCGCGGTACTCGGCCAGCTGCCGGCGGGCCACGCGCAACGCGAGCCTTGTCTTCCCTGAGCCGCCGGCGCCGGTGAGGGTGAGCAGGCGGGTACGGTGCAGAAGCGCGTCGATCTCGTCGAGCTCGCGCGCGCGGCCTACGAACGACGTCAGCTCGGCCGGGAGATTGTGGTCCGGTGCCGCCCAACCGAGGGCGGGATCCTGCTTAAGGATGCGGTCGTGCAGCTCGCGCAGCGCCGGCTGGGGCTCCATGCCCAGCTCGTCGCTCAGGCGCGTGCGAATGGCATGGAACACGCGGGAGGCCTTAGCCTGGCGGCCGCTACGGTAGAGCGCCACGATCAGCTGCCCGGCCAACCGCTCGCGCAAGGGGTGCTCGGTCAGCAGGGCCTCAAGCTCGGGAGCCGCCTGCGCGTGGCGACCGAGAGCTAGGTCGGCCTCGATGCGGTCCTCCAACGCCGCGAGGCGGAGGTCGTCCAGGCGCGCGCCTTCAGCCTGCGCGAAGGACTCGAACGCGAAGTCGGCCAGGGCAGGGCCGCGCCACAGGGCGAGCGCCTGCGTCAAGAGGCGGGATGCGCGGTCGGGATTATCGGCAACGGCGGCGTGACCCACGGCGGCTTGAGCCTCGAAGCGGGCGATGTCGAGGTCGCTTTGTTCACGTGGGAGCTCATAGCCTGGGGCGCGGGTCAGGACCACGTCGGGGCCGAGCACGCGCCGCAGCGCTGCCACGTGGGCCTGGAGCGTGTTGCCCGCCGTGCGTGGCGGCCGCTCACCCCACACCGCGTCGATCAGCCGGTCGGCGGATACCACCTCACCAACATGGAGCAGCAACATGGCCAACAGCGCGCGCGGCTTGGCGCCAGGGACATCGACCCGGGCCCCGTCCCGATAAACCTCAAGCGGCCCCAGCAGCCGAAACTCGATCGCAGTCACTGCTCCGGACTCCCGGCCGGAAGGCTACTACCGGCGCGCTGAGGGTCTTCAGCGCGCTTTCAGGACCCCATCAGCGCCCGGGAGCATCCTGCGCCTCCTCAAACGAGGAGGCAAACCGAGATGTCAGAGCACAACGACGTGACGGTGGCGGTCGTCGGGGCGGGACCGACCGGGGTGATGCTGGCAATCGAGCTCGCGCGATACGGCGTGGAGGTGCAGATCTTCGACCGGCAGGCCGCGCCACCGTGTGAGACCCGAGCGATCGGGATCCACGCGCGCACCCTCGAGGTGTTCCACCAGCTCGGGATCGTCGAGGAGTTCCTGGACCGAGGGCACCAGGTCACCGGCCTCGAGTTCCACACGCGGGCGCGGCGGCCGGTCGTGGCGCGCTTCGACAGGATCCACTCGCCATACCGGTTCCTGCTGACGATCAGCCAGGAAGTGACCCAAGACATCCTCGACCGGCACCTCGAGCAACTGGGAGTGCGGGTCGAACGCGGGACGAGCGTCCTTGACCTGGATCAGGACCCGGATGGAGCCGAGCTGCGCATCGTCGACGGCAGGGGAGAGCGGACGCTGCGCGCCGACTGGGTGGTCGGCTGCGATGGTGCGCACAGCCTCGTGCGCCGCCGCCTCGGCGTCCCGTTCGACGGCGAAGACTACGCGCAGGACTGGCTGATGGCGGAGGTCAGGACCGATTCGCCGCTGCGTCACGACCACTTCCACGTCTTCGCGCACACCGCCGCGCCGCTACCGATGTTCCCGCTGCCCGAGGACCGGTGGCGGATCTTCGTTCCCGAGGTCCCCCGGCCGGCTTCCACCGGTGAGCGGCAGTCGCCGACGATGGAGGAGATCAACCGCCTCGTGGCGCAGCGGGGGCCGGCCGGGCTGCGGCTGACCGACCCGACGCTATTTGCCACCTTCCGCGCCTACAGGCGCCGTGCCACCGCCATGCGCCACGGACGGGTGTTCGTAGCCGGCGACGCCGCCCACATCCACAGCCCGGCGGGCGGGCAAGGGATGAACACCGGACTCCAGGACGCGGTCAACCTCGCTTGGAAGCTCGCCCTGGTCACCACAGAACGAGCGCCATCGACGCTGCTCGATACCTACGAGGCCGAGCGGGCACCGATCGCCGACAGCGTCCTCGCCTTCACCCACGCGTTGGTGCGCACGTTCGCGCAACCCTCACCCCGCCGGCGGTGGCTGCGTGACCGACTGCTGCCGCTGGCCGCCGCCGTGCCCGCCGTCGAGCGCCGCTACATGACACGGCTGGCCCAGCTCTCCCACAGCTACCGCGGCGGACCACTCGCGCACGCCAGGGCAAACGCGCGCCGCGAGCGCGTGCGCGCCGGCGATCGGGTGCCCGGCATGCTCGAGAACCTCCGCTCGCCAGGGCACACCCTGCTGATCATGCCGGCAGATGACCAGGCCGGCCAGGCGGCAAGAGCAGCGATCGCGCGGATGGCCAGGTTCGACGGGCTCGTCCACCCCGTGGTCGTTCCGGACGAGCGGCGCCACCAGCTACTCCTCGTGCGTCCGGACGGTCATCTCGCCTGCCGGGCCCCGCTCACGCGACCAGACATCCCCGAGCGCTACCTGGACGAACTGACCCGCGGCCTGACCGGCCGCCCACGCGACCCGGCGCTTGGCAGCACATGACCAGTCGTCGCCCCCGACCGTCCACCCTGCCTCAATGCTGTCGAGGGCATCCTGGAGCTGACGCGATCAGTCTCGCATTGCGCGGATAGCTCGTTTGAGCTCAGCCGTGTTGGTCCGCGGTCGTCGGGATGCTGAGATCGAGCTGCTCCAGACGCTCCGGGTCGAGAAGAACATCGATCTGGGCGATCTTCCCGTTCGTGACGGTGAAGGCCATCACCGAGAACACGCGGCCGTGCGGCGCAACCACTGCCCCGGCGGCGCCGTTCACGAGCGCGGGTCTGACGAACGGGTAGAGCTTCGAGTAGGTGGCCGTGTGCGTGGCCACGGCGTCCGCGCCGTGCAGCACGAGCGAGGCCTCTGCGCGCAGGACGCCGCCGTCGATCCTCAGTTCGACGTCGGGGTCGAGCACTTCCAGGAGGGCATCGAAGTCGCCGTCGCGCGAAGCGGCGAAGAACGCATCGACGACGCGTCGCTGCCGCGCGAGGTCACGGTCGGGCTCCGGCGAGTTGCGCACGCGCCGGCGGGCGCGGCTGGCGAGCTGCTGGGCGGCCGCTTCGGAGCGGTCGAGCGCGGCGGCGATGTCGGCGAACGGCACGCCGAACACGTCGTGCAGCACGAACGCGAGTCGCTCGGCGGGGGTGAGCGCGTCGAGCACCACGAGCAGCGCCAGACCAACGGACTCGGCCAGCAGCGCCTCGTGTTCGGGGTCATCCTCCTCGAAGCCGACCACCGGATCCGGGACGTGCACCGAAAGCTCCTCGCGTCGCGCTCGGCGCGAGCGCAGCATGTTCAGACACACCCGACCGACGACCGTCGTCAGCCAGGCCTGCATGTTCTCAACGGTCGCGGGATCCTGGTCGCGAATCCGCAGCCACGCCTCCTGAAGGGCATCGTCGGATTCGCTGACCGATCCGAGCATCCGGTAGGCGACCGCGCGGAGATGCGGTCTGTGTTGCTCAAACCGTTCGGTCAGCCACTCGCGCTCGTCCATTGTCAGCTCCCCGCTCCCACGATCAGACGTCACCAATGGTTGCGGTAGGCAAGGTCGGCGGTCAGAGCCGCCGCCGCCAGAAGCAAGAAGAACACGGCTCCGCCGATCTTGCGGTCGCGGACTCGTACGTGAGCGGTCACGGCGCAGATGAAGTACAGGAGGAGGCCGATCGCTGCAGCCGTCCCGAGCGCCGGCACGGCAAAGCCTGTCAAGAGTCCGACGGCGCCGCGAGGCCAACAGCGTTCCGAGCGGGACCATCCACCGTCGCGAGACCTGGACCCGGTCAGCGACGACCTTGACCGACTCGGCGCCAACGAAGTTCAACGAGGCGGCGTAGCCGTTAGCGAGCGCCGCCAGGATCGTGGTAACGAGATAGGTGACGTGCATACCTCATAGACACGCGTCGCCCAAAGAACCTGACAACCGAGGATGCCGCTCCCCGATATGACGGATCGTCGACCGGCTCGAACCTGGCCATGGGCACCCCGCGCCCATGCGGCAGACCTGCTCTGCTCTCGGCCACGAGCACCTCGACCGCCGCCCGGCCGAGACCCGCAATGCGCGGAACCCAGGGCTCATCCTAGGCCTGCGCGGACGATCCGGAACCTATGCCGCAGGTGCGTGCTTGGGCCCCGACCGTTCGGTTCGCTATGAACGGTTTCGTGTCACAAACCGTGTAACAAGACAGCCTAATTCAGCCTCATCTAACGTCGGCCAAGATCACACAATGCCTGCAAATCAGCCTCTAATTCACGCCCGAGAAGCCTCCCTCATAACCCGAAGGTCGCGGGTTCGAATCCCGCCCCCGCTATTGAAAAGCCCGCGGATGCGGGCTTTTTCATTCGCTGGGTCGAGCGTGAAATTACGACAGCAGGCCCTGGGGTGTTACATAGGTTGGGGCTGCCAGTCCAACGCGCCAAATACCGGCTGTAAATGCGGCACTTCGTTCCGCGCGACCTTCGGGTTCTGGCGCCAAATGGCGAATCGTGAGGCGATTGTGTAACTCTGAGCGCTCGCGGGCCTCGGGGCAAGAGGGTCAGAGAAAACGCACACGAGGGGCGCCCATGATGAGCCCTGGATCTGGCGACGAGGAGAGCTCCTGCCGCTCGGTGCCGCGGACCTGCTTACGCGGCACCGCGGGTCGTTGGCGCGCGCGCCGTGGTGGGCGTCAGCCCGGACCCGGCGGTCTAACGTCCGTGCTGCGAGGGCGCCGTTCCTTAGCCTCAGCCGCGCGACGACGCGCCTCTGCCCCCTCGTAGGCTCGTTCCAGCTCGCGCATACGTGCCTGGCTGGTGGCCCGCTGGCCGTAGGCCTTGGCCTTGTACAACTGGTAGCGCTGGCGGGCGTATTGAGCCTGTGCTCGCAGCTCGTCCAAATGCCTGGTGGACATACGGTTCAGCCTCTGGGCGGCGGTGGCCGGTCTGCCGCGGCGGTGACGGGTTAGCGGCGGGCGAGTCGACGTCCGCTCGCTGTGTTGGGCGGGGTGTAGTTGAGCTCGTAGTGGTGGTAGAGCGCCGACTCGTCGGCCTGCGAGAGCTCCTCGCCGTGCTGCTCGATGTTCGGCGCCGACTTGATCTGGTCTTTGGTCACCGCGACCTGCAAGTCATCCGGACCCACCGTGATCCCGCCCAGCGGCACAAACGTCAGATGGCGTCCGATGAAGCCCTCCTTGACAGTGGCGAACTGCGGCTCATCGTTCTCAACGTCGACGTACACGTCCTGCAGCTTGCCGATCTTCTCGCCGTCACGATCAACCAGCATCTTGCCGTGCCACTCGGCGATATTCCAATGGCCAGCCTCCTGGTACTCGGTCATCGTCGAAGCCTCCTCGACTCCCGTCGTTGACCCGTAGGTACGCATCTTAGAACCGGGCTCTGCCTCGGCACCAATGACGCCCGCGAGCGAGGCAGGCACGGCTTCGTGACCGGCGTGCCCGGGAGCGGCAGCGTTCGACGGGGTGGGCGAGGTTGCCAGGGTGACCGCTTTGCTCGACGATGACGAGCGCGCCCTGGCGGTTGCCGTGCAAAGGGGGTCGTGTCGGTGAGCGGAAGACGCCTGTCGTAGCGTGACGGCATGTCCCTTCACGTAGACACCCATTGTCGGGAGGCGTAGCCGACCGAACGCGACAGTTCTGCCCTCGGTGTGCATCGCAAACAGCGGCCGCGCTGCGCCTCGATTGTCAGTCGGCTGTCTTGTGGCCCGAGCCGATCAGGACCGAGCCCTCGAACACGATTCCGTTGCCTTCGATGGCCGCAGCCTTCCTGCCGGACTGCATCGCGCGCTCGGCGATCGCGTCGCGGACATCCGTTTCCATCCCCGCTAGTGCGATCGCGAGCGGGCCCGCGAGCTTGGGCACGCGCTCCCACCATTCCTCAACTGACGTTGCGCGCATCGGCGTGGACATGGCTTCGACCGTCACGTCCTCGAGACCGCCATCCCGCAGGACCGACGTCAGCACGTCGCGGGTGTCGAGCGAGAACGGGCCACGGACGTTCGGCGGTGGAAACGGCATGCCGAATTGCACGCCAACGGCGTCCAACACCAGCCCAAGCCATGGGTTCGCTTGTCGGCGATCCCACGTCATCACCGCAAAGCGCTCCCCGGGTCGCAGCACACGAACTGCCTCGCGAACGGTCCGGACGGGGTCCTCGACGAACATCAAACCGTGGCGGTTGATTACCGCGTCAAAGGTGGCATCACCAAAGTCGATCGTGCTCTGATCGAACACGGCCGTGCTCGCCTGAGCAACGGCGCTCGCGCGTCTGGCCGCGACGGCGACCATCTCGGCGGCAACGTCAGATATGACCACGCTACCGGTAGATCCGACCCGCTCAGCGGCGGCGAGACCCGCCCCCCCGGGACCTGCCGCCAGGTCTAGAACCCGATCACCCTCACCGATCTTCGCCGCGTCGAGCAGCGCTTCCGTCGCCAGCGCAAGCTGCTTGTCGACGAACCCGGCATTGGCTTCCCAACCCGGTGCGACGCTATCCCACATGTCCGACATCTGCACGATCCTCCCACTTTCGTCGCGGTGCCCGCCGCTCAGGCAGTCTCCTCAGCCCCGAACAACAGCGGTCAGGACCGCGCTATCCGCGCGGGGCGGCCCGCTCAGCTCCGACTGCAAGCACCTCGCGGTCAAGCGAAGAGGATCCAGCTCGCGGTCTTTGCAGTTGGGCGCGCTTTGGTGTTGCTGAGCCGGGCCGAGGGATGGGTTCCGCCCCGGCCGAGGCTACTGGGCGAGCGGTTCTGCTGGGAAGCGGACCCCGAAGCGCTGGATGAGGTCGGGCACGCTGTCGGGGTCCATCTCAAGCGCGAATCGCTGGCAGAGCTCCCCGAGTTGATCGGGGCCGGCCTGTGCGACGCCGCCAAGGTCGACGAGCTCGGCGAAGAAGCGCTCAAAGCCTGCGGGCGAAATGATCTCGAGAATTCGGCAGGGCTCCTCGCCGGCGTTCCAGAACGTGTGCCACTGTCCGCGCGGTTTGTGGACGAGATCCCCCGGGCCCGCCTCGAGGTGCTCGTCACCCAGTAGTGCGCCCATCCGCCCCTCGATGACGAAGCTGTACTCGTCCTCATTGTGGTGGCGGTGCAGCGGCGCGGCGAGTGCCCATGGCGACATCGGATGCTCGACGAGCGAGAAGCGATCGCCGACTTCGGCGCCGTCGAGCATGAAGCGCACTCCGATGCTTCCAAGGAAGCCTGCCTTCCCGTCGGCGGGTCCGACGACTTTTGCTGTGGTGACGCTCATGGGTTCCTCTTTTCGTTAACGGGTGGGTGGGCACCGGCTCCGGACCACTTGACCCGGAGCCGGGCTACTTCGTTCGAGCGGGTTGTTAGCCGGCAGCGCCGATCTGCTGCAACAAGCTCGTCAGGTCGAAGTAGTGATGCGCCTCCCGGATGCGCTCCCCCTCAACCTCGAACACCTGCGCGGCTTTGAGGTTGATTCGGCGACCGGAGGGGGCGATGTCGCCCGTTGGCATGTGGAGCGGGCCCGACTGGGTGCCCTCCCACGTGAGTTCCAGAGTAACGGTGCCGTTATCAGCCATCGCCCGGTCAATCCGCCCCTGGGCATCCGGGAATGCTTCCTTCCACCCACGGTTGGCTTCCACGATCGCTTCCTGGCCTTCCAGATGGCGGTGGGTAGCCAACTCGTCATACACGCACTTGTCAGCAAACGTTGCTGCCAAGCCCTTCCAGTCGCCGGCGTTGAACGCTTCGATGTTTGCGCGAGCTACATCAGTCGAGGTCATTCGTATTCTCCTTTGGAGTGCTGTGGTCGCTCTTCGGTCGCAGCCCAGCACAGGGGAGCCGCTTCCACGCGTCAAGACCTGGGCTGCGCCCAGGACGAACTCGTAAAACTCTCCGGTCTCACACCGGCGATGTGGGGCGGGGCTCAGATCGGTGCGCGATGCGCAGCATGGCTAGCTGACCCAGCTGCCGACGGAGTCCGCCGGACACCCACAAGTCGACACTACTCCGATTCAGGCCGATTACAAGTCGGGCTAAAGAATCTGGCCCATGGCCCCGAGCCCGGCCCACTTGCTTGGCCGACACAGGCGCAGCTCGGCGCTTGGCACGGAGTCCGGGTCGACCGCAGGAGCGCACCACCGAGGCCCGCGGCGCTAGCCGGCTTTCGCACAACCCGCCAGCGCTGACCCGGACACGGCGCCGGTGCCGGCGCTTCCGAAAATGCCGCTAAGCGGCCACCGCACAACCGTGACGCGTAATGGCGTAACCCGGCGGCGTACGCACCCGTCGTCCGACACCTGCTCTGCCTTCGTCAGGAGCATCTCGGCCGCGACGCGGACCTCCCTGCTAAGCGCGGCGAGCGGGCGCTCCCGGCGACTGCTGAGTCGCTGGACGGATCCAGCGGTCTCACGCCCGGGATCAGAGCCTTACGTGTAGCCCAAACGAGGGGGAGTCGTCAATTCGTCGCGGCCATCAGTAGCTGTGCTCGTGCTTGCGTCGCGGGGCGGCCCTCGACGACCACCGCACGACGATCCATCAGCCTGATTCGAACTCGACCGTTGTTCGCCGGCGCGCGCTCAGTGCCGTTGGGTTCGTCGCGCGCTGATGCGCTCACCCTCTGCGCGCGTCCTTGCGAGCACCGCGGGGCCGCCGTAGAGTCGCGCCATGGCAAGCACCACGGTGGAGATCGCGCGGCCACCCGACGAGGTCTTCGCCTTCCTCACCGATCCCACCAAGCTGTCCGCCTGGCAGGATGCCGAGGAGGTGCAGCAGCTCACGGAGGGGCCGGTGCGGGCCGGAACGCGCTTCCGCGAGGTCCACAAGGCCATGGGCCGGCGGCGGGTCGAGCTAACCGAGGTGGTCGAGTGCGATCCCGGCCGGCTGTTTCACATCCGCGTCGTGGAGGGGCCGCCCGTCGACGGGCGCTGGGAGTTCGCGCCGACGCCGGCCGGCGGCACGCGCGTGACACTCACGCCACTCGCCCACCTCCCCCGCCGGGTGCGCATCGCCAACCGCGCGATGGAGCAGATGACCGCGCTGGTGTTCCGCCGCTTCCATCGGCGGCTCAAGCGCGCGCTGGAACAGGGCGCCATGTAGTCGCCCGCCCCCGCCCCGGCACCGAGCTGACTGGTGATCGATCGACCAGCAGCGGTATCGACTGACCGCCCGTTTTCCTGACAGCAGCAGCGCCCGGCCAGACGGGGTCGAGGACCTCTTGAAGCGCGGAACCCCGGGCTCATCCTAGGCCTGCGCGGACGATCCGGAACCTATGCCGCAGGTGCGTGCTTGGGCCCCGACCGTTCGGTTCGCTATGAACGGTTTCGTGTCACAAACCGTGTAACAAGACAGCCTAATTCAGCCATATAAGGTCGGCCCAGAATCACAAAATACCTGCAAATCAGCCTCTAATTCACGCCCGAGAAGCTTCTCATACCCGAAGGTCGCGGGTTCGAATCCCGCCCCCGCTATACGGACACGTCGCTGTCGTACCACCTGGCGTGTCCTGTCCTCCGCTCCTCTGAGCTACCGCGTCCGGGCGAAGGACCGGACACGTCGGCCCAGGCTCAGCCTCGGTTGTGGTTGACCACCTCGATGTTGTGCCCGTCGGGGTCGAGAACGAACGCGCCGTAGTAGCCGGGGTGGTAGACCGCGCGCTCGCCCGGTGCTCCGTTGTCCTTGCGGCCTGCGGCAATCGCGGCGGCGTGGAACGCGCGCACGGTGGAGTCCTCGTGCGTGGCGAACGCGAGGTGGACGTGCTCGGTTAGCGGCCGCTCGTCGCGGATGAGCGAGAGGCTGTAGTCGGGGCCGGAGAGCTGCACGCGGCGGGGCTCGTCGTGCGTCAGGCGGAGCCCGGCGTGCGGGGCGATCGTCGTGTAGAAGCGTCGCGAGGCTTGTGGGTCGCGGACGCGGATCCACAGGTGGTCGATGCGGCCGGCGGGCACAGCCTGTTCGCGGTCGTAGTGGACCGCTTCAACGCTGTTGTCGTCGGGGTCGAGGAGGAATCCGCCGTAGTAGGTGGGGCCGTACTGTGTGCGCGGCCCGGGCGCGCCGTCGTCGCGGTACCCCGCGTCGATCCCGGCCTGCCAGAACGCGTCGACCTGCGCGCGGTCGCGGGCACGGAAACCGACGTGCAGCCCACGGGTCAACGGGTGCTCGCTGTCGGTCGGCCCGACGTCCCAGTCCTCCCACTCGACCAGCTCGGCGTCCGCATGGCTCGGCGCTACGCCCAGGACGCCGAGAACAGTGCGATAGAAGCGCTCGGATGCGGCGAGATCCGAGACCGCGATCGCCGGGGTTTCCAATGGGCTCGGGGCGCTGTTCATGGATTCGGGCGGCCACAGCGACGACGTGACCGGGAAGAGCTGTCACTGGAACGTTTTCCGCACCTGTCACAGCACGTGGATGGAGACGCACGCGACGGGCTATTCGCTCGCCAAGCGCTTCGGCAAGAAGTGGTTCCTGATCACCCCCGACTACGCGTACGGCCACGCGCTCGAGATCGGCTTCAAGGACGTGCTGGCGCGCGTCGGGGGACAGATCGTCGGCGACGAGCTCACGCCGCTCGGCACGACCGACTTCAGCTCGTACCTCACGAAGATCGATGCGGCGAAGCCCGACGTCGTGATGGTGCTCGTGCAAGGCGACGATTACACGAACTGCCTCAAGCAGATGAACCAGTTCGGTCTGCTCAAGAAGTACGCGGTCGGCGGCCCACAGGTCGAGCTCGAGGCGCTGTACGGGCTCCCGCCCGAGGCGCGCCAAGGCTACTGGGGCGTCGAGTGGTACTATAAGAGCGACAAGACGCTCGGAAAGAACAACAAGCTCGCGCAGAAGTTCGTCGCCGACTACACGAGCCGTTTCAAGAAGGCGCCGACGGCGCGGAGCTGCTTCGGCTACGTCACCGTCGACCGGCTGCTGGCCGGGATGGCGGCGGCGAAGTCGACCGAGCCGGCGAAGGTCGCGCGCGCGATCGAGAACGTCCGCTTCACCTCGATCTTCAACGGCACGGGGTACTACCGCAAGGAAGACCACCAGCTGATGTGGCCGATGTGGGTCGCGAAGATCCGGCCGAACGGCACCCCGGGCGACAAGTTCGACCTCTTCGACGTCACCGACATCCAAGCGCCGGAAGCCGTCGAGCAGACGATCGCGCAGAAAGAGGCGGTCTGCAAGCTCGGCTACCCGTAGCGTAGATGGAGCACCTCGGGCCGCAGCTTTTCAACGGCCTCGTGCTCGGGGCGTTCTACGCGATCGTTGCGATCGGCCTCTCGCTGATCATGAACCTCACCGGCACCATCAACATGGCGCACGGGAGCTTCATGACGCTGGCGGGCTACCTCGCGTACTCGATGGTGCTGCGCGGGACGTCGTTCTGGTTCGCGCTGATCGCGGCGCCGCTGATCTGCGTGATCGTCGGCGTCGTGGTCGAGCGAACGCTCGTGCGTCCGCTGTACAAGCGCGAGCCGTTCTACAGCCTGCTGATGACCTTCGGCCTCTCGCTGATCGCCGAGGAGGCATACCGCTTGATCTGGGGCGCGAACGGGGTTCCGTTCTCGCCGCCGGGCTCGCTGAACGGCACCGTGAGCCTCGGCTTCATGGCGTTCCCGACCTTCCGCATCTTCATCGCGCTGGTGCTGGTCGTCGCGCTCGGGGCGCTCGCGGTGTTTCTGACGCGGACGCGCTTCGGACTGCGGCTCCGCGCCGCGGTGCAGGACACCGAGATGATCGCCGCCCTCGGGACGAACACGCAGCTGCTGTACGCGGTCAATTTCGGGCTGGGGATCTTCCTGGCCGGGATCGCCGGCGTCCTCGCCGCCGGGATGCTCGGGCTCTCGCCGACGAGCGGCAACGCGCTGCTGATGCCGGCCTTCGTCACCGTGATCATCGGCGGGATGGGCAGCCTGTTCGGCAGCATCGTGGGCGGACTGCTGATCGGCGTGGCGATCTCGATGACGACGCTGTTCGTTCCGGCGGCGAGCGAGGTCTCGATGTACGTGCTGATGGCGGCGGTGCTGCTCGTGCGTCCCCGCGGACTCTTCGGTGAAGAGGGGATCTTCGGGTGAACCGCCGCGCCGGGGCGATCGCCTCGGCCGTCGCCGTCGTGCTCCTGCTGTGCGCACCGCTCCTCGCGCCGGCGGTCCGTCTCGACATCTCGATCGTGAGCGAGGTGCTGCTGATGGCGATCGCCGCGATGGGCGTGAACCTACTGCTCGGCTACACCGGCCTGCCCGCGTTCGGCAACGCGGCATACTTCGGTCTCGGCTCCTATGGCGCCGCGCTCTCCGTCACGTACGCGCACGTCGGCTTCGTCGCCGCCGTCGCGATCGGGACCGCCGCGGGGCTGCTCGGCGGGGTCGTGCTCGGGCCCTTCCTCCTCCGGCGCCGCGGCATCTATTTCGGCCTGCTGTCGATCGCGTTCGGCCAGGTCTTCTATTTCATCGCCTATCGCTACACCGACATCACCGGCGGCGAAGACGGGATGAATTTCGCGCGCCCGCCGCTGGAGATCGGACACGTGCCGATCCGCGAGGCGTGGTTCTACTACGTTTCCCTGTTGGCGTTTCTCGTGTGCCTTGTGGCCTTCCGCACCGTCGTCGCCTCACCGTTCGGCCGCACGCTGGTCGCAATCCGGCAGAACGAGCCGCGCGTGCGGTATCTCGGGCTGAACAGCGACCGCTTCATCTTCGTCGCGCTGCTCCTCGCCGCGACGATGACCGGACTCGCCGGCGCGCTGTTCGGACTGCTGATCAACTTCGCGTACCCGCTCGAGCTGGACTGGCACCAGTCCGGCGACTTCGTGCTGATGATGATCCTGGGCGGCGGCGGAACGATCTGGGGGCCGCTGCTCGGCGCGTTCATCTACGTGATCGGCAAGGACATCATCTCGACGATCACCCCGCTCTGGCAGATCTTCCTGGGCGCGCTGTTCGTCGCGTGCGTGCTCGGCTTCCCGCGCGGCGTGCTCGGGTCGATCGAAGCCGCGCTGCGCCGCCGCGGCGGTCAGCGGTTCACCGCCGACGACGTGAACGCGGCGTTCGATGCGAACGCGCCGGTCGAGGTCGGCCGCGGTGTCTGAGCCGTCGGCCGCCGGCGCCGTGGCCGGCCCCGCGGAGGTGCTGCTGGAAGCCGTCGGCATCTCGAAGGTCTTCGGCGGAGTGCGCGCCGTCGACGACGTCTCGCTGCGCGTGCGCGAGGGGACGATCCACGCGCTGATCGGACCGAACGGCGCCGGGAAGACGACGTTCTTCAACGCGGTCTCCGGCTACGCGTTCCCCGAGCGCGGCCGGGTGACGTTTCGCGGGCGCGACGTGACGCGCGCGCCGAACTGGCGGCGTGTCGCGCTGGGGATGGGCCGCACGTTTCAGACGCCGAGCGTCTTTCCGGAGCTCAGCGTCGACGAGAACGTGCGGCTCGGCGTGCGGGCGCACGCGCGCCAGGCCTTCCGGCTGCGCGAGCCGCGCGGCGAGGCGAAGGCCTCGGTCGACCGGCGCGTCGACGAGCTGCTCGGGTTCGTGAACCTGACCGCGCAGCGCGGGCGCCCGCTCGCCGAGCTGGCGCACGGCTCGCAGCGCTTGTGCGAGATCGCGATGAGCCTGTCGACCGATCCGATCGTGGTGCTGCTCGACGAACCGATGGCGGGGCTCGCCGAAGCCGAGAGCGACCGCATCGTCGGCGTGATCCGCCGGTTGCGCGAGCGGCTGAGCTTGACCGTCCTGTTCGTGGAGCACAACATGCGCGTCGTGCTCAGCCTCGCCGACCGCATCACCGTTCTCGACCGTGGGCGCGTCCTCGCCGAAGGGACGCCGGCCGAGATCTCCGCGAACGAGGCCGTCCGCAACGCGTATCTCGGCGAAGGGGTGCTCGACCATGTCTGACGCCCTGCTCGCGCTCGCGGGCGTCTGCACCAACTATGGAAAGATCCGCATCCTGCGCGACGTCTCGTTGACGGTCGCCGAAGGCGAGTGCGTCGCGCTGCTCGGCCTCAACGGCGCCGGGAAGACGACGACGATGCGCACCATCCTCGGGCTGACGCCGGCGCGCGCGGGGACGGTGCGCTTCGCCGGGCGCGACGTCACCGGCTGGTCGCCGTACAAGATCGCCCGGCTCGGCGTGGGCTACGTCCCCGAAGGCCGGCGGATGTTCAAGGAGCTCACCACGCTCGAGAACCTGCAGCTCGCCGAGACCGGGCGCGGCGGCGAGTGGACGATCGCGCGCGTGTTCGAGCACCTGCCGAAGCTCGCCGAGCTGCGCGCGCGCCGCGCCGGACGGCTCTCCGGCGGCGAGCAGGAGATGCTCGCGATCGGTCGCGCGCTGGTCGCGAACCCGCGGCTGCTGCTGGTCGACGAGCCCTCGCAGGGGCTCGCCCCGCTCGTCGTCGAGGACGTCTACCGCATCCTCGCCGAGCTGAAGAAGACGGGCGTGGCGATCTTGCTGGTCGAGCAGAACGCGCTGCTCGCGCTGCGCATCGCCGACCGGGCGTACGTCCTCGACAGCGGCCGCGTCGCGCACGCCGGGCCGGCCGCCGAGCTCGCCGCCGACCGCGCGCGCATCCGCACCCTGATGGGTCTCGAAGCCGTCCCGACGTGACGAATCCGCCGGCCGTCGTCTGGGGGCTGCGCGGCTGCATGGTGCTCGTGGCAATCGCCGCGTTGTGGGTCGCCGTCATCGCTTTGCTGGGGACGCCGCCGTTCCACCGCTGGTTCGCGCAGCTCGGCGCGCTCGGGAACCACACCGGCGACACGCGGTACCGGAACGCCGTCGTGCTGCGGATCGGCGGGTCGGGTCCCGCGCTCTCGCACACGTTCCGGGTGGGATTCGCGTGGGATCTCACCTGGCGGTACGACTGCTCGAAGTTGCCGAAGCGGACCGGAATGCTGCACGTCGACGTCGTCGACAACGGCGGCTACGGCACCATCACGGCGGTGAACGTCCAGGGGTCCGGCGGAACGCGAACGCAGCACTACGACACGCCGGGAACGTATACGCTGATGATCTACTCGAGCTGTGCGTACTCGGTCGACGTCATCGACGAACCGTTCCTGCGAAAACCCGCCGCGACGCCGTAGCGCGCCAAGCGACCGGGACGTCGGGGCTCAGAACGCGCGGTCGCGGCGCGGGCGCATCGGTTTGCCGCGGATCGTCGCGTTGCGCAGCGCGGCGATGACGCCGGCGATCGCGCTCGCCGGCAGCTCCACCAGGGAGAAGCGGTCGGCGATCTGGATCGCGCCGATCGCCCGCGGGTCGAGCCTCGCCTCGTTGGCCAGCGCGCCGACGAGATCGCCGGGGCGCACGCCGGCGAGCCGTCCGACGCCGACGTACATCCGCGCCGTCTCAGCGGCATTCTCCGGTGCGTCGCGCCGCGGTGGGCGGGGTGCGCGCGCGGCGACGGCGCGTGCGGTAAGCGTGCCGTCCGGTGCCGCTCGGGGCGGGACCACCATCGCGGGGATCTCGTCCTCTTCGTCGGGATCGCCGTCGCGCGCGTCTTGCGCGAGCTTCAGCGCCGCGGCCGCGACGTCGCGCGCGTCGCGGTCCGCTGCGAGCTCGTCGACGAGCGCCCGATAGTGCTCGAGCTCGCCTTCGCCGAGCGCGGCGAGGAGCGCGGCGCGCGTCACCTCGAGACGGCGCGCGCGCAGGTCGTGCAGCGTCGGAACCGTTTCGAGCTTGACGCGGTGCTTCGTCGCGCGCTCGATGTTCTGCAGCAGCCGCACCTCGCGCGGCTCGACCAGCGTGATCGCGACGCCCTCCCGACCGGCGCGGCCGGTGCGCCCGATGCGGTGAACGTACGCATCGGGCGACGAGGGAAGATCGAAGTTCACCACGTGCGAGAGGTGCTCGATGTCGAGCCCGCGCGCGGCGACGTCGGTCGCCACCAGCACATCGCTCGCGCCTTCGCGGAAGCGGCGCAGCACGCGGTCGCGCTGCTCCTGCGTGAACCCGCCGTGCAGCGCCTCGGCGTCGTAGCCGCGGGCGCCGAGCGTCTCGGTCAGCTCGTCGACCTCGGTGCGCGTGCGGCAGAAGACCAGTGCCGACGAGGGCGTTTCCATGTCGAGGACGCGGCCGAGCGCCGCCGCCTTGTGGCGGCGCTGCACGACGTATGCGACCTCGCGCACGCGCGGTGCTTCGCCGCGCGCCGCCGGCTGCGCGGCGATCGTCACGCGCACCGGATCGTGGAGGTGCCGCTGCGCGATCGCCAGGATGCGCCGCGCCATCGTCGCGGAGAAGAGCGCGGTCTGCCGCTGCGCCGGGATGGCGGCAAGCAGCTCGTCGAGCTCCTCCGCGAAGCCCATGTCGAGCATCTCGTCGGCTTCGTCGAGCACGACGGTCTCGACGGCCTCGAAGCTCAGCGTGCCGCGCCGCAGGTGATCGAGCGCGCGTCCCGGCGTCGCGACGACGACGTCGACGCCGCGCTCGAGCGCGCGGCGCTGCTGGTGCAGCGGCTGGCCGCCGTAGATCGGCAGCACCGCCGCGCCGAGCTCGCGCCCGTAGCGGTGGACCGCTTGCGCGACTTGCATGGCCAGCTCGCGCGTCGGAACGAGGACGAGCCCGCGCACGGCGCGCGGCGGCTTCGCGCCGGCGCCGGCGATCCGCTGCAGCATGGGAAGCGCGAACGCGGCGGTCTTCCCGGTTCCCGTCGCGGCTTGGCCGAGGACGTCGCGCCCGGCGAGGAGCGGCGGGATCGCCTCGCGCTGGATCGCGGTCGGTTCCTCGTAGCCGAGTGCGCCGAGCGCGCGCACGAGCCGAGCGTCGAGTCCGAGCTCGCCGAAGGCGGCGGGCGGGCCGGGGTCCGGCGCGGCCGATCGCGCATCGGGCACGCCCGGGCCGGGCACGGCGGCGCCCGCGTCGGGGGGTGAGACGCTGGGATCAAAGGTCACGGATCGGGCTTGCCCGGCCAACGCCGCGCTCACGCGCAGTGCCGCCCCGGTCAGCGGTCGGGCGTGCCCTCGACCCAGGCCCGGTAGGCTTCGAAGTGGCGCTGCAGGGCGACCGAGTGCGCCGCGACGTCGGCGAACACGCGCGCGGCGCCGGCGAGCGTCAGCAGCGCCTCCGCGTTCGCGCGCACGGCGACCGTCCCCGCGACGAGGCTGCGCTCGAGCGTCGTCGTCCCGTCGACCAGTCGCACGATCTCGCGCGGGGTGACGGCGATCTCGATCGCGCCGCCGGCGGGCGGACGGGCGCGGGTGATGATGCGCGCGGCGTCGGCGACGATCGCGAACGCGTCGGGCCCGATCCGGCAGAGCGCGGGTGCGGTGCGCAGCAGCGCGCGCAGCCGCGTGAAATGCGCGGGGCTCTCGCGCCGAACCAGCGCGAGCGTTGCGCGCACCCAGTCGCGGTTAGACACCGACGCGCAGCCGCGGCAGATGCGCGCCGGCACCGGCGCCCGCGACTTCGGCGAAGCCGCCTGTCCGGAACGCGACGCGCGCCCCGTCCAGCACGCCGTCGACCTCGTACTCGCCGGTGAGCTCCGCGATGGTGGTGTGGCCGGTCCCGGACAGCCGCGGGATCAGGAACTGCGCGGCCTCGCGGACGTGCAGGCGGATCGCGAGGCGGTCGGCGCCCTCGGACGCGCGCAACTCGACCTCGGACGGCACCGATGCCTCCCCGGGTTCGAAGATCGTCATCAGCCCGGGATAGCGCGGGATGGACGTACCGCGCAGCCGTCCCGAGGCGGCGAGGTCGAGCGACTCGTCGAGAAAGACATGACTCAGCGCCGCGCCGCGCCAGACCAGCAGAACGAGCTCGGTTTTCGCCGCCGCGCGCGTGCCGTCGGTGACTTGTCCGAAGACGAACGCGTAGGGCTCGGCGCCGCCGGGCGGTTCGGCCAGATAGCCCCAGTCCCACCCGAGCTCGCGCCCCCATTCCCATGCGCCCCAGTTGTGATCGTGATAGCCGTGCGCGCCGCGCAGCGCGATCGCGCGCCCGCCGATCGTCACCGTCCCCGACACCGCGAGCCGCGGCACGACGAAGGCGTTGATGATGCCGCCCATGTTGTCGATCCGGATCGGCGCCGTGCTCGGCGTCCACGTCGCGTCCAGGCGAACGGCTCCGTCCTTCGTCGCGACGGTGACGGCATACCCGTCGCCGCTGCGGCGCACCGCGTTCTGGGCGATGCGCACGTCGAGACTGCCCGGCGAGAACGCGGCCTCGTCGAGACCGTAGAGGTTCATCCCGCCGTGCCAGCCCGTCGAGGGGTCGCAGGCGAGGAGCGACACGCCGATGCGCCCGCGATCGGCTCGCCGCACGTCGCCGGAGACGGCGAGGTTCACCATCCCGGCGATCCCCGTCGCGCCGTCGTGCCACGTGAAGTGGTGCCACTCGCTGTAGCGCTGCTCGTCGAGCACGTCGGCGCGCGGCGCGCTGAACGCGTCGTCGTCGAGCGTGACGCCCGCGAGCTTCAGCTTCACCGCAGCAGCGGGCCGCCCGCGATCTCCGGCGGCGCCGGCGGCGGAGGCTCCGCCACGGCGGCGCGCGCGGGGTCCGGCGCGTCGGCGGCGAGCTGTCCGAGGAGAAGAAGCTCGGCGCGATAGCGGCGCACGTACTCGGCCGGCTGCAGCGTCGCCAGCACCGCGTCCGCGCTGGGAAAGAACGCGTCGATCACGACGCCGAGATCGTTCGCCCAACCGCGCTCGATCGCGAGGCGCGGGACGCTCATCGCGCCCTCGGCCGGCGCCGCGCGAGCGCCGCGCGCGGCGCCTCGCCGGATGCCTCGGGCGGCGCGTCCTCGACCCGCAGCACGAGCCGAATCGTCTTCGCATCGAAGCCGCGAATGCCGATCTGCGCGACGTATGTCCCCGGCGCGAAGCGGTCGTCGAGCGTCGCCGCGATCTGGATCACGGCCTGACCGCGCGCCGGGAGCTCCACGTGCGCCGGCTCGAACTCCAGCGCGTCGGGCGGGAGCGGTTTCCAGCCGTTCGGATCGACGACGTCGTTCGCCGCAAGCGACACCGAGAGCGCGCGGTCGTAGCAGTTCTCGATCAGGAACGGCGCCGTGACGCGCTCGCCGAGGCGGCCGTGCGCCTCGAGCTCGACCGTGACCGCCGCGGCGGGGGAGCCGGGCTCCCGGACCGGCGCCTCCGCGAGAAGCGAGCGTTCCGCCGCGCCGATCACGCCGTCGGCGAACGCGAGCGCGTGCTCCGAGAGCAGGCGCAGCGAGGCCGTGTTGAAATCGAGCCACCGCTCCAGGATCGATGGACCGTTCTGCGGCGCGCCGGGGGCGCGCGAGGTTTCCTCGACCAGCGCGCGCACGAGGCGGCGCGCGCGTCCGGCGAGCGTCACGTTCCGCACGAGGCTCGTCGAAAGCAGCCCTTTGAGCTCATCGACGAACTCCTCGACGCGACGGCGGTCGCCGGAGCTCGTCATCCGTCGACGTTCCCCGTGACGTTCGTCTTGACCGGACCGGGCAGGATGGGGATCGGCAGCGGCCGCAGCGGCTCGCACAGCTCGACGCATTGGAAGTGATCGTACCAATGATGCGCGCGAATACGCGTGCGCGGACCGCCTTGGGAGATCGCGCACAGCCCGGAGCGCTGCTCGTCGCAGCCCACATCGAGCACGACGCAGACGCACTGCTCCTCGTTCCCGTTCCCGATCGTCACCTCGGCTTCGCTGCTTCCTTTCACGAACGTCACCGGGATCGTGAAGAACGCGATGACGTCCGCGGACGCGCCGGGAGCGATCGTGACCGGGTGGGGCAGGAAGTTGAGCGCCGCGCTGGACCCGCCGCTGTGGAACGGCTGGGCCGAGACCGTGTAGGTCTGAGCCGACGAGGCGGTGTTCGTGATGCGGATCGTCGCGTTCACGGTTTGGCCGGTCATTGCGGCCAGCGTCATGCTGCACACGCAGCGTGGCGGGCACTGCGTCTCCGGTATCTCGCAACACCCGCAGCCGCATTTCCCGGCCTTCGGCGCGCCGAGGGTTCCCAGCGTGGCCGGGAGCGTTCCGACGCTCTGCTCGAAGAGCGCGCGCGCCGTCTTCAAGCCGGCCGCCATCAGGTCGAACGCGGCGCCGCCCATCGCGGTCATCGCCGGCGTCACGCGGTCGTTGCTGGTCGTCATCCCGCTCTCCCTTGCGTTGCGGCGCCGTTGCGCTCGACCTCGACGTCGAGCCAGACGCGCCCGCCGAACAGTTTCATGAAGGCCCGATAGCGCCGGTCTTTGACGATCGCCGCGGGCAGGGTGAACTCGAACTCGACCGGCACGCTTTGACCGGGTGCGAGCTTCTGCGCCGCGGAGGTCAGCGTGACCGGCGTCGTCGGCATCATCGTGTCCTTGAGCTCGAGGACGAGCCGGTCGAGGACGCGCACGACGCCCTCGTCGCGCGTCGCTTCGCGCAGCGCATGGACCACCGAGCGCCCGAGCCAATCGAGCTCTTCCAGGAAGACCATCGCATGCCGCGGGATCCGCTGCACGACGTTGCCGCGGTTCTCGACGACGAACTCGCCGCGCAGCTGCTCGCCGGGCGCGCCCCGCAGCTCCAGCGGTTGCGGTACGACGCGGGTCCGGTGGCTTTCGAAGACGCGGAGGACCGCTCGCGCCTGCTTCCCGCCGCCCACGTCGATCGCGGCGGAGTACGTCCCGGCCGGCGTGGCGCGGCCGATCACGACGTGCGCCGGGACGCGGCTCGTCTCGTGCGGCGCGAGCCGCGCGAAGACGCGCAGCGGGACCGTCCCGATCGCCGCCGAGTCGAAGCGCGCGGGGAGCTGCTTCACGCGAACCTTCTCACCGGTGAGGTTGCGCAGGGCGATCTCGCCGGTGCAGATCGGCGGGGTGCCGCTGAGCAGCAGCGTTTCGGATTCGATTCCGACGCCCGTCACGAGCAGCGCTCCATGACGTGCGGAACGTAGTCCTCGACGACGACCATGCTTTCGCCGCAGATCCCGAACGACATGAGCTCGCGGCCCAGCGCGCACACGTTGAAGTGCAGGTTCATCGGGAAATGAATCCGCGTCGGCAGCATCGAGAACTGCAGCTGGATCAGCGGCAGCTGCGTGATCGCGAGCTCGATCGTGGGCAGCTGCGTGACCGCGAAATCGATCGTCGGCAGCTGCGTGACCGCGAGCTGGATCGTCGGGAGCTGCGTGATCGCGATGTTCTCGAGTCCGAGGTCGAGCCCGCCGCTCACCGCCATGGTGACGGTGTCGGTCGTGCTGAAGTTGCCGCTCTTGCTCATGCGCTATAGCTCCCGGTGGATCGCGTAGTCGATGGCTTCGTGGAGGAATGCTTGGTGCGTCGTCTTGGGCAGGGCGCCGAACGCCGTGTCGAAGACGTCCCTCGCCCGGACGGCGAAGCGGCGCGAGGCGGCGCGCGCGTACTCGATGCTGCCGTACCGGCGCATCGCGTCCAGGACGTAGGCGACGTCGGCGGCGGTTTTCTCCTCGCGCCCGCGCCGCATGATGCGAACGATCCGCGCGCGTTCCCGCGGCCGGGCGGAGCGGACCACGTGCAGGAGCATCAGGGTGCGCTTCCCTTCCCACAGGTCGCCCGCCGTCTCTTTGCCGTAGCGGTCATCGGGCGCGACGAGGTTGAGAATGTCGTCCTGGATCTGGAACGCGACGCCGAGGAAGTAGCCGAAGCGGATGAAGGGCCGCAGGTCGATGCTCGTCCCCGCCGCGACGTACGCGCCGATCCGGCACGGCGTGATGCACGTGTACCAGCACGTCTTCTTCCCGGTCATGAGCTGGTAGTGCCGGTCGGAGAGGTTCCATTCGCCGTCGCGCACCCAGTCGAGCTCCATCGCCTGGCCCTCGACCGACTCGCGCGCCATCCGCTCGATCTCGCGAAAGATGTTGAGCGTCTTCTCGAGCCCGACCACCGCGAGGTTGTCGAGCAGCGGGGTCATCGAGAGCACGCTGAGGGCGTCGCCGACGTTGATCGCGATCGCGGTCCCGTACTGCTCGTGCATCGTCCGCGCGCCGCGCCGGTGGAGCGAGGCGTCCTCGATGTCGTCGTGGACGAGAAACGCGTTGTGGAACATCTCGAGCGCGACCGCCGACGGCAGCGCCTGCTCGACGCGGCCGCCGAACGCCTGGCACGTCGCCAGGCAGAGCGCGGGACGCAGTCCTTTGCCGGCGCGCAGCGGATAGTCGGCGAGGCGCCGGGCCAGCGCCGGATGGAACCGCTTCGCCGCGATGACGCGCTCCATCTCGCCGACGACGGCGGAGCGATAGCGATCGAGATGGGTGGCGAAGATCGCGGCGGAGGGACGCTCCGGAGCGCGCAGGGGCAATTCCACATCGGACCCCGGAAGGCGCTTGGTCCCCGTATCCTAGCACGGTCGCCCTGTTCTGTATAGCGACCTGTGTTCCGGATCACGATTGGGGGCGTCGCGCGGTGCGCGCTCGACGCGGAGAGGGACCGCGAGCGGGAGAAGGTCGCGGCGATGACCCCTGCCGGCCGTTCCGCGGCGATCGCGCTCCGCGACGTGCGCGTCGATTTCCCGACGCGCCGCGGCGCGCTCCGCGCGCTCGACGGAGTCGCCTTGGAGCTGGCGCCGGCGACGTTCACGGCGCTGATCGGGCCTTCGGGCTGCGGGAAGTCGACAGTGCTCCGCTTGATCGCCGGGCTGCTGGCGCCGAGCGGCGGGACCGTCACCGTCGGCGGCCGGGATCCGGCGGGCGCCGCCGCCGAGCACTGCCTCGGCGTCGCCTTTCAGGACGACGCGCTCTTGCCGTGGCTCAGCGCGCGCGGCAACGTCGCGCTGGCGTTTCGCGCGGCGGGACGGCCCGTCGACGGCGCGCGCGTCGACGCGCTGCTCGCGCTCGTCGGACTCCACGAGTTCGCCGCCGCGTTTCCGCGCGAGCTCTCCGGCGGGATGCGGCAGCGGGTCGCGATCGCCCGCGCGCTCGCGCTCGATCCGGCCGTGCTGCTCCTCGACGAGCCCTTCGGTGCGCTCGACGCGGTGACGCGCCGCCGGCTCAACCTCGAGCTGCAGCGGCTGTGGACGGAGCGGGCGATCACGACGCTGCTGGTCACCCACTCCGTCGAAGAGGCCGTCTTTCTCGCCGATCGCGTCGCCGTTATGTCGCCGCGCCCGGGGCGAGTTCGCCGCGTCGTCGAGATCCCGTTCGCCCGCCCGCGCGGTCGCGCGCTGCTCTCCGATCCGGCGTTTCACCGGCTGGTCGACGAGCTCACCGAGGCGCTCGACGCGCTCGACGGCGTCGCGTGAGCGCACGCCGGGACCAGGCGGCGGCGGGGATCGCCGGGCTCGCCGCATTCGCGCTGCTCTGGGAGCTCGCGGGGCGCGCGCACGCGCTCGGTCCGTCGTGGCCGCCGCTCTCGACCGTCGTCGCGTACCTCGTCGACCCCTCACATCGCGGGCTGCTGCTCGACGCCCTCGGCCACACCGCGCGCGAAGCCGGCTTGGGCTACGCCGCCGGCGCGGCGGCGGGGACGCTGTGCGCGGCGCTGGCGCTGCTCGTGCCGAGCGGGGCGCCGGGGATCGAGCGCTTCGCGGCGGTGGTGAACGGGGTGCCGATCATCGCCGTCGGCTCGATCTGCGCGGTGACCTTTCCGCCGGCGGTGAACCCGGTGCTCGTCGCCGCGCTGGGCACGTTCTTCCTGGTCTTCGTCGCGGCGAGCGCGGGGCTCGCCGCCGCCTCCCGCGCGCACCGCGACCTGTTCGCCGTGCTCGGCGCCACGCGCGCGACCACGTTCTTCCGGCTCGCGATCCCGGCCGCCGTCCCGGCGCTGGTCGACGGCCTGCGGTTCGCCGCGCCCGTCGCGGTGGTCGGCGCGATCATCGGCGAATGGTTCGCCGGCGACCGCGGCCTCGGACCGCTCCTGGTCAACGCGATGCAGAACTATCAGATCGCGCTGCTGTGGTCGGCGGCGCTGCTGGGCGCGCTGCTCTCCGCGCTCGCGTACGGCGCGCTCGGCGTGCTGCGCAGCGGCGCCGTGCGCCGCTTCGCGCCGTAGCGGTGCGCGCGGACCTTCGGCCTTTGGCCCGCGCGCTCGCGGCGTGGTGGCCCTTCGTCCTGCTGCTCGCCGGCTGGCAAGCGTGGATCTCGTTCGGACGGGTGCAGCAGATCGTCGCGCCTTCGCCGGCCGCGGTGGCGGCGGAGCTGGCGCGCCATCCGGCGCTCTACGCGGGCGAAGCGGGGGCGACGCTGTCCGTCGCGCTCGCCGGGCTCGCGATCGGGATCGCGCTCGCCTGCGCGCTCGCCGTCGCGACGTGGTTCTCGCCGTTCGCGACCGGTGCGCTGACGCTGCCGGCGCTGCTGATCCAGTCGACGCCGGTCGTCGCGCTGCTGCCGCTCGTGGCGCGCCTGCTCGGGTACGACCAGCGCGCCGTGGTCGCCGCGGCCGTGCTGATCACGCTCTTTCCGTCGTTCGTGCTGATCGCGTCCGGCCTGCACGCGACCCCGCCCGGCTCGGCCGACGTCTTCGCGGCGCTCGGCGCCTCGCGCCGCGCGCGGCTGCGTCTGCTCGCGATCCCGGCGGCGGTTCCGAACGTGCTGGTCGCGGCGCGCATCGCCGCGCCGGCCTCGGTGCTGGCCGCGCTGATCGCCGAATACCTGATGGGGACGAGCGGGCTGGGGCAGGTGTTCGCGCTCGCCGAAGGACAGCTCGACACCGCCCGGGCGTGGACCGCCGCGCTGGTCGCGACGGCGCTCTCGGTCGGTGCCTACCTCACCGCCCGCCGCGCCGAGTCCGCCCTGGGGAGCCGCTTTCGTTCGTGAACCGACCGCACTTCCTCCGCTCCGCCGCGAGCGTGGTGGCCGCCGCGCCGCTCGCCGCGGCCGCGTCGCGCGCCGCGACGACGGTCACCACGCAGCTGCTCTGGATCGAGAACGTCGAGTACGCCGGCTACTGGATCGCCGACGCGAACGGCTACTTCGCCGCGGAGGGGATCGCGCCGGCGTTTCTTCCCGGCGGACCGAATCTGGCCAGCGTCGAGGCGATCGTCGCCGCGGGACGCGCCGACGTCGGCGTCGACGAGCTGGAGAAGGTCGTCGACGCGGTCGTGCGCGGCGCCGATCTGGTCGTCCTCGGCGCGATCTACCAGCACGCGATCGCGGGGCTGCTCTCGCTGCCGAAGAATCCGGTGCGCAAGGCCGCCGACCTGGTCGGGAAGCGGATCGGCTTCGCGCCCCGCGACAAGGAGTACATCGACGGGATCTTCGCGCTCAACCATCTCGAGCCGCGCTACGTCGAGGTGCCGGTCGGCTTCGATCCTGCGCCGCTCGTCGAAGGCGCGTGCGATGCGTACCTGTGCTACATGACCGCGCAGCCGCTGGTCCTCGCGCAGCAGAAGATTCCGTACGTCCTGGTCTCCTTCGCCGACCTCGGCTACGCCAGCTACGCCGGCGCGCTCTTCTCCACGCGCCGCTGGGCGCAGCAGCAGCGCGCCGCGCTCGTCGGCTACCTGCGCGCGCTCGGCCGCGGCTGGACCGAGAATGCGCGCGACCCGCGGCTCGGCGCGCGACTCGCGGTCGAGCGTTACGGCGCTACGCTCGGACTCGATCCCGCGCAGCAGCTCGCGCAGAACCAGGCGCAGATCCCGCTCACCCGGAGCGCGCTGACCCGCCGCTACGGCCCGCTGTGGATCTCCGAAGAGGAGGTGGAGCACCGCGTCTACCGCACCCTCCGCGCGCTCGGCCGCACCGCCCTCCCCGACCCGAGGCGGCTGATCGACCTGGGCCCGCTGCGCGAGGCGAACCGAAGCTCTCGCTGAGGCCTCGGCCGAAACGATCGCGCCCGATCGGCGCCGCGTTCACGCGCGTTCACGCGTTGCCGGCAGTACGGGACCGTTCGTTTCCGACAAAATACCGTAAGGACCCGTTTGGCCGGAGTGCGATGGAGGCAAGCTGCACAGGCCGGTATTCACCCGCCGGCAGGTCTCGCTCTGTGGTGTAATCACCCACGGTACGTCCGCGCGCCTTCGAAAGCGTGCGGCGGGCTCGCCGGAGTGCGGGCTCTCGGAGGTTCTTCGGAATCGCCGCCGTTTCCACATGGGAATCACGGATGAAACGAATCACGATGACCCTGCTCGCGACGACGTTGCTCGCCGCGTGCGCCGGTCCAGGCGGAACGGGCACCGTTCCCGCCAGCAAGCCTGCTCCCGCCGCGAAGCACGTTCGCGTCCGGCATCTCAAGAGCAGCGAAGTCTTCCCCAAAGACGTCCTCGGCGGCACGCCGCCGCTGATCCACATCGTCCTCAACCTCTTCGACGCGCCGCTGCTCGGCAGCGGGTCCGGGACGCAGTTCAACGCGGGCATCCTGGGCGTCGATGCGATCGACTCGCTCGGCGACTCATGGCAGCTCACCGGGAGCTCGACGCCGGACGTCGTCAACCTCCTGGCTCTCCAGACCAACTCGATGAACCTCGGCTCGGGCGACCTCCCGGCCGGGACCTACCCCTCGCTGCAGTTCCTGCTCGATCCGTCGACGACGACGGTGACGCAGAACGGGCAGACCTACCCCGTCGAGGTGATCGATCCGAACCATCCCTGGTGGGATCCCACCGACACGATCGAGGCGGTCACCATCCCGCTCAACATCAGCAGCACGACCGCTGAGAGCGTGACGGCGTCGCTCGACTTCAACGTCTTCCAGTCGGCGAACCTCAGCAACGGCATCGTCTACCTGACGCCCACCGTGGCGGCCGGGCTGGGCGATCCCGCGATCGTCGGCACCGTCGTGAACGCCGCCGGCTCGCCGGTCGCGAACGCGACGATCGTCGCCACCGACGCGAACGGCAACGTCGCGAACACCTCGGTGACGGCCTCGGACGGAACCTTCCGCGTGCACGGGATCAACCCCGGCGGCTACACGGTGAGCGTGCTGAACAGCTATATCACTAACGCCGGCGCGACCGTGACGGCATCGGGCAACGATGCGGGATCGGCACCGTCGACATACGTGGTCGTCGGTCCGAACAGTCAAGTCAACACCGGAAATCTGAACGACTGACGGGGGCGTCTGTGCAGTACACGACGGGCGGTGTGTTCGTCGCTGACGCATTGCGCGACGCTCGCGTCGCGGTGCGATCTGCGTGGTACGACGCCGCGCTCGAACTCCTGGAAGGCTGCGAAGACTGGCCGACCGAGTTCGCCGAATCCGCGATCGTCCTGAAAGCGGACGCTCTGTACCGACGGGATGCGGTCGAAGCATCCCGGTACCTGGCCACCGTCGAGGACATCCCGTCCTCGGTCCAAGGCCGGTTCGACTTCGCGCTCCAGTCCGGCAAGGTGCACGCCGCCGTGCGTGCCTTCTCGCAGGCCGAAGCGCGCTACGCCGAAGCCCGTGCTCTCGCGAGCGCGGTTCCCGACGGCGAGCTCACCATGGCGTATCACGACGTTCGGATGCGCTGGTACCGGCGAGACTGTGATCCGTACGCGAACGACGTACGGCTCGCGATCTCGCACCCCGATCCCTCGATCGCGTGCGCCGCCTACAATTTTCGGGCGTTCTTGCACGCGGGACGCGGCGACTACGCCGCGCACGTCGCCGACCTGTGCCGCTCGGTGGAGTACGCCACCATGCCGACACCGGAGCCGGTCGACGTCGCGACCCTCGCCGTGTCGATCCATGCGCTCGCTCAGGTCGCGTTCGAAACCGCGAACTCTGAGGCGATCGCCGTCGCGCGAACGGCGGTGGAGGCGCTGCCCTGGACCGATGACGTCAAGGTGCATCGTTTTCTGACCGTGCGCGCGCTGGGCTGGGATGCGTTCATGCGAGGACGCATCGCAGAAGCGCAATGGAGCTTCAAGGAGGCCCGTGGCCTCGCGCCGACGACGCCCTGGCGCGTCATGGCGCATCTCGATCGCGCGTACGTCGCCCGGCTCTCGCAAAACGAGTTCTGGTCGGCGGAAGAGCTCGCGCAGGCGGACGCCCTGGCTTATGACGTCCGCTGGGAAGCGACGTACGGAGAAGAACGTCAGATTCTGATCCTGCTCGCGTTCCTGCATGCCCCCACCGACGCACCCCGCGCCCAGTCGTATGCCTCGGCATACGCGCGGCTGGGAACGGAAAGCGTCGATCCGGGGCTCGCGATCCACGGCGATCCGCGTGCGCTCGCGCATGCGAAGTACGCTTCGGGCCGCATCGAACAGATGCAAGGCCACAAAGCGACGGCGGAGACGCTGCTGCGCGAGGCGTACGAGATCTTCGAAGGGGTTGGTTTCCACTATCGGGCGACGGTCACCGCGACCGCGCTGGCGGAAGTGACGGGTGACGAAGCGTGGCGGGCCGCCGCGATGCGTCAGGCCGGGAACTATCCCGACTGCCCGATGGCCCGGAGCGCCGAGAACGCGATCCGGACGGAAGAAGCGATGCCCGCGCAGCTTTCGCCGCTGCAACGGCAAATCGCCCGGGCGACGTGGTCCGGCGCCGAGCCGCGCGAGCTTTCGCGCCGCTTCAGCCGGAGCGTCTACCGCATCGAGCGGCAGATCGAGGCCGTGTTCAACGCCTTCGGCGTTCGCACGCGCACCGAGCTGCTCGACGAGGCACGGAGGCGCGGTCTCGCATGACCGCGCTCGCCCTCGCGGCGGCAGCGGGTGCCGCAACGGCGACGACCGTCGCCGGATGGTTCCTCGCCGCCGCGCGGGCACGCGCGTCCGCCGCCGCCTCGGCCGAGGCGGCGGCGGCACGTGCCGAAGCGGAGGAGGCGCAGAGCGCGCTCGACGAGGCGCTCGAGAAACAGTACAACGTCCTCGAGGCCGTGCACGAAGGGCTGTACGTCATCGACGACGAGCTGGTCGTGACCCGCATGAACGAGGAGGCGGAACGTCTGCTGCGCGTCGGCGCCGGCGAGGCGATCGGCGCCGCCCTCGAAACGCTGGTCGATCCGCTCGCCTCGGAGCTGATCCCCGACATTTTGGCCGCCCGCCGCGGCGGCGTACCGATCCAGCGGCTTCACGCCTCTCCCTCGCAGCAGCGCTGGGTCGAGATTCGCATCCTTCCCGCCGCGCGCGAGACGCTGGTCTCACTGCAGGACGTCAGCGCGCTGTCGCTGGCCGAAGCGCAGCTCCACGAGAGCGTGCACAGCCTGCAGCTCGTCGCGAACAACGTCGACGCCGTGCTCTGGACGGTCTCGCGCGACGCGCGCTTCACCGGGATCTCGGGGGGCGGGCTCCACGATCTGGGGCTCACCGTCGACGAGCTGGTCCACCGCCCGTGCTCCGTGCTGATCGACGAAGCCGTGATCCGCGACGTGTTCGGCGGACGGCCGGCGCGCGTCGAGCAGACGCACGGCGAACGCTGGCTGCGGCATCACGTCGAGCCGCTCATCGACAACGGCGGGGCGATCATCGGCGCCGTCGGCGTCTCGCTCGACGTCACGGAGCTGAAGCGCACGCAGCGCCAGCTCTTCGAAGCCGCTCATCACGACCAGCTCACCGGTCTGCCCAACCGCTCCTCGCTCGAGACGTCCTTGAACGAGGCGATCGCGGAGGCGAGCCAGTACGGCCGGCGCTTCGGGCTGCTCTTCCTCGACCTCGACCGCTTCAAGGCGATCAACGACACCCTCGGCCACGGTGCGGGGGACGAGGTGCTGCGCGAGGTCGGCGTCCGCCTGCAGCACTCGCTGCGCCAGGGCGACTTCATCGCGCGGACGGGCGGCGACGAGTTCGTGATCCTGCTTCGGCGCGTCGGCTCGCCGGCCGAGATCGAGCAGGTCGTCAACCGGCTGATCCGTGCCGTCAGCGCGCCGATCGCGCTGCGCAACCGCGAGGTCAGCGTCGGCGTCAGCGTCGGCTGTGCCGTGTTCCCCGACGACGGCAGCGATGTCGAGGCGCTCACCGCGCACGCCGACGCGGCGATGTATCGCGTGAAAGAAGACGGCGGCGGAGCGCTGGCGATCTACGACTCGCAGATGCATGCCGAGGTCGTCGAACGCTTCGCGCTCGAGGTCGGGCTGCGCTTGGCCGCGAGCCGCGGGGAGCTGCGTCTCGAGTTCCAGCCGCTGGTCGACGCGAACGCCACGCGTATCGTCGGCTGCGAAGCCCTGGTCCGCTGGGATCATCCGGAGCTCGGCACGCTGAGCCCGGCGACCTTCATCCCCATCGCCGAGGAAACGGGCGACATCGTGCAGATCGATCGCTGGGTTCTCGAGGGCGCCTGCGCCGCGGCGATGCGCCTTCGTGCGGTCTCGCCCGGCTTCCGCATCGCGGTCAACCTCTCGCCGCGCGACATGCGCGACGAAGACCTTCCCGAGGCGGTCGCGGACACGCTCGCGCGCCACGGGCTCTCGCCCGACGCGCTGATCGTCGAGATCACCGAGAGCGCCGCGCTCGATCAGGCGGTCATCCCGGCGCTGCACCGCCTCCGCCGGCTGGGCGTCCACGTCGCGATGGACGACTTCGGCGTCGGCCACAGCTCGCTGGCGCGCTTGAAGAAGCTGCCGATCACGTGTCTGAAGATCGACCGCAGCTTCATCGTCGACATCGCGACGGACGCCGCGGATCAGGCGATCGTCGCTTCGATCGTCGGCGTCGCACGCGCGATCGGGATCGACGTCATCGCCGAAGGCGTCGAAACCGAAGAGCAGGCGCAGCGGGTACGGGCCGCGGGCTGCAACGGTGCGCAGGGATACATCTTCGGCCGCCCGCAGTCGCTCGCCGCGCTCGAGCTCCTCCTGACGCAAAGCCGCAAGCTCGCACCCTGCCGCTCGATCGCCTGAGCCCGCGCCGCTCGGATTCACGCCGGTCGGTCGGGCGCTTGCGCGCCTGCTCGACGAGGGGCTGATTCGGCGAGATTTCGGGTGTTTCCGGCGGGATTCGGCGGGTTGCGCCGTATACAGGCGGCGATCCGGCTCCGCGAAGCCGACCCGCATTGTGAAAGGACCGCATGACCAAGAACGAGCTCGTGCGAGAACTCGCCGAGGAACTCGAAACTCCCCGCCGCCAGGTCGCCGATCTGGTCGAGGCGATGTTCGAGAAGATCGTCGACGTTCTCAAGGCCGGCGACAAGGTGCAGCTCACCCCGTTCGGCCAGTTCCGCATCCGCGACCGCGCGGCGCGCATCGGCCGCAATCCGGCGACCGGCGAGCAGATCCAGATCCCGGCGAAGCGCGTGCTGAAATTCACGGCCGGCCGCACGCTGAAGGACGCCGTCGGGGCGACGGCGCGCCGCGGCGGTGCGAAGAAAGCCGGCGCGAAGAAGGCCGGCACCGCGAAGAAGGCGGGCGCTGCGAAGAAGGCCGGCGGCGCGAAGAAAGCCGTCGCGAAGGCGCCGGCGCGCAAAGCCGCCGCCGCGCCCGCGCGTAAGGCCGCACCGGCGCGCAAGGCCGCGGGCGGACGCAAGAAGGGCCGCTGAGCCGAACGGGGCCCGGACCGCAGGGTCCGGTGCCCCGCCCTGGGGAGACGGCGCGCCGGCGCGGAAATCCCTGCCATGATCGCCGAAGCGTCCGCCGCCGTCCATCTGCGCTCGCTCGACCCGTTCGATTTTCTCGAGCGCGCGGCGTTCGTCTATCCGGCGCGCACCGCCGTCGTCGACGGCGGCACGCGCCGCACCTATGCCGAGTTCCGCTCGCGCGTGCGCCGGCTCGCCGCCGCGCTGCAGGCGCGCGGCGTGCGCGAGAGCGAGCGCGTCGCCGTGCTCGCGCCGAACACCGCGATGGCGCTCGAGGCGACGTTCGCCGTCCCGCACGCCGGCGGCGTGCTGTGCGCGCTGAACACGCGGCTCGCGCCGGAGGAGATCGACTACATCCTGGCCCATTGCGGAGCCTCGCTCTTGTTGCACGACCACGAGCTCGACGCGCTCGTCGCGCGGCTCGAGAGCGCGATCCCGCGCGTCCGGGCCGCGCCCGAGCGTCCGGGCGGCGACCCCGGCGCGGCGGCGTCCGCCGCGAACGACTACGAAGCGTTCCTCGCGGCGGCCGATCCCGCCGCGCTCGTTCCGGCGCCCCATGCGGAGGACGACACGATCTCGATCAACTACACGAGCGGGACGACCGGGAAGCCGAAAGGCGTGATGTACACCTTCCGCGGCGCGTACCAGAACGCGCTGGCCGAGGCCTTCCACGCCGCGCTGCGCCCGGAGAGCATCTATCTCTGGACCCTGCCGATGTTCCACTGCAACGGCTGGTGCTTTCCGTGGGCGGTCACCGCCGCGGGCGCGACGCACGTGTGCCTGCGCAGGGTCGACGCCTCGAACATCAACCGCGCGATCCAGCATGACGGCGTCACCCACTTCTGCGCTGCGCCGACCGTGCTGATCGGCCTGGCGAACCATGCGGAGACCGTCGCCTTCCCGCGCAGCGTCATGGTGACGACGGCCGGCGCGCCGCCTTCGCCGACGACGATCGCACAGATCGAAGCGCTCGGGGCCGAGCTGCACCACGTCTACGGTCTCACCGAGACGTACGGCCCGATCACCGAGTGCGCCTGGCACAGTCCGGGCTGGGACGCCCTCCCGGCCGACGAGCGGGCGCGGCTGCGCAGCCGCCAAGGCGTTCCGATGGTGACGGTCGCCGCGGGCGACGTGCGCGTGGTCGACAGCGCGCTGAACGAGGTCCCCGCCGACGCGCGCACGCAGGGCGAGATCGTGATGCGCGGCAACAACGTGATGAAAGGCTACTACGCCGATCCCGAGGCGACGGAGCGCGCGTTCGCGGGTGGCTGGTTCCACTCGGGCGACGTCGCGGTGCGTCATCCCGACGGCTACATCGAGATCGTCGACCGCGCCAAGGACGTGATCATCAGCGGCGGCGAGAACATCTCGACGCAGCAGGTCGAGAAGACGCTGCTCGAGCACGAGGCCGTCCTCGAGTGCGCGGTGGTCGCGATCCCCGACGAGAAATGGGGCGAGGTACCGAAGGCCTTCGTGACGCTCAAGCCCGGGCGCAGCGTCGCAGAAGACGAGCTGCGCGCGTTCATGCGCGCGCGAATCGCCGCGTTCAAAGTCCCGAAAGCGTTCGAGTTCTGCGAGCTGCCGAAGACGTCGACCGGGAAGATTCAGAAGTACGTGCTGCGCGAGCGCGAGTGGCAGGGCCGCGAGAAGCGCGTCCACTGAGCGCGACGAACGGTCGCGCGGGGGCGATCGAGGCCGAGCTGCGGCGCCGCGGCGCCGAGCGGCTCGCGCACGCGCGCGGCTCGCTGGCGGAGCACTTGACGGGAACGGCCGCGATCCTCGCCGGCTGGGAGCAGCCGGACGACGTGCGAGCGGCGGGGCTGCTGCACAGCGCGTACGCCACCGAGGCCTTTCACGCGCCGCTCTTCGCGCGCGACGAGCGCGACGCGGTGCGCGCGCTGATCGGGGTTCGCGCCGAGAGCCTGGTCCATGCGTTCTGCTCGATCCGGCGCGAGGAGCTGTTCGCCGCGCTCGCCGCCGGCGCGGAGGCGAGCGAGCCGCTCGCCGTGGCGAACCGTTGCGAGGGCGGCGAGCTGCGGCTCGCGCCGCGTGACCTCGCCGACCTCCTCGTGATCTCGCTGGCGAACGAGGCCGACCAAGCCGCCGCGGCCGGCGGTGCGCCCGATGCGTGGCTCGCGCGCGCGTCGCGGTGGGCGGCGTGGGCGCGCGAGCGCGGCGCCGTCGCGCCGCCCGTGTTCGATCGCGCGCACGCGCGCGTCTCGCGCGCCGACGAGCGCGCGCTGCTGGATGCGTACGCCGCGGCCTTTGCGCCCGGCGCGAGCCGGCTCGCGAGCGCGGCACGCGCCGTGCCGTGGGTCGCGGAGCCGGCGATCGTCGTCGCGCTGCGCGCGCTCGCGGCGCGCGAGGCCGCGGCCGCCCTCGACGGCGCGCGGGCCGCGCGCGAGACGCTCCGCGCGTGGGGCGTACCGTGGGACAAGCGGCTCGCGCTGGAGGAATGGCTGCGCATCGCCGGCTTCATCGCGGCAGCGGCGGCGCTGCGCGACGACGCCGCGGCCGACCTCGCGCGCGGACTCGTCGAGCGCGGCGCGGAGCCGCGCGAGCTTCTCGATGCGGTCGCGGCGTTCGGCGCGCTCGACGCGCTCCCGCCGCGCTTCGCGCGCTACGCCGCAGCCTTGCGCCGCAACACGCGGCGACCCGCACTGCCGTTCTATCCGGAGCTCACCTCGCGGCCCTGGCACGACGCGGCGGAGCTCCCGCCGGCACGCGCGCTCGAAGCGGCGGCGCCAGCGATCGCGGCCGAGTTCCGCGCGCTCGACCGCGCCCTGTTCCACGCCGAGAGCGAGCAGATCGCGCGCGACGGCGTCTGGGACGTCGCGATGCTGTTCGAGCGGGGCAAGCGCAACGACGCGGTCTGCGCACGCTGCCCGGCGACCCTCGACGTGCTCGAGTCACACCGGATCGTGCGCGGCCCGGCCGGACTCTCGTACTTCTCGCGGCTCGGCCCGCACGCGCGCGTCGCGCCGCACCGCGGCCCGACGAACGTGCGGCTGCGCTGTCATCTCGGGATCGAGATCCCCGAGCGCTGCGGGATGACCGTCGGCGGGATCCCCGGCGGCTGGGAAGCGAACCGCTGCGTCGTCTTCGACGACTCGTACGAGCACGACGCCTGGAACGCGAGCGACCAGGAGCGGATCGTCTTGATCGTCGACCTCTGGCACCCCGATCTCGACGACGACGAGGTCGCGCTGCTCGAAGGGATGCAGCGCTACGCCGTCGCGCTCGGCGGAAACGCGACGCGGTATTGGGCGCTCAATCAGCGGGCGCGGGAGGGAGCGCCGAGAACACCGCGTTCGCCGCGCGCTCCGCGCTGATCAGCGCGCCGGCGACGGTCCCGGCCTCGCTCGCGGCGACCGCCGCTTCGCCCGCGAAGAAGAGCACGCCGTCGACCGGCTCGGCGAGCGCCCCGCGCGCACCGCGCCCGCCGACCGCGACGTAGCTGTACGCGCCGCGCGCGTACGGATCGTCCTGCCAGTCGTGCGCGTAGCAGGCTTCCAGCTCGCCGTGCGGATCGGCGCCCTCCCCGAAGAGCACGCGCAGATCGTCGAGCGCGAGCGCGAGACGCTTCGCCGCGTCGCGGTGGCGCAGCGCGTCGGCGTACGGTCCGCCGGCCCACGCGACGAGCAGCGGCGCGCGCAGCGGCAGCAGGTTCCAGAAGGCCGGAAACGCCGCCTCCGCGCGGTGGAAGAAGGCCCCGTCGCGATAGCGCTCGCCCTCGACGCGCTCCCAGAACGGCGTGCGGAAGCGCAGCGCAAGCTTCACGACGGGACCCATCACGAGCATGTCGAGCGCGTCGCGCGTGCGCGCCGGAAGCGGCGGCTCGAACCGCAGTCCGTGCGCGTGAAGCACGCCGACGGGGACCGTGACGATCGCCGCGCTCGCCTGGAGGCGAAGCGGCGTGCCGTCCGCGCTCGTCGCCTCGACCACGACGCCGGCGGCGTCGCGGCGCACGACGTGCGCGGGCGTCGCAAGCCGAACGTGCACGCGCGCCGGATCCAGCGTGCCGCGGAGCGCGCGCAGCAGCCGCGCGTAGCCGCCGAGCGGACGGAACTGCTGCCCGGTCTGGCCGCTTTCGCCCTCGCTCCACTCCTCGGCGATCGCGCCGACGCTCGCGCGCCGCGGATCCGCCGCGTCGAATCCTTGGACGAGCATCCGCGCGTAGCGCCGTTCGCGCTCGCCCTCCGCATCGGGGGCGGTCGAGGCGGTGAGGAACTCTTCGACGCTGACGTCTTCCCGCAGCTCGCGCGCGCGCGACATCACGCGCGCGACGACCCCGAACGGGTCCGACCCTTCGCGCAGCGCGCCGTCTTCGAAGGCGAACGACGTCCCGCCGGTATCGACGGCGACGCTGGACGCCGCGCGCAGCAAAGCGAAGCTCTGCTCGGCCGCGCCGTGAACGAACTCGGCGCCGAGCTCGACGGGGACCGGCAGCTCCGGATCCTCGCAGGTGAGGATCCGCCCCCCGATCCGCGCGCGCGCTTCGAGCACGACGACCGAGCGGCCGCGGCCGGAGAGCGCGCGCGCCGCGGACAGCCCCGCGATGCCCGCGCCGATCACGACCACGTCCGTTCGCATCTGCGACTGGTACCCGGGCTCAGGCCGGTGCGCGCACGACGGTGGCGGTGCAGTATTTGCAGCGCCGGGCATCTTGCGGGATCTCGCTCAGGCACTCCGGGCACGTCTTCAACGCGAGCACCGGCTCGTTCGGCTTCTCGAACCGCGCGCCGATCGCGCGCAGCGGAAGCACGACCGCGTAGTAGATGACGAGCGCATCGAGCACAAAGGTCAGCAGCGCGTTGAGGAAGTCGCCGACCGCGAAGTGGGTCCGATGGATGGTGAAGCCGAGCGCCGCGAAGTTCGGCTTTCCGACCAGCGCGGCGATCAGCGGCGTGACCAGATCGCGGACGAAGGCGTTGACCAGCGCCGTGAACGCGGCGCCGACGACGACCGCGACGGCCAGGTCGATGACGTTTCCGCGTGCGATGAATTGACCGAATCCCTTGAGCACGGAGCCCCCTTTCGAGAGACGGAACCGCGCACTGCGCGCGCGCGTTTGTAACCCGGTGCCGACGGTTCGTCACCGCCACGGCTGCGTTCCGTCCGCATACCCGCTGCTCGGGCGAGCGACCTCCGGCTCGGCGGTTTCAGGGCCGGCGATTTCACCGATCCTTGACCCTGGGGCTGGAAATTCTCAGCCTTCGGCCGATATCCCAATAAAGAACGCTCGTACTTCGACGAGGCGGTTTTCGATACATGATGGACATCCCCGATAACCTCGACACTTTTCTGCGCGACCTCCTCAAAGAAGAGGAAGGCGGCGCTGTCCAGCTCGACGACGAGGACAGAGCGTTCATCGACCGCATCCTCAAGTCGATCACGCAGGGCAGCAAGGGAGTGTTCGTCGTCCTGCATCCGAACGATCGCATGCAGTACATGCTGCTGAACACCAATCGAGCCGGCGCGATCGCGCTGCTCGCGAAGGTGATGCAGCGAACCGCCGAAGCGCTCGAAGCCGACCTCGACTAGCTTCCGAAGCCGAACACGAAAGGGGCGCCCACCGGGCGCCCCTCGTGCGATCCGAGCGCTTCTCGGCTAGAGAGCGGTCAGCCCGTTCGGCGTCCCGTTGCCGGTCGGGCCGCTATAGCCCGTCCCTTGCGCCGCGCAGAGGTACACCAGCGGGCACGTTCCGTTCGCGCCGAGCGCGACGTGGTTCAGGAGCGAGCGGTCCTGCCACAGGAGCCGCGGCGCGTTGACGCTCGCCGCGTTCCCGGCCAGGGCGTACATCGCCGCGATCACCGGCGCCCCGACGCTCGTCCCCCCGCCGACGATCCAGCCGGTCGGCGAGCCGGCGGCGGCGATCGAGGTGTACATCGCGACGCCCGTCCGCGGGTCGGCGTCGACCGCGACGTCGGCGATCGTCCGCCCCGAGCAGCCGGCGTCGGTCTGCCAGGACGGCTTCTTCATGTACGGGCTGCAGCCGCTACCCGTCCCAGACCATACCGCTTCGTCCCACAGCCGCGGGCTGTAGTCGGGGATCAGGGTCGTTCCGCCGACCGCCACGACGTTCGGCACCGAGGCCGGGAAGGTCGAGCCGAACCCGTCGTCGCCGGCGGAGACGGTCACCACGGTACCCTTCAGCTCCCAGTGTTTCTCGAGGCCGTGCTCGGAGGGGTCCTCCGGCGCGTAGAAACTGTTGCTGATCGCGTCGGGATGGTACGATGCCGCCACGTCGACCGCCGCCGCGAGGTCCGACATGTTCGCCGAGTTCGCCTCGACGAGCACGATCTTGCAGAGCGGGCAGATCGCGGAAACCATCTCGGTGTCGAGCGCGATCTCGGAGGCCCAGCCGGGGTTGGCCGGCGGCAGCGTCGCGGGGTCGAGCTTCTTCGCTTGTCCGGGCGGCGCGGCGGGACCGCCGGGCGCGCCGGGTCCCTTGGCCGGCTGTCCCGAGTACGAGGCGTTGCCGACACCGGTCGCGCCGACCTTGGTGAAGCAGCCGTTCGCGCTCGCGCACGGTGGGAGTCCCATCGCCGCACGGTAGACGGCGAGGTCGCTCTCCACGTTCGGGTCGTCGTAGGCGTCGACGATCGCCACGGTGCGCCCGGCCCCGGCATTCGCCGGCCCGGGCGGAGGCGCCGGGGGAGCCGGCGGCCCGGCTTCGTTCGGCGGCGCGGGCGGTGCGGGCGGGGCGGGCCTCGCGCCCGGCACCGGCGGCGGCGGCGGAGACGGCGGCGCCGGCGGGATGGGCGCGGGGTTCGGTCCGGCCGTATGCGGCAGGCCGTAGGCCGCGATCAGGTCGTTCGGCTTGTAGCCCCAGATCTGGTTGTACGGCGTCCCGGCCGGCTTGCCGCCGAGTCCGGCGTTCGACTGCACCTGGCAGGCGACCGTCCCGGCACCGGGGGTCGCGGCGTTGCACAGCGGCGTCGGCGCACCGGGCAGGGCGCTGAGCCGCTCCGCGAGGCTGCCGAACTGCGGCATCCCGGGAAGGGCGCTCAAGCGTTCGCCGGTGCTCGCGGTCATCTGCGAGGAGTCCGCGGCGCGCCGGATCGCATCGGCGGCGGGCGTGCTCGGCAGGGCCGACCCGACCGAGCCGGCGTGCGCGCATGCCGCGAGGAGAAGCGCGGCGTCGAACGCCAGGAACAGCTTCAAAGCACGAGTCAAGGCACGCTCCTCCATGAACGTGATCGCGAGGTGATACGGACGTGCCGAGTCCGCCCATGACCAGGCGTTCGGTACGTACCCAGTCGACCTAGGGACCTATGTCCCGAAAGTGTCCGAACTGCGACATTTGAGCGGCGGCGTGACCCGCGTCACGCGTGGAGCTCCACCACGGCGATCATCGCGTCGACGATCTCGGGGTCGAACTGCGTCCCGCGGTTCCGGTGCAGCTCGAGCAGCGCATCGGAGGGCGCGCGCGGCGCGCGGTACGGCCGGCGGTCGATCATCGCGTTGAACGAGTCGGCGACGCTGACGATGCGCGTCGTCAGCGGGATACGCGCGCCGGCGATCCCGTCCGGATAGCCGCGCCCGTCGAAGCGCTCGTGATGGCCGCGGATGGCCGGCGCGAACGCCTGGAGTACGGGATGCTCGAGCGCGTACTGCTCGCCGTAGAGCACGTGCGCTTCCATGATCGCGCGCTCTTCGTCGTCGAGCCGGCGCGGCGCGGTGAGGATGCCGAGCGGGACCGACGACTTGCCGATGTCGTGGATGAGCCCGCTGCGCGAGGCGTGCAGCGCATCCTCGCGCGCGAGACCGAGCCGTTCGGCGATGCGGCGGCACCACGAGCCGACCGCGCGCGAGTGGTCGCCGGTCAGCGGGTCGACGAGATCGAGCTGGGCGATCCGCTCCGCGATCACGACGTCGCACTCGTCGAGCGGCGCCTCCGAGGCGACCGCGACCTCGGCGTCCCACGGGATCTCCTGCAGCACGGCGCGCACCGTTTCGTCCAGCTCGCCGGCGGCGAGCGGGTGCAGCCGGCGCACCTGCCGGACGAGCTCGGCGCCGAGCCGGCGCGGGACGTCGGCGGCGCTGACGCGGACCGGCGCGAGCCGCGAGAGCGACTCGCCGCGCGCGCGGCGAGCGACGCCGTCGACCAGAGAGGCGGCGACGACTTCGTCGCCGATCGTCGCGCGCGGAATCGGCGCGACGATCGCGTCGACCAGCGCGGCGCGATGGCGTTCGAGCGTCGCCGCGAAGCCGATCACGAACGCTGCTCCGTCAGCGGCGCGAGCGCCCGCGCCGGGTCCCGCGGCAGCGCTTCGATCAGCCGCGCGAAGCCGCCGAATCCCTCGCGCCGCGCGCGCTCGAGCGTCTCGACCAGCGAGAGCGCCCCGACTTCCCCGCCGATCCGCTCGCGGTAGCGCGCGACCGCGTCGATCAGCACGGCGCTGCGGCGCTGCGGCCCCGGCGCGAACGCCGTGGCGAGATAGCGTTCCGCGGCGACGTCGTCGCGCAGCACGGTCGCGGCGAGCGCCAGCGCGGCGACGACGCGGTCGTGGCGCGCGCTGTCGCCGACCTGGTCGAGCTCGACCTCGGCGGCGGCGATCGCTTCGCGCGCCTCGGGAAACGCGCCGGCGGCGGCGGCGTACTGCGCGATCTCGCCGTAGCGCGTCGCGCGCAGCTCGGCTTCGAACTCGGTCGTGGCGCTGCCGGAGAGCAAACGGTAAGCGCGCTCGAAATCGCCGTGCCAGGCACAGGCGAGCGCGCGTCCCGGCAGCAGCGCGCGCAGCCCGCCCTCCGGGGCTTCGAGCAGGTCGAAGTCGGCGAGCGCGGATTCGATGCGGCGCATCGCTTCTTCGTCGCCGTCGGCGGCCTGCAGATCGTACGCGCCGAGCAGCGCGAAGGTGCGCAGCCCCGTTTCGCCGGCGAGCGCCGCGTAATGCGCCACGCCTTCGAGCGCGCCCAGCGCGAGATATGGCTCGTCGGCGTCGTAGCCCAGCTCGTACAGGATCGTGTGCGCGCGGGCCGCGACGTCGAACGCCGCGCTCTCTTCGGCGAACGCGATCGCGCGGCGCGCCGCCGCGTCGGCGTCGGCGCGGTCGCCGCGGCGCAGCGCGACGTATGCGCGCTGGTGCTCGATCCGTGCGCGCGCGGCCGCGTCGGCGAGGGCCCCGGCCGAGCGCGCGGCGAGCTCGATCGCGGCGCGCGCGTCGTCGTGCCGCTCGGCGATCGCGTAGGCGGTCGCCAGCGTCGCGCGCAGCGGAGCGAGCGCGAGGTCGTCATCGGAGGTGAGGGCGAGATGCTCTTCGAGCAGCGGGATCAGGTCGAGCCGGCTGCGCCGCATCAAGTCGAGCGCGTAGCGGTGCACGATCGTCGTGCGCAGCGGGCCGTCGGCGCCGCCGAGCGCGCGGCGGAAGTAGGCCTCGGCCGTATCGTTGCGACCGTGCTGCGCCTCGACGATCCCGCGCATCGCCGTCACGGCGGGATCGTCTGACGCGGTGTCCAGCAGCGCGAGGGCGCTGCCGACCGCGTGCGGCGTCCCCGCCTCGAGGAAGCTCCGAGCGTGTCGCGCGACGATCGCGGCGACGGACTGCGTGTCGTCGGCGCGCAGGGCCAGCCGCAGCGCCTCGAGCGGGCGCTGCGCGCGCTCGTACGTCTCGACGCCGTCGCGCACGGTGTTGCCGAACTCCGTCCGCCCGGCGATCCGCGCGCGCAGCGAGGAGCGAAACCACGAGGCGACGCGGACGCCTTCGAACGCCGAGGGCAGCCGCGCGCGCATGCCGTCGAGCACGCGCCCGGCGTCGGTCAGCGGAAGCGCGCCGATCAGCTCGCGATCGAGCGAGTCGAGTTCCGAAGCGATCGTGAGCAGCCGGCGCTCGTCCTCACCGAGCGTCTCGAACGCCAGCGCGACGATGTCGTCGAGCGAGCGCGCGTGCGTCGCGACCCGGCCGCGGGGCGTGCCCGCCCGCAGCAGGTCGCAGGCCAGGGCGACGGTAGCGGGCCGCGGCTCGATCCCGGCCAGCGCCGCGCGCTCGACCCCGCGCGCGTCGAGAAAAGCGCGCAGCTCGTCCGGCCGCAGCGCCAGCACCGCGGCGTCGACCGGGAGCGCCGCGATGCCCTCGGCGAGCCAGCGCGCGACCGGGAGCTGCTGAGCGTCGCGCGCGACCACGATCCAGCGCGTCGCCCCGTGCGCCCGCGAGAGCAGCGCGCCGAGGAACGGCGCGACCCCCGGCAGGGAGAGCGCGCCCTCGAGATCGTCGAGCGCGACGACGCGCTCGCGCCCGCGCGCGTACTCGGCGAGCCACGCGGCGTATGCGTTCCACGGCTCGCTCGACGAGAGCGCGCGCCGGGCGCAGGCCGCGAAGGCCAGGTGCAGCCCCGGCGCCGCCGGGTCGACGGCCTCGGCGATCGCCAGGGCCACGTCGGCGAGTCCGCCCGCGTCGGCCGGGACGCGATCGATCGGGCGGCCGCCGAGCGCCTCGCGCAGCGCGCGGCTCTTCCCGTAGCCGATCGGCGCGATCACGAGGGTGACGGGGCGCCGCATCGCGCGCTCGAGGACCGCGGCAACGCGCGGACGAGCGACGGTGACCTCGGCCACCGGCTCCTCGGGCTGCAAGACGCGCGTCGGCGCGTGCGCGGATCCGTCCGTCATGCTCCGTCCGGGGACTCCGTCCCGCTAGGGCCATTCGTACCCCCTGGAAGTGGGGTCAAACGGACTTCATCGGCGATTTGACCGCTGCCCCACAAAAGGCGCGGTCTGCCTTGCGCTCGTTCTCAGAAGGAAGCAAGATCGAGCAGCCGCATGCCCGAACGCCGGCGGCCGGTCACGGTTTCTCGGGCGCGGCCGCGCCGAACCACAGCGCACCGGAGTGCTCGTCGAGCTCCAGCGTGTTGCGCGCCCACGCCCCCTCACCGAGGTGCGGCACGACTTGGGTGCGCCGGACGACCGCGCGGACCGGCCCGAGGTCGCGCGGGCCGACCCGGACGTCGGGGACGTCGACCAGGAACGCGTCCTCCGCGCCGGCGATCCCGGTCGCGCCGGTGCGCCCGGCCACCGGCCACAGCGGCCCCTCGCGGTACATCGCGTAGCCGAGCGACAGCGTCGCTTCGTCGCCGGTGTCGACGAGCGCGCTGGCCGGGCGTCCCGCCAGCGAGACGTCGATCAACGGAACTCCCGAGCCGAGGTCGAGCGGGATCGTGCCGGCCGGCGGCGCGCCCGGCGGCGAGAGCGTCGCAAGGCGACGGACGCGGTCGAGCGCGAGCCGGACGCGGCCCAGCAGATCGGCGCCGACGACCACGTCGAAGCGCTCGGACCGCACCGCCGGGACGACCGCGAAACGGACCGAGGGAAAGCGTGCGGCGCCGGCGGCGAGCGGTCCCGTCTCGATGAAGCCGGTCGCGAAGCTGCCCAGCGCTTCGATGTCGATCTCGCCGCGCGGCTCGAGGCCGAGGCGCTCGGCGACGGCGAGGGTCACGGAGCTCGGGTTCGAGCCGCTGTCGAGCAGGCAGCGGAACGGGACGCCGGCGAGCGAGCACGCGATCACGGGCAGGTCGCGGTCGGTGAGCGCCGCCGCGGCCGCCGCGCCGAACGCCGGCTGCGCGCCGGCGGGAGGATCGAGCGGGCCGGGCACCACCGAGGCGGAGTCCAGCGTCCCGGGCTCGTCCTCGCCGGCCCGCTGCAGCTCGAAGGTCGCGCCGCCGAGCCGCACGTCGCCGCCGTAGACCGCGATCGTCGTTCCGGCCGGCGTCTCGATGCGGCGCAGCGCGTGCGAGACGGGGTCGAACACCGCGAGCAGCTCGTCGCCGCCGCGCGCGCGAACGCGCCGGCGTGCCGCTCCCGCCGCCGCGACCGTACCGCCGCCGGCCGCGAAGCCCGGCTCGGCGAAGTCGAGCGAGGCGATCGCGGCCAGGGTGCGCTCCGTGCGCGTCGCGTCGTCATCGGCTTCCGGAAGCGGCACCTCGTTCAGGCCGAACGTCCAGCGGCGCCGACCGTCGAACCAGAGTCCCCCGCACACGCCGGCGATGCAGCGGCGGATCAGCCGCGCGGTGCCGAGCTGCTCGAAGGTCGTCTCGATCGTGCGCCCCTCGACGACGCGCGTCGACGTCGCGCGCACGTGCAGCGCGGCGAGGTCGCCGTTCGCCGCGGCGAGCGCGGCGAGCCGGTCGTCGGAGCCCGCGCCGAGCGCCGCGACCGCGGTGAAGAGCGCGAGCGCTCGCATCGCGAAACGCATCGCGATGGAACTGCACCCTCTCGACGGCTACCTCCTCGACGGCGACCCCGCGAAAGCGGAGGCGATCGCGGCGGCGCTGCGGGAGCGGTCGGACGCGCCGCGCGCCCAGCCGTTCTATCGCGCGCTGGAACGCGTCGGCGCGCGCGCGGCCGACGAGGCGCTGCTGGCGCTGCGCATCGTGTTGGGCGGCAAGGACGCCGACGACGCGACGGTCGTCGCCGCGCGCGCCGCGCGCGCTCGGGCCAAGGATGGAGACGCCACCGCTCGCGAATCGTACTTTCGTCTCGTCGGAGATCTGCCCGTATGAGGCGAAACGAACCGCGCACGTTGCCACGTTACCGTGAGGTCATGACCCGGCTCCCCGTCGTCCTGGCCGTCCTGGCTTTCGGGACGGCCCCCATCGCCGCGTTCGCGAACCCGACCGCCGCCCCGTCGCCGAAGGCGACCGCGGTGGCCGATTCGAGCGCGCACGACGCCGGCGTCATCGAAGGGCGCGTCACCAACGTCGACTACTCGCGCGGCGTGATCAGCGTCGACTCGCCCTCGCAAGGGAAGCTCGATCTGTCGGTGATGCCGACGACCAGCGTTCAGGCGCCCGAACCCGGCTACCACGCGATCACCGACGTGTCGAAGGGCTCGAAAGTCCGCATCTTCGCGGCGCGGATCGCCGGCAAGCTGGTCGCCCAGATCATTCACCTCATCAAGCACTGAGGGCCGCGGTGCCGTCGCCCTCGCTGCTCGCCCTCGCTCGCGGTACGATCGCCGTCGGCTTCGAGGGTGCGACGGCCGCGGACGCGCCCTTCGAGGCGCTGCGCGGCTTCGGCGGGATCGTGCTGTTCGCGCGCAACGCCGGCGAGCCGGACGATCTCGCGGCGCTCGTCACCGCGCTGCGCGGCCTCGGCACGCCTCCGCCGCTGATCGCGGTCGATCAGGAGGGCGGGCGCGTCGCGCGGCTCCGCGGCGAGCTCGTGGCCGCGATCCCCTCGGCGATGGCGATCGGTGCGGCGAACGATCCCGCGCTGACCGAACGGCTCGGCGTGCTGGTCGGACGCGATCTCGCGCGGCTCGGGATCTCGGTGAACTTCGCGCCGGTCGCCGATCTCGCGCTGCACGCGGCGAGCGCCGCGGTCGGGACGCGCTCGTTCGGCGACGAGCCCGCGCGCGTCGCGGCGCACGCGTCCGCGTTCGCACGCGGGCTCGAACGCGCCGGCGTGGCGGCGACGCTGAAGCACTTCCCCGGGCACGGCGCGACGGCGCAGGACTCGCACGTCGCGCTGCCGCGCGTTCGCGACGGCGCCGCGGCGCTGCGCGCGCGCGACCTCGTCCCGTTCGCGCGCGCGATCGCGACGCGCGCATCCTCGCTGGTGATGACCGCGCACGTCGTCGTCGACGCGTTCGACCCGCGGCGGCCGGCGACGCTGGCGCCGGCGGTGCTCACGGCGCTGCTGCGCGAGGAGCTCGGCTTCGGCGGCGTCGCGGTCACCGATTGCCTCGAGATGGATGCGCTCGCGCAACACGGCGGGACGGTGCGCGGCGCGGTCGAGGCGCTCGCCGCCGGCGCCGACCTGCTGCTGGTGAGCCATCACGTCGAGCTCGCCGCGGAGGCCGCTTCGACGATCGTCGAGGGGGTGGAAAGCGGCCGCCTCCCGCGCGCGCGGCTGTTCGAAGCACACGCGCGCGTCGCCGCGCTCCGCGCACGCCTCGCCGCATCGCGTGACGAGATTTCCGACGTCGACGAAGGGGCGCCGCTGGAGGCGGCACGGCGTGCGGTGACCGCCGTGCGCGGGGAGCCGCGCCTGCGCGAGGGGAAGCCGGTCACGGTGATCTCGTTCGAAGGGATGCTCGCCGACCGCGCGGCGCGTTCCGGCGCGCGCGCCGACATCGAAGCGATCCCCTCGCTCAGCTCCGCGCTGCGCCGCCGCCGCTGGAAGAGCGAGATCATGCGCGTCCCGCTCGCTCCGGACGGCGACGACCTCGAACTGCTGCTGGAGCACCTGCCGCGGCTGGGCGACCGCGAGTTCGTCGTCGTCACGCGCGACGCGTTCGCCAACCTGACGCAGCGGGAGGCGGTCGCGCGGATCCTCGCCGTCGCGCCGGATGCGCTGATCGTCGCGGCGCGCGGCCCTGCCGATGCCGCGCTGTGGCCGCAGGCGCGCCGCGTCGCGTGCACGTACGGCGATCGGCCACCGGCGTTCGAGGGCTGCGCCGACGTGCTCTCGGGCCGCGCCGACGCGACCGGCACGCTCCCCGTTCGGCTCGACGAGCACGCCGCTGTTCGCTGAGCTCGACGACGTCGTGCGCGGCGCGCTCGGCGTGCGCTTCAGCGCGGCCGTCGTCCGCGTCGAGCACCGCGGGCGCGTGGTCCACGAGCGCGCCTTCGGCCGCACGCGCGACCGGGACCCCGCGCTGCCATGCTTCGTCGACACGCGCTTCGATCTCGCCTCGATCACCAAAGTCTTCGTCGCGGCGGTCGCGCTCCGCGACGCTGCGCGCGGGACGATCGCGCTCGACGCGCCGCTGACCGGCCTCGTCCCGGACTGGCGCGGGACGGCGCACGCCCCGATCGCGCTACGGGCGATCCTGGCGCACGATGCCGGCTTCAAGAGCGGCGCCGACTACCGCACGCTCCTCGACAAGGACGTCGAGGCCTTCGCGCTCGCCGAACCGCTCGCGGCGCTGCCGGGCGAGCGCGTGATCTACAGCGATCTCGGCTTCATCGCGCTCGGCGTGGTGCTGGCTCGCGCGAGCGGCGTCGCGCTCGCGACCCATGTCGCGCGCGCATTGCGTGCGCTCGGCGCCGAGACGACGGCGTACCGACCGCGCGCGCCCGAGCGCGCCGCGATCCCCGCGACCGAGGCCGACGCGTGGCGCGGCAGCGTGCAAGGCGAGGTGCACGACGAGAAGGCATGGCTCGCCGGCGGCGTCGCCGGGCACGCCGGCCTCTTCGGCGACGCGCGCGATGTCGCGCGGCTCGCCGAATGGTATCTCGCCGCGCTGCACGGGCGGCCGACGCCGCTGGACTCCGGGCTCGCGCGCGAAGCGCTCCGCGAGCAGGCCGGCGATCCGGTGCTGCGCCGCGGACTGGGCTGGGCGCTGAAGACGAACGACGACAACTCGTGCGGAGCGCTGATGGATCGCGCGTCGTTCGGCCATACCGGCTTCACGGGGACGTCGGTCTGGGCGGACCCCGCGCGCGATCTGAGCGTCGTCCTGCTGACGAACGCGGTCCACCACGGCAGGGTCGACTTGCGCCCGATCCGCGCCGCGGTCGCCGACGCGGCGTGCCGCGCGCTCGACGCGGTCTGAAGCGAGCGAGGGCCGGGGCGCGGGGCGGCCGAACCGGTCGCAACGGCGATGGTCTCTGAACGCGTCGTTTGCCGCGAGTTCGTGGGCCGCGCGGTCGAGCTCGAGCATCTCCGCGCCCGCCGCCGGGCGGCCGCCGAGGGCCGCGGAGGCCTGGTTCTGATCGCCGGCGAGGCGGGGATCGGGAAATCGCGGCTGGTCCGCGAGTTCTGCGCTCGCCTCTCGCCGGCGCGCCACCGGATCGGGCTCGCGGCCTGCCGCGAGTTCGGGGACCGTCCGCTCAAGCCACTCACGCAGGTTCTGCGCGCCGCGGTCGGTGCGAGCCCGCTCGAGCGCCGCGCCGCCTCGCGCGAGGAGCAGCGCGAGGCGCTCGTCGCCGCCTTCGACCGCGCCGGCGAGAACGCCACTGCGATCCTCGCGCTCGACGACCTCCAGTGGGCCGATGCGGAGCTGCTCGCGACGCTGGAGGTGCTCGCCGAACGCGGCGCCGGCCGGCGCGTGCTGCTCCTCGGCACGTATCGCGATGACGAGATCGTTCCGGATCACCCGCTCTTCGTGCGGCTGGGCCGTCTGCTGCGGCACGACGAGGTCTCGCTGCTCCGTCTCGGACCCCTCGCCGAGGACGATGCGAAACGGCTGCTGCGCGGCGCGCTCGCCCAGCGCACGACGCTCGCCCAGGAGCGGCAGCACGAGATCCTCCGCCGCGCCGGCGGTAACCCGCTCTTCACCGAAGAGCTGCTGCGTCACGTCGTCGATTGCGAGACCGCCGGTTCGGCGCGAACCGAGCACGATCTGCCCCTCAGCGTCCACGCGGTCGTGCGCGAGCGGCTGAACCGCTGCACGGCGGACGAGCGCGGCCTGCTCGCGCACGCCTCGCTCTTCGGCCGCCGCTTCCGTGCGGATCTGCTCGCCGAGATCGCCGAGGTTCCGCTCGCGACGCTGATCGCACCGCTGCAGCGGCTGTGCGAGCTGCAGCTGCTCGACGCGCGCGAGGGCGTCGTGCACGGCTTCCAGTTTCGCCACGCGCTCACCCGCGATGCGGTGTACGGCGAGATGCTCGCCGAACAGACGCGCCCGCGCCATCTGCGGATCGCGCGCGTGCTCGCGGCGCGACCCGACGCCGCGGCGTTCGCCGAGATGATCGCCCACAGCCTCTGCGCCGCCGGCGAGCTCGCGGCGGCGGCGCCCTACTGCGAGCTCGCCGGCGACGAGGCGCGCGCGGTGCACGCCTACGACGAGTCGGCCGCATGGTACGAGCGCGCCGCGAGCGGCCGGCGCGGCGACGACGCCGCCCTCGCGGCGGTGCTGACCCAAGCCGCCGAGTCGCTGATGCGGGCGGACGCGATCGACCGCGTGATCCCGGTGCGCGACGCCGCGGCCGCGGCCTACCTGCGCGCGGGCGAGGTCGATCGCGCGGCCAACGAATGGGCGAACGTCGTCGGCGCGTACGGCAACGACGGGCGGTTCGCGGCGGCGCGCGAAGCGGGCCGCGCCGCCCTGCAGGAGATCCCCGCGAGCGCGGTGCGCGCGCGCGCCCGGCTGGCGATCCGGATCGCCGCGCTCGAAGCGGCGAACCGCGATCCCGACGAGGCCTGGGCGCAACTGGCCTGCGTCGCGCCCGATGCGCTGGGAACCGAGGGAAATCTCGCGCTCGAATACGCCGCGGTGGTCAGCTCCGTGCACGCGCAGCGCTCCGACCTGCCGGCCTGGCGCGCGGCCTTCGGGCGCGCGATGGCGCTGTGCGATGCGAGCGCCGACGGCGCGTACATCCGGCGCTGGCTGCCGGGCACGGTCGCCGTGCAGGCGTTGAACGTCGGCGAGACGGCGATCGCGCGCGAGTACCAAGGGCGCAGCCTCGCGCTCGCGCGGAACGAGAAGCTCGATCTCAGCTATGCGCTCGCGGTGGCGGCGCAGATCGAGCTGCGCGCGGGGAACCTCGAGACCGCGTCCCGGCTGATCGCCGAGGCGCGGCCGACCCGGGAATATCTGCCGCGGCATCAGCGCGCGATCGCCGGGATCGGCATCGCCGTGGCGCGCGGCGATCGCGCCGCGCTCGAACGGCTGCTCGACGCCCAGCTGGTCGAATCCGAGGTCGCGGGCAGCAGCGATTTCCGCATGATCGAGGGGCTCTGCGCCTTCGGCGCGGCGTTGATCGCGCTCGGGCGCACGCGCGAAGCGATGCCGCAGCTCCGCCGGGCCGCGGAGGCGATGCGCTCGCCCTTCGGGCTGAGCGAACCGATCGCGCTGTTCGCCCAGCACGCTCCGGCGCTCGCCGCGGCGATCCGCCCGCTGCTCGCGGCGAGCGCGAGCACGCCCGGCGATCGCGTGCACGGCGCGCTGCTCGATCTCGTCGATGCAGCGATCGCCGGCGACGAGCCGGCGCGGCGCGCGTTCGCCGAGCGGGCGGCGGCGCGTTTCGGCGCGATCGGCTGGCCGCTCTTCGCGGCGCAGGCGCTCGAGCTCGCGGGACGCAGCGAGGACGCGCTGGCCGCCTACGAGCGCTGCGGCGCCGCCGGCGAGGTGCGGCGGATGCGCCGCGCGTCACGCCGGCGTGCCGTGCGAACCGTCTCCCTGCTGACGCAGCGCGAGCGGGCCATCGCGGAGCTGATCGCCGCCGGCAACGGCAATCGTGGGACCGCCGCCGCCCTCGCCGTCAGTGAGAAGAGCATCGAGAAGAGCCTGACCGCGATCTACGCCAAGCTCGGGATTCGCTCGCGCGCGCAGCTCGCGGCGTACGTCGCCGTCGACGCCGCGCAGCCTGACGCCGGCTCCGCGTGAAGGTCGCCGGCGCGATCTGCGGGACGTCGCTCGACGGGATCGACGTCGCGCTGTGCGAGGTGGGTGCCGCGGGGGAGGGCGTGCGCGTCCGCTGCGAGCGGTTCGCCACCGTCCCGTTCGACGAGGCGTTGCGCGCGCGCATCCTGGCGGCGTATCCGCCGGCGCCGGTCGGCGCGCTCGAGATCTCCGCGCTGCACGCGGCGATCGGCGAAGCGTTCGGTGAGGCGATCCGGCACGTCGTGGCCGGCGCGCGACTCGACGCGGTCGCCTCGCACGGCGTGACGCTCGCGCACGACGGCGACGCGCGGCAGACGCTGCAGCTCGGCGATCCGTTCCGCATCCGCGAGCGCGCGGGCGTCTCGGTCGTCTACGACTTCCGGTCCGCCGACACCGCCGCCGGTGGAACCGGTGCGCCGCTGGTTCCGTTCGTCGACGCCCTGCTCTTCGCCGGCCACGCGCCGTGCGCGGCACTGAATCTGGGCGGCATCGCGAACATGACCGTGCTGCCGGAGGCGATCGCCTTCGACTCGGGCCCGGCGAACCTGCCCGTCGACACCTACGTCGCGCTGCGGTCGAACGGCGCGCTGCGCTTCGACGAAGACGGACGTCTCGCACGGGCCGGAGCCGCCGACGCCGCGCTGCTGCTGCGGCTGCTGGACGATCCGTACTTTCGGCGCCGGCCGCCGAAGACGACGGGACGCGAGCAGTTCGGCGCGCCGTTCGTCGCTGCGCATCGCGCCGCGCTCGATGCGCTGCGCTTCGAAGACGCCGTCGCGACGCTCACGGCGCTCTCGGCGCGCACGGTTGCCGACGCGCTCACGGCGAACGCGCCGCACGCGAAGCTGCTGATCGTCAGCGGCGGCGGCGCGCGCAACGCAACGCTGCTGGAGATGCTGTGCGCGGCGCTGCCGGATGTCCGCGTCGAGGTTTCCGACGCCTACGGCATGAACGCCGATGCGAAAGAGGCGATCGCCTTCGCCGTCCTCGGTTACGTCGCGCTGCTCGAACGGCCGGCCGGGCTCCCGACGGTGACCGGCGCGTCCGGACCGCGCGTCCTCGGCGCGATCGCGCCGCAGCGATTGCACGCGCTGCTCGCGCTCGCCCACCGCGATGCCGGCGCGCCCGGCTAGGCGGGCGCGGCGCAGGACGCGAACGGTGTCTGCGTGATCTGCGTGGGAGTCGATGCCGGCGGTTCGTCCACCGCCGTGGCGGTCTCGCGGGACGGCGAGCGGCTGCGCGAGCTGCGCGGGCCGGGCGCGAACGCGACGACGATCGGCGTCGACGACGCGGCCGATGCGATCGTGGCCACCATGCGGCGCGCGCTCGGGCGCGAACGCCCCGATGCGATTCACGTCGGCGCGGCCGGGGCCGGCCGGAAGCGGATCGCCGAGGGCTTGCGAGAGCTGCTCGAGCTCGCGTTCGCCGGGGCGCGCATCGACGTCGGGGGCGACGCCGCGATCGCGCTGCGCGCGGCGATCCCCGAGGGCGACGGGGCGGTCCTGATCGCCGGAACGGGATCGGTCGCGTTCGCGCAGCGCGGCGAGACGTCGGCGCGCGTCGGCGGGCTCGGCTTCCTCGCCGGCGACGAAGGCTCCGCGTATTGGATCGGGATGCAGGCGGTGATGCTGCACGGCCGGGTTCTCGACGGCCGCGCGCGGCGCGACGAGACGAGCGATCTGGTCGCCCGCGCGCTCGACGCGCCGGACCGCGACGCGTACGTGGCCGCGCTCTACGACGCGCCGCTGCAGCCCGCGAAGATCGCCGCGCTCGCCCCGAGCGTCATCGCCTTCGCCGGAAAAGGAAACCGTACGTCGACGAAGATCGTGCAGCAGGCCGCGCAGGAGCTCGGCGAGCTCGTCAAGGCCGCGCTGCGCGAGACCGAGCTGCTGCAGGCGTCGCCGCAGGTCGCGTTCGCCGGCGGACTGCTGCGCGAGAACAGCCTGCTGACGTTCTTGCTCGAGACGCGTCTGCAAGGCGACATCCCGGGGATCGGCATCGTGAAGGGCGGCGATGAGCCCGTGCTCGGCGCGCTGCGCCTCGCCGAGCTCGCCGCGCGGTGAGCGCAACGGGGCCGCCGGAGACGGAAGCGCTCGATCCCGCCACGTCCTCGATCGACCGGCTCGACGACGTCGCGCTCGCGCGTGCGCTGGTCGAGGCGCATCGCGGTGCCGTCGACGCCGCGCTGGCGGCCGCCGACGCGATCGCGGAAGCGACGGCGCTGGTCGTCGAGGCGGTCGAAGCCGGCGGACGGGTCGTGCTGATCGGCGCCGGAACGAGCGGGCGGCTCGCCGTGCTCGACGCCTCCGAGCTGCCGCCGACGTTCGGCGTCGCGCCGGCGCTGTTCGATGCGCGAATCGCCGGCGGCGATGCGGCGTTGCGGCGCGCGATCGAGGGCGCCGAAGACGATGCCCTTGCGGGCGCGCGCGCGGTCGACGACGTCGGACCGCGGGACGTCGCGATCGGAATCTCGGCCGGCGGGAGCGCGCCGTTCGTGGTCGCCGCGCTCGCTGCCGCGCGCGCGCGCGGCGCGCGGACCGTGGCGGTCGTGGGCGTCGGGGACAGCCCGCTCGCGCGCGAAGCCGGCGTCACGATCCTCGCGGCGACCGGCGCCGAGCCGATTCAGGGCTCGACGCGGATGCGCGCCGGGACGGCGCAGAAGATCGTGCTCAACGCGATCTCGACCGGCGCGATGATCCGCCTGGGCAAAACCTACGGCAACCGGATGGTCGACCTCGTCGCGACCAATGCGAAGCTCCGTGCGCGCAGCGAGCGCCTCGTCCGTGAGCTCGCACCTTCCGGCGAGCGCGGCGAAACGAATGCGGCGGATGCGGCGGCGCTGCTCGCGGCGGCGGGCGGTTCGGTGAAGCTGGCGATCGTCATGGCGCGCCGCGGCGTCTCACGGGAAGAGGCGGAACGGCTGCTGCGCGAGGCGCGCGGGCGCCTCACGCTCGTCATCGACGATCGAGGCTGACGATGGCCCCGAACTCATCGGCGTAGCCGCGCTCGACGAAGAACGCGCGCAGCGCGTCGTCCTCCGGGAAGGCGGCTTCGATGCGCGTCACGCCGAGCTGATCGAGCCGGCCGTGCAGCGTCACGAGCAGCGCGCTGCCGATCCCGCGGCCCCGCCGCTCCTCCGCGACCCAGAAGTCGCGCAGCACCGCCATCACGCCGCCCGTCTCGGTCGAGAGCGCGAAACCGACCGAGACGCACGCCGCGGGAGCTTCGTCGTCGTAGGCGAGCCAGACGAAGCCGTAGTCCGGGCGATCGACGAACAGCGAGAGGGCCTCGCCGAGCGCGGCCTCGTCCTCGCGGAAGCGCTTCATCAAGGCGAACGCGTCGAAGCGTTCGGCGCTCGCCATGGTGCGGCATTCGATCACCGGCGCGGCCTCATCGGCCCGGACTTCGCCCCCGCGAGTCCCGGCTCCCGAGCGACGCATGCAAGCGAACGGGCGTCGGCGCCGAATCGAACCGGTGGTGCAGTTCGCGGCGCTCGTCTCGTCCGTCCTCGCGATGACGATGGTCGTCGTCCCGCTCGACGACCGGCCGGTGACGGCGCAGCTTCCGAAGCTGCTCGGGGCGATCGCCGGCGCGCGCGTCGTCGAGCCGCCGCGCGCCTTGCTCGGCCACGACATCGTCCCGGGCGACTCCGCCGCGATCCTGCGCTGGCTGCGCGACGACGCGCCGGCCGGCGCGCGCGACGTGATCGTCTCGGCGGACATGGCGATGTACGGCGGGCTCGTCGCGTCGCGCCTCCCCGGCACCTCGCGCGCCGAAGCATACACGCGTTTGGAGCAGCTGGCGGCGCTCCGCGCGCGTCGGCCGAACGCGTCGTTCGCGCTGTTCGGTACCGTGATGCGGCTCGCGCCGACCGGCGTCCCGGCGCTCGGGCCGGCCGCCGCGTATCCGTTCGCCGGCGGGGTGTGGCCGCTGCTGCAGCGCTACGCGAACCTTGCCGACCCGCCCCGCACGCAGGAAGAACGCGACCAGGCGGCGCGGCTGCGCGCGCAGCTCGGCCCGAATCTGGATCTGTACCTGGGAACGCGTGCGCGCGACCGCGACGCGGACTTGTACGCGCTGCGCCTCGCCGCGGAAGGCGGCTTCGACCGCGTCGTGCTCGGTCAGGATGACGCCGGTCCGGTCGGCCTCCACGTGCGCGATCTCGCCGCGCTGCGCGCGTTCGCCGGGCGCTGGGTTCCGCCCGGGCGCGCCACGATCGAGCCGGGGGCCGACGAGCTGGGAATGGTGCTGGTCGGCGCGGCGCTGGCGCGCGAGGCGCACGCCGTCCCGCGCGTGCGCGTGGTCTACTCGCGTCCCGACGGCGCGACCCTGCAAGACCCGATCGAGTTCGCGCCGATCGCCGTGACGATCGGCGACGTGATCCGCACTTGCGGCGCCGTCGCGAGCGGGTCCGGCGATGCGGACATCGATCTGTTCGTCCGCGTCCCGGCGACCGGCGAGGAGCAAGCGGCCGCGTTCGTCGACGCGATCGCCGCCGACGTCGCGCGCGACCGGCCGGCGGCCGTCGCCGACCTCTCATTCCTCGGCGATCAGTCCTACGCCGTGCAGCGGCAGCTGACCGACGCTCTGATCGCGCGCGGCCTGGCGGCGAGCGTCGCGTCGTTCGCGTCGTGGAACACGACCGCGAACACCGTCGGCACCGCGCTCCCCGAAGCGATCGCCGTGCTCGCCGGCCGCCGCATGGGGACGTACGACTCGCGCGCCCACGCGCGCTTCACGCTGATGCGCTACATCGACGACATCGCGTTCCATGACGACGTGCGCCCGGCGCTCAACGCGGACCTGAGCGCGCAAGGCATCTCCGACCACACCTACCTGCTTCCGGAGATCGCCGCGCAGACCGCCGACGAGAACCGCGCCCGGCTGTGGCCCGAAGGCCTCGAGATGCTGCGACGCATCGCGCCGCAGTTCGCCGACGCCGGCTTCACGATCACGCTCCCCTGGAACCGAACCTTCGAGACCGAGCTCGACCTCCGCCTCGCCCCGGCGCGCTGACGTGCGCTACGGTTCCGTTTGCGGGTTGTCGTCGTCGAGGCCGAAGAGCGTTTCGACGGGGCGTTGCGAGCCGAGTTGCAGCTCGCGGAACGAGATCGTCGTCCACTTCAGCATCCCGCGGCTGCCGTAGTCGAGAGCGCGCAGCGCGGTCTCGCGCGCGATGTAGGTGCCGCCGTCGACTTGGCGGTATTCGATCCGCCACTGCACGTTGGACAGCGGCGCACGGCTGCCGATTCCGTCGACGATCGCCTCTTCGGGCGCCCAGGTGCGGCCGTCGACGTACAGCTCGCGCAGGCGCAGGCGGCCGGGATCGTGTGTCGGCTTCAGCGCGAGATGGTACTCGGGACCGCGCTCGTCGCCGAGCGTCTCGATCAGCGTCGCGTCGTAGTCGCGTTCGACCGTGCTCGTATGACCGATCACCTGAAGCTTGGTGGCCGCCGTGTCGAAGACTTGGTCCGACGTCGCGAGCGTGATGCGCCGGGCGCTCGGAGCCATTCCGTCGTCTTGGTCGATCGCGAACGCGACGTGACCGATCGGATCCGGAACGGGCGCCGGGTTCAGGTTTCCGATGATCGGCAGCGCGATGTTGATTCCGTGCGGAACGTTCGGGTTGGAATCGTCCTCGCGGCTGAACTTGCGCGAGAAGACGACCCCGTGGCGCAGGTCCTCGTCGGTGTCCCAGATGCGCCGGATCAGGTGTCCGGCATTATTGTGAAACTCGACGACCGTCGCGTAGTGCGCCCAGCGCGGATACGCCCCGCTCCCCCACGCCTTGCGGACGTTCGCGAAAATGGCGTTGGCATCGGTGAGCGCCGTTTGGGGCGGAGGACTGGTGGGCGCCGGGGCCGCCGCACCCAGGCCCAGCACCGCCGCCGCAACCCACGCGGCACGCACGAAAACGCTCCCTCGCATCATCGACGAAACGGACGCCGCCGTCGTGGCGTTCCGTGTGCCGCTCGGGTTCGCGGGCCTTGCGAGCGCGAGGCTCCCTCGCGAAAGCGGGTCTGCTAGCCGGCCGGGAGATCCTGCGGGGGCGGCTGGCAGAGCTCGATCAGGACCCCGCCGGTCGACTTCGGGTGCAGGAACGCGATCGTGTTCCCGTGGGCGCCTTTGCGCGGCTCCTCGTCGATCAAACGGACGCCGGCGTCTTTCAAGCGCGCCAGCTCGGCGCGGATGTCGCCGACCCGGTACGCCGTGTGGTGCAGCTTCGAGTCGGCCTCGCCGCGGTAGCGCGCGATCGGCGAGTCCTCGCTGAGCGGCCGCAGGAGCTCGATGACGGCGTCGCCGGTGCGAAGGCCGACGGCTTCGATCCCTTGATCGGCGACGATCTCCCGATAGACTTCAGAGAAACCGAGCGTCTCGGTGTATAACCGGAGCGTCGCCGCCAGGTCCTTGACCACGACGGCGACGTGATCGATCGGCGCGTCGATCATGCGATCCGCTCGCGCTGCACGTGGGTTCCGAAGACCGTGCGCAAGACCTGACAGATCTCGCCGAGGGTCGCGCCGGCGTCGACGGCTTCGATGAAAGCCGGCATCACGTTCTCGGTGCCTTCCGCGACGCGGCGGATCTCGCCGAGCGCCGCGGTCGTGCGCGCGGCGTCGCGGCGCTCGCGAAACGCGCGCGTGCGCGCGGTCTGGTCGCGCTCGATCGCCGGATCGATGCGCAGGATCGGCATCGTCGCGACCGCGTTCGCATCGGCGAACGTGTTCACGCCGACGAGCACCTGCGTTCCCGACTCGATCGCTTGCTGGGCGCGGTAGGACGACTCGCCGATCTGGTCCTGCATCCACCCGCGCTCGATCGCGGCGACCGCGCCGCCCAACGCGTCGACCTCGGCGATCAGCTCGCGCGCGCCGGCGATCAGCGCGTCGGTGAGCGATTCGACGTAGTAGGAGCCGGCGAGCGGATCGACGACGTCGGTCACCCCGCTCTCGTATGCGATGATCTGCTGCGTGCGCAAGGCGACGCGTGCGCTCTGTTCCGTGGGAAGCCCGAGCGCCTCGTCCTGTCCGTTCGTGTGGAGCGACTGTGTCCCGCCGAGCACGGCGGCGAGTGCCTGCAGCGCGACGCGCACCACGTTGTTCTCCGGCTCTTGCGCGGTCAGCGTCGAGCCGCCGGTCTGCGTGTGGAACCGCAGCATCATCGACTTCGCGTCCTGCGCGCCGAACTCGTCGCGCGCGATCTCGGCCCACAGCGTTCGCGCGGCGCGGAACTTCGCGACTTCTTCGAAGAAGTCGTTGTGCGCGTTCCAGAAGAAGGAGATGCGCGGCGCGACCTCGTCGACGGCGAGCCCGGCGCGCTGCGCGGCCTGCAGGTACGCCTTCGCGTTGGCGAGGGTGAACGCGATCTCTTGCAGCGCGGTCGAGCCGGCCTCGCGGATGTGATAGCCGGAGATCGAGATCGTGTTCCACTGCGGGACGTGCCGCGCGCAGTACGCCATCACGTCGGTGACGAGGCGCATCGAGGGACCCGGCGGGTAGATGTACGTACCGCGCGCGACGTACTCTTTGAGCACGTCGTTCTGGATCGTGCCGCCGAGCTTGTCGAAAGGGATGCCGCGCCGTCGCGCGACCGCCAGCACGAAGGCGAGCAGGATCGAGGCGGGCGCGTTGATCGTCATCGAGACGGTGACGCGATCGAGCGGGATCGCCTCGAAGAGGGTCTCGACGTCCTCGATGGTGTCGATCGCCACGCCGACCTTCCCGACCTCACCGCGCGCCTGCGGCGCGTCAGAGTCGTAGCCCAGCTGCGTCGGCAGGTCGAACGCGACGGAAAGGCCGGTCACGCCGTTGGCGAGCAGGTAACGGTAGCGCGCGTTCGACTCGGCGGCGGTCGCGAATCCGGCGTACTGCCGCATCGTCCAATGCCGGCCGCGGTACATGTCGCGCCGGATGCCGCGCGTGTACGGGAACGCCCCGGGCGGGGCGCGGCGCACCGGCGGCTGCGGCTCGTCGTACACCGGCTGCAACGGGATTCCGCTGGCATTGACGTCGCGCGCGCTCATCCTCGCACCCTTGCGCGCCCGGAACGGGCCGCCCTATCGGCGCGGGCGACGGACGAGAACCCGAGCAAGGCGCCTTTTGCCCCCGGCGCCCTCGCCGGGCGGGTGGAGCGGTCGGTCCTGCGATCCGGCCATGTCCAGCGGCAGCGATGCAGGCCCCGCGGAGGGTATTCTTCGATGGAAAGGAGATTCGATAGGTTGCCCATCCCGCTCCGCGCCCTCGCCGCGCTCGCGAGCCTCGTCCTCGTCGCGCCGCTCCCGGCGTGCGCGCACGGCCCGGCGCAGCACTTCAGCGGAATGGCGCTGCCGGCAAAGCCGGCGCCCGATTTCACGCTGACCGACCAGGACGGGCGCTCGTTTCGCCTTTCGGACCAGCACGGGCGCGTCGTCGTGCTGTTCTTCGGCTACACCCACTGCCCGGACGTCTGCCCCGCGACGATGGCGCAGCTCGCGAAGGTGTACCGCGGGCTCTCGCCGGCACAGCGCGCGCGCGTGCGCGTCGCCTTCGTGACGGTCGACCCGCAGCGCGACGATCCGCGCGCGCTGAAGCGCTACGTCGACCTGTTCGACGGCGCCTTCATCGGGCTGACCGGCTCGGAGTCGGCGCTCGATCCGGTGTACGCCGCCTATCACGTCTTCCATCAGCGGCTGCCGGGAAAGGGAAGCGCTTATCTCGTGACCCACGGCAGTTCCGTCTATCTGATCGGCCCGAACGGCGATCTGCGCGTCCTGCACGACTGGGACGATCCCGAACCGTCGTTCGCCGCCGACGTCAAGGAGCTGCTCGGATGACCGTCCCGCTCGCTCTCGCGCTCGTTACGGTCGCAGGCGCCTGGTCGCGGCCCGCGGTCGATACCGCCGTCGTCTACGCGACGGTGCGCGACGCCGGCTCGCACCCCGTCGCGCTGGTCGGCGCGTCGAGCCCGGTCGCGCGGAGCGTCGAGATGCACCAGTCGACGTCGACGCGCGGCGAGGGGATGAACGGGATGGCGATGCCGGTGACGGCGATGCACCCGGTCGCTCGGATCGTCATCCCGGCACACGGCACGGTCGCGCTGCGGCCCGGCGGCTACCACTTGATGCTGATCGGCTTGCGCCGGCCGCTGCAGGCCGGAACGCGCTTCCCGGTGACGCTGCGCTTCTCCGACGGCGAGCGGCTGACCGTTCGCGTCGCGGTGGAAAACCGCGCGTTCTGACCCGGTGCTGCCGGTGCCGGGTCACGCGTAAGCCCGCTTACGGACATCCCGGGCGGTTCGTGGTACGTTTGTCCGTACGATGCGTCGCTCCACCGTCCTAACCGGGATCGCCGGCATGCTGGTCCTCTCCGCTTCGCGAGCGAACGCCGCGTGGGCGCCGGTGACGCACACCGACGACGAGTGGCGGAAGCTGCTCTCGCCCGCGGCCTACGACGTGCTGCGCCACGAAGGGACCGAGGCGCCGTTCTCGAGTCCCCTCGATCATGAGACACGCGCCGGGGCGTACGCCTGCGCGGGCTGCGAGCTGGCCCTGTTCTCGTCGAAGACGAAGTTCGACAGCGGAACCGGTTGGCCGAGCTTTTGGGCGCCCCTCAAGGGAGCGGTCGCGACGAAAAGCGACAGCTCGCTGATGATGGAGCGCACCGAGGTTCATTGCGCGCGCTGCGCAGGACATCTCGGACACGTCTTCGACGACGGCCCGAAGCCGACGGGCCTGCGCTACTGCATGAACGGCGTCGCGCTGAAGTTCGAACCCGGCAAGAGCGCGTAGCGCCGAGCGGCCCGGGCGGCGCGCACCCGGCGTCTACGACGCCGGTTCGATCGTCACCAGCGGGGAGCGTGCTTCGACCGTCGCGCCGGCGGCGACGTGGATGGCGGCGATCGTCCCCGCCTTGTGCGCGCGGATCTCGTTCATCATTTTCATCGCCTCGATGACCGCGACGACGTCCCCTTCGGCGACGCTCGCGCCGGCTGCGACCGGGATCTCGACGACGACGCCGTGCATCGGGGCGATCACGTCGTTGCCCGCGGCGGCGGCGGAGCTGCGCGCCGTTCCGCCTTTCTTCGGGACCGCCGTCGTCGCCGCACCGGCGGCCGCGCCGCGCGGGACGGGCAGGTCGACGAAGCGGACGCGGAACAGCCGGTCGTTCACCTCGACGCGAATCGTCTGCGCATCGGCGCTCGAGGGCGCCCTCGCGGCGGCGCCGGCGTGCGCGGCACCGTTCGACGCCGCCGGTGCGAGCGAGGCGGCGAACGGCTCCAGCGTCGCCGTACCGTACGTGGCGTCGCGCACGGGGCCGAAGTCGACCAGGGCGCGCAGTAGCGGGAGGGTCGTCGGGACCCCGGAGATCGCGTACTCGTCGATCGCGCGCGCGAGCCGCGCGAGCGCTTCGTCGCGGTCGCGCCCGCGCACGATCAGCTTGGCGATCATCGAGTCGTAGTCGGGCGTGATCGTGAAGCCGGGAAACGCCGCCGAGTCGACGCGCACGCCGAAGCCGCCCGGCTCGCGGTAGCGCTCGATCGTCCCCGGCGCGGGACGGAAGCCCTGCGCGGGATCTTCGGCGTTCACGCGCACTTCGATGGCGTGGCCGCGGAACTCGATCGCCTCTTGCGTGAGCGCGAGCGGACGGCCCGCCGCGACCAGGATCTGTTCGCGCACGAGGTCGATCCCACTGATCTCTTCCGAGACGGTGTGCTCGACCTGGATGCGCGTGTTCATCTCGAGGAAGTAGAACGCATCTCCGCTGACCAGACACTCGATCGTGCCGACCGAGTCGTAGGCGATCGCGCGCGCGGCCTGCACGCCGGCGCGCCGCAGGCCCTCGCGCACCGGCTCCGGGATCCGCGCCGGCGCTTCTTCCCACAGCTTCTGATGGCGGCGCTGCAGCGAGCAGTCGCGCTCGCCGACGTGCAGCACGTGGCCGTGCTTGTCGGCGAGGATCTGCAGCTCGACGTGCTTCGGATTGTCCAGATAGCGCTCGGCGTAGATGGTGCCGTTGCCGAAGTACGCCGTCGCTTCGCGCTGTGCCGTCGAGAACGCCGACTCGATCTCCTCGACGGTCCGCGCGACCTTGAGCCCTTTGCCGCCGCCGCCGCCCGAGGCTTTCAGCGCGAGCGGCATCCCGTAGCGTTCGGCGGCGAGCCGCGCGCCGGCCGCATCGGCGATCGCATCGGTCCCGCCGGGGACGACCGGGACGCCGGCGGCGACCATCGCCTGCCGCGCGCGCACCTTGTCGCCCATCGCGTCGATCGCCTCGGGATGCGGGCCGATCCAGGTCATCCCCGCGGCGATCACGCGACGCGCGAATCCGGCGTTCTCGGCGAAGAAGCCGTAACCGGGATGGACCGCGTCGGCGCCCGCGCGGGCGCAGACCTCGAGGATGGCCTCGGCGTTGAGATACGACTGCGACGGCGCCGCGGGCCCCAGCCGGTAGGCTTCGCCGGCGTACGCGACGTGCAGCGCATCGCGGTCCGCGTCCGAGTAGACGGCGACCGTCGCGCAGCCGAGCTCCTTCGCGGAGCGCATGACGCGAATCGCGATCTCGCCGCGGTTCGCGATCAGGATCTTGCGAAACGGCGCGTCAGTCATCGAGCCGTCCCGCGGCGTTCCAGCGCGACGCGGCACGCGCGACGAAGCGAGCGCGTGGAGCGTCGTCGTACGCGGGGAGCCGCGCGGCCAGGCTCCATCGAGAGGGTTCCGGCGCCGTCGCCGCCTCGTCGCGGCGACCGATGACGAGAAAGGCCGCGGCGATCGCGGCCAGCTCGTCGGCGGACGGCGCGCGCATCAGCCCTGCACGGGATCGGGATACATCCCCATCGCGTGGTAGCCGGCGTCGACGAAGAGCACGTCGGCGGTCATCTGCGAGGAGAGATCGGAGGCGAGGAACACCGCGCAGTTCCCGACGTCTTCGGCGGTGACGTTGCGCTTCAGCGGCGCGGCCGAGGCGACTTTCGCGCCCATCTGACCGAAGCCGGCGACTTGGCGCGCCGAGGCGGTCTTGATCGGCCCGGCGGAGATCCCGTTCACGCGAATCCCGCGTTCGCCGAGGTCGTAGGCGAGGTACCGGACGATCGCCTCGAGCGCGGCCTTCGCGATCCCGGCGATGTTGTAGTTCGGCACGATGCGCGTCCCGCCGAGATAGGTCAGCGCCATGATCGAGGCGCCGTCGTTCAAGTTCGCATTCAGGTGCTGGACGAGCGCGATCAGCGAGTACGCGCTGATGTCCATCGCCGTCGCGAAGCCGTCGCGCGAGGTGTCGTAGACCTTCCCCGAGAGGTCTTCTTTCTTGACGAAGGCGATCGAGTGTACGAGCCCGTCGATCCGCCCCGCACCCTCGGCGAGCGCGCGCAGCGACGCCTCGCTCGTGACGTCGCATTCGAACACCGGCGCGCCCCCGAACTCGGCGGCGTGCTGGCGCACCGCATCCTCGACCCGGTCGCCCTGATAGGTCAGGATCAGCTTCGCGCCGTGCGCGTGCAGCCGGCGGACGATCCCGCTGGCGATCGACCACCGGTTGGCGACCCCGGTGACGAGGATGGTCTTTCCGTCGAGCAATCCCACGGGTACCCACCATCGGCCGCCGCGGTCCGACAACCCTCCCGGGCTCGGATCGGCTCAGCCGCCCCAGGGCCCGACGGGGCGACGTTCGGCGCCACGCTGCGTCGAATACGGTGGCGCCGGTTCGCGCACGGCGCGGTCGATGGCGTCGCGCGCCGACGGTACGCGTACGGGTCTGGTCCAGCCGAGCGCCCGAGCGACGAGGTAGATCACTGGAAACATCGCAAGCAGGACGCCGAGTGCGAGCACGAGCCCGAGCAGCACGGATTGCCATTGGTACGACACCGCGAACTGCTTGGCCAGCGCGCGTGTGCCCATCCCGATCGCCAGCGTAATCGCCGCGGAGCGTAGGACGCTGATCCGAAGGCGCGAGCGAAGGTAGCGTCGGAGACGGCCGAAGCGGCGCGGCGCGGCCACCCTCGCCGCGCGCCGCGCTTGGAGCGAATCGACCCGAACGAGCCCGAAGCGGCTGGGACGACGCTGCATGGGCGCTCTTTCTGCGGCGCTTGGTTCCTGCCCCGGCTCGGGCGGAATGGCCGCGCCGCGGAGGCAATGGAGCGCGGATGCGTCTCCTCGCCGCGCTGGCCGTCGCCGCGCTCGCCATGCTTCCGGCCCTCCCCACGGGCGCGGCCGGCGGTCCGACCGCGGACGATCTCGCGGTTCCGCGCTACGGTCATATCTTCGTCATCGTCGACGAGAACCGCGACTACGGCGATATCATCGGAAACGCGGGCGCGCCCGCGCTGAACGACTTCGCGCGCCGCTACGGCAACGCGACATCGTTTTACGGCGAAGGTCATCCGAGCGAACCGAACTACGTCGCGCTGCTCGGCGGCTCGACGTTCGGGCTCAGCGATGACGACGCGTACTACTGCGTGCCGAACGATACGCGCCCGGGCTGCCCGCACGCGAATCAGCCCGGCTACGTGCCGCACACGGTGACGGCGAAGCACCTGGGCGATCAGCTCGACGGCGCACTGCTGACCTGGAAGGCATACTACGAGAGCATCCCGACGCCGGGATCCCTTGCGGTGACGGGGACGAACGAGCCCGGCTCGCCGCCGTGGTATGCCGCGAAGCACGCCGGCTTCATCAACTACCGTTCGGTGCAAGTCGACCAGTCGCGCGCCGAACACCTGGTCGGACTCGACCAGCTCTCGGCGGACCTCGACGCGGGGAAAGCACCGAACTTCGGACTGATCATCGGGAACTTGTGCAACGACATGCACGGAATGAACGACCCCGGCACCCCGTCCGACTGCCGCTACGAGCCGCCGGCGCCGCTCGTCCAGCGGGGCGACAACTGGGTTTCGAACGTCGTTATCTCGATCGTCGGCTCGAGCATGTGGCAGGCGAAAGAGAACGCGGCGATCGTGATCACCTGGGACGAAAGCGCTTCACCGGCGCGTCAGGGCTGCTGCGGCGTGACGCCGAGCGCGCCCTCGAACTTCGGCGGCGGCCACATCCCGACCATCGTCATCACCAACCACGGCCCGCGCGGCGTCGAAGATGCGACGCCCTACAATCACTACTCGCTGCTGCGCACGATCGAAGACGCCTTCGGCATCCACGACTACCTCGGCCTCGCCGCCGCCGGCAATCAGGGCGTGAAGCCGATGCTCCCGCTGTTCAGGACGCCGTAGGCAGACCGGAGCCCGCCCGCTCGCGCACGTCGCAATGATAGGCGCGAAACGCGCGGTCGAGGACGTAGCCGTGCGCTTCGTAGAGGCGCTGCGCGGCGACGTTGGTGTGCGCGGTCGTGAGACTGATCCGCGTCGCGCCCGTTTCGCGGGCGAGTGCCGCGGCTTGGTGGAGCAGTGCGCCGGCGACGCCGCGCCGCCGATGAGCGGGATCGACGAAGAGGTCCTCGAGGATCCAGGCGTTCGTCATGCCCAGCGTGTCGTACGACGGCACCAGATGCGCGAACCCGACGACCCGTCCGTCGCTCCGCGCGAGACAGAACCGCGTCGGGCCGTTCGCGAGCCGCTGCGCGACGAAGGCTCGTGCCGACTCGCGGTCGGATACGCGCTCGTAGAAGACCCGGTACGCGTCGAACAGCGCCGACAGCTCGTCGAGATCGTCGGGCCGCGCCTCGACGACCTCGATCGAGCCGTTCGCGCTCACAGCCTGAGCAGCTCGACGCGGCGGTTCTGCGCCTTCCCCGTCGCGGTCGTGTTCGGCGCGACGGGCTTCGTGAGCCCGAAGCCTTTCGCGACGAGCCGGCCGCGCGCGATCTTGTAGCGCGTCACCAGGTCGTCGACGACGCTCTGCGCGCGCCGCTGCGAGAGCCCGAGGTTGTAGGCCGCGCCGCCGTCGGAGTCGGTGTGGCCTTCGACCTGGAAGCGCAGCCCGGGGTTTTGCTTCATCGTCGTCGCGATGTCGGCGATCACCGGCTCGGAGCGCGGCTGGATGTGCGCGCTGTCGACATCGAAGTGGATCCCGTAGATGCGGATCCGCTTCTGCGTCGTGAAGGTCTTCTTGGTGATCGTCGCCGTCCCGGTCAGCGTCACCGTCGCCTGCGCGCGTTTCCCGCTGCCGCTGTCGGCGCTCACCGTGTCGACGTACACGCCGGCTTGTTGCGAGGCGGGAACGGCGATGTTGACCGCGATGTCCTGCGTGCCGCCGGCGATGTCGAACGCGCCCGGCTTCACGGTCGCGGGGATCCCGCCCGTGGCCGTGACCGTGGCGTGACCGTTCCAGCCCTGATTCGCGAGCACGCGCATCGCCACGCGCACCGTCTGCGCCTTGCCGGCCGAGAAGGTCGCTTCTTGGCTCGGCTCGAGGATGAATGCGCTGGTGACCTGCTCGGTGCACGGCAACGCGGCGCCGACCGGGAAGCGCGAACTCGAGCTGCCGGATGCGCTGCAGCGGCGGCCGGTCCTCTTCGTCGAAGCCGTCGTACATCAGCAAGCCGGTTCCGTCGGTCGCGTAGGCCTGCACGAAACCGTTGAGGTTGGTCGTCTTCGCGACGAAGAAGTGCCCGCACCAGTGCGGGTCTTGCGTGGTGATCACGTTGGCGGCGTCGAGCCCGTTCTGGTGCGAGACGTACGGAATCGGATCGAAGAAGTGCTCCGCGTCGTTCTTGTCGTTCGTCCCGAGCGCGTCGTTCTCGACCTGGACCAGGCTCGCATTGGTCGACTCCGGGCCCGCGCCGGCGCTGGTGAGCGGCGTCGGGAGCCAACTGTAGTCGGCGCCGCTCGCGCAATCGCCGCGCGTGATGAGGAGCTTGTGCCCGGCCGCCGTCCAGCGCAGCAGCAGCGCGATCTGCTGAGGGCTCAGCAGGTCGTGCACCTTGCAGATGCCGCGCACGACGACCATCTCCTGGCCTTTCAGCGCATCCTCGGTCAGCATCCCGGCGCCGATCGCCGAGATCGCGTACTGGCCGAGCGGCGGGGAGGCGTCCACGGGATACGTCGGCGAGATCGGATCTTGGTCGAGGACGAGGACGTGGTGCGCGCCGACGCCGTTCTGGCGCGGAGCACAGAACTTCGGCGGCGTCGCCGTCGTGCGCATGAAGACGTCCCCGGCGCTGCCGCCTTCGTTGGCACCGGCGATCAGCGTGCCTTCGTCGTTGACGACGCCGCGGAACACACGCGGGTTCACGTCCTTGTTCCCGGCGAAGGTCGCGCGCCACGTCCGCCCGTCGAGCTGCCCGATGTGGCTGCCGTAGACGCTGGCGTCGTTGCACTGCGTCGAAACGAGATCGTTGCCGACCATGACGAACCGCGCGTGATCATTGCTCGGCTTCGTCCCCGCCATCTGCAACGCGCCGGCTTTGTAGGGACGCGCCTCCTCGATGTAGAGGCCGGACGGATCGACCGGATGCGGCAGCGGCGCGATCGTCCCCGTCGCCCCGATACGTCCGTACATGTGGCCGTTCACGACGACGCGAATCCAGCGCGCCTTGACGTTGTTCACCGGAACGGGGCTCGCGGGCCCGCTCTCCGGACGCGTGATCGTCGCGACCTCGGTGAACCCGCTGTCGGCGCCGGTCGTCGAGACGGAGAAGACGACATTCGCCGGCGGCTGGCCCTCTTTCACCTCTCCCGGCGCGGCGCTGAACCCCGAGATCGTCGCGACGCCGGGGAGCTCGAAGACGAGCGTGTACGGAAGCTTCGCCGCATCGGAGGGCTCGTCGGTCGGGTTCTCGGCGAAGTTTCCGAGATCGCCGTCGTTCGAGTCGTCGAGCTGCGCCGGGGAGTAGCTGCGGAGAATGGTGCCGTTCGAGTCGGCGAGCAGGTCCGGATTGGGGCTCGGCGGCGGGATCGTCGGCTGCGCACCGACGGGCGCCGGCGCTGCGCTCGCGCCCGCGGCCGGCGTGGATTCGGCCGTCGGCGTCGCCGTCGCGTTCGCCGCGACGCTCTCCGGCGACGCGCTCGTCTCGGCGGAGGCGGCCGCGCTCGGCGACGCGCTCGCGTTCGCCGATGTCTCGGTCTTGCCGTTGCACGCCGCAACCGCGAGCAGCAACGCCAAGACGGCAGCGGTGTGAAGGGAGCGCATCCGAACCTCCTCACGAGCCCTGAACTGTACGATGTGGTACTCGCGCAACCGGCGCCAGCCCTGCTCCCCGACCCAGTGGCGGTGGTCGCAGCTCGATCCACGCCGGCGCGCGGCCCCGCGGGCTCGCGCTACAGCGGGATGTTGCCGTGCTTTCGCTTCGGGCGTTCGACGCGTTTGTTGGCGAGCGCATCGAGCGCGCGCGCGACGGCGCGCCGGGTCTCGCCCGCGTTGATCACGTCGTCGACGTAGCCGCGCTGCGCGGCGATGAACGGGTTCGCGAAGTGCTCCGTGTACTCGCCGGCAAGCCGCGCCGCGATCGCTTCCTTGTCGCCTGCGTCGCCGATCTCCCGACGGTTCAGGATCTTCACCGCCCCCGCGGCGCCCATCACCGCGATCTCCGCGGTCGGCCATGCGAAGTTGAAATCGGCGCGAATGTGCTTCGAGGCCATGACGTCGTACGCGCCGCCGTACGCCTTGCGCGTGATCACGGTGATCTTCGGAACCGTCGCCTCGGCGAACGCGTACAGCAGCTTCGCGCCGTGCTTGATGATCCCGCCCCACTCCTGGCTCGTCCCCGGCAAGAATCCCGGCACGTCGACGAAGGTGAGCAGCGGCACGTTGAACGCGTCGCAGAACCGCACGAACCGCGCCGCCTTGATCGAAGCGTCGATGTCGAGCACGCCGGCCAGCACCTTCGGCTGGTTCGCGACGACGCCGACGCTTCGCCCGCCGACCCGCCCGAACCCGATCACCACGTTCTGCGCCCACAAGGGCTGAATCTCGAAAAAGTCGCCGTCGTCCAGCACCGGCACGATCGCGTCGACGATGTCGTACGGCTTGTTCGGCGCATCGGGGATCAGCTCGTCGAGCTCCGGCGCGAGCCGCTGCGGATCGTCCTCGCTCGGCACGAGCGGCGGATCGTCGAGATTGTTCGACGGGATGAACGAGAGCAGCCGCCGGCAATGCTCGTTCATCTGATCCTCGTCGACCGCCGTCAGGTGCGCGACGCCGCTCTTGCTCGCGTGCGTGATCGCCCCGCCCAGCTCTTCGAACCCGACGTCCTCCCCGGTGACCGACTTGATGATCTCCGGCCCGGTGATGAACATCTGCGAGATCCCCTCGACCATCACCGTGAAATCGGTGATCGCCGGCGAGTACACCGCGCCGCCGGCGCAGGGCCCCGCGATCAAGCTGATCTGCGGCACCACCCCGGACGCCTGCACGTTGCGCCAGAAGATCTCCGCGTATCCGCCGAGACTCACGACGCCTTCCTGAATCCGCGCGCCGCCCGAGTCGTTGATCCCGATCATCGGCGACCCCGTCCGCACCGCCAGATCCATCACCTTGCAGATCTTCTCGGCCATCACTTCGCCGAGCGAACCGCCGAGCACGGTGAAGTCCTGCGAGAACAGAAAGACCTGCCGTCCGTCGATCGTCGCGTGCCCGGTCACCACACCGTCGCCGAGAAACTCCCGCTCGTCCAGCCCGAACTCCGTCGTCCGGTGCACCGCGAACCGGTCCAGCTCGACGAACGAGTCCGGATCGACCAGCGCCTCGACGCGCTCGCGCGCGGTGCGCTTTCCGCGTGCATGCTGCCGCTCGTTCGCCGCCTCGCCGGCCGGCGCCAAGGACTCGGCGCGCATCCGCTCGAGCCGCCGGTAGGCGCGTTCGTGCGAGGACTCGGTCGTCGACATCGCCGAGCCGTTCTCCGCCGGTCCGGCGGACCCCGGCGCCTCGAGCCTAGTGCGGGAGCATCGAGGGCGCCGGATGCGGCGAGGGCGCCGGAACCGGCACGACGGGCGTCCCCGTGGGATACGGCGCCATCTTCGCGTTCGCCGGGGGAAGCGTCGGCAAGCTGCTCGGCGACGCCGTCACCATCACCGCCGGGCTCGGCGGCGGATTGTACGGCTGCACCGAACCCCCGCGCGCCAGATCGATCCCCTCGGCCGAGGACTTCTCGCGGTAGTACTCCCCTTGCACCAGGACCGACTGCCCGACCTGAACGGTCATCCCGGGATTCCCCCGCACGGCGATCGGCAGCCCTGCGGTACCGTCGGTGTCGAGCGCGAAGGCCGTGCCCGAACCGACCGAGAGCACCGTCCCGCACGCGGTCACGCCGTACCGCACCGGCATCGGAATCGACCGATACGACTGAAGCGCCGCGTTGTTGCAGGCATCGGCTGCCGCCGGCGCGAGCACGGACGGCGGCGGCGAGGCGAGCGCGACCGGCTGCGTATCGATCAGCACGGGCAGCGTATCGACCGGTGCCATCGAGGGCGGGTCCGGAAGCCGCCGCGCCGCGGCGGGACCGATCGCGGCAGCAACGGCCGCCCCCAGCGCACAAACCGCGAGCGCTGCACGAAACGCGTTCGTCTTCACGGAACGACTCCTACCCGCCGGGTGCTACCAGATACCGAGCGCGAGCTTCACGTCTTCGCTCGCCATCGTCTTCGGATCCCACGGGGGGCTGAACGTGATCTCGACCGCCGCATTCTTCACGCCCTCGACGCTTTCGACTTTGCTGAGCACCGCCTGCTTGAACATCGGACCGACCGGGCACATCGGCGACGTCAGCGTCATCGTCACGGTGACGTCCTCGCCCTGCGGCCCCTCGCACGCCACGTCATAGACCAGCCCGAGATCCAGAATCCCAAGCCCCAGCTCGGGATCCTCCACATCCTTGAGCGCGTCGCGAACGATCTCCGTGGTCACCATACGTCGCCTACAATACGATTCCGGTCGCTGAAAGTTCCGCCGGATCAGGTGTCGGTCGGGTGGCGGCACGGGGGGCGGCACATGCCCTCGGCGGGGACGCTCCCTGCGCGCATCCTGCGCTGCGGTCGCTCGGCGCCGCGTCGCTCCGCGCATCGTGCGCTCCCGCTCCGCGACGACGCCCCGCCGAGGGCACGTGCCGCCCCCCGTGCTGTCACGATTCGGGCGCCGCGTTCAATCGCAAGATCTCGATTGCCTCGATCGTGCGGTCTCGCGAATGGACTGCCACGCATCGTGCCGAGGCTCGGGCAGGGCACATCCCCACGCCGGGGCGTCGCGCAGGAGCGGGAGCGCAGGATGCGCGGAGCGATATGCGCGCCGAGCGACCGGAGCGCAGGATGCGCGCAGGGAGCGTCCCCGCCGTGGGGATGTGCCCTGACCGAGCCCGCCCCCCGACGTTCGACCGCGAAGCCTAGACGGCGAGATACCGTTGCATCATCGCCTCGTCGGCCTGCAGGCCGGCGATCGTGCCCGAGCCGACGACGCGTCCGTTCGAGAGGACGTAGCCGCGGTCGGACAACGACATCGCGACGTGCGCGTTCTGCTCGACGAGCAAGATGGTGTTGCCCTCGGTGCGGATGTTGCGGACCACTTCTTCGACGCTGCGGGCGATCAGCGGGGCGAGGCCTTCCATCGGTTCGTCGAGCAGGATGATGTCGGGGTTGGCGACGAGGGCTCGGGCGATCGCGAGCATCTGCTGCTCGCCGCCGGAGAGCTTCGCGGGTTTGTCGCGCCGTTCGCCGAGGACGGCGAAGTAATCGTAGATGCGCTTCTCGGTCCACGCGCCTTTGCGGCCGGCGAGTGCGGCCAGGCGCAGGTTCTCGCCGACGGTGAGGTTCGGAAAGATGCGGCGGTCTTCGGGGACGAAGGCGATGCCGAGCTGAGCCAGGACGAAGGGGCTCTTGTTCGCGATCTCCTTGCCTTTGAAGCGGATCGATCCGCTGCGCGCGGCGACCAGACCCATGACCGTCTTGCACGTGGTCGAGCGGCCCGAGCCGTTGCGGCCGAGGAGCGCGACGACTTCTCCGGCGCCGACGACGAGCGAGACGTCTTGCAGCACGTGCGACTTGTCGTAGTACGCGTTGACGTGCTCGAGCTCGAGCAGCGGCATCAGGCGAGTTCTCCCAGGTAGGCGCGTTGGACGGCTTCGTTGGCGCGGATCTCCTGCGGGGTTCCCGTGGCGAGGACGCCGCCGGTCTGGAAGACGGTGATCGTCGTGGAGATCGCCATCACGACATCGATGTCGTGCTCCACCAGCAGGATCGTGCGCCCCGGCGAGATGCGCTGGATGAGATCGACCGTTTCGTGCGTCTCCGTCGGCGACATCCCGGCGAGCGGCTCGTCGAGGAGGAGCACCGGCGGGTCGCTGGCGAGGACGAGTCCGATCTCGAGCCGGCGCTGGTCGCCGTGCGAAAGATTCTCCGCGCGCGCATCGCGTGCTTCCCAGAGGCCGATGTCGTTGAGGATGCGCTCGGTGGCGCCGTGCAGATCGCCGAGGCGGTGGGGGAGGAAGAAGCTCGCCTTTCCGTCGTGCACGGCTTGCACCGCGAGCCGCACGTTTTCGTAGACCGGCAGGTGGCCGAAGATGTTGGTGATCTGGAAGGAGCGCGCGATCCCGAGCCGCGCGCGCCGATAGGGCGGGAGCGAGGTGATCTCGCGGTCCTTGAACCAGATGCGCCCTTCGCTCGGCGGAAGCAGGCCGCTCAGCAGGTTGAAGAACGTCGTCTTGCCGGCGCCGTTCGGGCCGATGATCGTGCGCACGCCGCCCTCGGGGACTTCGAGCGTGACGGCATTGACGGCGGTGAAGCCGGAGAAACGGCGGGTGAGGCCTTCGGTGCGGAACACGAACGCCATCAGACGGTCTCCGAGGCCGGCGGTTCGGTGAGCTCGTCGACGGGCGGAAGCTCTTGCTTGACGTCCAGCGCGTAGCGCGCGCGGCGCGAGAAGACGCGTGCGAACGCGGCGCCGAAGCCGTAGTGGCGGATGTCATCGAACAGCCCCATGATCCCGCGCGGCCCGACGAGCACGAAGACGACGAAGACGATGCCGATCCAGGCTTCCCAGTACTTCGTGGCCTGCGAGATGTTGTTCTGGAGCTCCCAGTACACCATGGCGCCGACGATCGGACCCATGAACGTCTGCATTCCGCCCAGCAGTGACATCATCACGACGTTGCCGGAATACTCGACGGAGCCGGCGTCGGGGTTGATCGCCTGCTGGTAGTAGGTCCAGAGCCAGCCCGCGATCAGCGGGAAGAGCGCGGAGAGGACGAACGCGTTGACCCGGTACTTGTCGACGTCGTAGCCGAGGAAGCGCGCGCGCTGCTTGTTCTCGCGGATCGCGTGCAGCACGGTGCCGAACGGCGAACGAACGATCCAGTAGAGCAGGCACAGCGCGAGGAACACGACGACGGCGGTGGACCAGTAGAAGTTGTAGGAGCGCAGCCAGTCGCTGGCGACGAAGGGGAGCGACGGGCGCGCGATGCTCTGAATCCCGTCCTCGCCGCCGGTCAGGTCGCTCCACTTGAAGGTGACGAAGTAGATGACCTGAGCGAACGCGAGGGTGATCATCGCGAAGTAGATCCCGCTCGAGCGCGGGACGATCACGCGCGCCAAGAGCCAGGCCCACAGCAGCCCGAGCGCGATCGAGAGCACCAGCGCGACGAGCGCGTTGTCGGCGCCGGCCCAGGTCCAGGTGTTGCCGAACAGCGCGACGCTGTAGCCCTTCGTGAAGAGCGCGGTGACGTACGCGCCGATCGTGAAGAACATCGCGTGGCCGAACGAGAGCTCGCCGACGTGGCCGAACAGCAGGTTGAAGCCGCTCGCGAAGAGCGCGAAGATCAGCATCGTCGTCGCGATGTCGACGAAGCCGGCCTGGTGCTTGAAGGGGTTCGCGCCGGCGACGACCGGCAGGATGAGGAAAATCACCGCGGTCCACAGCAGCGGACTCGTCAGCGGATTCCGCTTCGTCACTCGAAAAGACCCTCGACGCCGAACAGTCCGCGCGGCCGCAGCAGGAGGATGACTCCCATGATCAGATAGCCGGTCAGCTCGACGGCCGGCGGCCAGACGAGCGACATCAGGCTCGAGATCACGCCGATGAGCAAGCCGCCGACGATCGCGCCCCAGAACGAGCCGATCCCGCCGACGATCACGATCACGAAGGTCAGCACGATCCACTGCGAGGCGAGCTGCGGCTGGATCGCGTAGATCGGCGCCGCCAGCGCGCCGGCGAGCCCCGCCATCAGCGAGCCGATCCCGAACACGAGGGTGAACATGAGCGGCATGTTGATCCCGAGGATCTTCACCATCTCGGCGTCGCGCGTTCCGGCGCGGATGATCATCCCGATGTTCGTCTTGTTCAGCAGCAGCCACACCAGCGCCAGGATGACGACGGTGAGGCCGACCAGCAGCACGTCCTTGTAGAACGGGAGCTGGTAGGAGCCGATCGAGATCGAGTCGGGCATGTAGGCCGGGGTCGAGACGCGCACGGCGTCATCGCCCCAGACCCGGCGCACGATCTGCGCGAAGATCAGCGCCGTGCCGAAGGTGAGCAGCAGCGTGTACTCCGGCATGCGGCGGTAGAGCGGGCGGATGAGCGAGGACTCGAACGCCATTCCGAGGAGGCCGACGAGGACGGCGGCGGCGAGGATCGCCGGCCAGAACCCGAGCGGGCCGTCGAGCTGGTACATCAGGTAGGCGCCGAGCATGAAGAAGGCGCCGTGGGAGAAGTTGATCACCCCCATCAGGCCGAGGATGATGTTGAGGCCGAGCGCGACGAGGATGTAGAGCATCCCCAGCGTCAGACCGTTGACGAGCTGATCGGCAAGCTCCGCCAATCCTGGAACGTGGATTGCAGCGACCTCCGGGTGGTGCGACGGGGAAGTCCCTCCGTTCGCCTCGCGGGTGGCGGCTTCCATGCTGCATCCGAACAAGGGAATGAAACTGGCCAGAGCGGCAAGGAGTTATACGTTCACCACAGCCGTGCTGGGGGCTCAGGCTCCCCGCCACGGCGGTGGACCGGCAGGAGCGGGCGATCCGCTCGGGGAGTTTCGTAGCGTCATGTCAATGTGGGAACCGTTCACCGAACGCGCGCGGCGCAGCATCGTGCTCGCTCAGGAAGAGGCGCAGCGGCTCGGGAACAACTACATCGGGACCGAGCACATCCTGCTCGGGATCATCTCCGAAGGCGAGAGCCTGGCGGCGAAAGTCCTCGAGACGCTCGGCGTCAACTTGGCGAAGGTTCGTCAGGAGGTCGAGGCGATCGTCGGGCGGGGCGGTCAGACCGTCCAGCAGGAGATGGTGTTCACGCCGCGCGCCAAGCGCGTGATCGAGCTCGCCTTCGAAGAGGCTCGCCAGCTCAACCACAACTACATCGGAACCGAGCACCTGCTCCTCGGCCTCATCCGTGAGGGTGAGGGCGTCGCCGCGCGCGTGCTGACGAACCTCGGCGTCGACCCGGCGAAGGTCCGCGTCCAGACGACCTCCCTGCTCGGCGCCGAAGGGCAGCCGCCGGCTCCCAAGGGCAAGTCGAAGACCCCGACCCTTGACGCCTACGGCCGCGACCTGACGACGCTGGCCCGCGAGAACAAGCTCGACCCGGTCATCGGCCGCGCCAACGAGATCGAGCGCGTGATCCAGATCCTCAGCCGCCGGACGAAGAACAATCCGGCGCTGATCGGCGAGCCGGGCGTCGGCAAGACCGCGATCGCCGAAGGCCTGGCGCAGCGCGTCATCAAGAGCGAGGTCCCCGAGCCGCTCCGCGACAAGCGGGTGATCACGCTCGACCTGGCCGGGCTGGTCGCCGGAACGAAGTACCGCGGTGAGTTCGAGGAGCGCATGAAGCGCGTCATGGACGAGATCCGCGGCGCCGCCGGCGAGATCATCCTGTTCATCGACGAGCTGCACACGCTGGTCGGCGCGGGCGCCGCCGAGGGTGCGATCGACGCCTCCAACATCATCAAGCCGGCGCTGGCGCGCGGCGAGCTGCAGTGCATCGGCGCGACGACGCTCAACGAGTTTCGCAAGCACATCGAGAAGGACTCGGCGCTGGAGCGGCGCTTCCAGCCGGTCATGGTCGGGGAGCCGTCGGTCGACGAGACCGTCGAGATCCTCAAGGGCCTGCGCGACCGCTACGAGGCCCACCACAAGGTCACGATCACCGACGAGGCGCTGGTCGCCGCGGCGAAGCTCGGCGACCGCTACATCAGCGACCGCTTCCTCCCCGACAAGGCCGTCGACCTGATCGACGAAGCCGCCTCGCGCGTCCGGCTGCAGGCCACCTTGCCGCCGCCGGAGGTCCGCGAGATCGAGAACCAGATCCGCCAGGTCAAGCAAGAGAAAGAGTCGGTCGTCAAGTCGCAAGAGTTCGAGAAGGCGGCCGCGATCCGCGACCGTGAGGAGAAGCTGCGGCTCGAGAAGCAGCGGCTCGAGTCCGAGTGGGCCGAGAAGCGCGCGCTTCAGGACAAGACGATCAAGGTCACCGAAGCCGACGTCGCCCACATCGTCTCGTCGTGGACGAAGATCCCGGTCTCGAAGCTGGCGCAGGCCGAGACGGCCAAGCTGCTCGGGATGGAGGACCAGCTCCACAAGCGGGTGATCGGGCAGAACCAGGCGATCTCGACGGTCACCCGGGCGATCCGCCGGTCGCGCGCCGGGCTGAAGAACCCGAAGCGGCCGATCGGCTCGTTCATCTTCCTCGGCCCGACCGGCGTCGGAAAGACCGAGGTCGCGCGCTCGCTCGCCGAGTTCATGTTCGACGATGCCGAGTCGATGATCCGCATCGACATGTCGGAGTACATGGAGAAGTACGCGGTCTCGCGGCTCGTCGGCGCCCCTCCCGGCTACGTCGGCTACGAAGAAGGCGGCCAGCTCACCGAAGCGGTGCGCCGCCGCCCGTACTCTGTCGTGCTCCTCGACGAGATCGAGAAGGCCCATCCCGACGTGTTCAACCTGCTGCTGCAGGTGCTCGACGACGGGCGGCTGACCGACTCTCAGGGCCGCGTCGTCGACTTCAAGAACACCGTCATCATCATGACCTCGAACGTCGGCGCGATGGGAATGACGACGTCGAACGAGATCGGCTTCCGTCCGACGCGCGGCAGCGAAGCGAACGAAGACCAGGCGTACGAGCGGATGAAGACGCGCGTGCTCGACGAGGTGAAGCACTCGTTCCGGCCCGAGTTCCTCAACCGCGTCGACGAGATCGTCGTCTTCCACGCGCTCACCCGCGAGCAGATCGCGCAGATCGTCGGGCTCGAGCTCGACAAGGTGATCCGCGAGGTCAAGGCTCAGGAGATGGACCTCGAGGTCACCGAAGACGCGAAGCTGCTGCTGGCCAGGAAGGGTTGGGACCCGCAGTTCGGCGCTCGCCCGCTGCGTCGCGCGATCCAGCGCGAGGTCGAGGACGAGCTGGCCGAGGAGATGCTCCGCGGCACGTTCGGCAACGGCGACCGCATCCTCGCCGAGGTCGACCAAGAGCATCCCGACAAGCTGCGCTTCTCGAAGATCCCGGGGATCGAGCCGCCCGCCCCGCCGCAGCCGGAGGTTCAGTCGGCGTAGCGAATCGTAGGCAGGTTGACCCCCTACGCCCTTTGGCGATCGCGTCTGCCGGCGCAGATCGGAACCTGGTTCGCCCGTGACCTGACTCGCGGCGCGCTCGCCCTCGTCGAAGGCGGGCGCGTCGCCTTGCGTTCGGTCGAGCCGAACCGGGTCGAGGCGACGGTGAAGGACCGGGCGGCCTGCGCGACAGCCGTCGAATGGGCGTCCGGCACCGGCCCGCAGGCGCTGCGCTCCGTCTGCTCGTGCGGCGGCGCCGGGGTGTGCGAGCACGTCGTGGCCACGCTCGAGGTGGTGCGCACCGCCGAGGATGCGGCGCCCCCGGCGGCGGCGCACGAGAGCGAGGTCGACCTCTCCTGGCTCCCCGACGCCGACGCCGACGCGAGCCGTCCCCGCGCCCGCGCGGTCTGGCCGGTGATCGCGCTGGCCCCCGGCGGGGTCCCGTCGGGGTCGCTCTACCTGGACACCCCGCGGCTGCGCGGCGTCATCCGCGACGCCGACGCGATCCAAGGGATGATGGACCAGACCCCGGCCGACGACTGGGACGAGACCGACCGGGCGCTGCTGCGCGACGACGCGGTGCAGGAGGCGTTCGGGCCGCGCTCGTCGCCGAAGGCGCTGGCGCGCGCGCTCTTCCGGCTGGCGCGGCACCCGCGGCTCCGGTGCGACGACGCCCCCGCCGACAACCGCCATCCCTCCGAGCTCCCGCCGTTCGCCGTCGACAACCGCGGCTTGCGGCTGCGGGCGGCACGCACCGGTTCGGCATTCGGCCCGGTGCTCGAGACCGCCGACGGCACGCGCGTCGACGCGGCGCGCGCGATCGCCCTCGACGGCCCGCCGCCCTGGCTGATCGCCGACCGGACCGCGTTTCTGCTCGACGGTTCGTTCGACGCGCGCAAGGTGATCGCGGCGGCGAAAGCGCTCGAGACGGCGGAGTTCGAGCCCGACGGCGCGCCCTCGGTGCGTGCGATCGCTCGCGTCGCGCCGTTTCTCAGCGATGCGGAGCGCGCCGCCCTCGGGGTCGTCGACGTCGTGCGGCCGGGGCTGCTGATCCGCGCCGGCTGGCGCGACGGCGCGCTGCTGGCGCGGTTGACCTTCGTCGACCGCGCCGAAGGCGCGAGCGCCCCGTTCAGCGCCCACGGCGCGGTGACCGCGAGCCTCGGCCACTTCGTGCGCTGGGCGCCCGAGGTCGCGCGCGGGTTCACTCGTCGCTTCCTAGCCGCGGGGTTCGTCCCGCGCGGCGGCGACGGCTTCGCGCTGCACGACGCCGACCGCGCGGCGGAATCGGTGCGCACCCTCTGGCCGTCGTGGGACGACGCCGACGTCCGCCTCGACGACTCGCTGGCGGCGATCGCGGGCGACGGCCGGCTCGACGTCGCGGTCAGCGCGATCGCGACCGAAAGCGGCGACTGGTTCGACCTCGACGTCTCGGTGTTCGTCGGCGGCGGCGAGCAGCTCACGCGCGACGAGCTGCGCGCGCTGCTCGGCGCGAAAGGGCGCTATGCCGAAGTGCGCGGCAAGCTCATCGACGTCACCGATCTGCGCTCGCGGCAGAACCTGCTCTCCGAGCTCACCGATCGGCGCCGCACCGGCCTTGCCACGCTGGTCGCGATGCGCGACGAGCTGCACGAAGCGTTCGGCGAGGTCGCGCTTCCGGAGGAAGTCGAGCGGATCCGCGAGCGCCTGCGCGAGTTCCACGGGATCCAAGAGGTCGAGCCGCCCGAAGCGCTCGTGCTCCCCCTGCGCGATTACCAGCGCCGCGGCCTCGACTTCTTGTCGTATCTGGCGTCGTTCCGCTTCGGCGGCATCCTCGCCGACGACATGGGGACGGGGAAGACCTCGCAGCTCATCGCGCACGTCGCGAAGCGCAAAGAAGACGAGGGCGCGACGCCGGTGCTGGTGATCGCGCCGACCTCGGTCACTCATACGTGGGAAAACGAGATCAAGAAGTTCGCTCCCTCGCTGCGCACGCTGCGTCTGCAATCGGGGAACGACCGGCCGGCGAAGTACGAGACGATCCACGACTACGACGTCGTCGTGACGTCGTACGCGCTGGCGCGGCTCGACGCGCAGCACCTCGAGCGCTTCCGCTTCCGCACGCTGGTCCTCGACGAAGCGCAGAACGCGAAGAACCCCGCCTCGCAGATCGCCAAGGTCGTGCGCGGCCTGCAGGCCGATCACCGGCTCGCGCTGACCGGGACGCCGGTCGAGAACTCGCTGCGCGACCTCTGGGCGATCTTCGGCTTCGTCGAGCCGGGGCTGCTCGGCTCCGAAGCCTCGTTCCGGCGGCGCTTCGAGCTGCCGATCGCCGAAGGCGACGAAGGTGCGGCCGCCGCGTTGCGCTCGCGGCTCGAACCGTTCGTGCTGCGCCGCACGAAAGAAGACGTCGCGCGCGAGCTGCCGGAGCGCACCGAGGCGGTGATCGAGTGCGAGCTCACCGCGCTGCAGCGGCGGCTCTATCGCGGGATCGCCGAGGCCGCGCGGCGCGACGTGCTCGCGCGCTACGACGAAGACGGCGCCGAAGCGACGACCGTGCACGTGCTCGCCGCGCTCACCCGCCTGCGCCAAGTGTGCGCGCACCCGGGTCTGATCGTTCCGGAATACATCGACGATCCCGAAGCGAGCGGCAAGTTTGACGCGTTCCTCGAAACCGTCGAAGAGGTTCTCGACGGCGGCCACAAGCTGCTGGTGTTCAGCGCGTTCGCCTCGATGCTGCGCATCATGCGCGGCGCGCTCGAGCGGCGCTCCATCCCATTCGGCTATCTCGACGGCTCGACCAAGGATCGCGACCGCCAGGTCGAGGTCGACCGGTTCATGGCCGACGACGGCCCGCCGGTGTTCTTGTGCTCGCTCAAGGCGGGCGGCGTCGGTTTGACGCTGACCGCCGCCGACTACGTCATCCTGTACGATCCGTGGTGGAACCCCGCGGTCGAGCGCCAGGCGATCGACCGCACCCACCGCATCGGGCAAACGCGGCCGGTGACGGCGTACCGCATGATCGTGGCCGGCTCGGTCGAGGAGAAGATCCGCGCGCTCGCCGACCGCAAGACCGCGCTCTCGCGCGCGGTGGTGAAAGCCGACAGCGCGGTCGCCAAAACGCTCACCCGGGAAGACCTGGCGTTTCTCTTCGCCGACCCCGAATGACGGCCGTCACAATAGCCCGCTGAGCGGCGCGAGCGGGTTGATCCCCGGCCGACGGATGCCGATGACAGTTGGTACGCGGGGCGCGAGATATGCGCACCGCGTCCGTGTCTTTCCACCCGTACAAGGATGTCGTCATGAAACGCGTAGTCGTGGCGCTGATGCTGGCGTTGTCGTTCACCGCGCCGGCGTTCGCCGAAAATATGTCGAGCCTCGCACCCGCCGACCGGTACTTCGGCCGGCTGAAGATGAGCATCCTCGGCGTGCGCAACCAGCTTCGCGATCTCTCGATTCGCGCCGACCTACATCCGGAAGATGCGGACCACATCTTCGACAAAGCGGTGCTCGTCGAGGACGCGCTGCGCGATTGGCAAGCGCACTTTCCGCGCGATCCGTGGATCCCCAAGTATACGTATTCGCTCGCGCAGCTCTACGGCAAGCTCGGCTCAGACGATGCGCGCACGCGCCGCGACGAAACGCTCGACTGGCTCGCGGCGACGTATCCCGAGTCGGAGTACGCGGGGCTGACGCGCTATTAGGTGGATTCGGTGCTCGCCGTCCTCGCTTCGCTGC
>CAWCHS010000007.1:0-23957 GCA_963795405.1 Vulcanimicrobiota bacterium
CACGAACGGCTTCGACCGCGTTTCGCTTTCCCATCACCACCACCGGCTACCGCGCCCTCGCGGGGAGAGCCGATCTCGCAAGGAGCGAGTCCGAATGCGCAAGTTTCTAGCTCTGGCCGCCGTACTCGCCCTCGCCGCATGCGGTGGTGGCGGCGGCGGAACGACGACGACGCCCACCACGCCGTCGAACCCCGGCTCGACGCCGACGACGACGCCGTCGAGCAAGTACGTCACGCCGACGTTCGTCATCAAGATTCCGCCCAAGGGTTCGAAGGCCAACTTCCGCGGCGCCAAGGCACGCAATCCGAAGTACGTGTCGAGCACCGTTCTCTCGGTGTGGATCAAGCTCACCGCCGACTCCGCCGGCGTCGACGTGAGTACGCTCAGCAACAATCCTGCAATCACGAACGTCAACGGCGGCGCCCCCCAACCGAACTGCGCGAGCGGCTGCACGGTCAACGGCCCGCCGTCGCCGCCCGGAACCGACTCCTTCACCGTCGTGACGTACGACGCGGCGAACGCGGGCGGCAGCGCCCTCGACGCGGCCCAGCTCAACAGCGTGTCGCTGACCGCCGGTCAGGCCAACCCCGAGACGATCGTCCTGGGCGCGATCCCGATCACGCTGTCGATCGAGAACGTTCCGTCAGGCGTCGGCTCGTTGGCGGCCGGCACGCAGGCCCAGACAGATGCGGTCAGTATCAAGGCGGTGGACGCCGACGGAAACACGATCCCGACCGGTCAGTCGCCGTCGGTCCAGTACGCCGACGCGACCGGGACCCCGCTGGTGGTGACGCTGGCCGATCCGGACACGAACCCGCACGGGTCGTGCTTGATCACGAGCGGCACCTCGCCGTGCACGACCGGAGCGGCGACATCCGTTACGTTCTCGAGTCCGGACACCACACAGCTCCTGGCATACGACGGGCTCGCGGAGAACCCGGTGACGCTGACGGCGTCCGCACCCGGCGCCACCAGCGCCACAGCGGCGTTTGCTCCCGCTCTCAACGCCCCGGTGTTCAACGGAACGCAGGCGACGCCGAGCGGCGTGGCCCTCTCCGGCTCGGCCGAGATCGACCTGTTGAACACTAGTGGCACGGGCAGCACCGGGAGCGAGTCGTTCACTGAGAACGGCTGGACGAACTCGCCGTACGGCCAAGCGCTCACGGGGGTCGTCAGCTCAGCGGCATAAGGTATGTTTCGACTTCTCTCGCGACCGTCACCGCGGGCACCAACGACACGACGAACGGCACGCCCTTCACCGCCACGAACGTGGCGGGGCCCACGGTCGCCGGTACGTGCGCGGTCGACCGTCGGCGACGGCCTGAGCGTCGAACAGCACCGACGGGGCACCGCGACGCTGACCGTCACGTACACGACCTCGTCGATCGGCGCATCGGCGAAGCACCGTCACCACTAGCGGCTGAGGCGGCGAAGATGGTCCGTCGTCCGTCGGGCGGCGGACCATTCGCCTTGGACTTCGCCACCCTCCGAGTAATCCGCGCCGGCGCGGCAAAGGGACTCCATCGAGATCTAAACGCCTCGGGAACGTTCTCGTCTCTCCGGTCGCCGCGCTCGTCGCGGCGGCGTCGCTGCTCGCCGGGTGCGGCGGCGGCGGTTCGTCGTCGCTGACCGTTCCCGATCAGAAGCCGGCCCCGGCTCCGACCGCGGCGCCGCAGTACCCGAGTGAGAAGCTCGTCCTGACCTTCCCTGCGCCGACGCGCTCGTCGACGGCCGGCCGCAAGAGCCCGCGCTTCGTCGATCCGAACAACACGACGCAGATCGAAGTCAAGGTCAACACGATCAACGGCAATCCGGCGCCCACCGGCGGAAACTTCGATGTGAAGACGACGCTGAACTACGGGGGCGGCGGCAACTGCACCGTCACCGGCGGGACGCGACCTGCACGATCTCGATATCGCGCCGCCGGGCAGCGTGAACTACACGTTCAGCGCCGAAGACAGCTCGTTGACGGTGCTTTCGACGCTAACACGTACGCTCACCCACACGTCGGGCCGAACAACACCCCGACCGTCACGCTGCACGGGGTCGTCTCCACGGTCAGCTCCACCATCCCGGCGCTGACCGCGAACACCTCGCAGAGCGGTGCGGCCGTCACCTGGAGCGCGCTGGATGCCGACGGCGGCGCGATCGTCGGGCAGCACCACCTTCCTCTATTCGATCACCGTCACCGACGGCGACTTGACCGGCGCAGACGCAGGTTCGATGTGAACGGCGGGAGCGGGCGACCACGCAGACGCTGACGAAGCCGACTGACACCCTGACGCTCGACTACACCGGACAGGCCGACAACCCGTTCTCGCTGACGGCGAGCGGGACCGGGATCAGCGGAACGAGCAGCACGACCCCGGCGGTGTACGACGTCACGTTCAGCGGGACGCCGCTCGACAGCGCGGCCAACGGCGGCCTCACCTCGGATACGAACTATAGCGAGCCGACGCTCTTCTTCTTTGCAGCCCAGCGGCTCGCCGAACGTCACCGGCGCCGAAAGCGGTTCCGCCAACCGCTCGTTCAGCCGGGAGTTCACCCTCTATACCGGCCGGAACACGGCGCAGTGGTGCGCCTTTTACGGCGGCACGATCGCGACGTTCAGCGCCAGTCCCGCGATGATGTTCACCGCCACCGCGAAGGGCGTCGGGGTCTGCAAGGTGCGCCTCGAGGAGAGCGGTACCGGCTATCCGATTACGACGCACCCCGCGCCGAGCGGCTCGACGGACACGACACACGACGGCACGTTCTGGATCTCCGTGACGACGTCCGACGTGACCGTCGACGCCAAACACCGCCATCAGTAGCCCATCGACAATGACTCAGGAACGGTTCCCCATGCGCATGCCTCTTCACCGGTTTCGCTCTTCTGTCGCCGTCTTCGGGTTGACGGCTTCGCTCCTCGCGGGCTGCGGAGGCGGCGGTCACGGCTCGTCGAGCCTCCCGATCGTTCCGTCGAAGGGCGGCGGCGGGCTGAGCTCGGCGTACAACGGGGCGGCGACGGCGACGTTCCACTTCTCGTTTCCCAAGCCGAAGAGCGGCTCGTCGACGACGCGATCGGCAACGTCGCGAACGCCGAAGTACCTCTCGAGCGCGACGAAGTCGGTCTCGATCCAGGTGACCAAGGCGCTGAATGCGGGCACAAATGCCAACATCACCGCGAACGTCCCGGCCGCGCTGACAGCCGTGCAGTCCATGAACTTCGGCAATCTTACCGGGAATCCGAAGACGCCGGGGCAGTGCGGGAACGATCCGAACAACGCCGCGAACTACGAGTGCATGGCCGCCTTCCAGATGCCGATCGGGATCGACAGCGTCACGATCCAGTCGTGGGACGCGAACGGCGCAACCGGGAACATCCTCTCGCAGCAAGAGCCGACCTTCACCGTGGTGCAGGGCGCCCCCAATACGTTCTCGGCCACGCTGGACGCGAACGTCAACGCGTTGGTGGTGAACGCGGCGTCCGGCTTTTGCGCCGGGTCGTTCGCCGTCACCGCCGGCGGGACCGTCGCAGGCGCCGGGACGAGTGCCGTCAACTTCACCGTCTCGACGACCGACGCGGACGGCAAGACGATCGTCGCCCCCGGACGGGGGACGATCTCGATCAACGGCAGCAGCGCGGCCTCGCAGACGATCGACAGCAACACCATCTCGGCGTCGATCGACCAGTCCACGCAGACGTTCTCGCTCACCGCGGTCACCGGAACGGCGAACGGCAGCGTCACCGTATCGATCACGCCGCCGAATGCGGGCGACGGGCTGAACTACAACAAATCGCTGCAATTCACGTTCCAGTCGGGCCCGACGCCGGGCTCCGGGTTCCTCGCGCTGATCGAGCAGACGAACTCGACGCCGGGGCACGCAGCGGGACAGGTCGACCTGCTGACGCTCAACGGCTGGCCGAATCCGACCGGCTTCACGAACTATAACCCATCGACGCTCACGCCGACGGCGAGCGGCGACGTCGACAATCCGCAGGATATGCTGTTCGACACGAACGGCGACTTGATGATCGCGAACGGCGGCGCCGGCAATCCCGACTTCGGGAACTTCGCGTGCATCCCGGCCGGCGCCATCACGGCCGGCGCCAGCGCGGACGCGACGGTGATCACCAGCACGAAGCTGGACGATCCGGCGTCGATCGCGTTCGGCACCGACAGCAGCGTCGGCATCGCGTCCGACGCGCCGTACAACGGCGCCACCGACGATCTGGACGAGTTCATCCTTTCGGGGACGTACGTGGAAGCGCCGACGACCCGGCAGGTCCAGGACTCCAGCTTCAGCGGCCTGAGCGCGCTGGGCGTCGTCGCGCTTCCCACCAGCGGGCGCAAATCCGGCCGGCTCGTACGCGGTCTCGATCGGAAACGGATCCAACCCGCCGGCCAGCAATCCGCTCAACCAAAGTCCTGGTGGGGAGACGCCGAGTACGTCGGAGGTCGTGATCAAGCACCCCGACGGCAGCACCGCGACGCTCAACGACTCGGACAACACGCTCGGGCTCGCCGACATCGCGTACGACTCGAGTACGGGATATCTCATCACGGCGAGCGGCATCGCGAACAACAACAGCAACACGGCGACCGGGACGACGGCGTACCTCGACGCCTGGAACACCACCTCGGGCTCGCAGACCTCGCCGGTGTGGTCGTACGTCTTGGTCAGCGCGAACACCACCCCGGCGAGCAGCTACTTCTCGCCGAACCACGTCGCTGCGTCGAGCACGGGCTACATCGCGGTCTCCGGCGAGGACCAGAACGGCGCGATGCTGGTGCAGGTCTTCAAGGACGGAGCCGGCGGGCCAACGGTGCAGGGGGCGTCGATCCCCTTCGACGGGTTCACGACGTCGGCCATGACCACGTATGCGTTCGACCCCAGCGCAGGAACGAACGACACGTTCGGTTATGAGGTCTTCGTCAACTCGCTGAAGTTCCTCACGAGCACGAAGCTGCTCATCGGGGTGCAAACGTACGACGGAACCTGGCAAGGGTTCTACATCTACGACGTGTCCAGCCTCACGGTCCCCGCCGGCGGCGGGCAGCCGTGCAGTCCATGTTACGACCAGTTTGGGAATGCGTTCGGTGCGGGGCCGACGTTCGTGGCGTTTCATAAGACCACGAACCACCCGCTGGCATCGGCGTTCAAACCCTGACGGAGTACATGACAGTATGGGCCAACCGTTCGTCGGCGAGATACGAATATTCGCCGGGAATTTCGCACCGGCCGGGTGGATGCTCTGCCAAGGGCAGCTCCTCGCGATCTCGGAGTACGAGACGCTCTTCGGGCTGATCGGCACCACGTACGGAGGCGACGGGCAGAGCACGTTCGCGCTGCCGGATCTGCAAGGCCGCCTCCCGGTGCATCAGGGCACGCTCGCCGGCGGCTCGACCTACACGATCGGCGGTAAAGGCGGGGTCGAGACGGTGACGCTGACGACCAACCAGATCCCCTCGCACACCCACCCGGCCGTCGCCGACAACAACACCGTCACGACGACGGCCACCGATCCGACCAATAGTTTTTACGGGAACACCGGGTCGACCGAATTCTACTCCGTGCACACGGGGGCGCTCAAGACGCTCGAGAGCGTGCAGCCCCAAGGCGGCAGCCAGCCGCACGAAAACCACCAGCCGTACCTCGCGCTGAACTTCATCATCTCATTGTACGGCATCTATCCGAGTCCGAGCTGACGATGTCAAATCCATTCGTAGCGGAGATCCGCATCTTCCCATTCAACTTCGCGCCGAAGGGCTGGGCGTTCTGCAACGGCCAGATCCTGCCCATTTCGTCGAACACGGCATTGTTCTCGCTGGTGGGCACGTTCTACGGGGGGGACGGCAAGTCGACGTTCGCCCTCCCGAACCTGCAGGGCTCCGCGCCGCTGCAACAGGGGCAAGGCGCGGGACTTTCGCTGTACGACGTCGGCGAGCAGGGCGGAAGCGACTCCATCACCTTGCTGACCATCGAGATGCCCAGTCACACCCACACGATCGCCGGCGACGCGACGCCGCTGAACGCGAAGCAGGTGAGTCCGAGCGGAAACCTTCCGGGCGGGCCGACGGGACAGACGTTCTACGCTGCCGCCACGAACACGACGATGAACCCGTCCATGCTCAGCGTGGCCGGCGGTAGTCAGCCGCACAACAACATGATGCCGTATCTGACGCTCAACTTCTGCATCGCGCTGCAGGGCGTCTACCCACCGCGCAGCTAGCGGCACGGAGGCACGAACATGTCCAACCCGTTTCTGTCCGAGATCCGCATCTGCAGCTTCACCTTCGCGCCGAAGAACTGGGCGCTCTGCAACGGCCAGTTGCTGCCGATCAACGAGAACCAGGCGCTGTTCGCATTGCTCGGAACCACCTACGGCGGTGACGGCCGCACCAACTTCGCTTTGCCGAACCTGCAGGGCCGTGTCCCAATCCACATGGGCTCGAGCTTCACGTTGGGCGAGCGCGGCGGCGAAGAGACCCATACGATCATCGCGTCCGAAATGCCCGCGCATATCCACCTCGCGGGTTCGACGTCGAGCGCGGGAACGCAGACCAAGCCCCAATCGGCGTATCCCGCCAATGCCGCCCCGGCGCAAATCTACAGCACGGGGGGCGCCGGCATGCAGGCCGTGGCGATGAGCTCGGCGATGATCTCGAGCCTGGGCGGCTCGCAAGCGCACGAGAATCGCCAGCCCTATCTCGTGCTTTCGTTCTGCATCGCCGTGGCCGGCATCTTCCCCTCCCAGAACTGACCGGAGGTCTCATCACGATGAAGCGCGCTCCCTTCCTGGGCGCCGCCGCCGCCGCGGTGCTCAGCGGATGCGGCGGACGCGGGATGGGGACGATCCCGGGTGTCGAGCGTCCCGTCCAGTCCCAAGCAGCGCGCGGCGGCGCGCGCATGGTCCCGGCGACCGCCGATGCGATACCCGCGAACGTGCTGACCTCACCGATCGTCGGTGAGGCGCGGCGCTTCGACGGCGCCGTCGCGCCACGCGGCTGGCTGCTCGCACGCGGTCAGACGCTCTCCGCGTCGCAATATCCCAAGCTCGGCGCCATCTTGGATCACGCCGTGGCGGAAGGCAAGAAACAAAGCTTCGCGCTTCCCGCCGCCGGGTACGGCCTCGTCGTCGCGTTCACGGGGCTGGCGCCGGCGAGCCCGCAGGCGCTCGCGGCGATGCCGCGGCACCCGACGCTTATCGCCTCGCTCGGGCCGGGCGCGCGCCGGGTGGCGATGCGTACGCTCTCGGCGAAAGCGGCAGCCGCCGAGAACGCGCGCGCCGCGCAGGTGCGCGCGAACCGCGCGCTCGTCGCGTCGGCGATCCATCCGCGGACGAACGTCTCCGGTGAGATCACCGCCGAGGCGTCGTCCCGAATCGCAGCCTCGCGCGCCACGTCGCGCAACGCCGCGCTGGAAGCGATTTCACCCGCGAACCGCACGCGTCTCGAAGCGCTCGTCGAGGCGATCGCCTCGGGCCGCACGACGACCTACGCCGCGCAGACGCAGATCGCGAGTGCGCTCTCGGCGCAGGAAGCCTCCGCGCTCCTCGAGGTGCACGACGCGCAGCAGCGCGCGTTTGCCGCGGGCTGGGCCGGGCTGGAGCATGCGAGCCCGCAGAGCGAAGCGAGCCGCTTTGCCGTCGACATCACGTTCACTCCCGAGCAGCAGCTGCGCGCCGCGATGCTGCCGCAGAACCAGTAACGGAGAACCGTGGGAAAGATCGTCAACTTCCATCTGCCGGCCGACGACGTCGACCGGGCGGCGAAATTCTATCGCGAGGTCTTCGGATGGGAGTTCGCGGCATCGGAACCCTCCGGCGTGCCGTATCTCGTCCACACGCCCAGTGAGAACGGCGGCGCGGGGATCCCCGCTGCGATCACGCGGCGCCAAGACATCATCAAAGCCCCGACGCCGACGATCGAGGTCCCGCACATCGATCAAGCGATGCTCGACATCGCGATGAAAGGCGGCCAGCAAGGCCGCGTCCAGGAGATCCCCGGGATCGGGCGATTCGGCTACGCGATCGACTCCGAAGGGAACATCATCGCGCTCCTCGAGCCGTTGGCCGCCTCGAACTGAGGGGTCCGTCGGCTACGGCGCGACGCGTGCGCGCAGGCGCGCGTAGGCGTCGTCGAGCCGGCGCGCCGCGAGACGATCGATCGCCTCGCTGACGCGCTCCCGATCGCGCGCGGCCTCGAACGCGCCTTCGCGCTTCGTGTCGGCGCGCGCGATCTCGCGCAGCCGCTCGCACTCGGCATCGCTCGGCACGATGCCGAACCAGGGAAGGATCGTTTGCTCGACCGCCTCCGGCAGCGTTTCGTACGAGACGAAGCGCGCAAGCGGCGAGGAGGAGCGGGCCAACGCCGCCTCGCAGAACGCCGCGAGCATCTGCGCCGCGTAGTCGTCCGGATCGAATGCGGCCGGGTCGCGCCGTTCGATCCCGCGCGGCGGCGGATCGATCGTTCCGGGCATCACCTCCGTCCCGGGCTCACGCGCCTGCGAGCGCAACACCGCGCGCGGCTCGCGAAAGGCGAAGATCCACGGCGTTCCGGGGAAGGCACGCTCGAACAGCGCCAGGTCCAGGACGTGCGCCGCGTGCAGCTTGATGAACAGCCGCCGTTCGCCACGGCGCGGCCGGCCGAGGACCGTCCCGAGCGCACGCAGCCGCCGCGCCGTGAGGTCGCCTTCGGCCTCACTGTCCCCGCCGAGGCGATGGGAACGCAGGAGGGCATCGAACGGCTGCGCCTCGGAGAGCGCGATCGTCGCGTCGAGCCGCGACAACATTTGCGCGATCAGCGTCGAGCCGCAGCGCGACATGTGGAAGATCAATCCGTCCGGCGCGAGGCCGGGCTCTTCGGCCGCAAGCCGCTCGAGCGCGGCGAACGGCGTCCGGCGCGCAAACGCGAGGTTGAACGGGGCCTCCATCGCCAGGTGCGCGCTCTGCTCGAAGAACGGCTCCGTGAACGGCGCTGAGACGACGGCCCACTCGACGATCGGATCCGTGGGCGGCCCCGAGATTCGAATCGGCGTCCAGGGGCGCAGCCCGTCGCTCAGCGGATCCACCGCATCAGCCATTCGGCGCGGCCCGCGTTCAGCGCCGCCGCGACGTCGGCCGGTTCGACGTCGAAGCCGAGCTCGCGCGCGCGCCGGACGAGCTCGCCGGCGAACCGTTCGGCCGGAGATCCGAAGAGCTCCATCGCGAACGACGGGTCGTCCCAAACGCGCGCGCGTAGCGCCTCGAACCCTTCGCGCGACACGTCAGCCGTCGCGTCCCGGAAGAGGCGCGTTTGAACAGGGGGCCGGTCCGTACCGGCGAATAGTCGCCCCGCAGCCCGGACCGGAAGCCAGTTCTTCTCGCCGGGCTCGCAGTTTCGGTGTGCACGCCGTGGGGAGGCGAGGTGGATGGGGATTGGTCACGATGTCGCCGTTTGCACGCGCGTGCCGCGCCGTGCGCCCAGCGTTTCGCAGCGTGCCGTCATCCGCGAGCGATCGCGGTGAAAGGAGCTCATGTCCGCATATATCGGTGAGGTTCGCACCTTCGGAGGAAACTTCGCGCCCGCGGGGTGGGCTTTCTGCAACGGCGCCCAGGTCCCGATCAGCGAGAACGACGCCTTGTTCAACCTGATCGGGACGACCTATGGGGGCGACGGCCAGAGCACATTCGCGCTGCCGAACCTCGGCGGACGCGTCCCCGTCCATCAAGGGACGAGTAAGCATACCGGAACGACGTACGTGGTCGGTCAGTCCGCCGGCGTCGAGTCGGTCACGCTGACCGGGCAGCAGACGCCCTTGCATACACACGTGCCGATCGCCGAGAACAGCACGTCGGCGACGACCAACACGAATCCGACGAACGTGCTCTACGGCAACACCACGGGGCAGAAGATCTACTCGATCCACACGGGAGCCTTGAAACCGATGGTTGTGACCTCGACCGCGGGAGGAAGCCAACCGCACGAAAACCGCCAGCCTTCGTTGGCGGTGAGCTTCATCATCTGCCTCTTCGGCGTCTACCCGTCGCAGTCGTAACGCCATGTCACAGCCATATCTCGCGGAGATCCGCGCCTTCCCGTTCAACTTCGCACCGCGCGGGTGGGCGGCGTGCGACGGCCAGCTCCTGGCCATCTCGCAGAACACCGCGCTCTTCTCGCTGCTCGGAACGTTCTACGGCGGCGACGGCAAGGTGACGTTCGCGCTGCCGAACTTCCAAGGCAGCGTCGCCATCGGCGCCGGGCAGAGCGCCGGAACCTCGCCGTACTCGGTCGGCGAGAGCGTCGGCAGCGCGACGGTCACGCTGATCGAGCCCGAAATGCCGGCGCATACGCACCAGATCTCAGCCGACGACAGCCCCCTGAACGCAACCCAGACCACTCCCGGCGGGAACGTCCCCGGTGCGCCGAACGGCATCAACCTCTACGGAACCGCCAACGCCCTGCAGCAGATGAGCGCGTTCATGCTGATCGGGTCCGGCAGCGGCTTCCCCCACAACAACATGATGCCCACGCTGACGCTGAACTTCTGCATCGCGCTGCAGGGCGTCTACCCGCCGCGCAGCTAGCCCGGCACGTTCGCGAACGCACGAAAGGAAGCGATGTCGACACCGTTCCTGAGCGAGATCAAGCTCGTCGCCTTCAACTTCGCGCCGAAGGGATGGGCGATGTGCAACGGTCAGCTGCTCCCCATCAACCAGAACCAGGCGCTGTTCGCCCTGCTCGGCACGACGTACGGCGGTGACGGGCGAGTCAACTTCGCGTTGCCCGACCTCCGCGGAACGGTCGCCATGCACCAAGCCTCGGGATACATCCTGGGGCAATACATGGGCGAGGAGACCCACACGCTGACGCTGGGCGAGACGCCGACACACACGCACTACGTCAAAGCGACCACGAGCGCCGGCACCATCACCAAGCCGGAGAACGCATTTCCCGCCAACGCCGCGCCCGCGCAGATCTACTCCGCCGGCCCCTCGCCGCAGCAATCGACCACGATGAGCGCCGCGATGGTCAACACCTATGGCGGCAACCAGGCCCACTCGAACCAGCAGCCCTATCTCGTGATGACCTACATCATCGCGCTCAGCGGGATCTTTCCGAGCCGAAACTGACGATCTGAGCGAGTCGAAGCCCGCGGCGCCGAGCGCGCCGCGGGCTCAGGTTCGCAGCGTTCGGACAGCGATGTTCTGCACCCGCATGAACCGCTCGAATCCCGGAACCACCGGCGTCCGCATGACGACCGCGAAGCCCGCGCGCTCCAACAGCCGCTCGCTCCGCACGTTCGCGGGATCGTAATACGCGCTGACCCGCGCCACGCCCAGCTCGTCCGCCGCGTACGCGATGACCGCGGCGACCGCTTCGCTCGCGTAGCCTTTCCCTTCGTACGCGCCGTCGACGGAATAGGCGATCATCGCGTCGCCGTCGCGCGTGAAGCCGTGCAGATCGACCACCGCGACGAGCACGCCTCCCGCAGCGTCGAAGGCGACCAGCACCGTCGGATTGCCGCCGTAACGCCGCGTCCGGACCTCGTCGATCCACGCGCGGTGCCACGCGGCGTCGTCGGCGCGCGGCGGGTCCCACGGCGCAAAACGCTCGGCGTTCCGACGGTAGTAGTCGCGCAGCGTTTCGGCGTCGGCCTCCTCCGGCTCGCGCAGCGTCAGCCGATCCGTCGTGAGGATCACGACGAGCGTCTACTCCGCGCGCCGCGCGCGTTACTGCGCGGACGCGGCGAGGACGCCGCGCGTCTTCTCAGTCCGAGGTCGTGAACGACCCGAGGATCTGCGTCCGCGTCTCGGAGCACGGCGGCGTCGCGACGTACGCCTGGTAGGGAAAGGAGACGACGTACGAGGTCGACGGCGCGAGCGTCGGGCCGCTGCCGGTCGCGTACAGGGGCAGCGCCTCGCCGTTGGGCGGCGTCGCGAGCGGCGAGGGGAATCCCCGTCGGCAGCGGCGACGGCACGGGGTGCGGGGTCAGCACGACGGCCGGGCCGCCGGCGCTGGGGGCGAGGTCGAGCACGACGATTCCCTCGTCGCCGATGACGATGAGCGGCGACCGCGGAACCGCCGTCGCCCCGGGCTGCGGATAGGCGAGATAGCCGAACGCGGCCGGCACGGGGGGCGGCGGGCCGCACGGCGTGCCCTCGGAGTGCGGCGCGCCGAAGAGGCCGCCGCCGCAACCCGCTACGGCGGCGCCGGCGACCAGGGCCATCATCACGACGAACCGTTGCGCCATGTCGTCATCATCGCGCGATCGGCCTCGCACCGCTAGCAGTACGAAGATACCGTTCGGGAAAGGAACGGGTGTGGGACCGATCCTGATCGGCACGAGCGGCTGGACGTACAAGGACTGGCGCGGGCGCTTCTACCCGCAGAAGCTGCCCCAGCGCGAGTGGCTCGCGTACTACGCGACGCGCTTCCCGACGGTCGAGCTGAACGTCACGACGTACCGCCTGCCGAAGGAGCACGACCTCGTGCGGTGGAGCAACGTCCCGCCCGGCTTCGTCTACACGGTGAAGCTGAGCCGGCTGATCACGCACCGCAAGCGTCCCGGCGAGCCGAAAACCTTCGTCGACACCTACATGACGCGGATCGCCCCGCTCGCGCCGCGCATCGCGAACGTGCTGGCGCAGTTCCCGCCGACGTGGGCGCGCGACGACGACGCGCTGCGCGGATTCCTCGACGTCTTGCCGCCGCATCACCGCTACGTCGTCGAGTTCCGCCATCAGAGCTGGTACGACGAAGCGGTCTACGCGCTGCTGCGCGAGCGCGGAATCTCGCTCTGCCTGCACGATCTGGCCAGCAGCGTCGCACCGCATGTCGTCACCGGCCCGGTGCTCTACGTGCGGCTGCACGGCCCGGTCCGTGCGTACGCCGGGTCGTACCGCGGTGCGCGCCTGCAGCGATGGGCCGACGCGATCCGCGCACTCGCCCCGCAGGTCGAAGCGACGTTCGTGTACTTCAACAACGACCAACTCGCGTATGCGCCGCGCAACGCCTCGACGCTGCGAGAGCTCCTCTCGGATGTGGCGGCCCCGTGGCCGCAGCAGCCGGTCGCCGACGTGAGGCCGGCGCTCTGACCGGTCATCGCGGTCGATCGAAGCCGTGCCCCTCCGGGGTCGTTCGCAGGAAAGAACCCTTTTCAGCTTATCGAGATACCGATGCTCCGAGGCTCGCGAGTGCCGCGTCGACGCGACGATCGTGCGTCTCGTGTCGCGCTTCCGCGAGCGCGATTCGGGCGAGCTGCCGCCGCAATCGCGCGTTCTCGGCGTGCAGCGCGCCATTGTCTGCGTGGAGTGCTTTGATCGCCGCCAGCGCGACGCCGTCCTCGTCGATCGACGTGATGTGCTTGTCGTCCTCGCCGACCTTGAAGGCGGCGTAAAAATCCTGGGCCATGGGGCCGACGTGACGCACGCCGCGCTCGGAGGTGTAGCTCCAGCGGGTGATCGGCAACGCCGCGACCTTGTCGAGGACCGCCGCCTCGTCGAGCGGCGCCATGTTCGTCTTCGCGTTCCGGTCGCTCAGCGACGCCCACGTGCCGGAGCCGGCGCCGAGCTGCGCTCCCGCGGTACTTGCGGCATTGGTGTAGAGCGTGAACCCGCCCGACGCGCGCGCCAAGAACTGATACGCACGCGACGAGGTCAGAATCGCGTCACCGTCCGAGCCGTCGCTCCAGACGAACGTGCCGGTCTGGACCGCGCTCGCCCGGGCGCCCGCGGCGAAGCTGTATGTGCCCGCGGCATTGTTGCCGTAACCGCCCGGGATCGTCGCGAACGTGCCGGACGCCGTGCTGTCGTAGCCGCCGTCGACCACCGCGCCCTCGCCGCTGACGGTATTGTAGCCGCCGGCCGCGATGAATCCGCCTTCTCCGGAGACGGTGTTGAAGATGCCCGCGCCGATGAAGCCGTATGACTGGGAAAGAGAATTGTGAAAGCCGCTCGTGATGGCCGACTGCGAGCCGCTGCCGGCGATCGCATTGCCCTGGCCGCCGCCGAGGAACGCATACTCGGCGGCCTCGGTGTTGCTCCCGCCTCCCACCACCACCCCGTCGGCGTTCGAGACCGTATTGTAATAGCCGCCGACGATCACGGCATTGGTGGTGTTCCCGTTGACGACATTGCCCTCGCCGGCGCCGATGAAGCCGTTCTCGGGAACCCCCGGCCCCTGAACCGTATTTTGGTAGCCGCCGGCAACGACCGACCAACGGTCGCAGGCTTTGTTGTCGTAGCCGGCCCCGACGAACGCATCTTGGCCGGCCGCCACGTTCGAATCGGCGCCACCCACGAAAGCGTCCGTTCCGTTGACCGTGCAGGCCGGTGTCGACATCGTTCGCCGAACACCGGAATGCGCTGTACCTCCCGTCTCGGTGCGGCCGCCTGAGACGGTCCCTCTCTCCGCGGCCGAGGGAACCGCACCCGCCGGCTGCGTGACGCTCGAACCGTCGCCGGCGCATCCGGCAAGAACCGTGCCGTACAGGCACGCCGAGGTCACGAACGCAAGATGACGATGCTGCACACGTAGCTCCCGCGAGAGCGATGGCCGCCACGCGGTAACGTGGAGCCCGCCCGAATGATGCTCGTTGTCGTAGCGCGTTCGTGCTTTACGCTCAGACGCCTATCTCGCTCGGGAAGCCAGACAGGGACGAGCCGCAGGAACATCTCAGGGCGCCGTAAGACACTGATTTCGTGCTCCAGCGGACTCGAGCTTGGCTCGTCTACGCCGGCCTGACGCTTCCGCTCGGGCTGTTCGGGCACGTCCTCTTCGAGCTCGTGGGCGGCGTATCGCGCCGGGCGGCCGCCGTCGGCGCCGAGCATGCGCTGCTCGCCCTGCTGGGCGGAAGCGCGTTCGCCTTCGCGCTCGCCACGCTGCGCCGCGGCACCGCCCCCGAACGACGGCTGCGCATCACGCTGCTGCGTCGCGCGCTGCCCTCGGGCCAGCGCCTCGCGCTCGCGGGCGGCGCGCTGCAGGCCGGGGTCGCCGTCGCGACGCTGGCCGCCGAAGGCGTCAGCGTCGATCCCGCCCACCTCGCCGTCGCGCTGATCGCGGGGCTGCTCGCGGTGCTGGTCGGTGCGGTGGCGTTCTCCGCCGCGCGCGACTCGCTGCTCGCGATCGCCGCCGCGCTGATCGCGCTCGCCGACGACACCGCTGCTTCCCCGCGTTTCGAGCTCGGTTCGCCCGCGCTCGCGCGCTATGCTTCGTGCACCGTCCGGCTCCGCGCCGGACGCGGTCCGCCGGCGGTCTTCGCGCTCTAGCCGAGCGCACCGCCGGGCGGGACGGATCGTCGGACGACGACCGGCCCCGCCGAACCGCGCGCCGATCGGATCGGCGCCGCTTTCGCTTTCATCTGCACTCGCACGAAGGACCTTCTCTCGCATGTCGCACCGACATGACGCTCGCCGGCGCCTCGCGGCGCTGGCCGTCTCGCTCTTCTTCTCCGCTCCGCTCGCGCTCGCGTGCGCGCCGGTCACCGCATTCGCGCAGGCGACGACCGCGATCGGCGGCACCGTCACCGCGAACGGCGCGCCCCTCGCCGGCGCGGTCGTCACCGCGACCGGCGGCAACCTCACGTTCCGCGCGACGACCGACGCGCACGGCGTCTTTCACATCGGCGCCGTCCCGATCGGCCGGTACGACGTCGTCGTGACCTCGCCCCAAGGCAGCGCGTCGCTGCGCGTCGACGTCAGCGGCGCGAACGCTGCGAACCTGATGTTCGCGCTCTCGAAGCTCAAGGAGATCGGACATACCAGCGTGACGGCGCGGCCGCCGCAGCACGGCGCCGGGACCGACTCGACGCTCAACGCGGAGGTGCTCGCGCGCTCGCCGGCCGGCGGAAACCTCCCCGACCTGCTGATCCAGCTACCGGGAGCCGCGCGCGGCGCGAACGGCGTCGTGCACATCAACGGCGACCACGGCGACATCAATTACATCGTCGACGGCGTCGCGATCCCGCAGGAGCTGAACCGCGTCGTCGGCACCGAGTTCGACCCCAACGACATCTCGTTCGTCGAAGCGCTCGAGGGCGCGTATCCCGCGCAGTACGGCGAGCGTTTCGCGTCGGTCATCAACATCAACACCCGCAACGGATCCGGGCCGCCGGGATTCATCGGCGACATCGACTACGGGTCGTACGGCGATCTCAACGGCACGATCGGGTATCACGCGAACGTCGGGAAAGGCTCGCTCGTCGTCGCCTCGCACGACGAGCGCAGCGATCGCGGACTCGACCCGCCGAACTTCGACTCGCCGCACGACCAGTACAGCGACGCGAACCAGTTCCTGCGGTACACGCTGCCGACCGGGCCCAACTACCTCAACCTGACCGTCTCGCGCTCGTATCAGACCTACCAGATCCCCAACGACGTCGCGGGCGGCGAGCCGGCGTCCACCGACGACGTCGAGACGCAGGAAGATATCTTCACCGCGCTCCAGTTCAGGCACCCGATCGGCGACCACGGCTCCCTCTCGTTCGGGCCGTCGTACAAGCGCTCGCGGATCCGCGACTTCGGCGATGCGGCGAACGATTTCGCCTACGGCGAGGCCCAGAACCCCGGCGCTCCGAGCGATTGCGGGGATGCGCTCGGGTCGGCCGGTCCGGTCGTCGGCGGCGTCGTGACGCGCCCGGTCGCGAACCCCGCGGTCCCGTTCTCGAACGCGAGCTGCGCGTTCTCGCTGAACGCCGATCGCACCGCGATCGACGTCGGCGGGAACCTCGACTACGAGAACCGCAGCCCGCAGCACGACGTCGCGTTCGGCGGCCTCTACGACGCGACGCACGTCGCGAAGGACTACGCGGTCACGCTGCAGCCGGACAACTTCCTCGCGCCGATCCTCACCCCGGGCACGCCCGGCGCGCCGGCGACGGTCGTCGACGACGCGCCCAACCTCGGGCATCTCACCGCGCTGTACCTCCAAGACAGCTGGCGGATGGGCGAGCTCTGGCAGCTGGACTACGGACTGCGCGGCGATGCGTTCGAGGTGACCTCGACGCAGTTCGACCGCGGCTTCTCGCAGCTCAGCCCACGGATCAAGCTGTCCCGCACGCTCGGGCCTCGCGCCAACGCGTACGTCTACTACGGCCGCTACTTCACGCCGTTCTCGCTCGAGAACGTCGCGCCGGTCGCGGCCTACGAGCTGAACCTGCCGCTGCAGACGTCGGTCGCGCAGTTCGATCTGAAGCCCGAGCGCGACTCGGTGTACGAGATCGGCGGGCACCTCGGCGTCGGCGCCGGCGACCTCGGCGTGCGGATCATGCAGAAGGACGCGACCGACCTCATCGACGACACGCAGGTCGGCGTGACGAACCTGCACCAGGACATCAACTACGCCCTGGGCCGGATCGCGACGCAGAGCGCGTACTATCAAGTTCCGCTCGCGCGCGCGGGCCGCTTCTACGCTTCGCTGACGCACACGTATTCGGTCAACAAGGGCTGCGAGACGCAGCTCCTCGCGCCGTGCTTCGGTCAGCCGGCGGACTGGACGCCGGCCGATCACGACCAGCGCGTCGACGTCTCGTCGGGGATCGTCATGAACGATCGCCGCGGCGGCTGGTTCTCGGTCGACGGCGAGTACGGCAGCGGCCTCTCGAGCGCGATCGACCCGAACGGGATCACCTGCGGCTATCCGAACCCGAACAGCGGCGGCCCGTGCAAACGCACGCCGCACACGACGTTCGACGCCGAAAAGGGGATCGCGCTGCGCAACGGGATGGCGCTGACGTTCCGCGTCCGCAACCTCCTGAACGACCGCTATCTCGTGACGTATCTCAACGCGCAGGGCAACCACTACGCGCCGCCGCGCGAGTTCGACCTCGGATTCCGGCTGAACACGAAGTAGCGCAGCGCGTTCGCGAGACGCGAACGCTTCCGCCTAGGTTTGCGGGCGAAGCGCGGCGAGATCGCCGCGGAGCGCCCGCAGCTCGGCGAGGATCGCGTCGTCGCGCGCCTGCGCGCCGTCCGTCCGGTCGAGCGCGTCCAGCGCGCCGCCGACGCCGTGCGCGAGGTCGCTCAGCGCGCCGATCTCGTCCGGCGCGTACGCTTCACCGCCCGCGCGCGCTCCGCAGAGCAGCACGCCGAGCAGCCGGCCTCGGGCGAGCATCGGCAGCGCCACGTCGCCCTGCAGCCCGGTGAAGTACCGGTGCGGATCGATCGGGGCGTGGCGCGCTTTCAGCGCGAGGATCGCCGGGTCGTTCTCGCCGGTCTCGACCGGCGGATCGCCGAACGAACGCGCCGCGCGATACATGCCGTCGCCGTCGAGCAGCACCGCCGCGGAGCGCGCGTCCGTGTGTGCGCGGATCTTGCCGATCGCGTGGTCGAGCAGGTCGTCGCGTCGCGTCACGAACGCCGCTTCTCGTGCGAAGTCCCGCAGCGCACGCTCGTTCTCGTGCCGTCGATGGAAGAACGCGAAGTCGACGAAGAGGTCGACGCGCTTGTGGATGAACGACATCGACAGTCCGAGGACGAGCGCGAGTGCGGCGTTCGCGACCAAGCCCGTCGCGTGGCTCACGTTCGCGAGGACCGTCCCCAGCAGCCACTCCAGCAGCACGAACGACGCGACGACGACCGCCGACACGCCGGCGACGACGAGCGTCCGGCCGATCACGAACTGGACGTCCAGAACGCGGCGCTTGAGCAGCGCGAAGGTGACCGCAGCCGCCCCGACGAGCAGCATCGCGTTCTCCACGAGGTCGAGCCCCATGTACGATTCCCACGAAGGCGCGAACAGCTGCAGCTGGCCCGCGACCGTGGAGAGGAGCAACGCGGCCGGGAGCGGCAGGAGCAGCCACGCCGCGCGCGCGCGTCCCGCGCGCTCGGTGCCGGCGACCGCGAGAGCGACGGCGGCGAGCGCCGTCACGTCGAGCGCGACGCCGACGATTCGCCAGAACGCGCCGTAAGTGAACGGGATCGGATCGATCGATGCGTTCAGCATCCCGACGGACCCGGCGGCGAAGCCCGCGAACGTCACGGCGGCCACGACGGCGGTCGCCAGCTCGGCGACGACGCGCACGCGGGATCGCGCGCCGAACCGTCGCCCGAGCAACACGGGGAGGACGGCAGCGGCGCATGTCGTGCAGCCCCATGCCAAATACGTGAGCGCGCCCGCCGTCCCGTCGGGAAGCGCGATCGTCGTCGGCGACACGCACTGCGCGGCGAGCGCGAGCAGCGCCAGACAGAGATACCAGCCTTCTCGGCTCGCTCCGCGACGCAGCGCGACGAGCCACGCGCACCCGAGCGCCCAGAGATACGCGAGCCCCCACAGCGCGTTCGCCGTCATCTTGAACCCGGCGCCGCTCTCGTACTGCGTCGTCGCCGTGAAGCGGACCGGAACGCGCTTTCTCTCGCGCTCGACCGCGAACGACAGCGGCGTGCCGGCGTACGGCTGAAACAGCACGGAGACGCGCCCGTGCGCGTCGAGCGTCCGCAGATCGACGCGGTCGCCGTCGCGGATTCCGGCCCGCGCTGTCGCACCGCCGGCGGTCGACTGCACGAACTGAGCGACGAACGGCTCGTCCGTAGTCGTGAGGATCGAGTCCCAGTATCCGAGCAGCGGACGGCCGCCGGGGCCCCAGGCGTTCTCCAGGATCGCGGCGCACACCACGAGCGTGATCAGCGCGCAGAGTAGCGGCAAGAGCCGCCCTCGAACGCGCACGCGCTCGCGAGCGCCGTCCGGTTCCATGGCCGACCCTACGCTGCCCGCACGCCGATTCCTCGGCTCGCCGTCCCGCCGAGCGGTCACGCTACTGCTCGACGAATTCCGGATATTCGTGCTTCGCGTACGGGTCATCGGTCGGCCACTCCGGGATGCGGTCGTCCCACGGCGTCGCTTCGCGCTCGGGGAGCGTCACCTCGGACCCCTGGCCGCGGCGGTGCAGCGTCACCAGCGTCTCGACGTGCCCGGTCTGCGGGAACATGTCGAACGGCTGCACGACGCCCAGGTCGTAGCCGCGCCGCGAAAGGTAGTGCAGGTCGCGCGCGAGCGTCGCCGGGTTGCACGAGAGATACCAGATGTTCGGGACGCCGGCGTTCGCCAGCGCATCGAGCGTCGCTTCGTCGGAGCCTTTGCGCGGCGGATCGAGGAAGACGATCTCGGCGTCCTGCAGCGCCTGCTTTCCTTCGCGATTGACGACCGCGCCTTCGACCCGGCCTTCGACGAACCGCACGCGGTCCTCGACGGCGTTGAGCGCGGCGTTCTCGCGCGCCTCGCGGACCGCGGCGGAGTTCTCCTCGACGCCGACGACGTTCGCGCCGCGCGCGGCGAAGAAGATCGCGAAGGTCCCCGCGCCGCAGTACAGGTCGACGATCGTGCGGCCGGGCGCGATCCCCGGTGCGAGGAAGCGAAAGACCCGCCCGACCATCTCGCTGTTCACTTGGAAGAACGACGCCGGCGAGACGCGGTAACGGACGCCTTCGATCGTCTCCTCCATCTCGCGCTGACCCCAAACGTACATCATCTTCCGCCCGAGCACGGCGTTCGCGGTGCGCGGCTCGAACGAGTTCGACACGCCGACGACGCCGCGGACGCGCCGCGCGATCGCCGGCGCCGCATCCTTCACCGCGGCCGACTGCCGCAGGGTCGTGATCGAAAGCACCGCTTGTCCCGACGCGGCGCCGGCGCGCACGATCGCGTGCTTCGCGTCGGCGAACGCTTCGCGCGACTCGGGCGCGGCGGCGGACGCGATGAGCCCGCCGATCGCCGCGTCGAGCTGGGGCAGCACGACCGGACACGAATCGATCTTCACCAGCGCGTGCGAGCGCGCGCGATAAAATCCGAACGACGTCTCGCCGCCGGAACGGTCCACGACCAGCGCCATCTTGTTGCGGTAGCTGCGCGGGTTCGCCATCCCGACCGCGCGGCGCACGACCACGTCCTGGAAGCCGCCGATGCGCCGCAGCGCGCTGCGCACGATCTGCTGCTTCCAGGCGAGCTGCGCCGGATAGCTCAGGTGCTGCACCTGGCACCCGCCGCACGTCCCGAACACGGCGCAAAACGGCGCCGCCCGCATCTCCGAGCGGAACTCGTACGCCACCACCTCGCCGACCGCATACTTCGGCTTCACCTGGGTCACGCGGACGCGCGCGCGCTCGCCGGGGAGCGGCCCCGTGACGAAGACGACGAGCCCCTCGATCCGCCCGACGGCTTGGCCGTTGGCGAGCAGATCGGTGAATCGGACCGCCGCCACCGTCCCCGGCACCGGACCCGTGGTCGGCCGCCGGCCGGGAGCGTCGAACACTACGTCGGTTTCTTCTCGTCGAGGGCCTTGATCAGCCGGTTCGCCTCGTCGATCAGCGCCTGAATGCGTTCGGTCGTCTCGTCCGTCGGCTCGGCGCGGGACATCGTCGCCCGCAGCACCAGCACGGTCAGCGCCGCCGACGCGCCGGCGATCGAGAGCCACACGAGCGTGCGCCGGAGGGGGAACCCGCCCTGTCTCGGAAGGCCGTTTGCGGGATCGGCGGCGCTCGTCTGATCGGTCACGCCGCGTCTGTTCGTCGCGTACCGCCCGACGTCCTCAGCGACGAGCGGAGCGGCGGACGCGTGACGGGCCGGCGGCCGCCGGGTAGGAGACGGATGGGCGAAGCCGGGATGTGCCGCGGAGGGATGGGTTGTTCACGGAGGGACTGATGCGCGTGCGCGCGCGCGCGCTGCCCCGGATCGATCTGAACGACCGGCGGGTTCAGTACACGCTCGGCGGCATCGCCGTCGGCGGAATCGTCGTCGCGCTGATCCTGGCGATCGGCAGCGGCCAGTTCGTGCTCGCGGCGCTGTTCGCCGCCGTCGCCGCCGCCCCGGCGCTGATCCTCGCGGCGTACCGCTGGCCGTATGTCTTCCCGTACGGCCTGTACATCGTGCTCGTCCCCTTCGACAACCTCTTGTCGATCGGCGCCGGGACCTCACGCGCTATCTCTCCCTCGCCGCCGTCGCCGCGCTCAGCGTGCACATCGTCGCGCGTCGGCGAATCTCGTCGCCCTCGCTCGCGCTCTACCTCTGGCTGGGCTTCCTGGTCTGGCTGCTGATCAGCGTGCAGTGGTCGCCCGACGTGGGCAACGCGATGTTGACGGCGCAGCAGATGACCTCGCTGATCATGCTGCTCGCGGTCCTCACGCTTGCGCCCGTCGACGAGCGCGAGTTGCGGCTGGTGTGCGGCGCCATCGTTCTCGGCGGCGCCCTCGCCGCGGTCTACGGCATGGTGCTGCTGCACGCCAACCCGCAACTCGCCGGCGACCAGGGCCGCCTCATGCTGAACGTCGACGGCCGCTCGCTCGACCCGAACGGCTTCGCCGACTCGCTCCTCTTCCCGTGGGCGCTGGCGTTCATCGGGCTGCTGAACGCGCGCAAGCCGGTGAACGTCGTCGTCTCGCTCGCGGCGCTGGCGGTGATCTCGGGCGGGATCGTCGTCGCGCTCTCGCGCGAAGCGTTCCTCGCGTGCATCGCGATCGTCGTGGTGGCCGCTTGGCTCTCGCGCCGGCGGATTCTCGCCATCGTGACGATGGTCCCGACGCTCATCGCCGTCCCGCTGCTCGTCCCGGCGATCGCCCTGCGCATGTCCGACGCGCTTCGACCGGCGGTGCCGGCCGCACGTCGATCTGGATGGTCGAGTGGAAGTCGTTCCTGCAGCATCCCATCTTCGGCTGGGGCGCCGGCAGCGAGATCGACGCCTACAACGCGAACTTCTTGTCGGTGTTCCAGGCCTACGACGCCGGCTGGAGCCGCCCGCCGCACAACACGCCGCTGTTCGTCTTGGTCGAGTTCGGCATCATCGGCTTTCTGCTGTTCTACGGCGCGTGGTTCGCGGCGTTCCGCCCGCTCGCCGGGATCCGCCGGCACACCTCGCTCTACGACGTGCGCGTCGCGCTGACCGGTGCGCTCGTCGCGATGCTCGTCGCGGGCTGCTTCCTCGACGTGATCTCCACAAGGACTTCTGGCTGATCCTGGGCACCGCGGCGCAGTTCCGCACCGTCGTGCGCTCGCGCGCGCGCGCCGCGCCCCCGCCGCAGGAGATCGCCTACGCGGTCGAAGCGACGCGCCCGGTGCGCGCCAGGCGGCCTTTCCGCCCAAGGCTGAGGAAGGGCAGCTCGACGTAACGCCGGACGCTGCTCGCCTCGGGCCTACGCCGCGGTGACGTGCTCCGCGCCGGCCGCCTCGAGCTCGCGCTTCTCGGCGGTCGAATGACGCGGGCGAGGTCGAGCAGGATGATCAGGCGATCCTCGATCTTGCCGACGCCGCGGATGTACTCGGTGTCGACGCCCGCGATGATCTCCGGCGCATCCTCGATCGCCTCGAGCGGGAGGCGCAGCACCTCAGAGACCGAGTCGACGACCATTCCGACGCGCTTCGCGCTGATCTCGGTCACGACGATGCGCGTGTTCTTCGTGTGCTCGGCGCGCGGCATCCCGAAGCGCGTGCGCAGGTCGATGATCGGGATCAGCTGCCGCGCAGGTCGATCACGCCTTCCATGAACTGCGGGGCGCGCGGGACGTGGGTGATCGAGACCATCCGGTTGATCTCCTGCACCTGCGCGATGTCGACGCCGTACTCTTCGGACCCGAGCTTGAACGAAACGACCTGCGTTGATTCTGCCATGATTGAACCTCCTATGACCTGCGAACCGAACCGGACGATGCACGCGGACCTCGTCGAGGCGTGTCATCGTCACGCCGAGCTCGCCGAAGCACGTCGTCATGCTGAAGCGACGCTCCGGCCGACCCGACGAACTCGGCGCGCGTGACGCGGCCGGAGCCGTGCGCCGCGGCGACCAGCGAATGGACGTCGATGATCAGCGAGATCGAGCCATTGCCGAGGATCGTCGCGCCGGAGATCCCCGGGATGCGGCCGATCACGTCGGAGAGCGGCTTGATGACGATCTCCTGCTCGCCCTGGAACGAGTCGACGACCAGCCCGACCTGGCGACCCTGCAAGCCGACGATCACGATCATCACCTTGTCGGGATCGCGCGGCGCGTCGAGCCGGAAGAACTTGCCG
>CAWCHS010000008.1:0-587505 GCA_963795405.1 Vulcanimicrobiota bacterium
AGATTCCGTCGGAATCGCTGCCGCCCGTCAGGAGGGTGGTCGCGGTCGTGGTCACCAGGACCGTCCCGCCCGCGCCGCCGTTTCCGCCGTTCGACCCGAGGCCGAGGCTCAGCCCGGCCAGGTTCGAGGTGGTGTCGGTGTTGAGGCCGCCCGAGATGCTGATCCTGGGCCCGCCCGCCGCCCCCGCCGACGCTCTGCGCCGCGATCGCGGCGGCGTCGTCGCCGGAGGTCACGATCTTGGCCGTGTCTTTCACGGTGACGTTCCCCGCGGCGCCACCGGCGTCGGTCGACGAACCGGTATACCGACCCCAGATCGCCGAGGAGCTGCGTCGCGTAGCTGAAGCCGCCGTAGCCGCCGCCGCCGCCGATGCTTTGAGCCAGGATCCCGTTGGTGTTCGCGCCCTTCGTCTCGATCAGCCCGTTGTTGTTCACGGTGACGGCCCCGCCCGCGCCGGCCCCGCCGCCGCTGCCGAAACCGAAGCTCGAGGTGGCGCCGAACCCGTTGGCGTCGCTCGAGACGCTGGCCCCGACCTTGAAGCCGCCCGCGCCGCCGCCGCCGCCGATGCTCTGCGCGGCGATCCCGACCGACGATGCGCCGGCCGTTCCCATCGCCAGGTAGTTGGTGACGCCTACCGCGCCGGAGGCGCTGCCGCAGTCGCGCTGCCCGACCGAGTCCGCGCCCTGATCGCTGTTGCCGCCGCAGCCGCCCGAGCCGCCCATCGCGAACCCGAACGACTGTCCCGGCGAGCCGAGCCCCTCGACGGCGAAGCCGCCGTTGCCGCCGCCGCCGCCGAACCGGCGCTCTGCGCCAGGATCCCGTCGGAGAAGGCGCCGAGCGTCACGATGGTCGCGGTGCTCCCGGCCTTGCCGTCGTTGACCGTGACGTTCTCGCCGTTGCCGGCGTCGCCGCCGCTCCCGCCGATCAGAGCATAAAGTTCCGTTTCCGAGGCTCCCGGTCCCGGCGATCGTGAAGGCGCCCTTCCCGCCGCCGCCGCCGACGCTCTGGGCGAGGATCGCGTTCGCGTCGTCGCCGGTCGTCTCGAGCGGCCCGGTGTTGCCGAGCGCCACGGTTCCGCCGTCGCCGCCGATCCCGCCGAACCGCCGAGCGCGAGCGTTCCGCTGAACGCGCTGCTCTGGCCGGAGAGCGTCGCCGAGATGCTGAACCCGCCGTCTCCGCCGCCGCCGCCGATGCTTTGGGCGGCGATCGCGTCGGCGATGTTCCCGCTGGTTCCGACCCCGCCGATGTTCGCGAGGACGACGGTTCCGCCGCTCCCGCCCTGACCGCCGTGCCCGCCGATCCCGAGATCGAGCGCCGGCCCGCCGGTCACGCCGCCGGCGATGCTGAAGCCGCCGGAGCCGCCGCCGCCGCCGAGACTCTCCGCCAGGAGGCCGTCGGCGCTGTTACCGTAGGTCCGCACCAGGCCGGCGCCGTTGCCGAGCGCGACGGAGCCGCCGTTGCCGCCGACCCCGGCGAACCCGCCGAGCGAGAAGTTCAGGCTGCCCTTGCTGCTGAAGCCGGCGGCGACGTCGAAACCGCGGTTGCCGCCGCCGCCGCCGAGACTCTGCGCCTCGATCCCCGTCGAATTGGCGCCCTTGGTCACCAGCAGCGAAGAGGTGTCGAGGACGAAGACCTTCCCGCCGTCGCCGCCGCCTTTGCCGAAGCCGCCGAAGCTGATGTTCGCCGAGCGGGAGGTCGTCGCCGATCCAGCGATGGCCCAGCCGCCGTTGCCGCCGCCGCCGCCGATGCTCTCGGCCAGGATCGCGTCGGCGCCCTCGCCGAGTGTCCCGATCCGCCCGCTGTTCACGACGGTCACGCCGTCGCCGGAGGTGCCGGCCGCGCCCTGACCGCCGACCGAGGTCGAGACCGTGAAGCCGGTCGTCCCCAGCCCTTCGATCGCGAAGCCGCCCGAGCCGCCGCCGCCGCCGATGCTCTGCGCGACGATCCCCGCCGACAGGTCGCCGGCGGTCGAGATGAGCGCGCTGTTCCCGACGTTCACGGTCCCGGCGGTGCCGGCCGCGCCGCCTTGGCCGCCCATCGAGAAGCCGACGGCCCAGCCGGGCGTGATCGCGCCGTTGATCGCGAAGCCGCCGTCGCCGCCGCCGCCCCCGACGCACTGCGCAGGATCCCGTCGGCCTGCGTCCCCTTGGTGACGATTCCAGCCGCGAGATCGGTGACCAGGACGTCGCCGGCGTTACCGCCTGCCCCGCCGTTCGAGCCGAACGCGTAGTTGAGGACCGAGCTGGCCGTCCCTTGCTGCAGCGAGAAGCCGCCGGAGATGCTCCAGCCGCCCTGGCCGCCGCCGCCCCCGATGCTCTGCGCGGCGAGCCCGTCGCGTTCGCGCCCGCGGTCTCGATCGTGCTGAGGTTGGCCACCGAGACGTCGCCGGCGTTCCCGCCCTGGTCGCCGTGCTGGCCGAGGTTGAGCCCCGAGACGCCGGGGATGTCGGTGATGAAGCCGTTGGTCGCCGAGAGGCCGCCGAAGCCGCCGCCGCCGCCGACGCTCTGGGCCAGAATCCCGTCGCTGTTCGCGCCGAACGTCTCGAGCTGCTGCGAGCTGGTCACGTAGACCGTCCCGCCGTCGCCGCCGCCGCCGCCCGCGCCGAACTGGATCTGCGCGCTGGGGCCGGTGTTGTCGACGGTCGCGCCGACGGTGAAGGCGCCCTTGCCGCCGCCGCCGCCGATCGACTGTGCGGCGATCGCGTTCGCGTTGTCGCCGTTCGTCGTGATCCGCGAGAAGCTGAAGACGCCGACCACGCCGCCGTTGTTGGCGTCGCCGCCGCCGCTCCCCGGGCAGACCGTGCAGGTTCCGTACCCGATGTTGAAGGCGGCCATCCCGAACTTCGCCGCGTCGGGCTGCCCGTCGCCGTCGCCGGTCGCCGAGGCGTTGACGGTGAACCCGCCGTTGCCGCCGCCGCCGCCGATCGACTGTGCGAGGATCCCGTCGGACGCGGCGCCCAGCGTCGTGATGACCACCGGGGCCGTCGAGGAGCCGCTGCTCAGCCGGATGTCGCTCCCCGAGCCGGCCGTCCCGCCGTTGCCGCCGAAGCTGTCCGCGAGCTGGACGCCCGAGTTGGCGAAGCCCGCGCCGACGCTCCAGCCGCCGTTGCCGCCGCCGCCGCCGATCGACTGCGCCAGGATCGCGGCCGCGTTGTTGCCTTTCGTCTCGAGGCTTTGCTTGCTGCTGAGCAGCACGCTGCCGGCGTTGCCGGCGCCGCCGCCGTTCCCGCCGAGCGAGAGCGTCGCATTCGTCCCATTCGAGATCACGCCCGTGACGCTCCAGCCGCCGTTGCCGCCGCCGCCGCCGATGCTCTGGGCCGCCAGGGCCGAGGACTGGTTACCGGTGGTGAGCACCAGCGTGTTCGCGGTCAGCGAGACCTGGCCGGCGTTCCCGCCGCCCCCGCCGATCCCGCCCATGCCGAGGCTGGCGCCGACGCCGTTGTTGAGCGTCCCGGCGATCGAGAAGCCGCCGTTCCCGCCACCCCCGCCGATCGACTGCGCCAGGATCCCGTCGGAGAGGTCCCCCGAGGTGGCGATCCCGTTCACTGTCTTGGCACCCGAGCTCACCGCGACGCTGCCGGCCGCGCCGGCGTCGCCGCCGAAGCCGCCCAGCGAGACGCTGAGCGACTTGCTCGTGCTCAATGTTCCGGCGATCGAGAAGCCGCCGTTGCCGCCGCCGCCGCCGATGCTCTGGGCCAGCAGGCCGACCGACTGCGCGCCGGTGGTGACGATCGCGTCGGCGCCGTCCGTGACGCTGACGTTGCCGCCGGTCCCGCCGCCGCCGCCGAACCCGCCCATCGAAACCGAGGCGTTCGCCGCGTTCGAGAGCGCGCCGGCGATGCTGAAGCCGCCGTTGCCGCCGCCGCCGCCGATGCTCTGCGCCGCGATCCCGTCGGACCCGCTGCCCTCGGTGAGGATCGTGGCGGAGTCGACCACGGTGACCGTTCCGGCCGTCGAGCCCTTTCCGCCGAACCCGCCGAGCGAGGCGCTGACCCCGACGCCGTTGTTGATGACGCCGGCGATGCTGAAGCCGCCGTCGCCGCCGCCGCCGCCGATGCTCTGCGCGAGGATCCCGTCGGACTGGGCGCCTTCGGTGAGCAGGGTCGCCCCGGTCGTCTGCGCGTTCAGGTCGTAGACGCTGACGTTGCCCGCGCCCGCGCCGGGGCCGCCGAAGCCGCCGACCGTCAAGGCCGCCGAAGCGCCGTTGGTGAGGTTGCCGGCGACGCTGAAGCCGCCGTTGCCGCCGCCGCCGCCGACGCTTTGCGCCAGAATGCCGTTCGCGTTCGAGCCGGCCGTGCCGATGAAGCCGATCGTGCCGACGCCGACGTTGCCGCTCTCCGAGCCCGCGCCGCCGAAGCCGCCGATGCTGGCGGTGATCCCGACGCTGTCGCTGATCGCGCCGGCGATGCTGAAGCCGCCGTTGCCGCCGCCGCCGCCGACGCTCTGGGCGAAGATCCCGTTCGAGTCGTTGCCGGCCGTGCCGATGTTGCCGAGGTTCGCCACGGTGACGTTCGCGCCGGTCCCGCCGTCGCCGCCGAAGCCGCCCAGGCTCAGGCCCGCGTTCGGCCCCTCCGAGAGGTTCGCGCCGATGCTGAAGCCGCCGTTGCCGCCGCCCCCGCCGACGCTCTGAGCGAAGATGCCGTTGGCCTGCGCGCCGTACGTGACGAGCGTGCCGGCGCTTTCGACCTCGACCGCACCGGCGTTGGCGCCGTGGGCGCCGAAGCCGCCGATCGAGAGCGCGCCCGAGACGCTGGTGCTGAGGCCGGCCGCGACGGAGAAGCCGCCGTTGCCGCCGTTGCCGCCGATGCTCTGGGCGCGGATCGCGTTCGAGAAGTCGCCGGAGGTCGCTTTCTTCCCGGTCTGGATGCTGCCGAAGTTGAGGACCGTGACCGCCCCGGCGGTCGCCCCGGACCCGCCGGTCCCGCCGATGCTGGCCTCGATCGTCGGGCCGTCCGCGATGCCGCCGGCGATGCTGAAGCCACCGTCGCCGCCGCCGCCGCCGATGCTCTGCGCGGCGATCCCGTCGGAACGCGAGCCGAGGGTGACGATCGGCGAGGCCGTCTTCGAGTTGCCGTTGTCGACGGTGACGGTGCCGGCGGTTCCGCCCTGGCCGCCCGATCCGCCGATCGCGAGGTTGAGCGCGACGGTGCCGCTGAGGCCGCCGGAGACGCTGAAGCCGCCGTTGCCGCCGCCGCCGCCGTTGCTCTCGGCGAAGATCCCGGCCGAGTCGTTGCCGGCCGTGCCGATCCCGCCGACGCTGCCGACGAAGACGTCGCCGCCGGTCGAGCCGATCCCGCCCGACCCGCCGATGCTCAGACCCGCGGCCGGGCCTTCGGCGAGCGAGCCGGCGACGGTGAAGCCGCCGCTGCCGCCGCCGCCGCCCAGGCTCTGCGCGTTGATCCCGGCCGCGTTCGCGCCGTGCGTCAGGATGACGCCGAGGCTGTCGACGCTGACCGTCCCGGCGCTCGAGCCGTTGCCGCCCGAGCCGCCGATCCCGATGCTCCCGCTCAAGTAGTCGCTGACGCCGCCGGCCACGCTGAAGCCGCCGCTGCCGCCGCCGCCGCCGATGCTCTGGGCGCTGATCCCGGCCGAGGAGTCCCCGGCCGCGCCGCCGGTCGAGAGGAACGCGCCGGTGTCGATGTCGTCGGCGCTGTTCACGAAGACGCCGCCGGCGATCCCGCCGGCTCCGCCGCTGCCGCCGATGCTGGCGGAGAGGGCCGCGCCGTACGCGACGCCTGCCGCGATGCTGAAGCCGCCGTTGCCGCCGCCGCCGCCGACGCTCTGCGCCGAGATCCCGTCGGAGCGCTCGCCGCCGGTGACGATCGTCGCGATCTTCGGCACACAGCGCTGGTTGGAGGACAGGTCGCCCGTGCACGAGCCGGTGCCCAGGCTGCTGGTCACCTCGACGAAGCCGGCGTCGCCACCGGGTCCGCCGCTGCCGCCCAAGCCCACGTTCGCGGAGACCAGCCCCGCGACGCCGCCGGTGACGTCGAAGGCGCCGTTGCCGCCGCCGCCGCCGACGCTCTGCGCCGAGATCGCCGCCGAGTCGTCCCCCTTGGTCTCGATCCCGCCGACGCTGCTCACCGAGACTTGCCCGCCGGTGCCGCCCAGGGCGCCGTCGCCGCCCAGGCCGACGCCGATCGAGGCGCCGGGGGCGACGCCGCCGGCGATGCTGAAGCCGCCGTTGCCGCCGCCGCCGCCGATGCTCTGCGCGAGCAGCCCGATGGCGTGCTCGCCGTTCGTCATGAGAACGCCCGTGCTGTCGACCTCGACGGTGCCGCCGGTTCCGCCGGAGCCGGCCCCGCCGCCGAGCGAGACGTTCGCCGCGACGCCGGCCGAGACGCCGCCGGCGACGCTGAAGCCGCCGTTGCCGCCGCCGCCGCCGACGCTCTGCGCCAGGATCGCGTCGGCAAAGTTGCCGCCGCCGTCGACGCCGGTGAAGATCGACCCGAAGTTGGTGACGGTGACGCTGCCGGCGGTGCTGCCGGCGCCGCCCGAACCGCCGATGCTCAGGCCGAGCGCGACATCGCCGCCGATGCTCCCGGCGACGCTGAAGCCGCCGTTGCCGCCGCCGCCGCCGATGCTCTGCGCCACGATGCCGCTCGCGTGCGAGCCGAAGGTCTCGATGCCCGCCGCGGCGCCGCTGGTGCCGTTGTTGACCGCGACGTTATCGGCCGCGCCGGCGTCGCCGGCGCCGCCGCCGAAGGAGGCGTCGAGGCTGCCGATCGGGCTCACGCCGCCGGCGACGCTGAAGCCGCCGTTGCCGCCGCCCCCGCCGACGCTCTGCGCGAAGATCCCGTCGGCGTCGGCGCCGTGGGTGACGAGCGCCGCGCCGTTGGTCACGGTGACCTCTCCGCCCGAGCCGCCGGTCGCGCCGCTGCCGCCGATGCTGATGCTCGCGTTCGGTCCGACCGACAGGCTGCCGGCGACGCTGAAGCCGCCGTTGCCGCCGCCGCCGCCGACGCTCTGCGCCGTGATCGCGTTCGAGCGCGCGCCCTTCGTCTCGACCTCGCCGGTGTTGGTGAGCCCGACGTTTCCGCCGCTCCCGCCGCCGCCGGCCGAGCCGCCCAGGCTCATCCCGGCGGTGCCGTAGAACGCCGCGTTCGCGGTGACGCTGAGGCCGCCGTTGCCGCCGCCGCCGCCCACGCTCTGGGCGAACAGGCCCGTCGAGTCGGAGTTGGTGGTGAAGATGGAGCCGCCGTTGGTGAGGCTGACCGTACCGCCGTTCCCGGCGCCGGCGCCGTCGCCGCCGAACGAGAAGCCGCCGCCGGCCGCGCTGATGCTGCCCGCGACGCTGAAGCCGCCGTTGCCTCCGCCGCCGCCGATGCTCTGGGCGATGATGCCGTCGGCGAGGGTCCCGGTCGTCGAGATCCCGCCGTTGTTGCGCACCGTGACGTTGCCGGCGCTGCCGCCGCCGCCGCCGGTGCCGCCGACGCCGAGGCTCAGCCCGACGAGCCCGCCGCTGACCGCGATCGCGAAGCCGCCGTTGCCGCCGCCGCCGCCGACGCTCTGCGCGAAGATGCCGTTCGCCAGGGTCCCGGAGGTCGAGATCGCGCTGCCGATCGACTTCTTCACCGGATCGCCGTTGGTGACGTTGACCGTGCTCCCCGTGCCGCCGCCGCCGGCGGTTCCGCCGACGGAGAGGCTGCTGCCGATGAAGCCGGCCGACGCGCTGAACGCGAACCCGCCGTTGCCGCCGCCGCCGCCGACGCTCTGCGCCTGGATCCCGTTCGAGCGCGCGCCGGAGGTCGTGATCGTGCCGCCCGAGGAGCTGACCGCGACGCCGGCGCCGTTGCCGCCGACGCCCGCCGAGCCGCCGATCGCGGCATTGAAGACCGTGCCGACCGAGACGGCGCCGCCGCCGTTGCCGCCGCCGCCGCCGACGCTTTGGGCCAGCATCGCGTCGGAGTCGCCCGCATGCGTGGTCAGACTCCCGGAGTTGGAGATGCTCACGGTTCCGGCGTCGCCGCCGCCGCCGCCGCTGCCGCCGACCGAGAACAGCCCGCCGCTGTCGCCGCCGTTGCCGCCGCCGCCGCCGATGCTCTGCGCGAAGATCGCCTCGGCGCCGAAGAGCGCGTTCCCCGTGAAGCCGCTGCTCGAGTTGGTGGTGATCGTGCCGGAATTGGTGACCGAGACGTTGCCGCCGTTGCTGGTCGAGCTGCCGGCGCCGCCGAAGCTGGCGATCCCGCCGCTGCTCCCGCCGTCGCCGCCGCCGCCGCCGATGCTCTGGGCTAGGATGCCCTTGGCCGAGGCGCCGTAGGTGGTGATGGTGGCCGCGCTGTCGACGGTGACGGCCGAGCCGGCGCCGCCGGGACTCGCACCGCCGCCGAAGGCGAAGATGTCGCCCCCGGTCCCGCCCTCGCCGCCGCCGCCGCCGATGCTCTCGGCGACGATGCCGTTGGCCGCCGCGCCGTGCGTGACGATCGAAGAATCGGCGGTCGTGTCGACGGTCACGGTCCCGCCGTTGCCGCCGTTGCTGCCGCCGCCGCCCGCGCTGGCGATGCCGAAGTTTTCGCCGATGCCGCTCCCGCCGCTGCCGCCGTAGCCGCCGATGCTCTCGGCGACGACCCCGGTGGAGAGGTCGCCGTAGGTGGCGATCGCCGCGCCGGGCCCGACGGTCACGATGACGTTGCCGCCGCCTTGGCTGCTCCCGCCGCCCCCGCCGCCGCCGATGCCCAGGATCGAGTCGCCGCCGTTGCCGCCGCCGCCGCCCAGGCTTTGCGCCAGCACGCCGAACGATGCCGCGCCGACCGTCGTGATCGCGTCCTCGACGGTGACGTTGACGTTTCCGCCCGCGCCGCCCGCCGCGCCGTCGCCGGAGCCGAACGAGACGAGACCGGTGCCTCCGTCGCCGCCGACGCCCCCGACGCTCTGAACGAACACGCCGGGGAGCGCCAAGCCGTTGGTCGCGATCGCCAGATTGCCGAGTACCGTCACGGTGGCGCTGCCGCCGCTGCCGCCCGTGCCCCCGTCGGCAGGCGAGCACGTGCAGAAGCCGGCCGAGCCGCCCTCTCCGCCGTTGCCGCCGATGGTCGAGACGAAGACGCCGGCGAGCAGGGGCGGAAGCTCGATCGCCTGGCTCCCCGAACCGCTGGGGAACGTCACGTTGAAGTTCGCCCCGTTGGCGCCCGGACCGCCGCCGGTGGGCGGGATAACGATGGGGAAGACGCCGCCGCCGTCGTCGCCGTTGCTCCCTGCGGCGCCGACCGAGCTCAGGTCGATCGGCGCGATCAGGGCCGGCGGGTTCGAGGCGCACGAGATGCTCCAGCCGCCCCCGCTCGGGGTGACGGTGCAAGGGCTCGGGTCGGCCGCGGCGACGCGGAAGGCCGCCAGCGTGAAGAGGCCGGCCGCGAGGGCGGTCCGGGCGCAAAGAAGCGCGCCGCGCGAGATCATCGGCGCAAAGGTTACATCACGCATCGGAAACCAGCCAATCCCGCGTCCGGAAAACCCGAACGCATACGGAGCGATCGTTTTCGAGCGGTCGAACTGCGGCGGCGCGCGACTCCCCGGCTACGTCGGCGGCGTGGATCGCTCGGAAAGGACTGTATCGTAGCGCGCCGTCCGTCGCTTGTCCAGCTAACCAGGCCGGTACGCTCGCGTCGATCGGCGTATCACGACGCGCGTCGCGTGCTCGAATGCGCGGCGCGCCTGGCCCCGGCGTCGTCGACTGTGATCGCGATCCGTTGCGCGTACGCCGCGTGTCGAACGTCGGATGCGCCCCCCGCGACCTCGCGTATACTCGGGGGATGAGCTCGACGCGGCCGCGCGATGCCGACCTTGCTTCCGACGACGTCCTCGCTGGCGGCGCGAGCTCGCCGGTGCGCGCCGGGCGCCGCGTCGGCGGCGCGCCGTTCGTCTGCGCTCGCGGCGAAGGTGCGCATGCGTACGACGCGGACGGTCGCAGGTACGTCGACTACGTGATGGCGTACGGCCCGCTGCTGTTCGGGCATACGCCGCCGTTTCTGGCCGGGCTCGACGCGCTCGCCGCGCGCGGCGTCGTGCACGGCTCGACGAACCCCGACGAGCTGGCGCTCGCCGCGCGCATCCGCGCGTACCTTCCGTCGATGGAGCGGCTGCGTTTCGCCACCACCGGAAGCGAGGCGGTGCAGGGCGCGATTCGGCTTGCGCGCGCGTATACCGGGCGCGACGCCGTGCTGAAGTTCGCGGGAAACTATCACGGGCACTTCGACCTCGCGCTGCAGGACGCGGGCGCGTCGGCGGAGACGCCGGAGGCGAGGGGCTCCGGGATCCCGCGCGCCGTCGTCGGCGATCTGTTCGTCGCGCGCTACAACGATCTCGACGACGTCGACCGTCAGCTCGCGCGTGCGGGCGCGCGACTCGCCGCGATCGTCGTCGAGCCGATCTGCGGCAACATGGGGCTCGTCGCGACGGAGCCGGGCTTTCTCGACGGCTTGCGGGCGCGCGCGCGCCGTGCCGGCGCGCTGCTGATCTTCGACGAGGTGATCACCTGGCTGCGGCTCGGTCTGGGCGGCGCGCAGGGGCGCACGGGCGTCGTCCCCGATCTCACGGCGATCGGCAAGGTCCTCGGCGGCGGCTTCCCGCTCGCGGCGTTCGGCGGACGCGCCGAGGTGATGGCGCTGCTCGCGCCCGGCGGTCCGTGCTTCACCGGCGGGACGCACGCGGGGATGGCGTTCGGCGTCGCGATGGGGCTGCGCGTTCTCGATCATCTCGAGGCGAACCCCGGGCTGTACGACGCGATGGACCGTCGCGCGCGCGCGCTCGCCGGAGGCCTGCGGGCGGCGCTGCGCGATCTCGAACTCGACTACGCGGTGCTGCAGCTCGAGTCGATCGTCGACTTCAAGTTCCGGCCGGGGCCGCCGACGCGCTCGTACGACGATCAGCGGCGCGACGATCAGCGCGCTTACGCGGCGTTCTACTGGGCGATGCGCGAGCGCGGCGTGCTGCTCCCGCCCTCGCACAATGAAGTAATGTTCCTCTCGGCCGCGCACGGCGACGACGACGTCGCGTTCACGCTGGAAGCTGCCGACGCGAGCCTGCGCGAGCTGCGCGCGAAGCAGCTCGTCTGACCGCGGCGAACGCGCGCACGATGATGAAGCGTGGCGAGCTGCTGGCCGGTGCGGGCGCGGCGCTGCTGACCGGTGCCGGCGCGACGCTGCCGGCCGGGTGCGATGCGCGCCGCGCGGTGACGCTCGCCGCGGAGCGCGCGCACGGCTGCATCGACGTCGCCGTCCCGGCCGCCGGCGGGATGCGCGTCGTGCGCGGCGTCGTCCCCACCGTAGCGCAGCGTACCCCTTACGCGCGCGCTTCGCGCAGCGATCGCGCGCCGCGCACGCGGCGCACGACCGGCGGGAAGTCGAGCGTCACCGCGCCCAGGCGATCCTCGCCGCCGGCCCGCTGCTCGGCCAGTCGATGGGCGGCTACGGCGCGCTGCTCGCGGCGGAACGCGAGCCGCGGCGCTATCGCGCCGTCGGCGTCGCCGGCCCGGCGATCTTCCCGTCGTTCGCCGACGAGGACCGCAGCGTCGGCGACGCCTTCGACTCCGCCGCCGACTACGCGCGCAACGACGTCGTCGCGCACGCGCGGGCGCTGCGCGGCGTCCCGGTGCTCGCGTACGCCGGATTGCGCGACCCGTTCGTCCCGGGCGACCGGCTCTTCGCGCGCGCCGCGCCGGGCGCGCGCGTCGTATTCGTCGCGGGCTGCCACGACGAAGGGTTCCGGCGCGCGACCGCCGCGCCGATCCTCGCCTTCGTCGGCACGCACCTCGCGCGCCGCTAGCGGCGCACGCTGCGCACCGGGGCGTGCTCCGCGGCGCGGCGAGCCGAGCCGAGCTCTGCCGCGAGTCTAGGAGCCTAGCGCGCCGGTGCGGGGAACGCCGCGAGCGAGCGATGCCCCTGCGCGTCGACGCTCTCGACGCCGAACTGCCAGTTGTCCTTCGAGAACGGGAGCGTCACGCGGGTCACCGCGCCGGCGTCCTGTTCGCTCCCCCACGTCGGCTCCGTCGTCAGCCGGCGCACGACGAGGTAGCGCGTCGCGCGCGGAACGGCGTCCCAGAACAGCGTCGTGTCGTTGGTGAGCCCGCTGATGTCGACCTTCGCGTTCGGCGGGGCCGGCGCCAGGGCGAGCGAGGCGAGCACGGCGGCGTTGTATCGCGCGACCTTCGCCAGGTAGTCGAAGTCGACGAACTGCAGCAGGTCGCCGTACTGCACGCCGTTCTCGACGCGCACGTCCTGATGCTGGTGCGCGAAGTTCTCGCGCGGCTCGGTGAAGCGCAGCCCGGCGTAGCCGTTCGCGTTGAACGACTCGTGATCGCTGCCGCGCAGGAAGCGGTCGGCGCGGAACACGAGCACCCCGCTCAGGCCGGGGACGTAGGCATCGCCGGTCGCCTTCGCGTACCGCGCCAGCTCGCGGGAGGGCGAGTCGTTCTCCTCGCCGATCGCGTTCAGCCGCGCGACGTTCGCGCCCGCGGGGATCGCTTCGGAGAAGATGCGCAGCTCGCCGTCGCGCTTCACCCCGTCGTCACCGACCGACGCGCCGACGATGTCGTTGTTGAGGTCGCCCTCGACCTCGGCCCCCGCGTCCTTCAGCACCTTCGCGTAGTGCGCGCTGCCGAGCAGCCCCTGTTCCTCCCCGTCGAAGATCGCGAAGACGACGTTCGCGTGCATCGGGATCGGCGCGAGCACGCGCGCCGCTTCGAGCACCGCCGAGGTGCCGGAGCCGTTGTCGTCGGCGCCCGGCGCGTCGTGCGTCGCGTCCAGCACGTCGGTCACCCGCGAATCGTAGTGACTCGACATCACCACGGTGCGCGCGGACGGATCGTCGCCTTTGATCGTCGCGATCACCGACGAGACGACGGTGTCGCGCACCGTGCGCTTCTTCGGATCCGCCGGTTGCGTGTACGTGTCGAGGGCGACGCTCATCCGGCCGCCGCTGGTGCGCGCGATCGCACGCAGCTGCGCGACCAGCCAGGCTCGCGCCGCGAAGACGCCACGCGAGCCCGTCTCGCGGTCCGAGAGCGTGCTGCGCGTGCCGAAGGCCACCAGGCGCGTGTCGATCGCCCGCAGCCGGGCCGGCGAGATCCGCGCGAGCGCGGCGGCGACCGCCGGGTCGAGCGCCGGCGGTGCCACGTCGGCGCGGGCGACGCCCCCCAGACCGAGCGCGAGAACGACAGCGACGGCGAAAATGCGAGACGAAAGCATGGGCGCGCCTACCCCGCGCCGCGCGAACGGCCCTGCGCGCTCAGCTCGCCAGCATGCGATCGTCGGCGCCGCCGCGCCGGACGTACCGCCCGACGGTGACTGCGGTTCCTTCGCCGGGAGCGCTGCGGATCGCGAAGAGATCGCTGCACTGCCGCATGATCGGCAGGCCGCGACCGCGCACGGCCAGCGGTTCGGGGAGGCGCGGGTCGCGCAGCGCCGAGGCGTCGAATCCCATCCCGTGGTCGACGACGGTCGCCGTCAGCCGCTCGCCCGAAAGGGTGCAGGCGATCTCGATCGCCCGGGACGTGCCGGCGTGCTCGACGGCGTTGGCGACCGCCTCGGCGACCGCCGTGACGAGCGCCGTCGCGTCGCGCGGCGAGACGTGATGGGCGAGCGCGAACGCGGCGATGCGTTCTCGAACGACTCGGCCATAGCGCGTCTCGGGCGGGATTTCCAGCCGGAGCGACTCGTCCGTGGCCCCGGCGGCTCCTCCGCTTCCCTTCGTAGACACGACCTCCACGAGCATACCCAGGCGCGGCGGCTTTCCTCGCGATCGGCCGGTCGACAGCGGACGGGGTCCGGACCCGCGGGCGGGTAATTGAGCGGCAATGCCTACCTATACCAAGCCCTCGGGCGACGAGCTGAAGACCCTCGCCAAGGAGGCCGAGACGGCCCGGGCGCGGATCGAGACCCCGAAGGGCGAGATCGTCTTTCAGTTCTTTCCGGACGATGCGCCGCTCCACAGCGCCGCCTTCATCAAGCTGGCGCGTGCCGGGTTCTACGACGGCCTGACCTTCCACCGCTTCGAGCCGGGGTTCGTCGTCCAGGGTGGCGACCCGAGCGGCAACGGAACCGGCGGCCCGGGCTACAATCTCGAAGCCGAGTTCAACGCGCGCCCGCACGTCCAGGGGACGGTCGCGATGGCCCGTTCATCCAACCCGAACAGCGCCGGCTCGCAGTTCTACATCGTGCTCGACGACGCGCCGTTCCTGAACCGCCAGTACACCGTCTTCGGCCACGTCGTCGAGGGCCAGAACGTCGTCGACAAGATTCGCGCCGGCGATACGATGACGAAGGTGACGATCGAAGACGGCACGCCCGCGTAACCGCTCTCACGAGCGCGTTCAGCGCCCGGCCGCAGCTCCGGACGTGTGGCGCGCGGTCGTCGCCGCGATGAGATGCGCGAGCTCCGCGGGCGTGATCGTGCTCCTGAGCACGATCATCTCCTCGCGCCCGACCATCCGGTGCACGGCTCCGGTCCCGCTGGTCTGACCGAACTCGAGCGAATACGTCGTGTGGGGCGCCGGAGCGCTGTCGGGCGCCACCGACTCGGGATTCGCCAGGATGACGAACAGTAGGTGATTGGAGCGCCGCCACGCGCCGGGCAGCGCGTACGCGATCTGCATCGCGCCGGGGCCGAGCACCGTCAGCGCATCCGCGCGCGTCCCCGGGGGGAGGCCGGCCGGGAAGACGACCGGGAAATTCACCGCACGCGCGGCTGCTTCGAAGTCGGCTCTCTTGGGATGGCGGATCGGCCCGTGATAACCGGCCGGTCCGTCGAAGTACAGATGTGCCGTGCCGGAGGGGCTGACCGACACTTGCACGTGCCCGAAGACCTCGGCCGCCGCGGCGACCGCGACGATCGAGAGCGCGGCGGCGATCGCCGCAAGGGCGGCGCGCCCAGGTCCGCGCGCCTTGCGGTTCGGAGGGCGCTCCACCGCCTGCCGGATCGCTCCGAGTGGAAACGGCGGAACCGGGAGCCCGTCGCGTGCGCTGATGGAGCAGAGCTCGAATTCAGACGGCATTCGTGCGAACCTCGCCGGAACGATGGGTGAAACGTTCGGTTTCGTCGTCGAGCAGCGGGCGGAGGCGCCGTCGCGCGACCATGAGGCGGAAGCGAACGGTGCCGTCGGGTATCCCGAGCACCGCCGCGATCTCGCGACTCGAAAGGTCCTCGAAGTATCGCAGGACGACCACTTCGCGCAGCCTCGGTGTCAGCAGCGAGAGCGCGCGCCAGACGTCGATGACCCCCGCCTGGTCGCCGGCCGGCGCCGCCGTCTCGACGATCGTCTCCGCGCGGAACCGTCTTCGCTTGAACTCGGCCGCCTCGCGTACCACGATGCGGTAGAACCACGCGCGGAAGGCGTCGCTGCGGCGCAGCGACGCGATCGTGCGGTACACCAGAATGCAGGCTTCTTGAGCGGCGTCTTCGGCCGGCTGGTCTTCGCCGATGATCGCGCGCGCGAGCCGGTATGCGGACGGCCATACGACCTGCAAGAGCAGCTCGATCCGGTCGCGGTCACCGGTTCTGGCGGCGTCGACCAGGTCTGCGGGCACCGGGTTCATCTCCTGGGGGCCTCCACGTCCTGAACGTCTTGTCGATGCTAGAGAGCGTCGGAGGCATGACCGGTGTTTGTTCGTCCGGCGATTCGCCGGCGCGGAAGGCCCCGGCGTACCGAACGGGCATTCACCCGGATCCCGAGCCCTCGAACGCGACGCGCAGGCCGTCGCCGACCAGGTTGAAGGCCAGCAGCGTGAGGACGATCAGCGCGCCGGGGACGGCGACCAGCCACGGCGCGCCGATCGCGGTGGGCCCGAGCGCGTCCTGCAGCATGTTGCCCCACGATGCGATCGGGACTTGAACGCCCAGACCGAGGTACGAGAGCCCCGCTTCGATCAGGATGTTGTCGCCGATCGCCAGCGCGCCGGCGACGACGATCGGGCCGAGCGAGTTCGGCAGCAAGTGGCGGCCGATGATGCGCGCCGGGCTCGCGCCGAGGGCGCGCGCCGCTTCGACGAACTCGCGCTCGCGCAGGCTCAGCACCTGGCCGCGGACGAGCCGTGCCACGCCCATCCACGAGAGGAGCCCGATCACCAGCACGATGACGAGGAGCGAGAAGCGGTTGGTGAGCGCCTCGACCGTGATGATGAGGAAGAAGGCCGGAAAGGCGAGCATCGCGTCGACGAACCGCATCATCAGGTTCCCGGCGCGCCCGCCGGCGAAGCCGGCGATGGCGCCGTACAGCGATCCGACGCTCACCGCGATCAGCATCGCCGTGACGCCGACGGTGAGCGAGACGCGCGCGCCCTGCAGCGCGCGGGCGAGCTGATCGCGGCCCAGCAGATCGGTGCCGAACGGGTGCGGGAGCGAGGGCGGAAGCGGGGTGCCGAGGTCGGCGTGCTGGATCGCGGTCGGCGAGAGACGCCACAGCAGCGGTCCGAGCGCCGCGGCGGCGACGATCAGCGCGAGCAGCGTCAGGCCGAGCAGCGCCGGACGGTCGCGGGCGAAGCGGCGAGCGAACGTGCTCACTCGTAGCGCACGCGCGGATCGATCAGCACGTACCCGACGTCGGCGAGCAGGTTCCCCGCGATCACCAGCACCGCGGAGAGCAGCGTAATCCCCATGACGGTCGGGTAGTCGCGCTGGAACACGGCGTTGAGCCCGAGATAGCCCATCCCCGGAACCGAGAAGACGTACTCGACGAAGTACGCGCCGCCGACCAGCGCCGGAAGGCTCAGCCCGAGCAGCGTGACGATCGGAATCAGCGCGTTGCGCAGCGCGTGACGGTAGATCACCGCGCGCTCGGAGAGCCCTTTGCTGCGCGCGGTGCGGATGTAGGGCTGCTCGAGCACCTCGAGCATCGCGCCGCGCTGGTAGCGCATCCACGATGCGAACCCGACGATCGAGAGCGTCGCGACCGGGAGGACCAGATGCCACAGGCGGTCGAGCGGATCGCCGAGATGGCCGAGCGAGGCGACGCCGGAGGCCGGAAACCACCGCAGCTTCACCGCGAACACGTCGATCAGCACGATCCCCAGCCAGAAGACGGGAACTCCGTACGCGACGAAGGCGAGTGCGGTCGTCCCGACGTCGAAAGCGGAGTTGCGGCGCGTCGCCGCGGCGACGCCGAGCGGGATCGCGATCAGCAGCGTCACGACGATCGAGAGCCCGATCAGCTCGAGCGTTACCGGCATGTTCTCGGCGATCCGCGCGACGACGGGCCGGCCGTCGACGTACGAGGTTCCGAGGTTCGCGTGCAGCACCAGTTCTTTGAGCCAGTAGAGATATTGCACGTACCACGGCTTGTCGAGCCCGAGCGAGGCGATGAAGGCGGCGCGCGCCGCCGGGGTCATCGCGTGCGCCTGCTCGGCGAAGATCGCGGAAGGCCCGCCCGGCGCGAGCCCCATCAGCGCGTACGACACGAACGAGACGAAGAGCAGCAGCGGGATCGCGCCGAGAACCCGGCGCACGATGAAGCCGGTCACGGCGGGTCGAGCCGCCAGTGCGCGACGTCGTCGAAGAAGTAGAGTCCCGGCTTGATCGGTCCGGTGACGTGGACGCGCGGGGCGTACGCGGCGAGATAGTTTTCGTCCGAGGCGAACAGCACGGGCACGTCGGCCGCGGTGCGCACCTGCATGTCGTCGTAGTACGGTTTGCGTTTCGCCGGATCGATCGCCAGCAGCCCGCGCTCCAGGTCGCGGTCGACCGCGGGGTCGCGGTAGAAGCCGTAGTTGTTCCCGGTCGGAGGAACCTGGTGCGAGTCGAGCAGGGTGAGCATGTCGGGGTCGGGATTCCCGCCCCAGCCGGTGTACGCGAGCTCGAAATGCGAGGAGTTCGTCTGGTCGATGAACGTCGCGTAGTCCAGTCCCTGCACGGAGATCGCGATCCCGATCGCCGTCATGTCGGCTTGGAACTCGGCGGCGGTGTCGCGGCCGAGAGGCGTCGAGGGCAGCGAGAGCGTGAAGGCGAGACGGCGTCCGTTCTTCGCGCGCACGCCGTCGCGCCCGGCATGCCAGCCGTCGGCCTCGAGCAGCGCGCGCGCCCGCGCGGGATCGAACGGGTACGGCGAGAGCGCGGCGTCCTGCCAGAATCTCAGACCCGTCGGCTCGACCGAGGCGGCGACGCTCGCCGCGTCGTGCCGCAGCCCGTGCGTGACGCCGTGGCGGTCCCACCCGTACATCATCGCGCGGCGCACGACGACGTCGTCGAGCCCCGGCACGCGGAGATTGATCTGCACGAAGCGCGTGTACAGGTCGGGGATGTTCACCTCGTGGAGCGCCGGGTTGCGGCGCAGCGTGCGCATGTCGTCCGCGTTGACCCCGTCGTTGAAATCGGCGGCACCGTCGAGCATCGCATCGTCGCGGCTCTGCGGATCGAGGATCACCTGCACGTCGACGGCCTTCACCGACGGCGTCCCGCCCCACCAGTACGGGTTCGCGGCGAGCAGGCACTCCTGATTGTGGTTCCAGCGCACCAGGCGGTACGCGCCCGTCCCGACGGGGTGCTCGCCGAGCGCCGAGGTGCGGATCTGCGCGTGCGGGATCCCGCGCAGCAGGTGCGCGGGCATGATCCAGGTCGACTGCAGCGCATCGACCATGAACGTCGCGTTCGGCGTGCTCAGGTCGAAGCGCACGGTGTCGCGGCCGAGCGCCACGACGCGCTTGATGTACGCGTACTGACCGGAATACGGCGAGCCGGTCTTCGGATCGAGCAGCGCCTCGAACGTCCACGCGACGTCGGTCGCCGAGAACGGCGCGCCGTCGGACCAGCGCACGCCGCGCCGCAGGCGGACGTTCCAGACCGTTCCCGCGCGGTTCGCCGTCCACGAAAGCGCGAGCATCGGAACGGGCCGGTAGTCGGCGCCGGTCCCGACGAGCCGGTCGTAGATCAGGTTCTGATAGAGGAAGGCGTAGTACTGGTTCGTCAGCAGCGGGTTCATCGAGTCGGCATCGCCGAGCTCGAGCACGACCAGCGTATCGCGGTCGCGCGGCGCCGTTCGCCCCGCGCACGCCGCCAGCGCCGTCGCGAGCGCCAGCGCGATCAGGATGAAGTGGACGCCGCGCATTGCGATCACGGAAGCGGCTACGGCGGCGGCGGCGCGCCGCGGAGCGCGGCGTCGACGCGGTGGGCGATCGCGGCGATCCCCGCGTCGCCGGCCGCCGTGCCGTCGAGGTCCTTGGTGAAGACCGAGATGACGTACGGCGTGTCGCCGAAGGGATCGACGATCCCCGAGTCATTGCGCACGGCGGTGATCTCGCCGGTCTTGTGGGCGCACGGCGTCCCCGGCGGGAGGCCGCGGACGATCTTGGTCGCGTCGTCGTTGCCGAGCAGCACGTCGATCATCGCGCGGCAGCTCTGCGGCGTCGCGACCGTCCCCAGGCTCTCGCGCGAGCCGCGTTCGATCTCGTAGAGCAGCAGCGCCGTGTCGGCCGGCGTCATCACGTTCGTCGGGACGTACGAGGGCGGAACTTCGTCGACGAAGTGGTGGCCGAGCCTGGAGCGCGTCATCCCGGCGTGGTGCATCGTCGCGTTGATCGCCGCCATCCCGAAGGCGGTGATCAGCGTATTGGCCGCAGCGTTGTCGCTCACGTGGATCATCGCTTTGACCAGCGCATCGATCGTCCAGGCCTGCCCCGGCGGCGATCCGGCGAGCACGTCGGAGCCGCCGATGAGATCGGCGGCGCGCGTGCGCACCGTATCGGACGGCGTCGCCGTTCCGGCGTCGTACGCACGGTAGACGGTCGTCATGATCGCCAGCTTGATCACCGAGGCCGCGGGAAACCGCTCGTTCTCGCGCAGCGCCACGAGCGGCGGCGCGCCGTCCATCGTGCGCACGACGACGCCCGTCGCACCGGGGATGTCGTCGACGACGCCGGCCAGATCGATCTCCGGGCGCGCGTCGGCGGCGGAGCGCCATGCCGCGCCGCCGGCGAGCAGGCCGCAGACGGCGAGCGCGCCGCCGACCAGCTCGCCGCGCCTCACCGCGGAACCTCGCCGGTCAGGAACTTTGCGAGCGCGTCGCCGAGCTCGCGCAGCCGCGGTTGCATCCACGCCCGCTGCGGCGGACAGGTCATCTCACCGAACTCGATCAGCAGCTTCTCCGGCGCGTCGACCTTGCGGAACCCGTAGTAGCGGTGCTCGGCCTCGGTGAAGTTCTCGCCGACGAACCGGAACGGAAAGAGCGCGCGGTACTGCATCTCCCAGGCATCGACGAACGCGCGACTGGTCGTCGCCGGAAAGCCGACCGAGGCGCCGCTCCCGCAGGCGGTCGCCGAACCGTCGAAATGCACGAACACCGCGGCGCGCGCGACGTCATGCCCGGCGTAGTCGGCGGGACGCCGCAGCACGATGTATCCCGCGGCACGCAGCACGCGCGTCGCTTCGTCGGCGACGATGCGCGTCCAGTCGCGCTCGAGCGCACCGCCGCCGCCGGTGCCGAGATTGCACGCCTTGACGTGCAGCGGTGCGCAGCTCGCCGGCCGCCCTTCATGGCCGGCTTGGATGAGGACGTCGCCGTCCGCGGCGCGCGCCGCGCCGGTCGCCGCCGCCAGCGCGCATCCGAGGAGCAGTCCGAACGCGGGAAGCCGCATGACCCGACGATAATGCCCGCCGTGCATGGCCACTCCTCTCGTTCCGAGCGACCTCACGCGCGTCGTGCTCGTCGGAGACCCGCAGGTCGCGCACGACGGCGCCGTCTACTATCGGCGCGCGTGGTTCGACATCGAGCACGACGAGATCGCCGGCGCGATCCGGCGCGTCGCGCGCGACGGCAGCGAGCGAGCGTTCACCGCAGGCCGCAACGACCGGCTGCCTCGCCTCGCTCCCGACGGCTCGGCGCTGGCGTTCGTCGCCGACCGCGACGAGCGCGCGCGGCTCTTCACGCTCTCGCTCCAGGGCGGCGAGGCGGCGCCGCTCGGCGAGGGATGGGCCAAGATCGTCGCGCTGGCATGGTCGCCCGACGGGCGGCGTCTCGCGTTCGTCGCGACCGCGGAGCACGACGCCGCGAGCGCGCCGATCTTCCACGATGCGAAGAGCGGCGCGCGGCACATTCGGCGGCTACCGTTCAAGAGCGACGCCGACGGGCTGCTCGACGGCGTGCGCAGACATCTGTTTCTCGCCGAGGTCGCGGACGGCTCGGTGCGGCGGCTCACCCGCGGAGACTTCGACGTCAACGCGCCGGCGTGGTCGCCGGACGGCAAGCGCATCGCGTTTCACGCGCGGATCGATCTTCCCGAGGACGCGACGGCCCTCTCCGACATTTACGTCCTCGACCTCGCGAGCGAGGCGCTCGCGCGGCTGACCGGCGGCGAGGGGCCGATGCAGCAGCCCTCGTTCTCTCACGACGGGCGCGAGATCGCGTTCGTCGGACACCGCCACGGCGACGACTCCGGCGGCCGGCACGATTTGGAGCTCCTGCTGATGCCCGCCGACGGTGGGACGATCCGCTCGCTCTCGGCGGCGCTGAACCGCACCGTCGGCGACGCGCTGGCCGGCGACTTGCGCACCGGCGTCCCGACGGCGCCCGGGTGGAGCGCCGACGATCGCGAGATCCTCATCCAGGTCTGCGACGAGGGCGCGACCTCGGTGCGCGCGTTCGCTCGCGAGGGCGGCGCGGCGCGCGTCGTCGCCGGCGGCGAGCGGCAGATCTTCGGGTTCGCGCTCGGCGAGGACGGGACGCTCGCGATCGCCTACTCGACGCCGACCGTGCCGAACGAGATCGCGCTGGTCGAGGCGTACGGCGGCGAACGTCGGCTGACCGACGCGAATCCCTGGCTCGCCGAGAAGCGCGTCGCGACGCCGCGGCGCTACCGTCCCGCCGCCGACGACGGTACGGTGCTCGACGGCTGGCTGCTGCTCCCGGCGGAGGGAGGCGAGGCGTCCGGACCGCTCGTGCTCGAGGTGCACGGCGGACCGCACGGCGCGTACGGAGCGACGTTCTTCTTCGAGTTCCAGGTGCTCGCAGCGCAGGGGATCGCCGTCGCGTACGGCAACCCGCGCGGCTCGCAGTCGTACGGCGCGGCGTATGCCGACGCGATCCTCGGCGACTGGGGCGGGATCGACGCCGCCGACGTGCTGCGCATCCTCGACGGCGCGCTCGCGCAGGGAACGTTCGATCTCGCGCGGATCGGCGTCGCCGGCGGTTCGTACGGCGGCTTCATGACGAGCTGGCTGCTCGGTCACAGCGACCGCTTCGCCGCCGGCATCTCGATGCGCGCCGTCAACGACTTCATCAGCGAGATCGGCGCGTCGGACCTGGGCTGGTTTCTCGAGCGCGAGCTGAAGACGCGCTATGCCGAGGACGCAGGCCGCCGGCTGTTCGAAGGCTCGCCGATGCGCGCCGCGCACGCGATCGATGCGCCGCTGCTGGTCGAGCACAGCGAGCGCGACTTCCGCTGCCCGATCGATCAGGGCGAGCAGCTCTTCACCATCCTGCGACGGATGGGGAAGCGCTCGTGCGAGTTCGTGCGCTTCGCCGAGACGGGGCACGAGCTCTCGCGCAGCGGAAAGCCGCGCAGCCGCGTCCTGCGCCTGCGCGCGATCGCGAACTGGTTCGTGCGCCACCTGCGCCCGAGTGGCGCGGCGATCGCCGATGCCGACGCGGGCTGGGTGTTCCGCCCGGTCCCGCACGAGGTAGACGACCCGCTCGAGTTATGATAGGCTAGCTTCCCGAGGCAACCATGGGGGAAGCCCGGAGCGAGGGTGCGATGCCGTTCGAGATCACGACGACCGTCGAGGCGTATTTGATGCCGCAGGACGGACAGCAAGCCGAGGCGACATTCTTGCAGCACCTGCAGGATCCGCACGACATGTACATCATCGCGTACGCGTTCACGCTCGAACCGATGATCCAGCACTTCCTGGCCGATGCGCCGGACGCCAACCTGCATATCTACATCGACTCGACGCAGGCGGCGGGGCACTACGAAAGCCCGCTGATCGATCAGCTCATCGCGAAGGGGATCGAGGTCACGATCGGAACGTCGACCGCCGGGTCGAAGTTCATCTGCCACACCAAAGGCGTCGTGTGCAACGACGTCCCGGCGGCCTGGTGCTGGGAGGGGTCGACGAACTTCTCCGCCTCGGCCTGGAGCCAAGTGAACACCGCGATGACGTTCGAGTCGCAGGAGTACTACGACGCTTTCGTGCGGCAGTTCCTCAACTTGCGCTACTTCGCGTGGACGACCGAGAAGAGTCTGCAGAAGATGAAGAATCCGCCGGCCGGCGCGCTGGAGCCGCCGCCGACGATGGGGAACGATCCGGACTCGACGGTGAGCAGCGTCCTCGCCGGTCCCGCGGTGACGCCGTCGGGGCAGATCGATCCGCAGCCGCCCGCCGCGCCGCGCCGAAAGACCCCGAGCCGTACGAAGTCTTCGAGAACCACGCGAAAGACCCCGGTACGAAAGACGCCGGTACGAAAGGCGCCGGTGCGAAAGGCGCCGGTGCGAAAAAAGACGGCGCGAAAGAAGACGGCGCGAACGCGCAAGCGCTCGGCCTGACTCCTCAGTCCGCGTCGAACGGCAGGCCGACGTAGTTCTCGGCGAGCGAGGTTGCGGCGGCGTTCGAGGCGGTGACGTAATCGAGCTCGGCGCGCTGGATCTGCCGGTCGTAGGGCGTGGCGCCGGGGAAGCCGTGGAGCATCGAGGTCATCCACCACGAGAAGCGCTGCGTCTTCCAGACGCGGCGCAGGCACCGCTCGGAGTACGCGTCGAGCGGCGCCTCGGAGCCGTCGCGGTAGAACGCGTCGAGCGCATCCGCCAGCACGAGCACGTCGGCGATCGCGAGGTTCATCCCCTTCGCGCCGGTCGGCGGGACGATGTGCGCGGCGTCGCCGGCGAGGAACACGCGGCGGTAGCGCAGCGGCGCGACGACGAACGAGCGCATCGGCGTGACGCCCTTCTGCACGATCGCGCCCTCGGTGAGGACGGGAACGTCGTCGCCGTCGAGACGCGCGCGCAGCTCGGCCCAGATGCGCTCGTCGGGCCACTCCTCGAGGTTCTCGTCCGGCGCGCACTGCAGGTAGCAGCGGGAGATCTCCGGCGAGCGGCAGCTGAACAGCGCGAAGCCGCGCGCGTGGTTCGCGTAGATCAGCTCATCGGCCGGCGGCGGCGCGTGCGCGAGGATGCCGAGCCAGGCGAACGGGTAGACGCGTTCGTACACCGTGAGCTCGCGCGGCGGGATCGCCGGGCGCGCGATCCCGTGGAAGCCGTCGCAGCCGGCGACGTAGTCGCAGCGCACTTCGTGCGGCGCGCCCTCGGCGTCGGTGTAGCGAATCAGCGCGCGCGCCGCGTCGAGATCGTGCAGCGAGACGCCGGTCACCTCGAAGCGCACGTCGCCGCGCGCGCGGCGGCGGGCCGCGATGAGGTCTTTGACGACCTCTTGCTGCCCGTAGACGGTGATCGCTTTCCCGGTCAGCGCCTCGAAGTCGATGCGGTGGCTGCGCCCGTCGAAACGCAGCGTGATCCCGCGGTGCAGCAGGCCTTCGCGCCGCATCCGTTCGCCGAGCCCGGTCCCCTCGAGCAGGTCGACCGTGCCCTGCTCGAGGACGCCGGCGCGCACGCGCTGCTCGCAGTACTCGCGGCTGCGCGCCTCGAGCACGACCGACTCGATCCCACGCAGATGGAGCAGGTGCGAGAGCATCAGCCCGGCCGGTCCGGCGCCGACGATCCCGATCTGCGTGCGAGTCGACGTCATGCGCCGTAGTCCGGCGGCGCCCGAAGCGCTTCCTGTGCGTCGCTCGCCTCGGCGGGGCGCCGCGCGGGAAGCCGAGAATTGCGCGGCGCTTCAGGAGGACGTTCGATGGCCGACGCGCTTTCCGGAATCCCGACCGACGTCACGGCGCAGGCGCTGCGCACGGTCGAGGGCTGCGACGACCCGCGGCTGACGGAGATCGCGCGCGCGCTGATCCGGCATCTGCACGCGTTCGTGCGCGAGGTGCGGCTCACGCCGGACGAGTGGCTGACCGCGATCGACTTCCTCACGCGCACCGGGCAGCGCTGCGATGCGATCCGGCAAGAGTTCATCCTGCTCTCCGACGTGCTCGGCGTCTCGATGGTCGTCGACGACGTGGCGCACGCGGGCGTTCCGCCGGCGGTGACCGAGTCGTCGGCGCTCGGACCGTTCTACACCGACGATGCGCCCGAGATCGCGCACGGCGCGACGATCGCGCGCAGCGAGAAAGGCGAAGGCGTGCGCGTGTGCGGCCGCGTCCTCGACGTGCGCGGAACGCCGATCGCCGGCGCGCTGGTCGAAACCTGGGAGACCGACGGAGAAGGGCGCTACGACACGGAGTACGCCGACCGCACCGCGCCCGACTATCGCGGCTTTCAGCGCACCGACGCGGGCGGGGCGTTCGATTTCGTCGCCGTGAAGCCGGTCAGCTATTCGATCCCGGTCGACGGTCCGACCGGGGAGCTGCTCCGCGCCCTGCGGCGTCGCACGATGCGTCCGGCGCACCTGCACCTGCGCGTCGGCGCGCCCGGCTTCCGAACGCTGGCGACCGCGATCTACAGCGCCGGCGATCCGTATCTCGCCGACGACGCGGTCTTCGGCGTGAAGGCGTCGCTCGTCGAGCGATATCGGCCGGCCGGTGAGGGCGCGGGCACCCGCTGGCTCCTCGAGCGCGACATCGTGCTGGCGGACGCGGCGGCGAGCTGAGCGGCCGATGGGCGCGCCGCCGGGAGGCGGCGCGCGCCGCGGCGCGTAGAACGACGGATGCTCCGCCGTCTCGGTATCGCGCTGGTTGCCGGCGCGCTCGTCTCGTCCTTCATCGCGCCGGCTCTGGTCGCGCGGGCGCAAACGCGCGCGGTCGATCCGGCGCTGTTCGCGGGATTGCGCTGGCGCAGCGTCGGTCCGTATCGCGGCGGGCGGACCAACGCGGTCGCCGGCGTCCCGGGGGATGGGAGGACGTACTACACCGGCGCGGTCGGCGGCGGCGTCTGGAAGACGAGCGACGCCGGGCGCACCTGGACGCCGGTGACCGACGGGATCCCCGTCTCGTCGATCGGGGCGCTCGCGCTCGCGCCGAGCGATCCGAGCACCGTCTACGCCGGGAGCGGCGAAGCCGACATGCGCTCCGACATCATCCACGGCAACGGGATGTACCGCTCGACCGACGGCGGCGCGAGCTGGACCCACATCGGCCTCGAGGACTCGCGGCAGATCGGCCGCATCCTGGTCGATCCGCGCGATCCGAAGACGCTCCTCGTCGCCGCGCTCGGTCACGCGTATGCGCCGAACGAGACGCGCGGCGTCTACCGCTCGACGGACGGCGGTGCGAGCTGGACGCGCGTCCTGTTCCTGAACCGCGACACCGGCGCGATCGATCTCGCCGCCGATCCGGCGATGCACGCGGTCTACGCCTCGCTGTGGCAGACGCGGCGGCCGCCGTGGAACACCTACCCGCCCTCGAACGGCCCCGGCGGCGGTCTGTGGAAGTCGACCGACGGCGGCGTGACCTGGACGCAGCTCCGCGGCGGCGGCTTCCCCTCGGAGGGACTGGGGAAGATCGGGCTCGCCGTCGCGCCGAGCGATCCGAACCGAGTCTACGCGATCGTCGATGCGAAAGCCGGCGGGCTCTATCGCAGCGATGACGCGGGTGCGAGCTGGACGCTCGCCGACAAAGACGCGCGGCTCTGGTCGCGCGGCTGGTATTTCTGCCACGTCACGGTCGATCCGAAGAACGCCGGCGTCGTGTACGTCTCGAACACCGCGATGTACCGCTCGACCGACGGCGGCGCGCATTTCGAGGCGTTGAAAGGCTCGCCCGACGGCGACGACTTCCATCAGCCCTGGGTCGATCCGCTCGATCCGCAGCATCTCGCCGTCGCCAGCGACCAGGGCACCGCGATCAGCATCGACGGCGGGCGGACGTGGAGCTCGTGGTTCAACCAGCCGACGGGGCAGTTCTATCACGTCGCGGTCGACGACGCCTTCCCGTATCACCTCTACGGGGCGCAGCAGGACAGCGGGGCGGCGATGATTCCGGCGCGCAGCGACCACAGCGCGATCGGGCGCGACGACTGGCGGGCGATCAACGCCGGCGGTGAGAGCGGGACGATCGCCCTCGACCCGCGCGAGCCCGGGATCGTCTACGGCTACGGCGACGAGGTCGATCGCGAAGACGTGCGCATCGCGCAGACGCGCTCGATCGACCCGCGCACGGGAACGGCGGCGGTCTGGCGCAAGACGTGGACCGAACCGATTGCGTTCTCGCCCGTCGACCGCGCGCTCTACGCGGCGAATCAAGTCGTCTTTCGCACGCGCGACCGCGGCGCGCACTGGGAACGGATCTCGCCGGATTCTGACGCGCCCGAACCCCGCGGTTCCGGCGGCGCTCGACGCGGCGACGGCCGCCGACTCGCCGATCTCCGGTCCGCGGCGCGGGGTCGTCTACGCGGTCGCGCCCTCGCCGCTGCGGGCCGCCACGCTGTGGGCCGGGACCGACGACGGGTTCGTGTGGCTGACGCGCGACGGCGGGAAGTCGTGGCGCAACGTCACGCCGCCGCAGCTCTCCGCGTGGAGCAAAGTCGGGGTCGTCGAAGCCTCGCACTTCGCCGAGGGGACGGCGTACGTCGCCGTCGACCGCCACCGGCTCGACGACGACCGTCCGTCCATCTACGCGACGCGCGATTTCGGGCGCACTTGGCGCGCGATCGTCGCGGGGATCCCGGAGGGCAGCTTCGTCAACGCGGTGCGCGAGGACCCGGTGCAGCGCGGGCTGCTGTACGCCGCGACCGAGACGGCCGTGTACGTCTCGTTCGACGGCGGCGGCGGGTGGGAGTCGCTGCGCGCGAACATGCCGGTCGTCTCGGTGCGCGATCTCGTCGTGCACGGCGACGATCTGGCCATCGCCACGCACGGCCGCGCGTTCTGGATCCTCGACGACGTCGAGCCGCTGCGCGAGCTCGCGGCGAACGCGGTCACCGGGCCGCACCTCTTCGCGCCCGCGACGGCGATCCGCACGCGGCCGGGCAACGACGAAGCCGAGGCGTCGCCGCCGGAAGAGCCGGTCGGCGAGAACGCGCCCTCCGGCGCGGCGATCGACTACGTCGTCCCCGACGGTGTGCGCGGCCCGCTGGCGCTGGCGATCGTCGATCCGCGCGGCGACGTCCTGCGCGCGTGGTCGAGCGATGACAAGCCGACGGTTCCGAGCCCGAACGACGTGCCGTTCCCGGCCTACTGGATCGAGAAGCCGGCGGTGCCGTCGGCCGCGCCGGGGATGCATCGTTTCCGGTGGGATTATCACGTCGCGGGATCGGCGAGCCGTCGCCGGCGGCGCGGCGGCGGCGGCCCGTTCGCGCCTCCGGGATCGTACGTGGTGCGGATGACGCTCGGCGGGCGGACCTATTCGCAGCCGCTCGTGCTGCGCCGCGATCCGCGCGTCCACGCGACCGATGCCGGCCTGCGCGCGCAATATGCGCTGGCCAGCGCCGTCGACGAGCTGCTCGCGCGCGTTCAGCTCGCGCTGACGCAGGCCGCCGATGCGCGCAAGAAACCCGGCGCGAACGCCGCGCGGATCGACGCGATCGCCGGCGCGCCGCCGCTCGAAGATCCGCGCAACTCGGTCGGCATGCCCGCGACGAGCTTCACGACGCTGCGCTGGTACGCCGGCGCGCTCGGCGCGCTGGAAGGATCGGTCGAAAGCGCCGACGAGGCGCCGACGCCCGACGAGCGCGCCGCGTGGGCGCGGCTCCTCCCCGGCGCGACGAGTGCGCTTCACGCGTGGAGCGCGCTCGCGCCGCGCTGAGCGCCGTCAGGGTCCGAAAACCGCGAACGTCGGCCCGAGCAGCGCGGTCGCCGGACCCGTCAGCGTGCGGATCGGCGCCCCGCCGCCCGGGGCGTACGCGGTGATGCTGTGGTTGAAACGGTTGGCGACGAGCAGATCGCCGCTCGCGTCGAACGCGAGCCCGACGTTTCCATTGAGTCCGGCCGACGCGCCGGGGATCAGTCCGGCCGGCGGCGTCGTCGCGCCCGCGTTCGCGGGATAGACGCGGATCGCGCCGCCGAAGAGCGCGAAGATCTCGCCGCTGCCGTCGACCGCGAGCACGGGCTCGACCAGCGATGCACCGGACTGAGCAGCGATCGTTCGTGACGGGGCGGCGTTGCCGTTCGCGCCCGGCGCGTACACCGAGAGCTGCGTCCCCAGGTCGAGATACACGCTGCCGTCCCGCGCCACCGTTCCGTCGCCGCCGCCGCCGCCGGCCGGCGGCACGACGATCGTACGCAGCGGGCCGCTCGCCGCGTCCGGGGCGTAGACGAGGACATCGACCGTCCCGCCGGACGCCGTCGCGGTCGCGTAGACGTTCCCGCTCGCATCGGCGCCGAGCAGCGCGGTGAACTGCGTCCCGGAGGGCGGCGCGATGCTGTGCGTCGGCGCCGGGCCCGTCGCGCCGGGCGCGTAGACGTCGAGCTTCGTGGAAAACGTTCCGACCCCGGTGTCGCTCTCCACGACGACGAGGGTCCCGTCCGGATCGACGGCGAGCGTCCCGCCGATCGCCGCGTTCGTGGCGTTCGACGGCAGCGCGATCTCGCGCAGCGGCGCGACGTTCCCCGATGCGCCGGACGCGTAGACGGTCACGAACGGCGCGCCGGAGGGCGCGTTCAGCACGTACGCCGCGCCGCTCGCCTCGACGCCGACGGCGACCGGCGCGGCGAGGTGCGTCGCCCCGCCGGCGATCGAACGCGACGGCGCGATCGCGCCGGCAGGATAGACGGACACGGCATTCGTCGCCGCGCACGGCGCCGCGTTCGATGCGCCGCAGGCTGTCCCGCTCGGGACCCAGAGCAGCCCGTTCGCGTCGATGTGCATCTGCGAGGGAGTGACGAACGCGTCGCTGACCGCGTTCGCGATGGTCCGCGCCGGCGACGAGCCGCCTTTCGGGAAGACGAGGACCGTCGCGTTCGACGCCGTCGCGACCGACGCGAACAGCTCGCCCGAACCGTCGACGGCGAGCCCGGTCGGCGATTGCACCGCGCCGCCCGAGATCGTGCGCGACGGTGCGACGTTGCCGGAACTTCCCGGCGCGAAGACGCCGATCGCGCTCGTCGAGTCGTCGGCGACGTAGAGCGTCCCCGCCGCGTCGTACGCGATCCCGTACGGGAACGCGAGCCCCGTCGCCGAGCCGGAGATCGCGCTCGCGCGCGTCGCCGCGTCCTTGCCCAGCACGTAGCTCTGCACCGCGTCGGAGGAGCCGCCGAAGCCGCAGGAGCCGCAGATCGCTTCGGCGAGCTCGCCGTCGGGCGAAAACGCGAGACCGAAGCCGAACGCGCTCGACGCGCCCGGGAGGATCGTGTACAGCGGCGCGGCGTTGCCGTTCGCGCTCGGCGCGAACGCATCGATCTCGGCGTCGAGCGCGCCGCCTTCGGCGACGAGCAGGTTTCCGGCGGCGTCGAACGCGAGCCCCTGCGGAAAAGCGATGTGCGTCGCCGGCCCGGCGATCGTGCGGAGCGGCGCGACGTTTCCGGAGGCGTTCGCCGGATAGACCGTGATCGAGTTCCCGTCGCCGTTCGAGACGTAGAGATGCGCCGCCGCGGTGCCGATCGTCAGCACCGCGGAGACCGAGGCGACGCCGCGCGCCGAGGCGCCGACCGTCGCGCTCGCGACCCCCGTGGCGCCGTCGTACGCGAGCGTGACGCTCGCCCCGGGCGCCGAGACGGACATCCGCGAGAGCTTCGTCGCGCCGCTCGTGTCGGCATCGGAGAGCGCGACGTCGAGCGGCGCACCGGCCGCGTCGACGTAGCGGCCCGGCCCGACGATCGTGTTGCCGTCGGCGTCGAGCGCCGAGACGTCGACCGTGACCGACGCCGGTGTCCCGGACGGGACGTGCGAGGGTGCGAGCCCGAGCGCGAGGCTCGCGACGACGCCGTCGAACGTGACGCTCACGCGGTTCGCGGCGTCGCGGACGATCGTCTGCGTCAGCGTCCCCGTCGAGAGCAGGTGACCCCCGCCGTTCGGCCCGTCGTACAGCTTCACCGCGAACGTGTCGCTGCCGACCGGCGCGTCGACCGTGCCGCTGCACGCCGTGGTCGAGCAGGTGATGACGACCGGCGCCCCCGCAGTCCCGCCGGCCGGGGTGACGGCGACGGTCGCCGACTTCGTCGACGCGGAGACATAGCGGGGCCGCCGCCGAGCGATCGCGGCGCCGCGGCTCGGAAGCGCGATCGTGAAGCTGACGGGTGCGGAGCTTTGCGCGGCCGTCGCCGGGAGGCGCGCCGGCGAGACTTCGCCCGCGCCGCCGCCGCAGCCGCTCACGATCGCCGCCGCCGCGAGGGCGACGATGCTTCGGCGCGATGTCATCACGACGACGAGCGCCGCTTCAACTGCCGCCGACCGTGGTGGTCGTGACATTGATCGTCTCGATCGCCGACTGATGTCCGTCGCTGATGCCGAAGGTGCAGCCCCCGTTCGAGACCGGCGTGACGGTGAAGGTCTTCGTCGAGCTCGCCGGCGAGATCATCGCGATCCCGTTGCACGAGTTCTTCGCCCCCGTCGACGCGGTCGTCGCGGTGAAGCTGCCGCTGAATCCCGTCTCGGTCGCCGCGAACGTCTGCGCGTTCGCGCTGCCGGTCGCGGTGAAGTCCAGGGTGCTCGGCGAGAGCTCGATCGGGTTCGGCGAGGGGCTCGGTGTCGGCGTGGCCGTCGGTGTCGGCGAGGGGGTCGGCGTCGCGGTCGGACTCGGCGACGGGCTCGGCGTCGGCGACGGGGTCGGCGAGGCGGTGGGACTCGCGCTCGGGCGCGGCGTCGGACTCGCCGTCGCGGTCGGCGAGGGGCTCGGGCGGACCGTCGGGCTGGCGACGGGCGTCGGGCTCGGCGTCGGCGTCGGGGCGGGCGGCGCGACGCTGCTCCCCGACCCGCCCGACCCGCTGCAGGCCGCCACCGCGCCGGCGGCGGCGAGAACGCCGCACAGGGCGAGGACGCGAACGGCACGCGTTCCGTGCGACGACGAACGATCCGGCATGACGCGACCCCACGTGCGAGAGGGCGAGAGTCTCAGCATAGCGAGGGCGCGGGCCGTTGCGTATGTCGGAAAACCGAACCATTCCTTGCCGGAGGCGCGCGCTCGGGACGCGAAGTTCGGCCGTACCGCGATGATCAGTCCCGCGATCGTCTGTCCCGAGCTCGTGGGCCGGAACGATGAGCTGGAGGCGCTCTTCGAGTACCGCCGTGCCGCGGCGCGCGGTCACGGATCGCTGGTCCTCCTCTCGGGCGAGGCGGGGATCGGGAAGAGCCGGCTGCTGACCGCCTTCCGCGAGACGCTCACCCACGGCCGCGCCGCGAGCGCCACCGGCCAGTGCCGCGAGTTCGGCTCCTCGCCCTACGGCGCGGTCGTCGAAGCGCTGCGCGGCTTGGGCTGCGGGACGCCGTCGGTCGAGGTCGCCAGCCGCGCCGCGCGGCTGACGGCGCTGCAGCGCCTGCTCGAGGCCTCGGCGTCGCGGCGGAACAGCGTGCTGATCGTCGAGGACCTGCAGTGGGCCGATCAGGGGACGCTCGAGTTCCTGATCCATCTGCTCCCGGCGCTCGGCGCGATGCGTGCGCTGGTCATCGCGACGTACCGGAGTGAAGACGTCGATCCGGCGCACGCCGTCGCGCCGTTCCTGGCACGGCTCACCCGAGATCGCGGGTCCCGGACGATCGCCCTCGAGCCGCTGACCCCGGCGGAGACGCGGCGGCTCGTGCGGCTCGCGCTGCCGGCGCCCGGACTGCTCTCCAGCGAGCGGATCGAAGAGATCGTCGAGCGCAGCGACGGCAACCCGTTCTTCGCCGAAGAGCTCAGCAAGAGCGCGCTCGAGCGGCGTGCGACGCGGCGTTTCCACGACGCCCTGCCGCTGACGATCCGCGCCGCCGTCGTCGAGCGCTTGGCGGATCTCGACGAGGGCGCGCGCGCGATCGTCCGGCTCGCCGCGGTGATCGGCCGGCGTTTCGAAGCCGAGCTCCTCGCCGCGGTCGCCGAGCGGCCGTTGTACGACGTGTTCGCCGTGTTGCGCCGGCTGCGCGAGCTGAGCGTGATCGACGAGCTGCCGGGAATGCCCTCCGCCTACGTGTTCCGGCATGCGCTCACGCGCGAAGCGATCGCCGCCGAGCTGCTCGCCGGCGAGCTGCGGCCGCTGCACGCGGCGATCCTCCGCGCGCTCGAAACCGGCGGCGCCAGCGCGCACGATCTCGGATACCACGCGGCCGAAGCGCTCGACGTCGAGCGGAGCGTCCGCTACAACGAACTGGCCGGTGACGAGGCCGACGCGCAGCACGCGCACGGCGACGCGGTCCGATGTTACGATCGCGCGCTGCGCTGCGGCGCGGGTCCCGGTGCCGAGGGACGACTGCTCGCGAAAGCGGCGGCGAGCTCGGCGCGCAACGGGCAAGCGCCGCGCGCCGCCGATCTGTACGAGGCCGCCGTCGCCGCGTACCGGCGCGCCGGCGAGACCGCGCGCGTCGCCGAGCTGTACCTCGCGATGAGCTCGGAGGCGCGGCACTCCGGCGACAAGGGGCGTGCCATGGACGTCCTGCGCCGCGCGCTCCGAACGCTCCCCGACGACGGGTCGCCTTCGCGCGCGATGATGACCGCGTCGCTCGCGATCATGCATCTCGATCACGGCGAGCAGGACGAAGCATCGCGGCTCCTCGCGTCCAGCACCGGCGCCGCGGAGACGCCCGTGTATCGAAGCGCGCATGCGTACGCGGCGGTGGTCGCCGGGAACGTCGCGGCGATGCGCGAGGAGTCGGCGCGCTCCATCGCGCTCTGCGCGCCGCTCGGGCCCGAGAGCTGGCTGCGCGCGCGGTTCAACTTGGGATTCTGCTTGTGCGTGCTCGGCATCGACGAGGAGGCGCTGACCGAGCTCGAGTCGCTGCTCCCGGAGCTGCACGCGCATCGCCTGCCGAGCCTGGAAGTCCTCGCGTGCGCGAACGCCGCGCTGATCCACGCGCGCGCCGGACGGCCCGCGGCGGGACGCGCGCTCGTGCTGCGCGCGCTCGAGATCCCGGAGCCCTCGACGACCGGACCGATCGCGCTCGCCGCCGCGGCGCTCACCGTCGGGCTCCCGCTGCGCGACGACGCGCTGATTCAGCGGAGCGTCTCGCCCGCGCTCGTCGAAGCGGCGTTCGCGAGCCGGATGAACAGCCCGCTGGGCCGCCTCGCGGGTCCGTACGCGCGCTGGCTCGTCGCGCGCGACCAGCGCGACACGGCGGACGTGGTGCTGCGGCGGGCCCTCGAAGCGCTCGCGGTCCCGTTCGGCGCGACCGAGACGCTCATCGCCGCGGCGGAGTTCGGAGCGCCGGCGACGACGCGCGGCATCGAGCGGTTCGTCCCCGCGCTCGAGGCGATGTCGGCCACGCCGCTCTACGCGGCGACGCTCGGCCATCTTCGCGCGATCGCCTTCCACCGGCGCGGCGAACCGGGCGCGGCGGCGGCCTTTCTCGCGGCGGCGGAGCGCTATCGCGCGCTGGGCTGGGTCGTGCACGAAGCGCGCTGCCTCGAGCTCGGCGGCGGGAGGCGCGCCGCCGCGAGTGTGGGGCGGTCGCTCGAGCAGCGCACGGCGCGGGTCGACCACGGCCTGCCGGGCGACGGCGCGCGCGTCGCTCTCTCCGAGCGCGAGCGCGAGATCGCCTCACTGGTCGCGCGCGGCACGCCGAATCGCCGGCTCGCCGAACGCTTCGCGGTCAGCCAGCGCACGATCGAGAAGCACCTGACCTCGATCTACGGCAAGCTGGGACTTCGCAACCGCTCCGAGCTCGCGGCGTTCGTCGCCCGCCGCGAGGTCTGAGCGCCGAACGCCGCGACCGCGGCGACGAACGCGCGTGCCCGCGCGCGCAGCGCCTCGCCGTCGGCCAGCAGCAGGTTTCCGCCGATGAGCAGCATCGTATCGGCGCCGTAGAACGACAGCAGCTCCTCGACGCGCTCGAGCCGCATCCCGCCCGCCGGGACCGGGCACGCCGGTGCGAGCGCGCCCCAGGGCGCGCGGGCCGCGTCGGCGATCGCGCCGCAGTCGGGCTGCGGGTAGGCGAAGCGGCCGCCGTAGTTGACGAAGATCGTCGCATCGGCGCCGAACAGCCGGAACAGCTTGCCGAACAGCAGCGGCGCCGCGATGCGGCCGGCCCCGGCGAACGAGGGATGGGCGAGATAGATCATCTCGGGGAACTCGTCGACGACGTCCGCGAAGGCGGGAAGTCCGACCAGCATCGGCGCGACGAGCACCACCCGGACGCCTTCCTCGCGTGCGAGCCGGATGCGCTCGCGCATCGCGCGGGGCGTCGCGCTGACGTTCGCGGCATAGAACGACGGCGTGCCGCTCGCGCGCGAAGCCGCCGTCACCGCGGCCTGACAGGCGCGCACCCGCTCGGCGTACGGTGAGTACGACTGGTCGGAGATCCCGTGGTCGTCCTTGATGACGTCGATTCCTTCCGAGGCGAAGACGCCGCACAATCGCGCGAGCTCGGCCACCGGAAGCCCCTGCGGCTTGACGGCGACGGCGGTGAGCGCGCGCGCCGGCGCGTCCAGCAGCGCGCGCATCCCGGCGATGCCGTGGCGCGGACCCGCGAACCGTGACAACAGCGAGGGCGGGAGCTCGACGTCTTCGAACACCACGTCGTCCCAGAGCGAGGTGTTGCCGAACAGCATGTTGACCAGCTGGGCCGGTTCGAAGCCGGTCGTCTCGACGGCGATGCGCACCTCGAGGCGCCAGCGGCGCTCGTCGATCCGCTCGATCGCCCCGACCTGCGCGACGATCTCCTCGAGGATGCGGCGATCGCGAATCGCCTCGAGGGGGCACTCGACGCTCTGCTCGAGCGCGATCGCCGCGGCCCGTGCCTCGATGCGGTCGGAGGTCGTCTCGACCACGTAGCGCGTCGTCAGCCGTTCGCCGCTCACCTGCCCGCGCTCCGTCGCCCCGCGCCGAAGCACTCGCGACTCACGGCGCGCCGAGCCGGTAGCGGAAGAAGAACGTGCGGAAGGCGACCGTCTCGTTCGGACCGGCGGGGTCGTTGTAGTTGTGGCCGTCGAAGGCCGTCGACGCTGCACCGTCGACGCCGCCCGACCATTGGTGGCCCATCCCGTGAACGATCGTCCAATCGAGCCGTCCGCCGTCGGCGGCCTCGTGGTCGTACGCACGCCCGGCGGTGGTCATGCCTTGCTCCGCCGCCGCGGACGGCGTCGTCGTCCATTCGCCGGGGAACGCTCCGTGCGAGGCGCGGCCGTCGTTCATCACCGCGACCGACGTCAGCGCGAGCTCGAGGCTGAACGGCGCGACGACGCGGTCGGCGTCCCCATGGTAAAGGATGGCCGGCGTCGGCGGCGCGTTCAGTGCTTGCGCCTGCGCGTACGCCGCGCGCCCCGAGGCGATGGGATCTTGATTCGCGGAGCGATTCGAAAGCGCCGTGAAGCAGTCCAGGACCTGATCGCTGGCGCATGGCTGATACTCCATCCCCGAGCCGGACGCGACGGCGGCGAAGACGTCGGGATAATCGGCGGCGAGCGCGAGCGCCATCGCGCCGCCTGCCGAGAAACCGGCGGCGTAGACGCGCGAGGGATCGATCGGATGCGCCTTCGCGAACGCGGCGACCAGCGCGGCGAGCGCGGCCGGCTCGCCCCCGCCGCGCGTGTGATTGTCCCAATACTGCCAGCAGCCGTTCGGGTTCGTCAGCGGCGAGGACTCGTGCTGCGGCATCACGACGGCGTACCCGCTGTCGCGGGCGTCTTCGAACCACCGCGAGCCGGCTTCGAAGACGCGCGCATCCTCGAGGCATCCGGGAAGCGCGAGCACGAGCGGATACGGCGTCGCCGCGCCCTCAGGGATGAAGTACGCGTAGTCGAACGCGCCGTTGCGGTCGCTGAAGCGCGCCGTTCCGCTCGGCGCGAGCGCGGGGGGCGGGATGCGCCCGAGCGGGCTCTGCGCGACGCCGGTGCGCATCGCCGCGCTTTGCACGAGCAGCGAAAGGAGGAGAGCGGCGCAGCCACGCGCGACGGCGGTTCCGAGACGCACGCTGCGGCGTGTTCGGCGGCACATGGTCAGCTCCCGGTTCCCTGGTAGCGGTTCAGGCCGATGCGCCAGAACGCGTACGCGAGGCCGATGACGATCGCCCCGACGAGCGGGGTGAACAGCCCGATCGCCGGGTTCAGGTGCAGACCGTCCTCGCTCTTGTGCAGCAGGTACGTCGCCGGGAAGTAGTTCATGAACGCGAACGGCAGCACGAACGCGAGCACGACCCGCACGCCGCGCTGATAGATCGAGAGCGGGTAGCGCGAGAACTCCTGCTCGAGCGACATGAACACCCAGCGCAGCGAGTCGATGCGGACGAACCAGAACGACGCGGTCGCGATGGCCAGGTTGATCCCGAAATCGATCAGCGCGCCGCCGAGCGCGACCAGCGGGACGTACAGCAGCAGCCTCGCGTCGACACGCACGCCGGCGAACGGCACTACCAGGCAGAAATAGACGATCGCCAGGATCAGCTCGTCGGGCCAAATCTGCTGCGGCACGGTGATCGCCTGGAACAGCGGGTCGAGCGGACGGACCAGGAAGCGGTCGAACCGCCCCTCGCGCACGAACTCCGGGACGCTGCCCGTGGTGAAGAAGAAGGTGTTGTTGACCGCATGCCCGAGCATCCACAGGCCGTACATGAACGCCGTCTGCCGGAAGTCCCAGCCGTTGATGGAGGGAAAGTTGCGCAGCGTGACCCACAGCGCGGCGATCGCGGTCCCGTGATAGATCGCGGTGAACGCGGCCCACATCAGAAAGTTCGCGCGGTACTCCAGCATCGTGAGCAGGTTGATCCGCCAGTACCGCCGGTAGGTCGCGAGATACACGCACGTGCGCTCCGACGGCGCGCGCCACGCGACCTCCCGTGACGCGGACGCTCGTTCCGGTCGCGCCGCCGTTTCGGCTCGACCTCAGCGCGGTCGTGATGCGCCGGCTCTCGACGAACCTCGTCGACGTGTTCGACGGCACGGCGTACCGCCGGCTGCTCGGCGATCCGCGCGATCCGACCGCGCTGACCGTCGCGCAGATCGCGCCCGATACGCTCGAGGTCCGGCTCGAAGGCGGGGACGCGGCGCGCTTCGAGCCGGCCTCGGTCGTGCGCCGCGCGCTGGGGACCGGCGTGGAGCTCGGCGCGTTCCGGCGCGGCGCGCGCCGCTTTCCGTGGCTGCGGCGGATCGCCGATGCGGCGCGCGGCGTCAAGCCCCCGCGCTATCCCTCGCTGTGGGAGACGGCGTGCAACGCGATCGTCTACCAGCAGATCTCGATTCACGCCGCCGGCGCGATCCTGCGCCGCGTGATCGAGCGCTACGCGCAGCCGCGCGAGGTCGACGGCGTGCGGCTGTACCCGTTCCCCGCGCTCGAGACGCTGCTCGGCGCCGGCGATGCGGAGCTGCGCGCGCTCGGGCTTTCGGCGAACAAGGTCGGCTCGCTCAAAGCGGTCGGCGCGGCGCTCGCCGCCGGCGCGCTCGACGAAGCGCGGCTCGAAACGCTGCCGACGCCGGGACTGCTGCTCGAACTCGTCGCGCACAAGGGGATCGGTCCGTGGACCGCCGCGGTGATCGCGCTGCGCGGCTTCGGCCGGCTCGACGTCTTCCCGATGAACGACTCCGGCGCGACCGCGCTGCTGCGCAGCCTGTCGGGCGATCCCGCGGTCGCCGTCGAACCGATCGTCGAAGCGCTCGCCCCCCAGCAAGGAATGCTGTACTACCACCTGCTCCTCGGGAGGCTCGCAAAGACGGGCGAGGTCGTGCTCGGCGCGGCGTTCCGGTAGGCAACCCTCGCCCGCTCGGCGGCGAAGATATCAGCGTCGGACCGCCGGGCGCGCCGCGCGGATACTGCCGCCCGTTCCCTTGGCATCCCGGCCGGCTCGACCGGCGAGGTCTGGCATCCGCTCGTTCAGGGTAACCTTTCGCTTCGATGTCCCTCGAGCCGCGTGCGCCGCGGGTGCGTGCCGGCGACAGCCCGTCCCTCGGCTTGGTGAGCACCCCACCGGCCTCGCGTCCTCCGCGCGTCGCAGCCCCCCTGCCGCGCACCTCGCCGCGCTCGATCCGCCGCCGGCGGTTCGAAGCGTGGCTCGCCGAGAACGCGGGCTACGCGCTGCGCTTCGCGGCGGCGGCGCCGGGGACGGGGAAGACGACGGCGGCGGTCGAGTACGCCAAAGCGCATCCGGAGCGCGTGTGGTACGTCTCGGTCGCGGCGGCGATCCCGCCCAGCGCGCTCTTTCGGCGCCTCGCCGCGAACGCGAGCGACGACTCCGACTCGGCGACGTACGACGACGTGCTCGACCTGCTGCGCCGGCATCTCGCCCCGCTGGAGATCGTCGTCGACGACGTCGACCAGGCCGCGCCCGAGGTGCTGGCCGCGCTCGACCAGCTCGTCACCGACGTTCCCCCGCAGGTCGGGCTGATCTACCTGGCGCGCGCGCGCCGGCGGTTCGAGCTGGCGCGCCACATCGTCAACGGCGTCTGCGCCGTCGCGCCGGCCGATCTGTTCGACTTCGACGCCCCCGACGTGCGCGCGCTCGCCGCGGCGCACGGCGTCGCGGCCGGCGACGACGACGCCGCGTTCTTGCAGGAATCGGCCGACGGCTGGGGGCTCGTCGTCGCCGGCGCGATGCGCACCGCGGCCGCGACGCGGACCGCGATCCCGGACGCGTTTCTCGAATGGCTCGAGTCGCATCGCGAGACGCTGCGCGACTTCACCGCCGCCGTGCTGAGCGCGGCGAACGCGGGCGATCCCGAAGCGCTCTTCGCCGCGCTCGCCTCGCCCGCGCCGGAGGATGCCGAGCTGCTGAGCACGCTCGAGCAGCGCGGGCTGTTCGTCCGCCGCGCCGACGAAGGGCTGCGCCCGTATCGCGTCATGGCGGCGTTCCACCGCGAGCCCGTGGCGGCCGACGGGAGCCAGCCGCTGGTACTGGCGATGTTCGGCCGCTTCCGCTCGACGATCGGCGGCCGCCCGATCATGTGGCTACGCCGGCGCGAGCAGCAGATCGTACAATATCTCGCGCTCACGCGCGACGGCAGCGCGACGCGCGAGGAGCTGATCGAGCTGTTCTGGCCCGACACCTCGGCCTCGCTGGCGCAGCAGAGCCTGCGCACGGCCTGCAGCAACATCCGCAAGGCGTTCGCGACGGTCGTCGGCCAGGATTCCGTCGACCAGTACTTCGAGCGCCGCGGCACGATCGAGCTGCGCATCGACAACCTCGTCGCCGACGTGCGGCGGTTCCGCGATCACGTGATCGCGGCCGAGACGGCGCTGCGCTCGGACGACCGGCAGCAGGCCTTCGCGCACTACTCCGCGGCGGAACGGCTCTTCACGCTGCCGCTCCTCGCCGGCGAGCCGTGCGGGCCGCCGTTCGACGCGTACGCGGGGATGTTCGACGAAGCGCTGGCGGTCGTGCTCGACCGGCTGGTCGAGCTGGCGCGCGAGCGCAACGACGTCGAGCTCGCTCGCACCTACGCCGAGCGGATGCGCCGCCACGCGCAGGAGCGCACCGAGCGGCCGGCGCTACCCGCGCGCAGCCTCGAGGAGATGTTTGCGATCGTTCCGCGCGAGGGGGCGCGCCGCCGCAGCGCCTGACGGCGCGTCGATCAGCCGCAGCCGGTCGCCGACGAGCAGATCGATGCGCTCGGCCGTCCCGGGCGCGAGCTCGACGACCGAGCACGCGCCGAACGAGCCGAGGAACGGCAGGTGCGGCCGCACGCGGACGGCGATCCGCTGCACGAGGCCGCGCGTGTCGAGAAAGACGACGTCGATGCGCGTGCGCATCCCGAGCGTGTGGATCGACGAGCAGTTCTCGAACCACAGCCCTTCGTCGCGACCGATCTCGGTGCGGCCGAGAAAGCCCCCCAGCCGCTCGCGCCAGCCGCGCGCGGTGCGGACCGCGTTGGCGACGGTCGCGCCGGTCGTCTCGTTGCGCAGCGTCATGCCAGCACCACGCGCATCACCAGCGCCACCGCGATCGCGCCGCACAGGTACGGCGCGAACGCCACCGCCCCGCCGCGCTTGGAGAGGAAGCGCGCCGAGATCCCGCACACCAGCGAAGCGAAGCCCATCGCGACGATCGCGTCGGTGAACCCGATCATCGCGCCGCCGAGCGCGGCGAGCTTCACGTCGCCCCAGCCGATCCCGCGTCCTTTCGAGAGCAGCGCGCCCGCCGCGAACGGCAGCGCCGGCACGAGCACGGAGAGCAAGATCGGGAACGAGTGGTGCGCGAGCTGCAGCGCGACGATCGCGCCGAGCGGAAGCAGCGTGAAGAGATCCGGGAGGATCCCGGCGCGCACGTCGGCGCACCAGCAGGCGACCAGGAATGCGGTGCCGAGCGCGGCCGCCGCGAGATCGAGCGGCGCGAGCCCGTGCGCGCCCAGCACGATCCCCATGACCGTCGCCGCCCCGACGAGCAGCACCGCGGGCGGCCGGCCCGGCGGCGGGCCGTCCTCGAACGGGACGGCCTTCTCGGTGGCGAGCGCCGCCGCGACGGCGGCGGCCGCCGCGAGACAAGCGAAGAGAAACGCGCCCAGCGCAGCGGAGACGATCATTTCGAACCACTCATGAAGTCGGCGACGACCGGCGCGAAGATGATCAGGAAGAGCGCCGGAAGCATGAAGAGAGCCATGGGGATCGCCATCTTGACCGGAAGCTGCGCCGCGATCTCCTCGGCGCGCAGCATCCGCTTCTCGCGGCTCTCGACCGCGAGCTCGAGCAGCATCCCGGCGATGTTTCCGCCGAGCCGCTCGGATTGAACGATCGCCGTGACGACCGTCGAGAGGTCTTCGTGGGCGACGCGCGCGGCGAGCGCGTTCAGCGCCTCGGCGCGCGAGCGGCCGAGCCGGATCTCGTTGAGCGTCGTGCGCAGCTCGTCGGCCAGCGGACCGTCGATCGCGTCGATCGCGGAGGCCAGCGCGCCGTTGAGCGCGATCCCTGCCTGCACGCTCGTGGCGACCATGTCGAGCAGGTTCGGCAGCGCGAGCTGCACGGCGCGCTTGCGCGCTTTCACCGCGCGGTCGAGCTGGTGGTTCGGCAGCGAGGCCGCCACGCCCGTGGCGAGGAGTGCGCCGCCGGTCCACATCAGCCCGCCGTGCTCGAAGATCGCGAGCGCGAGCCCGGCGATCGCGCCGAGCGCGCCGGCCGCGACGTAGCGCATCCCGAGCTGGGCCGGGGTAACGTCGTACCAGCCGCCTTCGACGAGACGGCGCGCGGTGCGGCGCTGCCAGTCGCCGCCGAGCATCCGCGCGACGAGGGGGAGCTGCGCGCGTTTCGTCGAGCGTCCTTCGAGCTCGGCGAGGCGGCGCGTGACGCCGGGGTTTCCGCCGGCGACCATCGTGACGAGGAGGAAGAGCGCGGCGCCGACGAACGCGGCGGCCGCGACGATCAGTGCGACCAGAATCATACGGTGAAGCTCATCATCTTGGAGACGGTGAAGGCGCCCAGACCTTCGAGCACGACGACCCCGGCGAGCGCGAGATGGCCGATCAGCGTGCCGAGCATGACATCGCGCATGTGCGGCTGCATGTACATGATCATCCCACCGACCGCGAACGGGATCGCGCAGATCACGAACGCGCTGGCCCGCGACTCCGAGGTGAGCACCTTGATCTTGCGGTCGATGCGGCGCCGGCTCTTGATCGTGTCGGCCAGATTGTCGAGGATCTTGGCGAGGTTGCCGCCGGTTTGCGACTGGATGCGGATCGCGCGCACCATCATCAGCACCTCTTCGCTCGGCATCCGCTCGCGCAGCTTGTCGAGCGCGTCGTAGATGCTCACGCCGATGTTCGTCTGACCGACGATCCGCATGAACTCGTGCCGCGCCGGATCGGGGAGCTCGTCGATGACGAGCACCAGCGCTTGGCGCAGCGAGAGGCCGACGCGCAGGCCGCCGGAGATCATCCGCAGGGCGAGCTCGAGCTGGCCTTTGAACGCGCCGACCCGCTTCTTCACCAGCCGTTTGACGTAGAACCCGCAGCCCGCGACGGCCGCGCCGAACGCGCAGGCGAGCGCGACGACGGCGACCAGCGGTCCGGGCCGCACGATGAAGAGGAAGGCGAGCCAGGCCAGCAGCGCGCCGCCGGCGATGCCGCCGGCGAGCCGCTCGACCGAGAGCGTGATCGACGCGCGGTCGAGCGTCGTGCGGTACTCCGCGAGCAGCGCGTTCACCATGTCGCCACCAGGTCGCGCGCACCGGCGAAGGCGCGCACGTCGAACTCGACACCGTACTCTTCGAACTTCGTGACCGCGTGCGGCTGGACGCCGGTGAAGACGAACTCGCCGCGGACCTTTCCGGTCGCATCGACGCCGCGCTGGTCGAACTTGACGATCTCTTGCATGGTGACGACGTCGCCCTCCATCCCGACGACCTCCGAGACCCCGACGACCTTGCGCGATCCGTCGCGCATCCGGGAGAGCTGGATGACGATGTCGAGCGCGCCCGCGATCTGCTCGCGGATCGCGCGGATCGGGAGGTCGAATCCCGCCATCATGACCATCGTCTCGATGCGCGACATCGCGTCGCGCTGCGTGTTGGCGTGGACGGTCGTGAGGGAGCCGTCGTGACCGGTGTTCATCGCCTGCAGCATGTCGAGGGCCTCGCCGCCGCGGCACTCGCCGACGATGATCCGATCGGGCCGCATGCGCAGCGCGTTCTTCAGCAGGTCACGGATTCGGATCTCGCCGGTCCCTTGGATGTTCGCGGGGCGCGACTCGAGCGAAACGACGTGCTCTTGGTTGAGCGAGAGCTCCGCGGCGTCCTCGATCGTGACGATGCGCTCGTCCTCCGGCAAGAAGTTCGAGAGGACGTTGAGGAACGTCGTCTTTCCGGAGCCGGTGCCGCCGCTGATGACGATGTTCAGCCGTGCCTGCACGGCGGCGCGCAGGAAGTCCATCACTTCGGCGCTGACCGCGCCGAGCCGCACGAGGTCGTCGGACTGGAGGCGCTTGCGCATGAAGCGGCGGATCGTCAGCGTCGGCCCGTGCAGCGCGAGCGGCTCGATCACCGCGTTGATGCGCGAGCCGTCGGCGAGACGGCCGTCGACCATCGGCTGCGACTCGTCGATGCGCCGGCCGATCGGGGCGATCATCCGCTCGATCACCAAGCGCAATTGCCCGTCGTCGCCGAACTGTTTCGTCGTCTTGGTGAGCTTGCCGCGGCGCTCGACGAAGATCTTCTTCGAGCCGTTGACCATGATCTCGCTGACCTCGGGGTCGCGCATCAGCTCTTCGAGCGGGCCGTAGCCGAGCGTCTCGTCGATCACGTCCTGACGGAGCTGCGCGAGGTCCTCGGCCGCGCCGGTGACGGGATTTTCGAGGACGAGCGCATCGACGATCGCATCGATCTGCCCGCGCAGCTGCGCGAGCTGGTCCGCGTCGCTGTGCGCGCGGCTGGCCTGCGCGACGTCGAGCCGCTGGCCGAGCTGCTCGTGCACTTTGCGCTTCAGCTCCACGAACTCATCGCCGTCGCGGACGGGCCCGGTCGCGGCTTTCGGCGGTTCGGAGGGCGAGGCCGCTTCCGGCGTCGCCGCGCCGTCGCCGCGCGAGCCGCGCGAGGACGGCGCGAGGCGATGCTCGTTTTCGGGGGCCTGCAGCGTGGCGAGCTTCGCGGTGAAAGCGTCGAGCGACTTGCCGAAGCGGCGATCGCCCTTGTTTCCGATCTCGGCGGCGAGCGAGATCCCGAGATGGCGCTCGAGCTCCGCGCTTCCCAGCTCGGGACGCGGGTCGCGCTGGACGACGACCGTCGCGATGTCGCCGGTTTCGAAGCCGAACCGGGTCAAGCCGATGTGCGCGGTGCGCTGTGCCGCCGCACCGAGCATCGTCGGCTCGGTCACGATGACGACTTGCGCGGCATGCGTCAGAAACGGGCGGACGATGACGGGATACGGCTGCGGCGCGTCGACGACGATCGCGCGGGTCGAGCGCGACAGCTCGGCGCGCAGCTCTTCGACCCGCTCCGGGGTCAGCATGAACGAAGCTTCTCGCGAGGGTGCGAGCTCGACCGCGAGCAGGCCGTCCTCGACCGGGGCGATCGAGACCGTCCCTTGCGTGCGGACCGAGTCGAGGGCACGGACCGCGTCGAGCAAGATCGCGACGGAGCGGCGCCCGGTGAAGTCCGCATCGACGACCGCGACCTCACCGCCGAGCTGCTTGCGCAGGCGGCGCGCGGTTTCGCAGGCGAGCGTCGTCGCGCCGCAGCCGCCTTTGGCGCCCACGACGACGACGATCGGGATGCTCACGAGCGGGCCTGCGAAACGCCGGTCAGCTTGTCGCCTTCGATGATGTACATCGCGGGGGCGGGCGGGGCGGGACGCGCCGGCGCGGGCGCGGCGACGGGGCGCGCGGCCGGAGCCGGTGCGGGGGCGGCGGCCGGCGGATCGGCGCGCGGGGCGGGCGCCGCTTGCGGCGCCGCAGCGTTCGGCGAACCGAAGCTGAGCCGCTCGACCGGCTGCGAGCCCGACGGCTCGTCCGGCGAGCGCAGCGCGAGGCGCAGCGTGGCGGCCTGGTCGGCGAGGAACAGCAGATCGGCTTGGTGCGCGGTCACCGCGAGCGTGACCGTCGTCAGGCCGCCCGGATCGGGCGGCGGCGTTCCGGTGCTCGCCGTCTCCAGCGTGCTGCCGACGGCGAGGACGAGGACGCGGCGCATGATCGTCGCCGCGTGCGGCGGAAGCCCGTTGCCCTGCTGCTGCAGCGCGACGACGTCGACGTAGTCGCCGGGATGGACCGCGGCCGCGACGTCCTTGACCCGGTCGACCGCGATCGCCATCGCGCGCAGTCCGTGTTTCAGACGAACGGTGAGCCCGGCGTCTTCGGGGCGGCCGATCTTCGAGGCGGTGATCGTCCCGTCGGCCGGGATCGTGATCAGCGAGAGCGCGCCGATCGCCAGATGCGGATCGTCCACAGCGTCGGGGTCGACGGCGGCGGCGGGCTTCGCGGCCCAGCGCAGCATCGCGGCGGTGATCGTGGTGCGCGCCGGGATCGCCACGCGCGCGACGATCACTTTGCGCGGCGGCGGCGCCGCCGCGGTGCGGTTCACCGAGACGAGCCAGTTGAAGATGAGCAGCGCGGCGCCCGCGGCGAGGACGAGCCCGACGAGGACCACGACGCGGTTGCGGTTGGTGAGCGCGAGGGTCATCGAAGGAGCGCCAGCGTCGCGACGGAGGTGTGCATGCAGAGGACGAGGACGAAGCCGCAGCCGATCGCCACGGCGTAGGGGACGCGCAGGCCGCTCGTGGCCGGCGCAACGTGCCGCCGGAGCTGCACGGTCGCGGAGGCGGAGCGGGTCACCGCGCCCAGCACGCCATGGAGCCGGCCGCGCATCGCGGCGTACGCGATGGCGACCACGGCGCCGCATGCGGCGGTGAGAAGAACGAAGCTCAGCGCGTCGGCCGGCGTCAGCGCCGCGGCGAGCGCCGCGATCAGCTTGACGTCGCCGCCGCCGAGAATGCGCAGCGAGAAGGCGAGCGTTCCGAGCGCGAGAATCGCGCATCCGAGCAGCACCGCGATGACGAAGGCGAGCGGACCGCGCTCGATCGTCGCGGCGGCGATCGCGACGAGCGCGACCGGAGCGACGATCTGATTGGGGATGCGCCGGCGTGCGATGTCGGCCGCAGCCGCAAACGCCGTGCCGGCGAGGAGGAGCGCGATGCAGATCGCGTGCGTCATGGTTGGTGAAAATCCTCGAGATACGCGGCGGCGGCGGACCTTCGTCCGCCGCCGTGAGTGTGCGAAGCGGTCGTCGGGTTAGGGGCTGATGCTGCTGGCGGCCGTGCTCAGCGCGCTGGTGACGTGCGTCGCGAGGTACGACATGCCGCCGATCGCGGCAACGGCGACGAGGCCGACGAGCAGGGCGTATTCGACGAGCGAGGCGCCCTCTTCGTCGCGGATCATGGAAGCGAACTGGTTGAACATTGCGGAGGTCCTTTCGGAGCGGGTTTGGTGTTGGGCGGCGCAGTGGCCGACGTCATCAAAGCACGGCTGAAGCTCGGCGAAAAGGGGGTCGTGCGATTCTTGCCGGTGCGTTCACGGCTGTTTACGCCGTTAACATGTGCGACGAGTGCTATGAATGATGCGTCTCATGCCGTCACGCACTTTTCGTTCACTCGCTCGCCTGCTGGCCTTCCCGCTGGTCATGGCCGTCCTCACTCCGATCCACGCCGACGCCGCGCAGAAGCAGGCGCTCGCGATGCAATCGGGCCACTCGACGATCCTCTCCGTTCACGACGTCACGTACGTTGCGATCGGCGATCCGACGATTGTCGCAGTCGTCCCGGTCGGACCGAACCAGCTCGTCGTCAACGCGAAAGCGGCCGGGCGCACGAGCCTCACCGTCTGGTCGCACGGCGCGCGGCGCAGCTGGGAGATCACGGTGGCCGCGCAGAGCCTGAGCGATCTCGCGCTGGCGATCCGCACGACGCTCAACGAACCCGACGTCGACGTCGCCGACCTCGGCGGCGTGCTGGTCGCCCGCGGAACGGTGGAAGACACCACTCGCTTCGTGCGCGTCAGCGACATCCTCACGCGCTTCCAGCCGGCGCTCGGGGACAAGCGTACGATCGTCAACGCGGTCACCGTGCGGCATCCGTTCGGCGGCTTGCAGCAGGAGCTCGACACGATCGCCGGTCCGGGTGCCGTGCGCGTCGACGCCGACGCCAAGGGCAACGTGATCGTCAGCGGCCACGCGCACACGCAGGTGATCGAAGAGGCGGTGCTGGCGAAAGTCCGCGGGCTGGCGGGCCCCTACCTGGGCGTCGACGGTAAGGTGATCGACCGGCTGGCGGTCGACGACACGACCGAGGTCGACGTCAAGTGCTACGTGCTCGAGATCGACGACACCGGGCTTTCCAACCTCGGCGTGCAGCTGCAGTCCGGAACGCCGGACCCGAACAACCCGAGCAACATCGCGCTCGGCCAGCCGTCGTTCCCGCTGATCGAAGGCGGCGCCGCCTCGCTGCTCGGCAAGGCGCTCACGTTCGGCGCGTTCTTCCGCACGACGCGCCTCGCCCCGACGATCAATCTGCTGATGCAGACCGGTCACACGAAGCTGCTCTCGGCGCCGAACCTGGTGACGACGCCCGGCAACGCGGCGACCTTCCTGGTCGGCGGCCAGATCCCGTACGTCTTCTCGACCGGTCAGGGCGCGGTCAGCGTCCTCTTCAAGGACTACGGCGTCAAGCTCGACGTGACGCCGACGATCCTGGGCAGCGGCGGGATCGAGACGAAGATCGCCCCGGAAGTCTCCGACCTCGACTACAGCAACTCCGTCACCTTCGCCGGCTACACGATCCCCGCGATCAAGACCAGCAAGCTCTCCACCGACATCGTGACGCAGCCGGGTGAAAGCATCGTCATGGGCGGGCTGCTGCGCCACGTCGAGCAGAAGACGATCCAGAAGATCCCGGGGCTGAGCGCGATCCCGATCCTCGGCAAGCTGTTCACCTCGACCAACTACCAGAAGAACGATACCGACGTCGTGTTCGTGATGACGCCGGAGATCATCGTCAAGTGAGCTCCTTCGCGCGGCTGCTGCGCGACGAGACCGGCGCGGCGCTGGTCGAGTACGCGCTGATCCTGGCGGTGTTCTCGCTCGTCGCGATGGCCGGCTGGACCGCCGTCGTCGCCGCGGCGAACGGCGACCTCTCGCGCGCGACCGGCGGTCTGCGCGGCCTGGCGGACCAGCCTCCGTCATGAGCGCTCGCAAGCTGCGCGGAGCCGCGCTCCCCGAGACCGCGGTGTGCATCGGGATCGCGCTCACGCTGCTGTTCGGCGCGCTCGAGCTGGCGCTGCTCGGCTACGATCAGGTCAACGCCGACGGCGCCGCCTACCTGGCGGCGCACGAAGCCGGTCTGGGGCTTTCGCAGAGCTCGGTGACGAGCGCCGTCACGAAGCCGTTCGGCGCGACCGCCGCGAGCGGCGTGGCGCTGAACGCGCTCGCGCCGGACGATACGACCGTTCCGGTCGACTACAACTACCAGCAGAGCGGCGAGCGCCACGGCGGCGCCTCGCTCGTACGCGAAGCGCACGAAGCGGCGACCGTGACGACGTCCGGACCCGCACCGCTCGTCGGGGCGCTCGGGAAGGCGGTGCAGGTTGCATCGTCGGTGATCGAGCCGAGCGTCGTCTTCACGAACTTCGGCTACGACGTGCAGGGGGTCGGCTTCAACACCAACTCCGGCACCTTCAACAATCACAACGCCTATTTCACGACCGACGCCAACGTGCCGCCGTACTACGTCGGCTTCGCCTTTGCGCAGTACTGCCCGGGGACGACGACGTGGGTCACCTCGTGCGCGAGCGGATCGCGCCCGATCGACCTCGGCCTCGCCGAGTACCTCGACGACGACAACTACGGCGCCCAGCTGACCGGCGTGCAGAGCGGCGGAACCTTCGCCGCGATGGCCTGCCACCAGCGCGAGTACGTGCAGCTCCTCGCCGACGTCTTCAGCAGCGCCACGCTCGAGACCAACAGCGTGACCCTCGCGAAATACAACGAAGCCTCTCAGGCCGATCTGGTCGAGATCTATCATTGGGACTCGACCTACGACGGCGCCCTCCACCCGACGAACGGGTGCTGAGCCGATGCTGAGCCGTCACGCGCAACGCGGCCAAGTGCTGCCGCTGTGGGCCTTCGGGATGATGTCGCTGCTGGCGATGTGCTTCTTCCTGTTTCAATACGCGACCACGATTCGCTGGCAGGTCCGCGCGCAGACCGCCGCCGACGCCGCCGCCGCGGCGGCGCTCTCGGTGCAGACGCTGCAATGGAACCAGGAGATGATGGCGCTCCATGCGGCCTCGGTCGAGGAGTACCGCATCCGCCGGCTGATCGGTACGCTGCTGCTGGTCGCGCGGCACAGCGGCGGCTGCAGCTCGGCGCCGACGACCGCGCCCGGCGTCTGTCCGAACGATTTCGCCTCGCTCCAGCCGCAGCTCGTCGCCGCCGTGAAACGCTACGGCGACGACATCGCGCTGCTGCACCAGCTCTCGTACCCGACGCCGGCGGCGCAGCAGAACGATGCGAACACGATCGTCCAAGGGCTGCAGGCGAACTGCGGGACGCCGCTCGGCGGCGACTGCGGCTTCGGCTACACGATGACCGCGTACACGCAGCGCGACGACATGGAAGCGGTGTGGGAGAACCCGAGCGAGGTCGCCGTCGGCGCGGGAACGATCCCGTCGATGGCGTCGATCGCTCAGCCGGCGCAGGTCGAGGTCGTCGTCTGCCGCGACGTCAAGCCGATCGTGCCCTCGATCCTCGGGCTGCAGCTTCCGACGTTCCGCGCGATCGGCCGCGCCGCCGCGACGACCGCGATGGTGACCGAGGAGTGGCTGGACATGGGAACGATCGTGAACCCGGCGACGAATCAGGCGTTCCTGCCGGCGGAGACGGAAGCGCCGTACCGCGCGGTCGGCGCCGGCAGCTACGACTGGTACACGCTCAACTACGGCGGCAACAACGCGGTCGCGTATCCCGATCAGGACGCCTACGAGCTCACCGCCGAGAACGACGAGCTCTCCGCGTACACCGGATGGTGGAGCAGCATTCAGATGCAGCCCTTCGCGGGACCGCTCGACGAGACGAAGATCTCGTGCGCGTCATGAGACACGGCGAGCGCGGTCAGGCGCTCGTCGAAACGACGATCTCGATCGGCGGCTTCCTCCTGGTCCTGTATGCGATCATCTGGGTCGCGCAGACCGCGGTCGTCGCCGGACGGCTGCAGCTCGGCGTGCGCTACGGCTCGGTGGTCACCTCCGAGATCTCGCCGTACGTCGACTACAGCCTGTATGCGATGTACAACAGCGTCGCGCAGCCCGCCCAGCCGGCGTACGCATGCACGGCGCCGCCGACCGGGATCCTCTCGGGGACGGCGCCGCTCCCCGGTCCGAGCGCGGCGCCGTTCTGGCAGCCGACCGCTTCGAGCGTGAGCTCCGCTTGCACGATGACGCTCGGCACGTACTCGGAGTACGCGCTGAACCGGCCGTTCCTGATCGAGCAGACGCAGCAGACCTTCTCCGCATCGGAGCCGGTCCCGCACTATCTCGCCGCGACGCTCGGCTCGGCGACCGCGCTGTCGTCGTCGGCACGGTTTTTCCGGACGCCGGATCTCGCGACGGTCGCGTACTGCTTTCCCTCGCTTGCGACGACGGTCCACCGCTCGCTCGTGCACGACGACGCGTCGGTCGCGGCCGAGGCTGCGCCGACGCCGATCCCTGCCCTGCCGCCTTCCGGCGGGACGGCGCTGAACGCGGCATGTCAATGAAGCTTCGGACGTCGATCGGTCTCGTGATCTGGGCGGCGTGCGCCGGCGCGCTCGTCGGGCGCGCGCCGCGCCAGATCGACTGGGATCTGTGGTGGCAGCGCATCCTCGGCGACGCCGTGCTGCGCGGCCATGGGCTGCCGAACCATCTCGGCGCCGAGACGTTCACCGCGCCGGGCGCGGCGTGGACGCCGCAGGAGTGGCTGTTCTCGACGCTCTACGCGCTCGCGCACCGCGCCGGCGCCGACGGTCTGTTCGGGTTCGCGGTCGGCGCGGTCGCCGCGCTCGCCCTCGCCGTCGTCGGCCGCACGATCGCCGTGCGCGGCGGCGGCGCGCTCGCGCAGTGCTGCGCGCTTCCGGCCGTGACGCTCGCGATGTTCGGTGGGCTCGCGGTCCGCGCGCAGACCATCGCCTGGCTCCCGTTCGCGCTCGTCGTCCATGCGCTGGCCAAGCGCAAACCGTGGCTCGCGGTGCCGGCGACGGCGCTGTGGTGCAACGTGCACGCCAGCGGTGTCCTCGCGCCCGCGCTGGTCGCGGTGTGGTGCGTCGGCCTGACGCTCGATGCGCGCCGCCTCGACCGCGCGACCGTGAGCGCCTGGCTCGCCGCGCTCGGCTGCGCGCTCGCGACGCTGGCGACGCCGCTCGGCCTCAAGCTTCCGGCGTACGCGGTGATGCTTTCGACGAGCCCGATCCGCGCCGACATCGGCGAGTGGCTCAGCGCGCTGGCCTATCCGATGGTGCAGTTCTGGTTCGTGGTGATCCCGCTCTTCGCGCTGCTCGTCGCGGCCTGCGCGCGGCGCAGCGTTCCGTGGCGCGACCGGCTGATCGCGTTCACGCTCTTCGCGATGTCGGTGATGGCGGTGCGCAACATCCCGCTGTTCGCGATCGCCGTCGCACCGACATGCATCGCCCCGCTCGCGCGAGCCCTGGCCGAGCGGATGCGCGGCGCGGCGCGGCAGGCCCGGTGCGAGCTGACTCCGCCGCGCCGCGGGGCGCTCGCCGCATGCTCGCGAATCATCGCCGGTCCGCCGGTTGCCGTCTCGGCGGCGTTGTGCGTCGTCGCGGTGATGGCGTTCGCCGTCTCGTTTCGCGGCGCGACCGCCGGCGCGTTCGGGCCGGTCGGCGTGCCGCCGTATCCCGCCAGCGCGCTCGCCACGCTCGAACGGATGCCGGGTTCGCACCGGTTGCTGTGCGGCGATTTCGGCTGGTGCAGCGGCGTCCTGCGCGATCCGCGCGTCCGGGTCTTCCTGGACGGCCGCTGTGACCCGTATCCGCCGGCGGTCTGGAAGGACTACGAGACGGTCGTGGGCGTGCGTCCCGGCTGGCGCGCCGTGCTCGCGCACCGCGGCGTCGACGCCATCGTCGTTCTGCGCGATCGCAAGCTCGGACGCGCGCTGCGGGCCGACCGCGACTGGTCCGTCGCGTTCGACGACGGCACGTTCGAGCTCGTCCGGCGACGCGCCGGCGGGCCATCGATCCCGGAGGCACTTCGAACGGCCCAGGGTAAGCTTCGGCGGAATGACCTGCACGAACGGATGCGATCAACCGGCTGAGCTCTACGTCGATCACTACCGGACGCTCGGCGAAAGCCGGATCTATCCCGAAGGGAAAGCCGGGAGCGGGCTCGTGTGCGCGCGCTGCGGCGCGAAACACGCCGAAGGCCACGACGCCTACGAGGACTATCTCGCGACGCCGCCCGGCGAGCGGGCCGCGCCGCATGACGGCGTAGCCGCGCCGCCGCCGGTCCCGGCGGGGAGCGCGCCCGCAGGGCCGCCGAGCGCGCAGCGCGGGCCGGAGCACGACGGCTCGGGGCGAACGGCGACGCCGACGAAACCTGCCTCCGCCCCGGCGCTCGCCGTGCGCTGGCTCGGCTGGCTGATCGACGCGATTCTGTCGCTCGTCCGCCGCAAGGCGACGCGCTGAGCGGAACCTTCGCGCAAGCGGCGGCGGTCTCGGAGGCGCCATGACGACCCGAGTCGAGCCCGTCTTCGCGATCCAGCGCGCCGCTGAGCGCGCGTGCTTCGATCACGGCTGGCTGCGGACGTGCCATTCGTTCAGCTTCGCCGACTACGTCGATCCGGCGAACGTGCATTGGGGCGCGCTGCGCGTCTTCAACGATGATACGGTGCAGCCCGGGCAAGGCTTCGGAACGCACCCGCACCGCGACATGGAGATCGTCACGTACGTGCTGCGCGGCGAGCTCGAGCACCGCGACTCACTCGGCCACCACGGGGTCGTCGCGCCGGGCGGCGTGCAGTACGTGAGCGCCGGGAGCGGGGTGCGGCACAGCGAGTTCAACCACTCGCGCGAGCGCGACGTGCATTTCGTGCAGATGTGGGTTCTGCCGCGCGAGCTCGGCGGCACGCCCGACTACGGCCAGCACGCCTTCGGCGAAGACGAGCGCCGCGAACGCTGGCTCACGGTCGCGAGCGGGCTCGCCGGCGAGCCGGCGCCGGTGTCGCTGCGGCAAGACGCGGTGCTGCGGGTCGCGCGGGTGGAGGACGGCGCGCTCGCGCGCGAGCTCGATCCGGCGCGCTACGGCTTCCTGTTCCTCGCCGACGGCGCGGTCGAAGCGAACGGCGAGCGGCTGGGCGCGGGCGACGCGGTGCGCTTCCACGGCATCGGCGCGCTGACCGTGCGCGGAAGCGGCGAGCTCGTCCTCTGGGAGGTCCCGGCCCTCCCGGAAACCGGCGGCGGAGCGCAACGCGGATGACGACGAACGGACCGTGCGAGCATGCCGCCGCGATCGCGAATCCGCAGCCGCGCACGCCGCAAGGCTGCGAAGAGTGCTTGCAGAGCGGGAGCGCGTGGGTGCATCTGCGGCTCTGCGAAGAGTGCGGGCATGTGGGATGCTGCGACTCCTCGCCGAACCGCCACGCGACGAAGCACTTTCACGCCACGCGGCATCCGGTGATTCGGTCGTTCCAGCCCGGCGAGCGCTGGTTCTGGTGCTACCTCGACGAGGTCGTGTGGGAGTGACGCCGAAGCGCGCCGCAGCAATCTGACCGGATCGCCCGGCCGATTGCCGATCGGGTCGCCATACGCTACCATATTGCCGTGACGGCTCGTACCATGGTGCCGGCGGGTGGACGTTTCGCAGCCCGGCTATAGTCTCAACGACCTGAGCGATCTTCCCGCGGACTTGCCGGTTCCGCTCGACGACGGGGCCGCGGCGCACCTCGCCGGGAGCCGTGTCCCCTCGATCGCGCTGCCGGCGACCGACGGGAGCGTCGTCGATCTCAGCGCGATCCCCGGAACCGTCGTCGTGTTCGCGTACCCGCGCACGGGACGCCCCGGTGTACCCTCGTTCGTCCCCGAGTGGGATTCGATCCCCGGGGCGCGCGGTTGCACGCCGCACACGTCGGGCTTCCGCGATCTCTACTCCGAGTTCGGAGCGCTCGGCGCGCGCGTGTACGGTCTCTCGACGCAAGACACGGCGTATCAGCGCGAGATGGTCGAGCGCGTCGGCGTCCCGTTCCCGGTGCTCAGCGACGAGCACCGCGCCCTCACGCGCGCGATGAACCTCCCCACGATGGACGTCGGCGGCCTCACGCTGCTGCGCCGCATCGCCTGGATCGCCTGCGACGGCGTCATCGCGCGCGTCTTCTACCCCGTCTTTCCCCCCGACCGCAACGCCGCCGAAGTCCTAGCCGCCCTCCAAGCATAACCGCCAAAGACCGCAGCGAACAGCGCCGGCGGCTTGCGGGCGCAGCCCGCAAACGCGATGGATTCGGCGCTCGTCAAGAGCGCCGGCGGCTTGCGGGCGCAGCCCGCAAACGCGATGGATTCGGCGCTCGTCAAGAGCGCCGGCGGCTTGCGGGCGCAGCCCGCAAACGCGATGGATTCGGCGCTCGTCAAGAGCGCCGAATCCTCTAACGGGAGAGGCGCGCGCAGGCGTCGGCGAGTTGCGCGCGCTGCGCCGCGTTGTGCGCTTGCACCAGATAGTTGCCTTGGATGTTGGTGAGCGGCAGGTTGACCACCGTTTCGGAGATCTGCGTCGAGCTGTTGACGCGGTTCAGCGCGATCGCCGACGCCGCGGCGGCCGTGCGGTTCGCCATGCACTCGCTGCCGGGGATCAGCGCGAGCTCGAGCGGGTCGTCGGCGGGGTTCGCGAGCTGGACGCGCACGCGGCTGCGCGTGGCGCCGATGCGGTAGAGCTGCACGCTGCCGATCCGCGCGCCGTTGCGCAGCAGGTCGTAGGTGAGGGCTTGGGCTTTCATCGTCGCGTCGTGCGCGGCTTTGACCGCGGTCGGCGGCGCGTCGTGCGCCGCGGCGCCGGCGCTCGGACCGAGCGCCGCCGCGGCGAGAGCCGACGCGGCGAGGGCGGATCGGACGAGCGCGCGCATGACGTCGTCCTCATACCCATTCCGGCCACGCGCGGTCGACGATCGCACGCGTGTCGGCGCCGGGCGGCAGCGTGCCGAACGCGGCGCCCCAGTCGCCGTCCAGACGGCTCGCGCAGAACGCGTCAGCGACCGCCGGCGGCGCGTCGCGCACCAGCAGCGAGCCTTGCATCACCAGCGCCATCCGCTCGACCAGCCGGCGCGCCCCGGCGGGCTCGGCGCCGGCTGCGAGCGATGCGCGCAGCGAAGCGAGGGCGCGGTCGAACCGGCCGTCGGCGCCGCTCGCCGTCCCGACCTCGTCGAGCCAGGCATCGAGGGCCTCGGGCTGCTTCACCAGCGCGCGCAGCAGGTCGAGCGCGTTGACGTTGCCGGAGCCTTCCCAGATCGAGTTCACCGGCGCTTCGCGGTAGAGGCGCGGCAGGATGCTCTCCTCGACGTAGCCGTTGCCGCCGAGGCATTCCATCGCCTCGAACGCGTGCAGCGGCGCGCGCTTGCAGACCCAATACTTGCCGAGCGCCACGCCGACGCGGCCGAACGCCGCCTCGCGCGCGTCGCGCGGCGCGCGATCGACCGCGCCGGCGAGCCGCAGCATCAGAACCGTCGCCGCTTCCGACTCGAGCGCGAGATCGGCGAGAACGTTCCGCATCAGCGGCTGCTCGACGAGCAGTGCGCCGAAGGCGCGGCGATGGCGCGCGTGGTGGGCCGCTTGCGCGAGTCCCTGCCGCATCAGCGCGGCCGAGCCGGCGATGCAGTCGAGCCGCGTGTGGTTCACCATCTCGATGATCGTCGCGACGCCGCGTCCCTCGTCGCCGACGCGCTCGGCGAAGGCGCCGTCGAGCTCGATCTCGCTCGAGGCGTTGGAACGGTTGCCGAGCTTGTCCTTGAGCCGCTGGATGCGGAAGGCGTTGCGCGTTCCGTCGGGCAGGACGCGCGGCAAGAAGAAGCAGCTCAGGCCGTCCGGCGCTTGCGCGAGAACGAGGAACGCATCGGACATCGGCGCCGAGCAGAACCACTTGTGCCCCGTGAGGCGGTACGCCCCGCCGGCGCGCTCCGCGCGCGTCGTGTTGGCGCGCACGTCGGAGCCGCCTTGCTTCTCGGTCATCGCCATCCCGCACAACCCGGCGCGCTTCTCGGACAGCGGCCGCAGCGCCGGTTCGTAGGCGGGCGCGCTCAGCACGTGCTCGTAGGCGGCGGTGAGGTCGGGACGGCGGCGCAGCACGGGTATCGAGGCGTAGGTCATCGAGATCGGGCAGCCGTGACCCGACTCGACCTGCGACCACACGAAGAAGCGCGCATAGCGCGCGACGTGGGCGCCGGCGCGCGGTGCGTGCCACGGGCCGCCGTGCAGACCGTGCGCGGTTGCGACCTCCATCAGCGCGTGCCAGGCCGGATGGAACGCGACCTCGTCGATGCGGCGCCCGAAGCGGTCGTGCGTGCGCAGCTCCGGCGGGTGCCGGTTGGCCTCGAAGCCCCAGGCGATCGCGTCCTCCGAACCGGCCCGCCGGCCCAGCGCGCGCAGCCCGTCTTCGTCCCAGCCCGCGCCTTCGCGCCGCAGCGCCTCGAGCAGCGTGCGGTCCTGCCCCGCAACGTCGTAGCCGGCGAGGGGCGGCGGCTGGTTCAGGACGTCGTGCGTCGCGCCCGGCGGCCGGTCGAGGGTATCCATGGGGTCCTCCGCGCTCGGGATTCGCGCCGGCGCGGGTTTGCCCTCACTTTGACCTCGCCTGGTATGCTAGTCCGTATGGAACAAGCTCTCGTCCGCATCACCCATGCGCTCGTCCTTTCGGCCGGTTGTGCCGCCGTCGCGCTCGCCGGGTGCGCGAAGCACTCCGACACCTCGACGACCACCACGACGACCGACACGACCACGAGCGCGCCGGCCGACGTGACCTCGGCCGCGCCGGCGTCGGCCGCGCCCGCGGCCGGAAGCATGTCGGCCGGTGCCGGCGAGGCGGGGAGCGCCGCGGCGACGCCGGTGCCGGCGGCGAGCGGCGGGTTCGCCTTCATCGACATCCCGGTCTATCCGGGCGCCAGCGCGGACAAGAGCGGGCACATGTCGCTCTCCGCGAACGGCGGCTCGATGACGATGGACGTCTACAGCTCGAGCGCCGCCAGCAAGACCGTCGCCGATTGGTACAAGTCGCATCTGCCGGCGAACTGGCAGAACCAGATCATCACGGCCAACGACAAGACCGTCGGAACCTTCGTCCAGGAGCAAACCGGGGTCGGCGATCAGTCGGTGATCGTCGGCGAATCGAACGGCACGACGCGCATCCAGATCACCACGAAGCACGGGAAGTAGCGCGCGTCAGCCGCCCTGCACGACGACGCGCCGCCGGGCCGCGCGCCAGACCGCCCATCCGGCGAGCGCGAAGAGCGCGAACCACAGCACTTGCAGACCGAACGCGCGCACGTAGCCCGACGGCGGTATCGTCCCCAGGTAGATCAGCAGCGGCGTCGAGTAGATCGCCGCGAACGGGAGGCCGAGGACGACCCGCTGCAGCACGCCGGGGAAGAAGATCAGGGGAACGATCTGCCCGCTCAGCAGGTCGCTCGCCCAGCGCACCATGAGCTGGATCGCGAAGGTCTCGAGCGTCCAGAACGCGATCGAGTTCATCAGGAAGTTCAGGACGAAGTTCACCAGATAGCCCAGCGCGAAGCTGAGCGCGAACGCCGCCAGCACCGGCGGCGGCGGCACGTCGACGTGCACGATGAGCAGCGCGAGGATCAGCGCCGGGACGATCAGGAGCGCGTGCAGCAGCGTCATCCCGACCCCGTCGCTGAAGAAGTACAGCGGCAGGCTGATCGGCTTCATCAAGTCGGTCGCGATCGTGCCTTCCCGGATCTTCTCGCGGATCGCGCGCGTCCCGTCGATCTCGAGGACGAGCGACATCAGCAGCGCGACGCAGGTATACGTCAGGACCGCATGCAGCGGGACGCCGGCGGGCGCCGCGTTCTGCCGGTAGAGCGCGGTCCACACCATCTTCATCAAAAACAGCCGGATCAGGATCGAACCGAGGTTGGTGAAGACTTCCATGCGGTAGGTCGCCTCGCGCGAGAACGCTTTCTCCGCGAAGGCGACGTACGGCGCGAGCAGCGCGCCCAGGGAACGCGGCGGATCGGAGGTGCGTATCTCCGTCATGCTAGCCGCGCTGCTCCTCGGCCTGATCACCGCGTCGTTCGAGCCGGTCACGCCGGAGACGACGGCGCAGCCGTCCGAAGTCTTCGTGCGCGATCCCGCCGCGCAGGCGCAGCGCGGTCCCGGCGGCCACGCGTGGGGGCTTCGGGCGCCGCTGCGGACCGACTCCGACGCCCTCCCGCTGTACGACGCGAACGGCGATCCGATCCACACGGTGCTGGCGATCTGGCGCACCGCGCAGGGCCAGGCGGCGCTCGAGGAGACGCCGCGCGGGACGCGCATCCGCGCGCGCTTCGATGGGCTCGTTCCGCACGGCCGCTACAGCCTCTTCGTGCGCCAGCTCGCCGGACGCACCGGGACCGTCTTCACCCCGCTCGACGTGACCGGCGCTGCGAACAGCTTCTCCGCCGACGGCCGCGGTCACGGCGAGCTCGCGGTCGTGACGCCGGTGCAGCTCCCCTCCGGCGCGCAGCTCGCTCTCGTCTATCACAGCGACGGCGTCGACCATCGCTCGTCGCTCGGCGATCCCGGGGTCACCGCGCACGTGCAGCTGATCACGCGGGTGCCGTGAGCGGCGCATCGGGCGCCGCGCTGTAGCCTTCGAGATAGATCCGGCGGATGATCGACTCGAGCTCCGGCTCTTCGATCGAGAGATCGCTCACCGCGTAGCGATCGGCGACGCGGCGGATCAGCACCTCGGCCGAGACGGTGCGCCGGTCGAACCGCACGCGCACGACGAACCCTTCGCGCGACTCCACTTCGCCGCCCTCGACGGCGAAGTCGGGGGCCGGCTCGCACAGCGTCACCACCAGCGTGCGATGCGTTCCGTAGCGGTCGCGCAGCGCGTCGATCTCGCCGTCGTAGACCAGCGTTCCGCGGTCGATCAGCACGATCCGCCGGCACAGCCGCTCGACGTCGGCCAGATCGTGCGTCGTGAGGATGAACGTCGTCCCGCGCTCGCGGTTGACCCGGGCGATGAACTCGCGGATGTTCTCCTTCGCGACGAGGTCGAGCCCGATCGTCGGCTCGTCGAGGAAGACGACGCGCGGATCGTGCAGCATCGCCGCCGCGAAGTCGCCGCGCATCCGCTGCCCGAGCGAGAGCTGGCGGACCGGCGTGCGCAGGAACTCGCGCATCTCGAGCAGCTCGGTGAAGTGGTCGAGGTTCTCGCGGTAGCGCGGCGCCGGGATCCCGTAGATCGCGCGCAGCAGCTCGAACGACTCGACCAGTGGAAGATCCCAGTAGAGCTGCGAGCGCTGCCCGAATACGACCCCGATCCGGCGCGCGTTCTTCGTGCGCTGCTCGTAGGGGACGATCCCGGCGACCCGCACCACCCCCGAGGTCGGGACGAGGATCCCGGTCAGCATCTTGATCGTCGTCGACTTGCCGGCGCCGTTCGGGCCGATGTAGCCGACGAGCTCGCCCTCGTCGAGCGCCATCGTGACGCCCTCGACGGCGACCTTGTCCTCGTACTCGCGGGAGAAGAGGGTCCGCAGCGTCCCGCCGATCCCCGGCCGCCGTACGACCGAGCGGAACACCTTCCGCAGGTCCTGCGTCTCGATCATCGGCATCGCCGCCGGGTTCGGCGGCGCGGAGGGCCGTTCCGGTAAGCGCGCTTACCTCGGCCGGCGGTCCTCCGCGTGCTATGCTGCGTGGATGAGATACCTCACGATCGCAGCGCTGCTCGTCTCGACGGCGGCGCTCACCCTGCCGGCGCGAGCCGACGAGATGAAGATGGACCCGCACCCCGCGATGGCCACCATGGTGTGCCGCCCGGCGGCCGCCGGCGAGAAGGGCAACGCCATGATGAACGGACCGAAGGACACCGCGCTCGTCTGCAAGGCCCTCCCCGACATGCACGCCGGCAAGATGAAGATGCCGGCGATGAAGTCCAAAACGGACGAGGACGACACCTGGAAGTGGCTCGAGCAGATGCTCGCGGTCCCGACCAACGCCTGATCCCCGCACCTCTCGCTGAACGGGCGGGCGACCGAAAGGGGATTCCGGCGCGCGGCGGGGGACAAGGGGCCCGTGACCGAGCGTTCCCCTCGTGCGAGCATCCCCCTGATCGTCGCGGCGATCGGGGTGGTTTTCGGTGACATCGGGACGAGCCCACTCTACACGCTGAAAGTCTGTCTGGCGCTGGCCGGGATCTCGGCGGCGCCGACGCTCCATCAGCTGCAGGGGATCTGCTCGCTGCTGTTCTGGGCGCTCGTCATCATCGTCTGCATCAAGTACGTGACCTTCATCATGCGAGTCACGCACGAGGGCGAAGGGGGGATTCTCGCGCTCCTCGCGCTCGCCGCCCCGGCGCGCCAGTTCGGCTCGATGATCAAGATCGGCGCGTTGACCCTGGTCGTGGTGATCGGCGCCTCGATGCTCCTCGGCGACGGCGTCATCACGCCGGCGATCTCCGTCATCTCGGCGGTCGAAGGGATCGACGTCGTCTCTTCCGCGCTGCAGCCGTACGTCGTCTATGTCTCGCTGATCGTGCTGCTCGGACTCTTCGCGCTGCAGAGCCGCGGGACGGAGAAGGTCGGGCGGCTCTTCGGTCCCGTGATGGTGCTGTGGTTCGCGGCGATCGCAGTCCTCGGGCTCCGGGCGCTCCTCCCGCATCCCGAAGTGTTGTGGGGCCTCGACCCGCGCCACGCGCTGGCGTTCCTCTCGCGGCACGGGCTCGCCGGGTTCACCATCCTCGGCGGCGTCGTGCTGGCGATCACCGGCGTCGAAGCGCTGTATGCCGATCTGTCGCACTTCGGGCGCAAGCCGATCTTGCTGGGCTGGTACGCGATCGTCTTCCCCTCGCTCGTGCTGTGCTATTTCGGGCAGGGCGCGAATCTGCTCGCCGATCCGCGGGCGATGACGAATCCGTTCTTCGCGCTCGCGCCCGGCTGGTTCTTGATCCCGATGGTGGTGCTCGCGACGGTCGCCACGGTGGTCGCCTCCCAGGCGCTCATCTCCGGCACGTTCACCATCGTCGAGCAGGCGATCGCGCTGAACCTCGCTCCGCGCGTGCTCGTGCAGCACACCTCGCAGTGGTATCGCGGCCAGGTTTTCGTTCCGTCGGTGAACCGCTGGCTCGCGGTCGGCTGCGGCATCCTGATCGTCGCCTTCCGCTCCAGCGACCGGCTGGCCGCGGCGTACGGCCTCGCCGTCGCGTTCACCATGCTCTGCACCTCGATCGCCTACTACGCGGTGATCTCGCGCGTGCTGAAGTGGGACCGCGCCGGAGCGATCGTGCTGGTGTCGTGCTTCGTCGTCGTCGACGGCAGCTTCGTGCTCGCCTCCCTGCCGAAGTTTCTCGACGGCGGCTGGATCCCGATCCTGATCAGCGCGACGTTCGTCATCATCAGCACGACGTGGCTCGAAGGGCGGCGCTGTCTCTCGAAGGCGCTCGCCGAGCAGCAAGTGCCGCTCGAGACGGTGCTCGAGAAGCTGCCGGCCGGCGTCGGTACCGAAGGAACGATGGTCTTCCTCACCCCGGACCCGCGCGGGGTTCCGTTTCTGGCGCGGCACCGCTGGGTGCGCGATCGTGCCCAAGAGGAACGGATCGTCGTCCTCAACATCGCGCGGGCGAACTCGCCGTACGTTCGGGAAGATGAGCGCATCACGCTCGAGCGGCACTCGCTGCGGCTGATCCGCGTCGTCGCGCGCTTTGGCTACATGGAGCAGCCGCGGATCGATCCGGTGCTGCGCGCGTGCGCCGCGTTCGGGCTCGATCTCGACCGCGATGATACCTCGTTCTTCTACGCCGACCCGAAGATCGTCCAGTCGCCCGACCACGGGATGGTCGGCTGGCGGCGAGAGCTGTTCGCGACGCTGCTGCGCAACGCGCGCCCGCTCCCCGACGACTTGCGGATCCGTGCCGAGCGGCGCATCGAGCTCGGCGTCACCGTCCCGATCTAGCGCGTCGCGATGAAGTAGTAGTCGACGAGACGGAAGCCGGCGGCTTCGAGCGCGGCGCGGTCCGGACCAGCGGTTCGTTCGCTGGTCGCGCAGGCGACGCGGCCCGCGTCCTCGACCCGGTCGGCGAGCGCGGCGAGCAGCGCGGTGCCGTACCCGTTGCCGCGCGCGGCGGGCTCGACGATCACGCACAGCTCCGACCAGCGCTGGTCGAGCGGCTCGCTGAAGCAGAAGCCGACGGGCTCGCCGCCGATCTCGGCGACCTCCGCGTGCGGCGCGCGAAACGCCGGCGCGTGCTCGTGCTGGAGATCGGCGAGCCGCGCGCGCTCGCGCTGGACCGCGGCGCGGAAGGTGACGCGCGGCGGCGGGACCAGCGCGGTCGCGCTGCGCGCGAACACGCCGCCGGCCGGGCGCAACTGCACGTCGAGGCCGGCCGCGGCCGCGCGCGTCGCGGCATCGCCGCCGTAGAACCAGACGCAGCGGGCCCCGGTGGCGCTGAGCGCCTCGCCGAGCCGCCGCGCCGGATCCTCCCCGCGCGTCACCTCGAAGCGGACGATCGTGTCGGCCGGCACGATCGTGCCGTCGGCGACGAACGCGACGGCGACGACGCGCTCGCCGTCGCGGAGCGGGACGCCGCGAGCGTGCGCGCGGATCGCGCGCGCCCGGGAGAGCTCGGGGAGCTGATCGAGATACATCGAACCCCTGAAAAGCGACGGAGCGCGCCGCGAGAATCCGCGACGCGCTCCGTCCCCTACGCGGGAGCGGGGATGCTACGCGGCTTTCTTGCGCCGCGCGGCGGTCTTGCGACGCGGCGCCGCGCGCCGTGCGGTCTTGCGGACGGCCTTCTTGGCGCCGCCCTTGCGCGCAGCCGCCTTACGGGTCGACTTGCGTGCGGTGGTCTTGCGGGCGGCTTTCTTCCGGCCCGTCGTCTTCTTGCGTCCGGCGGCCTTCTTGCGTCCGGCGGCCTTCTTGCGCGGCGCCGCTTTGCGGGTCGCCTTGCGTGCCGTGGTCTTCTTGCGAGGCGCCGCCTTGCGCACAGCCTTCTTGCGCGTCGCTTTCTTGCGCGTCGCGCTCTTCTTCGCTGCCATTCGGTAGTACTACCGTTCCTTTCCGCGTCCGCGGTGTCACAACGGACGCGCGGAGAAACCGGCGGCCGACCGCCGGCGGGAGTTGCCTCTCTTATACACCAATGCGCGCGTTCGCGCAACTTTTTGCCCCGCCGACGGCAGGAGAGACACGTTGCAGCGTCGTCTGCGGCGGCGCCGAGCGGAGGAAGAAACTTCCGGCGCGCGCAAGCCGCCGCGCATGAACAGACGTGTGGCGGCTGTCGTAAGCGCGTGGTTTTGCGCTGCGATCGCCCTCGCGCCGTTGTCGGCCAGTGCGGACGTGTCGGAGGCAGGCGCCATCAGCGCGGGACTCCTCGAACCGGCGAACGCATCGCTTCAGCGCGCGCTCAACGACCTCAAGAGCTCACCCGGCCCGGCGCCCCGCGACGTCGCGCAATCGAACCCGATCGGCACGCCGCAGGCGCCGATCCGCCGCCCGAGCCTGCCGCAAGGCTTCACGTACAACGTCGACTTCAGCATGGGCTTTCCGGTCGGCGACCTCGGCTTCAATGCGGGGGATCCGGGCGGGATGGACGCCGGCTTCGGCCTCTCGTTCTCGCGCACGAACCGGCTGCAAGTCGGCTACTACGAAATCCAGCAGGTCCCGCTCGGATTCAGCAACGCCAACGTCCCGCTGTACTTGCAGGGCTACACCGGACCCGGGACGACGCTCCCGGGCGCCTCGCTCGGGCGCACCAACACCGGCGTCGTCGACGTGACGACGAAGGACAAGATCTTCGAGGTCAGCGACCAGAACCTGTTCGTGCTCGGCGGGAAGCTGCCGATCGTGATCTCGCCCTCGTACATCGCGCACACCGCGACGATCGGCGGCCACGAGGACGTCGCCCTCGCCGAGTTCGACGGCTATCCGAGCGAAGTGCGGCTGCGCACCGAGCAGGAGTATCTGCTCCCCGTCACGCTGCCGTTCTTGGCGACGCCGCGGATGTTCGGGACGCTGACCTTCGCCGCGCAGTGGCTGGTCCACCCGGCCGGCTTCAATCAGACGAACCACGCCCAGCTCTTCAGCCTCCTCTACCTCGAATACCGGGCGAGCAAGAAGACGACGTTCTTCATCCAGCCCTCGCGGCTGGTGCAGTACGATCCCGTCGATCCGTATCCGATGTATGAGCCGTCGATCATCTACGGCATCGCGCACCACTTCACACCGCAGACCTTCATCCAAGTCCTCGGGATCGAGGGCTATCCGTCCAACTACCGACAACTGGGGATCGAGAGCCTGACGTGCCAACGACTTCCGTGCAGCTCGAATCTGGTGGCGCCGCAATTCGGCGGGCTCCACGCCGCCGAGTTCCAAATCCAGCTCGGCATCGGTTCGCCGACGGTGGTGCCGCTGTGAGCGCGCGCGTGCGCGCCGCGGCCGCGCTGATCGCCGTCGCACTCGCCGGCTGCGGCGGCGGCAGCGGCGGCAAGTCGCTGATCAATCCGATCCTGCCGCCCTCACATGTCGGTCCGACGGCGCCGGCGGCGAAGCTCTCGATCGCCGGCGTCGGCGACAGCCTGACCGCGGGCGAGCAGTCGGATCATCTCGCCGGCGCCGACCTGCCCGGGCCGCTCGGCACGAACCCGACGCTCGGGACGATCGCGCCGGCCGGGGTGCAGGCGACGCAGGAGCACGGCTTCTACGCGCTGCTCTGGGAACAGGCCAACGGCGTGGGGATCGCCACGATGAGCAACCCCGCGACCTCGCCCCTCCCGCTGATCACGCCGCCCGGGCTGGGTTCCGTGCTGGTGCCGACGTCGAGCGGCTTCCCATACGCGATCTCGCAGCAGTGCGACAGCAAGCAGATCGCCGCGAACAGCTTCTCGACGGCGCTTTCGCTGCGCGAGTCGGCCGCCGTCACCCCGTACGACGTCGCCGTCCCCGGACAGACGACGCACGAAGCGCTCTACATGACCGGCGCGATCGGGACGTGCACGCTTGCGCCCAGCACGCCCGCGAACCTGGTCGACCTCAACTCGCTGGTCAACGGCGAGAGCCAGTACTTCTGGCCGATCCTCGCCGGGTTCGGCAACGGCGTCACCCAAGTCGAAGCGGCGGCCTCGCTCCACGCGCAGGTTGCGACGGTCTGGCTGGGCTCGAACGACTTGCTCAAGTTCGCCTTCTCGAACGGCGCGGCGCCGGTCACCGCGCCGGCCTCGCTCGGCGCCGACATCGCCACGATCGTCAAGCAGCTCCATGCGGCCGGCACGAAGGTCGTCGTCGCGAACCTGGTCGACGTGATGGACGCCGCGACGTTCATCCCGCAGCCCGCGTATGCGACCGAGCTGCAGGCGTTCCTCGAGAACCTCATCGCCGCACACGACCCGGGCCTGCCGCCCGCGGAGGTGCAGGCGATCGCGAGCGAGTACGCGCAGGCGTACGCCGCGCAGGAGATCGCGCAGACCGGTCTGGGCCCGAACGGCTACTTCCAGATCAACGCGCTCTTCGACACGCTGGCCACCGCGGCGGCGCAGATCCCGACGGCGACGCCGCCGAAGGCGCCGACGCTGACGCCGGCGACGTCGACGATCGTCCCCGACGCGGTTGCCAACGAAGTGAAGGCGCTCAACGCGGCCTACAATCAGGCGATCGCGCAGGCGGCGAGCTCGACCGGCGCGCCGCTGGTCGACATCGACGGAACGTTCGAGAAGATCGTCGCCGGCGGCGGCGTCCCGGTCAACCCGCCGAAGTGCTGCAGCCTCGTCTACGACGGCGGGTTCTTCAGCCTCGACGGGCTGCACCCGTCGAACACCGGCTACGCGATCATCGCGAACGTGTTCATCGACACGCTGAACGCTTCGTACGGCTACGCCATCCCCGAGGTGAACGTCGGCGCGGTGTACGCGACCGATCCGTACGCGCCGGGGAACGGCGTCTCGGGCTTCGCGGCGCTGCGAAAGATCCCGAAGCGGTGAGGATGCACCGGCCGGCGAGCGCCTTCGCGGCGCTCGCCCTCGGGACCGCCTTGCTCGGTGCGGGACCGGCCGCGGCCGGCGAGTTCCTCGACGCGTGGGCGAAAGTCTCGAGCTACACGTGCACGATCAAGGTCCACGAGACGAAAGGGACCGATGTCCAGGACCGCACGTACAACTACGCCTACCTCAAGCCGCACTTCGCGAAGATCGATATCACCGGCGGCCCCGGGCGCGGCGGCGGCGCGTCGTGGACCGGCGGCGACACCGTCAGCGGCCATCAGGGCGGGATTCTTGAGTGGTATTCACTTGACGATCTCGATCCATGACGGGCGCGCCGTCGATCTGCGCGGCGGGACGATCGCTGAAGGGTCGTTTCAGAACATGGCCGACGAGCTCAAAGCGGCGACCGACGCGCAGGCCTCGGAGGAACAGTTCAACGGCGCGACCTTCGACGTGGTGACGTTCCCGTACACCGATGCGAACGGCGCGACGAAGCGCGCGATCTTCCTGTCGCGCAGCACGCACCTGCCGGTGCGCCGGGTGACGTGGGCGGGGACGGCGGTCGTGGAAGACGAGCAGTTCGCGAACCTGCTGCTGAACCCGAACCTGAAAGAAAGCGATTTCTAGCCCGAGGATGAGCGCGCTGATCGACGGCCGCCGGATCGCCTACGACGATTCCGGCGGCCGCGGCCTGCCGCTGGTGCTGCTGCACGGGTTCCCGTTCGATTCCACGGTCTGGGACGATGTCGTGCCGATGCTCTCGGCGCGCGGTATTCGCGTCGTTCGCATCGATCTGCGCGGGTCCGGCCGATCGGAGCCGAGCGAAGGACCTGCCTTGATGGAGGCGCTCGCCGGCGATGTCGCCGGCGTGCTCGAGGCGCTCGGGATCGAGCGCGCGGCGCTGGTCGGGCATTCGATCGGCGGCTACGTCGCGCTCTCGTTCTTCCGGATGTACGCCGAGCGCGTCGCCGGTCTGGCGCTCGTCGCCAGCCACGTCAGCGCCGACGCGCCGGCCGATTCGCCCGACCCGGTGCAGCGCGAGCTCGCGGCGGGCCGCCCGGCGCTCGCCGACCGCGCGGAGCGCGACGGGTCGATGGACGCGGTGATCGCGAGCTATCTGCCGCGTTCCTTCGCGCCGCACGTCTACCAGCACGATCCCGCGCTCGTCGAGCGCGCGCGCGCGGTGATGGCGCGCCAGGACCCGAACGGTGCAGCGCAACTGATCCGCGGGATGAGACAGCGCGTCGACGCGCACGATCTGCTCGAGGACGTCGCCGTGCCGGCGCTGATCCTGGCCGGCGCGGACGACGTCTACCTTACGCCGGAGTCGCTGCGCGAGACGGCCGGCGCGATCGTGGGCGCCGAGTTCGTCGTGTTGGATCGCGTCGGGCACGCGCCGATGCTCGAAGCGCCGGAAAAGACGGCGGACGCGCTGGCGGCGTTCGCGCAGCGCGTCCACGAATCGTCGGCCGGCGCGGCGTGAGCCGCGGGCGTTCAGGCCGGCGCGCCTACCGTTCGTTCGGGGGCGATCTCGAAACGCTCGTGGCGCGCGACGTACGTGCCGAGACCGGAGCTCGCCGTGCGTAGCTCGGTCGCATAGCGCCCGAGCTCCGCTTGCGGGACGAGTGCGACGATCCGGTCCCAGCCCGGCTTGTCGACCGCTTCGAAACCGAGGATCTGCCCGCGCTTTCCGCTGAGCTGCGTCACCGCGTTCGAGAGATACGGCGACGGAACGGTCGTCTCGACGCGCATCAGCGGCTCGATCACCACCGTGCCGAGCTTCTGCAGCGCGTCGCGCACGCCCATGGACGAGGCGGTCTTGAACGAGGCTTCGCTCGAGTCGACGGCGTGAAACGCGCCGTCGAAGAGCGTCACGTGCAGGTCGGTGACGGGGAAGTCGTGCGGACCGCCGGTCGACAGCGCTTCGCGCACGCCTTTTTCGACGGCCGGGAAGAACTGCCGCGGCACGACGCCGCCGACGATCTTCTCTTCGAAGGTGACGCCGTGACCGCGCTCGCGCATCTCGAAGCGCAGCTTGACGTCGGCGAACTGCCCGTGCCCGCCGGTCTGGTGCTTGTAACGGGAGTGGATTTCGATCGAGCCTTGGATCGTCTCGCGATAGGCGATCGAGGGCGGGTGCGTCTTGACGTCGACGTTGAACTTGCGCGCGAGCCGTTCGGTCGCGGTCGAGACGTGCGTCTCGCCGCTCCCGAGGAGCTGCAGCTCGTTGGTGAACTCGGCGCGCGCGACGCGCAGCGCCGGGTCCTCGTCGAGCAGCCGCGAGAGTGCCTGCGAGAGCTTCGCTTCGTCGAGCCGCTGCGCCGGCTGAATCGCGACGGCGAAGAGCGGTTCGGCGAGCGGCACGGTCGGCATCAGCACGCCGGCGTTCGGCGAGCAGAGCGTATCGCCGGTACCGACGCTCTCGAGCCGCGCGAGCCCGACGATCGAGCCCGGACCGGCCGAGGTCACCGGCTCCTGGCGCTTGCCGAAGAGCCGCACGATCCCGGAAAGGCGGACCGATGCGTTGCTCCGCGAGGCGTCGACGAGCGGCGTCGAGGCGCCGAGGGTTCCGGTGAAGACGCGCACGACCGACAGCTTTCCCTGCTGCGGGTGGATGATCGTCTTGCAGACTTGCGCCACGACGGGGCCGTCCGCGCGCGGGGTGACGGGGCGGCCGTCGACGTCTTTGCGCGGCTCCGTCTCCGGCGAGGGGAACAGGCGCGCGCAGGCGTCGACCAGCGGCGTCATCCCGACGTTCTCTTGCGCGCTGCCGACGAGCACGGGGACGATCTGATCGTGCGCGCAGTCCTCGCACAGGTCGCGATCGATCTCGTCCTGCGCGGGGTCTTTGCCGTCGAGCAGCTCTTCCATCAGCGTGTCGTCGAAGTCGGCGAGCGCTTCGAGCAGCGTCGTGCGCTGCGCTTCGACCGCGTCGGCGATCTCCGCCGGGACGTCGATCTCCGAGACGCGCGCGTCGCCGTCGAGATAGGCTTTGCGCGTCGCGAGATCGACGTAGCCGCCGAAGCGTTCGCCGCTGCCGATCGGCACGTGCGTCGCGACCACGTGCGGGCCGTACGCCTCGCGCAGCGCGGCGAGCGTCGCGTCGAAGTTCGCACCGGGCCGGTCGAGCTTGTTGACGAAAAAAAGATGCGGCATCTTCCGCATCTCCAGGTGCTCCACCAGCGCCGCGGTCTGCGCGACGCGATCGGGTTCGGCATCGATGACGACCACCGCGGCGTCGACCGCGGTCAGGACGGTCTTGGTCTCTTCGAAGAAGTCGACGAATCCGGGGGTGTCGATGAGGTTGACGTCGACCGCGCCGCACGTCGCGTGGGCGAAACCGACGCAGACGGATTGCAGGTGGTCGATCGCTTCGGGCTCGCAGTCGGTGGTCGTCGTCCCGTCGCGGACGGATCCCCGACGGGGGATCGCCCCGCAATGGGCGAGCAGCGCTTCGACCAGCGTCGTCTTGCCCGCGTGGTGCGGTCCGACGATGGCGATATTCCTAAGGCGCGCGATGTGTTCCACCGGGCAGCCCTCCTGCTGTCACGAAGAAGGTCCGCGGGGCTTCACCCCCGGCCCGAAGCCTCCTCCTGCGCACTGACCCCGCACCGGAAACCGGCCGGCGAAGGTCAAAGACCCGGGACGACGAGCGCGCTGCTCGAGGAAGGTAGCTCCATGCGCACGGCTCCGATCGCGACCTTGGGACACTTCGTCGGCGGCGAAGACGTCGCCGGCGGCTCCGGCCGCGAGGGCGACGTCTACGATCCGGCGACCGGTGAGATCGTGCGCCGCGTCGCGTTCGCCGACGCCGGCGAGGTCGATGCGGCGGTGCGCGCGGCGCGCGCCGCGTACGCGGACTGGGCGGAGATGCCGCCGGCGCGCCGCGCGACGATCCTGTTTCGTTTCCGCGAGCTCGTGCTGCGCGACGCGGACCGTCTCGCCGCCACGATCACGGCCGAGCACGGCAAAACGCTCGCCGACGCGCGCGGCGAGCTGCAGCGCGGTCTCGAAGTCGTCGAGTTCGCGTGCGGGATCCCGCACCTGCTGAAAGGTGAGGTGACGGAGAACGTCTCGCGCGACGTCGACACGCTCGCGCTGCGCCAGCCGCTCGGCGTGTGCGCGGGGATCACGCCGTTCAACTTCCCGGCGATGGTGCCGATGTGGATGTTCCCGATCGCGCTCGCCTGCGGCAACACCTTCGTGCTCAAGCCGAGCGAGAAGGATCCCTCGCTCGCGCTCGAGCTGGCGCTGCTACTGGTCGAGGCGGGGCTGCCGCGCGGCGTCTTCAACGTCGTCAACGGCGATCGCGCGGCGGTCGAGGCGATCCTCGCGCACCCCTCGGTCGCCGCCGTCAGTTTCGTCGGCTCGACCGCCGTTGCCGAGCACGTCTACACGGCCGGGACCGCGAACGGCAAGCGCGTTCAGGCGCTCGGCGGAGCGAAGAACCACTGCGTCGTGCTTCCGGACGCCGATCTGGACCTCGCCGCCGACGCGTTGGTCGGCGCCGCGTTCGGCTCGGCCGGCGAGCGCTGCATGGCGATCTCGATCGCCGTCGCGGTCGGCGAAGCGACGGCCGGCGCGCTGGTCGAACGGCTGCGTGCGCGCGTGGCGGCGCTGAAGATCGGCCCCGGCAACGCGCCCGGCGTGGAGATGGGGCCGCTCGTCACCGGGGAGCATCTGGCGAAAGTACGTTCGTACGTCGACCGCGGCGTCGGCGAAGGCGCCGAGCTGGTGATCGACGGGCGCGACGGCGGCGGTGGCCGCGAGGCGAGCTGGGGTAACGGTTTCTTCCTCGGCGGCACGGTGTTCGACCGCGTCACGCCCGACATGGTGATCTATCGCGACGAGATCTTCGGCCCGGTGCTGGGGATCGTGCGCGTCGCCTCGCTCGACGACGCGCTGCGCCTGTGCGACGAGCACCCGTACGGCAACGGCGTCGCGCTGTTCACCCGCGACGGCGGCGCGGCGCGCGAGTTCGCGCACCGCGTGCAGGTCGGGATGGTGGGGATCAACGTCCCGATCCCGGTCCCGACCGCGTTCCACTCCTTCGGCGGCTGGAAGCGCTCGATCTTCGGCGACCACGCGATCTACGGCACCGAAGGCGTGCGCTTCTACACCCGCCTCAAAACGATCACCACCCGCTGGCCCGAAACGCACACCGGTCCGGAGTTCAACTTCCCGGCGTCACGCTGAACCCGCGGAGGCGCGCGCGCTCAGGGACGACGATCGACGTAGTACACCGCTTGCCCCAAGGCCTCGAGGATCGTACCGGCTGAGACCCTTGCCGAGCAGCGCACGCGCCGGTCGCCGGAAAAGTCGGCGCGCCGGACAGCGCTTACGCCGCATCGGGAGATGTACCTAGCACGAACGAGTCCGACCATCGGGCTGCTGGTGATGCTGCGTTACGACGTCGCGAGCGTTCGGCGGCGGTCGACGATGAGGTAGGCGAGTGCGGCGAGGATCGGGGCGAATGCCGTGACCGTCAGTGCGGCGTCGGCGCCGGAGCGGGTCACGATGACGCCGACGGCGGCGACGCCGAGCGAGCCGATTCCGAACGCCACGCCGTTCATCAGGCCGAGCGCGGTGCCGAGATTGCGCGGGAGCAGCGACTGTGCGAGCGCGACGCCGGGCGCGTTTTGGATCGAGAGCAGCGCGCTGCCGAGGAGCAGCATCACGACCGCGAGCGGGCCGTGCAAGATCAGCCCGAGCAGCAGCGGAGGGACCGACGTGACGAGGCCGGCGATCGCGACGCGCGCGTTCCCGAAGCGATCCGCCCCGGCGCCGCCCGCATACATGCCGAGCGCGGCCGCCACGAGGAATCCGGTCACGACGGCGCCGGTCGCCGTCAGCGGCAAGCCGCGCGCGGTGAGCAGGTTCGGCAGGTAGTAGGCGAACGACGCACCGACGAGGTAGCGCAGCGCGGTGCTGATCACCAGCAGCACGATCGCTGTGCGGTCGGCGCGCGCGTGCGGTGCGTCCGACGCAGCGGTGCGGCGCGGCGACGCGGCGTCGGCGTCCCGCGCGAACGCCGGCATGACGGCGGCGACCGCGAGGGCCGCGATGACGCCGGGGATCGCCATCGCGAACGCCGCGCCGGCGCCGGCGTGCGCGAGCAGCGCCGCGGCGACGAGCGGTCCGATCCCGTAGCCGACCTGACCGCCGATCTGGAAGATCGAGATCGCCGAGGCGCGCTTCGCGCCGCCGAGGAGCGAAGAGTACCGCCCCGCCTCTGGATGCATCACGGCCGAGCCGATACCGCCGAAGACGACGCACGCGACGAGCACGCCGAGCGAGTGCACCGCCGGCGTCGCGGAGATCGCGACCGCGGTCAGCGCGACCGACGCCGGCAAGAACCACCAGCGCCCGCGGCGGTCGCTGTACGCGCCGACGATCGGCTGGCCGATCGAGCTCGTCAGGTACCACGCGAACGCGAGCGCGCCTTGACACCACGCCGGCAGCCCCGCGCGCGAGACGTCGTAGAAGATGACGAAGGGCAGGATCCCCGAGTACAGGTCGCTCGCGCCGTGCGCGAACGCCATCACCGAGATGCCGCGGAGGTTCCAGGGTCGCGAGAGCGAGGCGGTGGTCACGTCGCCGTCGCTTCGACCGCCACAAGGATTCGCCCGTTTCGCCGGGGAGAATCCCGCCCACGGCATAGTTTTCCGGCCGCTCGCTTGTGGAGGTCCCCCTGAGCTCAGGGTTCGCGTACGCTCGGATCGCGCTGGTCGTCCTCGTGCTGGTCGCGGTGCTCGTCTGGTTCGTTCCGTCGTACTACACCGGGCTGCTGACGCTGGTCGGGCTCTACGCGCTCGTCACGCTCGGGCTCAACCTCTTCATGGGTTACGGCGGGCAGGTCTCGCTCGGCCAGGCCGCGTTCTTCGGCGTCGGCGCGTACGGCTCGGCGATGCTGGCGACGCACGCGCGCCTCACGCCCTGGCTCGGCGCGGTCGCCGGAGCGCTGCTCGCGGCGCTCGTCGCGTACGCGCTGAGCTTCGTCGTGCTGCGGCTGCGCGAGAACCTGCTCGCGCTCGCGACGCTCGCGCTGGGAATCGTCGTCTCCGTGGTCTTCAACGAATGGGACTTCGTCGGCGGCTCGTCGGGGATCAAGGACATCCCGGGCTTCGCGCTGGGATCGTACACGTTCGATCCGCGCGGCTACGCGATCCTCGCCTGGGCGCTGGTGCTGCTCGGGATCTGGTTCGCCGGGAATCTCGTCGGCTCGACGTTCGGGCGGACGCTGATCGCCATCGCGAACGGCGAGCTCGGCGCGCAGACGCTGGGGATCGACAGCGAGCGCCTCAAGCGGCAGATCTTCGTGCTGAGCGGCGCGTACGCCGGGCTCGGCGGCGCCGTCTACGCCTCGTATCAGTCGTACATCGATCCGACGCAGTTCGGATTCTTGCTCTCCGTGAACTTCGTGCTGATGTCGGTGATCGGCGGGATGCGCAGCCTGTGGGGCGCCGTCATCGGCGCGGCGGTGGTCGTCGCGCTGACGCAGCTCCTGCAGACCGTCGTGCCGATCGTGCTGCCGAGCGCGCGCGGCGACTTCCAGGCGTTCTTCTTGGGCGCGATCCTGATCGCGATGCTGATCCTGCTGCCGCGCGGACTGGTCAGCCGGTTCGCCGAGGCGCGCGCGTGACGGCGGCGGTCTGGCAGTACGTCTTGGCCGGCGTCGTCGTCGGCGCGATCTACGCGCTCGTCGCGGCGGGCTTCGTGCTGATCTATCAGGTGACGGGGCTGATCAACTTCGCGCAGGGCGAGTTCGCGATGATCGGCGCGATGACGGCGTCGACGCTCGCGACCGGCGGGATGCCGGCGCCCGGCGCTGCCGCGATCGCCGTCGGGGTCGCGGCGGTGGCGGGCGGCCTGTGCTATCTGTGCGCGATCCGGCCGGCGCGTGCGGCGACCGGGGTGACGCTGATCTTCATCACGCTCGGACTCGACGTCGCGCTGCGCGGGCTCGGGCTGTTCGTCTTCGGGACGAACCCGCTCGCGCTCGATGCGTTCAGCGGCGGCAGCGCGATCCACATCTTCGGGGGCGTGCTTCCGCCGCAGGCGGCGTGGGTGCTCGCCACGGACGCGCTCGTGTTCGTCGCGCTCTACCTGTTCTTCCGGCACACCTACGTCGGGACCGCGGTGCGCGCGGCGGTCGCCAATCCGCCGATCGCCTCGACCTTCGGGATCCCGCTGCGCACGTTCGCGTTCTGGAGCTTCGTCGCCGCGGCGGCGATCGGCGGTCTCGGCGGCGTCGTGGTCGCGCCGATCACCGGCGCGACGTACGACATGGGCTTGACGCTCGGACTCGCCGGATTCGTCGCCGCCGTGCTGGGCGGGCTCGACAGCTTGCCCGGCGCGCTGCTCGGCGGGTTCGTTCTCGGGATCGTGGAGAAAGTCGCGGGCGGACTCGTCTCGACGGGCTGGGAGCAGGGCGTCGGGTTCGTGATTTTGATCCTCGTGCTGCTGCTGCGCCCGCAGGGGCTGCTGGGGCGCGCGGTGCGGCGCGCGTGACCGCACCGTTGCGCGACGACGCACCGGCGGCCGCGGCGACGCTCGACGTGCGCGGCGTCTCGATGCGATTCGGCGGCGTGCAGGCGCTCGAGGACGTCGGCTTCACCGCGCGGGCCGGCGCGGTGCTCGGCGTGATGGGGCCGAACGGCGCGGGGAAGACGACGCTCTTCAACGTCATCAGCGGCGTGCAAAGGCCGACCTCGGGAAGGGTGACGCTCGAGGGCGTCGAGCTCACCGGGCGCGGCGTCGACCGCGTGGCGGCGTGCGGCGTGACGCGCACCTTTCAGACGCCGGTGATGTTCTGGGGCTTGACCGTGCGCGAAAGCGTCGTCGTGGCGCTCGCGGCGCGTGAGTTCGGGCGGCGATATCCGCCGGCGCCGCTGCGCGCGCTCGTCCCCTCCGGTCTGGCGGCCGCGCGCCGGCGCGGCGCCGACGGCGCACTGCGCGAGCGGGCCGACGCGCTGCTGGCGCGCGCGGGGATCGCGCACCTCGCCGCGCGCGCCACCGAGACCCTCGCGTTCGGCGAGGAACGGCTGCTCGAGCTCGCGCGCGCGCTCGCCCTCGAGCCGACGATGCTGCTGCTCGACGAGCCGCTCTCCGGGCTCAACCCCGACGAGGTGCACACGGTGCTCGCCTCGATCCGCGGAGCGCGCGCCGCGGGGATCGGCGTGCTGCTCGTGGAGCACGCCGTCGGCGAGCTGCTCGCCGTCGCCGACCGCGTGATCGTGCTCGACCACGGCCGGACGATCGCCGAAGGGACCGCCGAGCAGGTCGCGCGCGATCCGGTCGTGATCGACGCGTACATCGGAGACGAGCTCGAATGAGCGAGACGCCGATGCTCGAGGTCGAGAACGTCTCGACGATCCGCGGCCGCGTGCAGGTGCTGTGGGAGGCGAGCTTCAGCGTGCGGCGGGGCGAGACCGTCGCGATCGTCGGGCCGAACGGCGCCGGGAAGACGACGCTCGTCGGCTCGATCACCGGCCTGATCCCGCCGATCTCCGGGCGCGTGCGCGTCAACGGGGTCGACGTCACCGGCGCGCCGCCGGAACGGCTCGCGCATCGCCGGGTCGCGCTCTGCCCGGAGCGCCGCGGCGTGTTCGCGCCGCTGACCGTCCGCGAGAACCTGCTGATGGGCGCGTACGCGCGGCGGCCGCCGCGGGCCGAGCTGCAGAGCGACCTCGACGCGGTGTTCGAGCTCTTCCCGCCGCTGGTACGCTATCGCGACGCGCTCGCGGGCTCGCTCTCCGGCGGCGAGCAGCAGATGGTCGCGATCGGTCGCGCGCTGATGGCGAAGCCCGACGTGCTGCTGCTCGACGAACCGAGCCTCGGGCTCGCGCCGAAGATTCGCGCCGAGATCTTCGGCGCGCTCGCCCGGCTCGCCGAGCGCGGGGTGACGATCGTGCTGGTCGAGCAGAACCTGCGGCTCGCGGCGCGCATCTGCAAGCGAGCCTTCCTCATGCAGCGCGGGCGGATCGTCGGGACCGAGTCGGCCGAGGAGCTCGCGCGCTCGGCGAAGCACGTCTACCTGGAGTCGCACGAATGAGCGGGCGCGCTCGTGCTCGATCCCTCGCACTCATCCCAAGGAGGTCCTCGATGCGTTCGACCATCGTCCGGCTCGGAGCGCTCGCGCTCGGGCTGGCTCTCATCGGCTCGCTCGCGCCGCGGCACGCGGCGCTCGCGGCGAACGAACCGTACTTCATCGGCGCCGTCGTCTCGGAGAGCGGCCCCGGCTCGTCGCTCGGCCGGCCGGAGGCGGACAGCATCCAGATGGCGGTCGACGAGATCAACAGAGCCGGCGGCGTCGACGGACACCAGCTCAACGTGCAGGTGCTCGACGACGAGTCGAACCCGACCACGGCGGTCAACGCGGTCCGCCAGCTCCTCGACAAGCACCCGATCGCGCTCATCGGCTCGTCGCTGACGCAGACGACGCTGGCGATGGTCCCGATCGTGCAGGGCGCGTCGGTCCCGCTGCTCTCGCTGGCCTCGAGCGCGCAGGTGATCGAGCCGGTCGCCGAGCGCAAGTGGATCTTCAAGATGCCGATCACCGACACGCACGTCGCGCTGCTGATCCAAGGCTACCTGAAGAAGCACAACGAGACGAAGCTGGGCTTCGTCTATCGCGACGACGACTACGGCAAGACGGGGCTCACGCACTTCAAGGCGGCCGGCGGCAGCGCGTTCTCCGTCGTCTCCGAAGATGCGATCGCGGCGACGGCGAGCGACGCGACCACGCAGCTCACGCACGTGAAAGGGGCGAACCCGCAAGCGGTCGTCGTCTGGACGACGCTCCCGTCGGCGAACACGGTGATCAAGGGTTATCGCGAGCTGAGCCTTCCGTACCCGATCTACTATTCGGACGGTGCGGCGACCGGGATCTTCCTCACGCAGGCCGGGGCGGCGCTGAACGGCGCCTACATCGCCAGCACGAAGATCAACGTGGCGGACCTGCTGCCGAACGGTGACCCGCAGAAAAAAGTGCTGCAGCACTACATCGGCGACTTCCTGAAGAACTATCCGAAGGACGGCGCCGTCAGCATCTTCGGCGGCTTCGGCTACGACGCCGTCTTCATCATCAAGGAAGCGCTGCAGCACGCGAAGAGCGGCGAGACGGCGAAGCTGCGCGACGCGCTCGAGCACACGACGTACGCCGGCGTGACGGGGACGTTCCGCATCTCGCCGACCGATCACAACGGACTCGCCGGCGACTCGCTCGTGCTCACGCAGGTGGAGAACGGAAAGTTCACGATCGCCAAATAGCGCCCGCTCGGCCGAGGGCCGGCCGATGGCGCTGAGCGCCGATCAGCGCGAGCGTGCCTATCGCACGCTCGCGCTGGCGCGGGCGCTCGACGAGCGAATGTGGCGGCTCGCTCGGGCGGGCCGCGCGCACTTCGCGGTTCCGTGCAGCGGGCACGAAGCGATCGGCACGGGCTACGCGCTCGCGATGCGTCCCGGCGTCGACTGGCTCGCGCCGCACTACCGCGATCTCGCCGCGCTGCTCGCGCTGGGAATGCCGCCGCGAGACGTGATGCTGTGTTTCTTTTCGCGGCCCTCCGATCCGAACGCCGCGGGGCGGCAGCCGTACGCGCACTTCGGTTCGCGCGCGCTGCACGTCATGTCGCAGCAGGGACCGCAGCCGAACCATTGCACGCACGGCGTCGGCTGCGCGTGGGGCTCGAAGCTGCTCGGCGACGGCAGCGTGACGGTGATCGCGTTCGGCGACGGCGGCGCGCAGAAAGGCGAGGTGCACGAGTCGATGAACCTCGCCGCGATCCATGCCCTGCCGTGCGTCTTCGTCGTGCACCGCAACGGCTGGACGCAGTCGGTGCCGCGCGCGCTCGAGTACGCGACCGAGACGCTGGTCGAGCGCGCCGCCGGCTACGGCATGCCGGGGATCGCGGTCGACGGGAGCGACGTCGAGGCGATGTACGCCGCGGCGAACGCCGCGATCGGGCGTGCGCGCGACGGCGGCGGGCCTTCGCTGATCGACGCGAGCTGCGTGCGGTTCATGCCGAACACCTCCAACGACGACGACTCCCGCTATCGCGAGCGCAGCGAGGTCGAGGCGGCGCGGGCGGCCCGCGATCCGCTCGTCCGCGCCCGCGCGCTGGTCGACGCCGCGTTCGCCGAGCGCGTCGACGCCGAGTGCGCCCAGGTTGCCCACGACGCGGCCGAGTGGGCGGAGGCGCAGCCGCTCGGCGATCCGTCAACCGTCATGGAACACGCCTATGGGTAGGCTCCTCGTCACCCCGAGCTGGTCGAAGGCGACCAGGGTCGGCGCTCAGCGTGACGATCGGGAGTTGCCGTGCGTGAGCTGACGGTGATCGAGGCGGTGCGCGAGGCGCTCGCGCACGAGATGGCGCGCGACGAGCGGGTGCTCGTGCTCGGGGAGGACGTCGGACGCTTGGGCGGTGTGTTCCGCGCGACCGAAGGCCTGTACGACCGCTTCGGCCCACAGCGCGTCGTCGACATGCCGATGGCCGAGACGTCGATCGCGGGCGTGGCGGTCGGCCTCGCGATGCGCGGGATGCGGCCGGTCGCCGAGATCCAGTTCGCCGACTTCATCCACGCCTCGATGGACCATCTGGTCGGCGAAGCGGCGAAGATCCGCTGGCGGACCGGCGGCGACTGGACCTGTCCGATGGTGCTGCGCACCGCGTACGGCGGCGGCTTTCGCGGCGGCCCGTATCATTCGCAAAGCATCGAAGCGTATTACGCGCACGCGCCGGGGCTGAAGGTCGTCGCGCCGTCGACGCCGGCCGACGCGAAAGGGCTGCTGATCGCGGCGATTCGCGACCCCGACCCGGTGCTCGTCCTCGAGCACAAGCGAACGTACCGCGCGATCCGCGGCGAGGTGCCCGAGGGCGACTATGTCGTCCCGATCGGTAAGGCGCGCGTTGTGCGCGAAGGTCGCGATGCGACCGTGCTCGCGTACGGGATGATGCTGCACGAGGCGCTCGCGGCCGCGGAGGCGCTGGCGCCGGAAGGGATCGAGGTCGAGGTCATCGACCTGCGCACCCTCCTTCCGCTCGATCGAGAAACGATTCTGCGCTCGCTGGGGAAGACGCGCCGGCTGTGCACCGTGCACGAGGACACGCTCACGATGGGTCTCGGCGCGGAGCTCTGCGCGCTCGCGGCCGAGGCCGGCGTGCTCGACGTCCCGCCGGTGCGCGTCGCGATGCCGGACATCCCGGGGATCCCGGTCGACGATGTGCTCGAGGACGCCGTCCTTCCGAACCGCGCGACCATTCGCGAGGCGCTCGTCCGTCTCGCCGCCGCCGAGGCGCGTGCCGGCGGGGCGCGCGCACCCTACGACGCGGCGATCCCGCAAGCGTCCAGCGTGATCGAGGTCCGGCTCGCCGAAGAGCACACGCGCGACGCGGTCGAAGCGCTCGTCGAAGCGGCGCGCGCGTTTCCACGCTGCAACGCGACGTTCTCATGGAAGGGCATCGCCGAGCACGACGAGGTGATCGTCGATCTGGATCTCGGCCCCGCATCGCCGGCGAGCGGACGCGGCACGATCGCGCTGACCGATTACGGTGCGGGCGGCAGCGACTTGGCGATTCCGTTCGTGCGCCCGGGGCAGACGGCGGCGCTGCGGATCGGCGCGGTACGCGACGGTCGGGCGTACGTCGCCTGCGCGGTCGATCACCGGGCCGTCGACGGTGCGCTCGTCGGCCGCTTCCTCGCGGCGTTCAAGGACGCGCTCGAACGGCGCGTTCTCCCGGAGGTCGTTCGTGCACGTTGAGTTTCCGCGTCTGGCCGACACGCTGGTCGAGGGCGTCGTCACCGCGTGGTACAAGCGGCCGGGCGACACGGTGCGCAAGGGCGAGCCGCTCTTCGCCGTCGAGACGGACAAGGTCAACAGCGACGTCGAGTCGCCGTACGACGGCGTGCTCGAAGAGATCCTGGTCGCCGCCGGCGAGCATGCCGAGGTCGGTCAGTTGCTCGCGCGCTTCGCCGGCGGCGCACCGCTCACAACGCCTCCGCAAACTCCATCGCCGACGCATCCCGCTCCGGTCGAACACACCGCGATATCGCGCCCGATCGCGCAGGGCGGCTTGACGCCGATGCGCCGCCGCATCGCGGAGCGGATGACGGAGGCCCGCGCCACGATCGCGCAAGGCTCGTGCGCGCGGCTGGTCGAGCTGAGCGGCTTCGAGCGCCACGGGTTGTCGTGGACCGCGTATTTCGTCAAGGCGCTGGCGCAGGCGCTCGAAGCCGACCGCATCGGGGTCGCCGTCGAGGTCCCGGACGGGCTCGTCGTGCCGGTCATCCCGGATGCGCGCGACGCATCGCTGCACGACGTGGCGGTCCGCCTCGGCGAACTCGCCGAACGGGCGCGCAGCGGGACGCTGAAGCCGGTCGATGTCGGCAATGCGGCCGCGACGGTGACGAACGTCGGTTCCGGTGCGACGCTGCTCGCTTTTCCGCTGATCGCGCCGGGCGAGCCGGCGATCCTCGCGCCCGGCGCGATCGTCGACGGCCGCTGCTGGCTCAGCTTGTGCTACGACCGCGCGCGGCTCGACGAGTACGCCGCGGACCGCCTGTTGGCGCGCGTCGTGGAGCGGCTGGCCGCGCTGCGCTGAGCCGCCGTGCCGCCCTGCCGCGTTCTCATAGCCGTAGTCGGCTGACGATCGAGCGTGCCGCGGTTCCGTCCGCGGAGGGACCGCCGCGTTGGGCCGATATCCGACGTCCGACACGGCATACGGCGCGTTCTTCGTCTGAATCGGACCCGTATGAGGCCGAGTACGCCATCGAACGGCTGCCCTAGAGAGTCGCCGAGCTGCTGACCGCGTCGGTCAGCCGGAGAAAAGTTCCGCTCGCCGGGAGCGGCGATGCTATTGCATTTATATCAAGACCTTTATATAATGGCCAAGACGAAAGAACCCGACCCGCCCCAAGGAGGCTACCTCGATCATGTTCTCACTCATCACCCTCGGTCTCGCCGGCGCCGTCTCGGCGGCCGCGACCCTGCCCGCTCCGCAGACGATCGCCTTCTCGCAAGCGCCCGTCAACGTCGTCTCCTGCTCCTACACGGCGATCCCCATGCTGTCGAGCAACGCGTTCGGCGGCGGCTACACTCCCACGCTGGGCAGCCTGCAGATTTCGTTCGTCAACTCGGCCCCGGTCGCGGCGACGGACGTACGCTTCGCCGTCACGGAAGACGGCCGGACGCAGAATCCTCGACGACGCCGGGACCTTCTCGACCGGCACGACGATCGCCCACCAGTTCGCCATGGCGAACGCGGCGGACTCGGGGCTCGCGAGCTGCGCGATCGAAGACGTCAGCTTCGCCGACGGAACGAGCTGGCACGCGAATAGCTAGGCCAAGCATGGTCGGCCGGGCCGCTGGTGAAGCAGCGGCCATGGCCGATCGTGACGCCGTTCTCGCCGAGCTCCGCGACGAACGGCTTTCGACGCACCTGCTTTCGAAACTGAAGTTCGCCCAAGCGAGTGCGCGCGCCGCGCTCGACGACGCGCTCAGCCACTGCGGCTTGACGACGCCGCAATTTCTCGCGCTCGCGATGATCGAGATGAACGACGACTGTTCGAGCGCCGATCTCGCACGCAAGAGCTTCATCACCCCGCAGGCGATGATCGGGATCGTCGCCCGGCTTCAGGCGATGAAGCTGATCAAGCGCGTCCCGGCGCGGGGCGGCGGACGATCGCTCCCGATGCGGCTCACCGAGGAAGGGCGCGTCCTGCTCGGCCGGGCGCGACGGCATGCGGTCGCGATCGAGCGATACATCCTCGATCTGCTCGGTCCGCAGCAGTACGAGGCGCTGGCTTCGTCGCTGCAGCGCGTGACCGAAGGCCTGAACCGCAGCGCGACCGTGAAGCGCACCGCGCCGTGGGATGCATACATCGAGACCGAGCGGGCATGATCGGCGAAGAACCCTCGAAGATTCGCACGCACGAGCCGGCCGAGCGCGCGTTCATCGAGCGCGCGCTGGTCGCCGTCGGCGTGCGCGAGGAGGACGCGCGCGAGGTCGCCCACGTGCTCGTCGCCGCCGACCTGCGCGGCGTCGAGTCGCACGGGATCGCACGGCTCGAGACGTTTTACGTGCGGCGCATCGAAGCGGGCGTCGTCAACGCGCGCCCCGAGTATACGGTCCTCCACGACGGGCCGACGCAGTTCGCACTCGACGCCGGCAACGGGCTCGGCCATCCGGCGGGGATCGCCGCGATGCGCCGCGCGATCGCGAAGGCGCGCGAGAACGGGCTCGCTTTCGCGACGGTGCGCAACTCGAACCATTACGGGATCGCCGCCTACTACGCGATGATGGCGCTCGACGACGGCCTGATGGGGCTGTCGATGACGAACTCGACGCACCTCGCCGTCCCGACGTTCGGCCGGAAGAAGACCACCGGGACGAATCCGATCGCGGTCGCGATCCCGGCCGGCGAGCATCCGCCGTTCGTGCTCGATATGGCGACGACCGGCGTGACGTTCGGCCGGCTCGAGGTCAGCGAGCGCAAAGGAAAGCCGCTGAAGCGCGGCTGGGCGGTCGATGCGGCCGGCCGTGAGACGCTCGACGCGGCCGTCGCGAAGACCAGCGGCGCGCTGCTCCCGCTCGGCGGTTACGGCACCGAGAACGGCGGTCACAAGGGATATGGCCTCGGCGCGCTCGTCGACATCCTGTGCGGCGTGCTGGCCGGCGGCGCGTTCGGTCTCGCCGCCGACGTCCCGGAGACGGGGATGCACGGCGGGATCGTCGGCCACTTCTTCGGCGCCTTCCGGCTCGACGCGCTGCGCGACGGCGCCGAGCTCGCGCGCGACGTCGATCGCGAGCTGCGCGCCTTCGAAGCGAGCGCCCCCGCCCCGGGCGCCGAGCGCGTCGTGACCGCCGGAACGCCGGAGCGTGAGTTCACCGAGCGCTACCGCCGCGAAGGCGTCCCGATCGACCCGAAAGTGTGGGAGACGATCGACGCGATGGCCCAGCGGCTCGGCATCGACAAGCTCGACCGGTTCACCGTTTCGTGATTTGATGATGCGGTCTTTGCAGACGTGCGGAGCGTGCGAGCTGCGATGAGGTACAGCCTTGGCTGAAGAGGTTCGCGTCCGCGAGGTCGATTTGACGGCATTCGTCGTGCGCGCGCTGCTGGCGGCCGGCGTCGACGAGGCGCAGGCCGCAATCGTCGCCGACGTGCTCGTCGCGGCCGACCGGCGCGGGATCGAGTCGCACGGCGTGGCGCGGCTGCGCTGGTTCTACGTCGAGCGCATCCGCAACGGCCGGATCTCGGCGCGCCCGGAGTACGCGGTCGTCCGCGAGACGCCGGCCTCGATGCTGATGGACGCCGGCAACGGGCTCGGCCATCCCGCCTCGCACCGTGCGATGACCTCGGCGATCGAGCGTGCGCAGGACAGCGGGATCGCCTTCACCGCCGTGCGCAACTCGAACCACTTCGGGATCGCCGGCTACTACGCGATGATGGCGCTCGCCCACGACATGATCGGGATCTGCACCACCGACTCCGCGCACTTCGCGGCGCCCACGTTCGGCCGCACGAAGATGCAGGGGACGAACCCGTTCGCCTTTGCGATCCCAGCCGGCGAGGAGCCGCCCTTCGTGCTCGACTTCGCGACCACGACCGTCACCTACGGCAAGCTCGAAGTGTACGAGCGGAAGGCGCTCGCGCTCAAAGACGGCTGGGCCGTCGACGCCGAAGGCCGCCCGACGAACGATCCGGCGGTGCGCCACACCGGCGCGCTGCTCCCGCTCGGCGGCTACGGCACCGACAACGGCGGTCACAAAGGCTACGGCCTCGGCGCGCTCAGCGAGATCCTCAGCGGCGTCCTCGCCGCCGGCTGGTTCGGCGCCGCGCTGACGCTCGTCGAGAAGCCCGATGCCCCGTCGGGGATCACCTCGCACTTCTTCGGCGCGATCCGCATCGACGCGCTGCGCGACGTCGATGGGTTCAAGCGCGACATGGACCGGGAGCTGCGCGCGTTCAAGCACAGCAACCCCGCGCCGGGGCAGTCCCGCGTCTACGTCGCCGGCGAGATCGAGCACGAAAACGAGATCGCCTACCGCCGCGACGGCATCCCGATCCTCGCCTCCGTCGTCGACGACCTCGACCAGCTCGCGGCCGAGCTCAGCGTCGCCCGGGTGCCGCGGCTGAAGTTCTGACGGCGGTCACCCGCTCGCGAGCGCGAGCAGTTTGAGGACCGTGTTCCAGTTCCGGGCGGTTCCGCGGGCGTTGATCGCGCGAAGCAGCGCAATGAAGATGCTCACCGCGGCTTCGGCCGGAGGCGCGATCGAGTCGCTCATCGCGGCGCGGCCGGGGCCTCGGGGGTTCGCACGTGTTCGGGGCGGACGCCGACGCCGACGATGCGCGCCGGGATGCGGCGCAGAATCGGAAACGCGCGCATGATCCGGACCGGGAGCGGCGGGGGCGTCGCCGGCGCGGCCTGCTTGGGAGCGCGCTGTTCCGCGGCTTGGGCGGCGGCGGAGACGCTGGGGAAGATCCGGTTCTGAATGAAGACCTGGATCGCTTGGGTCACCTTGGCGGGGAACCCGCGGCGTTTCTGCACCGCGCCGAGGTCCGCTTCGGTGAGCGTTCCGGCGCGGAGCGGCGCGTAGAGCATGTTCGCGGCGGCGACGGCGTCTTGGATCGCGAGGTTGATGCCGACGCCGCCGATCGGGGACATCGCGTGCGCGGCGTCGCCGATGCAGAGCAGGCCCGGCAGGTGCCACCGCTTCAACCGGTCGACGGTGACCGTCAGCAGGCTCACGTCGTCCCACGACTTCAGCTCGGCGACGCGGTCGGCGAAGAACGGCGCGACCGCGGCGATTCCGGCGTGGAGCGCTTCGATGCCGCGCGCTTTCAGCGCATCGTAGCCGCCTTTCGGGATGACGAAGCCGCACTGCCAGTAGTCGCCGCGATCGAGCATCACCAGCACGTGGCCGTTGTTGAAGCGGCCCAGCGACTGCGTCGGATCGCCCGGGCGCTTCGCGAGCTTCATCCAGAGCACGTCGATCGGCGCGCCGAAGTCCTGCACCTCGAGTCCGGCGCGCTCGCGCACCGTCGAATGCCGGCCGTCGGCGCCGATCACCAGCTCGGCACGGATCTCGATCTCGCCCTCGGGGGTATTCGCGCGGACGCCCGCGATGCGACCACCTTCGCGGATCAGGTCGACCGCCTCCGCGCGCATCAGCAGGCGGAACGCCGGATACCGCCGCGCCTGCGCGGCGAGGAAGCTCAGGAAGTCCCACTGCGGCATGAACGCGATGTACTTGCAGCGGGTCGGGACGTGCCGGAAGTCGGCGACGACGACTTCGGTCTCGCCGACGACGCCGCGGATCTCGCGCAGCTCCTGGTGCGGAATCTTCAGGAAGTCGTCGAGCAGGCCGAGCTCGGCGATCACGTCGAGCGTCGACGGGTGCACGGTGTCGCCGCGGAAGTCACGCAAGAAGTCGGCGTGCTTCTCGAGCACGGCGACCTCGACGCCCGCGCGGGCGAGGAGAAACCCGGCCATCATCCCCGCCGGGCCGCCGCCGGCGATGCAGCAGCGGACGTTCATCGTGCCGGTGGCCATGGAGCGAGCCTACGCGGTCGCGCTCTGCGTCTCCGCCCGCGCGTGCGGGGCGGCGCCGACGGCCGTGATCGCGAAGAGCGCGAAGACGAGCGCGAGGCCGGCGACGATCCCGACGCGGAGCACGAGCGCGGCGCCGGCGAAGGCGCCCAGCAGCATCGCGAGCACGGCGGCGATTCGGCGGCGGAGGCGCGGCGTCGCGCGGCCGCCGGCGAGATCGTCGTTCAGATCGGCGGCGATCCCGGTCAGCGTCATCGTGAGCACGGTCGTCGTCAGGTCGGGGATCGCGAGCTTGCGCGCCATCGCGTTCTGCGTCCCCATCGTCAGCGCCAGCAGCGCGATCGCCGCGTAGGTCGTCGCCTGCGTCAAGCCGGCGAACGCGACGAGGGCCAGCACGATCCCGGCGACCACCGCCTCGCCGATGACGCACAGCGCCAGCAGCCGCGGGCCGTGACCGCTCAGGCGCGCGACGAGCCGCCCGACGGAGAACGACCCGATCAGGAACGCCGCGAGCGCGATCAGCGAGCCGGCGACGCTGAGTCCGGGCGCGCCGGCCGCGGCGAAGCCGAGGAAGACGATGTTGCCGGTCATGTTCGCGACGAAGACGTGGCCGAAGCGCAGGTAGCTGATCGCATCGACGACGCCCGATGCGACGGTGAGCAGGAGCAACAGCTGCGGAAACGGGTCGCGCCGACCCGGTACCGGAGCACCCTCGGGCTGAGGTGCGACGGTGCGCCGGGGGCCGGCGCTCTCGTTCACGGCCGCGGCGAGGGGCTCGCCGAACTCGCGGGCGTCACCGACGCTTTCGGCTTCGGCGTCGGCTTCGGCGACGGCGTGCTCTTCGCGGCCGCGCCGCTCGGAACGAGACTCGGGAGCGCTCCCGGCCCCGTCGCGCCGGCGCCGGTGTTGGGCGGCGGCAGCGGACTCGCTTCCTGCGCGAAGGCGGGGACGGCGAGCGCGAGCGCGCCGGCCGCGGCCGCGAGCACCGTCAGACGGAGATTCTTCATGCCTACCCGTGCGGCGAGGGTTTCGGCGAAGCCTTGCTCTTCGCGCTCATCTTCGACTTCGAAGTCATCATCGTCGATTTGCCCTTCATCGGCTTCGCGGCCGGCTTCATCGACCCCATCGCGGCGGGCTGCATGTTGCGGCTCGAGCCTGAGCTCTGCATGCTGCTTCCGCTCGGGCTCGTGTTGCCGCTCGTGGTCGAGGCGCCGGCGTGATGCGTCGCGCCATTCGCGGACGGCGCCATCGTCGCGGGCGGCGGCGGACTGGACTGTTGCGCGACGGCCGGGACCGCGAGGCCGAGCGTCGCCGCGGCGAGTGCCGCCAGTGTCGTGAGATGACTGCGTTTCATGCCCGAGGTCTTCCCACGGCGCGCCCCGCACGACACCGACTCGACGACGCCCCTTGTTGCCCCCCGGGAGAGCGAGGCGTCGCCGGGCGAGGGTTTTCCGCGACCTGTGCCAAGCAGTCGGGGTGTCAGAAGCCGTCGTCGTCGATGCGCTGCGTACGCCGATGGGGCGGTACGGCGGCGCGCTCGCTCCGGTCCGCCCCGACGATCTCGCCTCATATGCGATTCGCGCGCTCGTCGAGCGCACCGGCGTCGATCCGGCGACGATCGACGACCTGTTCTGGGGCGCCGCGAACCAGGCGGGTGAAGACTGCCGCAACGCGGGACGGATGGCGACGCTGCTCGCCGGGCTGCCGACGAGCATCCCCGGGACGACGATGAACCGATTGTGCGGGAGCGGGCTGCAAGCGCTCAACTCCGCGTTTCACGCGATCAAAGCCGACGTGATCGACGTCGCGATCGCCGGCGGCGCCGAGTCGATGACGCGCGCGCCGTTCGTGATCCTGAAATCGGAGAAAGCGTACGACCGCGCGCCGGAGATTCACGACACCACGCTGGGCAATCGCATGGTGAATCCGCGACTCGCCTCGATGTATCCGCCGATCTCGCTCGGCGAGACCGCGGAGAAGGTCGCGGCGGAATTCAACGTCACGCGCGAGGACCAAGACCGCTTCGCGTACGAGAGCCAGGCGCGGTGCAAGGCGTCGATGGAGTCCGGCCGCTTCGCCGGCGAGCTCGTTCCGGTGCGCGTCGAGCAGGGGAAGAAGAGCTACGAGGTCACACAGGACGAGGCGCCGCGTCCCGAGACCACGATGGAGACGCTCGCGAAGCTGCGTCCCGCGTTCAAGGCCGGCGGCACGGTGACCGCCGGAAACTCCTCGCCGCTGAACGACGGTGCCGCCGCGCTGCTGCTGTGCAGCGCAGCGGCGGCGGAACGCAACGGCTGGCAGCCGCTGGCGCGAGTCGTGACGTCGGCGACGTTCGGCGTCGATCCGAGCGTGATGGGGATCGGGCCGATCGGCGCGACCCGCAAAGCGCTCGAGCGCGCAAACCTGACGGTCGACGACGTCGACCTCGTCGAATTGAACGAGGCGTTCGCCGCGCAGTCGGTCGCGTGCGTGCGCGAGCTGGGTTCGATCCGTCGATCGTCAACGTGAACGGGGGCGCGATCGCGCTCGGCCATCCGCTGGGCTGCAGCGGCGCGCGCATCGCGACGACTTTGCTGCACGAGCTCAAGCGCCGGGGCGGCCGCTACGGCCTCGCGACGATGTGCATCGGAATGGGCCAGGGCATCGCGACGATCTTCGAGCGCGTCTGAGGTGCCGCGCTGCTTGCAGGCGCTTCCGGACCGCGCGGGCGCACGAACGAGTCTTTCGCCATGACCGAGCCGACCGCGTACACCGACTACCTGACGATCGAGACGAAGACGCGCTACGAGATTCGCGACATTACCGACCACGCCGAACGCGTGCGCGCCGCGGCGAATTTGTGGGACGGCGTCGTGCTCGTCAGCACGATGCACATCACCTCGAGCGTGTTCGTGAACGACCACGAATCGGGCCTGTGGCGTGACATCCTGGACTGGGTCGAAAAGGTCGCCCCCGCCGGCTTGGACTACGCGCATCATCAGACCGGCGAAGACAACGGCGACGCGCACTTGAAGCGCATGCTCCTCGGCCATCAAGTGCTCGTCCCGGTCACGGCCGGTCGTCTGGATCTCGGGCCGTGGGAGCGCGTCCACTACGGCGAGTTCGACGGCATGCGCCCGAAGCGCGTGCTCTTCAAAGCGTTCGGATTGCGACGCACGTGATGGCGTGACGCACGCTAGCGCGGGCGCTCAGAGCCGCGTCCAGCGATCGAAGCGGTGGTCGCCGCGGACCGAATCGAATCGCGGGTCGAGGGCCAGCAGGGAGCGATCGAGTCGCGGCAGCGGCGGGACGCGCTCGAGGGCCGCGTGCGCGGCGGCGAGCTCGCCGGCCGCGATCTCGGCGAACGCGACGTCGACCGAGGCGTCCGGGTCGGTCCGGGATTCACGGGCGAGTGGCCCGAGGTCGCGCCGCGCGGTGACGACGTCGCCGCCGGTGGCCGCGACTGCGGCGAGCAGCGCGCGCGTCTCGAGCGGCGCCTCGGTCCGGAACGAGGCGAAGATCGTGCGGGCGTCGGCGAGGCGGCGAGCGTTCAGCAGCGCGAGCCCCAACAGGATGCGCGCGTCGTCGGTCTGCGTATCCAGCGTCATCGCGTTGCGCGCGGCGGCGACGGCTTCCGCCGGCCTGCGCGCAACGTAGAGCGCGTTGGCCAGCCAGAGCTGCGTCACCGCCGATGACGGATCCAGCTCCGCGGCACGGCGGAGCTCCTCGAGCGCCGGGCCGACCCGGCCTCGCACGAGCAAGGAGATGCCGTAGCGCAGGCGGGCCGGAGCGTAGTCCGGGTCGCGTTCGAGCGCGACGCGATACCGCGCGTCGACGGTTCCGAAGCCGTCGCCGAGATTCTCGCGCACCATCGCCTGCGCGGTGAGCGCCGCCGGCGAGGCCGCATCGATCGAGGCGGCTTGGGCGGCGGCCCGGCGCGCCCTGCGCGCCAAGGCACGCCCGCTCGGGCTGCGCTCGACGCCGTACATCAGCGAAAGCATCATCTCCGCTTCGGCCAGTCCGGCCGGGCCGCGAGCATCGTGCGGCGCGGCCGCGGCGGCGACTTCGAACAGCCCCGCCGCGCGCTCCGCCCCCGCGACGGTGCGCCGGGCGAGGTAGTAACGAGCGAGACGCAGCGTCGCCGACGGCGCTGAACCGGGAGACCGAGCGGCGGCCGTCGGCGCCGGAGCGAGCACGGTACGAACGTTCGGGACGAGTGCGAGGGCGAGGGCGAGTGCGGCGAGGCACGCGCCGACGATCGCCGGTCCCATACGCTGCGCGGGGGAAGACGGTGCCGCCGCAGCGTCGGGCATGCGTCGCACGCGGAGCGTCAGCCGGTATCCCCGACCGCGGACGTTCTCGATCCCGCGATCGGCGAGGTGTTCCGTCAACGTTCGCCGCAGCAGGTGCACGTTCTGCCAGAGGCTCGTCTCGTCGACGGCGGCGCCCGGCCACACGCGCTCGATGAGCTCTTCCTTCGTCACCACTTCGCCTGGGCGTTCGCATAGGACGACGAGCGTCGCGACCACCTTCGGACCGAGCGGAATCCCGGTGTCGCCGATTCGGACGGCGAGCGCCGACGCGTCGACCACGAGCGAACCGATCCGGTACTGCATCGGCGCCTCCGCAGGCGAGAACCGAGCGATTCAGGGTTCTGTGAATACGGTTGTCGCCCGCACCCGTCACGCTAACGGTATGCGACACCTGTATTCATGCGCAGCCGTCCTGGCCCTGGCTGCGTGCGGCGGCGGCCGGCGGCAACGGTCCACCGCCGCCGGCCATCACTCCCACCCCGGTCCCCACCGCCGTGCCGCTCTACCAGCCGCTGGCAGTCGGCGACTCGTGGAGCTACGCATGCACCGGGGGCTTCACGGTCACGAACGCGATCGGCCGGACCGCAACGGTCGGCGCGCAGACGACGTACGCGTTCGCCGTCCAGATCCCCAGCTCTCCGACCTCGAGCACCACCGAGACGATGCTGCTCGCAAACGATGCGGCCGGGAACACCGTGCTGTACGGCTACCTGATCGGGACCACGGTCACCCCGGTGACGCCGACCACGATCGTCGCCGCCGCGCCGGTCCTCAACGCCTCGTTCGACTATCCCGCGCCGGGCGGCGGAACGGTCACCCGCACGTTCGTCGGCTTCGAGAACAGCAATCGGACGCCGTACGGCGGCGTCTACGCGGTCGCGCCGTACTTCGAAAGCGGCGGAACGCACAATTACGGCTACGCCCTCGGCGCCGGCATCGTCGAGGAAGACCACGGACCGCACTTCGAGTTCGACTGCCTCCTGAGCGCGCTGACGCTGCACTGACGCCGTCCGGCTAGTTCGGGCGGTAGCCTCCGACCTCGGCGTGCCGGCGCGTGCGCGGCGGCGGAAACGTACCGCCGCGCACCTCGTCGGCGTACGTGCGCAGCGCGCTCGTCGCCGCGTCGGCGAGGTGCGCGTACTGTTTGGCGAACGGCGGCGCGTCGGGGTAGAGGCCGAGCAGGTCGTGCAGTACCAGCACTTGTCCGTCGCAGCGCGGTCCGGCGCCGATCCCGATCGTCGGGATCGCGAGCTGTTCGGTGATCTCCGCGGCGAGCGCGTCGTCGACCATCTCGAGCACGACGGTGAACGCGCCGGCTTCGACGACGGCGCGCGCGTCGCGCAGCAACCGCTCGCGTTCGCGTTTGAGCCGGAAGCCGCTGCCGAGCGCGGCCGTCTGCGGGAGCACGCCGATGTGCGCGCAGACGGGGATGCCGGCCTCGACGATCGCGCGGATGCGCGGCGCGTGGTTTTCGCCGCCCTCCAGCTTCACCGACGATGCCCCCCCGCGTTTCACCAGCTCCGTCGCACTGGCGACGGCGAGCGCGTCCGACGCTTCGTACGTCCCGAACGGCAGGTCGACGATCACGTGCGCGCGCTCGGTGCCGCGCGCCGCGGCGCCGCCGTGACGCACCATGTCGATGAGTTCCACTGCCGTCGTCGACGGATAGCCGAGGACGACCATCCCCAGCGAGTCGCCGACCAGGATCACGTCGATCCCGGCCGCTTCGGCGCAGCGCGCGAACGGCGCGTCGTACGCCGTGACCACCGGGAACGCGGTGCCTTTGCGCGCGCCGATCTCGACCGCGCCGACCCGCCGCGGCATCAGGCGCGCTCCCGTGCGCGAACGAGCCGTAGCATCGTTTCGGTGAGCGGGACGGCGACGCCGTGCGCGGCGGCGCGGCGGACGATCGCGCCGGCGATCGCCTCGATCTCGGTGGGGCGGCCGGCGTCCAGATCTTGGAGCATCGAGTTCCGGTTCGACGCGGTGGGCCGGGCCGCCGCTTCGACCGCCGCCCAGGGATCGGGGATCGACACGCCGTCGCGCGCGGCGACCGCGGCGGCCTCCGCCGCCAGCGCGCGCGCGAGCGGCGCCAGGTCGGGATCGTCGAGGACGGCGCCGTTCGGGCGGCCGGCGAGCGCGCCGAGCGGATTGATCGCCGCGCTCGCCACCAGCTTGCGCCAGAGCAGCGGCGCGATGTCGTCGACCGCGCGCGCATCGAGGCCCGCCGCGCCGAACGCCGCGGCGAGATCATCGCCGCTGACCGGCGGCCAATCCGCGGCAAGCGCATCGCCGCGCTCGCCGGGACGGCCGCGTTCGAACCTCGTCGTGCCGCGATTCACCGGATGGATGCGCGCGTCGGCGATCAGGATCGCGCCCTGGTTCGTGACACCTTCGATGACGTGTGCGTCCGGCAGCGCGGCGCGCGCGGCCTCGCCGTTGCCGATGCCGTTCTGAACGGACGCGACGAGGGTGTTCCGGGCGAGGACGCCGTGCAGCGGCGCGAGCGCCTCGTGCGTGGCGTACGACTTCACCGCGACGATGACGGCGTCGCGATCCGCGAGCGCGCGCGGGTCCGTGCCGCTCCCGACGCGTGCGACGGTCGTCGCGCCGCTCCCGTCTTCGACCGCGATTCCGCCGCCGGCGAGCGCATCGGCCACCTCGCGCCGCCGCGCGAGCACGATGACGTCGTGCGTTCCGGCGAGTTGCGCGGCGAAGGTCAGGCCGAGGGCGCCGGCTCCGACGATCCCGATGTTCACAGCGGTGCCGTCGGCTCCCCGCGCGGCCCGGCGCTCATCCCCCGGTAAAGTTGGGCGGCCGCTTCGCACGGAACGCGGCCAGCCCTTCGAGAAAATCGGACGTCTCGCCGGCCACGCTCTGCAGCTGCTGCTCGTAGCCGAGCGCCGCGCGGACGTCGCCGATCCCGTTGCGCATGAGCTCGCGCTTGATCAGGCCGAGCGCGCGCGGGCCGCGCGCGAGCGCGGCGGCGAGCGTCCGCGCCTCTTCCAGGCAGCGGTCCGCCGGAACGACCTTCGTGCACAGTCCCAGCACGTCGGCGCGCGCCGCGTCGACCTTCTCGGAGAGCATGCACAGCTCGACGGCCTTTGCGTACCCGATCAGCCGCGGCAGCGTGAACGAAAGGCCGCTGTCGGGAACCAGCCCGATCTTCACGAACGCGGTGGTGAACGACGCGGTCTCGGCGACGATGCGGAAGTCGCAGGCGCAGGCGAGCCCCATTCCCGCGCCGGCGGCGACGCCGTTCACCGCCGCGACGACCGGTTTCTCGATCGTGAGCATCTTCTCGAGCAGCGGCCCGTAGCGGCGTTCGAGCGTGGCGCCGAGGTCGGGCGCGCTGCCGTCGGCCGGGATCGTGCGCGGGTCGTCCAGCGCCTGCCCCGCACAGAATCCTTTGCCCTCGCCGGTCAGCACGATCGCTCGCACGGCGCCGTCGCGCTCGAGCGCGCGAAACGTCGCCAGCAGCGATTCGAGCAAGTCGGCCGTCAGCGCGTTGTAGGCCTGCGGCCGCGCGAGCGTCACCGTCGCGACGGCACCGTCGAGGTCGACGCGATGGTCGACCGGGGCCGTCTTCATCGTCCCTGCCATGCCGGTCTCCGCTTGTCGAGAAATGCCTGCACCCCTTCGCGTCCGTCGTCGGTCTGCAGCAGCGCCTCGAAGGCGCGGCGCTCGTCGAGCAGCGAGGCGTGCAGCGACTGCTCGAACGCCTGCGCGATCGTCCGCTTGGCAACGCGCGCAGCATGCGGCGCTTGGCGCGCGAGCGCACGCGCCAGTTCCAGCGCGACGGGCAGCACGCGCTCCGCCGCGACGCAACGGTTGGCGAGACCATGCAGCTCCGCTTCGCGCCCGCTGAGCTCGCGGCCGAGGAGCACCATCTCGGTCGCCAGCGCCTTGCCGACGGCGCGGGTGAGCCGCTGGGTCCCGCCGGCTCCCGGCATCACGCCGAGATTGATCTCGGGCTGCCCGAGCCGCGCGTCCTCGGCGACGACCAGCAGGTCGCACGACATCGCGAGCTCCAGTCCGCCGCCCAGCGCGAGCCCCCGCACCGCGGCGATCGTCGGAACGCCCGCGTTCCAGATGCGATCCCACTCCTCGAGCCGCGGGCCGCTCGTCGCGAACTCCGCGATGTCGGCGCCTGCCGCGAAGGCGCGTTCGTCGCCGGCGATCACCACCGCGCGCGTCGTGCCGTCGCCGTCGAACGCTTCGAGCGCCGCGGCGAGCTGCGCGACGACCTCGTTGGAGAGCGCGTTGAGCACCTTCGGGCGGTTGAGGCGCAGCAGGCCGACGCCCTCGGCCGGCCGCTCGACGAGAACCGGCGCGTCGCTCACGAGACGTTCCTCCGATCGTACACGCGTTTCGCCTTCCCCGCTTCGATCCGCTCGATCGTCCCCGGCGCGACGATGCGCGTCTCGAGCGAGACCAGCAGCGATTCGGCAAGCCGTGCGCTGACCGCGCCGGCCAGCGCGTCGAGATTTTCGATCGCCGCGCCGGGATGGTGCTCGACTTCGACCAGCATGACGTCGAGCCCGTTCGGCGGACGGTCGACGAAGATGCGATAGTTCGGCGAGAGCTCGTCGAAGCGCAGCAGCACCTCTTCGACCGCCGAGGGGAAGACGTTGACGCCGCGGACGATCAGCATGTCGTCGACGCGCCCGGTGAACCAGTCGATCCGCGCCGTCGTGCGGCCGCACGCGCACGGCTCGCGCACGATCGCGGTCAGATCGCGCGTGCGGTAGCGCAGCACCGGCATCGCTTCGCGCGTGAGCGTCGTGATCACCAGCTCGCCGCGCTCGCCGTCGGCGAGCGGCGCGCCGCTCTCCGGGTCGATGATCTCGACGAGGAAGTGGTCTTCCTGGACGTGCATCCCGTTCTTGACCAGGCACTCCTGCGCGACGCCCGGCCCGATGATCTCGGTGAGACCGTAGATGTTGGTCGCCGTCACGCCGAACAGCTCTTCGAGCTCGCCGCGCATCTCGCGCGTCCACGCCTCCGCGCCGCAGATCGCGTACTTCAGTGCGAGTGGCTTGCGCTTCTCCGCGCGGAAGCGCTCCGCGACGACGAGCGCGTACGAAGGCGTGCAGCCGATCCCGACGACCGGCAGATCGGCGAGGAGCTGCACCTGCCGCGCGGTGTTCCCGCTCGAGGCGGGGATCGCGCACGCGCCGAGCGTCTCGCACCCGCCGTGTCCGCCGAGCCCGCCCGTGAACAGCCCGTAGCCCCACGCGACCTGGAACATGTCCCCCGGCTCGATCCCGCCCGCCGCCAAGCTCCGCGCGACGACGTCGCCGAAGACCCGGAGATCGCCCTTCGTGTACGCACCGATCGTCGGATTTCCGGTCGTTCCCGACGAGGCGTGGATTCGCGCCAGGTGCGACGGTGGAACCGCCAGCAGCCCGAGCGGGTACGCGTCGCGCATGTCGACCTTCGTGCTGAACGGCAGTTCGGCCAGATCTTCCAGCGACGACGGCGCAGGCGTCTCGCGCAGCCGCTCGCGGTAGACGTCGTTCGCGAGCCGCAGTCGCGCCACGACGTCCTGCAAGCGCTCCAGCTGCAGCGCCTCGAGCGCATGCCGTTCGAGCGTCTCGAACTCCGGCTGAAAGATCATGCGCCCGGCTTCGCCCGGGGCACGGGCCGCACCGCCTTCGCCGGCGCCCGAACGGCCATGTCTCGTGCGCAGGGCGCGACAGGCGCTTACAGGCACGTCCGCCGGAGGTATGATTGCGGACCTACCGCGCGGTCTCAGACGAGGCAGCCGATCCTGCAACGCCCGGTGGAACAGCGAGACGATCGGGCCGGCGCTGCACCATGACGCTCACTATGGGCCCAACGGCGTCCGGGGGCTTGTGGCCGTCGTGGACGCCCGGCGTGCTAGGCCGTGCGTTGGGCGGTGGAGGAGAAGATGTCGGCGAGGTGGCCTTCGCGGTCGAGGTTGTGATCGGCGGCGATGCGGGCGGCTTCCGCGATGTAGGCATCGCAGGCGGCGTCGGCGGCGCGCTGCGCGCCGAGACGTTCCAGCGCAGCGATCACGGCGTCCGCGCGCGCGCCGGCGAGATCGCCGATCGTGCCGTATGCGTCGGCGACGATCGCGCGGTCGGCGGAGGGCGGGCCGTCCATCGCCCAGGCGACGGGAAACGACCACTTCCGGCGGCGGATGTCGGCGCCGGCAGGCTTGCCGGTCTCCGCGGGACTGCCCCACGTGCCCAGGATGTCGTCGCGCACTTGAAAGGCGAGTCCGTACGCGCGTCCCATGCGGCCGTAGGCATCGGCCCGCTGCGGCGATGCGCCGGCGGCGAGCGCGCCGAGCGCGCACGAGGCCGCGAACAGCGCCGCAGTCTTCCCTTCGATCATGGCGAGGTACTCGCCGAACGAGACCGCGGGCAACTTTTCGAAGCCGATGTCCAACCCTTGTCCGCGGCACAGCGCGTTGTGCGCGCGGTGCAGCACGCGCGCCATCTCCGCCGTCCGCTCCGCCGGCACCGCGTCGACGCCGCTCGTTCCATCGTTGCGGCTCGCCGCCTTGTCGGAGCCGGCGACGCCCATCGCCTCGCTGCGCTCGCCGAGGAGCGTCAGAAACGCGAGCGCGCACATCGCGTCGCCGGCGGTGATCGCCGCGGGGATCCCGTGGCGCACCCACAGCGTCGGGCGGCCGTGACGCATCTCGTCCCGGTCTTCGATGTCGTCGTGGACCAGCGAGAAGTTGTGCAGCAGCTCGACCGCCACGGCGGCCGCGAAGGCGTCGGCCGACTCGGCGCCTTCGGTTTCGGCGACGGCGACCAGGATTCGCGGACGCAGGCGCTTCCCGCGCTTCGCGCTGGGATCGTCGAGCGCGAAGTGCTCGCGCACGTGCGCGTGGATCGGCGAGGCGCGGTCGAGCCGGTCGATCGCGCCTTCGAGATAGCGTTCGAACGCCTCGAACGACGATGCGTGCGTCAGCACGAGGCGCTGCCGCTCAGCGGCTGCCGACGAGCGCCTTGACCGAGGCGAGGAGGCTCTGCGGGCGCATCATGTCCGCCGCCGCCGATGCCTCGAAGCCCGAGTGCACCATGCAGTCTTCGCACTTCGGATTACCGCTGGCGTGCCCGTACTTCTCCCACTCGGTCGTCTCGAGCAGCTCCTTGTACGTGCTCGCGTAGCCTTCGCCGAGCAGATAGCACGGCTTCTGCCAGCCGAAGAGCGAGTACGAGGGCATCCCCCACGGCGTGCAGTCGTATTCTTTCTCGCCGGTGAGGAAGTCGAGGAAGAACGGGCTGGCGTTGAACTGCCACTTCTTCTTGCCGCTCTTCATCGGGGCGAAGATCGCGCGGAAGAGCTGGCGCGTCTGCTCCTTGGCGAGGAAGTGATCCTGGTCGGGCGCCTTCTCGTAGCGGTAGCCCGGCGAGATCATCATCCCGTCGACCTTGAGCTCCTCGGTGAGGTAGTCGAAGAAGTCCTGGAACGTCTGCGGGTCGGCGCCGTCGAAGATCGTGGTGTTCGTGGTGACGCGGAAGCCGCGCGCCTTCGCGGCCTTGATCGCCTTGACGGCGACGTCGAAGATGCCTTGGCGCGCGACCGCGTGATCGTGCACCTCGCGCGGCCCGTCGAGATGGACGCTGAACGAGAAGTACGACGAGGGCGTGAACTTGTCGAGGCTCTGCTCGAGCCGGATCGCGTTCGTGCAGAGGTAGACGAACTTCTTGCGCTCGATCAGCCCTTTGACGATCGTGTCGATTTGCGGGTGGAGCAGCGGCTCGCCGCCGGGGATCGAGACGACCGGCGCGCCGCACTCCTCGACCGCGGCGAAGCACTGCTCGGGCGAGAGATGACGCCGCAGCACCTCGACCGGGTGCTGGATCTTGCCGCAGCCGCTGCACGCGAGGTTGCACCGGAAGAGCGGCTCCAGCATCAGGACGAGCGGGTAGCGGGTGTTGCCGGCCATGCGCTGCCGGATCACGTACGACCCGACCGCTACCGCTTGCTTGAGAGAGAGCGCCATCCATCCTCCGTCGATCGTGGGCCGCCGGCGGCGTACCCGTGGCTACGAAACCAGGTAACCGCATCGGCGAGAGCCGGGGTTACCGGTCCGAAGCGCACGCCCAGCTCGCGAACGGCTTTCGCGTTCGCGTAGTACATTCGCTGCTTCGCCATGCGGACGCTCTCGACCGAGACGTCGGGCCGTCTCCCGAGGCGGGCCAGCACGTATTCCCCGAGCGCCGCATAGGCCAGCGGGACGATCCGCGGCAGCCGCACCCGGGGCGCCGGAATCCCGGCGATCGCCGAGAGCCGCTCGAGCAGCTCGCGCAGGGTGAGATTCTCGGCCCCCAGGATGTAGCGCTCGCCGCTCGCCCCGCGCTCGTACGCCGCGAGGTGCCCCGCGGCGACGTCGCGGACGTCCACCAGGTTGAGCCCGGTGTCGACGTAGGCGGGCATCCGCCCGGTGAGAAAGCGGACGACGATCTCGCCGGTCGGCGTCGGGCGGGTGTCCCAGGGACCGACCGGCGTCGTCGGGTTGACGATCACGACGTCCTGGCCGTCGCTCGCCGCGGCGAGCGCGACGGCCTCGGCGTCGAACTTCGAGCGTTTGTACGCGCCCACCAGCGCCTCGCGCGGGCTCTGGTACGTTTCGTCGGCCGGCTCGCCGTCGGCGCGAACCCCGATCGCCGCGACCGAGCTCGTGTGCACCGTCCGCGGGACCCCCGCTGCGCGCGCCGCGGCCAGAACCACGCGCGTCCCCTCGACGTTCGCCCGCTCCATCGCGACGCGATCGCGACGCCACAAGCTGTACGTCGCGGCGAGGTGAAACAGCGCGTCGCACCCGCGCATCGCCGCCGGCAGCTCCGGCGAGAAGAGGTCGCCGGCGACGCGTTCCACCGCGAGCCCGTCGAGCGCCGGAGCGGCGGAGCGCACCAGCGCGCGCACGCGCCAGCCGCGGTCGAGCAGCGCGCGCACGAGATTGGCGCCGAGGAATCCGCTCGCGCCGGTGACGAACGCCGTCGGCACGGCGGGATCAGCGGCCGAAGACGAAGGGCCGCTTGCGGACGCGTTCGGCGAGCCAGCGCAGCGACGGGTTCGTCAGCGTCGAGGTCGACGCCGCGATGATGATGCTCTTCACCTCGTCGCGCGTGATCTTCACGCTGCTCCCCGGGATCAGCATCGCGTCCGAGCCCTCGAGCTCGCGCAGCGTGGCGATCGCGAACAGCACCGGAAGGACGCAGAACAGCCGGATTCGCACCGCCGCGGCCGGGAGCGCTTCGATGTAGCGCAGCGCGCGCTCGACGTCGTCCTGCGCGAGCGCGATCAGCGGATCGAGCGCGGCGCGGTTCGCGGCACGCAGTTCGGGTCGCAGCAGCGTCTCGTGCGCGCTTCCCGCCGCCTGCAGCAGCGCGGTTGGAACGTAGATCGCGTTCTCGTGCTCGGCGTCCCAGGCGATGTCCTTGAGGATGTTGACGGTCTGCAGCGCTTCGCCGAACGCTTCGCAATCCGCCAGCAGACGCTCGTACGTCTTCCTGCCGACGACGTACGAGTGCTCGTGCCACAGCTCGGTGAGCAGATGCCCGACCGTGCCCGCGACGTAGTAGCAGTAGCGGCGGAACTCGTCGGTCGTCGATATGCGGATCCCGCCCGGATGCTCGAGCACGAACGCGCGCATCCCGCGCACCATCTCGGTCACCCAGCGGCGCAGGATCGCGCGCGTCGGCGCATCGAGGAGCCGGTACATGAGAAAGACCCCGCCGGTCGAGGCGACGAGCTCGCGATACTCCTCGTTCGCCGTGCTCAGCTCGCCGACGGTTGCGCCGTACGCGTCGGCGGCGGGCTCGTCGTCGAAGCAGGCGAGGAAGGTCTCGAGCAGCGCGGCCTTGCGCTCGGGCGCGATCGTCAGCTCGTCCTCGACGGTGTCGGCGATCCGGCACAGGAGGTAGCCGAGCCGGACCGGCGCTTCGAGCCGCGGGGGCAGCAGCTTGATCCCCAGCGCGAAGGTCCGGGAGACGCGGGGCAGGATCGCCCGGGAGTGCCGGTGAGCATCGGCGACGGTCTCGTCACGCGCGATCATCGGCTCGTCAGAACCTCCACCGCGCTAGCGTTCCCCCTGCATGTTGCTCGGCTCCTTGGTGCAGGAGCGTCCTCGGAAGCTTCCAAGAGGAGCGCATGAAAGTCGGGACACGGGAACACCGGGACCTGTTCTGCCGGTGGTTCATCGAGACGCACGCCCAGTTCGAGCCCGAAGCTCTGCCGTGGCCGGAGCTCGATGCCGTCTCCCTGGAACGGCTGCGCGGCTTTCCGCTGTGGAGCTACGCGCGCTCGATCGAGCAGCGGGCGGGCCGCATGGTGACCGCGTTCGCGCGGACCGTGGACGACCCGCTGATCCGTGAGGCGGTCGCCGTGCAGGGCGTCGAGGAGACCAGGCACGGGCGCCTGATGACGCACGTTCTCGATCGCTACGGCATCGACGCCGCGTTGCTGCCGATCGGTGACGCGCCGGCGACGCGCGAGGACTTCTGCATCTTCGGCTTCGGCGAGTGCACCGATTCGTTCATCGGCTTCGGTGCGTTCGCGCTCGCGCGGCAACGCGGACTCTTTCCCGATTCGCTGCTCGACATCTTCGAGAATGTCTTGTGGGAGGAAGCGCGTCACATCACGTTCTTCATCAATTGGTACCGCTACGAAGAACGGTTGGCCGGGCGCGATACGTTCCCTCGCAACGTCTTCGGTCCGCTGAGTTACCATGTGCGCGCCAGCATGGGAACGGCCGCCGGCGCTGCGGAAACCCCGCTCCCCAAGATGGAAGGCGAGATCGTCGAAGGACTCGCTCCCGCGATGTTTCTCGAAGCGGCGCTCGCCGAGAACCGCCGCCACATGGAGAAGATCCCGCGCCGGCTTCTCAAGCCGCGGCTGATGCCGACGCTCGCCACCGTCGCGCTGCTCGGAATCCGGATGCTGCCGCCGCGCAAGCCCGCGCTCGTCGCGGTGCCCGCTCACTCGCCGGCGACGCTCGACGCGGCGTAACGTCCCAGCGCGGAGAGCGGAAAGCACAAACGATACTGGTGATAGTTCAGATAGAAGTGGGCCGGGAAGCCGGTTCCGGTGAAGTGCGGCTCGTCCCAGCTCCCGTCGTCGCGCTGCGTTCGTAACAGGGAGGCGACGCCGCGCTCGATCGCCGGAACGAACGCGTCCGCGATGTGCGGGAGCCGCTCGGTGCATGCGAGCAGCCCGATCAGCGCCCACGCGGTCTGACTCGGCGTGCTCGGACCGATCCCGCGCAGCGACGGATCGCGATACGTCGCCGTCGTCTCGCCCCAGCCGCCGTCCTCGTTCTGCACGCTCTTGAGCCACACGGCGCCGCGCACGCACGCTTCGTCGATCCGACGCCCGGCGCGCGCGGGCCCGAGGGCGGCGAGCGCGCCGCTGGTGCCGTACACGTAGTTCACGCCCCAGCGCCCGAACCACGCGCCGTCGCGCTCCTGCTCGGCGAGGAGAAACGCGAGCCCGCGCTCGTAACGCTGCGCGTCGAACGGGATCCCGTGGCGGGCGACCATCTCGAGGACGCGCGCGGTGACGTCGGCGGTGGGCGGATCGATCGACGCTTTCAGATCGCTGTACGCGATGCGGTTCAGCCACGCTTTGTCGTTGTCGACGTCGAACGCGGCCCAGCCGCCGCCGCGGCACTGCATCGTCTCGACCCATTGCGCCGCGCGCGCCAGCGCGCCGCGCGCGCGCTCCGGCTCGGGATGGTCGACCGCGGCGATCGCCATCGCCACGACCGCGGTGTCGTCGACGTCGGGATAGTACGCGTTCTCGAACTCGAAGGCCCATCCGCCCGGCTTCCCCGTCCGGTTCTTCACCGACCAGTCGCCGTAGCGCGCGACGATCTGCTTCTCGAGCAGCCACGTCGCGCCGAGCTGCAGCCGCGGATCGTCGCGTGAAACGCCGGCGTCGATCAGCGCGCGGATCGCGAGGCCCGTGTCCCATACCGGCGAGATGCACGGCTGGATGCGGTACGCGTCGCCGTCGTCGACGCGAAGCGGGCCGCCCTCCCCGATGGTGAAGCCGTCGATCGCGGACCAGCCGCGCTGCACGACGGGATCGTGCAGGTCATAGCCGATCGCGCGCAGCGCCAGCATCGCGTTGAGCATCGCCGGGATGATCCCGCCCCAGTCACCGGTCGCTTCTTGCCGTTCGACCGTCCAGCGCTCGGCGCGCGCCAGCCCCCGCGTGCGAAACGGCACCAGATCGACGCGCTCGGTCCATTTGCACAGCGCGTCGCAGCCGTTGAAGAAGCGCTCCCAGCCGTCTTTCGCCGGCGGCAGCGCGAAGCGTGCGTTCGCGCGGCCTTCGGCATACAGTTCGTCGAGATCCAGCGGCGGCCCGTAGACCGGCTTGCGGTCGAACAGCAGGATCAGCGGAACGGTGCTGCCGCGCGCCCAGCTCGAGAGATCGTAGATCGAGACGGGGCCGCGCTCGGGAAGCACCATCAGCCACGGCGGGAGCGACGGCAGTCCGGCCCACTCGTACGCGCCGACCAGCGCGAGGTGCATCTTGGTGAAGATGCGCGCGCGCGTGATCCCGCCGCGCGCCAGGATGAAGGCGCGTGCGCGCACCAGCGCCGGGTCGTCGGGCGGGACGTCCAGCATCCTCAGCGCGGCGTACGCTTCGATCGTCGCGCTGAGGTCGCCGCCGTCGTCGTAGGCCAGCTCCCAACCGCCGTGCTCGCGCTGGTGCTCGCGGACGTAACGTTCGGCGCGGCGGTGCGGCACGCGATCGAACGTCCCCCAGATGCGGTGGAGCAGGAGCACCTCGGCGGTGATCGTCACGTTCGACTCGAGCTCTGCCCACCAAGAGCCGGCATCGGACTGGAGGCGGAACAGCGCGTCTACCGCGCTCGCGATCGCTCCTCGCAGCGAAGGAGGTTCGGCGGAGAGGGCGGGCGCAGGGGGATCGGGTCGTGTCGAGATCTGCATCGGGATGTCGTCGGGGGCGATGAGGCTGTTGCGCGCGGCGGCGTGGGTCGCCGCGGCGGGATGGATCGGACTCATCGCGGCCCGAGGACGTTTTTGGGATGCGAGCGCCGACGGCCTCCGTGAGCCCGAGGCCGGGGGCCCCGCACCGGACGTACACGCCGTCGTCCCGGCACGCGATGAGGCCGACGTCATCGGAGCGACGCTCGCGTCGCTGCTGCGGCAGCGCTACGCCGGGCGCTTCGAGGTAACGATCGTCGACGACCGGAGCAGCGACGGAACCGGCGAGGTCGCACGCGCGACGATCGCGGCCTGCGAAGGCGGTGGACGCGCGCGCGTCGTCGACGGCCGCCCGCGCCCGGACGGGTGGACCGGAAAGATGTGGGCGTTGGCAAGCGGCGTCGCCGCGGCGCGCACGGGCGGTGCGGCGCCGGCGTTCTGGTGGTTCACCGACGCCGACGTGCAGCACGATCCTCAGACGCTGCCGCGCCTCGTCGCGACGGCGACGGCGCGCGGCGAGGAATGCGCGCTCGTCTCGCAGATGGTCGAGCTGCACTGCCGCACGCGCTGGGAGCAGCTGCTGATCCCCGCGTTCGTCTTTTTCTTCCGCATGCTCTACCCGTTCGCGTGGGTCGGCGACGAACGGCGCGCGACCGCCGCGGCCGCCGGCGGCTCGGTGCTGATCGACGACGCGGCGCTGCGCGCGATCGGCGGGGTCGAGCGAATCGCCGGCGAGCTGATCGACGACTGCGCGCTCGCAGCCGCGGTGAAGGCGTCCGGCGGACGCTTGTGGCTCGGCCTTTCGACACGCTCGCGCAGCCTGCGCCCGTACGGCTCGCTGCGCGACATTTGGTCGATGGTCGCGCGCACCGCCTACACGCAGCTCGACCACTCGCCGCCGATGCTCGCCGGGACGGTCGCCGGGATGGCGCTGCTGTACGCGGTGCCCGTGGTCGCGACGATCGCCGGCGTCCGGGCGAAGCGCGCCGACGTCGCGCTGCCCGGCGCGTGCGCGTGGCTGCTCATGAGCGCGGCGTACGCGCCGACGCTGCGATTGTACCGGCTGCCGGCGGCGGCCGCGATCGCGCTGCCGTTCGCCGGCGCGCTCTACACCGCGATGACCGTTGACTCGGCGCGGCGCCACGCCGCCGGCCGCGGCGGCACGTGGAAGGGCCGCGACTTCACGCCGGGCTGATCGCGCGCACGACCGCGCGCTGCACGGCGAGCGCACGGCGCACGCCGCGCACGAACGCCAGCGCGGCGCGCGGCCGCCGCACGAACGCGAGCGCGACGCGCCCCGCGCGCAACCGGCCGTCGTCGCCGAGCGCATCGTCGAGCGGCGGAAGATCGCGCGAGGCATCGTCGCTGACGACGCGCACCATCGCGAACGGGATCGCACGCGCGGCGAGCGCGCGCGCGAGGTGCGTCCCCTCCATGTCGACGACGCCGGCGCCGCTGCGCGCGGCGAGCTCGGCGCGCGCGGCACGCGAGGTGACGATGCGCGCAGCGGTCCATCCGGAGACCGAGCGCGCCTGCGGGAGCGCGCGCTCCAGCGCCGCGCTCAGGCGCTCGTCGCAGCCCAGCATTCCGGCATCGTCGGCGACGTCGCGGTAGACGGCGACCTCACCGGCGTGCACGTCGCCGAGCCCGCCGCACAGCCCGGTCACCACCACCGGCTCGTCCGGCGCGAGCGTCGCGACCGCATCGGCGGCGTGCGCTCCGGCACGGATCGCGACGATCCGTGCTCCAGTCCCCGCGCGGCGGGCGGCGGATGCCTCCGCACCGTGCGGGACCAGGATCGTCACCGGCTCAGCGAGCGCGCTCGGCGACGGTTCCGGCGTCGGTCACGACCTTGTAGTCGGTGAACGTCGCGTGCGCGGTGACGTGATACGCGGGGAGCGCGATGTCGGCATCCTCGCTCGCGGGGACCGCCGCGCCGGAGACGGTCGTCGGGACGATCGACACCTCGATCTTGCCGCCGTTCAGATAGTTCCAGACGATCCGCCGCAGGCCGTCCTGGTCGAGCTCCGCGTGGATGCCCTTGATGTGGCCGCCGGCCTTGTCGCGCATCTCGAGGACGGTGCGATCGCCGTCGTGCGCGACGTGATCGACGTCGTACCGCTCGTTCCACGTGCTCGGCTGCAGCGCATCGGCTTTGATGTTCTCGAAGCCCTTGCCGAACCACGGCACGTGGTCGAAGTGCACGGAGTACAAGTTCGGGCGCTGATACGTCATCCGACCGTCGAGATGGAACTTCAGGTACGGAAACGAGCGGAGGGCGAAGTCGACGTGCAGGTTCGAGACGTAGGACTGGAGGGTCGCGGTCCGTGCCCCGCTGACCGCGAAGACGTGCGCCGCTTCCTCGGAGGTGACCGAGGGGGCCGGTGCTTCGGCAAGCAGGAGGACCGCTGCGGCGAGAACGCCGAGGCGTGACGAGGGCATCATCGGGTGCAACGCACGGAGGATGGCGTTGGTTGCTGCCTCCGCGTTCCTGTTTCGCCCGGCAGCCGACCGGGAACGTCTCGGGGCGCGATGCAAGCGGAATACCAGGTCCCGGAGAGCGTCCCCGACGTGCCGGCCATGCCGGACCAGCCGCCGACGACCCCGGAGATCCCGGCGGACCCTACCTCTCCGGCGGGCGACCCGGAACCGATGGACATCGCGGCTTGACGACAGGGAGAGCGACGATGCGAATCATCTCACGGCTCTCGCTCCTGGTGTTCGCGCTGTTCCTGGCGGTCGCGCCGAGCTTCGTGCTCGCGCAGACGACGGGCGGCGGGACCACCGGAGGCGGGACCACGACCACGACGACCGGCGGCGCCGGCGGCGGCACGAGCGGCGGAGCGGCGACGACCACCAACGGCACGACGTCGACGACCACCACCACGACCCCGGGCGCGGCGAACACGACCACCGGCGTGAACTGGACTTGGATCATCGTCGGGGTCGTCGTCCTGATCGTGATCATCGCGCTGGTCGCGATGTCGAGCAACCGCTCGAGCTCGACGAGCACCACGATCCGGCGCGAGTAGCCCGGACCGAAACGGGAGGATTCGGACGGACCGAGTCCACTAGAGTCGGCGGCGTGGACCACCGGCTCTACCCGTACGTCATGCAGCCGAAGGTGACGAGCGCGATCTGGGGCGGAGACGCGCTCGTTCGCCGTTATCATAAGCCCGTCGCGGTTGCGCCGCCGTTCGGCGAGTCGTGGGAGTGCTGGGACGAGAACGCGGTCGCCAACGGGCGGCTCGTCGGCCGCTCGCTCGGCGAGCTCCGCGGCGAGCTCGGCGCCGCGCTGACCGGCCCGATCGATCCTGCTCGCACCTTTCCGGTGCTGACGAAAATCATCGATGCGCGCGACGCGCTCTCGGTGCAGGTCCACCCCGACGATGCGTACGCGCAGCGCGTCGAAGGCCAGCCGAACGGCAAGACGGAGTGCTGGTATATCCTCGCCTGCGAGCCGGGCGCCGAGCTCGTGCTGGGCTGGACGCGCGACACGACGCGCGAGGAGTACGAGCGGCGCGTCGCCGACGGGACCCTCGCGGAGATTTTGCGGCGCGTCCCGGTCGCGCCGCGCGATGCGTTCTATCTGCCGGCCGGGACGCTGCACGCGATCGGCGCCGGAATCCAGCTCTTCGAAACGCAGCAGGCCAGCGACCTCACGTACCGGATCTTCGACTGGAACCGCGTCGGCGCCGACGGCAAACCGCGCGAGCTGCACGTCGCGAAGGCCGCCGACGTGCTCGACTATCGTGCGACGTTTCCCGGCGCGGTCCGTCAGCTGTCGTACACGGCGGACGGACTGGAGCGGCGGCTGCTCGTCGCCGATCCGCGCTTCCTCGTCGAGCGCGTGACGGTGCGCACGGCCGAGGCGATCGTGACGACCGACGGGCGGCCGCTGACGATCACCGCCGAAGGGTCGCACCTGCGCGTCGACGCGGGGGACGGCAGCACGGTGCTCGAGCCGTGGCAGACCGTCGTGACGCCGGCGGAGGCGGCTCACATAACGCTGGTCCCCGGCGGCGAGCCGACGAGCGCGCTCGTGGTCCATCCCGCCCCGGACCTCGCGGCGGCGGGAGCGCGAGCCCGCGAAGCGGGGGCGGACGCCGCGGCGGTCGAGGCGTTCTTCGCCCAGTTCTGAGGACGGGCGAGAGCGGTAGGGGAACCCCCCATGCCCCCGCGCTTCGGGCCATGCTACGACATCCTCACGCTGCCTGCCGCCGTGAGGGGAAGCCGTTCATGGGCTGGTGGTTCCTTGGCGTTCGTCGCGCCGCATTCTCCGCGGGGCGCGGCGTCCGGATTGGCGCTGCTCGGCCTTGCGGCAGCGGTCGCGGCGTGCAGCGCGAGCGGCGGCACTGCGCGAACCGTGCCGCGAACCACCCCGAACGGACAGACGGCGCTGTTCGTCTATTCGACCGCGGGCGGCCTCTCCGGTCCGCTCAAGACGATTCCGAACGGCGCCGCCGTCCCCGGCTACGCGCGAAACCGAATCGCGGTCAACGCCGCCGGCGATGTGTACGAGCTCAGCGGTCCGAGCTTGAACGCGGCGGCGACCCAGGTCCTCGAGTTCTCGCTGAACGGGACGAGCGGTTCGCCGATCGGGAGCTTCTCGGATCCGCAAACCGCCTTTCAGACGCCGTCCTCGATCGCCGTCGGTCCGGGCGGGCAGATCGCCGTTCCGGTGATCGAGGCGAATACCGCGTATGTCTACACGGCGGGCGCGAACGGTTCGAACGTCTGCCCGATCGCCGCGTATTCCGACTACACGGCGGCGACGCTGAACGTGCGGGGCGTGGCATTCGGTGCGGACGGCAAGACGCTGTACGCGACGAGCTGCGACACCGACAGCGTGTCGGTCTACGGGAACGGCACGTCCCCCGCTTCGCGCTCGATCGTCGGGAAGCTCACCAAGCTCGCGTGTCCCTTCGCGCTCGCGCTCGACGCCGCGGGGACGATCTATGTGGCAGACGTGAACGGCATCAGCGTCTTCGCCGCCTCGGCGTCCGGAAACGTCGTGCCGGTCCGCCGGATCAGGTTCGAGCAGAACGAGGCGTCGGTCGGGTTCGCCGTGGCGGACGTGGCGATCGGACGGGGCCCGATCGGCGCCGCGACGACGTCGGCCTCGCGCCGCGGTGCGCGCGCGCCGGCGACGCACGTCTCCGCGACGCGAGCTTCGGGCGGCGGAGCACGCTCTTCGAGGTTCGCGGCGTCGCGACGCGGCGGCGGAGCAATCTGCGTCCTCGAGGAGAACGCGCGGCGCGCGGCGTGGGCGAAGCTGCTTCCGCCCGGGCAGGCGATCCCGCCCGCACGCTACCGCAGCCCGCTGTGCAGGTGACTCTCGGGAGCGGAGACGGCGGATTACTCCGGTTCAACCGAGGGAACGTGCGGCAACGGTGAATGCTCGCGCGCCGGCTCTCGTGCGGGAGCCGGCGCGACGCGCGGCGCAAGACGCTGCGTGACGCGCGCACCCGAGCTCGTCCGCGGCGTCGGCTTGCGCGGCGCGGTCGCGATCAACGTCATCACGATGGTCGGGATCGGCCCGCTGATCACGATCCCGCTCGTCCTCGGCGCGCTGCACGGCCCGCTTTCGCTGATCGGCTGGATCGCGGGCGCGCTGCTCGCGCTGTGCGACGGTCTCGTGTGGGCCGAGCTGGGCTCGCGTTCTCCCGGCACCGGGGGCACCTACGCGTACCTGCGCGAGGCGTTCGGCCGTCATTCGCTGGGCCGGATGCTGGCGTTTCTGTTCGTGTGGGAGACGATCTTCAGCGCGCCGCTGCTGCTCGCGACCGGCTACATCGGCTTCGCGAACTACGCCGGCTATCTGGTGCCCCGGCTCACGCAGCACCCGCACGAGCAGCAGGCGCTGGCGATCGCGGTCGGCGCGCTCACCATCGCTGCGCTGTACCGCGGGATCGTCTCGACGGCGCGGATCGGCGCCGGGCTGTTCGTCGCCGTGCTCGTCACCTTGCTCGCCGCGATCGCCGGCGCGTACGCGCACTTCTCGCCGGCGCAGGCCTTCGCGCTTCCGCCCGACGCGTTCGGGCCGGGATTCGCCGGAGGCTTCGGCTCGGCGCTGGTGATCGCGATGTACGACTACGCGGGCTACGGCCAGTCGAGCGCGATCGGCGGCGAGATCGTCGCCCCGGCGCGAACGATCCCGCGCTCGATCGTCATCTCGATCGCGCTGGTGGCGGTGCTGTACGTCGCGCTGCAGCTCGGGGTGCTCGGCGCGATCCCGTGGCAGTCGATCGTCCCCGGCAAGGACGGCGTCGTCCCGCCGGTCGGCACGTACGTCGCTTCGGTCGTCGTCGAGCACAGCTTCGGCGTCGCCGCCGCCGGCATCGTGACGGTGCTGATCCTGATCACCGCGTTCGCGTCCGTGTACGGCAACCTGCTCGGCTTCTCGCGCATCCCGTTCGCCGCCGCGGTCGACGGCGTGTTTCTGAAACCGTTCGCGCACGTTCACCCGCGGCTGCGCTTCCCCGACGTCTCGCTGCTGGCGATCGGGCTGCTCGCCCTCCCCGCGTGCTTGTTCAACCTGAACGACGTGATCAATGCGCTCACCGCAGGGATGGTGCTAATCCAGTCGATGGCCCAAATCTGCGCGGTGTTCGTTTTACGCTCGCGCGGCGAACGTGCGCCGTACCGGATGTGGCTCTTCCCGCTCACCGCGCTGGTCGCGCTCGGCGGCTGGGCCTACGTCTTCGTCGGCGCCGGTGGTCCGGCCATCCTGTACGGCGTCGTCAGCCTCGTTCTCGGCGTCGTGGTGTTCGTGGTCCGAGCGCGCCTGCGCGGAGACTGGCCTTTCGCCAGCCCGTGTTGAGCGCGGTCATGTCACGGTTCCCTCGAAGCCACGAGTGCCGCGTATTGCTCCGCAAGGACTTCGAGAGAGGCCACGGCGATGCGTAGCTCGAAGCCTGGTGCTTCGAGAAGGTCCGAAATTGTGCGGCGCGTATGAATGACTCGCGGATCGACCGTGACGTCGCCGTCGAGCGTGAATGGGGTGACGCCGGGAAGATCTTCGGTTGCGCGCAGATAGACGGCATGCGCGCCAACGAAAACGACGCTTCCTGCCGGCAACGTCCGGAAGGCCTTGAAAGCACGTATCGGGGTCCGCCGAGCGGTGCTATACCCGCTATTTGCGCCAGACGGATTCATGTTGTCGCATCCACTCGATCAATGCCGAGTATTCTTCCTTGGACCGCGTCGGGAGCGTAAGAATGTCAGCCGCGATTTGCGGCGGCGCGGCCAATATGGCGTCTTCGATCATCACCGTGCCTTCGAACACAACACGATCGAACGCTTCGATGAGGCGAATGTTGCCGATCCGGTCGGACCGGTGCAAGGACAGGGCTGAAATCGCAGCATCGACATTCTTTACATAGACGTCGATCGAGAGCGGTGCGGCCATTGGCGCCAACCTCGAGCTTGCGAACGCCCCGGTGATTGCGTAGGGTTCACCCCAAGTGACGAGTGCGCCGAGAGCTCTTTGGATCCCGTGAGGGTCGAGGAGTGATTCTACATGACGGTCCTTTTTCAGATCAGTGGACCATCGTTCCAACAGGCCTTCCCAGTCGACATCCCCGACCGAACCCGAGTCACTTCGCTGAATGAGGTGCTCGCGCTCGACGAAGTCGAGAATACGCGAGACGTTACCGGCGTTGACGTTTGCCTCGAGCGCGATTTGCCGCACCTTGAATGGTGGGCGCCGTTCGCAGAGAAAACGCACGACGCGGCCCGTGATCGGACCCCGAAGTGACGTCCGCGGACGGGGGTCATCGAGGCGCGGCGCTTTCTCCGAGCCCGCTCGCTCGACGAGAAGTGAATCGTTCGCGAGCCATAGGTTGCCGGTCCAGTCGAAGTAGGAGATGTTCGCGCGTTTCAGGACCTCTCGCGTTCGGCGGCTGACATGCGGCGCGATGACGAGGAGACGCTCGCCCGGCGCGAACCGGTTTGTCAGATCACCGAACTGAACGATTTGGCGAGGCTCGATGCGTGTCGCTGGCTTGATGACGAATCGATTTACCGGCCCGCGGGGCGGTACCAGTTCAAGCACGGCGGCGTCTCGGCGCGGCTCGTCCGCTATGGAAAACGACCAGTCGGACGGTAGAACGTTGCGAAGCGCGCCTTCTAGTGCGTTGCTCAGCTCGGCGGTGTTGCTTCGTTGGAGCAACGCGCAAAAATGAGACACCGACCTCTCCCAAGCTTCCGACTGTTGCTTTAATCGCCCCTGTTGCTCGATATGAGCAACATGGCATTCTAGAGCAACAGATGTCAAGCCACACGCCTGCTCGCCAGCCCCTCAGCGGCGCCCTTAATCTAAGTCGAGAACGATTCTCACGGCGGGCTTAGACCTTCCCGCGAACGTCTCGCGTAGCCGGTACAGCCATGTTCACACTCGAGCGGCCGGCGACGAACGGCCACGTCTCAACCGTCATCCTCGAACCCGCGCGCCGTCGCCCGCGCTGGTGGTTCGTCCTCGCGGCGGTCGTGTGCATCGCCGCCATCCTGACTTCCGTGGTTCTCGTTCGGTCGCGCGCCGGCGCCGTGGTCTACACCACGACGCCGGTCACGACCGGTTCGCTGGCGCAGACGGTCACCGCGAGCGGGACGCTGAACCCGCAGAACACCATCAACGTCGGCACCCAGATCTCGGGGACGATCTCCGAGATCGACGCCGACTTCAACGCGCACGTCAAGAAGGGCGAGGTCCTCGCCAAGATCGACCCGACGACGTTCCAGGCGTCGGTCGATCAGGCGCAGGCGACGCTGCAGCAGGCCGAGGCGCAGGCCGCTGCGACCGGCGCGACCGCCTCCGGCGGGCCTTCGGCGATCGCCGAAGCGCAGGCCCAGGCGCAGAGCGCCGCAGCGAGCGCCCAGGCCGCCCAGGCGACCGCCGCCGCGTCGAAGGCGGCGATCGCCACCGCGCAGACCGGCGTCACGAAGGACCAGGCGGCGCTCGCGCTCGCGCAGCAGACCGTCAACCGCGATCAGCAGCTGCTCTCGCAGGGCTACATCGCGCAGGCGCAGATGGACAGCGATCGCTCGAACCTCGTCTCGGCGCAGAGCACGCTCGCCAGCGCGCAGGCATCGGTGCAGCAGGCGCAGGCGCAGGACGCCGCCTCGAACGCGCAGATCGCGCAAGCCGCGGCGACGCAGCAGGCGCAGCAGGCGGCGACCGGCGTGTCGAGCGCCACGGCGGCGAACCAGGCCGCGACGCACGACGCGAGCGTCGCCCAGATCGCGATCGATCGCGCGCAGCTCGTCACGGCCCAGCAGAACCTCGAGCACACCGTGATCACCTCGCCGGTCGACGGCACGGTGATCGCGCGCGACGTCTCGATCGGACAGACCGTCGCCGCCTCGCTGCAGACGCCGACGCTCTACTCGATCGCCCAGGACCTCACCAAGATGGAGCTCGACCTCGCGGTCGGCGAACCCGACATCGGGCGCGTGCAGGCCGGCGATCGGGTGAGCTTCAGCGTCCTCGCGTACCCGAACCGCGCGTTCACCGGAACCGTGCAGCAAGTCCGCAAGAACCCGACGACCGTGTCGAACGTCGTCACGTACGACACCGTCGTGATCGTCGGCAACCAGGACGGCGCCCTCATGCCGGGCATGACGGCGAACGCGACGATCCAAGTCGCCCACGTCGACAACGCCGTGATCGTCCCGCTGGCCGCGTTCAGCTACATCCCGCCGACCGGTGCGTTCAGCGGCAGCCGCCGCCGTCCGGCGAGCGGAAGCACGCAGAACGGTGCGCGCGCAACGGCGAAGTCCGGCGCGAAAAGCGCCGCGGCGCAAGGCGCCTCGCAGGCCGCGGGCGGCAACGGGTCGCCGTGGGGCCAGACGCTCACCGCGAGCAGCGGTGCGGTTACGGCCGGCAGCACGGGGCGGATCTTCGTCGACCAGAACGGCAAGCTGCGCCCGGTGGCGGTGAAGATCGGACTGGTCAGCGACACGACGGCTTCGGTGACGCCGCTGCGCGGCACGCTGAACGCCGGCGACGACGTGGTCATCGGCGACAACGCCGCCTCGCACGCCTCGCGCGCCGCGAGCGGCGGGAACCCGCTGGCCGGCAATCAGCGCAGCGCCGCGGGCGGCGGCCGCGGCGGCCCGCTCGGAGGTGCGCGATGACCCGCACCGATCCGGTCGTCGCCGTGCGCGACCTGCGCAAGGTCTACGCGCTCGACGGGAGTGAGGACGTCGTCGCCCTGCGCGGCGTCGACCTCACGATCGAGCGCGGCGAGTTCGTCGCCGTCATGGGCCCGTCGGGCTCCGGCAAGTCGACCTTCATGCACATCGTCGGCTTCCTGGACCGGCCGACCTCGGGGACGTACCGGTTCGCCGGGCACGACGTCTCCGGGCTCGACGGCGACGCGCTCGCCGGCCTGCGCTCGCGGGCGCTGGGGTTCGTCTTCCAGGCGTACAACCTGCTCCCGCGCACGACGGCCGTCGAGAACGTCGAGCTGCCGATGATCTACGCCGGCGTCCCGGCGGCGGAGCGGCGGCGCGCCGCGACCGACGCGCTCGACGCGGTCGGGCTCGCGAAGTACGCGAACCACCAGCCGAACCAGCTCTCCGGCGGACAGCAGCAGCGCGTCGCGATCGCGCGGTCGATCGTGAACCAGCCGCAGCTGATCCTCGCCGACGAGCCGACCGGCGCGCTCGACACCGTCTCGTCGGAAGACGTGATGGCGCTGTTCCGCCGGCTCAACGAAGAGCGCGGGATGACGGTCATGCTCGTGACCCACGAAGCCGACGTCGCCGCGCACGCGAAACGTCTGGTGACGTTCCGCGACGGTTCCATCGTCTCCGATGCGCCGACGGCGCGGGAGAAAGTCGCAGTATCCGTATGATCTCGCTCGCCCAAACCATCCGCCTCGCGCTGACCGCGCTGATCCGCAACAAGTCGCGCTCGCTGCTCACGATGCTCGGCGTCGTGATCGGCGTCGCCGCGGTCATCGTCACCGTCGCGATCGGCACCGGCGCGAAGAGCTCGGTGGCGGCGCAGATCAACGGGCTCGGCTCGAACCTGATCGTCGTCATCCCGGGCAGCGTCTCGACCACCGGCGCGAAGACCGGAACCGGGGGCGCCTCGACGCTGACCGCGGGCGACGGCCTGGCGATCGCACATCTCCCCGGCGTCGCCGCGGTCTCGCCGACGGTCAACGTCCGCGCGCAGGTCGTCGCCGGCGATCAGAACTGGCAGACGACCGTGACCGGCGTCGCGCCGAGCTACACGTTCGTGCGCAGCTGGCCCGTCGTCGACGGGCGCTTCTTCACGCAGACCGAGAGCGACGACACGGCGAAGGTCGCCGTGCTCGGACAGACCGTCGTGCAGCAGCTCTTCCCCGGTGCCGGCGACCCGGTCGGCAGGACCGTGCTGATCAAGAACGTGCCGTTCACCGTCATCGGAACGCTCAGCGCCAAAGGGCAGAGCGGCGCCGGGCAGGATCAGGACGACACCGTGCTGATCCCGTACACCTCGGCGCTCCAGCGGCTCACCGGCGGGACGACCGTCGGCTCGCTGATGGTTTCGGCGGCCGACGCGCAGGCGATCGACAGCACGCAAAAAGAGATCACGGCCCTGCTCGAGCAGCGGCACGGGGTCGTCGCCGGTCAGCCGGACGACTTCTCGGTGCGCAACCTGCAAGACATCGCGCAGGCCGCCTCGGCGACGGCGTCGATCCTCGGGCTGCTGCTGGCGGCGGTCGCCGCGGTCTCGCTGCTGGTCGGCGGGATCGGGATCATGAACATCATGCTGGTCTCGGTGACCGAGCGGACGCGCGAGATCGGCCTGCGGGTCGCCCTGGGCGCGCGCGGCGCGGCGATCCTGCGGCAGTTCCTGATCGAAGCGGTCGTGCTCTCGACCGGCGGCGGGGCGGTCGGCGTCCTGCTGGGGATCCTCGGCGCGAGCGCGATCGCCGTGCTGGCCAAGTGGCCGGCGAGCGTCCCGTTCGCCGCCGTCCTGCTCTCGCTGGCCTTCAGCGCGGCGGTAGGGGTGTTCTTCGGCTACTGGCCGGCCCGGAAAGCGGCCGCGCTCGACCCGATCCGCGCCCTGCGCTTCGAGTAACGGCTCGCCTGGTGGCCGGCGTCCGCGTGACGCCGGTCACCACTGGATGAGAGCCACCCCGGTTCTCTCAACATCGGTGCGACGGCGCCGATATTCATTGTAGACCTCTCACGGACACGTCCGTGCACTCCGCCGCTCGGCGGTGCGTACGGTGGTCCCGGAAGCGCCTGGTTCGTGCGAGGTTTCGAGCAAAACGACGATCGCTTTTCGGAGCGACGCTCGCGCGTATATTCCACGAGAGATACCGGACCATGATTCATATCGCCGCAGTCCTTGCGACGGTTCTGACGCTTGCGCCCACGCCGATGGTCAGCGCGTCGAACTCGGTCGAACAGACCGTTTCGATCAACTACGTCAACCCGCATTTTCCCCAAGTCAGCCCGCGCCAGGCCGATTCGCTCACCGCGGATCTCAACGCCGAGCGCGCCCGCAACGGATTGCAGCCCCTGGTCCGCGATGCCGCACTGGACCGCATCGCTTACGCGAAGGCCGTCGACATGGCCGCGCGCGGCTACTTCGGCCACACCGACCCCGACGGCATCACCTTCTACGACCGGATGCGCGAGTACAAGTGGCCGACGGAATACGTCGCCGAGAACATCGCGTTCGATCGCAGCGAACCTTCCGCCAATCAGGCGTTCAACACGAGCCCGCCGCATCACCAGAACATCGTCGACCCGAACGAGAGGAAGCTCGGGATCGCGGTCGTGACGGTCGGCGACGGCGAGACGTTCTACGTCGAAGACTTCTCGGGCTGAGTGATCGTTCGCTCCGGCGAACGCACCGAACTCGAAGGATGAACGGGTCAGGCGAACCAGAAGTTTGCCTGGCCCGTTCCTATTGCCGCCTCGTAGCGGCCGAACTGTTCGCCTCTCGCGCGCCACGCCGCGCCGCCGTGTGCGCCGGCCAGGATCAGGTAGTGCGCGAAGCGGCCTTCGGGCGAGCAGCTGCGGCGGAACTCGTCGGCGCGCGCGAGGACCTCGGCGTGATCGCCGTTCCGCCACCATTCCATGATGCGCTCGTCCCAGGCGCGCAGCGCCGGGTCGCTGATGTCGGCGGGATCGGCGCTCGCGCGCTGACGGATCGTCGCGAGCGGCCAGAAGCGGTGCGACATCCCGCCTGAGGCGATGAGGACGATGCGGCGGCCGCTGCGTTCCGCGGCGGCGGCGATCGCTTCGCCGAAGCGCAGGTTCGGCTCGACCTCCGCCGTGTCGAGGACGGAGATCGGCAGGACGCGCTTCTTCGCCGGCCCGGGATTGTAGTAGTGCATCGGGTTCAGCGTGCCGTAGTGGACCGGCAGCCCGCGGTGCGCCGCCGCTTCGGCCGGGACGGCGCGCGCCTGCGACTCCTCGGCGATCAGCGCGGCGAGCTCGGGATCGCCCGGATAGTCGTAGGCGTACTCGTGGATCATCCACGGGATCTCGTCGGAGGTGTAGAGCCCCTCGTGGCGGTCGTGCGCGTTCAGGATGAACTCGAGCGTCGAGTGCCAGTGCGTGTCGACCACGACGAAGGTGTCGAAGTCCAGCCCGGCGAGCCGCTCGCGGCGAATCTGCTCGAGGGCGTCGTAGAACGTCGTCACCGTTCGGCCCATGTACGCGCGGCGCGCCTCGGGATCGAGGATCATCAGCCGCGGAACGTGCGTCGAGAACAGCCCGGCGACGATCATGGTCTCAGCGCGACGCGGGTTCGGCCGCCGCGGCGATGCTCGCCGCTTCGCTAGCCGCAGCGATCGCGGTCGCGTCGGCGGCGGCGGTGTCGGCGGCGGTCCAGCCCTCGGGGCCTTTGTAGCGCATCGGCGGCAAGTTCGGGATCTTCGCGCGGAACAGCAGGTACTGGCGGAAGCCGTCGAGCTCGAACCGGCGCTTGTCGGCGATCATGCCCGCCTCGTGGAGCGACTGCGCGATCGCCGAGTCTCGCCCCAGCTTGCGGATGGTGATGGGGAGCAGCCGTTCCTCGAGATCGAGGATGCGGAAGACCGCCTCTTCCGGATCGGGCGCGGTCTCGATCGCTTCGCGCACGACGCGCAGCCCCGTGCCGATGTGCCGCACCTCGTCGTGCATGACGTACTCGTACGTCACCGCGGTCGCGAGATCGCCGTAGCGGCGCGCGAGGTCGGCGATCGAGTTGAAGAGGACGTGCGCCGAGTACGCTTCGAGCGTGCACACCTGGCCGTAGACGATCTCGACGAAGGTGGGCAGGCCGTTGACGAAGCGGAACAGCTCCGTCTGCTCGTAGGGCACGTCGAGCGAGTCGGCGAGGTCGAGGTCGCGGATGCGCCGCCACTCGATCTGCGTGTGGCGGACCTCGTCGAGCGCGTGCGTGGCGTAGAAGTACTGGATGGTCGGGCGGTTCGTCTTGGTGATGATCTGCGCGACCTGCGCCGTCGTCTGCGCCTCGCCCCAGCAGGTCGTGAGCATGATCGGCCGCATCGCCGCGCGGTACTCCGCCGAAAGCTCGGGATCGTGCACCTTGTGCTCGCGATACTTCTCGAGCAGCGCCTTCGTGTCGCGGTACTGATGCTCGATGTAGCGCTCGTAGGAGTCGAGCGACCCGAAGCTGCGCAGCTCCTCGTCGGGAACGTGCTTCGGGATGACGGTGACCGGGCTCATGAACGACATATCGCGGCCTTCAGTAGGAGATGCAGACGAGCTTGGGTTCGGTGAAGAAGTCCAGGGACCAGCGCCCGCCTTCGCGGCCGAGGCCGCTCATCCCGACGCCGCCGAACGGCTGACGGAGATCGCGCAGGAAGTATCCGTTGATCCAGCACATCCCGGCGCGCACCTGCTCGGCGAAGCGCAGCCCGTTCGCGATCGAGGCCGTCCAGACGTACGAGGAGAGACCGTAGCGCGTGGCGTTCGCGCGGGCGACGACCTCGTCGAGCGTGTCGAAGCGGAAGACGGAGAGCACGGGCCCGAAGACCTCTTCGCGAGCGATCGTCTGCGTCTCGTCGCGCGGGGCGAAGATCGTCGGACCGAGATAGTTCCCGCCGGCGAGGGCCGGATCGCCGGGCCGCTCGCCGCGGATCAGCGCTTCGACGCCCTCGGCGTGCGCCTCGGCGACGAACCGCTCGACGCGCTCGCGGTGCTGCGCGGTGATCAGCGGCCCGAGGTCGCTCTCGCGCGACTGGGGGTCGCCGACGCGCAGCGCGCGGACGCGCGCGAGATACCGCTCGAGGAAGCGGTCGTAGATTCCGCTTTGCACGTAGAGCCGCGTTCCGGCCAGGCACACCTGTCCGCTGTGGCGGAACATCGCGAGCACGCTGCCTTCGACGGCGAGCTCGAGGTCGGCGTCGTCGCACACGACGTTCGCGCTCTTTCCGCCCAGCTCGAGCGTGACTTTCTTGAGCGTGCGGGCGGCGGCGAGGTTGATCGCGATCCCGGTCGGCTCGCTGCCGGTGAACGCGACCGCATCGACGCGCGGGTCGGCGACCAGCGGCGCGCCGGCGGCCGGTCCGAAGCCGGTGACGACGTTGACGACCCCGTCGGGGACGCCGGCTTCGCTGCAGAGCTCGGCGAGCCGCAGCGTCGAGAGCGGCGTGAGCTCCGAGGGCTTGAGCACGCAGGTGTTTCCGGCCGCGATCGCCGGCGCGATCTTCCACGTCGCCTGCATCAGCGGCGAGTTCCACGGCGTGAGGAGCGCGCACACCCCGACCGGCTCCTCGCGCACGATCGAGGCGATCGCGCGCTCGGCGCCGAGGAACGGCTTGCGATCGAAGAACGCGCTCTGCTCGCGCTGCTCGATCGCGCTCGCGAAGAACGCGCAGTTGTCGGCGGCGCGCGGAACGTCGCGGTCGGCGGTTTCGCGGAACGGCTTGCCCGCATCGCGCGACTCGAGCCGCGCCAGCTCCTCGCGACGCTCGACCAGCAAGCCCGCGAGCGCGCGCAATACCTTCGCCCGCTGCGCCGCGGTCGTCCGCGGCCAGGGACCTTCGTCGAACGCGCGCCGTGCGGCGGCGACCGCGCGCTCGACGTCGGCCGGACCGCCGCTGGCGATCGGCGCGACGACCTCGCCGGTCGCCGGGTCGACGTCGTCGTAGGTCGACCCGTCGGCCGCGTCGACATGCGTCCCGTCGATCCAGAGCTGCATGGCGGGTTCTCCACGATCGCCCGCTCCGTCGCCTGCCGGGCGGCCGCGGGCGCCGAGCCGCGAGGGCGCACGGCCTCGCCCGCGAATCCCGGTGCATGAAGGCCGCTGCGCCGTTCATGCTTTTTTCATCATTGGTGCTGCTCGCGGCACCGGCGCGCGGCGCCGCACCGGCGCGCGGTGCCGAGCCGGCGCCGCTGCGCACGCTGAGCTACGCGGTCGACCTATCGATCACCGACAAGCGCGACACGCCGGGCGGCGGGATCACTCCGACGCGCGCCGGGTTCGAATTCAAAGGACACATCATCGGCGGAGGAAACGAGACGCGCGGGGCCGGCGAGAGCAATGCGGCGGTCAGCGTCTCCGCGAAAGGCGCGATCGCGGTCGACGTCGTCGCGGCGACCGACGACATGGGGCTCGTCGTCGACGTCGCCGAGGACGCTCCGTCGCGAACGCACCCGAAGGTGCGCATCGCGATCTCCTCGAGCGGTGAGGTGCTGTTCGACCCGCACCGCAGCGCCGACGTCACCGAGGAAGAGCTCGCGCTGCTGCACTGGCTGGCGCGCGGCTTCTTCGGCGAGCACTCCGCGGCGCCCGGGACGTTCTGGACCGTCGATCAGAGCGCGAACGGCGCCATCGCGGTGGAGCGCTACCGCGTGCTGAGCAGCGAGCCACACCTGGTCACGCTCGAATACCAGCTCGACGAAAAGTCGAACGGGGGCGAGGGCTTCGCCGGCCGCCGCACCGGATCGCTCGTCTACGACACGGCGCTGGTCGTCCCGGTGAAGGCGACGTTCGAAGAAGACGCGCGGCGGATGGTCGACGGCGCGTACGACACGTTCCGCTCCGCCTTCACCTTCGCGCTCACCGCCGACTCGTTCGCCGGGAAGCACTGAACGCCGGCACGTTCGCCGGCGCTCAGCCCTCGATCACTCGCGGTCGCGGTCGTCGGCGGCCGACGGCGCGGGCGGCTCGCCGCCGACGACGTCGACGCGTTTCGCGCCGCTCGTCGCGAGCGCGGGCTTCCCGGCCGCGCGCAGCGCGGCGTCGGCCTGCGCGACGTCAGCGGCTTCGAAGGAGCCGACCGCCCGCATCGCCGCGTCGAACGCTCCGTCGACGCGTCCCGCGTAGTCCAGCACCGCCGCCGTCGGCGGCGCGCCGGAGACGAAGAAGAGTCCCTGCATGTCCTCGCGGATCCGCCCGGGCCGCTGGATGAAGTCCTCGTCGTTCGTCTGATCGGCGGTGAGCTCCGCACGCAAGGCGAGCGCCTTCGTGCGCACGTCCGCCAGCCGGCTCGCGAGCGCCGGCGGCGCGCCGGCGCTGCGCTGCGCGGCCGAGGCCGCATACGCGTCGAGCCGGTTCAGCGTGGCGTCGATGCGCGAGAACTCCGCCATGTGCTTCTCGGCGAAGTCGTGCGCGGCGGCGTAGTCGGCCGCGGTGTAGCGGGCGCGCGGATCGGCCGCGACGCGGAAGCTTTCCGTGTACGTGCGGCCGTTCAACACGATCCGGGCCGAGTACGTCCCCGGCACCACGGTGACCCCGGTGCGCGGGCCGCGGTACTGCTCGCGCGCCGCGCCGGTCCAGCGGACCGGCCCGTCCTCGTGGAGGTCCCACGAGACGCGATTGATGCCGGCGAGGTTCGAAACGCGTGGAACCTCGCGCTCGCCGACCTTCTCCGTGCCGCGGATGTGGCGGATCACGCGGCCGTGCGCGTTCAGGATGTCGATCTCGAGCGGCTTCACGCTCGGCGCGCGCTGGTAGAAGGCGATCGTCGCACCGGCGGGCGGGTTCTTCCCGGCGTAGCGCGTGTAGAGGCCTTCGTCGTTCGCGTGCAGCGAGTACAAGTACGCGGTGCGCGAGGCGAACAGCATCGCGCCGGCGGCCTCGGCCTGCGGGAGCTGCTGCAAGGGCGTGAGGTCGTCGAGGATCCACAGCGCGCGGCCGTGCGTCGCGACGATCAGGTCGTTCCACCGCGGCTGCACGCGCATGTCGTAGGTCGCCGTCGTCGGAAGCCCGAGCTGCGGCTTCGTCCAGTGCGCGCCGTCGTCGTACGAGAGCCAGAACGAGGTCTCGGTTCCGAGGTAGACGAGGTGCGGGTTCCGCGCGTCGGGGCGGACCGAGCGCGCCGGCGCATCGGCCGGGAGTCCCGCCGCGATCGACTGCCAGTGCGCGCCGCGGTCGTGCGTGACGAAGACGTACGGCGCGTCGTCGCCGAGCAGATGGCGGTCGATCACCGCGTACGCCGTGCCGGCGACGATGGGTGAAGGTGCGACCATCTCCGCGCGCCCGTCCGGCGGGACGCCCGGCGGCGTGACGTTCGACCAGCGTTTCCCGCCGTCGCGGCTGACGTGGACCATCCCGTCGTCGCTGCCGGTCCAGATCTCGCCGCGCGTCTTCGCCGAGCCTTCGATATCGAGCAGCGTCCCGGTGAACTCGGCGCTCGAGACGTCGAGCGCGAGCGGTCCGCCGGCGGGCTGCTCGTGCGCTTTGTCGTTGCGCGTCAGGTCGGGCGAGATGACCGACCAGTGCGCGCCGCGATCGCGCGTCGCGAACACGACGTTCCCGCCGAACCAGGTCGTCGCCGGATCGAACGGATCGAACGCGACCGGCGCGTCCCAGTTGAAGCGGTACTTCGCCTTGTCGAGCTGGAAGTCGTCGATCGCCCGCGCGCGCCACGGCTGCACGAACGTGTTGCGCTGCGTGGCGCGGTCGTAGAGGAACAGGCGTCCCGTCTGCAAGTCCGTCCACACCAGGTTCGGATCGCGCGGATCGGGCCAGGCCCACTGCCCGTCGCCGCCGACCACGCGATCCCACGCATCGTCGGGGATCCCTTCGCCGTTCAGCGAGTTCGACGGACCGCAGAACCCGTTGTTGTCCTGCAGCCCGACGCACACCGAGTAGGGCGTGCGGTCGTCGTAGCCGACGTGGTAGATCTGACCGATCGCGACGTTGCGCGAGAACGACCAGTTCTCCCCGCCGTCGCGCGTGAGCGCGTACCCGCCGTCCTCGCCGACGATCATGCGCTTCGCTTCGTTCGGGGCGATCCACATGTCATGGTAGTCGACGTGCACTGCGTCGGCGGTCGCCTTGAACGTCTTTCCGCCGTCCTTCGACTCGGCGAGCTCTTCGGAGACGCCGTAGACGTGGTCGGGGTTCGACGGGTCGACGCGCACGTGCGAGAAGTAGAACGGCCGCTGATCGACCAGCGTGTTCTTGGTCATCATCGTCCAGCTCGCGCCCGCGTCGTCGGAGCGCCACAGGATCCCGTCCTTCGACTCGATGAGGGCATAGACGCGCTTCGGGTTCGAGGGCGCGACGGCCAGGCCGATGCGGCCGGTCATCCCTTCCGGCAGACCGTGCCCGGTCAGCCGGTTCCAGGTCGCGCCGCCGTCGGTGGATTTCCAAATGCCGTCCGCGGTGCCGCCCGAGCTGAACGTCCACGGCTTGCGCTGGAACTGCCAGATGCCGGCGTAGACGACGTTCGGGTCTTTCGGATCGGCGGCGAGCTCGCTGACGCCGCTCTGCGGGCCGACGTACAGCGTCTTCGTCCACGTCTTGCCGCCGTCGGTCGTGCGGAAGACGCCGCGCTCCGGCGAGTCGGCGAACACGTCGCCAAGCGCGCCGACCAGCACGACGTTCGGGTTGTGCGGGTCGATGACGATCGAGGCGATCGCGCGCGTCGCGCGCAGGCCGACGTTCGTCCACGTCTTCCCGGCGTCGGTCGACTTGTAGACGCCGTCGCCCCACGACACGTCGTTGCGCGGGTTCGTCTCACCCGTTCCGACCCACACGACGTCGTGGTGCTGCGGATCGATCGCGACCGCGCCGATCGACGAGACGTCCTGCTTGTCGAACAGCGGCGTCCAGGTCGAGCCGCCGTTCACCGTCTTCCAGACGCCCCCGCCGGCCGAGCCGAGATAGTAGAGGTTCGGATCGTCGGCGACGCCGACGACCGAGGTCACGCGCCCGCCGGCGACCGCGGGGCCGACCTCGCGAAACGCCATGCGGTTGTACGGCGGCGTCGGCGTCGGGGTGGGCTTCGGCGAGCTCGCCGGCGTGGGCGAGGTCGCCGGGACCGGCGGCGAGGACGGGTTCGACTCGGGTGAGCCGGCCGGCGTCTGGGCGAACGCGACGGCGGTCCCGGAGCAGAAAGCGAGCGCCGCGAGAGCGGCGCGAAGCGAGCGAGGTAGCGTGGCGAAGCCCTCCCGGACGGTATGCGACCATCGCCGTCCGTACGCGGCCGCCCCGCGTCATCCTCCGCCGGAACGCAGCTCCTCGTACGCTTGCGCCTGCACGTGGTCGACATAGGTCTGCACGGCGTGGTTCTGCGCGGCGATGTCGCCCCACGAGTCCGGACTCTGCGGCATCCAGCCGGTGAACGAGAACAGCGTGCCGCCGCCGACCGAGCGGTACGCGTTGCCGGTCGAGTCCTTGAGGATCTGCGCGAGCGCGTCGGCCGGCGGATCGAACTCCGAGAGGGTCTGTCCCGGCCGAGGATAGCTGCGCTGCACGCCGTCGACGTTCTCCCACGCCATCGGCACGACGTCGAGCGTGTTGACCGCGCGGTACGACTCGGGGAACGTCGCGTCGTAGAGCGTCGAGAACTGCTGGTTGCCGGTCGTCGGTGCGGCGTAGGTGAACGGCACCATCGTCATCTCACCGAGCTTGCCGGTGTTCGACAACTCCGCGTGCAGCCAGAGCCCGGCGACCTGCACGAGCGCGCCGCCGAGGCTATGTCCGCAGACCATCAGCGTCGGGCTCGCCGGCGCGATCGACGGAAGGTACGTCAGCAGGTTCTGCTGCGTGTCGGGATCGACCAGTCCTTGCACCGAGCCGAACGCGAGATTCATCCCCGCCGAGATTTTCGCACCGGCGCTCGCCGGAAAGATGAACGGGTCTTGCTTGAGCGCATCGCCGTCTTCGAGCCAGTTGCGGATGAAGTCGTGCGCCGCGTCGTCGGCGAGCGAGCCGCGAAAGACGAGCGCGTAGACGGAGCGCGTCGTGTTCGCGGCCACGTAGGCAAGGATCCCTTGATCGGTCGCCGGCCCCCAGGCCATGGTCCAGGGGCCGCCGGCGGCGGGCTGGATTGCTTGGAGCGCGGTCTCCATCGCGGCTTTCTGCGCCGGCAGATTCGCTTCGTCGGTGTACGAGATCTGGGCGAGCAAGACGCCGGCCCAGTACTGCTCGGCAGGCACCCCGGCCATCGCGGGCGAGCTCGCTAGCGCCGGACCGTGTAGGTGGTGATCGCCCCCGAGCGCCGGCGGCGCACCAGATTCCACAGGAACAGCGCGCCGACGACCACCGCGGCGATGAGGGCCGCGAGGAGCAGCGTGTGGATCACGAACCCGAGGATGGTGAGCGCGACGATCGCGACCGCAACCGCGACCATGACCCGGACGAAGAGCGCCATGAGGTACCTCCGCCCATAGGTACCAGCCCCCGCCCGGGGCAGTTTCAGACGAGGCTTCGAACGGGCGTTCGATGAAGAGGGGCCGTTCTCGTGGGCGGCGCTTTTTCTTCGTTGCATCCGGTCGTCGCGGAGTGGTGCGGTGGGCACTTGGAGTCCGCGACGCCGCCGCAGGCGCAGGCGCTCCCGCTCGCCGCCGCGGGCCGGCACGCGCTGATCTGCTCGCCGACGGGGACGGGGAAGACGCTGGCGGCCTTCCTGCCCGTGATGTCGCGGCTCGCCGAGCTGCGCGACGCGGACGAGCTGCTCGCGCGGACCTACTGCATCTACGTCTCGCCGCTCCGCGCGCTCGGCTACGACGTCGAGCACAACCTGCGCAAGCCGCTGCGCGAGATGGGGCTGCTCGAGCGGCCGAACACCGAGCGCGCCCGCGTGCGCCGGGGAAAAGTGCGGGAGCGCTTCGTCCGGACCGGCGTGCGGACCGGCGACACGCCCGTCGAGGAGCGGCGGCTGATGCAGCGCCGGCCGCCGCACGTGCTGCTGACCACGCCGGAGTCGCTGGCGCTGATGACCGCGATGGACTCGTATCGCAAGACGCTCACCCACGTCGAGACGGTGATCGTCGACGAAGTGCACGCGCTCGCGGGCAACAAGCGCGGCGCGCTGCTTTCGCTCGTGCTGGAATCGCTGGAGGAGCTCACGCGCGTCCCGCTCCGGCGCGTCGGGCTGTCGGCGACCGTGGCGCCGCTCGACCGCGTGGCGGCGTACGTCGCAGGGAGCGAGCGTGACTGCGCGATCGTCGACTGCCGCGGGCTGCGCGAGATCCGGCTCGACGTCGTCGCGCCCTTCGCCGGGGCGATCGCGCCGCTGCCGCAGTGCGCGCGCGAAGCGTACCGTCTCGCGCAGGACGTGCGCTCGGCGCTGGTGTTCACCAACGTGCGCAGTCAGGCCGAGCGGATCGCGCACGAGATGGAGCTCGCGGGCGAGCCGAAGGCGGAGATCGCGCTGCCCGAGACCGCTCCGCGGGAGGCGACGGCGACGCGCGACCGCCGCATCGGCGTGCACCACAGCGCGCTCGAACGGAACGTGCGCCATCGCGTCGAGGCCGAGCTGCGGGCCGGCAAGCTGCGCACCGTCGTCTGCTCCAGCTCGCTCGAGCTCGGCCTCGACGTCGGCTACATCGATCGCGTGCTCATCATCGGCGGCGCGCGCGGGATGACGCCGACGCTCCAGCGAGTCGGCCGGGCCGGCCATCGCCCCGGGGCCGTCGCGAACGGCGTGGTCATCGCGCAGGACCGCGACGACATCGTCGAGGCGGCGGCGACCCGCCGCTGCATCCGCGAGGGCGCAATCGAAGAGCTCGAGGTTCCCGATGCGCCGCTCGACGTGCTCGCGCAGTGGCTCGTCTCGGTGTGCGCGCCGGACCGGCGCGTCGCGCTCGACGACGCGCTCGCGCTCGCACGCCGCGCCTTGCCCTATCGCGATCTCGCCGAGAGCGACCTGCGCGCGTGCGTGGCCTACCTGAGCGGCGGCGGCGCGGGACCGGACGAGGCGCACGTGCGGCGGATCGGCACCGACGGCGTCGCGGCGTACGGGCTGGGGCGCGAGCAGTCGAGCGCGTTCTTCGAGAACGTCGGAACGATCCCGGACGAGTCGACGATCCCGGTCAGCGGTGCGGGCGGCCACGGGATCGGCCGGCTCGGCGAGGACTTCGCCGCGGCGCTCACCGTGGGCGACGTGTTCCTGCTCGACGGGCGGACGCTCCGGGTGAAGGAGATCGGGCCGCGCGGCCTGCGCGTCGAGCCGCACGCGGGGCGGCCGACCGTGCCGCAGTGGAGCTCGCATCTCAGGGGAATTCCGGTCGCGCTGGCGCGCGAGATCGGGGTGCTGCGCAGCGGCGTCGCCGACGCGCTCGCGCTGGGCGGCGCGCAGCGCGCGCTCGCGTATCTCGAGCATCGCTACGGTCTCGCCGGCGCCGAAGCCGCGCACGTCGCGCGCTACGTCGCGCAGCAGCTCGCGCTCTCGGCGCTTCCCGAACCCAGGCGCCCGGTGATCGAGATCTACCGGATGGACGGGCGCCAAACCGCCGTGTTCCACACCGGTGCCGGGCGGCGGATCAACGAGACGCTCGCGCGCGTCGTCGGCGCGCGGCTGCACAGGATCGCGCGGGTGAACTCGACGCTCACCACCGACGACAACGGCTTTCTCGTTTCGTTGCCGGCGCGGCGCACGGTCGCCGACGCGGTGTGGGCCTCGCTGCTCGGCGCCGCCGGCTTCGATGACGATCTGCTCGCGGGGCTGCGCTCCGGCTCGCTGCTGCGCGGCCAGTTCCGGCACGTCGCGAACACCGGGCTGCTGGTGCTGCGCCGCGCCGGCGGCCGTGCGATCCGCGGCGGCGCGCTGCGCTGGAACGCGGCTCGCATCTTCGACCGGCTGTGGGAAGCCGACCGCGACTTCCCGCTGATCCGCGAGACGCTGCGGGTCGTTACGCGCGAGCTGCTCGACGCACCGGGCGCGAAGGACTACCTCGAAGCGCTGGACGGCACGCCGCGCGTGCTGCACCCCCGCGCCGCGACGCCGTTCACCTTCGGAATCGTGACGTCGTCGTTCGGCGACTCCGTCGTGATCGACGACCGCGAGACCATGGTCGAAGCGCTCCACGAGCGCGTCCTGGCGATCCTCGGCGAACGTACCGCGGATCCCGACGACGAACCGCCGACCGCTCGCGATTCCGATTCCGAGTCCGTGCACGTCGCCGTCAAAGACCGGCAGCTGCGGCTCTTATGACCCGACCGGTTCCGGCGTGCGAATCGTATGCGGTCGCGGACGGCGTTCTGGCAATACCCGGCGGATTCGCGCTGTTGACGGCGTCGCGCACCCTGGTGTGCGCCGATGCGCATCTCGGCTATGAGGACGTGATGGGCGGCGGCGCGGTGCTGCCGCTGTGGAGCACCGCGGAGATCGCTTCGTCGATCGCGCTCGCGTCGCACCGACACGACGTCGCGGAGATCGTGTTTCTCGGCGATGCGATCCATGGCTCGTCGCTGAGTGAAGGCGCCGCCCGCGCCGTCGGTGAGGCCTTGGATGCGCTGCGCGCGCTGGCGCGCGTGACGATCGTCGCGGGGAATCACGAAGGGCGTTCGCGCGGCGTCGCGATCCTCGGTGCAACGGTCGAAGCGTGCGAGCGCGACGGCTGGACGCTCGCGCACGGCGACCGGCCTGCGGCGGACGCGCGCCGCACGATCATCGGCCACCTGCACCCCTCGCTGCGTTTGGGCGCGAACGACAGCACGCCGGCATTCCTCGGCGGCGAAACCCTCGTCGTCGTCCCGGCGCTCACGCCGTATTCGCCGGGGCTCGACGTCACCGGCGAGGCGTGCCTCGCCGCGCTCGAGCCGTGGGCCGCCTCACGGCGCGAGCTGCAGGTCGTCGCCGCGACGCGCGAACGCCTCTATCCGTTCGGCACGCTCTCCGCGCTGCGCGGCGCGCTGCACGTCAGGCGGCGCGACGGAGCGCCGCCGCACTACCGCCGGCTGCGTCCCGACTAGCCCCTCTCCAGGTGGGCCAGGGCCAGCAGCACCGCCGCGACTTGGGATGCCGCCGCGATCCGCCCGTCGTACGCCATCGCTCGCAACGCGGCCGTGGTGACGAGCTCGACCTCGATCGCCTCGGTGACGTCCAGCGCCGGCTCGCACGTGCGCCGGGCGTCGCGGACGACGTAGACGTGCATCGCGCTGGTCGAGTTCGTCGGGTCGGCGTACAGCGTGCGGACGTGCTCCGGCGGCGCTCCCGTGTAGCCCGTCTCTTCCGCGAGCTCGCGCGCGGCACAGGCGGCCGCGTCCTCGTCGGGATCGATCATCCCGGCCGGCAGCTCGACGACGATCTCGCCCGCACCATGCTTATATTGCCGAACGAGCAGAACGAGTCGCTCGGACGTCACCGCGAGCACGACGCTGAAGCCGCGCGACTCGCGAACGAAGTACTCCTCGACCACGGTCCCGTCCGGAAGCTCGACGCGATCGGCGCGCAAGCGTAAAAACTTCGTATCGACGCGGTATTCCGAGGCTAAGATGCGCCACCGGCGCAGGCCCTGCCCGCTCATCGCAACGGGTATCCCCGATGGGCGTGCTGAAGAAGAGGACACCCACACGACGTCCTCTCATGGGAGACCGGACGATCGAAAAGATACAAATCGGGCAGCATTACGACACGACGTACGGGACGCTCTGGAAAGACGGCACGTACTTTCCTCGTGGCTCGCGGGTGCAGATCACCGGGTTGCACATCGAGCAAGGCTTCTGCGTGCGCTTTCCGGCGGAAGTCGACGGGGAGCCGCTCGAGACCTGGGAGGACTGGGACGAGCTCGACTTTCTCGCGGAAGAGGGCTCGGTCGAATCGGGCTCCGCGCTACCGGGCAACGTCTTGCTCGAAGCCCGCGAAGTGCTGGACGACGCCGACGACGGCTGTCATCTGCACCTGCACGAAGACGACTAGGAGCCGCGGGTGACCGCGCCCCCGATGCGCCGGTCGCAGAACCTCGCCGCGCTCGCCGCGGTGATCCTCGCGGCGGCGTCGCTGCTGCCGCTGCGCCCGGCCGTGCGGCTGAGCTGCGCGGTGCTCGCGGTGCTGCTGATCCTCGGCATCTTCGCGACGCGGCTGCGAACCCACGGTGCGCGACGACGAACGAACCGCGCGGACGACGTCTACGCGCGCATCGATCGCATTCGCGCGGACCGCGCCAAGCGCTCGCGCCGTTGAACGCCCCTCGCCGAGCGGAGACGCGGCGCTACGCGCCTGCGTCGACGCCTTCGCGGGCGAGCATCTCGGCGTAGATCTCCTCGACGCGCTGCAGGGTGTCGGCGTCTTCGGGTCGTTTGTCGGTGCGGATGCGGACGATGCGCGGGAAGCGCAGCGCGAAGCCGCTCGCGTGGAGCGTGCTGCGCTGGATGATGTCGAACGCGATCTCGACCACGACGGACGGTTCGACCACGATCTCGCGGCGTTTCAGGTCGAGTCGCTGGTAGGCGCCGCGCGCTTCGGCCGGCGGGAGACGATGCGTTTCGAACCACTCGGTCATCTCGGCGATTTCCACATCGGTGAGCCCGCTGTACGCCTTCCCGATCACCGCGAGCTCTTCGCCGTCGCGCACCGCGAAGGTGTAGTCGGAAAGCACGTTGACGCGGCGGCCGTGGCCGCGCTCGACGGCGACGACCACGCAGTCGAGCGTTCCGAGCTCGCGCTTCAGCTTCAGCCAGGCTTTGCCGCGGCGGCCGGGGCTATACGGCGAGTCGGTGCGCTTGAAGACCAGACCCTCGTTGCCGTCGGCGCGGGAGACCTCGAAGCGGTCGTGGACCGTTTCGGCGCCGGAGCCGGCCTCGAGCGCCGTCCACGGCGCGAGCGCGAGCGTGCCGCCGGCGTTCGCCAGCAGCTCGGCGAGCGCGGCGCGGCGCTCGACCAGCGGATGGTCGAGCAGAAACGTCTCGTCGCGCGCGAGCGCGTCGAAGACGACGTAGCGCACGGGCACCTCGCGCAGCAGCTCGGGTGCGACGTCCTTGCGCTGCAGGCGCGCCTGCAGCACGCGAAAGGGGAGCACGCGGCCGTCGCGCACGGCGACGATCTCGCCGTCGAGCGCGCACGAGCCGGGAAGCGCGCGCAGCGCCGCGACGACCTCCGGATACGACGCGGCGACGTCGTTCAGCGTTCGCGAGAACAGCGAGACCCGTTCGGGGGTGACGTGCGCTTGCGCACGGATCCCGTCGTATTTGTCCTCCACCAGCCAGGTGGCGGCGGCGAGCTCTTTATAGTCCGAGCCGTAGGCGACCGGCGTCGCCAGCATGAACGCGATCGGCGCGTGGTAGGCGATCGTCACCTGGTCGAGCGCGTCGAGCTTCGCCGCGACGGCGACGGCGCCGAGATCGCCCGCCGCGCTCGCCGCCCGCCGCACCGCGCGCGGGTCGCGCTCGTACGCCTGCGCGACCGCGTCGACGACGAGTCCTTCGCGCAGGCCGATCCGCAGCTCGCCGGTCATGATCTTCACGACGTACGTCGCTTCGAGCGGATCGGTGCAGGCCGAGAAGATCCGCTCGCACAGGATGCGGCGCCGCTTCTGCGCGCTCTTCCCGGACGCATCGGCGATCTCGACCAGCAGCGCGTACAGCCGCGCCGGCGTCAGGGTCTCGCGGAACAGGCCGAGGTCGGCGGACGGGCGCACGAACGGGCCGAGCGCCGCGCCGAGATCACCGGTCGCGCGGTACGCCACGGCCAGCGCGGCGTCGTCGACGCCCCAGACGGTCGCCGCGGCTTCGACGATCGTCCGGCCGCCGACGGCGAGGCTGCGTTCCTGCGCCTGCGGGAACGGGTTGCCGGTGAAGTAGCGCGTCGCCGGCGCGAGGTCGGCCTCGCCGAGCTCCCGCAGATAGCCGGCGACGAGCGCGATCTTCTCGAGCTTGCTCGCCGTCGCGGCGATCGCGGCGCAGGTTCGGGCGAAGCCGATCACGGCCGCCGTGTTCGCGCCGCGCAGGTGAGCGGCCCGCCGCCGCGGTAGGCGGTCACCGTGATCACCGCGATCGTCCTGATGACCGTCGAACCGGGGCGCGTGCGCTCGCTGGCCGAGGAGCTGCTGGCGATCGACGGCGTGAGCGAATGCTACAGCGTCGCCGGGCCGTACGATCTGGTGGCGATGGTGCGCGTGCGCGAGCACGAGCAGCTCAGCGATCTCGTCACCGAGAACATCGCCTCGCACGCCGGAATCACGGCGACCGAGACCCTCATCGCGTTTCGAGCGTTCGCGAAGCGGGACCTGGGGATGCTGTGGGACGTCGGCGCCGACTGAACGAGAAGATCGCCCACGGAATCATCCACAGCAGCGCGAACGCGATCAGCGCGACGACGTAGACGGCGCCGGAGACGAAGGTGACGTTCGCGGGTTTCTCCAGCGAGACGATCACCGCGAACGCCGTCGCAGCGAACCCGACGCCCGCGAACAGCCACGCGCCCGGAAGGCCGCCGGGGATTTCGAAGGGCCGCGGCGTCGCCGGCTGCGTGTAGCGCAAGCGGATCACCGCCGCGAACATCGGCAGATAGAAGAAGCCGAGCAGCGCGGTCACGGTCGCCGACAACATCCAGTACGCATCGTTGACCGACGGCACGAGCGCGAACGCCGCCGCAAGCGCCGAAACGATCGCCGCTTGCCACAGCAGCACGGCGGCCGGCGCGCCGCGCGCATCGCGGCGTGCGAAGATCGCCGGGAGCAGCCCGTCGTCGGCGACGGCGCCGAGCGCGATGAACGGCCCGAGCACCCACGTGCACAGCAGCGCCAGCGCGCCGAGCACGACCAGCACCGCGACCAGCGGCGTCGCCCACGGAACGCCGAGCTCGCGGAAGATCGCGGCGAACGCCTGCAGCACGCCGCCGCTCAAGCTGATCGCCTCGCGCGGGATCGTCGACGCGATCGCCAGCGTCGAGAGCACGCTCAGCGCGAAGATCGTCGCGAGCGCCAGACCGATCGCCTTCGGAAAGTCCCGCCGCGGCTCGCGCACCTGCAGCACGTAGTAGCCGCACGCCTCGAGCCCGGCGAACGCGAGCAGCATCGACGAGACGAACGGAAGGCGGTCCGCGCCCCAGCCCGGCGCGAGCAGATGCCACGCGAACGGCGGCAGCGCCCCGTGCCGCCCGGCCGCGGCCCAGGCGATGCCGGCGGCGATCAGCAGCACCGAGGGCACGATCGTCCCGGCGACCGCGGCGGCGACGCTCAGCCGCGCGGCGATCAGCGGTCCGGCGAGCGCGAAGGCGGTCACCACCCAGAACGTCGCGATCATCGCCGCGGCGACCAGCACCCGATGCTTCGCGGCGTCCGGATCGAAGCCGTACGCGAGGGAGGCGACGACGAACGCCAGCACGGTCGGATACCACGGCTGATTGTTCGCGACGATCGACCACAGGGCCATGAAGCCGGTGCGCGTTCCGAACGCTTCGCGAACCCAGGCATAGGGGCCACCGGCCTTCGGCCAGGCCGCAGCGAGCTCGGCCGACGTCAGCGCCAGCGGCAGCAAGAACAGCGCGGTCGCCAGCGCATACCAGACGATCAGCGACCAGCCCTCGACGGCCATGCTCGGCAGATTGCGAACCGAAAAGGCCGCCGCGACGCTGAGCATCGCAACGGAAAACACCCCGAGCGCCCGGGTTCGGGCCGGCTCCGCCATGCCCGCCTGTTCGCGAGAGTAGGGTTCCTCCCCATTTCGGGAATCTTCACGCAGGCGTATCGTCGGCGTGTGCTCATCCCCGAAACGGTGCGCGCGACCGTGCTGGGGCGCATCCGGTCGATGGATCGCCTCGAGCGCGGCGTCATCATGCGAGCCTCGGTGATCGGGCGGCGGTTCCACATCGCCGTCCTGAGCGCGACCTCGCGCTGTCCGGAGCCGATGGTCCGCGCCGCCCTCGAACGCGCCTGCGACCTCCAGCTGCTGGTCGAAGACGGGCCGTCGGGCGATCTCTTCGCCTTCCGGCATGCCCTGACGCGCGATGTGATCTACGAGGAGCTGCTCAGCGGGCGCGTCCGGCCGCTGCACCGCCGCATCGCGCGCGTGCTCGAACGGATGGTCGCCGCCGGCGAAGGGCCGCTCGACGATCTGGCGTATCACGCGTGGGCCGCGGGCGACGTCCGCCGCGGCGTGCGCTACAACGAGCTCGCCGGCGACCGGGCGGCGGCGCTGCACGCGAGCGAGAACGCGCGCACCTACTACGGGCGGGCTCTCGACCTGGTCTCGGTCGACTCGGGGACCTACGCGCGGGTGGCCGAGAAGCTCCGGGCGGCGGGGACGTTCGAGCCGCTCTCGGGCCGATAGGCGCGCACGAGAAGGCGGGCGAACTCAGCGTTCGCCCGTGGTAGTCCGACCCGTTCTCTGCCGTCCGTTTATCGGACGGCGTGACGAGCTTGCGTACCTGCGCGAGCGCCGGCTCGAAGCGGGGTCGTCGCGCGGCGGGCTGATCCTGATCGCCGGCGATGCCGGCGTCGGGAAATCCCGGCTGATCGCGGAGTTCTGCGGCTCGCTCGCGTACTCGCGCTGGCGGATCGGTCACGGCCCGTGCCTCGAAGACGCACGCCGCCCGTACGGACCGATCCTGGACGTGCTGGCGCGCTTCGACCGCTCCGGCGCCGAGCTCACGCCGGCGGCGACGAAGCAGGAGCAGTTCGACGCGATCGTCGAGCGGCTGGCGGAGATCGCCGCGAAGACGGCCCTGATCATCGTCGTCGAAGACCTGCACTGGGCCGACGCCGCGACGCTCGAGCTCCTCGCGTATCTCGGGACCAGCGTCCACCGGATGCGCGTGCTGATCCTGGGCTCGTTCCGGCCCGACGAGCTGCATCCCGAACATCCCGCCGTCACCGGCGTCGCGAAGATCGCGCGCACGGCGCGGGCGGGCCGGATCGATCTCGCACCGCTCCACGGTGTGGAGCTGCGCACGTTCATCGACGAAGCCCTCGAGGGGATCATGCTCGCCGACGAGACGCGCCGCGCGATTGCGCTCGCCGGCGACGGGAATCCGTTCTTCACCGAAGAGCTGCTGAAGAACGCGGTCGAGCGCGAGCTCGGCAATGAGGAGCGCGGGCGCCGCGAGCTGCCGCTGACGGTGCGCGCGACCCTGCTCGACCGGCTGCGCCCGTTCGACGAGAACGAACGGCGCGTCGTGCGCCAAGCGGCCGTCATCGGGCGCACGTTCCCGTTGGATCTGCTCGCCGCGACGCTCGAAACCGGCGCGCCCGCGCTGCTGCCGATCCTGCGGCGCGCGCGCGACTTCCAGCTCGTCGAGGAGCTCTCACCGACGCTGTTCCGCTTCCGCCACGGCCTCACGCGCGACGCGATCTACGGCGAGTTCCTCGGCGCCGAGCTCCAGCCGCTCCACCGCGGGATCGCTTTCGCGCTCGAGAGCGCACCCGAGCACGAGCGCAACGTCGAAGCGCTCGCGTATCACTGGTGGGCGGCCGGCGACGCCGAACGGTCGGCCCGGTACAACGAGCTCGCCGGGGATGCGGCCGGGCGCGTCCACGCGCACGAAGACGCGATCGCCTTCTACGAGCGCGCGCTCGAGGCGAAGGAGCTGGAGGCGGCGGCGCGCGCCGCGATGGTGATGAAGATCGCCGACCGCCGCGTCGCGCTCAACGCCACCGAAGAAGCGAACAAGACTTACGGCGCCGCGGCCGAGCTGTTCCGGCAAGCGGGGATCGCGGAGCGCGAGGCCGCCTGCCGCGTGCGCTCGGCGATCACCGGCTACACGCTCAGGCTCTCGGCGCCCTCGGCGCCGCTCGAAGAGATGCTCTCGCGGCTCGACCCGTCGGAGTATCCGGCGCGCAGCCGGGTCCATCTCGGGCTGGCCTGGCTCACCGCGACGTTCTGGTTTCCGACGCAGGCCGCGCATCATCTCGCCCAGGTCGATCCGCGCGCGCTCGAGGCCGCGGACATCGCGCTGCGCTTTCACAACGTCGCCGCCTGGGTGGCGATGACGGTGGGCGACCGCGAGGAGTTCCGGCGCGAGCACGCGGCGTGGGTCGAGGCAGCACGCGCGATCGGTTCGGTGGGGGCGATCGCTTCGGCGCACTACAACGGCGCGATGTGCTTCTCGTACTTCGGCTTGCACGATGAGGCGCTGCAAAACATCGAGGAGGCGCTGCGGATCGCACGCGCCGAGCGCAGCCGGCACGGGGAGACGAGCGCACGCGTCATCTCGGCGCTGTGCGCCGTCATGCGCGGCGATCTCGAGCGCGCGCGGGCGGCGCTGGAAACGGTTCCGGCGAGCGCGGAAAGCCAGGTCACGGCGGCGCTCGGAATCGCCTGGGGTTCGCTGGCCGGCGCATATCTCGACGACGCCGCGCTGATCGAGAAGTGGTTCGACCGCTTCGACGGTGCGGTCTCGGCCGCGTGCGAGACCGAGTGCGCCGCGGGGTTCGCCGAGATCATGAGCCGGCGCGGGCGGCAGCGCGACGCCGCGGCGCTGCTGCATCGCGCGATCCCCGACTGCGAATGCCCGCGCGGGATGATCTTCACGCTCCTCGCCGCGGGGCGGTACGGCGATCCGCGCGACCGCGCGCGCGCACGCGCCTACCTCGCGCGCGGCGCGGACGCCCCGGTCGAGATCGCCGAGCGCCCTGCGCTCGCGCTGTTCGATGCCGAAGCGCTGCGGCGCGAGGGAAAACCCGCCGAGGCCGTCGCCCTTGCCAGAGGTGCCGCCGAGGGATTCCGGCGTCTCCGCTTTCCGCTGCTCGAAGCCGAGGCGCTCGAGGCCGCCGGCGAGGGCGAAGCGGCGCTGGCGGTCTACCGCCGCTGCGGTGCGGCCTACGACGTGCGCCGGCTCGAAGCGGCGCGCACGACCGCACCGCCGCTCGCGCGCGCACCGGACCATGCCGCCCCGATGCCGGATCTCTCCGCTCGCGAGCGCGAGATCGCGGCGCTCGTCTCGCGCGGCTGCTCGAACCTCGAGATCGCGCGCGAGCTTTCGATCAGCTACAAGACCGTCGAGAAGCACCTCGGCTCGGTGTATCAGAAGCTCGGCGTCGCCTCGCGCACCCAGCTCGTCGCGTACCTGAACGCCGCGCGCTGACGGTAGCTGCGGCGTCCTGCGCGCCGACCCGGCAGGTGCGGCGTTCCGCACGCCGTACGGGGCCGCCATGTTCGAGGGCTTCGCGCTCGAGCGCATCGAGACGGACGAAGCGTCGTTTCGCGTCCGGCACGGCGGGAACGGTCCGCCGCTCTTGCTGCTGCACGGGCACCCGCAGACGCACGTGATGTGGCATCGCATCGCCCCGCGGCTCGCCGAGGAGTTCACCGTCGTCGCGATGGACCTGCGCGGCTACGGCGAGAGCGCGAAGCCGCCGACGACCGACGATCATGAGCCGTACTCGAAGCGCGCGATGGCGCGCGACGCCGTTGCCGTGATGGAACGGCTCGGCTTCACGCGCTTCGACGTTGCCGGTCACGATCGCGGCGGTCGCGTCGCCTACCGTCTCGCGCTGGACCGGCCGCAGTGCGTGCGGCGCGTCGCGGTGCTCGACATCATCCCGACCGGCGAGCACTTCCGGCGCGCCGACATGAAGTTCGGCCTCGGCTACTGGCACTGGTTCTTCCTCGCGCAGCCCTACCCGCTCCCGGAGAAGCTGATCGGCGCCGATCCTGATTGGTTCTTCCGAGGCCGGCCGAATCGCGCCGACGTTCACGCGCCCGAAGCGGTCGACGACTATCTGCGCTGCTACCGGAACCCGGAGACGATCCACGCCGCGTGCGAAGACTATCGTGCCGGCGCGACCTACGATTACGCGCTCGACGAGGCCGACCGCGGCGTGCGGCGCATCGCCGCGCCGCTCCTCGCGCTCTGGGCCGGCCGCGGCGAGGTCGGGAAATGGTATGACGTGCTCTCCGTCTGGCGCGACTGGGCCGACGACGTTCGCGGCGGCCCGATCGACAGCGGCCACTTCATGGCCGAGGAGGCGCCGGACGCGACGTACGCCGCGCTGCGCGAGTTCTTCGCGGCCTGACCGGACGTGACGGCCTCTCGCGACGTCTGCGAGGAGGCGCGGCGCCGGCGGCGCAGGACGCGCGCGCCGGTTCGCGCAAGTCGCCTCGGACTTCGAGCTAGCGGTGCATTCGCACCGGAGGGTCCCATGCGTCCTCTCGTCCCCGCAGCGCTCCTCATTCTCGGCCTGACCGCGCCGGCGTCCGCCGCGGCCGTCGACGACGTGAAAAGCGCGATGCTGAAGCTCGCGCAAGCGCACTCCTATCACGTCGCGATCGACGGGGGCAGCAAGGTCGCCGAGATGGACTTCATCAAGCCGGACCGGGTGCACATGATGGCCGGACCGATGGAGATGGTCCACATCGGAGCGACGACGTGGATCAAGGTGAACGGCAACTGGATGAAGATGAACGTCCCGAACGGAGGCCCGATGTCGGCCGGGATGTCGCCGGTGACGCGCGCGCAGGCGATCGCCGATCATCCCGAGACGATGGTGACGGTCACCGATCGCGGAACGACGATGGTCGACGGCGTGTTGCTGCACATGTACCTGGTCCAGCAGAACGGCGATGCAAAGCCCATGACGCTGGGCGTCGGGCCCGACGGCTACCCGCGCACGATCGAGACGACCGACTCGTCGGGGAAGACGTCGCACGTGCGGTTCTCGCATTTCGACGATCCGTCGATCGTGATCGCCGCCCCGACCTGATCGGCCGCGCTTCGACGAGTTCGCTTCGAGGGGCTCGACGGCGGCGCTTCGACGAGCTCGGCGTGACACCGGACGTGGCGTTCAGAAGAGCGCGAGCTGTTCGTGCGGTTCGAGGTAGGTCGCGTCGATCCCCATGCGGCGCAGCCGCCAGGTGAAGTCGCGCCAGCCGTGGTTGAGGAGGACCTGCTTCGGCTGCGCGAGCTCGATGTAGCGCAACAGGGCTTCGTAGTCGGCGTGGTCGCTCAGCGGGATGCACGCATCGACGCCGTAGCGGAACGGCGCGCCGCGGTCGAGCGCCCAGCCGGAGAGCATCGCACGGCGCGCGCGCAGCCGTTCGAGCGCCTTCGGCTGCGTCTTCCCGGAGGGCGGCCAGATCAGCGCGCGCGTTCCGTCGTACGTCACCGCGTCGTAGCGCTCGAACGGCGGCAACCTGACGCCGGCGCGCTCGTAGACGCGCGCGATCTCGTACACCGCGCCGTGGACGGCGAGCGGGATCCCGGCCTTGCCGAGGATCGCCATCGCCTCTTGCGCCTTGCCGAGCGAGTACGCGTAGAACACCGGCGCGCAGCCGTCTTCCAGCGCTTTGGCGGCGAACGTGACGATCGCGTCCTCGATCTCGTCGCGCGAGGGGAAGACGTAGTGCGGCCGGCCGTACGTGCATTCCATGAGCAGCACGTCGCAGCGCTTCACCTCGGGCGGCTCGCACGTGTAGGACCGGGCGAGCTTGAAATCGCCGGTGTAGACGAACCGCCCGCGCTCGCCCTCGATCAGCAGCTGCGCGCTGCCGAGGACGTGACCGGCCGGAAACAGCGTGAGCCGGTGCTCGCCGTCGGACCAGGGCTCGTTGAAGCGGCGCTCCTCGAAGTCGCAAGCCGGGAGCGGGCGCTGCGGGAGCAGCGAGGTCTGCTTCGCGCGGTCGATGCGACGCCCGAAGCGCGATCTGCAGATGGCGGCGTTGGCGGGCGTGGTGACGATCGTGTCGTGCTCGCGCGCGTGGTCGCTGTGGCCGTGCGAGACGTAGCAGCGCGAGCGCGGGCGCATCGAGTCGATCCAGAGGTCGAGGTCGGCGACGTAGAGCGACCTCTCGGCGAGCGAGAACACAGGGCCGAACACCCGTTCGCGTCGCGTTGGGGCCGCACCCTTTTCCCCGGGCCGGGGGTTGAGCGGAGGACTATGCGCGTCTACGACAATCTGGCCGACACGTTCGGCAACACGCCGCTGGTTCGCATCCCGCGGCTGACCAAAGGGCTCGGCGCCGAGATCCTGGTCAAACAGGAGTCGAAGAACCCGGCCGGATCGGTAAAAGACCGCATCGGCGTCGCTATGATCGAGGCGGCGGAGCGCGACGGAACGCTGCGCCCCGACTCGGTGATCGTCGAGCCCACGAGCGGCAACACCGGGATCGCGCTGGCCTTCGTCGCGGCGGCGAAGGGCTACCCGTGCATCCTCACGATGCCGGAGACGATGACGATGGAGCGGCGGAACCTGCTCAAGGCCTACGGCGCTCAGCTCGTCCTCACGCCCGGCACCGCCGGGATGAAGGGCGCGATCGCCAAAGCGAACGAGATCGTCGCCTCGAACCCGGCGAAGTACTTCATGCCCGGCCAGTTCGAGAACCCGGCGAATCCGGAGATCCACTACCGCACGACCGGCGAGGAGATCTGGCGCGACACCGACGGCACCGTCGACATCTTCGTCGCCGGGGTCGGCACCGGCGGAACGATCACCGGCGCCGGCCATCTGCTGAAAGAGCGCAAACCGAGCGTCGAGTGCATCACCGTCGAACCCGACACGTCGTGCGTCCTCGCCGGCGGTCAGCCCGGGCCGCACAAGCTGCAGGGATTCGCGGCCGGATTCGTGCCCGCGATCCTCGACACGCAGGTCTACCGCGAAGTGATCGCGGTGTCGTTCGACGACGCGATCGCGACGGCGCGCCGGCTCGCGCGCGAGGAAGGGATGCTGCTCGGGATCTCGTCGGGCGCGAACGTCTTCGCCGCGCTGAACGTCGCCGCGCGCCCCGAGAACGCCGGCAAGCTGATCGTGACGATCGGCTGCGACACCGGCGAACGGTATCTCTCGAGCCCGCTGTACGCCGAGCAGGAGGCGAACGTCTTCGAACCTGCGCTCGCCTGAGCGGAATCCTTTGCGATTTCTCAGCCGCCGGGGGTAGGAAGACTGTAGCTCGGGCCGCACGGATGGAGGAGCTCGGGCGGCGCCAGGGGGTCATCCACATGCGCATCGCCGGAACCGTCTCGCTGCTGCTGCTCTCCGCGCTGCTCGCCGGCGGCGCGATTGCGCCGGCACCGGCATCGGCGCAGGCGGTCCCGAGCTACGGGCGCCCCGATACCGCGCCGGTGCAAGAGACGGTCCACGGCGTGATCCAGTCCGTCGACGGGGCGTGGCACCTGACCCTGCGCGACGATCGCGGCTTCGTCGACTCGGTCGATCTGCGGCCGGGGACCATCCTGATGCCGCGCGGCGTGCGGCTGGTACCGGGGATGGAGGTCACGATCGTCGGCTACAACGGCGGCTCCGCGCTCGTCGCCTTCGAGATCGACACCGACGACACTGCGGATGCGAGCGCCGACGACGTCCTGTACTACGGCGACGGCTGGTGGTATCCGGGCTACGACTACGGCTACGGACCGGCGTTCCTCGGCGCTGCCGTGCTGATCGTCGGCGGCGGAGGCGGCGGACCCGTCGCGCAGCGCCCGATCCCCCGCCCGTATCGGTGCACCGAAAGCTGCAGCGGCGTGCCCGAGCGCCGCCGGCCGGTCACGCCCTCGACGACGGGCGGATCGACGACGACCGCGCGGCCGTCGTACCGCGCGTCGGACGACCGTCCGGCGCCGCGGTACCGGCCGGCGCCGTCCGCATCGTCGTCGCGCGGCTCGGGCGGCGAGAGCCGGTCGTCGGCGCCGGCGCACGGGTCGAGCGGTCCGTCGCACCACTGAGACGGACCGTCCATGGGTCGGACCTGAGCGGGGTCGACGGCTCCGCGCACGGCCTTCATCCGGCCGCTAGCCGCGGAGGGGCGAGGCGACGCGGGGCCGTACGCGCCGCAGCGGTTATGTTCTGGGAGTTGGCCGGCGTGCCGGCGGTCGCAGCACGGCGCGGAAAGCGCGTCGAGTCCGTGCACCACGTTGCCGCCTGCGTCGCCGACGCCGACGGCGAGATCGTGCTGAAAGTCGGCACCGTCGAGACCCCCGTCTTCCTGCGCTCCTCGGCCAAGCCGCTCATCGCCGCCGCGGCGGTCCGCGCCGGGGTGATGGAGCGCTTCGGGTTCGGCGACCGCGAGCTCGCGGTGATGTGCGCCTCGCACAACGGGGAACCGGGACACGTGGCGCTGGTCGCCGCGATGCTCGAGCGGATCGGCGCGACCGTCGACGACCTCGCGTGCGGCGCGCACCCGCCCTCCTACGAGCCGGCGGCGCTCGCGCTCGCCGGGCGCGGCGAGCAGCCGACCGCGCTGCACAACAACTGCAGCGGGAAGCACACCGGTATCCTCGCGCTGGCGAACGTTCTCGGCGCGCCGTTCGCCGGATACCTGGAGCCCGAGCACCCGGCGGAGCGCGCGATCCTGGAGTTGTGCGAGCGGGTCAGCGACGACCGCTTCACCGGCGACACGCTGGCCGTCGACGGCTGCGGGATCCCGGTGTACGCGACGACGCTGCGCAAGGCGGCGATGTCGTTCGCGCGGCTCGCGACGCTCGAACGGATCGACGACGCCGACGCGACGGCGCTCGCCCGTGTCGGCGCGGCGATGGCCGCGGAGCCGTGGTACGTCGGCGGGACCGCGCGCTTCGACACCGAGCTGATGCGGGCCAGCCGCGGGCGGATCGTGGCGAAGGCGGGCGCCGAGGCCGTGCACTGCGACGCGCTGCTCGACGCCGGGCTCGGGCTCGCGCTCAAGGTGGTCGACGGCGGGCGCCGTGCGACGGCGCCGGCGACGATCGCGATGCTCGACGCGCTGCGGCTGCTCGAGCCGGAGGCGCGCGCGGCACTCGAGCCGCACGCCCGCGTGGCGGTGAAGAACGTCGCCGGCCGCGTCGTCGGAGAGGTCGCCGCGCTCGAGGGCTGGATCCCCGAACCGGCCGCCGCGCGGTAGCAACCTTTTCCGCCCTCAGCCAAGTCCCAGGCGACGATGATCGACTTCTTCCTTCGGCGGCCGATTTTCGCATCGGTCTGTTCTTTGGTCATCCTGCTGCTCGGGCTGGTCTCGATCCCGATCCTGCCGATCGCGCAGTATCCGAACATCGCGCCGCCGACGGTGACGGTGACGTCGGTCTATACCGGCGCCAGCGCCGAAGCCGTCGAAGCGTCGGTGACGACGCCGCTCGAGCAGGCGATCAACACGGTGCAAGGGCTGCGCTACATCTCCTCGCAGTCCGGCAGCGACGGGACCTCGACGATCACCTGCACGTTCAACCTCGACCGCGACCTCGATCAGGCGGCGAACGACGTGCAGAACGCGGTGAACCTCGCGCAAGGCAACATCCCGAACGAGGTCAAGCAAGTCGGGATCACCGTCTCGAAGAACTCCGGCACGTTCGTCATGGCGATCGGGGTCACGTCGACCGACTCGCGCTGGGACCCGATCTACATGACGAACTACCTGGAGAACAACGTCACGAACGATCTCCAGCGCGTCAGCGGCGTGTCGCAAGTCTTCGTCTTCGGCGAGCGCAAGTACGCGATGCGGCTCTGGATCGACCCGCGGCGCCTGGCCGACAACCAGTTGACCGCCGGCGACGTCGTGACGGCGCTCCAGGCCCAGAACGTGCAGGTCGCGGCCGGCTCGATCGGCGCGCCGCCGACGAACGGGAACCAGCCGTACGAGTACGGCGTGCGCGCGACCGGGCGCCTCCAGAACACGACGCAGTTCGCGAACATCATCCTGCGCGCCAATCCCGACGGGGGCTTCGTGCGGGTGAGCGACGTCGGGCGCGTCACGCTCGGCGCGGCGAGCTACGGCGGCTCGCTGTGGTTCGACGGCCGCGAAGGGATCGGCCTCGGCATCCTCCAGCTGCAGACCGGGAACGCGCTGCAGGTCTCGCAGCAGATTCGCACGACGCTCGACCGGCTCCAAACGAAGTTTCCCGCCGGCATGACGTATCACGTCGCCTTCGACTCGACCGAGTTCGTGCGGGAGTCGATCCGCGAAGTCGTGATCACGCTGCTGATCGCGGTCTTCCTGGTCGTGCTCGTGATCTTCTTGTTCCTCCAGGACTGGCGCACGACGCTGATCCCGGCGATCACCATCCCGGTCTCGCTCATCGGCACGTTCTTCCTGATGAAGATGTTCGGGTTCTCGATCAACACGCTGACCCTGTTCGGGCTGACGCTGGCGACCGGCCTGGTCGTCGACGACGCGATCGTCGTGATCGAGAACATCGCGCGGTTCATCCAGGAGAAGGGGATGCCCCCGCTCGAGGGCGCGCGCGAGGCGATGCACGAGATCTTCGGTGCGGTCCTCGCCTCGTCGCTCTCGCTGCTCGCGGTCTTCATCCCGGTGGCGTTCTTCCCCGGGACGACGGGACAGCTCTACAAGCAGTTCGCCGTGACGATCGCCTGCGCGATCACGATCTCCCTGTTCAACGCGATCACGCTGACGCCGGTGCTCTCCTCGCTGCTCCTGCGCAACCGGGAGCGGGTCCCGCGCATCTTCCGGCCGGTCAACGCGGCGATCACCGGGACGCGGCGCGCGTACCACGGGATGCTGCCCTCGGTCCTGCGCTTCCGGTTCGTCGTCGTGGCGCTGTTCGCGCTGGCGCTCGCCGGCACCGGTTTGGCCTATACGCGGATGCCGACGGGTTTCATCCCCGACGAGGACCAGGGCTTCGCCATCGTCCTGCTGCAGGGCCCCGAAGGCTCGAGCCTCGACCAGACGCATGCGATCCAGCGCAAGGTCGAAGCGATCTTGAAGAGCCAGTCGGAGATCACCGACGTGTTCGACGCCGGCGGTTTCAGCTTCACCGGCAACGGCTCGAACCTCGCGACGATGTTCGTGCGGCTCAAGCCGTGGGGTGAGCGCGCAGGCGCGCAGCACAGTCTCGATGCGGTGCTGCAGCGCGTCAACATGCAGCTGTTCTTCCTCCCCGGCGCGCAGGTCTTCGCCTTCAACCCGCCGGCGATTCCCGGGCTGGGTTTCGCCGGCGGATTCACCTTCGAGCTCGAGGACCGCGCCGGCAGCGGGCTCCCTGCGCTGATGCAGTCGGCGTACCAGATCATCGGGCCGGCCAATGCGCCGACCAGCGGCATGAGTCGCGTCTACACCACGTTCCGGCTCGACAAGCCGACGGTGCTCGTCGACGTCGACCGCGACAAGGCGCTGAGCTTGGGCGTCGATCTGGGGTCGATCTTCAGCACGATGCAAGTCTATCTCGGCTCCGTGTACGTGAACGACTTCGACATGCAGGGCCGGACGTATCGCGTCTACGTGCAGGCCGACACGCCGTTCCGGTCGCGCGTCAGCGATCTCTCGCAGATCTACGTGCACAGCGGGACGCAGCTATTCTCGCTCGGGCCGAACGGGCTGCCGGTGACACAGGTGCCGCCGCCGATCCCGCTCTCGGCGCTCGTCACGATTCGCGAGGTGAAGGACCCGCAGACGATCACCCACTTCAACCTGTACCGCTCGATCGAGATCGGCGGGAACACCGCGCCGGGCTACGGCACGGGCCACACGATCGACGCGATGCAGAACCTCGCCGCGACGCTGCCGCCGGGCTACGGCTACGAGTGGAGCGGGATCGCGCGCGAGCAGGTCGAGGGCGGCGCGCAGGCGCTGATGATCTTCGCCCTCGGGATCGTCTTCGTGTTCCTCGTGCTGGCGGCGCAGTACGAGTCGTTCGCCGACCCGCTGATCATCTTGTTCGCCGTCCCGCTCGCCCTGCTCGGCGCGCTCGGGGGACTGTGGCTGCGGCATTACGTCTCCGACGTGTTCGCCCAGGTCGGCTACGTGATGCTGATCGGGCTCGCGGCGAAGAACGCGATTCTGATCGTCGAGTTCGCGAACCAGCTGCGCGATCAGGGCGTCGACACGTTCACCGCCGTCACCCGCGCCGCCGAAACGCGGTTCCGGCCGATCATGATGACCTCTATCGCGTTCGTGCTCGGGGTGACCCCGCTCGTCTTCGCCTCGGGTGCGGGGAGCGCGGCGCGGCACTCGATCGGAACCGTCGTGTTCTTCGGGATGATCGTTTCGACGATCCTGAACCTCGTCGTCACGCCGGTGCTCTACGTGCTGATAGCGACGCTCGAGAACAGGTTCGGCGGGGGGCGCGGACAGCATCGCCCACCCTCCGAGCGGGACGATTTCGACCGGCCGATCTCCGCGGAGAGCTCACCGGCGCACATCTGATCGCGGACGCGGCGTCCTGGGGGCGGCGCGATGAAGTGTCGTGGCGCGGCCGCGGAGCGACGACGCCGCGCCGGGGACGCTCCATGCGCGCCGTGCGGGCGCTCCGGTCGCTCGGCGCTCCGCGGGCTCCCGCGCCTCCAGCGCTCCGCCCGCTGCGCGACGCCCCGGCGCAGTGCCGTCGCTCCGCCGCCTCCGGCGAGGTGGGTTTCACGTCGTGCGGGGCTGGTTGCGGCGATGTTCCTTTCGGCCGTGTTTTTGCGGGACGGGCTTGAGCGCTTGTTCCGGGTCGGGTCGGTGGGATCGAGCGGCGAACATGAGTACACCGTATGTTGCACTTCACGAAAAATGTCGCGCGCTCGCGGCGGTGCTTGTTGCGAGGCGTCGCGCGCCTCGTGCGGTTCTCGGTCGTCTTTCGCGCACAAGCTGATCAAGCGCGGCGCGTGGACGCGGCCGACTCCGCGCTCGGAGTGACGCTGGGTGCACTGCTCATCGTATTCCCCCTCGTGCTGGCGGCCGCGCGCGACATCGACGATGCCATCGCTGCGGCACTCTTTGGCATACCGATGGCGATCGTGGCGGCGGCGTTGTTTTTCGAGAACGGCGATGAGCCGGATGGCGTCATGTTGGCGCGGTTACCGATTCGAGATATCGTTCGCGGAAGAAATCGCGCCTCGCACATTCTCAGCGTATTCGTTGAGGACGATTACCGCCTTATTCAGCTCAAGAGGCGCTGCGCGAGGGCCGCGCACGTTTCTGCAGCCGTGATCATCCTCGGATGCGTCGTACTGCACGCTGTTCCCGTGACCGACCGAGCCTTGTCTCTGAAGCCTTTACGAGGAGGAAAGCAATGCGGTTGCTTATCGATGCGATAAGAGCTCTGCTTGGATTGAAGCGGCGGAAACGGCCGCATGCGCCTATTCCGAACCTTCCACGGCATCCGACCTACGACGACATCGCGCGGCCGCGATAACGCGATTCGGAACGGAGCGAGCTGCGGCGCAAACGTCCGCCGCGAGATCCTGGCGGACCTCCGCAGGTGCGCCGAACCGGAGAGTCAGCCCGCGAGGAGCTCTTCGGCTTGGGCGGCTTCGGCGTCGCGCGGGGTGTAGGCGTTGATCGCGTATTCGGCGAGCATGCGCTGGGCGTTGAAGTGGGAGCCGTTGTAGGCGATCGCGTTGCGCATCACCGTCAGGTAGGCGTCGTGGTGACCGTAGTAGGCGGGAAGGATGTCGTCTTCGAGGTGATCGTAGAGCGCGTCGGCCGTCGCGTCGTCGTCGGCGCCGGTCGATGCGTCGATCGACCAGCCGCCGGTGCCGTGCGGCGCGGCTTCGATCCACCAGCCGTCGAGCACCGAGAGGCTCGGGACGCCGTTGAGCGCGGCTTTCATCCCGCTGGTGCCGGAGGCTTCGTTCGGCGGGCGCGGGGTGTTGAGCCACAGGTCGGCGCCCGAGGTGAGCGCGGCGCCCCACGAGATGTCGTAGTTCTCGACGTAGACGATGTCGACGTCGCCGCTGAGCGCGTGGGCGCTGCCGACGATGTGCTGGATCATCGCTTTGCCGTCCCAGTCGGCGGGGTGCGCCTTCCCGCCGAAGACGAGCTGGATCCCGCCGAAGGTGCGGGCCAGCGCGGCGAGGCGGTGCGCGTCGCGGAGGATCAGATCGTTGCGCTTGTAGGCGGTCGCGCGGCGCGCGATCCCGATCGTGAAGCGCGAGGGGTCGAGCAGCTTTCCGGTCGCGTGCGCGATGCGGTCGATCAGCGCATGCTTCGCGGCGGCGTGGGCGCCCGCGATCGCGGCGAGGTCGATTCCGACGGCCTGCCGCAGCAGGAAGTTGTCGCGCCGCCAGCCGGGGAGCTGCGCGTCGAAGAGCGCTTGGAACGACGGCGCGGTCCACGTCCCGGCGTGCACGCCGTTGGTGATCGCGTGGATCGAGGTGCGCGGGAACATCGCGCGCGTCACTTCGGCGTGCTTCATCGCGACGGCGTTGACGAAGCGCGAGCCGCGCAGCGCGAGCGTCGTCATGTTCAGCGTGTCGCCGTCGAGCAGGTCGAAGGCGCGCAGCGTCCCGATCCGTTCGGCCCCGAGCACGTGCGCGGCGAGATCGACGCCGAAACGGTCGTGGCCGGCCGGCACCGGCGTGTGCGTGGTGAAGACGCAGCGCTCGCGCACGCGGCTGACTTCGCGCGGGACGGTTCGCTCGAGCAGCGCGAGGACCAGCAGCGAGCTGTGCCCCTCGTTCATGTGGAAGGTCTGGATCCGGGTGTGGCCGAGCGCTTCGAGGATCGCCGGCGCGGCGAGGCCGAGGAGCGCTTCCTGCTCGAGGCGGTAGTGCGCGTCGCCCCCGTAGAGCCGGCGCGTCAGCGCGCGCGCGCCCTCGTCGTTCTGCGGCAGGTCGGTGTCGAGAAAGTAGACCGGGACCAGGTCGCCGTCGGTTCCGGCGACGCGGTAGCGCCAGGCGCCGACCGTCACCGGCCGGCCCGAGATCGCCACGGTCACCAGTGCCGGCGTGAGCTCCATTGCGGAGGCGGGGTCCCACGGCTGCGGTTCTTCGTGCTGGCCGCCGGCGGCGTCGAGCACCTGGCGAAAGTAGCCCTCGCGGTACAGCAGCGTCACGCCGGCCATCGGGTAGTCCGCGTCGGCGGCGGCGCGGACGACGTCGCCCGCCAGCACTCCGAGGCCGCCGCTATACGTGGCGACCCCGGGGGCGACCGCGATCTCCATGGAGACGTAGGCGACCAGCGGGTCCTTCATCGCTTCAATCTTCGGCGCCGCGCCGAAAAGTCATCATCGGTCACGCGACCCGCGTATGCGGCGACCCACTCCTCGGTCGTCAAGATTTTGCCACGTTTGCGGACCACCCGCAGGCGGCCGCGCTGCGCGGCCTTGTACAGGCGGTCGGTCCGGCCATTCGATGCGAACGCCGCGAGCGGCCGTAGCTCGCTCGGCGCTTCGGCGGCGTCGCGCAGGCGCTCGAGGCCGCGGCCCAAGCTGGTTCCGACCAGCCGGGTGAGCGGCACGAGGTCGCCGGCGAGCGCGGCGACCAGCGCGCCCGGATAGGCGCGGCGCGCCCGCGCGTCGAGGACGAACGGGGGCAGGCCCCGGCGGTAGGCGAGCAGGTTCGCCAGCAGGCGAGCGACGCGGCCGTTCCCGGTGCGAAACGGGCGCAGGCGCGCGAGCCGGCCGATCGCCCGGGCCAGCGCGAAGGGGGCGGGCGCGCGTTCGTCCATCGCGAGGCGTCCGATGAAGCTTTCCGTCTCGAACGCGACCATCCAGTGCGGAGGGGGGACCGTGCCGTCGGCGAGCGGCGGCAGGTTCTCCGTCCGCCAGGCGCCGCCGTCGTCGGACAAGCCGCTCACCGCGAGCCGGTGGAGCGTCCGCACGTCGTCGAGGGCGAGGGGGATGCGCCGTGCGGCGCGCTGGACGGCCCAGGCGGAGCCCGCCGCGTAGTCGCGGGTGAGCAGGTAGTCTTCGAAGCGATGTCCGCCCAGGGCGCGGCCGCGCTCGAGCAGGGCACGGACTTCGACCAGGTCGAGGTTGGCGCCGGCCAGGCGAACCGAGCCGAGGACCTCGTCGAGCCGCAGCGCCGCGAACGCATCCCGCAGGGCGCCCGACGGCGGAGCCGCGCGAAGCTGTTCTGCCAGCGCGTCGAGCCGGCTCGCGACCTGTCCAATCGCGTCCATATGCGGACTATTGGACCGAATGAGGGAGCATTCCGCCTCGTCGCGGTCTACCATGACGGTCCGATGGCCGACTATCTGAGTGCCCTGCGCGAGCGCATCCTGCTGTTCGACGGTGCGATGGGGACGCAACTCATGGCGCGGCACCTGACCGACGACGATTTCGGCGGTGCCGCCTACCACGGCTGCAACGAGGCGCTCGTCCTGACCCGGCCGGACCTGATCGAGGAGATCCACCGCGACTACCTCGCCGCGGGCGCCGACGTCGTCGAGACCGACAGCTTCACCGCCTCGCGGCTCAAGCTCGACGAGTACGGGCTCGGCGCGAAGACCGAAGAGGTCAACCGCCGCTCGACCGAGATCGCGCGCCGCGCCGCCGATGCCTTCTCGACCCCGGACCGCCCGCGCTTCGTCGCCGGGTCGCTGGGGCCGACCGGGATGCTGATCTCGTCGTCGGATCCGGCGCTCTCGAAGATCACCTACGAGCAGCTCGCCGCGATCTATCAGGAGCAGGCGACCGCGCTGGTCGCCGGCGGGGTCGACCTGCTGCTGCTCGAGACGAGCCAGGATCTCCTCGAGATGAAGGCCGCGATCGCCGGGATCACCCGCGCTTTCGCGGCCGGCGTCCGGCGCGTGCCGATCCAGGCGCAGGCGACGCTCGACGTCACCGGCCGGATGCTGCTCGGCACCGACATCAGCGCCGTCTGCGCGACGCTCGACGCGCTCCCGATCGACGCGATCGGGCTGAACTGCTCGACCGGGCCGACGCACATGCGCGATCCGATTCGCTACCTCGTCGAGAGCTCGCGCTGCTTCGTCAGCGTGATCCCGAACGCGGGGTTGCCGCGGATGGGCGCGCGCGGTGAGACGATCTATCCGGAGACCCCGAGCGAGATGGCGGCCGAGCTGATCGCGTTCGTGCGCGATCTCGGCGTCAACGCGATCGGCGGCTGCTGCGGGACGACGCCGGAGCACATCGCCGCGTTCCGCGCGGGGCTCGACGCGCTCGCGGCCGGCGGCCACCGGCCGCGCGTCCCGGAACCGAAGCCGCTGCAGCTCGCCGCTTCGGCGATGACCGCCGTCGCGCTGAAGCAAGAGGGGACGGTGCTGCTGATCGGCGAGCGCGTCAACGCGCAGGGCTCGCGCAAGATCAAACGCGCGCTGCTCGAGGACGACTACGACCAGATCACGCTCGTCGCACGCGAGCAGGTCGAAGGCGGCGCCCACCTGCTCGACGTCTGCACGGCGCTCACCGAGCGCACCGACGAAGACGTGCAGATGGCCACGATCGTCAAGCGGCTCGCGCAGTCGGTCGAAGCGCCGCTGGTGATCGACTCGACCGAACCAAAGGTGATCGAAGCGGCGCTGAAGATCTACGCGGGCCGCGCCGTCGTCAACTCGATCCACCTCGAGAACGGCCGCGTGAAGGTCGACGCGCTGATGCCGATGGTCATGGAGGCCGGCGCCGCGGTGATCGCGCTGACGATCGACGAGACCGGGATGGCGAAGACGGCGCAGCGCAAGCTCGACGTCGCACGGCGCATCCACGACATCGTCGTCGGGGAGTACGGGCTCCCGCCCGGCGCGCTGATCTACGACGACCTGACCTTCACGCTGGCGACCGGTGACGCCGAGTACATCGACTCCGCGGTCGAGACGATCGAGGGGATCCGGCTCATCAAGCGCGAGCTGCCCGGAGTGCTCACGTCACTTGGCCTCTCGAACGTGAGCTTCGGGCTCAAGCCTGCCGCGCGGCACGCGCTGAACTCGGTCTTCCTGCACCACTGCGTCGAAGCCGGGCTCGACATGGCGATCGTCCACGCGAAGGACATCACGCCGTACGCCGAGCTCGACGCCACGGAGCGCGCGCTGTGCGACGACCTCGTTTTCAACCGGCGACCCGACGCGCTGCAGCGCGCGATCGAGCACTTCGAGGCGAAGGTCGTGTCCAAGGACGCCGTGGCGCAGGTCGACGACGCGGACGCGCCGGTCGAAGTGCGGATCCACAACGCGATCCTGCGCCGCCGCAAGGACGGGATCGAAGCGAAGATCGACGAGGCGCTGGAGAAGCGCGATCCGGTCGACGTGCTCAACAACGTGCTGCTGCCGGCGATGAAGGAAGTCGGCGACAAGTTCGGCGCCGGCGAGCTGATCCTGCCGTTCGTGCTGCAGTCCGCCGAGGTGATGAAGCGCGCCGTCGCGCACCTCGAGCAGTTCCTCGATCGCCTCGAAGGCGTCAGCAAAGGGACGATCGTGCTCGCGACCGTCTTCGGCGACGTCCACGACATCGGGAAGAACCTGGTCGGGACGATCCTCTCGAACAACGGCTACACCGTGCACGACATCGGCAAGCAGGTCCCGGTCAACACGATCCTCGACAAGGCAGTCGAGTTCGACGCCGACGCGATCGGCCTCTCCGCGCTGCTGGTCTCGACCTCGAAGCAGATGCCGACGCTGGTGAAGGAGCAGGACGCGCGCGGGCTGAGCTATCCGGTCGTCGTCGGCGGGGCGGCGATCAACCGCGACTTCGGCCGGCGGATCGCCTACCTCGACGAGCGGAGGCTGTTCGAGCCCGGCGTGTTCTACGCGAAGGACGCCTTCGAGGGGCTCGAGCTGCTCGACGCGCTGACCGATGCGACGGCGCGTCCGCGGCTGGTCGAGCGGATGCGGCTCGAAGCCGAAGCGCTGCACGTGAAGGATGCGAATGCGCACGCGGCGCCGTCGGCGAACGGCGCGACGGCGCGCGGCGAGCTCGGGCTCGCCGATGTTCCGGCCGCGCCGTTCTCGGGCGCGCGTACGGTGACCGAGATCGACCCGCGCGAGCTGTGGGAGCGCTTCGACCTGCGCAGCCTCTACCGGCTGTCGTGGGGCGGCGCCAACGTGAAGGGTGCCGCGTGGGACCGGCTCGTCGCCGAAGAGTTCGAGCCGCGTCTGCGCCGCTACGAGCGGCTCGCCGAAACGGAGCGCTTCCTCGAGCCGCGCGTCGTGTACGGCTACTTCCCGGCGGCCGGCAGCGGCGACGACGTGATCGTGTACGATCCCGCCGACCGCACTCGCGAGATCGCGCGCTTCACCTTCGCGCGGCAGGTCGGCGGCGAGCACCTCTGCCTCGCCGACTACGTGCGCGAGCCGGAGAACGGCGGCGCGAGCGACGTGATCGCGCTGCAAGTGGTGACCGTCGGGCGCGAAGCCTCGCGGCGCACCGAAGCGCTGCAGGCGAACAACGACTACAGCGAATCGTACTTCCTGCACGGCTTCAGCGTGCAGTCGGCCGAAGCGTTGGCGGAGCACACGCACCGGCGGATCCGTCGCGAGCTGGGACTGTCCGGCGAGCGCGGGAAACGCTACAGCTGGGGTTACGGCGCGTGTCCCGACCTCTCGCAGCACGAGCTCGTGTGGCGGCTCCTCGACGTGGAGAACGCGATCGGCGCCTCGCTCACCTCGGCGTACCAGATCATCCCCGAGCAGTCGACCGCGGCGATCGTCGTCCACCACCCGCGCGCGGCGTACTTCAACGCCGCCGCGGTCCGCGAGCTGGTCGCCGTCTAGCAGGGAACCGCGGCAGGACTCCGCATCGTTCGCACCTGGAGACCGCGAGGCCGGGGGAGACGAGATGCGGATCGGAGCGCTGCTGTCGATCGTCGTGCTGCTGCTGGGCGTCACGCCGCACGGATGCGCCGGCCGCGTCGCGCAACGACGCGCTGGTCGCGCTCTGCCGCGTCTGGAACGCCGCGCGCTTCTTCCATCCGTTTCTCGACGCCGAGACCGACGGCCGCTGGGACGACGCGCTGCTCCCGGCGGCCGATGCGGTCGAGCGCGATCCCGGCGCGCTGCGCGCGGCGGTCGCCGCGATGCTCGCCACGCTGCACGATCCGGTCTCGACGGTGGATCTCGAGCGGCCGCCGGTCCCCACCGCGCTGCCGGGCGGCGAGGATCGCGAAGGCGTGCACGTCGTGCGCCTCGGCGGCTATCCCGATGCGAAGAACGGCGTCGCGTACGAGCACGCGCTGGCCGCGGCGCTCGCGCTTCGCCCCGGGGATCGCGGGCTGGTCGTCGACCTGCGCGCGGCGGGCGATCCGTCGTTCGATCAGCTCGATCGGATGGAGACGGTCTGGTCGCGGACGCCGTTCGCCGCTCACGCGCTCGACGAGCCGCTCGCGCTGACCGCGATCGCGCAGCGGTACTTCCTCGGGTTTCCGCCCGAGACGGGGACGACGTCGGCCGATTACCGCGAAGGGCGCGCGACGGTCGAGCCGGTGCGGACGATCCCGCCGGCGCCGGACGCGCGTGCCGTCCGCATCGCGTTCGTCGTCGACCGCACCGCGTACGTGCCGAACGAGGCGCTCGCTCTCGCGGGCGCGGGCCGCGCGGCGATCTTCTCGAGCGACGGCGTCGCCGGGATCGCGCCGGGCGACGTCGACCTGCTGGAGCCGGGCGCGGGACTGCGCGTGGTGCTGCGCATCTCCGGCCCGATCGCGGCGCCGTGGTCCCATCCCGGCGACCTCGATGCGGCGATCGCCTGGGCGCAGGCGAAGCGCGCGCTGCCGCCGGTGCCCGCGCCGCCGACCGCGATCCCCGTGACGGTGCGATTCGCCGCGAGCGCGCTCCCCGATGAAGCGCATCGGGTCCTCGCCGCGTTTCGGATGTGGGGCACGATCGCCTATCTCGACCCGTACCGCTCGCTGATGCGCGACGATTGGGACGCCGCGCTGGCGCACGCGCTCGACGACCTGCGCTCCGCCACGACGCCGCTCGCCTACGATCTCGCGCTGATGCGCATGTACGCGCACGTCGGCGACACGCACGGGTTCATCTCCGCGCCCGCTCTCACCGAGGCGTATGCCGCGACGCCGGCGCTGCTCGCGCGCGACGTCGCGGGACGCCCGACGATCGTCCGCGTCGATCCGGTCGCGGCGAAGCGCGACGGCTTCGCGGTCGGCGACGTGATCGAAGCGGTCGACGGCGAGGGGGCCGGCGCGCGCGCCGCGCGGCTGCGGCCGTATCTCGCGGCGTCGACGGAACAGTCGATGCGCGAGCTGCTCGATACGGCGGTCGGCATCCCCTCGCTGTTGGCGGGGCCGGCCGGGAGCGTCGCGACGCTGCGAGTGCGCGGCGCCGACGGGCGCGAGCGCGTCGTGCGCACGCCGCGGCGCCCGCTGAACGGAGCGCTGCAGGCGCGAACCCGCCCCGTCGTCGAGGTGCTGCCCGGGAACGTCGGGTACGTCGATCTGCAGCGGCTGACCGCGCACGATGTCGACGCGACGCTGGCGCGCCTCGCGCACACCCGCGCGCTGCTGTTCGACCTGCGCGGCTATCCGCAGAACACCTTCGTTCCGCTGGGGCAGCGTCTCGCCGCGCGAACGGCCGCCGCCGCGCTGTTTCGGACGCCGGTTCGCCGGCTGCCGCTCGACGGCGACACGGGGATGATCGCGTACGGAGACGAGTGGCGCAGCTTCGCCCAGCAGATCGTCCCCTCGCCGCCGCGTTCGGCGCAGCCGGTGGTAGTGATCCTCGACGCGCGGGCGATCAGCCAGAGCGAGCACACCGCGCTCTTCCTGGCGGCCGCGGCGCACGCGCGTTTCGTCGGACAGCCGACGGCCGGCGCGGACGGTGACGTGACGACGTTGTTGCTGCCCGGCGGCGTGCGCGCGTCGTTCAGCGGGCAAAGCGTCTCACACCCCGACGGGACGCCGCTGCAGCGGGTCGGCATCCAGCCTGATGTCCGCGTCGCGCCGACGCTGCGCGGCGTGCGCAGCGGCGAGGACGAGCTGCTCGCCGCCGGGCTGCGCGAGGCGCTCCGGGTCGCGCACGCCGACGACGCGACGGTGCGCGGCGCGCTCGCCGAGGAGCGGGCGCGCGAGCGCAGCGATGCCGCGGCACGCGATAAGCCGCCGCCGCCGCCGGCGCTCGCTCCGCCCGGTGCGCCGCCGCTCCCCGATGCGTTCGCCGCGCACGGCGACGGCTACGAGGGCGGGCACGATCCCGCGGTGCGGCACGCCGACGGGCGGACGATCGTGCTGCGCGCGCTCGCCGGCGAGAGCCGCGCCTCGTTCGGCTCGTACTCGGAGCCGATCCCGGTCGCGGCCTACCTCGGCAAGCGCGTGCGCGTCTCGGGCTATCTGCGCAGCGCGGCTGCCGGCAGTGCCTCGTTCTGGCTCCGCGTGACGGGACCGAACGGGATGCTGGAAGGCTTCGACAACATGGGCGATCGGGCGCTGACGGCGACGCAGGACTGGACGCCGTTCGCGATCGTTCTGCGCGTCCCGGCCGACGCACAGGAACTGATCGGCGGATTGCTCTTGCAAGGCGGCGGCACCGTGTGGGCCGACGATCTGCGGATCGACGTGGTCGACGACCGGGTGCCGACGACCGGCTCGCTGTGAGCGCGCTTCCTCCGAGCGTGCATCCTCGTCCAGGGACAACGCACCGCGCGGACGTAGCCACGTCAGCATGACGATCTCCGGGCTCGTTCGGCTCGCCGGTGCGGGTGCGCTGGCGACTCTTCTCGCGGCCTGCTCGCAGAACGCCTCGACGACGACGAGCACGAGCAGCTCGCCGGCCCCGGCCGCCTCCGGCGGCGGCTCGCCGGCCGCGCCCGCGAGTCGCACCGTGCTGAAGATCGGGATCGATCTGCCGCTCAGCGGGGCCGATGCGTCCGACGGCCAGCCCACGGCGAACGGCGCGACGCTGGCGATCGAACAGGCGAACGCACGCGGTTTCGGAAGCGGCACGTACACGCTGCAGGGCGATCTGCTCGACGACGCGGTGCAGGGCAAGCACGACCCGGCGGCCGGCGCCCAGAACGTGAAGACGTTCATCGGCGACTCGGCGGTGCTGGCGATGGTCGGGCCGTTCAACTCGAACGTCGCGAAGTCGGAGATTCCGCTCACCAACGACGCCGGCCTCGCGCAGATCGCGCCTTCGACGGTCGCCGACGGGCTCACCGTCGGCCCCGATGCGAAAGCGCTGCGCGAGTCGCACCCGGATACGAACGCGTTCTTCCGCGTGTGCACGCGCGACAGCCGGCAAGGCACGGCGCTCGCCGCATATGCGCTGAAGCGCGGCTGGAAGCGCATCTACGTGATCGACGACAACGAGACGTACGGCAAGGACCTGGCCGACGTGTTCGTGACGCAGCTCGCCGGCCGCGGCGGAGCGGTGCTCGGACGCGATCACGTCGTGGCGAACCAGCAAGACTTTCGCGCGCTGCTCACCAAGGCGAAAGCGCTCGCGCCGCAGGCGTTGTTCTTCGGCGGGACGACCTCGACCGGCGGCGGGCTGATCCGCCGGCAGATGGCCGACGCCGGAATGCAAGCCGTGCCGTTCATCGGGGGCGACGGGATCAGCGACGAGACGTTCGTGCAGCAGGCCGGCGCGATGGCCGACGGCTCGTACTATGCGGTCGCCGCGCCGGACGCGCTCAAGCTGGCTTCGGCCCGCGCGTTCGTCGCCGCGTACCGCAAGCGGTTCGGCTCGACGCCGGGACCGTACAGCGCGAACGCGTACGCCGCCGCGCAAGTCGCGATCGCGGCGATCGAGAAGGGGATCGCCGTCGAGAGCGGCGGCGTGCCGACGCGCGCCGAGGTGCTGCGCGCGGTCTCGCAGACGCGCGGGCTGGCGACGCCGATCGGCACCGTGGGGTTCGACGGCCACGGCGACACGACGTCCCCGATCCTGACCCTGGTCGAGATCGCCGGCGGGAAGCCGCACACCGTCGACCAGATGGTGCTCCCCGAGTCCTGACGCCGCAACGCAGGGCGGGGGGTCCGCGCGGGCGTACTCAGGGCCGATTCGCTCCGGTTTCCTTGGGAGTCGTTCGCATGCGTGTTCCGTCGCTCTCGCGCACCGCCGGTGCGGCACTGCTCGCCGCGGGCCTCGCGGCCTGCTCGAGCACGTCGTCGACCTCGTCCACGTCGAGCACGTCGACGGAGGCGTCCGGGAGCCCGGCGGCGTCCGGTGCGACCGTCATCAAGATCGGGATGGACTTCCCGCTCAGCGGGCAGGACGCGGCGGTCGGCCGGCCCAGCGCGAACGGCGCGCTCTTGGCGATCGAGCAGGCCAACGCGGCGGGATTCGGCGGCGGCAAGTACACGCTGGCCTCGGTGATCCTCGACGACACCGTGCAGGGCAAGCACGACCCCGCCGCCGGCGCGCAGAACGTCAAATCGCTGATCGCCGACCCCGCCGTCCTCGCGATGGTCGGACCGTACAACTCGAACGTCGCAAAGGCGGAGATTCCGCTGACCAACGACGCCGGGCTGACCCAGATCTCGCCGGCGAACACGAACGACGGGCTCACGACCGGCGAGGATGCGAAGAAGCTGCGTACCTCGCATCCCGATGCCAACGCGTACTTCCGCGTCTGCACGCGCGACAGCCGTCAGGGGCTCGCGCTCGCGCAGTTCGCCCGGAAGCTCGGCTGGAACAAGGTCTACGTCGTCGACGACAACGAGACGTACGGCAAGGGGCTCGCCGACGTCTTCGATCCTTCGTTCCAGAAGCTCGGCGGCAGCGTTCTCGGCCACGACCACATCACCGCCAACCAGCAAGACTTCAAGGCGCTGCTCACCAAGATCAAGGGGACGCACCCCGATGCCGTGTTCTACGGCGGCGACGTCTCGACCGGCGGCGCGCTCCTGCGCGAGCAGATGGCCGATGTCGGGATGAGCGCGACGCCGTTCATGGGCGGCGACGGGATCGGAACCTCGGAGTTCCTGAAGGTCGCCGGCGCGATGGCGAACCAGACCTACTACAGCATCGCGGCGCCCGACGCGGCGAAGCTGCCCTCGGCGACGGCGTTCGTCACGGCCTACCGCAAGCGCTTCGGCACCGACATCGGCGCCTACTCGGCGAACTCGTACGCCGCCGCGAAGATCGAGATCGCCGCGATCGAGAAAGCGATCGCCGCCGGCGGCGGCAACGCGCCCACGCGCGCCGACGTGCTGAAGAACGTCGCGGCGACGACGGGCTTCGCCTCGCCCATCGGCACGATCGGCTTCGATGCGAACGGCGACACGACGGCACCGATCCTCACCCTGAAGAAGGTGCAGGACGGCAAGCCCGTGACCTACGACCAGCTCGTCCTGAAAACCTGAGTGGCGGCGAAGGACGTCTAGACCTTGGATGTCTTCCTCCAGCAGCTGATCAACGGGATCTCGCAGGGCGGGATCTACGCGCTGATCGCGCTCGGCTACACGATGGTCTACGGGATCATCGAGCTGATCAACTTCGCGCACGGCGACGTCTACACGCTCGGGACGTTCTTCTCGCTGATGATCCTCGGGCTGCTCGGCGTGACCGGCATCGTCACCGGACCGATGCTGATCGTCGTCGTCGCGGTGACGATCCTGGGCGCGATGATCCTGTGCGGGCTAACCGGGGTGATCGTCGAGCGGCTGGCCTACCGCCGGCTCCGCAACGCCCCGAAGCTCGCCCCGCTGATCACGGCGATCGGGATGTCGTTCATCCTCGAGAACCTCATGCTGTACTGGCGCGGCCCCTCGCCGATCCCGTTCCCGCAGGTGCTGCCGAATCCCGAGCTCGCGCTCGGCGCCGTCACGATCCAGGCGAAGCAGATCATGGTCGTGCTGCTCGCCGTGGTGCTGATGATCCTGCTGCAGGCGTTCGTCGCGAACACGCGGCTCGGCAAGGCGATGCGCGCGACGGCGCAGGACAAAGATGCGGCGCAGCTGATGGGGATCGACATCAACACGACGATCGCGCTGACGTTCCTGATCGGGTCGGCGCTCGCCGGCGCCGCCGGCTTCGTCTCCGGCGTCTACTACGGCTCGACCTGGTTCTTCAACGGCTTCGCCGCCGGCCTGAAGGCCTTCACCGCCGCGGTGCTCGGCGGGATCGGCAACATCGCCGGCGCGATGCTCGGCGGCTTCCTGATCGGGCTGATCGAGGCGATGACGACGCAGCTCATCGGCGACCAGTGGTCGAACGTGCTCGTCTTCTCGATCCTGGTGATCGTGCTGATCTTCCGGCCGTCGGGGATCCTCGGCGAGTCGCTGCCGGCCAAGGTGTGAGATGCGCCTGAAACCGGGTGTGTGGAAGACCGGGCTCGCCTTCGCCGTCGCGCTCGCGCTGCCGTTCGCCGGGCACAACGCCGGCTTCACCAACTTCCTCGCCGACGCCGGCGCCTTCGTGCTGCTCGCGCTCGGGCTCAACATCGTCGTCGGCTTCGCGGGGCTGCTCGACCTCGGCTACGCGGCGTTCTTCGCGATCGGCTCGTACGCGTTCGCGATGCTGGCCTCGCCGCAGTTCGGAATCCACGTCCCGTTCTGGCTGCTGCTCTTCGTCGCCTCGGGGATCGCGGCGGTGTTCGGGATCCTGCTCGGCGCGCCGACGCTGCGGCTGCGCGGCGACTATCTGGCGATCGTGACGCTGGGTTTCGGGGAGATCGTCCCGCAGACGTTCCTCAACCTCGCGCAGTGGACCGGCGGTCCGAACGGGATCGGTTCGCTCGATCAGCCCTCGTTCTTCGGTCTGCGCTTCGGCTTCGACCCGCTGCCGTACTATCTGCTGATCCTCGGGCTGATCGCGCTGGCGATGTGGTTCGCCGGCAACCTGCGCGAGAGCCGCCTCGGCCGCGCCTGGATGGCGATTCGCGAAGACGAGCTCGCCGCGGCGCACATGGGGATCAACACGACGACGACCAAGCTCGCGGCGTTCGCGCTGGGCGCCTCGTTCAGCGGGCTCGCGGGCTGTGCGTACGCCTCGAAGCTGCAGCTCGTCTCGCCGGACCAGTTCCAGTTCAACGTGAGCGTGTTCATCCTGGCGATGCTGGTGCTGGGCGGGATGGGGAACATCCCCGGCGTCATCGTCGGCAGCGTGATCCTCTCCGCGCTCGAGCGCTTCATCCTTCCGCAGGGGACGAACTTCTTGCACGGGATCGGGCTGACGTCGATCGATCTGACGAACTCGCGGTTCCTGATCTACGGCACGATTCTCGTCCTGATGATGCTGTTTCGCCCGGAAGGGCTGCTGCCGAGCCGGCAGCGCAAGGCCGAGCTGCACGCCGCCGACGCCGATCCCGGCGTCGCGGCGCAGGAGCAAGAGCTCTACGCCGAGGCGATTCATTGATGCCGCTCCTCGCGCTCGACGACGTCACCCAGCGCTTCGGCGGCCTCGTCGCGGTCAGCGCGCTCAGCTTCACCGTCGAGGCCGGCACGATCGTCGCGATGATCGGGCCGAACGGCGCGGGGAAGTCGACCGTCTTCAACGTGATCACCGGGATCTATCGGCCGACGAGCGGCCGCATCGCGTTCGACGGCGCCGACGTTACCGGCTGGGCGACCAGCGCGATCGCCGCGCGCGGGATCGCGCGAACGTTCCAGAACATCCGGCTGTTCGCGTTCATGTCGGCGCTCGAGAACGTGATGACCGGCGAGCACGCGCGGCTGCGCGCGAGCCTCGTTGGCTCGCTGCTGCACACGCCGGGCCAGCGCGGCGAGGAGCGCGCCGCGCGCGGGCGCGCGCTCGAGCTGCTGCGCTTCGTCGGCCTCGAGCGGCACGCCGAAACGTACGCGCGCAACCTGCCGTACGGGTTTCAGCGCCGGCTCGAGATCGCGCGCGCGCTGGCGGGTGAGCCGAAGCTGCTGCTGCTCGACGAACCGGCGGCTGGGATGAACCCCGTCGAGAAGCGGGAGCTGGTCGCGCTGATCCGCGCGATCCGCGAGCGCGGCGTGACCGTGTTCCTCATCGAGCACGACATGGGTCTGGTGATGGAGCTCAGCGAGCGGATCACCGTCCTCGACCACGGTGAGACGATCGCCGAAGGGCTCCCAGCCGACGTGCGCAACGACCCGCGCGTGATCGAAGCCTACCTCGGGGCACCGGCCTGAGATGGCGCTGCTCGAGATCGAAGGACTCGTCGCGCGCTACGGCCGCATCACCGCGCTGCACGAGATCTCGCTGACCGTCGCTGAGGGCGAGATCGTCACGCTGATCGGCGCGAACGGCGCCGGCAAGACGACGACCTTACGCACGATCAGCGGACTCCTCCGCCCCGCCGGGGGGACGATCCGCTTCGCCGGCGCCGACCTCACCCGCCTGGCGCCGAGCGCGATCGTGCGTGCCGGGGTCGGGCACGCGCCGGAGGGCCGCCGCGTCTTTCCGCGGATGACCGTGCGCGAAAACCTCGAGATCGGCGCGTACACGCGCCGCGCGAAGAGCGAGATCGCCGCCGACCTCGAGCGCGTGCTGGCGACCTTTCCCCGGCTGAAGGAGCGCTACGAGCAGAAAGCCGGGACGATGTCGGGCGGCGAGCAGCAGATGCTGGCGATCGCGCGCGCGCTGATGTCGCGCCCGCGGCTGCTGCTCCTCGACGAGCCGTCCCTCGGGCTCTCGCCGAAGCTGGTGCAGACGATCTTCGAGGTGATCCGCGACATCAACGCGCGCGGCACGACGATCCTGCTCATCGAGCAGAACGCGCGGCAGGCGCTGGCGGTCGCCTCGCGCGGCTACGTGCTGGAAGTGGGCCGGGTCGCGCACGCCGGCCCGGCGGCGGAGCTCGCCGCCAGCGAAGCCGTGCGTGCGGCATATCTGGGAGGAGCGGCATGAACGGGAACGCGGCGATCGGTTCGAACCTCTTCACGCTCGTCATCGTGGCGTTCGTGGTCGTGCGTTTCTTGATGCGCGAGCTGCGTGCGCGGGTGATCCGGCTGCGCACGCTGTGGATCCGCCCGCTGATCCTGGTCGTGCTCACGGCGTTCTTCGCGTACGAAGCGTTCGCGCGACCGTTCGCCGACGCCGGCTTGACGGCGCTCTCGCTGATCGGCGGCGCGGCCGCCGGCGCGATCGTCGGCGCGCTGGTCGTGCGCTCGACGGCGTTCGAGGCGGCGGGCGAGCCGCATGCCGTGCGGGCTCGCGGCTCGTGGTTGACGGTCGCGATCTGGCTCGTCGCCCTTGCGCTGCGGTTCGCGGCGCGCTTCGCGCTCTCGCCCTCCGACCCGCGCACGCCGGCCGGGATCGCGCAGTTCTTCGCGCTCAACACCGGACTGCTCGCGCTCGTCACGGCGGCGTTCGCGGTCGTCGCGCTGGGCTTCTACCGCGCGATCGACCGCTACGGCGCGCAGGCCGCCGGCGCGCCGCCCACGAGCCGCTCGCTCTAGCGTCGCAGGGGCGCCGCTCGCGCGCCGCTCAGGCCGCGGCGCTCAGGTCGCGGCGACGACCAGCACGTTGCTGATCGGCGTGTAGCGCACGACGTCGTGCGCCAGGAACTTTCCGTAGAAGGTCAGCTTCTGGCCGGTCTTCGCGCGCGCCGACTCGGCGTTGTCCAGGTAGATGCAGGTCATCGCGTCGTCGCAGAGCTGCAGCCAGTTGGCATCGCCGCGAATCATGACGGTCCCCGTCACGCTGACGTTCTGACCGTCCCAGCCGGTCGGGTTTCCGACGAGCCTGCCGATCGAAACCGCCGTCACCGGCGCGGCGAGCGCGCTCACCGTCAGCGCCGCCGTCGCGGCAAGCGTCCCCAGGGTCGTGATGATACCGTTCGCTCGCATACCCGTCATCATTCCCCGCGGGCGGAGAAGCTACGCGCACGACGCGCAGGGCCATGCGAGGAACCGCCCGTCTTGCCGTGAAGGCGCGGCCATGGAGAGCGCTGCGTTTACGCTGCCGAGCGACAACGCTGAGGTCTTCGTCCGTCGCTGGGAGCCGGCGCGTGAGGCGAAGGCGGCCGTCGTCATCGCGCACGGGATGGCCGAGCACGCCGGCCGCTACGCCCGCTTCGCGGCGGCGCTGAACGATGCCGCGTATGCCGCCTATGCGCCCGACCACCGCGGTCACGGCCGCACTGCAGCCGGCGACGCGGACCTCGGCTGGGCGGGTGCGGATGGCTGGAACGCGATGGTGCGCGACTACGCACGCGTCGTCGCGACGGCGCGCGAGCAGCACCCGAAGCGGCCCGTGTTCGCGTTCGGTCACAGCATGGGCTCGACGCTCGTGCAGCGCTTCATCCAGCTTCACGGCGCCGAGGTGGCAGGCGCGGTGCTGTCCGGAACGTACGCGTCGGTCGCCGGACTCCCCATACTGGCGGTGATCGCCGGACTGATGGCGCGCGGCGGCGGCGCGCGCAAGCCGTCGCCGCTGCTGAAGAAGACGTTCGCCGACTTCAACAAGCGCTTCGCGCCGGGCGCGACCGGCTTCGAGTGGCTGAGTCGCGACGAGGCCGAAGTGCGCGCCTATGTCGACGATTCGCGCTGCGGCTTCATCGTCAGTAACGGCTTCGTCGCCGACATGGCGCGCTTCTACCGCGAGCTCTGGAAGCCGGCCAACGAAGCGCGGATTCCTCACGACCTGCCGGTCCTGATCTTCTCCGGCGAGCACGATCCGGTCGGTGGCGCGATGCGTGAGCCGAATGCGCTCGCCGCGCGCTACCGCGCGCACGGCATGACCGACGTGACCGTGAAAGGCTATCCGGGCGCCCGCCACGAGACGCTGAACGAGACGAACCGCGACGAGGTGATGCGCGACGTGATCGCCTGGCTCGATGCCCGCGTCGCGGCTCAGCGCGCCTCGTAGTACAACGCGAGGTTCGACGCGACATGCTCCTCCAGACGGGGTGTCGTCAGCGCGGTTACGCGTCGACGAAGATGTCGGGGGCGAGCGGCGTACCGGGCGAGACGGCGTAGCCGGAGAAGTCGCTCGTCCCGCTTTCGCGTAGGACGTCTTCGTCGATGAACGTGTTGCCGGTGCACTCGCGCGCGTTGCGGTCGAGGATCGCGTAGGCGGCTTCGGCGACGATCTCCGGCTTGCGCGAGGCGGCGATCATCGCCTCGCCGCCGAGCAGGTTCTTCACCGCGGCGGTGGCGATCGTGGTGCGGGGCCAGAGCGCGTTCGCGGCGATCCCGCGCTCGCGCAGTTCGGCGGCGAACGCCAGCGTCAGCAGCGTCATCCCGTACTTCTTGAACGTGTAGGCCGGGGCGCGGCCGATCCAGGACGAGGCGAGTGCGATCGGCGGCGAGAGGGTGAGGATGTGCGCGTTCGGCGAGCGCTCGAGATGCGGCAGCGCTGCGCGCGTGACGAGGTAGGTCGCGCGCGGACCGATCTGCGTCATCAGGTCGAACGCCTTCGCGTCGACCGCGGCGACCCCGCCGAGACGGATCGCGCTGGCGTTGTTGACGACGGCGTCGATCCCGCCGAAGCGCTCGGCGCCGGCGGCGACCGCGGCGAGAATCTGCGCTTCGTCGCGCACGTCGCACTGAACCGCGAGCGCGTGGCCGCCGGCGGCTTCGATCTCGGCGGCCGCAGTGTGGATCGTCCCAGGCAGCTTCGGGTGCGGCTCGACGGTCTTCGCGGCGACGACGACGTTCGCGCCGTCGCGCGCGGCGCGCAGTGCGATGGCCAGGCCGATCCCGCGGCTCGCGCCGGTGATGAAGAGCGTGCGACCGGCGAGGCTCACCGCTTCGCGCCGCGCTCGAAGAAGGCGCTCATCGCGGTCCGCGCTTCCTGCGAGCCGAGGCGTTCGGTGAAAGCCGCCGACTCGCGCCGGATCGCGGCGACGACGGCATCGCGGTCATGGCACACCAGTCGCTTCGTCTCCCTCACCGCTTCGCGCGGCTTCCCGGCGATCGCGCTCGCTGCGGCCTCCGCGGTCGCCTCGAGGTCGTCGTCGGCGACGAGCTTCGTGAGCAGCCCGATCGCCGCGGCGGTCTCGGCGTCGATCGTCTCGCCGAGGTAGAGCGCCGCGCCGGCCCGGGCGCGGCCGATCCGCCGTGGCAGCAGCACGCTGCTCGCCGCCTCCGGGACGAGCCCGAGGTCGACGAACGGCACCTTGAAGCGCGCCGACCGCGCGGCGTAGACGAGGTCGCAGTGCAGCAGCATCGTCGTGCCGATCCCGACCGCCGCGCCGCGCACGGCGGCGACCAGCGGGACATCCGTGCGCGCGAGCGCGAGCAGGTACCGGAACGCCGGCGCGTCATCGCCGCGCGGCGGCTGCTGCAGGAAGTCGTTGAGATCGTTGCCGGCGGTGAAGGCATCGCCGTTCGCCGTCAGCAGGATCGCGCCGACGTCCTCAGCCTCCGCCGAGGTGACCGCGTCGGCCAGCGCCGCGTACATCGCCGCCGTCAAGGCGTTCTTTTTCTCCGGCCGGTCGAGCACGATGCGCCGCACGCCGGCGCGGTCCTGGACGGAGACTCCGAGCGAGGTCATGGAACGCACTCCGCCGCCCGGCCGCCGTTCCCTCCCGCCCCTTACGGCACGCCGATGTCTTCCGGATCGACGAACTCCGCGGGATGGAAGAACCTTTGCGCGACGATCGTCGGGACGACGGCGCTGAGGATGACGACCGTCACCAGGGTCGTGTACTGCGCGCGGTCGATGTAGCCGTGGGTCAGCCCGTAGAGGCTCGAGATCGTGCCGAACGTCAGTCCGGTGGCCATCATTAAGGTGAGGTAGCCGGCGTTGCGCGGGGCGTGGTCGAACGCGCGCGCCGTCGGGAAAACACCCGCGACCTTGGCGACGAGCTTCACGGCGAAGAAGGCGGCGATCGCCCCGAAGCCGGCGAGGATCGACGCGAACGAGACCAGCGTTCCGGCTTTCAAGAAGTAGAACGGCGTCAAGAAGCCCATCGTCACCGAACGCAGGCGGCGCGCGATCTCGGGCTTCGCGAAGAGAAATCCCGCGCACGCCAGTCCGAGGAAATAGGCGGGGAGCACGCCTTCGCTCTTCGCCGCCGTGGCGAGGGCGGCGAGCGAAACGACGATCAGGAAGGTGAGCCGCAGCCCCGGCTCGCTGACCCATCGTCCGGTGCGCGCGAACACCGTGCGCAGCAGCCGCGGAACGAAGACGACGGCGAGCGCTATCGCGACGACGAGCGCGACCAGCCAGAGGTTGTAGTTCGCGAAGAGCAAGCCCAGCGCGATCACCGTCCCGAGATCGGTGATGAAGCACGCCGCGAGGATCAGCTGCCCGAAGTCCTTTCCGGCGAGTCCGGTTTCGACCATGACGGCATAGACGACGGCGACCGAGGTCGTCGACATCGCGACGCCGGCGATCTTCGCCGCGGGGACGCTCCAGTGCGCGACGAAGAGCGCGTAGGCCGTCGCTCCGAGAAACGGCGCCGCGAACGAGATCCCGCCGATGACCGCGGCCGGTGTGAGCTGACGGCGCAAGAAGGCGGGCTCGATCTCGGCGCCGGCGAGAAACGTCAGCATGATGCTGCCGAATCCGGCGACGAAGTCGACCCACGCGTTCGAGCGCAGGCCGATGAGATTGCCGGCCAGCACGCCCACGAGGATTTCGACCAGCGCCGCGGCGAGACCCAGCCGTCGCGCGACGAACGCGGCGCCGGTGGCGAGCGCGAGCCACACGGCGGCAAACGCCCACAGGTTGTCGTCGGGAAGATGAAGCGACACGGAACGGCTCCTCCTCCGGCGCGATGCGCCGGCAACGAGGAGTCATCGGCCCTGACGGGCGGTTACGCTGCTGCGGGGCGAACTCCACCGCCCGCGAAACCGGGCCCACTGCCCGGCGTCGTTGCGGCTGCGGTTGCGCGGCGAGGCTCCCAGCTCCTCGCGCCCGCGCGAGTCAGCGGGCGAGTAGCGCCGCGGCGATCAGCGGCAACGGCGTCGCCGCGCAGCCGATCGCGACGAAGCGCCAGGCCGTCATCGGAACGTCGTGCCGGCGCAGGATCGCCAGCCACAGCAGCGTGGCCAGCGAGCCGTTCGCGGTGAGGTTCGGTCCGACGTTGACGCCGATCAGCGCCGCCGCCGTCAGCGCGGCGGGCGGGTGTGCGTGGCCGACGTAGCGCCCGAGCTCGAGCGCGACCGGGAGGTTGTTCACCGCGTTCGAGGCGAGCGCGGCGGCGATCGCGACGGCCGGCTGCGCGAGCGGGGCGGCCGCGTGCGCGGCCCAGCCGAACAGCGCGTGCGGCAGGGCGGCCGCGCCGGCCACGTCGAGCGCCTCGACGACGACGAACAGGCCCGCGGTCAGCACGACGATCGGCCAGGCGATTCCGCGCCCGATCGCGAGCGGCGCGCCGCGGCGGCCCGTCGCGGCGACCGCCGCCGCGACGGCGCCGAGCGCGAACGCGACCGCGCCGAGCGCGCCCGCACGCGAGGCGGTGACGACCAGCGCGATCGCGGCGATGCCGAGCATCGCGAACGCGAGCGCGCGCGGCGAAGGCGCCGGCTCGTTGCTCGAGCACAGCGGTGCGCGCATCGCGCCGCGAAAGAGCAGCGCCGGCGCTGCGTACGTCAGCGCGAGAGCGGCCAGCGAGGCGAGCCCGAACGAGGCGAGCCAGGCGCCGAGCGGCGGCATCCCGTCGGCGAAGAAAAGCAGGTTCGACGGATTGGCGATCGGCAGCGTGAAGCTCGCCGCGTTCGCGACCAGCGCACAGGCGACGACGTACGGCAGCGGATCGGCGTCGGTGCGGGCGAGCGCGACGAGCACGGCCGGCGTGAGAACGACGATCGTCGCGTCGTTGGAGAGGAAGGCCGTCGTGCCGATCCCGGCGGCGTAGACCAGCAGCAGCAGCCGTGCGCGCGAGCCGCCCGCGGCGCGCACGGCATACGTCGACGCCCAGTCGAAGACTCGCTCGACGCGCGCGAACTCCGCGAGCGCCATCATCCCGATCAGGAACAGGTAGACGTCGGTGCCGCGCGCCAGCGCTTCCACCGCCTGATGCGGCGAGAGCGCGCGCAACACGACGAGCGCGACGGCGGCGCCCGCCGCCCACCATGCTTCGTTGGTGCGAAACGGCCGCGCGATGACGCCGAGCAGCGCCAGCCCGGCGACGACGAGCGCGAGCAGAGCGGGTGTCCGGCCCTACGCGTTCGCGCGCGAAGCGCGGTAGAGGTGCGCCGCGCCGAAGACCGGGATCCCGCCGACGATCGTCGCGATCACCTGGTAGTCGTCGCTCCACACCGAAAGGTCGGCGCGCTTGCCGGGCTCGAGCGAGCCGAGCTCGCGGTCGAGATTCAGCAGCCGCGCCGGGCTTCGCGTCGCGTTGACGATCGCCGTCTCGAACGGGATGTCGGCGTACGCCATGAGGTTGCGCACCGCTTGGTCCATGAGGAGCGCGCTGCCCGCGATCGTGCCGTCCTCGGCGCGCACGACGCCGCCTTCGATGCGGTAGCCGCCTCCCGCCGGCGGCATGTTGTCGGTCGCCAGCACCAGGCGGTCGTGCAGCGTGCGGTACAGCAGATCGACCATCGCCGGCGAGACGTGATACCCGTCGCAGATCAGCTGGACGGTGGTGCGCGATTCTTGAATGAACGCGGCGAGGATCGAGGGATCGCGATGATCGAGCGGCGGCATCGCGTTGAACGCGTGGGTGAGCGTGCGGAAGCCCAGCCCGATCGCCAGCATCCCGTCGCGGTAATGCGCGGCGGTATGGCCGGCCGAGCACACGATCCCCTGATCGAAGAAGAAGCGCGCGACCTCGTCGACGCCGTCCATCTCCGGCGCCATCGTCACCAGCACGAGCGCGCCTTTGCTCGCCGCGACCATCTCTTGCGCGCGGTCGAGCGTTGCGGGGACGATCCACTCGCCGCGATGGACGCGCCGGAACTTCGGGTTGAGGAACGGTCCTTCGAAGTGAATCCCCAGACAGCGCGCCCCGATCGGCGTCCCCGCTTCGACGAGCTGGTTCGCCGCCTCCGACACCTCGGCGGCCGCGTGCATCATCGACTCCCACGGCGCCGTCATGATCCCGGCGACGAAACCGGTCGCACCCTGCCGCGCGTACGCGCGCGATGCGACTTCGACCGCGTTCCCTTGATCGCGGTTGAACAGGAACTCGTCGGCGCCGTTCGTGTGAACGTCGATCATCCCCGGCGCGACGATCGCGCCGTCGGGAGGATGGAGATCGGTCGGCCCGTCCTCGGGGAGAATCCGGGCGATCTTGCCGCGTTCGACGGCGAGGCGACCGTGGGTCAGCGTGCCGTCGCCGAGCGCGATCCGCGCCGGGCCGAGGATATAGGTGTCGGACACGTCCGGTCCGATTCGGGAGCCGCCGGGCCGACCCCCCTCGGCGAATTCTCAGCTAACCTTTGCGAAACAGCCGGCCGAACAAACCGCGCCTGGGGGGCGTGGCTCGAGCGGTCGGGACACGGCTCGCCAGCCGTTCGCGCTCGGCCCGTTCGCGCTCGCCGCGCGCCAGCCGCGCCATGTGCTCCTCGGCGTGCGCCTCGATCGTCGAGCGCAGTGCGAGCAGCTCGTTCCAGCCGGCCGGCGCCCGCCCGGCGTCACGCGCCTCGCGGTATTCGAGCGTGGACGTCGTGAAGATGCGCTGCGGGACGATCGCGTGCTCGCGCAAGTAGCGCTCGGCGAGCATCACCACGTTGCGCCGCTCGGAGTCGTCCTCGTGGTCGGCGATCGTGTGTACGAAGGTCATCGGCTTCCCGGCGCGCGCGATCTGCGCGTACATGTCGAGCTCGCGATCGGAGAGCTGGCGCGAGAAGAGCGCGAGGATCTCGCTCGCCGCCGACCCGGCGGCGCGCACGATCTCCGTCGCGAGGGCGAAGCCGGAGTCGAACGCCGGCGTGTGCACGAGGACGAGCTGCGGCGGAAGCGTCCACGGCGTCTCGATCAGCACCGGCGTGCGCGTCGTCGCGTCGAGTACGTCGGCGGGTGCGATCTCGTTCCAGCCCGCGTCGTCGCCGAGCTCGTACGCCCGGTGCTCGGGGCCGTAGCGCACGTGGACGGGGAAGCGCATCTCGACGTCCGCGCCTTCGTCGGGAAGCACGCGCGAGCCGGCGATCGCGTTGATGAGGCTGGACTTGCCCCGCTTGAACGCGCCGAGGACGACGATGCGCCAGCGCTCCGGACGCAGGCCGTGCTCGTAGGTAAGGGGGTCGAAGCGCGCCGCATCGGCCGGCGCGACCCGTTCGAGCCCGGCCTGCGCATCGAGCGGGACCGCTGGATCGGCGAGCTCGGCGCGCTCGATCCGGCTCTCGCGGGCGAACGTTTCGGCACGCGTGTCGATCCGCGTCGCGAGGGCGCGCGCCGACGCGCCGCGCTCGCGCGCCTCGCGCGCCGCGGCGCCGCGGTCCACTGCGCCGGCGTGCGCTTCGAGCGCGCGCTCGAGCGGTCCGAGCGCCTCGGCGCGAACCCGCGGTCCGAGCGCGCTCAGCCGGGCGCCGAGCCCGCGGGCGAGCGCATCGATCCGCGTTGCGATTCCTTCGACGTATGCGCCCAGCTCGGCGTCGAACTCGGGATAGAGCGCGGCGTCGAGCTCGTGCAAGAGCTCGCGCTTCATGAACGCGCCGGGCGGCGCGGCGGCGAAGCGCGTCGCGATCGCATCGACGAGCCCGACCGCCGGACCGCTGAGCGCGCCGAGCACGATCGTGGAGCGCAGGCCGGTCTCCAGGTCGAAGCTCCACGCGCCGCTCGACGCGTCGGCGCCGAACGCGCGCGCGGCGTCTTCGGTGACCGGAAGCCGCTCGGCGGCGATCGCGTCGAGCAGCGGCGCCAGGACGTTTTCCGGATCGGTCTCGCGCGCCGCGGTGACGACCGAGGCGGATGCGCTCTTCGCGTCCTCGCGCAGCCGCTTGGCGACGAGCTCGGCGGTGTCGGCGGCGAAGCGCCCGACCGCGGTCGCCAGCACGTCGTCGACCAGGATGTGGAGCTTCGCGCGATCGCGCAGCCGAGCGACGTCGGCGACGTCGAAGGTTCGGGTCAGCGTGCGGGCGAGCGCGGCGCGCGTCGTTTCGCCTTTCGCGCGGATGGCGGCGGCGAGCGCGGCGCCCGCCTCCTCGAGCCGCCGCTGCGCGGCGCCGGCGGCGCCGTCGAACGCGTCGAGCGCCGGCGCGACGGATGCGCGTCGCGCGCGCAGCGCGTCCTGCGGCGTCTCGAGGGCGCCGGCGTCGAAGGCCAGCGCGTCGGCGGCCCGCGTCGCGACGCGCCGCGCCTCGGCGGCCGCCCGGCGCAGCCGCGAGCGGCCCGTCGTCGCGACCAGCGAAGCGTCGAGCGCGCCGAGGAACTCCCGAAAACGGCTCTGCGCGATCAGCGTGTCGTCGCCGGTCAGCAGCCCTTCGGCGTACTCGCGCGCGGAGAGCGGGAAGACCGGCGTCCCGGGCGCGTGCAGCGCGGTCTGCGCGACGATCCGCTGCGCGGCGGCCTGCCACGCCTCGCGCTCGCCTTCGCGCATCCGCCACAGATCGATCTTCGTCTGCACGATGAAGACCGACTCGATGTAGCGCCGGACGATCCCCAGAAACGATGCGTCGCCTTCGGTGAACGGCTGCTGCGTGTCGATCAGGTAGAGCACCGCGTCGGCGCCGGGAAGATACGAGAGCGTCGCGCGGCGGTGAGCGGGGTTGATCGAGGCGAGCCCCGGCGTGTCGGCGACGACGAACCCGCCGCGCAGGAACGCCGAATCCACGCGAACCCGCACCAGCGAGGGCGCGCCCGCGTCTTGGGCGTCGGTCGCGTCGTGCAGCTTTGCCTCTTCCGCGACCGCGACGAAGCGCGCGAGCCGCCCGAGCGGGACGCGCTCTTCGCGACCGCTCGGGTACACCGCGGTCGCCGACTCCTCGGCGGCGTACGAGAGCTCGGTGATCGTCGCGGTCGAGGGGTTGATGTCCGTCGCGAGCAGCCCGGCGATGCGCTTCCCGCCGGAACGCTCTTCGAACTCGACTTTCTCGAGCAGCGCGTTCAGCAGGAACGACTTGCCGCTCGAGAACTCGCCGACCACGGCGAGCACGAAGCGCCCGTCGCGCAACCGGGCGATCGTGCGGCCGAGCGAGGCGTCGTCGTCGGCGGCGTCGTGCCAGCTCGCCGACGCCGCGACCAGCGCGCGGAGCTCGCCGAGCGCCGCTGCGACGTCGTCGCGTGCGGCGTGATAACGCGCCAGCGGCTCGAGGGTGCTCAAGTCGTGATCAGCGCCAGCGCCTCGTCGCGATGCTGCTCCATGAGCTCGCGGGTATCGCCTTCCACGTTGAGCCGCAGCAGCGGCTCGGTGTTCGACTTGCGCACGTTGAGCCACCAGCGCTCGTACTCGACCGTCACCCCGTCGAGGTGGTCGATCTTCGCGTCGGCGAAGTGCTCTTCGATCTTGCGCATCTTCGCGTCGGCGTCGTCGACCTTGGTGTTGATCTCACCCGAGCGGAAGCGCGTGTTGTAGGGGGCGATCGCCTGCGTGATCGGGCCGTCGATCTCCGAGAACAGGTCGAGGCACTGCATCAGCGCGATCATCCCCGAGTCGGCGAACCAGTTCTCGCGGAAGTAGAAATGTCCGCTGTGCTCGCCGCCGAACGGGATGTCGTCCTCGCGCATCAGCGGCTTGATCAGCGAGTGCCCGACCTGCGAGCGGACCGGCGTTCCTCCGTGAGCGACGATCGCCTCGGGGACGCTGCGCGAGCAGATCAGGTTGTAGAGGATCTTCGAGCCGGGGTACTTCTTCAGCGTCGCGACGCCGACCGCGGCGGTGACGATGCTGCCGTCGGGGAACCCGCCCTTCTCGTCGACGATGAACATGCGATCGGCGTCGCCGTCGAACGCGGCGCCGAGATCGCAGGCATGCTCGAGCACCGCCTTGCGCAGGTCGAGCTTGTTCTCGTCCTCGATCGGCGAGGCGGCGTGGTTCGGAAACGTTCCGTCGAGCTCGAAGAACAGCGGGACGACCTCAACCTGCGGCAAGTACTTGAAGACGTACGGCACGGTGAGCCCGGCCATCCCGTTGCCCGCGTCGATCGCGATCTTGTACGGTTTGATCTTCGTCACGTCGCGGATGAACGAGACGCAGTGCCGGCCGAAGTCGTCGAGCACCTCCCGCTCGCCGACGGAGCCCTTGCGCCGCGGCTCGGTGAAGTCGCCGGAGACCGCGAGGTCGCGCACCTCGCCGAGCCCCGTGTCGAGCGAGATCGCCTGCGCCTCGTCGCGGCAGAACTTCAGGCCGTTGTACTCGGCGGGGTTGTGCGAGGCCGTGATCATCACGCCGCCGTCGAAACCGTAGTGACCGACGGCGAAATAGAGCGCATCGGTCGAGATCAGCCCGATATGGGTGACGTCGGCGCCGCCGTCGACGGCGCCGCGCGTCAGCGCTTCCATCAAGTCGTCGCCTGACGGGCGCATGTCGCGCCCGATGCAGATGTTCGTCCGCTGCAGCGCCTGCACGAACGCGCGTCCGATCAGGTAGGCCACCTCCGGCGTCAGCTGAGACCCGACGATCCCGCGGACGTCATAGCTCTTGAAGATCGAGGTGTCGAACGCGGTGCGCATGGTCGCTCGGCTTTCGGGACGGCTAGGGTGATACCTCGCCCGAAACCTACCCGCCGGAAGCGCGACTGACGCTCGCTGCGCGCGGGCACCGGGAGCGGCGTGCGATCGTCGGAGCGCGGCTTCACGCTCATCGAGGTGCTGGTCGCGTCGGCGTCCTTCGTCGCCGTCGCGTTCGCCGCGCTCGAAACGGTGCGGCAGCTCTCCTCCGGCGTCGCGCAGCTCGCCGCCCGCCACGCGGGGTACGCCGCGCTCGAACGGCTCGGCGCGCAACTGCGTGCCGAAGCGCGGGGTGCGACCGCGATCTGGAGCAGCGCGCCGTCCGCCGGCAGCGCGCACGACGACTGCGTGCAGCTCGATTTCTTCACCGCCGATGCCGCCGGACCGCACTTCTGGAGCTACCGGCAGTTTCCGAACCACGCGCGCGCCGAGGCGATTCCCGGCGACGCGCTGGAACGGCTGGCGGCGAGCTCCGCGATCGTGCCGTGCGACGCATCGCAGCCGGGGACGGTCGTGCTCACCGCGCTGCAGGCGCCGTTCGCGCCGGCGGCGGTCGCGCCGGCGGCGCTCGGCGCGCACGCGGATCCGTATCTCGGCACGAACGACGCGCCGTTCGTCGCGAACGGCGTCCCGGCGATCGCGGCGTTCCCGCTCGCCGTCCTCGACGCGGCGGGCAAACCCGTTCCCGGCGGCAATACGCTGATCGACGTGCGGATCGACAGCGCGTATGCGTCGCGGACGGTCTCGCTGCTGCCCGGCACGATGCCGAGCGGCTTCACCGAGGTGCTGCGATACACATGCAGCGAGCGCTGCGACGTCGGGCACGACAGTGCCGGGCCGAAGACGCTCACGCAGTGCAGGATGTCGTGGCAGACCACGTGGAGCGAGCACGTGTACTGGAACGACGCGACGACGAGCTCGGACGGTTCGCTGACGTTTCCATCCGGCTGGTTTTTCGCCGGAACGTTCGCTTTCACGTATACGGGCACGCGCGCTTCGGACGGCGGGACCGACACGCTCGCGAAACCCTACGCCGCGACGAACTGGGACGCCGGCCGCAACTACACGGCGTATCCGCCGGATCGCCCCGCGGCGGACGGCTCGAACGCCGGCGGCTTCGCGCCGTGGGACGTGAAGTCCGAAAGCGCCGCGGCGTGGCTCGCCGACGCCTCGCCGTATCTCGCGAGCGGCGAAGCCGCGGCGATCGCCGCCGAGCAGCAGCGCTGCGCCGCGGTGCAGGCGCAAGGAGCGGCCGGTGGATTCTACGCGAACGGCTGACCGCGCGTGCAGCCGCGCGCGCGAGCGCGGCTTCACGCTGCTCGAGCTCGTGGTCACCGTCGGCGTGCTCGCGCTCGCCGGCGCGGCGACGGCGGGCGCGTTCGCGGCGCTGGCGCGCAACGCGGCGCCGGGCAGCGTTCGCGACGCGGCGCTGACCGCCGGCGAAAACGCGCTCGCGCGGGCGCGCGCCGCCGTCGCCTACGGACCGACGACGGCGCCGGACGGGAGCACGGCCGCCCCCGACCGCGCGTGGGCCCTGGTGCCGGGCAGCACGACGTATCTCGCGGGCGCGCAGCTGCGCGGCTCCGCGCCCTGCGGCGCGTCCGCAACGGCCGCGAACGGCGGCGCGGCGAGCCCCGGTACGACCGGTGCCGTCGGCACGAGCGCCGCGCTGACGCTGAGGTTGCCGGTCACCGCGACGTTCGATCCGGCGGCGCAGACGTTCACCGTCGTCGTGACCTATCCGCGCGATCCGTGTGCGCTCGCCGGCGACGGCACGATCCCAGCGAGCGAGGCGCGCACGGTGACGCTCAGCGAGTCGCTTCCTCCGTCGATGTATGCGCCGGGGCAAACGCTGACGCGCGACGTCGCGGTACCGGCGCGGATGTGATGCTCGGAACCGCACTGTGGTTCGTCGTCGCGTTCGGGCTGCTCGCGGGCGTGCTCCTCGACGGTGCGGCGGCGTTCGGGCGTGCCGGCGTGCAGCTCGCGGCCGACCGCGCCGTCGAAGGCGCGGCGCACGACGCGATCGCCGACTACCAGAATGCGCTGCAGGCGGCGATCGCCGGCAGCGCGACCGTCCTGGCGCCCGCGCAGCCGTTCGCCGGCACGACGCCGTCGCTCGACGGTTATACGGCAGCGCTCGCGACGCTGCCGACGCCGTTCGCGCGGACGGTCGCGGTCGACGGCGAGAGCGGCCTGCACTTCACCGTCGCCTACACCGTTACGCCGACGACGCTCGCCGCGCCGTCATGCCCCGAGCTCGGCGCGACGCCCTCGCAAGGCCCGGATACGATCGCCTGGCTGCAGTGCAGCGGGTTCGTGCAGGAGTCGCGGCTTTCGCTGCACGTCGTCGTGCAGGTGCAAGACGCCGCGGCGGAGACCCTCGTGCAGCGCGACTCCGACGTCACGCTGCGCCTTTTCGCCGAGCCGCCGTACAGCGCGATCGCCGGCCGCGATGACGCCTCCGCGATCGATGCGACCGACGGCGCGGCCGGCGCGAACGCGCGGGCCGCTCCGCACGAAGGCGACCTCGGCGGCGACACGCTCAGCGGAGCGTCACCCCAGCCGTCGGCGAGCCCGTGGCCGTCCGGCGGGACGCTCATCCACGTGCGGTACCAATGCGTCGACGGCACCGGCCGCTGCGCGAACGCCGCGCCGCCCGATCCCGACGGAGACCTGCGCGCGAACGTCTCGTGGTCGAACGGCAACCGCCCGCAGCCGTGACGCCGGCCGCCGCGGCGGTGCGCGAAGGTCAGACCGCTGCGCGTTCCGGGGCGAAAAACTCGTGCAGCACGCCGGCGACGGCCTCGGGTTCCTCTTCGTGCGGCAGCAGCGCGCTGTTCGCGAAGGTCGCAAGATGCGCGTGCCCGGCGAGTCGCACGTACTCGTCGGCGTTCTCGCGCGAGTTCGTCGCGTGCGCCTGCTCGCCCCACAACACCTGCAGCGGCGTCTCGAGGAACGGCAGATCGCGCGCGAGATCGCAGTCGAGCGCGCCGCCGACGAACGCCGCCGGAACCCAGCGCGCGCCGCGCTGGTGGCCGACCGCGTAATAGTGGTCGACGACCTCGTCGGTCGCGCTCTCCGGACGCGCGTACGCCTGGTGCGTGAGAAACCACCGGATCGAGGCTTTCGAGGCGAGCGCGTTCCACATCGCTTCGCCGAGCACCGGCGAGCGCAGCACGTTGGTGAGCGCGGCGCCGGACGCGGTGGGACCGCGCTCGCGCCTGCCGTTCAGCCCGGTCGGGCAGATCGCGGCGAGACGCTCGATGCGATCGCCGGCACGCGTCGCGGCGCGGATCGCGAACGCCGCGCCGAGCGACGAAGCGACGACCGCGACCGGCTCGTCGGCGAAGGCCTCGAGCGCGTCGACGACCTGATCGACGAAAAGGTCGGCGCCGTACGCCAGTCGCGGCTTTGCCGAAAGCCCGCAGCCGAGCAGGTCGAAGGCGACGACGCGGTGCCGCCGGGCGAGCAGCGGTGCAAGCCGGCGAAACTCGAACGAGGATGCACCTGCGTAGATCCCGTGCACGAGCAGGACCGGCGGACCTTCGCCGAGTTCCGCCGCGAAGATCTCATGACCGCGCCACGTCCAGGGACGGCGCGTGCCGCCCAGCGCGTTCGTCGGCAGCGGCGCGTTGCTCAGGGCGCGGTTCGCGGCGGCCACCGCGCCGGTGAGGCCGGCGCCTGCGAGGAGCGGTCGAACGAGCTTCTTCACGGTCTGTCGATGTATACGTGCGCGAGCGCCCCTTCGTTGCGTTTCGCAGGACCGTCCCAGGCGGTCGTCGCAAGCGCCGCTCGTGGCCGCCCGGCTCTTCGGCGCCCTTGCCATGGTCGTCGCCTTGGTCTCACCCGCAGGGGGCGCTTCGTCGTGCGTCGTCCCGGTGGGCCGCCACGTCGTGCTCAGCTCGCGCGCGCTCGATCCGGACGTCTTCGTCTGGGACTCGCGGCGGCGCGTCGTGCAATATGCCGAAGGCTATTGGCGCCGCACGCAGGACGTGCTGGTGCACACGCTGCTGGCGAACTCGGGGACGCGCGCGGTCGTCATCCAGTGCGCGCCCGGGATCGTCCCCTCGCCCGACGATCCGCTCGACGCGGTCGGCGTGCGAATTTTGGACGGACCGAACCGCGGCCGCTACGGCTGGGTCACCACCGAGGACATCCGGATCGTCGCTTCGGACCGGGTGTGACCGGGCTCACAGCGGGCTAGCAGGTCGGCTAGTCCGACACACGTCGAGCCCGAGCCCCGATTCGTTCGTCATTTCCCCAATGCGACGAACGGCGGGGCGGCCCTACAATGGGCCCAATGGACAAGATCAGCGGCGGCGACACCGCCTGGGTCTTGGCGTCGGCCGCTCTGGTCATGCTGATGACGCCGGCGCTCGGCTTCTTCTACGGCGGTCTCGTGCGCCGGAAGAACGTCCTCTCGACGGTAATGCACAGCTTCTTCATTTTGTGCCTGATCAGCGTGCAGTGGGTGCTGTGGGGCTACTCGCTCGCCTTCGGCCCCGACGTGAAGGGCTGGGGCATCATCGGCGACCTGTCGTGGGTCGGGTTGAGTCACGTCACGCTCGCGCCGGACAAAGACTACGCGGCGACGATCCCCCACCAGGCGTACATGGTCTTTCAAATGATGTTCGCGTGCATCACGCCAGCGCTCATCAGCGGCGCGTTCGCCGAGCGCAAGCGCTTCAAGGCGTTCGTGCTGTTCAGCTTGCTGTGGGCGACGCTCGTGTACGATCCGCTGGCGCACTGGGTGTGGGGCCACGGCGGCTGGCTGAGCAAGATGGGCGCCCTCGACTTCGCGGGCGGCACCGTCGTGCACATCTCCTCGGGCGTCTCGGCGCTGGTCGCCGCGTGGGTGCTCGGCCGGCGCATCACGCACACCCATGGTGAGAACGTCGAGCCGCACGACATCCCGATGGTCGTGCTCGGCTGCGCGCTGCTGTGGTTCGGCTGGTTCGGCTTCAATGCGGGGAGCGCGCTGGCCGCGAACGGTCTCGCCGTCAGCGCCTTCGTGAACACGAACACGGCGGCGGCGATGGCCGCCCTGACGTGGATGACGATCTCGTGGATGCACAAGGGCGTGCCGAGCGTCGTCGGCGCGACCGCCGGCGCCGTGGCCGGCCTCGTCGCCATCACGCCGGCGGCCGGCTACGTCACCCCGGCCGCCGCGATCCTGATCGGCCTTCTCGTCTCGCTCGTCTGTTACGGAGCGTGCCAGCTCCGCGACCGGATGAACGTGGACGACGCGCTCGACGTGTGGGCCGTCCACGGCGTCGGCGGAACGGTCGGCGCGATCTGCACCGGGCTCTTCGCCACCACCGCGATCAACGCGGGCGCCGCGAACGGGCTCTTCTACGGAAATCCCGGGCAGCTCGGGATCCAGCTCATCGCGGTCACCGCATCGTGGACGTTCAGCGGCGTCATGACCTTCGCGATCCTGAAGTTCGTCAACGTGCTGGTCCCGCTGCGCGTCAGCGAGCGCGAAGAAGCGATGGGGCTCGACCTCTCGCAGCACTCCGAAATCGCCTACAGCCCGTCATAGGAGCGTCGCCACCGTGGAACTGACCTTCGCCCTGCTCGCGTTCTTCGCACTCGTCGTGTCGTGGTTCGCGCTCCCCGCGGCGCCGCGCAAGGCCGCCGAACCGGTCGCGCGCCCCGTCGAAGCGCTGCGCCCGGCCGCGTAAAGCTCAGGGCCGCGCGGGCGGCGCGGTGCGGCGGTGAAACGCCGGCCCGTCCGGACCGCGCTCCACCGTCACGGCGACGTCGAACGCGCGCTGAATGGTCGCCGCGGTCAGCGCCTCCGCCGGCGGCGCGTCGGCGAGGACGCAGCCGTCGCCGAGAACCAGAACGCGGTCGGCGAACGCCGCCGCCTCCTCGAGCTGGTGCAGCACGGCGACGACGAGCGCGCCGGAGGCCGCCAGCTCGCGCACCAGATGCAGCGTTTCCACCGAGGCCTTCAAGTCGAGATGCGAGGTCGGCTCGTCGAGCAGCACGATGCCGGCGCGCTGCGCGATCGCCAGGGCGATCCAGACGCGCTGACGCTCGCCGGCGGAGAGCGTTCCCAGCTCACGCCGGCGGAACGGCGTCAGCTGGGTGCGCGCGAGCGCGTCGTCGACGGCGGACGCGTCCTCGGCGGTCGCTTCCCATTCGAACCAGCGGTGGTGCGGAAAGCGCGCCGACGCCACCGCGTCCTCCACCGTCAGCGCCGAGAACGCCGCTTCGCCGCCGTCGACGAAGGCGATGCGCCGGGCGCGCACGCGCGGCTCGAGCGCGCGCACGTCGACCCCGTCGAGCAGCACGCGCCCGGCCGCGGGCGCGAGCGCGCCGGCCAGCGTGCGCAGCAGCGTCGTCTTGCCGACGCCGTTGCGGCCGACCAGCGCGACGACGCCGTCCTCGAGCGCGAGCGAGACGTCGTGCAGCAGCGTACGGCCGCCGCGCGCGATCGCCACGCGCTCGAGGACGAGCGTCATCGGATCAGCACGACGAACCCGACACCGACGCGCACGTCTGGTCGTAGTCGAAGCCGCCCTGCGCGAGCCCCGCGTTCAGGAACGCGTTCGCCCGCGGCGCGCTGCCGAGGACCGTCGCGCCGACGCCCGGATCGCCCGGGCCGTTGTAAAACGCGGTCGCACCGCGCAGCAGCTGCCCGCCGACGGTCTGGCCGAGCTGCAGCTCGATGACGTATCCCTGGTAGGGGTCGCTCAAGGTGAGATCGTCGGATGAGGTCGGTCCGTCGAAACGTAGCGCGGCGGTCTCCCCGCCCGGCAGCGGGATCCCGACCGTCGTCATCAGCGGAACCTGTGAGGAGAACCGGTACGCGGCGTTCGTCGAGAGCTCGTTGCGCGCCGCGATCGCCAGCGCGAAGTCGCCGTAGAGCCGGCCGAAGCTCTCGCCGTTGCCGGCGGCGGCGACGACCGGTCCGGTGTTCGCCGTCCCGGATTGTCCCGGCGAGAGATCGGCGTACAGACGGTGCAGCGCCGCCGAGCCGCCGAAACGGTCGTACAGATAGCGCATGAACAGATACGCCTGCCCGTAGCTCCCCGCGGTATTGTTGTAGAAGCCGAAGGTCGGCGTCGACGAGGTGTCGGTCGGGTTCGGCGCGTAGCCGGTGAACGCGGTCAGCGAGTAGTTCGCGGGAGCGTAGAGGTACTCGAACTCCAGCAGCGTCTCGTCGCTCTGCTGCCGGCCGCCGTTGACGATGTCCTCGGCGAGCTCCGAGCAGCCTTCGTCGACGAACGAGTCGTCGAACATGCCGTTGCCGTCGGTGAGCTGCGGCCCGATCGCTTTGTTCAGCGCGTGCAGATAGTGCTGGAACTCGTGCGGCATCGAGCGCTTCATGTCGACCAGATCCCAGTATGTCGGGTCGTACACCGTCGTTCCCGAGGTCGTCGTATACCGGTCGTCGCCGAGCACGACCATCGGCAGATCGTTCGACGGCACGTGCGGACCGCCGCAGTTCAGCTCCTGATCGTTGAGCAGGTTGTCGGAGTCGAAATACCCGCCCTCGCCGGTGCCGTCGAGCGCCGCCGTGATGACGATCGAGATGTGCGGATCGCCGCCGCTCAGATCGGGGACCGGCTGGTACTGCGACTGGTCGGTGAACGGCGTCGTGCTCCCCGCCGGACACTGCGCGAACGTCGGGGTCGGACTCGTCGGCAAGAACGCCGGCGCGAAGGCTTGCGTCTCGATGGGGTAGTCGGCGTCGAACGTCGTCGCGACGTTCGGCCAGTCGGTCGAGGGGAAGTGGTACTGGCTTCCCTGCAGCGCATCGTCGACCCACACGTACGCGTGCGTCGAGACCGCCTGCAGCGTCGCGCTGATGTCGGCGTAGCAGATCGTGCTGTCCGGAACCTGCGTCGAGCCCGCGGGGCACGACGACGCGCTGACGTGCGTGATCGCGCCGGTCACGATGTGGAACGTGCGCTGCGCGCCTTGCGCCAACGCCGCCGGGCGCCGCGAGCGCGCGTTGGGCACGATCCCCGGCGCGCGGCGAAGCGCGAGCGCGCCGCGCCGCGCGAAGCCGGCGGTCGCCGTGCGCGGATCGAGCCGCGGGTGGAAGGACGCCGGCAGCGCCTCGAACCGCACGCGTCCGCGCGTGCGCCGCACCGCGCTCGCCGCGCGATGCAGCGCCGAGGTCGCGATGCCGGCCGACTCGGTGATCGTCAGCGGATACTCGCTCAGCCCCGAGCTCGCGAGGTCCGTCGCGCCGTACTGTTCGGCCGGCGTGTCGTCGCTCTGCACGACGAGCGTCCCCGAGGCGGACGCGGCGAGGATCGCCGATCCGAAGTTCCCGCTCGCGCTCGGCGCGATCGCCGTCACCGCGCCGGTCGGTGCGGTGTAGCCGTTCGCCGGCGAGGTGGTCGGCGCGGGCGTCGTGCCGGGAGTTTCCGGTCCGACCGGCGTTGCGTAGTGTCCGCCGCCTCCGCCGCCGCCGCCGCATGCCGCAAGCGCGGCAGACAACATGAATGCACCCGCTGCCGGACGCACCCCGTTCATCAGCTTCATGAGGCGGCCGTACGCCGCAAGGCGCGAGCGTCCCGTCGCGCTCACGCGTAACTCCGTGCGGCACCGCGCAAATAGAGGACCAAGAAGGTAGGAACGCCCACGAAGGCGAGCAGCACCCCCAGCGGGATCTCCGCGGGCGCCGCGAGCGTCCGGGCCAGCGCATCGGCGAGCACGACCAGCGCCGCCCCGACGAGCACCGCCGCGGGGACGAGCGCGCGCAGATCGGGTCCGACCACCCGCCGCGCGAGATGCGGCACGATCAGCCCGACGAAGCCGAGCAGCCCGGCCAGCGCGACCGCCGCGGCGGTCAGCAGCGTCGCCCCGATCAGCAGCGCCCACTGCAGCCGCACGACGTCGACGCCGAGCGCGGCCGCGCGCCCCTCGCCGAGCCGCAGCACGTTCAGCGCCGGGATCGTCAAGGCCCCCAGCAGCGCGCCGGCCAGCGCCTCCGGCGCGGCCGCCGCCAAATCCGGCCACCCGCGCCCGGCCAGCGATCCCGCCAGCCACGCCAAGATCGACTCGCTCGCCGCCCCGCGTGCCAGCCGCTCGAGCGCCAGCGTGACGATCGCCGAGAGCAGCGCGGAGAGCGAGATCCCGGCGAGCACGAGCCGCTCGGCGTCGAGCCGCGGCCCGCGCCGTGCGAGGACGGCGACCAGCACGGCCGTCGCGAGCCCGGAGAAGAACCCGAGCGGGGGGATCAGCGCGGGCGCGACGCCGAGCGTCGCCGCGATCGCGATCGTCGCGCCGGCGCCGCTCGAGACGCCCGTCAGATACGGATCGACCAGCGGGTTGCGCAGCAGCGCCTGCAGCAGCGTCCCGGCGAGGGCGAGGCACGCGCCGACCGTGGCCGCGACGCAGACGCGCGGGACGCGCAGCTGCCAGACGATCGTCGCGACGTCTCCGCCGCCGTTCGGATGCAGGATCGCGTGCGCCAACGCCGCCGGCGCGATCGCCGCGCCGCCGAACGCGATGCCGGCCAGCATCGCGAGCGGGACCAGCGCGGCGAGCGCGAGGAGCTTCAACGCGTCGAGAGCTCCAGCGCGAACGTACGCCCGGGCATCGGGAACCCCGACACGTCGGCGTAGCGCTCGTTGCCGAGATTGAAGACGCGCAGCGAGAGCAGCGCGTCGCGCGCCGCACGCAGCCGCACGTACGCATCGACGCGGGCGAACTCGGTGTCCGGCGTGTCGTGCGGGCCGACGGCGTGCGCGAGGAACCCGGCGCCATCGAGCAGCCCGCGCGGCGCGCCGTACTCGAGCGTCAGATCGCCGGCCAGCACGGGCCGCCGCGCGAGCCGCGTCGCGAGTGAGGTCAAGTCGAGCGCGCGATACGTGTCGGTGAGCGAGAGCGAGCTGCTGAAGCCGTGGAAGGCGTGCGTGCGAACCGAGCCGACGAAGCCGGCGATCGAGTAGCGCGCGACGTTGATCAGATACGGGTTCGCCGGCGAGGTCGCGGCGCCGTAGTCGTAATTCTGGTTGATCGCGATGAGGTCGTTCCCGTTCTCCGAGAACCAGCGCAGCGAGGCGCCGCCGAGCAGCGCCGGCGCATCGAGCGCGAGATCGGTGCTCTTCGAGCGCTCCGGCCGCAGGCTCGGGTTCGAGTACGTCGGGTAGATCAGCTCGGTGAGGTCCGGCGCGCGAAAGCCCGTCGCGGCGTTCGCCCGCAGGTCGAGCGCGGAGCCGAGCGGGATACGCACGCCGAGCGAGGGCGCGACGATCCCGCCGTAGGCGCCGTCGCGCTCCCCGCGCACGCCGAACTCCGTGCGAATCCCGTCGGGCGCGACCAGCGTCTCCTGTGCGTAGGCCGCCGTCTGCACGAACGGCAGCGCAGCCGGATGGAGCCCGTCGTCGACGCGCCCGGCCCCGTGCGCCAGATCGATCCCAGCGACCAGGGTCGAGCCTTCGCTCTCGATCACATCGCGCAGGCTCGCCTGCACGCGCCCTTCGGTCTCGACCTGCGTCGTGCCGCCGAACAGATTTCCCGCCGCGTACGCCGGATCGTCGGGGGCGAACGTGTACAGAAACGTGCGCCGCGTCCCGCTGAGGTCGAGCGTCGTCGTCGACTGCGCACGGTCGAGCGCCAGCGTGACGCGCCCGTCGCCGGCGATCATGTTCTCGCGCGCCGTCGTCGAGACCGGCGGAAACGCGTAGTCACCCGCGGCGCCGACGTGGTTCTCGGCGAGCCCCGCGTCGACGCCGATCCGCAGCGCGCCCGCGCGCAGCTGCTTCGCGAAGCGCGCGCTCGTCGTTTCGTAGTCGTCGTTCACGCTCGTCCCGGCCGGCACCGGTCCGACCGCCGGCCAGTCGTACGCGTTGCGCGCGATGCGCCGCTCGAACGAAAACGTGCCGTTCTCGAAGGCGAACCCGCGCTCGCCCAGCGAGCTCTCATCGAGCGAGACGCGCGGAAGGTGCTGCAGCCCCGCACCGCCGGTCGTGATGATGTTGATCACGCCGCCGAGCGCGCCGGTGCCGTACAGCGTCGCGCCGCCGCCTTCGACGACTTCGATGCGCTCGACGCCGCTCGTCGGGATCGTCCCCAGCGCGGTCAGCTCGATCTGCTCGCCCGGAACCGGCCGCCCGTCGATCAGGATCAGGATCTGGCTCGTCCGGTAGCCGTCGAGCGTGACGTCGGATTCCGAACCCAGCGGCCCGCTGCGCTGCACGTTCACGCCGGGGACGCGGTCGAGCGCGTCGGCGACGGTGAGGTCGCCGCGCGCGACCATCTCGGCTTTGGTGACGACGTAGGTCGACTTGACGACGGTGCGCAGCGGCTCGTCGTGACGGTCGCTCGTCGTCACGTGCCCGATGTCGCTCGGCGCCGCGCTCGGCGTGGGGCTGGCGGCCGGAGCGGTCTGCGCGAGCGCCGGCGCGACGGCGGCGGCGGTGAGCAGGGCGCAGAGCCCGGAAATGGTGCGGAACATGGTGTCCTTCCCTTGACGCGAGGGTGGAGTGCATGTCCGCGCGACGGTATCCTGACTTCGCGGATCCTCGCCTCGTGCTGCGTCCTTCCAGTCCTTCCGAACCGTGGCCGCAGCGGCTCCCCGCTGACAGTGGCGCGACCGTGCCGGATTCCCACCGGCTTCCCGCGCACGCGAACCGCGCGTTGTTCGCGCGAGGCGGCGCGAGAATCCTGGTCGAAGCGGCAGCCATGAGGCTCGAGCGCGAACGCGAGGACCGCTCGCCGGGGACGTTGTGGGACGAGGTCCTCGCCGACGCGCGCACGCTGGCGGCGAGCTCGCCGATGCTCGCACCGGCGATCGAACGCTTCGTGCTGCGCGCGGGCGGGCTGGCGAGCGCGCTGTGCGAGGTCCTCTCCGCGAAGCTCGACGGTCCCCTGGTCGGCGCGGCGTCGCTCTGCGCGACGATGCGCGAGCTCGGCGGTGACGATCCGCAGATCGAGGCGTTCGCCGCGCGCGACCTGATCGCGGTGCGCGAGCGCGATCCGGCGCTGCGCACGCTGCTTCAGCCGCTGCTCCTCTTCAAGGGCTACCACGCGCTGCAGACGTATCGCTTCGCGCACGCCCTGTGGGCGCGCGGCGCGCACGGCGACGCGCTCTACCTGCAGAGCCGCGCCTCGGAGACGTTCGCCGTGGACATTCACCCCGCGGCGCGCATCGGTCCGGGCGTCTTCATCGACCACGCGACCGGCGTGGTGATCGGCGAGACCGCCGTCGTCGAGGAGAACGTCTCGATTCTGCAGGGCGTGACGCTGGGCGGCACCGGCAAAGAGTCCGGCGACCGTCATCCCAAGGTGCGCGCCGGCGTGCTGGTCGGCGCGGGCGCCGTCGTGCTCGGCAACATCGAGATCGGCGCGGGCTCCCTGATCGCCGCCGGAAGCGTCGTCGTCCGCCCCGTTGCGCCGCACACGACGGTCGCCGGCGTCCCCGCGGTCGTCGTCGGTCATCCGCACACCGCGCAGCCGGCGACCGAGATGGTCTACGACTACAGCATCTGAGCGGACTCGCGTGCGAAACGAAACCGCTTCGACGTCGCGCTTCGCGGCGGCCGCCGTCGCGGCCGCGCTCGCCTCGTGCTCGCCGCGCGCACCGGTGATGACGCTCGCGACGACGTCCGCGCCGCCGGCGAAACGCATCGTCTCGCTGATGCCCTCGCTGACCGAAGACCTCTTCGCGCTCGGCGAAGGGCGGCGCATCGTCGGCGTCTCGCAGTACAGCGACTACCCGTCGGCGGCGCAAAAGATCCCGATGGTCGCGACCTTCGCCGCGCTGAACGTCGAACGCATCGTCGCGCTGCATCCCGATCTCGTCGTCGGGATCGAGGCGCAGCACGCGCTGACGAAGCAGCTCGACGATCTCGGGATGCGCACGCTGCTGCTGCGCGACGACTCGCTGAGCGACGTGTACGCCGACCTGCTCGAGCTCGGCCGCGCGACCGGAACCACCGATCGCGCCGGCGCGCTCGTCGCGCGCCTCCGCGCGCAAACCGCCGCGCTGCACGCACGCGCCGCCGCGCGCCGGACGCGCCCATCGGTGTTCGTCGTCCTCGGCGCGGCGCCGATCTTCACCGTCGGCAAAGGCTCCTTCATCGCTAGCCTCATCGACCTCGCCGGCGCGCGCAACGCCGCCGACGACCTGAACGCGCCGTACGCGCGCTACAGCGCCGAAGCGCTCATCGCGCGCCAGCCCGACATCCTGGTGGTCGACCCCGACGTCCCGCTGAAGAGCGTCCTGAACGAAGCCCCGTGGAGCGCGCTGCGCGCCGTGCACGCCCACCGGATCTCCACGCTGCCCGACGCCGCGATCCTCGAGCGCCCCGGCCCTCGCTACAACGAGGGCCTGGCGTGGCTCGAGGACGTCGTCACGCGCAGCCGCGGAGTTCGCTGAGGAGGCGCGTGCCGCGGGACGTCGGGCGGCTCACTGCGCCAGACGCGCCTCGATGCGCGCGAACTTCGCGTCGGTCGCCCGCTGGTACGCGGACTGCGCGCGCGCGGATGCGGTCTGCGCACGCTGCAGCGCGACGACCCGTGCGCGCAGCCGCGCGTTCTCGGCGTGCAGCGCCTTGATCGCCGCGAGCGCCACGCCGTCCTCATCGATCGAGGTGATGTGCCGGTCGTCTTCGCCGACGCGGAACGCCGCGTAGAAGTCCTGCGCCATCGGCCCGACGTGCCTGACGCCGTGCTCCGCCTTGTAGCTCCACCGGCTGATCGGCAGCGCCGCAACCTGGTCGAGGACCCACGCCTCGTCGAGCGGCGCGACGTTCGTCTTCGCATTGCGATCGCTCAGCGAGGCCCATGTCCCCGAGCCGGCGCCGAGCTGCGCGCCGACCGTACTTCCCTTGTTGGTGTAGAACGTGAACCCGCCGGACGCGCGCGCGAGAAACTCGTACGCCTTGGTCGAGGTCAGAATCGTATCACCGTCGGACCCGTCGCTCCAGACGAACGTCCCCTCCTGCAGCGCGCTCGCACGTGCGCCGGCCGCGAAGCTGTACGTTCCCGCCGCCGCGTTGACGTAGCCGCCGGGAATCGTCGCGAACGTTCCGGACGCGGTGCTGTTGAAGCCGCCGTCGATCACGGCGCCCTCACCGCTGACCGTGTTGTAGCCGCCGGCGGCGATGTAGCCGCCTTCGCCGGACACGCTGTTGTTCAGCCCGGCGCCGATGAAACCGTATTTCGACGAAAGGGTGTTCGTTTCGCCGGCGGCGATGGCGCCATAGGTCGCCGCCGACGTGATCGTGTTGCCGCCGCCGCCGCCGACGAAGCCTTCCGCCCCCGCGGCGGCGTTCCCGGCACCGGCGACGACCGCGCCCTGATTCCCCGAGACCGTATTGCTTTGACCCGCCCCGATGAAGCCGCTCTCGGCCATCGTGATCAGGTTGTTTCCTCCGGCGCCGATGAATCCGACCGAGCCGCCGCCGCCGGAACTGCTGATGATGTTCGTGGTGCCGCCGGCGATGACCGAGTTGATGCTGCACGCCTCGTTGCTCGTGCCGGCAACCACGGCCGAGTCCTTTCCCGCGGCGACGTTCGTCGCGCCGCCGCCGATGAACGATTGCAGCCCGGTTCCGGTGCAGCCGTTCGTCACGTCTGGACTTCGCACTCCGGCTCGCGCTCCTGCTCGTCCGGCGTTCGCCGCCGCCGCGGGGACGACGACCGAACCGCGCGTCTCATCGGATCCCGATCCTCCGGCCGAGCAGCCCCCCATTGCCGCGGAGTACAGCGCGAAAGCGAGGACCAACAACGGCGTCTGCATGCGCACGACGCACCTCCCAAGCGGAGACGAGAAAGCCCGGACCTGCTAGCTACGCACTCGGGCGAACGCCCTCCTTGGGCGGCGGGCAAGAAGCAAGAACCGGCCGGCGCATCACGGCGCGGCGAATCCGCGCGCGTGCAAGAACGTCTGCCCCTCGGGCGAGAGCATGAAGTCCACGAACGCGCGCGCGCCTGCGGCGTTCGGCGCAGCTTTCAGGGCGGCGATCGGATACAGCGCGTCCGGCGAGGTGCCGGGAGGGAACGCGATCATCGTGACCTTGCCGGCGATCGCCGGCGTGACGTCGGTGAGGTAGACGACGCCCGCGTCGCCTTCGCCCAGCGAGATCTTCGTCGCGACGGCTTTCACGTCGATTTCGTTCGAGACGACGTTCTTCTCGACCGCGGCCGCGAAGCCGGCCGGATATCCCGGCGCGCCGTCGAGCTTGCGGAACGCCGCGCGCGCGTACCCGCCGACTGGGACGCTCGGCGCCGCGAGCACCACCTTCACGCCGGGTTTCGTGAGGTCGCGCACGCCGGTGACGTTCGCCGCATCGTTCTTCGGCACGATGAGCACGAGGCGATTCCGCGCGAGCGTCCGCGCCGGACCGGCGAGCAGCGCCGCGTCTGCGGCGACGTTCATCTGGGCCTCGTTCGCCGAGACGAACACGTCGGCCGGCGCGCCTTGCTTCAACTGCGTCGCCAGCGTATCGGAGCCGCCGAACGAGTACGTCACGGCGATCCCCGTCTTCTTCGTGAAGACGGGCGCGGCGGCGTCGAAGGCCTCGCGGAGTGACGCCGCCGCGAACACGGTGATCGAGCCGCCGGCGGCCGAAGCGGAAACGGACGCCCCGAGTCCGAGCGCGGCGAGGGAGAAAAGAAAGAGGGCGCGTTTCATGATGCGCCGCTTCGGCGTATGGGCGCGGCGGCCTCGTTATCTTTTGCTGAAGATATCGAACGAGGCGTCGGAAGACGCCGCCGCCGCGCTCGCCTGTCTGCGGCGCGGGCGCATGGGAGGTTCGCTCGCGGCGATGTGTCGTGCTGCGGCCGCACGCCAGGCGGGTCCCTGCTTGGCGGTGAAGGGCATGGGTCGCACCGTGAACGAGCACCGCCGACTCTACTCTCCGACCGCCGCGCCGCAGCGCGCCCTGATCGTCGCCGTCGATCTGCAAGACCCGCAGCGTCCGCTCGCCCCCGAGCTGGACGAGTTCAAGGCGCTCGCCGACGCCGCCGGCGCGACGATCGTCGGCGAGGTCGTGCAAAAGCTGCCGCACGTCGATCCGGCGACGCTGGTCGGCTCCGGCAAAGCGCGCGAGATCGCCGAGCGCGCCGAGGAGCTCAAAGCCGACGTGCTGCTGGTCTTCAACGACCTGCGTCCGCGCCAGCGCACGAACCTCGAAAAGGTCGTCCCGCTGCCGATCGTCGACCGCACGATGCTGATCCTCGACATCTTCGCGCAGCACGCGCGCTCGCGCGAAGGCCAGCTCCAGGTCGAGCTCGCGCAACTGCGCTACCGCCAGTCGAACCTGATCGGCGTCGGCGCCGCGCTCTCGCGGCTCGGCGGCGGCGTCGGCACGCGCGGCCCCGGCGAGACGAAGCTCGAAACCGATCGCCGCCGGATCGCGCAGCGGGTCTCGCTGCTGCAGCGCCAGCTGGAAGAGGTGCGCCGGCAGCGCGAGACGCGCCGCTCCGGCCGCAACGCCGACCCGTTCGTCGCGCTCGTCGGCTACACCAACGTCGGCAAGTCGTCGCTGCTCAACCGCCTCGCCGGCTCCTCCGAACGCGACCGCGCCTTCGTCGCCGACCAGCCCTTCGCGACGCTCGACCCGACGCTGCGCCGCGCCTACGTCGCGCCCGGCGTCAACGTGCGCCTCGCCGACACCGTCGGCTTCATCACCGCGCTCCCGCAGGAGCTGGTGAACGCGTTCCGCGCGACCCTCGAAGAGCTGGAGAACGCCGACCTGCTGCTGCACGTCTCCGACGCAGCGAACCCCGACTGGCCGCGCCAGAAAGCCTCGGTCGAAGCGATCTTCAAAGAGCTGAAGCTGGACGACAAACCGGTCCTCTCCGTCTTCAACAAAGTCGACCGCCTCGACGAAGCGGCCCGGGCATCGTTGCCGAGCGACGCGATCGCCGTCAGCGCACACGCCGGCGAAGGCATCGACGCCCTCCGCGCCGCGATCGCCGACCGCGTCGCGTCCCCCGCCGCGAACGGCCGTCCTGCGTGAGATGACGATCCTCGCGCCAACGCACGCAGCCCCGACGACGGCCGGGGCGCCACGGCCCGCAACTCCATCGCCTCGGACGCTCCGCGTGGGGCAAATCGCGGTATCCACCGGGCTGAGTGCGGCCGTTCTGTCGGCTGCAATGACGATCGCCGGTTGCACGAGCCCGGCGAAAACCGTGACGTCCGAAAAAGACCGCTACGTCGCGGCATACGAACGGCTCCATCCGTCGGTCGTCTATTTCTCGATGCGCATCCCCGCCGACGATCCGAAGCGGAAAGGCAAGTGGGACGACGCGTACGGCACCGGCGTCGTCGTCGACAGCGGCACGTGGGGGACGCGCATCCTCACCGGTGCTCACGTCATCGACGAAGCGAAAGACCTGACCGCAACGATCGGCGACGGAGCGCGCGCGCCGGCGCGCGTCGTCGCGCGCACCGGCGAAGAAGAAGACCTCGCGCTGGTCGACGTCGCGCTGACGAACCAGCCGGTCGCGAAGCTCGGCTCCGTCGACGGCATCGAGCCCGGCACGCCGATCGGCGTGCTCGGCTACCCCGTCCCCGACGCCTTCGAAGACGAACACCTGCGCCGCACCGTCTCGCTCTACACGGGCCGGGTCGCGAGCATCCGCAACGGCGCCCTCGAGCTCGACGTCCCGATCATCCCGGGCGAGAGCGGCGGCCCCGTCTTCGACGTCACCACCGGCAACGTGATCGGCATCGCCGAGTCCCGCTTCGACGATGAACGCGCGATCGGCTTCGCCACGCCGATCGACGAAGCAACGAAGTTCCTCGCCGCGCACCCCCGCATCGAAGCCGCCCGCCGCCGCTGACGGCGTCAGTCCCGAGACGTTTCGTCGCGCTGCCGACGGTCGGACGAGGTAGCGATCGATGCGGTTAGCCGTGCGAGTCGCGACCGACTTCGAGCCGGCCGATTTCAACGTACGAGGAGAGGTCTTCGAGAGCGTCCGGCATGTAGCGGCCAATGACGTCGCGTACCTCGCGTAGCGTGCCCTCGTCGGCCCGTTCTCCGCGATTCCGGCCGGACCGGCGTTGTTGTATGTACCGTTAGGGTCAGGGCGCGCCGGGAAGGCTCATACTGCGCCTGACCGGCGCTCAGCGCGGCAGGCCGACGTTCACGTGGTTGCGGATTCGCGAGCGGTCGCCGACCCACTGGGCGGGCGGGATGCGCCACCAGCGCGCCATCGCGTCGAGCGGGACGGCGTACTGCGCGCGCTTCGCGGAGAACGCCGGCCAGGCGTCCTCCAGCGGCCGCACCCGCATGCCGATCTCGCGCATCCGCTGGTACACGGTGACGAACTCGTCGTATTCCACGCCGGTCGCATCGCTGGTCGGCAGGCGGAAGAACCCGTTGAAATCGCGCACCAGATGCGATCCCAGGCGCATCGTGATCTCGGCGTTCCCGCGGTGGTCGACGTCGAGCGTGGTGAGGATCAGCGTGCACGCGTCGAGCAGCGCGCCCAGCGTGCCGACCCACGACTCGTCGTCGTGGCTCGAACGGAAGTAGGTCAGCACCGGGTAGGCGAGATGCGTCTCCATCACTTCGGCGATCCAGCTTTGCGACTCGCGCAAGATCGTGCCGACGTCGTCGAACATGTCGAGCTTGTGATGGCGGATCACGAACTCCACCCCGCTCGGCGGCGCGCCCGTGCGCTCGGAGATCGACACCACGAACGCCTCGCGCCGCTGAAACGCGCCGAACGTCTGGAACAAGAACGTCGTGACGATCGCGAACGTGCCGAGCCCCGAGGCGCCGGCCGCGAGCGAGAAGATGCGCGCGATCCCGTTCTGAGCGACGATGTCGCCGTAGCCGATCGTCAGCAGCGAAGCGCCCGCGTAGTAGATCGCCGCACCGAGGTCCGGATGCGGCTTGAGCCCCCCGCGAAACGCCCAGAAGATCAAGCCGTACCCGACGATCTGACAGGCCGACCAGCAGGCCAGCAGCGTCACCATCAGCGCCGGCGCGAACACCGCGAGCGTGTCCTCGCGCCGTTCGGCATCGTCGATCCGCATCGCGGTGTCGCGCCACAGCCGCCAGCCGTAGCGCGAGATGAACGTGCTCGGGCGCCTGCCGCTCCCCACCGAACGCGGCACGATCACCGACTGGAAGAGGTCCGCCAGCGACACGATGACGATCGCCGCTCCCGCGACGAACGCCAGCGCGTCGAGGATCAGGGCAAGCCCGTGGCCGATGAGAGCTGCAGCTCCCCGATGTCGGTGTTCTCGTCCTTGCGGACCACGACGCCGGGCTGGGTGTACGTTTGGTAGCCGGGCGAGGCGATCGTGACCGTCTGCGTCCCGGTCGGGACGTTCTTGACGACGAAGCCGCCCTTCTCGGCCGGCGAGATACGCACGGCTTGCTCGCCGACCTGAACGGTCGCCGAGCCGATCGGCTGCCGGCTCTGCGCGTCGTAGACGCGTCCGCTGATCGTGCCGCGGTCGGTAACCCCTTGCCCGTTCGGGTTCTCGCAGCCGCTGGCGCCCATGAACGGCACCGCGGCCAGGACCAGCGCGAGCACGGAGGCACTGCGGGTCAGGTTCGTGTATAGTTTCAGGTCGATGTCTCCCTACGGTCCGGTCGCAATCTACCTCGCCATCGCATTCCTGGCCGCCCTCGGGTTCTGCCTGCTGCCGGGGCGGCTCGCTCGCAAGAAGCCGAATGCGGTGAAGTCCCAGGCCTACGAGTGCGGCGTCGAGCCGACCTCCGACGTCTCGGGCCGCTTCTCGGTTCGATTCTACCTGATCGCGATGCTGTTCGTGGTCTTCGACGTCGAGGCGGCGTCGTTCTATCCGTGGGCCGTGCAGATGCACGCCCTGCGGGTGTTCGGCCTGTTCGAGATGCTGATCTTCGTGATCGTGCTGGCGATCGGGTATGCGTACGTGTGGAAGAGAGGCGGATTTCAGTGGCGCTAGGCTCCGGCGGGGACTTCCTGCTGACGACGGTCGATTCGGTCGCCCGCTGGGCGCAGGCGTCCAGCGTGTGGCCGCTCACGATGGGCCTGGCGTGCTGCGCGATCGAGATGATGACCGCGACGGCGCCGGAATACGACCTCGCGCGCCTCGGCTCCGAAGTCTTCCGCGCCTCGCCGCGCCAAGCCGATCTGATGATCGTCTCCGGCCGCGTCGCGCGCAAGATGGGCCCGATCGTCAAACGCCTCTACGACCAGATGGCCGACCCGAAGTGGGTGATCTCGATGGGCGCGTGCGCCTCGAGCGGCGGCGTCTTCGACAACTACGCGATCATCCAAGGCGTCGATACGATCATCCCGGTCGACGTGTACGTCCCCGGCTGCCCGCCGACGCCGGACGGTTTACTGTACGCGGTCACGCTGATCCAGCAGCAGATCCGACAGGGCGGCCGCGGCGGCGTCCTCGCGCGAGCGTAAGAAGATATGCCGAGCCCACAGACGCCGCCGGCCGGGGCGACCGCCCTCGACCCGACGGCCGTACGTCCCGAGATCGCCGACGCCCGCATCATCCGCATCGGCCCCGCCGAGCTGCTCGAAACGATGCGCGGCCTGAAGCGTGACGGCTTCTCGATGCTGCTCGACATCGGCGGCGTCGACTACCTCGGTCGCGAGCCCGATCGCTTCGACGTCGTCTACCACCTGCTGAAGCTGCCGCAGGCGCCCGCGACGCTACGCGAGGTCGGAACGCCGGCGCGCGTGCGGGTGCTGTGCGCCGTCCCCGAAGCGAATCCGACGGTGCCGACGATGTGCGCGCTCTGGCCCGCCGCCGACTGGGCCGAACGCGAAGTGTACGACCTGTACGGGATCACGTTCGCCGGCCATCCCGACATGCGGCGCATCCAGATGCCCGACGACTGGGAAGGCTACCCGCTGCGCAAGGACTACCCGCTGCGCGGCCCCGCGCGCGAGCGCACGCCGCGCCCCTCGTTCGCGCTGAAGTCGAATGTCGGCGCCGGCACGCCGGCCTCCGGCAAGACGGCGGCCGCACTGCAGCGCCAGATCGCGCAGGCGCGCGGACGCAACGAGTTCCATGGCGCGCCCGACCCCAACGAGGCGGCGCAGTCCGCGGGCCATCCCGGCGGCACGCGCACCGGCGGCGACGCGGAGGTGAACGAGCTCGCGCAGCGTCCGCACAACTTGAACCAGCCGCAGGACGAGAAGAAGTGAGCGCAACCGACGTCGCCCCCGAGGGGATGCTCGCGATGGATGTCGTCGAGCGCACCGATAACAAGATGGTGCTCTCGATGGGGCCGCAGCATCCCTCGACCCACGGCGTGCTGCAGATCATCACCGAGATCGAAGGCGAGACGGTGACGAAGGCGTCGCCCGAGATCGGCTACCTGCACACCGGCATCGAGAAGAGTGCGGAGAACCTGTTCTGGTCGCAGGCCTCCACGGTCATCGAGCGGATGGACTACCTCTCGCCGCTGACCAACGCGCAGTGCTACTACCTCGCCGTCGAGAAGCTGCTGGGCATCGACGCGCAGATCCCGCGCCGCGCGAACCAGATCCGGATCCTGATGTCGGAGCTCTCCCGCGTCGCCTCGCACTGCGTCTGGCTCGGCACCGGCGGCATCGACCTCGGCGCGCTGACCGGATTCTTCTACGCCTTCGACATCCGCGAGCGCGTGCTGGACTTGTACGAGATGGCCGGCGGCGCGCGGATGCACCCGAACTACATCCGCGTCGGCGGCGTCGCGCAAGACCTGCCCGCGGGCTTCCTGGATCAGCTCGACCACTTCCTGAAGACCTACGACGTGCGAATGCACGACCTGCGCCGCCTGCTGGAGAAGAACCCGATCCTGCAAGACCGCATGATCGACGTCGGCATCATCGAGTGCGAAGACGCGATCAAATGGGGGATCACGGGGCCGGCCCTGCGCGCGACGGGGATCGCGTACGACGTGCGGCGCGCGTTCCCGTACAGCGGCTACGGCGACTACGAGTTCGACGTGCCCACGCGCACGGAAGGCGATGCGTACGCGCGGTTCTTGGTGCGGCTCGACGAGATGGACGAGTCGGTGCGCATCGTGCGGCAGATTCGGAAGGACCTGAACGAGCCCGGCCCGTGGCAGATCCCGGACACGAAGTTCGCCCCGCCGCCCAAAGAGACGATCGCGCTGTCCATGGAGGCGCTGATCCATCACTTCAAGCTGGTGTCGGAGTCGTTCCGCGTGCCGCCGGGCGATGTGTATCAGGCGGTCGAGGGGCCGCGCGGCGAGCTTGGCTATTACGTGGTGTCCAACGGCGATAATCGGCCGTGGCGCGTGCGGACGCGGCCGCCGTCCATGTACAACTTGCAGATACTAAAGAAGATCGCGCTCGGCGAGCTGATCGCCGACATGGTTGTGATGATCGGATCGTTGGATCCGGTGTTTGGCGAGGTGGATAGATAGCTCGCATTTGAAGCCCGAACGTGAAGTACGCTGAGGGCACTCTCGCGAGCCGAACTCCTCGGGAGACCGCCCCGACTGGGCAGATGCCCGCGACCCGAAAAGAAAGCTAGCGTGGCAGGAGTAGCGAGTTGCTCTGCGAGACGCCTTACCAGGGTTTCGTCGCACAGCATCTCGGCGGGCATCAGGCACCCGACGGCGTCCTCGATGCGCCGCTCGGACCGCTCGCCTATCGGGCGATGATCGAATGCAAGACCTGGCAAGGCACCGGGATCCCCCGCCTCGACGTCGCCGAGGCTGCGAAGTACCGTACGGCGTTCCACGCGGATGTCGCGCTGCTCGTCGCGCCGGCGCTCGCGGAGTACGACGTCGAGTTCAACTCGGAGCTGCGAGCGCATCAGATCTCGGCCTGGTCGACGGACGACCTTGCGCAGCTGCTCGAATTCAATGCCGATCCGCACGAGCTCCGACCGCTCTTCGTCCCGGGCATCGCAGCGCTCGAAGTACATAAAGCCGCGACACTCCTTTCGGGAGACGCGGCGGAAATAGAGATACCGTTCGTAGCGCAGATCCATGCTGCGCAGCCCTCCTGCGGCTGCTTATAGCATGTGGTCCCGCCAATCGGGTTCGGGCCGCCGAGCGCTCTCGTGCATCCAGCATGAACACGGGACGCCGTGAACGGACGCCGCCGTGCCGATCCGGCGCGCGTCGATCGGGAACGCGCTCGTCGGGCCAAAGCCCCAGGCCGGCAAGGAGACGCGCCGCGCCTTCGCCTTCATCCGCGCTTCGTCACCGCGCCGCCGGGCGCGCTTACCGCTGATCATCGAACGTCCCCCGCGCCGCAATAGCGAATCGTACCGGAACGCGGGCGGCGGTGTCAAGAGCGCGGGCACTCGTCCCCGTTCACGTCGTCGTGGGCGAGCATCCACGTGTGCAGGCTCGCGCCAGAAGGCAAAGCATCTGGCAAGCGGGACGACGTCGGCGCACGCGGCAGGCAGCCCCGCGGAGGAATCGGGCGCGCAGCCCGAACAAAGGCACGGTCGGGACGCAGCGACGTACGACCGCCCGCGTGTCGTTTCAGCGCACGCATGGCAGAGCGCCGGCTGTGCCCGTGGGGGAGGGGAAAACCATGCGGATTCTCGCGGTACCGAGCCGGCTCGCGGCTGCATTTCTCGTGCTCGCCGGGACGGCGGCGGTGTTGGTGATGCCTGGGCTCGTGAGGGCCGGTACGGCGACGGCGCCGTCGGTGATCACCTGCGCCGATGCCGAGAAGCCGCAAACGATCGTTCCGACCCCGAATCGCATCGACCAAACGTGCGCCGTGATCCCAACCGACTTCAACGGAACGGGCGACACGCAAGGTCCCCCGGACATCTATTCCTGGCTGACGTTTCTCGCCGTGAACTGGCCGGTGAACGCGACGACGTGCACGCCGTCTGCGTCGGCGAGCATCCTCACCGCGCCGCCGAGCCCGACGTGGCTGACGTATCTAAGCAGCGACGATGTGTTCGTCGCGACGGGCGGCCCCTTACCGTGGTGCGGCGGTCCGCAGTTGCACGGCGGGCGCCGTCTCAGTGTCGCGCAAGCGAATGCCGCGATGCAGGCGCGCAAGGTCGCGCACCTCCCGCCGGCCGTGCGCGGGCTGGCCCAGCGGTACCTCGCTGCCCACCCAGGCGCAACGCTGATGTACCTGGACCACGACACGAAGTCGCACGCGCTCGTCACGGCGCTTCGGCTCCAAGCCGCGCTCGGCGTTCGCAAAGCGCTTCACGCGCGCGCCGGCGTGGTCAGTCCGGCCGTGCTCCAGGAGATCCTCGACGCCACGAATCAGCCCGTCGTCGACCAGAACGGCCGGTTCGAGCGCTTCACGATCAGCATGAACTTCGACGAATACACCTACATTACGGGGCACCGTTTGTGGACGATCGCCGGCGAAGCGGCCACGGGAAACCTGAACTTCCCGACCGCGAAGACGCCGGGAGCGACGATCGGTGCGATGGAGTTCAAGGCGGGATGGAAGGTGCTCGTCCCCGGAAAGGACGTGCCGTCGCATTTCTTCACGATGCCCGCGATCGTGTGCAATCAGGTCAGCGCGTCGGGAGTCTGCATGCAGCCGCAGCAAGTGACGGTCGGACTCGTCGGCCTGCACATCATCCACAAGACGGCGCGGCAGCCGGACTGGATCTGGTCGACGTTCGAACAAGTCGAGAACGTGAACGACCTTTCCGGCGGCGGCACGATGGCCTTCTCGTTCTACAATCCGAACTGCAGCCCGGCGATGTGCCCGCCCAACGTGCAGACAGCGCCGCAGCCGTACATCGAGGTGCGACCCGGCGGCAAGCGCAACCCGCCGACGCAGGTCGTCGCCGAGGTCACGCCCTCGCCGGCCGTCGAGACGCTCAACAGGCAATTCCGCGGCATGCTGAAGAACACGCCGTGGTACTACTATCGGCTGGTCAGCACGCAGTGGACCGGTGGCTCCGGCCCGCAGCCGAGCCCGAACCCGGCGCATCTCGGCGTCGTGCAGCCGTTCCAGCTCGGGAACGCGGTCCTCGAGACGTACGTGAGGCGGACTCCATCGCGCGGCTCGCTGTATAGCTGCATGTACTGCCACAGCCTCTTCATGCAGGACTACTACAAGAACTTCACGTCCGATTTCAGCTTGATCGTCGACGCGAAGCAATAGCGCGAATCGGCGCGAGGCGCTGGAGGGTGACGAAAAGGTCAGCGCTCGATCCAGAAGTTCGGAGGCCTTGCGCGCGCTTCACACTTTTGGTAAGATCACCCTATGGTCAGAAGGACGAAGGCCGTTTCGCCGCTAGGCTCCGAGCATGTTGCCGCGGCGAAACGTCGGTCCCGGCATCCTGAATACCAGGCGGCCCTCGTTCGCGCCCAGATCGCGGAAACGGTCGCGCGTTTCCTTATCGGGTACCGTCAACGCCACTTGCTTAGCCAGCGACAACTTGCAAGCAAGCTTGGTATGCAAGAGTCGGGCATCAGCCGGCTCGAGAGCGGTGATCACACGCCGAATGCCGCGACTCTGCAGCGTATCGTCGAGGTCCTGAATGCCCACTTCACGTTCGCGATCGAGGAACGCGACGAGCGCGAACTCGCGGTACGATAGGGCCTAGGGTGCATCGTGGCCGATGGCTCGAGGCGGAACGCGCCGTTGGGCATCCATCCGCGCCTGAAAGTCGTTCCAGCGAGACTCGGCGACGTCGATTTCGGCGACCGGAATCTTCGGAGTCTTCTTGATGAACGCGTGGAGCAGGACGATAAAGCCGTTCTCGCCCTCGCGATAGAGCACGCGATACGCGATGTCGTCGTAGTCCGCCTTGAGCCGCCGGATCTTCTCTCGTACCTTCTTGGTATGCGGCGGAGGTTGTATCGGTCCGAACTGATTCAGCCGAGCAATCTTTCTGTCGACCGCGGCCTGGTGGTCTGGCGTGAGAACCATCGATGAAGTCGCTGACGGGCTCGTTCCCACGTCGATCGCGGTAGTAGACGGTTATCCATCGGGCGCGGTTGGCGTTTCGCATTCGACCTCACGTAGAGCAGCGATCAGCCCGGGCGCGTCTCCGTCATCGTCAAGCGGAGGTCCTCGTGGGCTTAGGGCATGAATAATCAGACGTAGGAGGGTTCGTCAATACTCAAGTCGTGCCACGCAAGTGATGGACTGCCCGAGACGCCTAGAAGTCGTCGTCCGTGGCGAAAACGAACCCTGTCACGAAGGTCGACAGCCCCCGAGCGCCGTGCCATTTGAGAAATCGTACCATACAGATGGTACACCGCTACATCGGTATGTAGTCGCGGCTCATCGTTTCCCGTGGCCGAGGTGCCAGCCGTGCTTCGGACACGGATACGGTGCGAGCCCGACGCTGGTTCGCGGGATTGCGCGTTCGGCGAGCTTCCTCGTCGCGAACGCCGCCTTGGGCGCGCCGTTCGCGCTGAAGCACGAGCGCGGCCCGCCGGCCTTGCGCGGCGGCTTTCCCATCGGCGCGGCTTACCCAAGCGGCCGAAGGGCAAGCCGACGAAGGGTCGCGGCTAAGGCAACCATTCTTGTCGGCTGAACAGCCAACGCCCGTCCGGCTGGCGCTCGTAGGTGAAACGATACTTCCCGTGCAGGCGCTGCACGCGGCCGGTCGAGCGAACGCGAAGGTTCTCTACATACGTCCCCGACTCGACCACGATCCCTTTCATCCTCGGGACCGTGGAAACCGTGCGACGCCTGATATACAAATTCGAATCATACGTTGAAAAGATCCGCACGTAGAGCTTGCGCAACGCGACGCTGCCGTGAAGCCGTTCGCGCGGGTCCACGAAAACAGCGTCCGCCGTGTAGAGGCGAAGGATATCCTGACGGTTCTTCGAGCGCAGATCGTCGACGAAGCGCGGCGTCGGCAGCGATGCGCTGGCCGCCTCCGCGAGAGACGCCGACCACGCAACGGCAAGGGCAACGGCGGCAAGACGTATCGGTGCACCGAAATTCTTCAAGAGCGCTACCTCGTCCGCCGTCTTCGGGCCGGCGCCCCGGGCACCCCGCCGGCGCATCGACGAAGCGCGACCGTGTCGCGCCTGGAGCAGGTACTCGCGGTGAAAGCAAACCGTCGACTCCCGACAGGACCTCGCGAGAGCTCCCGTGCAGATTCGGCCGTGAAGTTTCAGCCGACCATACGCGTGCGGATCGTCTTCGACGAGGGTGTCGCCTTCGGGCCGGGCAAGGCCGACTTGCTCGCCGCGATCGCCGAGAACGGTTCGATTGCCGCGGCCGGGCGGACGATGGGGATGAGCTATCAGCGCGCCTGGTCGCTCGTCGACGAGCTCAATCGATGCTTCCGTGCGCCGCTCGTGGAGACGTCGCGCGGCGGCGCCGCGCGCGGCGGAGCCGAGCTCACGCGCACCGGTCGCGAAGTGTTGGCCGCATACCGCACCGTTGAACGAAAGGCCGCCAAGCACTGTCACGGCGAGATCGAAAAGCTGTCGGATCTGACCACCGGAAGCTCCCGTTCTCTTTCGTGAAGGATCACCACTGAGCTCGTTCGCCGCCGCTTGCAGGTCGAACGTCGAAAATATTTGCACGTACAGCTTGCGCAAGGCGACGATGCCGCGAAGCCGGTCGCCGGGGTCGACGAAAACGGAGTCCCCCGCACGTCGGGATACCGTCTTCATGGAACCCGCAACGTTGTCGCTACGCGTCGGGTCGTGCACCACATGGGCATCGTGCCGCGAACGGACGCGTTCGGAGAAGCCCGAACCGCACGGCGATGATCGGTCTGCAGCCCGTGACGCTGCGTGGGTTCGGCGTGGTGCTCGAACCGCTCACCGTAGAGCATGCGAGGGGACTTGCGGATGCGACACGCGACGGCGAGCTCTGGAATTTGCACTTCACCTTCGTCCCCCGGCCGGAGGATACGGAAGCGTACATCGTGGGCGCGCTCGAGGGGTATCGCGCGGGTTCGATGCTTCCCTGGGCGGTGCGGCGCGAATCCGACGGACGCATCATCGGCAGCACGCGCTATCACGACGTCGTCGCCGAGATCGACCGCGTCGAGATCGGCTACACGTGGTATGCGCAGAGCGCGCAGGGCGGCTTCGTCAATCCCGCGTGCAAGATGCTGCTGCTCGCCCACGCGTTCGACGGGCTGGGCTGTGCCGCGGTCGGCCTGCGCACCGACGCCGAGAATCTCCGCTCGCAAGCGGCGATCGCGAAGCTGGGCGCCAAGCGGGACGGAACGATCCGCCATTTCGGCGTGCGCCGCGACGGCAGCGCACGCGATACCGTGATGTTCAGCATGCTCCGCGACGAATGGCCCGCGGTGCGTGCCGCCCTCGAACACCGTCTTCGCGGGTGGACGTGATGTGGCCGTCGTCTTCGCCGATCCCGAACACGGAGTCGAAAGGCCCGGATGCCGGCTTCCCGTCCCGGCGGGACGGCGTTCGCCTGCGAAGAAGCCCCCGCCATGGCCGTCATCTCCGTGCTCGAACGCCCTGCCGTTCCCCGCGCGCGCCTTGCGGCCGGGTTCGTCCTCACGCTCGCGGTTGCGATCGCCGGGCTATATCTCGTCAAATGGTCGCCGTACTACGCGAAGAGTTTCAGCGCCGCGGCACATCATTCGCTCGGCGCGTCGATCCTCACGGGGAAGGAGAGCGCGGTCCCGGCCGTCGGGTGGGCGGCGGCGTGGCAATACGCGCGCGCGTACTTCCTTGCGATCTGGCAGGCACTCGTGCTCGCGCTTCTGCTGGGCGCGTGCGTGCAAGTCCTCGTGCCCCGCGCCTGGATCGCGCGCCGCCTCGGCACGTTCGGCGCCGGGTCGACGATGGTTGCGGGCGCGTTGTCCGTCGCCGGAATGATGTGCACGTGCTGCACGGCGCCGGTCGTCGTCGGTCTGCGCAAACAGCGCGCCTCGGCCGGCGCGGCGATGGCGATGTTCGTGGCGACGCCGACGCTCAATCCGGCGGTGCTGCTCTTCATCGGGTTCGTGCTGTCGTGGCCGCTCGCCGGGCTGCGCCTGGTCGTCGGGCTCGCCATCGTCGTCGCCGCGGCGTGGCTCGCGCAGGTGCTGACGCCGCCTGAAGAGCGCGATGCGGCGGCCGAGGTCGCACCGGCCCCGATCGAGGATCCCGCGTTGCGGCCCGGGCGCGTGGCGACCGCGTGGCTCGGCGCCCTGTGGTGGGAGATACGCACGATTCTGCCGGGATACATCGTCATCGTGCTGCTGCTGGGCGCGGCGCGCGCGTGGCTCTTTCCCGCGGGATTGCTGCTGCACGACGGCGCCGGCTTCGCCGCGACGATTCTCGCGGCGTTCGCCGGGACGCTCTTCGTCATCCCGACCGGCGCCGAGGTCCCGATCGTGCAATCGCTGGCGGGTGCCGGGCTCGGGATCGCGCCGGCGACGGCGCTGCTGGTCGCGCTCCCCGCGATCAGCCTGCCCTCGATCTTCATCGCCCGCACGGGCTTCCGTCCCGTCGTCTTCGCGGCGGTCGCGGGCGCCGTCGTGCTGGGAGCCGTGCTGGCCGGCGCGCTCGGCGCGGCCCTGCATCTCGCCGCCTGAAAATCCGCGCGGCGCTGCGAGCCGCTGAGTCCGCCAGCAGCATACGCCCGGCTCAGCTCGCGAGCGTACCCCACGTCATCGATGCGATCTTCCATCCGCGCGGCGAGCGGACGAGAACGAAGGTCCAGGTGCCGTGCTCGGGCATCGGCTTGTCGCCGACAACCGGCGTCAGGGTGACCTGGGCGATCGCATAGACGCGGCCGGGCGAGCGTGTGACGACGGATGAGGTCGTCTCCGCCGTGATCGACGTCAGGTGCACGCGGCGTGCGAGCACGCCGAAGTCGTTCGCGAAGCGCGCGCACGCATCGTGGCCGGTCCAGAGGTGGGGCGGAAATTCGTCGACGACGGTCGCCTCCGGCGTGCACATCGCACGCAGCGTCGTCACATCGCCTGCGAAGAGCGCGGAGGCGATCTGCGAGGGCAGCCGCCCGAGCGCCGCGATCGTCGGATCGGGCGCCGCCGCTGCGGGACAGGCCACCGACAGAACCGCGAGCACGACGCCGCCGGCAAAGCGCTCGCCAAGAGCCTGCATGTCTCCGTGGATTCCATGCTTCGGCCGCCCGCCCATGCGGCGTCCACGGCGCGCGCCGGCTCTACCAGAACTTCCCTCCGACTTCAGCCTGCTCGTCAGCGCGAAACAGTAGCCGTCGCAAGCCGGGCGGGCGGCCAGGCAGGGGATGACGCCCTTGGGGATGCGATACCGAACGCGTTGCCGGCGCCGTCTTCCCTGATGGACACCCGGCCCAGCCAGAACACGTGTCCAAGCGCGTTTCTCGTCCCGGCCTGGGCGGCATAGCCTGGAGTCTGAAATGTCACTCTCTCGATCGCGGTTTCTCACGCTCGGCGGCGCGGCAGCGACGGCGCCCGTGCTGGAATGGGTGCGCCCCGCGCGCGCCGAGGCACGCCCGGCGAAGCTTTCCGACATCGATCGCATCGTGATCCTGATGCAGGAGAACCGCTCGTTCGATCATTACTTCGGGACGCTGTCCGGCGTCCGCGGCTTCGGCGACCACCGCGTCGCGACGCTCCGCGACGGCCGGCCCGTGTTCTATCAGCCCGATCGGCACGCGCGTGACGGCTACCTCCTGCCGTTCCGGCTCGACACGCGCACGACGAGCGCGCAGCGCCTGCACGATCTGAGCCACGCGTGGAAGGCGCTGCACGAGTCGTGGAACGGCGGACGCCAGGACGGCTGGATCACGGCGCACTATCGCACCAACGGCGCGAGCGCGCCGCTCACGATGGGCTACTACACGCGGGACGACATCCCATTCCACTACGCGCTCGCCGACGCGTTCACGATCTGCGACGGCTACCACGCGTCGGTGATGGGGCCGACGAATCCGAACCGCTACTACTGGATGAGCGCCACGATCGACCCGTCGCGCGCGTACGGCGGGCCGGCGACGAACAACCACGGCGTGCGCTACACGTGGGAAACGTATCCCCAGCGCCTGCAGCGGGCGGGGATCTCGTGGCGCATCTACCGGCCCGAGATCACCGCGGAATATCCCGTCGGGTTGGACGTCATCATGAACTTCGCCGCTTTCCAGGACGCGCCGAAGACCTCGCCGCTGTACGACGCCGCGGTCAAAGGACGCTCCGTCGCGACGCTGCTGCACGACATCCGCACCGGGAACCTCCCGCACGTCACGTGGATCGTGCCGCCGTACGACGCCTGCGAGCACCCCGACATGCTGCCCGTCGCCGGCGCGAACTACATCCGCGGCATTCTCGACGCCTTTCGCGCGAATCCCGCGCTGTGGGCGAAGACCGCGTTCATCGTCGTCTACGACGAGAACGACGGTCTCTTCGATCACGTCGTCCCGCCGACGCCGCCGCGGGGAACCCCGGACGAGTTCGTCGATGGTGCGCCGATCGGGCTGGGCTTCCGCGTTCCGTGCCTCGTGATCTCGCCGTTCTCGCGCGGCGGATTCGTGTGCGGTCACACGTTCGATCACACCTCGACGCTGCGCTTCATCGAAGCGCGCTTCGGCGTGGAGATCCCGAATCTCACGCGCTGGCGCCGCGAGACGTGCGGCGATCTCACGGCCGCCTTCGGCTTCGGCGAGCCGCCCGACGTGAGCTTCCCGGCGCTACCGGAGACGCGAGACGCCCTCGCGCACGTCGAGCGCACGATCCGCACGCTTCCCAAGCCATCGCCGCCACGTTTCCAAGCGATGCCGAGGCAGGAAGCCGCCGCGTTCGTCCGCCGGCGGCGCGCCTGAAAAGGCGCGCTTCGCACGGAGCGCTGAGCGCCTCTACGTTACGGGCAGCGATGTCCGGCCCCTAGCCGCCCCCGGTCGCCGGGGGCGGGCTGATGCGGTCGAGCTCGTCGTTCCACGCGCGCAGCATCTGTTCGACGGTCAGCGCGTGCGCATAGTCGGGCCTGAAGAGCGGGTCGGCGCGGCGAACGGCTCGTGCCGAATCGGTCGCCGGCGGAGGCGTCGCGACGCCGGCGGTTTGTGGTGGTGACGTTACGATGCACGCGACGAGCGCGGCGGTGGCGAAGATCACGAATGTTCTCCCAACGAGCGATGCACTGCGCAGTATACGGAGCCGCGCTCGTCGCGGTTCGCAGACGCGACTCCGCGAGAAGCTTCCGGGATAGGCGAACCACAGCCACACGCCGCGGCGTATTCTCGGCGTCCGGCGCACATCGGCGAAACAGCTCGATGCAGCCGACCGCGATGAAGCACTATGCTCGTCGAAACCGCCGGCGCCCGGCGCCGGCCGAGAAAGCGAAGAACAACGACAATGAAAGCCTTCATGCTGTCCGCAGCCACCGCGTGCATCGCCCTCGGATCGCCCGCGCTCGCGCAAGCCGACACGGCATCCGCCGCCGGCCACGCGGCCGCTCTGCCCGCCACCACCACGCTCGTCTGCCGCGCGCCCTCGGCGGCGGAGCAGCAGAACGCGATGCTCGGAACGGTCGCGCTCGTCTGCACGACGCAGAAGAATGCGGTCGCGATGGCCCGGCCGGCGCAGCAGCAGGGCTTGGTCCTGCAGCGCGACGATCAGTCGTGGGTCTACGACATCTTCATGCTCGACCACGACCGCGGCGGCGACGGCGGCTAGAAGGATTGTCGGGCGCGCGATCCAGCGGCGCCCGTCGCCTTTTCTTCAGTCCGCGAAGCGGCGCCAGTAGTCGGCGGGATCCACGACGGGGATCACCTCGAAGTCGATGATGTCGGACCACGCGCTCCCCTCGATGCACGGCGCCGCGCCCGGCGCCCGTTTCGTCAGGCGGGCGGCGTCGTGTCGTCGCGCGGAATCGCGAGCGCCGCCGCGCCGGTCAGCGTCGGCGGGACCGTCGGCAAGGGCGCGCCGACCCCGGCCCCTGCCATTCCGCCCGGACCTCCGTCGCCGCCGCGACCGAGCCGCCCGCGCCCCGGCCACGCGGTCCGGCGACGGCGCGCGAGCAGCCCCCAGAGCGCGATCAAGCGGAACGGAAGACCGACCGTCAGCGCGAGCACCACGCCGATGAAGCGCCGGACCCACCCGATCCGCGGCGGCCGGGGCCCGGTCCCCCAGGGCGGGATGATCGGGCCCGAAACGCCGTAACCGAAGCGCCGACGGTAGGCCATCAGCGTCAGCTACCTCCGCATCCCGGCGCAGTTTCAGCGAGCATCAGAGGGCGCGTCGCGCGAACTCGGCCAGCCGCGCGTCGGTCAGTGCACGCTCGTAGTCCCCGGTGCGGTCGAACCACCAGTGTTCGCCGGTCATGCGATAGCCGGCGAGCTCACCGCGCGCGGCCAGCGCAGGCAGAATCTCGCGGCCGAGATCGGACGACCGCCCGCGCGGGATCGGCTCCAGCAATGCGGGCTCGGCGACGATCGCCCCGGCGTTCACCCAATGCGAAGCCGTCTCCCCGGCGCGCGGCTTTTCGACGAAGCGTGTGATGCGACCGGCGGCGTCGAGCTCTGCGACCCCGCTCTGCGAAACGTCAGCGCGTTCGTACAACGCGACGGTCGCAACCGCATCGCTCGCCCGATGATGCCGCACCATGGAGGCGAGATCGAGCTCGTTGAGATTGTCGCCGAACACGATCGCGAAGGTTTCGTCGCGAAACATCGCCGCGACCGGCAGCAGTGCGCCCGCCGTTCCCAGCAGCGCCGGCTCCTCGCTGTACCGCACGCGCAGTCCCCACGCCGAGCCGTCGCCGACGTACTCGCGGATCACGCCGGGCAGATGATGCAGGTTGATCGCCACCTCGCGCACGCCGCCGGCGGCGAGCATCGCCAAGTTGTACCCTAGGATCGGCCGTCCGCCGATTGCGAGCATCGGCTTCGGGCGATCGTCGGTATAGGGCCGCAGCCGGCTGCCGACGCCGGCGGCAAGAAGGAGGGCGTTCATCCTCGAACCGGGTTAGCACCGTGCTCGAGACGGAAACCTCCTACACCGCCCGGCATCTCGCCGAAGCCGCCGAAGTGCTGCGGCGGCTCGACGCCGAGGCGATCGAAGCCGTCGTCGCGCAGCTCGCGGCCGTGCGTTCCCGGGGCGGGCGTCTGTTCGTGCTCGGCGTCGGCGGGAGCGCCGCGAACGCCTCGCACGCGGTGAACGACTTCCGGAAGATCTGCGGCTTCGAAGCGTACGCGCCGACCGACAACGTCGCCGAGCTGACCGCGCGCACCAACGACGACGGCTGGCCGACGGTCTTCGAAGGCTGGCTGCGCACGAGCCGCCTGCGCGCCGACGACGGCGTGCTCGTGTTCTCGGTCGGCGGCGGCGATCTCGAGCGCAACGTCTCGCCGAACCTGGTCAACGCGCTGCGCTATGCGAAAGAAGCCGGCGCGGCGATCGTCGGCGTCGTCGGCCGCGACGGCGGCTACACCGCGCAGGTTGCCGATGCGTGCGTCATCGTCCCCACCGTGAACGGTGTGAACACGACGCCGCACGCCGAAGCGTTTCAAGCCGTCGTGTGGCACCTGTTCGTGTCGCACCCCGCGCTCAAGACCGCCGAGACGAAGTGGGAAACGGTGCGCTGAGGCGCGCCGTCTTTCTCGACCGCGACGGCGTCGTCAACGATGCCGTCGTCCGCGACGGGCGGCCGCATCCGCCCGCGCTGAACGATCTTCGCGTCATGCCGGGAGCGGCCGATGCGCTCGGTGCGCTGCGCGCGGCCGGGTTCGATCTCGTCGTCGTCACGAACCAGCCCGACGTGGCGCGCGGGACGCGCACCCGTGAGGACGTCGATGCGATCCACCGCCGGCTGGCGCGCGAGCTCCCGCTTTCGGCGTTCTACGTCTGCGCGCACGACGACGCCGACGGCTGCGCCTGCCGCAAGCCGCTGCCCGGACTGCTCACCCGCGCCGCGCGCGAGCGCGGACTCGATCTCGCCCGCTCCTTCCTGATCGGCGACCGTTGGCGCGACGTCGCCGCCGCGCAAGCCGCCGGCGTCACCAGCGTCTTCCTGGAGCGCGGCTACGCCGAACGCCGCCCGGACCCGCCGGCCGACGCCGCGTTCGCCGATCTCGGGGGAGCCGTCCGCTGGATCCTGAATCGCGAGCGGATGGAACGTGTCGCGACGGCGCCCGCGGTTCCCGACCTCGCCGCCCTCACGACGAAGATCTTCGCCGACGGCGCCGACCTCGAGGGGATCCGCGCGCTCGCCGCCGACCCGCGCATCGCCGGCTTCACCACGAACCCCACGCTGATGCGCAAGGCCGGGGTCGCCGACTATCCTGCGTTCGCCCGCGCGGCGCTGGCGATCGTCGGATCGCGGCCGATCTCGTTCGAAGTCTTCGCCGACGACGAGCCCGAGATGGAACGGCAAGCGCGCGTCATCGCCGGCTGGGGCGCGAACGTCTTCGTGAAGATCCCGGTCACGAACACCGTCGGCGTGAGCACGGCGCCGTTGGTCCGGCGGCTGAGCGCCGAAGGCGTCCGGCTCAACGTCACCGCGCTGACGACGGCGTCGCAGGTGCGCGACGTCGCCGCATCGCTGGCGGGCGGCGCGCCCGCCTACATCAGTCTGTTCGCGGGGCGCATCGCCGACACGGGGCGCGATCCGATGCCGATCGTGCGCGAGTCGCTGGCGATCCTCGCCGCCGAACCGCAGCTCCAGCTCATCTGGGCGAGTCCGCGCGAGCTGCTGAACGTCTTCCAAGCCGACGAAGCCGGCTGCCACGTCATCACCGCGACGAACGACATCCTCGCGAAGCTCGGCGTCGTGGGCAAAGACTTGGATCAGTACTCGCTCGAGACGGTGCAGATGTTCCACCGCGACGCGAGCGCCTCGGGTTACGCGATCTAAGCGCCGAACGGAACGGGCCTGCCGGTGCTCGCCGAGCGGTACAGCGCGGCGAGCGTCTCCATCGCGATGATCCCGTCGTTCGCGTCGCCGAGAACCCCGCGCCCCTCGAGGATTCCGCCGACGAAATCGTTCCATTCCTCGCGCCACGACAGGTCGGGACCTTCGAACAGGAGCCGCTCGGTCTCGGGCACGCCGCCCTGCATCGCGCGGCGCACGATCGTCAGCGTTTCGTCGCCGTAGCTGCGACCGAGGCCCTCGACGATCAGCGCGCCGCGCTCGCCGAACAGCTCGAAGGAGAAGAGGTTCTTCCACTGCGTCCAGCTCGTGTGGAACGACGCGACGCGTTCGCGCTCGTAGCGCAGGATCGCGAACGCGTTGTCCTCGAGCGCGCCGAGCGGCCACACTGCCCTCTGCGTGACGGCGTACAGCTCGCGCGGCAGACCCAAGAACCAGTGCAGCAGGTCGGCGACGTGCACGCCCTGATCCGTCAGCTCGCCGCCGCCGGCGAGCGTCCCATCGCCGCGCCATTCCTTTTCGTAGCCGGGGCGCCCGCCGTGACCGTAGCGCACGCGCGCGTTGATCGGCGCGCCGATCGTGCCCGCCTCGAGCTCGGCGTGCGCGCGGGCGAGCGCCGGATGATAGCGGTGGTTGAAGCCCACCTTCACGCGACGATTCGCGCGTTCGCCCGCTTGCGCGATTGCGCGCGCCTCCGCGACGCTGCGTCCCATCGGCTTTTCGAGCAGCACGTGCTTCCCCGCTTCGAGCGCGGCGCACGCGATCTCCGCGAGATAGCCGTTCGGGGTCGCGACGCAGACGACATCGACGTCGGCGGCGGTGACGAGCTCGCGCCAGTCGTCCATCGCGCGCGCGCCGTGCGCGGTCGCGACCTGCTGCGCGGCATCGTGGTCGACGTCGGCGGCGACGGCGAGCACCGTCCGCGGGTCGTGCGCCGCCTCCGCGGCGCGGCGGCGCCCGATCAGGCCGCAGCCGACGACCCCGACCCGGAGCTCAGCCATGGCAGCGATGCCGGACGACGGGGCGAACCGCGCCCGCCGGAGAATCGCGCCGAACCGTGATCCCTCGTCCGCACCCAGCGTGGCCCCACGCGTTGCCGCCGTGCATGACACGTGACTTCGCGCGGCGGTATGAAGCTCCGCTGCGCCGCCGCGCGGGGAATCGGCGATGATCGTTACCCGCACGCCGTTTCGCGTGACCCTCGGCGGCGGCGGTACCGACCTTCCGGCCTTCTACGAGAAGCACGGCGGATACGTCGTCGCGCTCGGGATCGACAAGTATATGTACGTCGCGCTCAACGTGCCGTACGCCGACCGCAAGGTGCGGCTGCACTATACGAAGAGCGAGACGGTCGATCACGTCGATCAGCTCGAGCACGAGCTCGCCCGCGAGGCGCTGCGCCGGCACGGGCTCTTCGACGGCGTGGAGATCGCCTCGCTGGCCGATCTCCCGGCCGGCACCGGGCTCGGCTCCTCGAGCGCGTATCTCGTCGGCTTGCTCAACGCGATCCGCACGTATCGCGCGCGCCCGGCCGCGTTCGACGAGCTCGCCGCCGAGGCGTGCGAGATCGAGCTGCGCACGCTCGCCAAACCGATCGGCAAGCAGGATCAGTACCTCGCGGCGGCCGGCGGCTTGACCGAGCTGCGCATCGCGCACGGCGGCGCGGTCACGGTCACGCGCATCGGACTGCCGGGCTACGCGGTCGCCGAGCTCGTCTCGAAGACCCACCTCTACTACACCAACGTGCAGCGCACGACGACCGAGATCTTGGGCGAGCAGACCGCCGCGCTGCGCGGCGGCACCGGCGTGGTGGAAGCCTCGCTGCTCGAAATCCTCGACATCGGCAAACGGATCGGCGCTGCGCTGCGAGCGCAGGACTTCGATGCGTTCGGGACGCTGATGCACGAGCACTGGACGGCGAAAAAGCGGCTCTCCGGGAAGGTGACGGTTCCGGCCGTCGAGGCGCTCTACGAGCACGTGCGCGCCGAGTACGGTGTCCTGGGCGGGAAGGTCGCCGGCGCGGGCGGCGGAGGCTTCGTCATGCTGTATTGCCCGGCCGACGGCGCGCGGCTCACCGAGTACATGGCGGCGCAGGGGATGGAGCGCCTGGCCTACCACGCGGAGTTCGAAGGCAGCAAGGTGATCGCGAACGTCATGTCCTCGCGCGCGGTCGACTACCATTCGACGCCGAGCGCGCCGCCGCGCATGCCGCCCGCCCGGGACATCTTTGCCTAGTCTCGTGACGCCGAGTCGCACCACGCTCCGGCAGTTCGCGACCTACGTCGCGATCGGCGGAACGACGTTCGCCTTCTACATCACGCTGTTCAACCTGCTCGTGCGCGGCGGCGTGCGCGTGCAGCTTGCCGCGACGATCGCCTACTTCGCGGGGACTGCGCTGCACTTTTCGCTGAACCGCTGGGCCAACTTCCGCCAGTTCGACCGCGCCGTGCACGACCAGGCGCGTACCTTCCTCGTGGTCATCCTCGCGCAGTGGCTGGTCACCCTGGCGATCGTCACGCTGCTCGCGGCGCGCGGGGTCGTCCCAACCCTCGCCGCGGTCGTCGCGGTGATCGTGAACCTCCCGGGCGGCTTCGTCGCGAACCGTTACCTCACGTTCGGCGTCGGCATCGTGCCGCGCGTACTCGGCCTGCGAAAGGTGCCGAAGTGAGCGCGGACGGCGGAGCGCGCGGCAGCTCCGAACATCGCGAGTACGACCTGAGCATCGTGATTCCGGCGTACAAGGAGGCGGCGAAGCTGCCGGCCGACATCGAGGCGGCGTTCGCGTTCCTCCACGCCGACGGCCTCGCCGGTGAGGTGATCGTGGTCGACGACGGCTCACCCGACGAGACCGCGGCCGTCGCCGCGTCATATCGCACGCGGTTCCCGGAACTGCGTGTCCTGAGCTATGCGCCGAACCGCGGCAAGGGGCATGCGCTGCGCTACGGGATCATGCGCGCGCGCGGGCGCAACGTGCTCTTCGCCGATGCGGGGCTGTGCGTGCCGTATCCGGTCGCGCGGATCGCGCTCTCGATGCTCGACATGCGGATGTGCGATGTCGCGAACGGCTCGCGCCGGATGCGCGGCAGCGTCAAGCGCGCCCAGCCGTTCTACCGTCAGGTCGGCTCGCGGCTGTTCGGAATCCTGGTGCACGGCGTCATGGGCGTCCCGATGTACATCTCCGATACGCAGTGCGGCTTCAAGGCGTACCGTCGCGAGGTCGCGCAGCGCCTCTTCGGCGGCTCGTTCACCGACGGCTTCATGTTCGATACGGAGATCATCCTGCGCGCGCTCGCCGAAGGCGACACGATCCTCGAGTTCCCGGTGCTGTGGGAAAACGACGCCGACACGCGCTTCAGCCCGCGCCGCGGCTCGCTGCGCATCCTGCGCGAGCTGCTGGCGATCCGCATTGGACTGCTGCGGGGCCGCACCGCTCCGCCGCAGCTCGCCGTCACCCCGCGGGAGCTCGACGACACGCCGGCGAGCGCGCGCCCGTGAAGCTCGCGATCACGGGCGTCGCCGGTTTCATCGGCAGCAACCTCGCCGACAGGCTCCTCGCCGAAGGGCACGCGGTCGTCGGGATCGACAATCTGGCCTACGGTCCGCGCGAGCAGATCCCCGCCGGCGTCGATTTCCGCGAAGGCGACATCCGCGACCGCCGTCTCGAAGCGCACCTCGCCGGCTGCGACGCGATCTTCCATCTCGCCGCGAAGAACTGCATCGCCGACTGTCAGGACGACCCCGTCGAGACCGCCGACATCAACGTCACGGGGACGGTCAATGTCTTCGACGCCGCGCGCCGCGCGGGCGTGCGCCGCGTGATCTATGCCGAGTCGTCGGCCGTCTACGAAGGCTCGGACGTCCTGCCGACGCCGGAGACGGAGCCGGCTCCGCGCAGCTTCTACGCGATCAGCAAGCTCGCGGGGATGGCGTTCGCCGAAGGCTTCGCCCGCTTCCACGGTTTGGAGCTGACCGCGCTGCGATACTTCGGCGTCTACGGACCGCGTCAGGACTATCGCCGCACGATCCCGCCCGTGATGAGCGCCTTCATTCTCAAGCTGCTGCGCGGCGAGCAGCCCGTCATCTATGGCAGCGGCGAGAAGCGGCGCGACTTCGTCTACGTCGACGACGTCAACGACTTCCACCTGCTGTGCCTCCGCGAGCGGCGCACCATCGGCGAGACGTACAACCTGGGCTACGGAACGCCGTATTCCGTCAACGAGCTGTACGCGCGGGTCGCCGCGCTCCTCGGCTCCGGCCTGCAACCGATCCATCGGCCCGACCTGGAGGGCGAGGCCCAGACGACGCACGCCGACATCGCAAAGGCGCGCGCGCTGGGCTGGGAGCCGAAGGTCGACTTGGACGAAGGGCTGCGCCGCTCGATCCGCTACATCGAACAGCACGTCTCACGCTGAGCTCTCCGAAGCGCAACGACGGACGTGCTTCGAAAAGCTCAGCGAGACGTGCCTGCGACAGGCCCCGATGACGCGGCCGGCCTGCCGCCGCGCGGCCGCTAACGCGGCGGCGGGCGCGCCCGCGCCGACGAGGTCGTCACGCCGGAGATCGCGAGCCGCCCGATCTTGTTCGTTGCCTCCTCGGTGAACCAGAGTGCTTTGTCAGGGCCGGAGGTGATTCTGGTTGGGCTCGGCCTTTGCCGTCAAGCCGTGGCCGTACTCGGTCACCACGCCTTTCGTCGTGATGCGGCCGATCGCGTTGGTCGCCCAATCGGTGAACCACAATGCGCCGTCGGGGCCGGCGGCGATCCCGTGCGTTCCGGCTCACGCCCTTGCCATAGACCGTGAACGCGCCGGACGTCGTCACGCGGTCGAACCAGAGCGCACCGTCCCGGGAAGGTCGGCGCTGCGAAGAGCATACCGGGAGCCAGAGGCGCGGACGCAGTCGCATGTCGAGACCTCGCAGGAAGGGCCTTGACGGTACCGCGTCCCATTGCGCGGCGCCATGGGGGGGCATCCCCACTCAGGGGCGGTGCGAACGGCGCTACTGCCAGTCCATCCCGCGTTCTCGCGGGAGGATCCGGCGCAGCGTGAAGATGTCGGTGTCGCGCAGCTCCTCGAGGTGCTGCGGCCACTCGCGATAGCCGTCGTACGGCGCGGCGACGAACTTCCCCGTGATGCCCTTTGCCGCGTCCGAGACCAGAAATGCCGCGGCTGCCGCACCGACGCCGGCGGGAACGCCGCCGCGCGCGAGCTCGGCGCGCGTCTTCTCCAAGAACGCACCGGCCGACTCCGCTGCCTGGAGCGTCTGCTCGTGCAGCCGGGTCGCGACGAATCCCGGCGCCACGCAGTTCACCTCGATCTCGGGCGCGAGCTCCTGGGCGATCGTCTCGGTGAAGCGCACGACGCCGACTTTGCTCGTCGCGTACGCCGTGTAGTTCGGAAACGGCGTCGCGGCGCCGCCTCCGGAGAAGAGCACGATCCGCCCGCCCCCGCTCGCGCGCATACAGCGCGCCGCGGCGCGCGCGACCAGGAGCGTTCCGAAGAGGTTGATCCGCAGCGCGTCCCACCACGCCGCCGGATCGATTTCGGTGATCGGGCCGATCGGACCGTAGACGCCGGCCGCATGGATCACGCCGTCGCAGCGGCCGAACCGTCCTTCGAAGGCGGCGAACAGCGCATCCACCGCGGCAGGATCGCCGACATCGGTGCTCGTCGTCGCGATTGCCTCGCGAATGCCGTACGTCGCGATCGCCTCGCCGGTGCCGTTCGCCGTGAGCTCGCGCTCGGCATCGGCGAGCGCGGACGTGCCGCGTGCGGCGATCATCACGCGCGCGCCGGCCGTCAAGCAGGCGCGCGCGCACTCGAGCCCGATTCCCATGCTGCCGCCGGTGACGAGAATCGACTTCCCGCGCAGCGAGAGCTCCGTCGCATCCATCGGCCGGAGCTTGCGCGTGCGCCGTTCGGCCTCCCGCAGGAGAGCGAAGCGCCGGCGGTCGAGAGCCCCGCGTGAAGATCGTCGTGGGCGGGCTCTGGCATCTCGGTTGCGTCACGGCCGCGTGCATGGCCGAGCACTATGACGTCGTCGCGTACGATCCGGACGGGGGCGTCGTCGAAGGACTGCGGCGCGGTGAACCGCCGATCTTCGAGCCCGGTCTCACCGAGCTGCTCGACGATGGCGTCCGGCGCGCGCGGCTCGCCTTCACCGACGTCCCCGCGGCGGCCGCCGAGGCGGACGTTCTGTGGATGGCCTATGACACGCCGGTCGACGACCACGACACGCCGGACGTGGATTTCGTCGCGCGCCGCACCGAAGAGCTGTTGCCTCTGCTGCGTCCTCGCACGCTCGTCGTCATCGCATCGCAGGTTCCGGTCGGCTTCGTCGCGCGCATGGAGCGCCGTGCCGCCGAGCTCGGCGTCGAGGCCGGCTTCGCGTCGTGCCCGGAAAATCTCCGGCTCGGCAACGCGCTCCAGATCTACCGCCGTCCCGACCGCATCGTCGCCGGCGTCCGTTCGGAACGCGACCGCGAGCGTCTCGGCCGCGTGCTCGAGCCGTTCTCGACGAACGTCGTGTGGATGTCGCCCGAATCTGCGGAGATGACGAAGCATGCACTCAACGCGTTCTTGGCCACCTCGATCACGTTCATCAACGAGATCGCCGGGATCTGCGAGAACGTCGGCGCGGACGTCAAGGACGTCGAGCGCGGCCTGAAGACCGAGTCGCGAATCGGCCCGGGCGCCTATCTGTCGGCCGGCAGCGGCTTCGCCGGCGGCACCCTGGCCCGCGACGTCCGTGCGCTCACCGCGGACGGCGTCGCCGATTCCACGCCGCATCACGTGCTCGCCGGCGTGCTCGCCACGAACGAGCTCCAGCGCCGCTGGGCCGACCGCGCCCTGCAGCGCGAGATCGGCGAACTGCGCGGCGCGCGCATCGCGATCTTGGGGCTCACCTACAAGCCCGGCACCGACACGCTCCGGCGCTCCGAGTCGATCGCGCTCGGCCTGCGGCTACGCGCGAGCGGCGCCTCGGTGGTCGCCTACGATCCTCTCGTCCGCACGCTGCCGCCCGACGTCGCCGCCGCGATCCAGCTCGTCCCGAATGCCGACGCGGCGCTCGCCGGGGCCGACGCCGTCGTGATCGGCACCGCGTGGCCCGAGTTCCGGGACCTCGCCGCGTCGCGCTTTCTCGCGATGCGGTGCGCTCGCGTCCTCGATCCCGCCCGCTTCCTCGAATCCGGGTTGCGCGGCAAAGCGTCGATTCGCTATGACGGCGTCGGCCTGCCGCGCTCGGCCGCCGGCCCGCGGCCCGGCACGTCCCTCGAAGGCTGACCGCGCGATGCGCGCGCAACCCGCGGATGGCGCGCCGCACGCGACGGGGGCGATGATGCCGGCATGATGAACTCTCCGGCGATGGAGCGATCCCTCCGATGAGCGCGACGGCCGCCGATCCGCGCGTCGATTTCGCCGCCGTCGAAACGGCGCTGCTGCGCGAGGGCTACGCGCACGTCCCGCGTCTGCTCACCCCCGCGGCCTGCCGCTCGCTGCGCGCGATGTTCGAGCGCGACGAGCTGTTCCGCTCGCACATCGTGATGCAGCGCCACGGCTACGGCAAGGGCGACTACAAGTACTTCGGCTACCCGCTCCCCGAACCGGTCGCCGCGCTCCGCACCGCGTTCTACGCCGGGCTGGCGCCGATCGCCAACCGGTGGAACGAGATGCTGAGCGGCAAAGAACGCTTTCCCGAGGCGCAGCAGCAGTTCTTGGCGCTGTGCAACGAGCACGGGCAGTCGCGCCCGACGGCGCTGCTGCTGCACTACCGCGCCGGCGACTACAACTGCATGCACGAAGACGCGTACGGCGAGATCGCCTTTCCGTTCCAGATGACCGTGTTCTTGAGCGCCGGCGAGGAGTACGCGGGCGGCGAGTTCGTGCTCCTCGAGCAGCGGCCGCGCAAGCAGAGCCGCCCGATCGTGCTGCGCCCGGAGCAAGGCGACGCGCTGGTGATCCCCAACCACTACCGGCCCGTCCAAGGGAAGGACGGCATCTACCGCACCGCGTTCAAGCACGGCGTGAGCGAGGTGCGCTCGGGCGAGCGCTACACGCTGGGGATCGTCTTCCACGACGCGCAGTAGCATGCGCGTCGCGGTCGGCACCTGCGGCTTCAGTTACGCCGACTGGGTCGGGCCGGTGTACCCGCGCGGCACGAAGCCGGCGGCGATGCTCGAGCTGTACGCGCACCGCTTCCCGATCGTCGAGATCGACTCGACGTACTACCGCGTCCCTCCGCCCGCGGCGTTCGCTTCGATGGTCCACCGGACGCCCGAGGGATTTCGCTTCACCGCGAAGCTGCCGGGGACGGCGACGCACGTCCGCGCCGAAGCGGCGGGGCGCGTACACGACGACGTCGCGGCGTTCCGCGCCGCGGTCGACCCGCTCGCGGGCGCCGGCCGGTTCGCCGCGGCGCTGATGCAGTTTCCGACCTCGTTCCGGCCGAACGACGCGACGCGGGATCATCTCGCGGCGCTGCGCCGCGCGCTGCCGGACCTGTCGCTCGTCGCCGAGTTTCGCCACCGCGAATGGCAGTCCGACGAGACGCTGCGCCTGCTCGACGAGCTCGACGTCGGCGTGGTGAACGTCGACCAGCCGCAGTTCCCGACGATGCTGCGGCCGAGCAGCGACGTGACGAGCGCGATCGCCTACGTGCGCTTTCACGGCCGCAACTACGGGCAATGGTGGAAGGGCGACAACGCGACGCGCTTCGACTATCTCTACCCGCGCGAGGAGCTCGAGCCGTGGGTCGACCGGCTGGTCGACCTCGCCGCCGCGCCGCGCGTGCGCGAGGTGCTCGCGTTCTTCAACAATCACCGGCGCGGACAGGCGGTCCGCAACGCCGAGATGTTCGAAGCGATGGTCGAGACGGCGTTCCCGGCCGGCACCGTCCTGCGCGCTGCTGACGACGGCGACGACCAGGCGCCGCCGATGTTGCCGTTCGACGGGGCATAGGACCGCATGCAACGTACGTCGCCCGTGCTCGCGATGATGGCCGGGTACTATCTCGTGACCGGCGTCTGGCCGCTGGTGAACATGCGCAGCTTCGAGCGGGTCACCGGCCCGAAGACGGACCGCTGGCTGGTCGACACCGTCGGCGCGCTCATCCTGGCCAACGGCATCGCGCTGGCCGCCGGCGCCCGCCGCCGGCCGCCGAGCGCCGAGGTGCGCGTGCTGGCCGTCGCCGACGCGCTGGCCTTCATCGCGATCGACGTCGTGTTCGTGCTGCGCCGGCGGATCCGGCCGATCTACCTCGCCGATGCCGCGGTCGAGCTCGCCTTCCTGATCGCCCTCGCCGCCGAGCGCTGAGGCGAGCGCTCAGGCGACGGCTTCGGGGATGCGTTCCCACCAGCCCGGTGCGAGCGCTGGGCGCGGCGTGCGCCCCGCGGCGAGCTCGCGCACCACGTCGGCAACGAGCGTGGGCGCCGGCGTCCCACCCGGGCCCGCGAAGGTGAACACGCCGTCTTCCGACGCGCCGTCGGCGCGGCGCAGCAACGATCTCCAGTCGACCATCCCGAACGCCGCCCACGCGCCGAGCGCGCGCACGTCGACGCCCTCGCCGCGCAGCGCCGTCACGTCGGCGAAGCGCTGCAGCATCCAGCGCGCGCGCTCGCACTCCTCGCCGGTGCAGTGCACTTCGGAGAGCGCCACCGGAACGCCGAGCCGCGCGGCGGCCTCGCGCAGCAGCGCGGCGCAGTTCAGGCGCTCCGGCTCGATCTCGACCAGCGCCAGGTTCCGATGGCCGTCGGCGTCGTCGGAGAACAGGATCCGCTCGGAATAGGGATAGTAGTTCCAGCCCATCAGATCGATCGCCACGGCATCGCGTCGCAGCGCGTCGAGGTGGTCCCGCGGAACCGCGCACCTCGCGGTGAGATACGTCCACAGCGCATGCCCCGGCGCGAGGCGGCCCATCACGAGCTCGGCCGAGAGGAACCGGCGCTCGGCCTTGTGCGCGACGTACTCCGCGACGCCCGCGTCGGCGGCGACGAACCCTTGCAGGTCTTCGGTCAGCAGCAGCTCGGCGTCCGGCACGACCCGGCGGATCGCGTGCATCGCGAGCTGGATCGCGCGCGCCTCGTTGACGATCGCGCGGCCGAACGCGGCGTGGTCGAAGGACCGGTTCGGGTACCAGAACCCGTACAGCAGCGAGAAGCGCGCCGTGGTGAGCGGCTCGTTGATCGGCGTCCAGCGACGCACGCCCGGGAAGCGCGCCGCGACCGCGCCGGCGTATCGCGCCAGCAGCTCCGGAAAGCGCGGATCGAGCAGCCCGGTGTAGCGCGGTCCGCTGCCGTGGTGCACGAGCGTGACGATCGGCTCGATGCGGTGCGCCGCCAGCAGCCGCAGCCGCTCGCCGGCCCAGCGGAAGTCGAGCGTGTCCGGCGACTCGGGCGCGACCTTCTCCCACAGGATCGGATACCGCGTCGCCCGGACGCCGAGCGCGGCGAGGAGCGCGACGTCGCCGCACCGCGTCTCGTGGCCGGTCTCGGCGAGCTGGTCGCGCACGCAGCGCGCGTCGACGCGCGCGACGGTCGGTTCCGGCGACGCCCAAATCTCGAGCGGCGCGGTGCTCATGCGGCATTCCTCCGCGCGAGCTGGGCGAACGTGCGCAGCGCCGACGCGACGACCTGATCCATGTTGTAGTACCGGTACTCGGCGAGCCGCCCGACGAAGGTCACGTTGCGCTGCGCGAGCGCGAGCGCTTCGTACTTCCGGTACAGCTCGCGGTTCTCCGGACGCGGGATCGGATAGTACGGATCGCCGCTCGCGCTCGGGTACTCGCGCGAGATCACCGTCTTGGCGTGAACCTGCCCGGTGAGGTGCTTGTACTCCGTCGTGCGGGTGTACGGAACCGCTTCGTCCGGCTCGTTGACGACGGCGACCGGCTGCGCGCGCGCGCAGTCGAGGGTCTCCAGCTCGAAGCGCAGCGAGCGGTACGGCAGCGCGCCGAAGCGGTGCTCGAAGAACTCGTCGACCGGCCCGGTGAACACGACGTGCCCGAAGCTCTCGCGATCGGCGATCTCGCGAAAGCCGGTGCCGAGCGCGACGTCGATCGTCGGGTGGGCGAGCATCCGTTCGACCATCGCCGCGAAGCCCTCGGCCGGCATGGCCTGAAACGCGTCCGTGAAGTAGCGGTCGTCCGCGTTCGTGCGCGTCGGGATGCGCCCGCACACGCTCGCGTCGAGCTGCGCCGGGTCCAGTCCCCAGTGCTTGCGCGTATAGCCGCGGAAGAAGAGCTCGTACAGCTCGCCCCCGACGCGCGAGCGGATCATCTGCTCCGAGTCGTCGATCCGCGGATACGCCTCGGCGCAGCTCGCGAGAAACGCCGCGGCGCCGGCTTCGTCGAACGAGCGGCCATACAGCAGCTCGAGCGTCGTGCGATTGATCGGGATCGGGACGAGGGCTCCCCGAACGCGCGCCAGCACGCGGTGCTCGTACGGCCGCCAGGCGGTGAACTGCGAGAGATACGTCACGACGTGCCCGGCGTTCGTGTGGAACACGTGCGGTCCGTACGCGTGCACGCGCAGCCCGTTTTCGTCGACCGGGTCGTAGGCGTTCCCCGCGACGTGCGGCCGCCGGTCGACGACGAGCACGCGGGCCTCGAGCTGCGAGGCGAGCCGCTCGGCCATCGTCGCTCCGGCCAAACCGGCGCCTACGACGAGATAATCGTACATTTGTCCCGGACCATGTGCCTGAGCAGCGATACCCGGGGCATCGCCTGCTCACCCCCCGGTCGAGGACTCGCTCGTTGCGCGAAGGGGCGCGCGAACGGCGAAAGAAGCAGCCGAGCGTGGTGCAGCGGCGCACGGTCGACCTCAGCGGCTATCCCGATCTCGTCGTGGTCTACCTCGGGATGCGCGTGAACGCGCTCACCGGCGTCAAAACGCTGCTGGGATTCGGCCCGCGCATCGAGCGCTCGCACCAGGCGATGCCGGACGGCTTGCTGCTGCACGAGTACTTCCTCTTCTCGCTGTTCCCGCCTCACGTCGGCATGCGGCAGTACTGGCGCGATTTCACCGCGCTCGAGGCATGGACGCGAAGCGACCCGCATCGCGCGTGGTGGAAGGCGTTCCTGCGCGACTCCGGCGGAACGGGATTCTGGCACGAGAGCTATCGCGCCGCCGGCGGCATCGAAGCGATCTACGACGACATGCGGCGTCCGGTCGGGATGCTCAAGTTCGCGCCGGCGGTCGACGCGCGCGGCGGGATGTTCACCGCGCGCAGGCGCATGCAGGCCGCCGGCGCCGGCGACGTCGCCGGCGCGGCCGGCGAACCCGAGGCCGTCGTCGCCGAATCCGAAGTGACGCCGCGCTGACTACTCCGCCCGCGGCGGAGGGGCTTCGGCGCGCGCGACGTGCTCCTCGACGAATCGCCACAGCGCGTCGTTCGCGTGCGAGTTCACCGCGCGGCGCACGGGGATGAGCGAGAACGGCACGGCCAAGAGGATCACCAGCACGAGCGCGAACGGAATTCCCGCCAAGAGGATCACCGGCCATTGCAGCCCGAGCGACGCGATCGACGTCGGCGCGACCGGAAACCACCCCTCCATCGAGACGTGCGGAAGATTCGAGGCGCGCGCGAGCGCAAGCCCGAGGTACCCCGCATATGCGACGACCAGCGAGGTCGCGACGACCTCCACGATGTCGCGCCCGCGCGAGCACCATCCGAACAGCGCGACGACCAGCGCGACGGCCAGTCCGGCGAAGATCGCCTCGATACGAAGAAGGCCGTCGACCGCGGCCGCCGCGCCGTATCCGACGACCAGCGCAGCCACGACAAACGCCGCGACGCCCGCCCGTTTCACACCGGAGTGTTCGCCGTCTCGGCCGGGCGACCCGCGGGCACAGGGACGAGCAGGCGCCCTGGAACCCTGCGCTTGACGCCGACCGCATCGAGGCCCGATAATAAAACTAGTCAGACTAGTCATGGAGGTGAGGAATGCTTCGGGTTTATCACGACTGGCCGCTCCAAGACGCCAAAGCGAAACTCAGCGCGCTCGTCGACCGCGCGGCATCCGAGGGCCCGCAGCGGATTACCCGGCACGGCCGATCAGCGGCGGTCCTGCTCTCCGAGGCCGACTTTCAACGGCTGAGCGGACGTCGCCGGCAGTCGCTCAGCGCCTTCCTCGCTCGTTCCGGGCTCGGGACATTGGACATCGAGCGCGACAGCGATGACGTCGGGCGGGAGATCGACCTCTGAGCGGATTCTTGCTGGACACCAATGTCATCGCCGAGGCGACGAAACCTCGCCCCAGTGCAGCCGTTCGAGCGTGGCTGGACGCCCGAGACGAGGGCAGTCTCTTCATCAGCGTGATCACCCTCGGCGAGATACGGCAGGGGATCGAGCTGAAGCATGCGGACCGCAAGCGCGCCGCCCAACTCGAGCAGGCTCTCGCGGACGTCGAAAGCCGATTTGCCGGTCGGGTGCTCCCGATCGACACGGCGGTTGCCGAGCGGTGGGGCGAGATCAGCGGTCGCGCGCGGCGTACCGGCCGGGGCCCGCTCTCGGCGATCGATGCGCTCATCGCGGCGACCGCTATCCAGCACCACCTCGTCGTCGCAACGCGCAACGAGCGCCACTTTGCGCACACCGGTGCTGCGGTCCTCAACCCGTTCGATCCCGGAAGCGCGACGTCGATCTGATGGGCTTCGCTGGCCGAGCGAGCGCTCGGACCGAACAATGCGTGCGCAAAATTTTTTCCGTGTCGACAAAGGTCGCATACGTTTGCGTGGAGGCACGATCCCTTTACAATCCGAAGGGGAGCCGGTCGTGTCGCGGCCCCATTCTGTTCGATGCAAGCACGAGGCTGACCGGTAGTGCAGACCCAAACCGACGCCGCCGTCGGCGTCCATCCCGGAGCCGATGCGGTCGCCGACTGGTCGCCGCACGCACGGCGGCCCGGCCATCCGTTCGACGAGCTCTACGCGCGACTGCTCCCCGAGATCGAGCGGCTCGTCGCGCAGTACGAGCAGAAGCGCTCGGCGCTGATCCCGATGGCGCATCTGTTCCAGGAACACGAGGGCTTCGTCTCGCCGAACGCGCTCGCCGCCATCTCGTATCAGGTCGGTGAGACCGCCGCGACCGTCGAGTCGACGATCTCGTTCTACACGCTGCTCTACCGCCGGCCGGTCGGGAAGTACATGGTCCAGATCTGCCGCAACCTCTCGTGCATCATCAACGGCGCCGAGGAGATCATGGCGTACGCGCGCGAGCGGCTGGGGATCGGGCATCTCGAAACGACCGGCGACGGCCTCATCTCGTACGAAGAGGTCGAGTGCCTCGCCGCCTGCGATCGCGCGCCGTGCGCGCAGGTGAACCTCGAGTTCGTCTACGACCTCACCCGCGAGCGCGTCGATGCGATGATCGAGGCAATCCGCGGCGGCACGTACGACGTCGCGCCGCTGGCGCAGACCGTCACGCCGGGACCGACCTGGAAAGTCGCGCAGGACACGGGCCGCAAGGCGGCCGGCGCGCGCGGCGTGAGCGATCCGAACAACGCCGGCGGGATCGGCGATCCGAGCGGCGTGCGCATGTTCGACCTGATCGTCGGCAAAGCGAAATACGAGGCGCGCTCGGAGGAGCGGCTCGTCCGCGAGACGGCGCTGCGCCCCGAGCTCTCTGAGAACGGGCACCACTAGGATGGCCGGCCCGATCACCCCGATCCTCACCAAGGGCATCGGCGAGCTGAACCTGCGCGACATCGCGGTGTACCGCGAGCAGGGCGGCTACGAGCAGCTGCGCCGCGCCGTGACGGAGCTGACGCCGAAAGACGTCGCCGACTTGTGCAGCGGCTCGAACCTGCGCGGCCGCGGCGGCGCCGGCTTCCCGACCGGCCGCAAGTGGGCGTTTCTCCCGAACAACGGCCGGCCGCGCTACATGGTCTGCAACTGCGATGAGGCCGAGCCCGGCACGTTCAAGGACCACATGCTCCTCGAGGAGACGCCGCACCAGATCATCGAGGGGATCCTGATCGGCGCGTACGCGATCGGTTGCGATCACGCGTTCATCTACATCCGCGGCGAGTTCAAGCGCGGCTACGAGATCATGCGCGACGCCGTGCAGCAGGCGCGCGACGCCGGTTTCCTCGGCGAGAACATTTTCGGTACCGGCAAGCGCCTCGAGTTCACCATCCATCGCGGCGCCGGCGCATACATCTGCGGCGAGGAGACGGGGCTGCTGAACTCGCTCGAAGGCCGTCGCGGCGAGCCGCGCCTCAAGCCGCCGTTCCCCGCTGTGAAGGGGCTGTACGGCGAGCCGACGGTCGTCAACAACGTCGAAACGCTCGCGTACCTGCCCTCCATCATGAAGAACGGGCCGGAGTGGTTCGCGAAGGCGGGACCTGAGCGCTCGCCGGGTTTCAAGGTCGTCTCGATCTCCGGACACGTCGTGAAGCCGGGGAACTACGAAGTCCCGATGGGGACGACGATCCGCCAGCTCATCGACGACTGCGCCGGGGGCTTGCGCCCCGGACGGACGTTCAAGGGCGTGCAGCCCGGCGGCGGCTCGTCGGCGTGCCTGTTCGAAGAACACCTCGATCTCTCGTACGATTTCGACACGATCGCCAAGGCCGGCTCGATGCTCGGCTCCGGCGCGATGGTCGTGTTCGACGACACGACCGACTTCGTGAAAGCCGCGTACGCGCTGATTCGCTTCTACTCGCACGAGTCGTGCGGGCAGTGCACGCCGTGCCGCGAGGGCGGCCATTGGATCGAGAAGACGCTGGCGCGGCTGCTCGCCGGCGGCGGCGTCTCCTCCGACATCGACGTGATCGCGTCGGCGGCGCACCAGCTCACCGGCTTGAACCTATGCGCGCTCGGCGATTCGATCGAGCCGTTCCTGGCCTCGGTGATCACGCGCTTCGAGGACCAGTTCCGCGCGTACGTCAAGTCGCCCCGACCGCTCGTGGAGGCCGCCTCGTGAACGATCTCGCGCGCCGCTACTGGATCGCGAAACAGAACAAGTCGCCGCGACTCCTCGCCGGCCTGCTCGGCGTCGGTCTCGTGCTGATCGGCGTGGGGTATTTCACGCATCGCGACTTCATCGCCGGCGCGGGCGTCGGGTTCGTCCTGGTCTTCGGCGTCTTCACGGCCGCCGTTCTGCGCGCAAGGAAATCGTAGTGTCCGCCACCGTTCCGCAAACCGAGCTCGTCACGCTCTCCATCGACGGCGTCGAGGTGCGGGTTCCGAAAGGAACCCTGCTGGTCGAGGCCGCGAAGACGATCCACACCGACATCCCCGTCTACTGCTATCACGAGAAGCTCGGCCCGGCGGGACTGTGCCGCATCTGCCTGGTCGAGATCGAGGGGATGCCGAAGCTGCAGATCGCCTGCAACACGCCGGCCGCCGACGGGATGAAGGTCTTCACGCAGAACGCCAAGGTCGACGAAGGCCGGCGCGCGATCCTCGAGTTCTTCCTGCTGAACCATCCGCTGGACTGCCCCATCTGCGACAAGGGCGGCGAGTGCGATCTGCAAGACTACGCGATGGCGTGGGGCCAAGGCGCCTCGCGGATGATCGATCCGAAGATGTCGAAGCCGAAGGCGGTCGACCTCGGCCCGACCATCGTGCTCGACGAAGAGCGCTGCATCGTCTGCCAGCGCTGCGTGCGCTTCGACCAGATCATCACGCGCGAGGACTCGCTGCGCACCGACGACCGCGGGCCGCACACGATCATCGCGACCGCGACCGGCAAGCCGTACGTCTCCGACTTCACCGGAAACGTCACCGAGCTGTGCCCGGTCGGCGCGCTGACCTCGAAGACGTACCGCTTCCGCTCCCGTCCGTGGGACAATCACCGCACCACGACGACCTGCACGCAGTGCGCGGTGGGCTGCCAGATGCACGTCGACGAGCGCGGGAACCGGCTGCTGCGCACGATGAGCGTCGCCGAGGACGACCACATCTCCGATGCCTGGCTGTGCGATCGCGGCCGCTACAACATCGGCTACGTCGCCGACGAGCGCCGGATCACGACGCCGCTGCTGCGCCGGTCCGACGGGACGTTCGCGCAGATCGACTGGGACGACGCGCTCGCGCTCTGGGCCGACGAGCTGAAGAAGGCCGGCTCCAGTGCCGGCGTCCTCGGCGGCGGCCGGCTGCTCAACGAAGAGATCCTGCTCGCGCAGCACGTGTTCCGCGCGCTCGGCGTCGAGAACCTCGACGCGCGCGTCGGCCGCCAGACGATCGTCCATCACGACGGCTTCAAGAACCACGTCGACCTCGAGAACGCCGACACGATCGTCACGGTCGGCCGTCCGCCTTCGCAGCTCGCGCCGGTGCTCGACCTGCGCATCCGCAAAGCCGTCTCGCGCCGGGGGGCGAAGCTCATCTCGGCCGGCGACTGGCCGGCGAACAGCTTCGTCCCGGAGACGCGCGCGACGACTCCCGACGAGCTGCGCGCGGCGCTCGGGGATGCGCCCGGCCGGCTCGCGGAGATCTGGGACGGCGTGATGCGCGACGGCTGGCCGGCGCTGTTCGCGCCGCTGCACGAGATCGAAGCGAAGGCGACGTCGGTCGACCGCTACGTGCTGCCGGAGTCGCCGAACGGCCGCGGCGCCGACGCGCTCGGAATGCGCCCGCGCGAAGGCGGTCTGAACGCGCGCGCGATCCTCGAAGCGGGGCGCGACGGCAAGCTGGCGACGCTGGCGGTCCTGGGCGCGAACCCGATGCTCTCGTTCCCGGACCGCGCGCTGTGCGAAGCCGCGCTCCGGCAGACCGGCTTCGTCGTCGTCACCGAGCTGTTCATGACGGAGACGGCCGCGCTCGCGAACCTGATCCTGCCGGTGTGCAGCGCGTTCGAGAAGAGCGGGACGACGACGGATCTCGCCGGCGACGTGCTCCCGGTGCTCGGATCGGTGCGCCCGCCCGAAGGCGTGCTCGCCGACGGGGACATCATCGTCGATCTCGCCGCGCGGCTCGGCGTCGAGCTCCCGCTCCCCGACGCGCTCGAAGCGAACGTGCGCGAGCTGGTGAAGTCGACCGGAACGCCCGCCCCGGACGCGACGCCGGCGCCGAGCGCGCCCGCGACGCCCGACGGCGCGCTGCGCGTGCTGGCCGACGCGCCGATCTTCAGCGGCGGCGGGACGCTGGCGTTCGACGACACCGTTCGCGCGCTGCGACCTGCGCCGCGCGCCCGGCTGCATCCGGCGACGGCCGCCTCGCTCGGGATCGCTGCCGGCGAGACCGTCTCGGTCACCGCGCACGGCGGGGCCGTGCTGCGCGGCCTCGCGGTGGCTTTCGACGAGGGGCTGCCGCGCGATGCGGTCGCGCTGATCGACGGGCATCCCGACGCGCCGCTGAACGCGCTCGGCGCGGCGTTCTCGGTGACCGTCGAGAAGGCGATGGTGCCGGCGTGAACGGCGTCCCGTTCTGGCTGATCGTCGTCGTCAAAGGCGCGATCGTCCTCTTCGTGGTGATCACGACGTTCGCGTATTCGATGCTCTTCGAGCGGAAGATCATGGGCTGGATGCAGCTCCGTCCCGGGCCCAACCGCGTCGGCCCGTGGGGGATGCTGCAGCCGGCCGCCGACGCCGTGAAGATGATGTTCAAGGAAGACCTCACGCCGGAGACCGCCGATCCGCTGATCTACCGTCTCGCGCCGTTCATCTCGCTGATCTGCGCGATGGGCGTCTTCGCGATCATCCCGTTCTCGGCGTCCGCCGACGGAACGCCGTGGTCGGTCGGCAACGTCAACGCCGGCATCCTGTTCGTCTTCGCGCTGAGCTCGATCGGCGTCTACGGGATCTCGCTCGCCGGCTGGTCGTCGGGCTCGAAGTTCCCGCTGCTCGGCTCGGTGCGCTCGACGGCCCAGATGATCTCCTACGAGCTCTCGATGTCGATGTCGGTGATCGGCGTGCTGATCCTGGCCGGGTCGACGGCGCTCTCCGACATCGTGGGCGCGCAGGCGCGGCTGTGGTTCGTGATCCCGCAGATCGTCGGCTTCTGCATCTACCTGATCACGGCGGTCGCCGAGACGAACCGCGCGCCGTTCGACCTGGTGGAGGCGGAGACGGAGCTGGTCGGCGGATTCCACACCGAGTACTCGGGGCTGCGCTTCGGATTGTTCTTCATCGCCGAGTACCTCAACATGATCACGGTCTCGTGCCTCGGCACGCTGCTGTTCCTCGGCGGCTGGAACGGCCCGTTCGGGCTCCCCTCGAACGGGATCCTCGGCCTCCTGTGGTTCGTGATCAAAGCCGCGCTGTTCTTGTTCTTCTACATCTGGTTGCGATCGACGCTCCCGCGCTTCCGCTACGACCGCCTGATGGACTTCGGGTGGAAGGTGCTGCTGCCGGTCTCGACGCTCAACCTCATCGTGACGGCGGTGATCGTCGCCGTGTGGCCGCATGCGTAAGAATCTGTTCAACGTCGGCGCGCTCGCCGAAGGCTTCGCGACGACCTTCGCCGCGATCTTCAAGAAGAAGCCGACCGTCGAGTACCCGTCGGTCCGCAAGCAGCACGCCCCGCGCTTCCACGGGCTGCACGAGCTGCGCCGCTACGGCGACGGCAAGGAGCGCTGCATCGGCTGCGAGCTGTGCGCGATCGCCTGCCCGGCCAACGCGATCACCGTCCTCGGCGCCGAGAACTCCCCGGAAGACCGCCGCTCGCCGGGCGAGCGGTTCGCCGCCAGCTACGAGATCGACGAGCTGCGCTGCATCTTCTGCGGGCTATGCGAAGAGGCGTGCCCGACCGACGCGATCGTGCTGACGCCGCGCTTCGAGATGGCCGACTACCGTCGCGGGGCCTTCGTCTACGCGAAGGACCGGCTGCTGGTTCCGGCCGAAGCGGGCCAGGGGACGCCGCCCGACGAGCGCCCGAACGGGATCCCCTCGGATCTCGGGGCCGTCTACCGCGCGAAGGACACCGTCGACATCACGGCGGGCTACGATGCGACCTGGCGCGGCAAAGAGCTGAAGAAGTCGCGCAAGGGGATCACCGGATGATCGCCTTCTGGATCTTGGCGCTGCTGCTGATCGCCAGCGCCGTCTTCACGATCACCGCGAAGAAGCCGGTCTACTCGGTGGTCGGCCTGCTGGTGAACTTCATCGCGCTGGCCGCGAGCTACCTGATGCTGCAGGCCGAGTTCCTGGCGGTGATTCAGATCGTCGTCTACAGCGGCGCGATCCTGATCCTGTTCGTCTTCGTCATCGCGCTGCTCTCGAGCGGGACCCGGCCCTTCGTCATCGGGCCGGACCGCATGCCGCGCGTCGCGATCCCCGCGATCGTCTTCGCCGTTCTCGCGCTCGGCGGGATCGCCTACAGCGCGACGCAGGTCCCGCTCGCGGTCCGCGACGTCGCCGGCTCGACCGGCGATCCGAACGTGTTCGGAAGCGTCGGCAACTTCGGCGTCGCGCTGTTCACCACGAACCTGCTGCCGTTCGAAGTCACCGCGTTCATCCTGATGGTGGCGGTGATCGGCGTCGTGCTGATCGCCGGCGACGAGGCGCTGTCCGCCCCCCCGCGGCGCAAGAAGCGCCGCAGCGGCCCGCGCGGGTCGATCGTGAAACAGGAGACCATCGTCCGATGATCGCCGCACCCGAGAGCTACGTCGGCCTCTCCGCCGTCCTGTTCTTCATCGGCGTCGTCGGCGTGATCGTGCGGCGCAACCCGCTGATCATGCTGATGTCGATCGAGCTGCTGTTCAATTCGGCGAACCTCGCGCTGGTCGCCTATGCGCGCGCCTGGGCGAACAACGCCGGACACGTCTTCGCCTTCCTCGTCATCACCGTCGCGGCCGCCGAGGCCGCCATCGCGCTGGCGATCGTCGCAGTGACGTTCCGCCGCACGGCGCACGTCGACGTCGACGAAGTCGCGGCGCTCAGGGGCTGACCGCACCGATGCTGCTCTATCTCGTCTGGCTCTTGCCGCTGATCGGCGCCGTGCTGCTCTGGGCGTTCGGCCCGCAGCTGCGCTCGTGGGCCGGTCCGATCGGCGCCGCGCTGATCGGCGTGCCCTTCATCGCGACCTGCACGCTGTGGAACGACGCGACGTCCGCGGCCGGACTCCATCTCCCGCTGGTGACGTGGCTGAGCGGCTGGACCTTCGGGCTGCAGCTCGACCGCCTCGCGCTCGTCTGGACGCTGATCATCACCGGCGTCGGCTTCCTGATCCACGTCTACTCGATCGGCTACATGGACGGCGACCGCGCCTTCGCGCGCTTCTTCGCCTATATGAACTTCTTCATCTTCGCGATGCTCACGCTGGTGCTCAGCGACAACGTCGTCGGGCTGCTCGTCGGCTGGGGGCTGGTCGGCCTCGCCTCGTACTTCTTGATCGGCTTCTGGTTCGACCGGCCGACGGCGGTCGAAGCGGCGCGCAAGGCATTCGTGATGAACGTCGTCGGCGACGTCGGGATCATGTTCGCGATCTTCCTGATCGTCACGCGCGTCGGCTCGATCGGGTTCTCCGACATCTTTCAGCGCGGCCTGGGCGCGTTCGGAGCGCACAGCCCCGAGCTCTTCCTGGTCTGTCTGGGGCTGTTCATCGGCGCGGCCGCGAAGTCGGCGCAGGTCCCGCTGCACACCTGGCTCCCCGACGCGATGGAAGGCCCCACCCCCGTCTCCGCGCTGATCCACGCCGCCACGATGGTCACCGCCGGCGTCTACCTGATCGCGCGCTTCGCGCCGCTCTGGTCGGCCTCGCCCGACGCGCAGGAGCTGGTCGGCGTGATCGGCGCGCTGACCGCGATCTCCGGCGCGGTGCTGGGCTGCGCGCAGTGGGACATCAAACGGATCCTGGCCTACTCGACGATGTCGCAGATCGGCTACATGATCATGGGCGTCGGCGTCGGCGCGTACGACGCGGGGGTGCTGCACTTCCTCACCCACGCCTTCTTCAAAGCGCAGCTCTTCCTCGGCGCCGGGATCGTGATCCACGCGCTGGCGAACGAGCAGGACGTCCGGCGGATGGGCGGGCTCCGCACCCGCACCCCGTTCGCGTTCTGGGCGATGCTGATCGGGGTGCTCGCGATCTGCGGCGTCCCCGGGTTCAGCGGATTCTTCTCGAAGGACGCGGTGCTCTACGGAACGCTCGCGCTCGGGCATCCGTGGTTGTACGCGGTCGGCGTGATCACCGCCGGGATCACCGCGTATTACATGTTCCGGCTGCTCTTCGTGACGTTCTTCGGCGCCTACCGCGGGAACGTGGATCCGTCCTCGCTCGGGATGCGCCATCCGGAGCTGGCCGGAACCGGCAGCGCGGAGAGCTCCGGCGCACATCCGGAAGAAGAAGAGCCGCATCACGGCAGCGCGCCGGCCTGGATCATGTCGGCGCCGGTCGCGGTGCTGATGCCGTTCTCGGTGCTCATCGGCTGGTTGAACTTCGGCGGCGAGGACGCGCCGTGGGCGCGCTTCTTCGGCGGCGCGTTTCCGACGATCGTCACCGTGACGGCGCCGCCCCTCTCCGAGATCGTCTCGACCGGGCTGGTGATCGTCGTCGTGCTGATCGGCTTCGGGCTCGCGTGGATGCGCTACATGACCGCGCCGGCGCGCACGAACGCCGTCGAGCGGCTGCGCACCGAGACGGTGCGCATGCCGGCGCTCCTCGTCAACGCGTACTACTTCGATGCGGCGTACGAGATGCTGCTGGTGCGCCCGGCCTACGCGCTCGGCGCGTGGTTCGTGCGCGTTTTCGATCCGCTGGTGATCGACGCGGGGGTCCGCGAAGCCGGGATCAGCTCGCAGTGGCTCGGCCACCTGTTCCGCAGCTTCCAGACCGGGCTCGTGCGAACGTACGCGCTCTCGCTGGCCTTCGGCGTGCTCTGTTTCGTGGCGTACTACGCGGTCGCGTTCGGAGGTGCCCGGTGAGCGCCGTCGCGCTGGTCCTCGGGCCGATCGTCGTCGGCCTGCTGCTCTACGCCGTGCCGCGCTCCGCGCCGAGCGTCGCGCGTATCGTCGCCGCGCTCGTCGCCGCGGCGACCGTGGTGCTCGCGCTCGCCGATCCGACCTCGAGCGCCTCGGTGCACTGGCTCTCGCGCCCGTTCGACGCCTCGTTCCATCTCGGGATGAGCGGGATCTCGCTGTGGATCGTCCTGCTGCTCTCGCTGGCGACGTTCGGCGGCGCGCTCGCGCTCACGAATTCGGAGCGAACGCGCGGCCTGGCGGCGCAGCTCCTGATCCTGCAAGGCGCGATGAACGGCGTCTTCCTGGCCAAAGACCTGCTGCTCTTCGCGCTGTTCTGGGACCTGATGCTGATCCCGGTCTTTCTCGTGCTCGTCGGCGGTGCGGCGCACGGCCGCGTCGCGTGGAAGTATCTGCTCTACAACTTGGTCGGCGGGCTCGCGCTGCTGCTGGCGACCGCCGCGTTCGGCGTGCTGGCCGGGACGACGGATCTCATCGGCAACCCGACGGCGCACGTCGCGATCGGCACGGCCTGGGGGACGTGGATCTTCGCGGGCTTCGCGTTCGCGTTCTTGGTGAAGACCCCCGTCTTCCCGTTCCATACCTGGATGCCCGACACGTACGCCGAGCTGCCGCCGCCGATCGTCGCGGTCGTCTCCTCGGTGCAGTCGAAGGCCGGGCTCTACGGCTTCCTGGTGATCGGGCTGCCGTTCCTCGCGCCCGAGATGGAGGCCGCCCGGCCGGTGATGTTCGTGCTCGGCCTGATCGCGCTGATCTACGGTGCGCTGGCCGCGCTCGGCGAGCGCGACGCGAAGCGCATCGTCGCGTACAGCTCGCTCTCGCACCTCGGCCTGATCCTGCTGGCGGTGTTCAGCGGCTCGGCGCTGGCCTACGAAGGCGCCGTCGTCTACATCGTCGCGCACGGCTTGTTCAGCGCCGCGCTCTTCCTCGGACTCGGCGCGGTCGAGCAGCGCGAAGAGACGCGCGATCTGGCGCGGCTCGGCGGGCTCGGCCACCGCAATCCGAAGCTCGCCGGCGCGCTGACGCTCGGCGCGCTCGCCGCGCTCGGCCTCCCGGGGCTGGCCGGATTCGCCGGCGAGCTCCTGATCCTCACCGGCCTCTTCAAAGCCGGATTCTTCTGGCCCGCGGTCGTCGCGCTGCTGCCGATCGTGCTCGCCTCGGCGTACATGCTGCGTTTGTACCAGGGGATCATGAACGGTCCCGAAGTGCCCGATCTGCCGCAGCGGCGCGACATGACGTGGAGCGAAGGGCTCGCCGTCGCGCCGCTCGTCGTCGCGTTCGTCCTGCTCGGCGTCGACCCGGCGCCGGTCGTCGCGAGCGTGGGCAGCGTCACCGGCGCCGCGAGCAGTATCGCGAACGCCGCCGGCAGCACGGGGAACGCCGCCGGCGGGGCGGGGAACGCCGCCGCTGCCGGGACGACGACGGCGGCGGCGAGGAAGACCGTGGCCACCAGCTACGTTGCGGAGAGCACGCGTGCCGATCGCTGACTTCAGCTATCCGTCGAACGCCGACTACGGCGCGCTGCTGCCGGCGGCGATCGTCGCCTGTACGCCGCTGCTGCTGCTCTTCGTCGACTTGTTCATGAAGCGGACGGGAACGCTGCGGCGCGCGCTCGCCGTCACGATCGCGATCCTCGGTCTCGTCGCGGCGGGCATCGTGCTGGCCTCGCAGTACCCGCAGACCGTCGTCGCGTTCGGCGGCGCGTTCGTGCAGGGCGGGTTCTCGATCGTCTTCAGCGAGATCGTCATCATCGCCACGGTCGCCACGCTGCTGCTCTCGCTCGGCGTCGGTCGCGACGATCAAGTCGCGGGGACCACCGCGCTCCTGCTGTGGAGCGCGAGCGGTGCGCTGCTGATGGCGGGCGCGGCGAACCTGATGACGGTCTTCCTCGGACTGGAGCTGCTCTCGCTCGCGCTCTACTGCCTGTGCGCGATGTCGGCGCGCCAGACCGCGCGCGAGGCGGCGCTCAAATATCTGATCCTCAGCTCGATGGCGTCGGGCTTTCTGCTGTACGGCTCGGCGCTGATGTTCGGCGCGACGGGCTCGGTGCAGTTCTCCGCGCTCGTCGCGGCGCCGGCGACCCCACTCCTCGCGCTCGGCGCCGGACTCTTCCTGGTCGGGCTCGCGTTCAAGCTGAGCCTCGTCCCGTTCCACGTCTGGACCCCCGACGTGTACGAAGGCGCACCGCTCCCCGTCACCGCGTTCATGTCGGTGGTGACGAAGGCCGGGACGCTCGCGGTCGCCGCGCGCTTCGCGTACGCGGCGATGCCGAGCGGGCACGCCGGCGCGATCCTCGCCCCGCTGTGGGTGCTGGCCGCGCTCTCGATGCTGATCGGCAATCTCGGCGCGCTGGCCCAGACCGACATGAAGCGGCTGCTCGCGTACTCCGGGATCGCGCAGGTCGGCTACATCATCGTCGCCTTCGCCGGGCAGACCGCGCTCGGACTGCGCTACGCGATCCTGTACCTCGCCGGCTACACGTTCATGAACCTCGGCGCGTTCGCCGTCGTCGCGCTGATGGCGAAGGACGGCGACGCCGTCGTCGGCCTCGGCCGCTTCGCCGGGCTCGCCTCGCGCCGCCCATGGCTCGCCGCCGCGATGACGCTGTTCCTGATCGGCCTCGCCGGCCTGCCCCCGACGATCGGCTTCACCGGAAAGATCCTGATTCTCGCTGCGAGCGTCGGCGCCGGCTACGCCTGGCTCGCCGGCGTGCTGATCGTCGGCACCGCGATCTCGGCCTACGTCTACTTCAAGATCATCCGCGCGATGTTCGCCCGCGTCGATCTCGCCCACGTCCGCGACGAGCGGGCGACCACGGCCCTCCCATGGATCGTGGTGACCGTCTGCGCCGTCGCAACCTTCGCCCTGGGGATCTTCCCGCTGACCCCGTCCAACGTGCTCCCGCTCGTCAAGTGAGGCGTTGAACGCGCGACGAATGCGTCGCCGAACGCGAACGCGCAGGGAAGGCCGGCAACGGTGGTGATTCGCGAAGCGCGGCCGGCGGATGAGGAATTCATCCTCGCGCTCGTCCCGCGTTTCGTCGAGCACGGCGCGGCCGACGGGCACAGTCCCGACGAAGTGATCGCCGGTACGCGGCGCGTTCTGCGCGAAGCGCTGAGGGCGCGCCGCGACGGCGAGCGGATCCTGATCGCCGAAGAGGACGACGGAGAGCGCGCCGGCTTCGTCTACGTCGTCACCGAGCGCGACTTCTTCACCGACGAGCCGTACGCGCATGTCTCCGAGATCGCGACGGTCCGCAGCGGCGGCGGCGCCGGCGCAAGGCTGATGGCGTCCGTCGAGGCCTGGGCGGGCCGGCGCGGCTACCGCTTCGTGACGCTCAACGTCGTCGAGGAGAACCGCGCCGCGCAGCGCTTCTACGACCGTCAGGGCTACGCGCCCGGTCACCGCCACCTGGTGAAGCGTCTACGCCCGTGACCCCCGGGGGTGAGCGGCGGAGTTCAATGCGGTCGAGGTCCGCGCCCGTCGCGGCCTCCCACACGAGATCGGGTCGAACGCGTACCGCACCGGACGAAGCCAATGCTCGCCGTCGAAAGTCCGCGATGCGGGCGACGGAATCGCCTGGGCAGGCACGGCCGGCGGATCGTTCCCCGGGCGGACCCCAAACTGCTACACCGGGACGCCGGTTGCGGCTGCGGTTCGGGCCGATGCGAGCGCCGCTTCGAGGGCGAGCGTCGCGCCGGCGGCACGGGCGGCGGCGTATGCCGTAGGGCCGACAGCGGCGACCACGGCCGCGGTGACCCCCTCACGGGCGGGCTGCTCGACGGGAAGTCGCGGCACGCCTTCGTGGTCGCGCGCGGCGTCGGCGGCGCCGGCGACGTAGGCGGCGTCGCGCGCGCGGCCGGTGCGCGCAAAATGGCATGCGATGTCCTCGAGAACGCGAATCACGAGCACCGGCAAGTCGGCGGCCCGCGCCGCTGCGGCGACTTCATCGGCGAGCGCCAGCCCGCGCGCGATGCGATCGTGCGCCCACGCCGCGGACGCAAGCGCGGAGAGCGCCCAGGCGACGTGGACGGCGAGTCCGAGCTCGCGCCCGCGCCGCAGCGACTCGTCGGCGTAGCGTTCCGCGTCGTCGGCGGCTCCTTCGAAGAGCGCGCACGTCGCGAGGTTGTTGAGCGCGATCAGCGTTTCGGGAACCATGCGTGCCTCTTCGCACAGCGCAAGGGCGCGCGTATACCGCGCGCGCGACGCTCCGACTCGCGCGAGCGAGAGCTCGGCCTGCGCCATCATCAGCGATAACAACGCTTCGATACGCAGCGATCCGGCGCTTCGGGCGAGCGCCAGGCCACGCTCGCCGAACGACATCGCGCGCGCCGGCTCACCGCTCAGTGTCAGCGCGTTCGCCAGCGCCACGATCGCGCGCGCCTCGCCTGCCGCATCGCCCAGCGCTGCGAATTCCTCGCGCGCTCGCGCGCCGAGCTCGATCGCAGGGACGACGGCGCGGCGCCGGCGGGCGAGCACCGCCGCGACGCGCAGCGCTTCGGCACGTAACGGTCCGTCGAGACCGGCGTGCTCGAGCCCGCACTGGAGAAAATGCGACGCTTCGGCGGTCCGTCCGACGTCGGTCCAGAGATGCTGCAGCGCGACGCACGCGGCGACGCCGGCCGGCACATCGACCTCGTCGACGATCGCGGCCGCGAGCGCGCTCACGATCTCGTCGAGGTCGCGGAGCAGCGCCGGGTACGCGCGCTCGCGCGACGAGCCTTCGAGCTCGGCGCCGCGCCGCATCGCGACGCTCAGGAAGTAGCGGGCGTGCCGTTCTCGTGCGTCGCGATGTTCGCGTGCGCTCGTCCGCCCGCGCGCGAACTCACGCGTCGCGTGCAGCGTCCCGAAGCGGTCGTCGCCGCCGGCGAGCGCCGGCGGTTCGACCAGCGAGTGCTCCACGAGCTCGTCCAGCGCCGCTCTCCAGCGTGATGCGGCGAGGCCGCGGGTACCGGCGACGGCGAGCGCCGCGTCGAGCGAGAAGCGGCCGGCGAACGTCGCCAGCCGCCGCAGCAGCGCGCGAGCGTCGCGACCCAGGAGGCCGTAGCTCCACGCGTACGCGGTCGCGAGCGACGCGCCACGCGGCGGCTTTCCGTCGGCGCGCAGCACGCGAAAGCGGTCGGCGAGCTGACCGCTGAGCTCGTCGAGCGGAATCGCGCGCGTGCGCGCCGCCGCGAGCTCGAGCGCGAGCGCGATCCCTTCGAGCGTGCGCGAGATCGCGGCAACCGTCTCGAGCGGCAGCTCGGCGTCGCTCTCCGCGCGCGCCTCCCGCACGCGGTCGCAGAAGAGCTGCACGGCTGGACTCGCACGAATCTGCTCGGAGGTCGCGTTTTCCGCCGGCACCGGAAGCGGCGCGAGCCGCCAAATGCGCTCGCCGGCGACTGCGAGCGCACGCCGGCTGGTCGCGACGATGCGCAGCTCGCGCGAAGCATCGAGCGCGCGCGCGGCGAGCACGGCACATGCATTCGCGACGTGCTCGCAATTGTCGAGGACGATCAGAACCTTCCGATCGACCAGGAAGCGCAGCGGCTCGCCCTCGCGCGGGTCGGCGCCGGCCGCTTCGCACAGCATGCGCTCGACGGACGTGGCGTCGCGCGCGCCCGCGAGGTCGACGAAGAACGTTCCGCCGGCGAAGCGCTCGTCGAGCGCGGCCGCGACGCGCACCGCGAGACGCGTCTTCCCGACGCCCGGCGAACCGACGATCGTCACGAGGCGTGAGGTTTCCACCGCGCCGAGCAGCGCCTCGACTTCGGCTTCGCGGCCGACGAAGCTCGTCGTCTGGCGCGGAAGCGTCGTGCGGCGCACGGGGAGCGTCACGCTCTCGCCGATCTCGCTCGCGAGCGCGACGGTCTGCGGCAGCGGCGTCGTGTCGAGCTCGTCCTCGAGCAGCCGCGCGAAATCGTGGTACGTTCGCAGCGCGCCGGTGCGGTCGCCGCCGTCGAACTGCAGCCGCATCAGGGCGCGCACGCTGTTCTCGTGATAGGGCTCGAACGCGCACAGCCGGCGCGCCCAGGCGATGGCGTCGGCGGTCCGTCCGGCCGCCGCGTGAGCGCCCACGATCCGTTCGAGCAGCGTCGCCATCAGCGCGCGCAGGCGATCTCGCTCGCGGCGGATCACCTCGTCGTCGAAGCCTTCGAGCAGGTCGCCGGCGTAGAGGGCCGCGGCCTCCTCCAGCGCGCCGCCTTCGGCCGCGAGGCCCTCGAAGCGCGCGATGTCGACCTCGACTTCGGCACGCGGATCGAGCGCGATCGTGCGGCCGGTCCGGAGGACCGGCGAGGGGACGCCGCGCTCGCGGAAGACGGTGTCGATGTAGTAGAGCTGCCGGCGCAGCTCGGCGCGCGCGTCGATCCGGTCGAGATCGGGGCGCAGCGACTCGCCGAGCGAGCCGCGCTCGACCGCGGCGCCGCGAGCCAGCGCGAGCCGCCCGAGAACCGCGTACGCGCCGGGAGAGGCAGGCGTCGCCGATGCGCCGTGCACGATCAGCGCAGGCGCGCCGAAAAGGCGGAGCGAGACGCGCGTCGAGCCCGGCATCGCTTCCGAGGGGTTCGGTGTCCGGCGTGCTCCTCTTGCGCGGTTCGACGGTTTTTCGACGCTGCGGTCCCTACGCTCGGAGCACCACCCAGGCTTTTCGGGAGTCTTCGCTTGGCGCACGGGCAGCGCGTCCTTCGTATCGCGGTCGTCGTCGCATCGGCCGCCGTTTCCGGATGTTCGGCCGGCGGAGCAGGCATCGACCCGCATGTCCGCGCGCCCGCCGCGCGCCCGGCCGCCGTGACGATCACGATCGACGTTCCGGCCGTCGCGGGTCCGGCGGACATCGCGGTGCGCCGGCCGCGCTACATCTCGACCGCCAGCAAGTCGGTCACGTTCACCATCGACCAGCCCGATGTCGACCAGACCGATCTGCAGCAGCGCACCGTCTCGTACGACCTCGTCCCCGGGCCGAACGCGATCCCGCTCGATCTGGTCGAGGGCGATCTGACGATCCAAGGGACGATCTACGACGCGGCGGGCGGCAAAGGCCACGAGCTCTCCGTGAGCGATCCCAAGACCGCCTCGCTCGAAGCCGGCAAGTCGGAGACGATCGAGCTGATCTTCAACCCCGTGATCGTCCAAGCCGCGACCTCCGTCGTGCCCGGCACCCTCAAGCTGACGGTCCTCTCGGACACGAAGAACCAGGGCGGCGACGAGACGATCTGCTACGGACTCGCCGGCCAATACACGATCGGCGGCCTCGACGCCGCGGGGGCGTTCGTCTACGGTGCGGGCCGCTACCTCGACGTCCATCACAATCCGGTCACGGTTTCGCCGACGCCGGCCGGGGCGATTCGAGGGAGTCAAACGGGGGCGAACATCCCGAGCGGCGGGGTGTCGGTCTCGGGCGGGTCGGCCGCCATGCCGGGTGGCGGCGGAAGCTTCAGCGAGACGGTCGTTGCCAGCGACGTGATCGGCGCAGCGGTCGGCGCGACGGCGTCGAGCTCGCTGGTCAAACCGGCGAACACTCTCGCGGGGCCGATCGCGCTCGTCTACTTCACGACGTTCGAGACGCCGTCGTGCATCTACGTCTCGGGCGGATGACGGTGCGCGCGAACGTATCGGTCCCGAACGTCGTCATCGCCGCGCTCGTCCTCAGCGCGCTTGCGGCGTGCGGTGGCGGAGGCGGCATCTCCTCGCCGGGCGGTGGAGCGCCGCCGACGGCCGCGCCGACGCCTGCCGGACCGCCCGCCTCGCTCGCCCGGATCACGCCGATGCCGGGACTGCCGACGGTGCCGCCGGCGAGCGCGGCGTTCACGGCGCCACCGAGCACCGCGCCCGTCGCGGTCTCCCCGCGGCCGTCGACGGCGCCGGTCGCCGCGCCGACCGGTTCGGACCTCACCGGACTCCTCGGCGGCCATCCGCCGCAGCAGTACTATGCCGCGCTCGCCGCCCCAGCGGCGCCGTACCCGCTCCCGGCGAGCGCGCCGAAGGGCGTGCTCGGGACGATCGCCGCGTTCACCGCCGACGGCTTCACGATCGCGGTGGAAAGCCCGATCGACACGTCGGGCGCGTTCGCGAACGGCGCCTCATACGCCGGCGGTGCGACCGCGGTCGGCGCGAATGCGGTGACGGTTCACGTCAGCGGCGGCACCGCGGACCTGGTCCCAGGCGGTTTTGCGGCACTACGCGTCGGCGATCCGGTGCTGGCCGCGGGCAGCGGCGATCCGTCGAGCTTCACCGCTGCGCTCGTCGCCGGCGAGTCCGCCGCGCGCGTCGCCGCGCTGCGCGCGCGCACGGTGCGCTCCGCGAGCGGGGTCGCGATGCGGCGCGCACGCGACGCGCGTCGCGGCACGGCCTCCAAGTCTGCCGCGGTGCCGACGCCGAGCGCCGGCGGAAGCCCGACGGATCTGCTCATCGCGGCGAGCGGCGCGAACGTCGCTGCGACGTTCCCCAACCCGCCGGTCGCGTTCGAGAGCGCGTTTCTCGGCTGCGTCTCCGTCTCGCTCGAGCCCGTCGCGACCGCCGGGATCGGAGCGTCGGCGTCGTACCCGCTGCAGCTCGCGGACTCGAGCTCCGACGATGACCCGTACGTCGAGTCGAAGATCCAAAAGCTTCCCGCCACGCTGATGAACGACTACGATGCGGGCGGGACGCGGTACACGATCGAGATCGCGCTCGTCGCGTCGGTGCGCGGCGTCGTCACGCAGAACTGCGCGGCGTCGCTCGGCGCGCTTCAACGCGGAGTACCGTACGACATCGCCGTCGCGAGCGAAGGGACGGTGCTCAGCGCGGTCTCCAGCGACGCGCTGCCCGGAAGCAGCGAGCAGGTCGTCATCGCGCCGGCGCAATGCCCGTCGCTGACGTTCTCCAACGGCGCGCCCGGAGGCGCATTGATCGGCGCCGGCTCCGTCACGGTCGGCTTCTGCGAAGACTTCACCTTGACGGGATCGCAGATTCTCGCCGGCGCGTCGATCACGAACGCGCTGATCGAGTCGGCGCCGGTCTCGACCGGCCTCCCCGCCGCGAGTTGGACGTGGAGCAGCGACTTGCCGGACGGCGATCCGAACACGACGGTGCTGCCGCTCGCCGAATCGTCGGGCGCCGTTCAGAACAACACGCTGACGCTGCAGAACGTGCAGTACGGCGCATCGCTGAACGTGCGCCCGTACGTCACCTTCGCGGTCGGCACGGCGTCGGCGTCACGCGTCGACCAGCCGTCGTACGTCACGAACTCGGTCTTCCAGCAGCCCGCCGCGGCGCCGCCGTTCGCCTCGCGCGTCGGCGTCTCGGTGCCCTCGACCGCCTTCCTCGGCCTCAGCCCGCACGTGCCTACCGTCGGCGTGATCGGAAAATGACCGCGCACGCTCCGAGGAGCCGCATCATGACGTTTCATCCGCCGCCGCTCGCGCTGCGCGCAGGAACGCTGCTCGCGTTTTTCACCGCCGCGGTCGCAACCGGCTGCGGCGGCGGAGGAGGCGGCTCGTCGCTGCCCGCAGGCGCGCCGCCGAGCGCCGTGCCGACCGGCGGTGCGACGCCGCCGGCGAGTCTGGCCGCGATCACGCCGAAGCCCGGGATCGCGACGCCGCCGCCGGTCACGTGGACACCGAACCCGAACGAGACGCCCGAGATCCTGCCCTCGACGACACCGTATCCGGCCGCCTCGCCGGTCTACTCGCCGCTGCCGTCGACCGACCCCGTGTTCAGCGGCTCGCCGGCGCCGAGCGATTTCGCCCGCCTCGCGGCGTTCATCGGGAACGCCGAGCCGACGCCCCCGGCGATCATCGTCGCCGGGACGATCGCCTCGTTCACGGCGCACGGCATCGTCATCTCGCAGCAGCCTGTTGTCGCGGTGGACACAAGCGCGGGAGCGCCGGCGTGGTCGGCGCAGACGCCGCTGATCGGCAGCTTCGGCGCGCCGCTCGCCGTTGCGATCTCGTCAGGGACCGACGTCGAGATCCCCGGCGGTCTCCCGCAGCTGCGGACCGGCGCCGCAGTCCTCGTCGCAGGGACGGCGGACGCCGGCGCAGTGGACGCGCTGGTGATCGGACGGTGGTCGCCTCTCGCCTCGCCGGCGGCGCGCATGCGCACCGCGAGCGCGCAACGGTCGGGACTGCGAACGAACGACGTCGCGGACGCGCAAGCGATCCCCGGCGCCGCGCTGCCGCAGTCCGAGCCGACGAACATCTTGTTCGTGATGGAGGCCTCCCTGGGGTTCCCTGCGCTCTACGAGCCGGGCCTCAACAACATCGTCCACGGGTTCTACCAATGCTGGGACCTTCAGAACGGCTACCACCTCGGATTTCAGGCCGGGATGCAGGTCCACTTCCCGTTGTATCTCCGCAACGTCAGTACGTCGAAGTTCATGGCCTCGCACCGGGTCGAGGTTCCGCTCGAAGTCGACACGGCGCCGTCGTCGAACAAGTCGATCAACCTTCAAGGCTACGGCGTCATCAGCGACTACATCAAGCTGGTGAAGAACGGGAGCTGCAGCACCGTCCTCGACGTGCTGCCGAAAGGCTCGCTCTCGGCCGCTGCGGAGGTCGGGCTCACCGGTCTCCAGAGCTCGTCGACCGCGCCGCTCCCCGGCTCCGGACAAACGCTGAAAAGCACCGACGTGCCGACGAAGAAAGGGCAGCTCTCCGCCGCGCTCGGTCCGTACCAGGCAAGCCTCGTCGCAACGGTGCAGGCACACGTGACGGTCGACGGCGGCGACATCCTCGCCTCCGCCTTCATCACGAACTCGGAGCCCGACGAGCTGACGATGAAGTTCAGGCTGAACGGCGGCCCGGATCAGAGCTCGATGATGGTTCCCCAGGTCAATCCGACGACGGGTGCGGCGCCGGCCGACGATGTGACCTTCGGTTTCAACGAGCAGAACGGCGATCTGTTCGGCCCGATCAACGCCTATACGGGGACGTCGGGGATCGGATTCGACCTGCTGCTGAGCGGCAACGTCGGCTCGTACGCGTTCGGCCCCACGACCGTGCAGATTCCGTTCATCGACGATCTCGGCGGGTTTACGCTGATCCGGCGCGTGCCCTTCACCGACCCGGTGACGATCTCGTTGCAGCCGCACAACGGAAAGTTCGCGGGCCGCGGCCGATGACGCACGTTCGCTTCGCATCGATCCTCGGCGCGTTCGCCCTCGCGACCGCCGGCTGCGGCGGTTCGGCGACGCGCACCGCAGCCGTTCCGCTCGCGGCGTCTTCGCCGTCGCCGGCCCCCTCGTCGTCCGCCTTCACGCTCACGCTCGTCGTCCCGTCGTCCGGAACCGCGGCAAAGGCGGTCGCCTCGGTTCGCACGCGGCGCGCGTCGTCACGCCGAAGCGCTTCGGCGCCGGTGCGCGCACCGTCCGCCGCGCGGCGGCAGCCCACGTACATCTCCGATGCGAGCAACTCGATCGTCGTCACGATCGACCAGCCGGAGCTCGAGCAGCCCGACGCGCGTCATCGCGTCGTGAAGCAGAACCTGAACCCGGGGCTCAACGTCGTCGACATCGACAGCCCGATCGGAACGCTCACGTTCAAAGCCAGCCTGTACGACGGGCGCGACGGAAAGGGACACGAGCTCTCGTACGCGGCGCCGCAGACCGTGACGATCGAGGACGACGGCGACGACAACGAGGACGGCGGCGCCAGCGCCGCGCCGCAGGAGATCGACGTGACCTTCGATCCGATCATCGTGCAAGCCGCCGTCGGCGTGGTGTCGGGGTCTCTGAAGCTGCTGGTACTCTCCGACACCAAAAACGAAGGCGGTGACGAGACGATCTGCTACGGTCTCGCCGGCCAGTTCACGATCGGCGGCCTCGACGGTGCGGGTCTGTTCGTCTACGGAGCGGGTACGTTTCTCGATGTCGATCACAACGCCGTCACGGTCTCTCCGGGACCGGCCGGGACGATTCTGGGGACGCAGACGTCGCCCACGATCGTCCCCGGCGGAGTCGCCGTCTCCGGCGGTTCGTTCAGCTCGGTCGGCGGCGGCAGCTTCTCACAGACCGCGATCTCGCCGAACATCGCCGGCGTCGCCGTCGGCGCGACGGCGTCGAGCTCGCTGGTCAAGCCCGCCAACGCCCTCGGCGGACCGATCGCCGAGGCGCTGTTCGTCTCGTTCGAGACGCCGTCGTGCGTCTACGATAGCGGAGGTTAGCCGTGCGCCGTGCGCTTCGTCCACTGGCCCTCATCGCGTGCGCGCTCGTCGCCGGTTGCGGCGGCGGCGCGTCCCGTCCGTTCGCGATCCCGGCCGGCCCCGGCGCCGCCCCGGCGCAAGGCGTGCGCGGCTACGTGCGGTTCACGTTCTCGCTTCCGGCGAAGAGCGTCGGTGCCCACGGCTATCGCCGCGCGCCAAGAGAAATCTCGCCGGCGACCGCGTCCGTTGCGATCGTGCTCGTCTCGGTGAACGGCGGCGCCCCGTCGGCGACGCAAACTCCCGCGGTCCTCAACTTTCTGCCGACCTCACCGAACTGCGCGCCGGCGGCGAACGCGGTGCTGGCGTGCACGGTGACCGTCAGCGGTCCCGCCGGCAACGACGTCTTCGCCGCGAAAGCGTACTCCGACTTCGACGCGACGGGCTCGCTGCTCGCCTCCGGCTCGGTCAGCGCGACGATCGTCGCGGGCCAGACGACGACGGCGGCGCTGACCCTGAACGGGATCGTCGCGCGCGTCGCGCTGAGCGTCGCGACGGCGATCGTCCCGGTCGGCTTCAGGGGGCCGTTTCAAATCTTCGTGGTCGCCTCGGACGCGAGCGGCGCCGCGATCCTCGGCGGCGACCCGTACGCGGCGCCGTTGACGCTGTCGGTGAACGACCCGGCGCACCTGACCACGCTGAGCGCGACGACGGTGAACGGGCCGACCGACGCGATCGGCGGAACGTACGACGGCACGCACGCCGGCGCGAACGCGGCGAACGTCACGATCAGCGCCTCCGGCGCCGGCCTGCCGGCGAGCGCGATCGTCCCGGCGACGCTCCACGTCGACGACGAACGCGGTTGGGTCAACGGTGCGACCGCGACCTTCGCCGGATCGACCACGACGCAGCTCGTTCCGGCGAGCGGGACGCCGCCACCCGCCACGACGACCGCGACGGCGACGACCGAAACGATCGCGACGAACGCAACCTTCCAAGGCCAGCTCGGCCTCGTCGACGCGCATCAGGTCGAGCGAGACACGCCGTCGGGCTCGAAGACCTCGTCGAGTACCGTGACGGACGTCTACTTCGCGTTCCTGCCCTCCGCGCCGGTGCAGATCTACGAGGCGGGGTCGTCGTCGCAGAACGCGTACGGCAGCACGCAGGTGATCACCGAAACGAGCAGCGTCTACGACGAGCTTCCGGAGAAGGCGGGGCAGACGTGGTCGAATCCGGGGGCGTACAACTCCGACTACACGGCGGCGGCGAACGATCCGAATCCCTCGCAGACCTACACCGCGAGCGGCGGCGCATATACGTACTACGATACGTTTTCGAACCGCGCGAATTCGACCGCGAGCGCCGCAATCGATGGAACCGGCAGCTACAGCTACGAATACCCGAACTTCGATTCGAACACGTGGACGATCGGCGCGGTCACCCGAGCCGCCGGATCACCGGTGATCCCGGTGACCGAAACGGCGAGCCCCAGCGGCGCGACGAGCACCACGAACGTGCCCGACTGGTATCCGGGCGGCGTCTATCCCTCGCCGCCGTTCAGCGACACGTACGTCACGAAGGGCGTCGTGCCGATCCCGGCGGCATGCAGCGTGAAGTCGTCGCTGGCGACGAGCGCGACGGAGACCGACGAGTCGTACTTCATCATCGACCCCGTCGTCGGCCAGATCTACACGGTCACCCGGCAGTCCTACGTCACGAACGGGCTCGGCCGGGTCTGTCTGATCACCTCGAGCACGACGAAGGTCTACTATGCGATCGGTAACGCCGCGAACGAAAGCCTGCCGACCGGTGCGATCTTCATCGGCTCGCTGCTGTACACGATCCAGACGCAATCGGTGAGCGGGATGCAGTCGTACGCGGCTCCCGCCTCATCGAGCTCGCCGCCTCGGCCGCTGAGCGGAACCCCGGCGATCAGGCGCGTCGCGAGCCGAGCGATCCGCTCGACCAGCGGATCGCCGGAATCGTGCAGCCGCTCGATGACCGTGAAGTGGTTGTCGCCCGGGCTGTCGGCGTACTCCGTCGTGCTCCCGCGCGCGCGCCAGGCGTCGACGAGCGCGCGTCCTTGGGCTTTGAAAGCGTCGCTCTCGCGCTCGCCCGCCGTCGCGAATACGGTCGTCGGGGCGGCGGGGGCGTAGCGCGTCGGGCTCAGCGCCGCGGCGCGCGCGTCGTCGAGCTGCAGCCACTCGTTGGCGAACGAGTGCGCGACCGCCACGATCTCGTGGAGCCCGCTGATCGTCACGATCGCGTGCACCGGCGCGGCGATGGCGCACATCGCGGCGAGGTGCCCGCCCGCCGAATGCCCCGAGAGCAGGAGCCGCTTCGCATCGGCACCGTGCGCGGCGGCGTTCGCGCGCAGCCACTCCGCCGAGCGCCGCGCCTGCACGACGATCTCTTCGAGCCGCAGCGCGGGCGCCAGACCGTAGTTGACGATCGCGGTCGCGACGCCGTGCGCCGCGAGCCCGCGCGCGACGAAGGTGTGATCGTCCTTGTGCATGCGCCGCCAGTAGCCGCCGTGGTAGAACGCGACGAGCGGCGCGCCCGGACGCGGCACGTACAGGTCGAGCGTCTCCTCCTCGCTCGGGCCGTACCGCAGGTCGCGCGCGAGCCGCGGATCGCCGCGCAGCGCGTCGCTCCACTCGCGCCATCGGCCGAAGAAGACCGTGACGTCGTCGACGGTCGCCGACGCTTCGAGCGGATCGGGCGCTCGCATTGCGCGCGTCGGCCGTCAGCGCGGCCGGGGCGATGGGGCCGGCATCGCCGGCGCGGGCGGCGGCACCGCCGGCGCGGGCGACGGCGGCGGCGTGACGGGATGGAAGCTGAGGTAGTCGACCTTGCCGTCGGGCGCGAAGCCGATCGCCTCTTCGACCGGCGGCCCGTGCTCGCAGACGATGCGGAAGACGTACACACTCGCGGAGCCGTGCGAGATCCGCCGCGTCTGGTTGAACGAGGTCACCGCGCCGAGCGCGCGCAGCTCGCCGGCGGCCTGCGCGAGCCCGCGCGGATCGAGCTTCGCGTCCATCCCGCTGGTGAACTGAGCGTGGTCGACCGCGTTCGCGCGCACCTGCTCGAAGACGAGCCGCGCGCGCGCCGCGATCTGCGCCGACGGCGTCGAGGCGACGACGGGCGAAGGCGCAGGCTCGGGCCTCGCCGCCGCGGGTGCGGCGGTCGCGAAGGGTGCGGGCGACGGCGCGGCCTGCGGCAGGGCGATCACGACGCTACTTCGGGTAGGTCATCTCTTTGGGGACGACGTACGTGTCGAAGTCCTCGCTCGAGACGTAGCCGAGCGCGAGCGCGGCGTCCTTCAGCTTGCTCCCGTCGTGATGCGCCTTCTTCGCGATCTCGGCGGCCTTGTCGTAGCCGATGTGCGGCGAGAGCGCGGTGACCGTCATCAGCGACTCCTCGAGATACCGCTTGATCACCGGCTCGTTCGCTTCGAGCCCTTCGACCGCGTGCTCGCGGAACATCGTGCACGCATCCTTCAGCAGCCGGCACGAGTGCAGGAAGTTTGCGATCATGACCGGGTTGAACACGTTCAGCTCGAAGTTGCCCTGCGAGCCGCCGAAGCCGATCGCGACGTCGTTGCCGAAGACCTGCACGCAGACCATCGTCATCGCTTCCGACTGCGTCGGGTTCACCTTTCCCGGCATGATCGACGAGCCGGGCTCGTTCTCGGGAAGGATCAGCTCGCCGATCCCGGCGCGCGGTCCCGAGGCGAGCCAGCGCACGTCGTTGGCGATCTTCATCAGCGAGGCGGCGAGCGTCTTGAGCGCGCCGGAGGCGAAGACGACCTCGTCGTGCGAGGCCAGCGCGGCGAACTTGTTCGGGTGCGAGCGGAACGGCAGCTTCGTGAGCTCGGCGACCTTCTTCGCGGCGCGCTCGGCGAACTCGGGGTGCGCGTTCAAGCCCGTGCCGACGGCCGTGCCCCCGATCGCGAGATCGTACAGACCGTCGAGCGCGTAGCGGCAGCGGTCGAGATCGCGGTCGAGCTGGCTCACGTATCCGCCGAACTCCTGGCCCAGCGTCAACGGCGTCGCGTCCTGCAAATGCGTGCGGCCGACTTTGACGATGTCCTTCCACTGCTCGGCCTTGGCGGCGAGGGCGGAGCGCAGCTGCTCGACCGCCGGCAGCATGTCGACCATCGCTTCGGCGGCCGCCATGTGCATCGCGGTCGGGAACGTGTCGTTCGAGGACTGCGACATGTTGACGTGGTCGTTCGGATGGACCGGCTTCTTCGAGCCCATCTCGCCGCCCGCGAGCTCGATCGCGCGGTTCGAGATCACCTCGTTGACGTTCATGTTCGTCTGCGTGCCCGAGCCGGTCTGCCAGATGCGCAGCGGGAAGTGCGCCGCGAGCTTGCCGGCGATCACCTCGTCCGCGGCCTGTACGATCAGCTTGGTCTTCTCGTCGTCGAGCTTGCCGAGATCGTGATTCACCAGCGCGGCGGCCTTCTTCAGCACGGCCATCGCGCGGACGATCGCGCGCGGCATCACGTCGCGCGGCGTCTCCGCGTCGCCGATGTCGAAGTGGATCAGCGAGCGCGCCGACTGCGCGCCGTAGTACGTGTCGGCCGGGACGTCGATCTTGCCCATCGAGTCGGTCTCGACGCGCGTCGCGCCGACCGAGCCGTTCGTGGTGGTGGTAGCCATAGCCCGGAGCGCTTCGGCGGCGCGGCCCGGCGGCACTCCGCGAGAAACGTCGCAGTCTGGCCGGACGCTCGCCCGCCCTGCCCTTGCTCCTCCCCCAGGCTGGTCTATACTGAAGGGAAGCCGCCCTCCGTGAAGGAGCGTGAAGATGCACCCGCCGCCGCGCCTCGCCGTTGCCGCCGTAATCCTCGTCTTGGGCCTTGCCTCGACGGCGAGCGCCGCCGCGGCCGCTGCCGCGGGCCCCGGGCCGTCCTCGGTCCCCGTCACCGCGCCGGCCCCCTCGACGTCTCCCTTCGAGAACGTCGTCCCGGCCGAAACGGGCGAAGCCGCGGTGGTCGACGCCGCCCGCGGGAAGGTGGCCTCGGGCGACACGATGGGCGCGATCGCCGCGCTCGTCCCCTACGTCGCCGCCCATCCGCATGCGGTCGCCGCCGGCCGCCTGCTCGGCGATCTCTACTTCCGTGTCCCCGACTTCAAGCACGCCGAGCAGACCTGGAAGGCCGTGCTCGCCGTCATCCCCGGCGACCGCGAGACGCACAGCCGGCTGGGCTCGCTGTACGCCGTCGAGGACCGGGTCGACGCGGCGATCGACGAGTTCCAGAAGAGCTTGCCGATGCGCAGCGGCTACAGCGGCCTGGTGATGATCCATAAGAAGGCCGGCGATCTGCCGCAGTATCTGGCCGACCTCGACTTCCAGACACAGATGCACCCGTTCGACGTCTCGGCGTGGAAGGCTGTGGGCGAGGCGAACCGCATCCTCCGCCGCTTCGATCTCGCGCTCGACGCCTACAAGCGCGTGGCGGGGATCCGGCCCGCGGCCTGCGACGCGCGCGTCGACCTGGCCAACGTGCAGGTCGACCTCGGGCAGGTCGACTCGGCGATCGACAACCTCAAAGCCTGCCTAAAGAACGATCCGGGCTACTACCCGGCGACGGTAAACCTGGGTGAGGCCTACGTCGAGAAGCGCGACTACGCGACGGCGCGGCCGCTGCTCGACCGGGCGCTCGCGATCCGGCCCGAGGGCGCCGAGGCGCTGGTCGACATCGGCTACATCTACGACGCGCAGGGCGACTGGAAGACCGCGATCGCCTACTACAACCGCTCGATCCGCTCCGACCCGCTCCGTCCCGAAGGCTACATCGACCTCGGCTACGACTACAACCAGCACCGCTTCTACCCGCTGGCCGAGTCCGCGTATTTGAAGGGGATCAGCGTCGCCTCGGACGACGGGCGCCTGCACTACATGCTCGCGGTCACCTACAACGTGCAAGGCAAGATCGAGCTCGCGCGCCAGCAATACCGGCTCGCGATCACCTCCGACGAGCCGATCGTCGTGCACGCCGCGCAGGCCGAGCTCGCGCTGCTCCCGGCCTCGGGATGAGCTAAACGCTGCGTTTACAAACGTAGCGGAAGAAGCGAGAAACCGGTCGATCCGTAAACGGCGCGTAACAGCGCCGTTTTCTTTTCGTCGTATGCCCGCTCGGCAGCTTTTCTTGGGCCCGCCCGCTTGATAGAGTGTGCACGGTCGCCGGGCGCATGGAATCCGGCGGCATTCAGCACGTTACGAGGAGCTTACAAACACAATGCGTAGCATCGCGGCGTCGGCCATGGTTCTGCTGCTCGCGCTCGCCGCTCCGGCGATCGCGTCGGCGAAACCGAGCGTCACGCTGAAGCTCACGGGCTCGCTCGTCACCAAGTCCTCGGACGGCCACCCGGTGCTGAGCCCCGTCGACAAAGCGACCCTGCGTCCGGGCGACGAGGTCGAATACGACATCGCCGCGGTCAACGTCGGCTCGTCGCCGGCGCTGAAGCTCGCGCCGGTCGCGGCCATCCCCGCAGGCACCATGTACGTCGACGGGTCGGCGCACGCGGCGCACGCACGAGCCGAGTTCTCGCTCGACCACGGCAAGACGTGGTCGGCCGCGCCGACGATCGCGGTGAAGAACGCCGACGGCACCAGCGCCGTCAAGAAGGCGCCGCCGTCGCTCTACACGGCGATCCGCTTCGTTACGGACGGCGCGCTCGCGCCGCACGGAAGCGCCGCGTACGCATACGAGGTCCGCGTCAAGTAACATGCGGACCTCCATGGATGGAACGACGATGACGAAGGAACTCGCGCAGCGGCTCGCAGCCGCCGCGTTCGCGCCCGCCTTCGCGGCGCTCGCGTTCTTCACGCTCGGCACGCCGGCCTCGGCCGAAACGGCGGCGGGAACCGCGATCTCGAACACCGCGACAGCGACCTACTCCGACGGCACGAACACTTACAACTCGCAGTCTAACACCGTCACCACGACCGTGCAGAACGCTCCGGCGCTGACGATCGCGCCGCCGCAGGCGACGCCGGGCACGAACACCGTCAGCCCCGGCGGTGCGATGACCGACAACTACGTCCTCACCAATACCGGTAACAGCTCCGGCTACTTCGCGCTGAGCGGGACGCAAGGCACGAACGACGGCGTCACCTCCGGGATGGGGACGTTCACGCAGTACACGGTCAGCGGTACGGCCGCCGACGGGCACACGCTCTCCGGCACGTACGCGACGATCGCCGCGCTGAACACCTATCTGAGCACCGGTGACACCGGCGGCACGCCGTTCCTGATCGCCGTCAACGGCACGATCACGGTCGGCGTCCAGTACAACGCGAACGCGGGCGCGAGCGGGACGATCACCACGCTGCTCACGCCGGACGTCGTCTACCCGGCCGGCTCGGGGACGACCCAGCAGACCTCGTCGACGGTCGTCGGCCAGTACAACGACACGGTCGTCTCCGACGCGCGCATCGACGTGCAGAAGAGCGCCGCGGTCGGCGGCACGGTCGCCGCGCCGACGGTGACCTACACGGTGCGCTTCGCCAACGGCGGCGCGCGCGACCTCTCATCGGTCTTCAAGAACGCGCTGCCGGGCGGGAACGCCGCCGCGTACAGCGGCTGCACCAACAGCACGGCGTGCGGCGTCGTCTTCACCGACAAGCTGCCCTCGTTCAACGCGACGCAGCTCACGCTGAACGGCACGCCCTCGATCAGCGGCGCGACCGGCACGGTCATCTACTCGGTCGACGGGTCGACCTGGACGACGACCAGCACCGGCGCGGTCTACGTCGGCGTCTTCCTCCCGGCAACCTCGATCACCGGCGCCGGTCTGGCGACCTTCGCGCCGAACAGCAACACCACGAGCCAAGGGAACGTCCCCGCGCCCAACGCCTCGCTGACGCTGACGTACACGATCAACGGCTCGACGGCGAGCGGCGCGGCGAACGCGTCGGCGATCACCAACGTCGCCAACTCGATCTACGGCGATCAGTCGGGCTTCATCGAAGGCCCGGGGATCACGCTGCAGTCGATCGCCAACAACGCAAGCGCGACGACGGCGAACACCGGGCCGGCCGTCTCGAACGCGAACGGCGCGTTGACCGGCTCGAGCCAGGCGCAGTCGGCGGCCTCGCCGGTCTCGAACGCGCTGCTCAACGGCACGTACAACACCGGCACGAGCACGGCGTATCCCGGTGCGACCGGGCCCGACGGCACGACCGCGACCGACTTCACTGCGCTCAGCTACACGAACGGCGGGAACATCCTCTCGAGCGTGAACGGCGCGACCGAATCGGTCCCGGCGAGCGCTGCGGCGGTGACCTATACGAACTCGCTGCAGAACACCGGCAACAAGGACGACACGTACAACCTCACCTATGCCACGGGGACCGGCTTGACGGCGCTCCCGGCAGGCTGGACGGTGTCGTTCCAGAGCACGGGCCAATCGGCGAGCGGGAGCTGCGCCGCCGTCTCGGCCGGGACGACGATCACCTCGGTGTGCGTCCCGTCCGGCGCGACGCAGACCTACAAGGCCGTGATGACGCCGCCGGCGAGCGTGACGACGTTCACCACGTACGCCGGATACGGCGACGCGATCACCGCGACGTCGACCAACGACAACACGAAGACCAACGTGACGACCGACGAATTCTTCGTCGGCGGTTTCGTGAAGCTCGCGAAGACGATCCAGGACGCCAGCGGCCAGCCCTGCGCGACCGCCAGCACCTGGACCGGCAGCCCGGCCAACGTCAACCCGGGCGACTGCCTGCAGTACACCGTGACGTACACGAACGTGTGCCCCGGTCAGGGCAGCGGGCTCAACAACCAGGTCCTCAACGCCGGCAGCCTCGTGATCACGGAGAACGGGACGGCGTCGGGCGGCACGCAGGTCGCGTACACGAACGACTGGGCGACCTACACCAACGGTCTCTACGCGGCGCCGGCCGACTCGAGCGGGGGCACCTTGGGAGGCTACAATCCAGGTCCTGGTGCGGCGGGTTCGAGCGCGTTCACCGACACGGTGACCTCGCTCCTGGCCGGCGCGAGCGGGACGGTCTCGTTCAAAGTCCAGGTCAAGTAGCGGTTCGATGCCGCCGGGAGTCGTCGGGCGCCTCGTGCGCGCGATCGGTCTCGCCGTATCCCTGATCGCGCTCGCGACCAAGGCCGGCGAGGCCGCTCCTGCGGCCGGAATCGTCCTCACCAATACCGTGACCGCGCACTACGTCGATGCCAAAGGCACCTCGTACGGCGCACAGTCGAACGAAGTCAGGATCACCGTCGCCACCGTCGCCGCGGTGGCCGTGACCCCGAAGGAAACCGCGATCGATCCGGCCACGGAAGGTTTTCCGGCCGGATCGGCGGTCGTCCGCACGTACACGATCACGAACACCGGCAACGCGCCGGACCAGTACACGATCCAATTCGCCGGCGCGAGCGCGGGCACGATCGCCGCGATCGCGCTGCTCGAGCCGCAAGGCGCCGTCGCCGCGAGCGTCGGGACCACGCTGACGCCGGTACTCGCTCCGGGCGCCTCGGTCAAAGCGCAGGTCACCGTCGCCACCGCCGGCGTCGCGGTCGGGACGACCTTGCACGTCGATCTGACCGCGCGCTCGGCCGACGCGCGCGCCGCGAACGGGCTGGTCAGCGACAGCGGCCGCACCTGGGCGCGCGCGCAGGCGCTGGCGTCCTTCGGCGGCCCCGGCGGGCCGAACAGCGTCGTCACGAAGCTGGTCGATCGGGAGCGCACGCAGGCCTCGGCGGCGGGCAGCACGGTCACCTACTCGATCTCGTTCACGAACTACGGCGGCTCGGCGGCGACGAATGTCGTGCTGAGCGACGACGTGCCGCCCGGCATCGTCGCGCTGCCGCAGACGACCGCGCTCAACGGCACGAACATCGCGGCGAGCGCGAGCTTCACCGCTCAGCGGCTCGTCGTGAAGATCGGAACGGTGCCGGCCGGCGCGAACGACACGCTGACCTTCGACGCCGTCGTGCAGCGCATCGCGACCACGGGCTCAACGTTCGTCAACGTCGCCTCGCTCTCGGCCGACGGCGTCGCGCCGATCGCGACGACGCCGGCGAGCGTGCTGATCGGCGTCGCGAACGTCGTGTTCGACGGCTACAGCGGCGGCTCGCTCCCGATCGCCGGCGCGACGCTGACGATCCGCGATCCCCTCAGCCACGCGCCGATCGCGATGCCGAGCGGCGCGACGCTCGCCGCGGCGGCGCGCGCGCCGCTCGACGTCGCCGGGATCGTGCAGGGCACGCTCCCGCCGAACCTCGCCAACGCGAACCCGTACACCACCGGCGCGGACGGGCGTTACAGCTTCGCCTTCGCGCCGAGCCAGCTCGGCAGCGCCGGCCACCCGGCGACGTACGAGCTCGACATCGACGCGCCCGGCTACGTGAGCCGGCGTCTCGCGCTGACGGTCACCCCCGACGGCTCGGGGCTGCTGTACGACGCCACGGTTCGCGCGCTCGACTCACAGATGCTTGCCGCCGCCGGCGGCTTCACCCTCGTGGCGAACAGCGTCACGCTCTCCGAGGTCTTCGGTTTGCTCGGAAACTTTCCGATGTTCACGCCCCATCCGCTGGCGCTCTCGAAGACCGTCGACCGCGACGTCGCTTCGGGCGGTGACCGTCTGCTCTACACCGTCCAGGTCGGAAGCAACGGCGGGCAGTTCGCCGCCACCAGCGTGATCGACACGCTGCCGGCCGGCGTGGTCTACGCGCCTGGAACCGCGCGCATCGACGGCGTCCCGGCGGAGCCGGCACGTGCCGGCCGCGTCCTGACCTGGACGCTCCCCTCGCTGAACGCGCAGCACACGATCGTGTACGCGTGCGTGGTGATGCCGTTCGCCTCGGAAGGCTCGGCGCTGGTCAACGTCGTCGACGCCGACGCGCTCGCCACGAGTGGGTTTCGCGCGCACGCGACGGCGAGCGCCGACACACGCGTCGTCACCGGCGCGCTCGGCAACCGCATCGTGCTGACCGGTCGCGTCTTCGTCGACAATGCCCGGACCGGGCGCTTCCGCGAAGGCGACGCGGGCCTCGCCAACGTGCGGATCTACCTCGAGGACGGCGAGTCGGTCAGCACCGACAAGTACGGCCGCTTCACGTTCCCGTCGGTCCATCCCGGACAGCACGTCCTGCGCCTCGACGCGACGACGCTTCCGCCGACCGTGCGCCCGTACGCCGAGCGGCGCTACGACAGCCCGCGCAGCCTGCAGCGGCTCATCCACGGGATCTACGACGCGGGCTTGATGCACGACGTGAACTTCGCGCTGGAGCCGGCCGCATGAACCTGCGCGCGCGCCTCCAGCGGACCGGCGTCGCGTTCGCCATCGCGGGGATGTTCCTCTCGACGGTCGACGTGAACCCCGCGGGAGAGATCCCCGGGGCGCTTGCCGATTCCGTGAGCGCGAACGCAGCGGCGCCCGCGAGCGTGGCCGCGAATCCGGCCGGCGCCGCCGAGTCGGTCGGCATCGCCGCAAGCCCACCGTCGAAAGGCCCCGAGGGCGGCGACCTCACGCACCTCGTCTTCACCGCGACGGAGAATCTGACGGCGTCGCTGACGGCGCCCGGCGACGAGGGCGTCACCGGCTCGACCTCGGCGACGCTCGAAGTGCAGACGGTGAAAGGCGCCGGCGTCGAGATCAGGGTCGGCGATGCCGTCGTGCCGTTCTCGCACATCGGGAAGCGCACCGTCGACGACAAGACCGGCGAGACGCGCTACACGTATTACGGCGTCGACCTGCAGCCGGGGCCGAACGTCGTCACGCTGACCTCGCTCGGCGCCGGCGGCGTGCGCGGCGCCTCGACGGCGCACACCGTCTTCGCGCCGGGGAAGCCGGCCGCGCTGCGCATCGTCGCCGCCGGCGGCCCGTTCCGTGCCGACGGCGCGACGCCCGATACGCTGCGCGTCGAGGCGACGGACGTCTGGAGCCATCGCGCCGCCGGCGGCGCGACCGTGCAGGTGGTGCTGGTGAAAGGCGATGCGCGGCTCGAGCGGATCGCCGCCGGCACGCCGGCCTCGCCCGCGGGACCGGCGCCGATCCCGATCGCTTCGCCGGGGATCGTCAGCGCCTCGGTGACGAAGCAGACGCTGGACCTCCCGCTCGACGATCGGGGCGAAGCCGTCGTGCGCGTCGTTCCGGGGCTCACCCCCGGCGAGCTGCTGCTGCGCATCGACTGCGGCGAGGTTGCGCGCGACGCGAGCTTCTACTTGGCGCCGAACCTGCGCAAGCCGTTCGTGAACGGGCTGGTCACCGCCGGCGCCGGCGCGGTCCCCGGCATCCCCGATGAAGCCGACGGCGATCCCGACGGCACGAGCTCCCGCCGCGGGCGCGTCGCGATCTTCGGAACCGGCGCGGTGGGGAAAGCGCTCGCGACGTTCGCCTACGACACCGCGAACGTGCTGCAGCGCACGCCCGAGTACGGCGGCTCGTTCAACACCGACCCCGATGACCGGCCCTACGAGACGACCGGCGATGCGAGCCTGCGCCGCGACGACGCGCTCTCGCGCGACCATCTCTTCGCACGCCTCGACGACGGCGCGGCGACGGCCGAATGGGGCGAGTTCCGCGCGCGCACCGGGACCGACGCCTCGCCGCTCGGCGCCTTCGACCAGCTCGTCGACGGCGCGAAGCTCGATCTGAGCGGCGGCACCACGAAGCTCTCCGCCTTCGCCGCGCAGAACGACGTCGGCTACGACCGGCGCGTCTTCGCGCCGACCGGCCTGGCGAACGGGATCGCGCTGCGGCCGGACATCGTCGTCGGCTCCGACATCGTCACGCTCGCGACGCTCGACCGGCGCACCGGCGCCGTGATCGCGCAGACGCCGCTCGAGCGCGGTGTCGACTACACGGTCGAGTACGCGACCGGGCAGCTGCACTTCATGCAGACCCCGCTTCCGTATGACGATGCATTCGATCCGAACGAGCTGGTCGTCACGTACGAGTTCGACGAGCCCGCGGGCTCGGCGCGCACGGTCGGGGGACGCGTCCAGACCTCGTTCGGCCCGAACCGCGCGATCACGCTCGGCGCCGGCTACGTGAACGACACGAGCGGCGCCGGGAACGTCACGCTTGCCTCGCAGGATCTCGGCGGCTCGTTCAACGGCGGCGCGTGGTCGATCGTGCACGCGACGAGCGAGGGCGCGCTGCTGCAGACGACGACCGACGGGCCGTACGCCGGGAACGGCGGGAGCGCGCTGCACGCGCAGCTCGCGCGCGCGCTCGGCCCCGATACGTTCTCGTTTCTGTACGATCGCACGAGCGCGGGCTACGACGACCCGTTCGGCGGGCTCTCGACCCCCGGTCTGCTCAACGAGCACCTGCTCTATGCGCGCAAATCGGCCGGCGGGCTCGGCGAGATCGATCTCGACCTCGAGCACCAGGCGAACGACGCGCCCGGGATCGCCTCGACGACGCAGTCGAGCGCGACGCTGCGCGCGCGCCGCGCGATCACCAAGCGCTTCACGGTGAACGCCTCGCTCGAGCGGCGGATCGCGACGAACGCCGCGGCGCCCGGCGCGACGCCGGCACCGGTGACGATCCCGATCCCAGGCGCTTCGCCGCTCCCGTTCTCCGACTATCAGGCGACGCCGGCCGAGTCCTCGACACAGGTCACCGCGGGCGCCGACTGGCGCGCGACGACGAAGCTCGACGTCAGCGTCGACCGCACGCAGACGCTCGCCGGGACGAACGACGTCCAGCCGACGCAGACCGACGCCCAGCTCACCTACGATCTCGGCAAGGGCGGGCGCGCCTACCTGCGCGAGCGCTGGAGCGCATCGCCGGTCGAGAGCTTCGCCGCCTCGACGCAATCGCTCGCCGCGACCACCGGGGGCGAGCGCGCAACGGAGTTCGGGATCAGCAAGAGCCTCGGACCGGCGACCAGCGTGGACAGCTCGTACGTCGTCGACCACACTGCGAACGGCAGCGACGTCTACGCCGCGACCGGCGTGCGCGAGCGTTTCTCCCTGGGCGCGCTGCGCGGCGACGCCTTCTTCCAGCACGGCACCTCGGTCGGCGCCTCCTCGCCGGGCGGCTTCGACTTGTACGGCTCCTCGCTCTCGTACGCCAACGCGACGAACACGTTCCGCGCCAGCGAGTCGACGCAACTCCGCACGGGGACCGGCGGCGGGTCGTCGATCACCCTGGCCGCCGTCGGCGCGCTCACGGCCGACACCTCGCTGTTCGCCGGCATCAACGACGCGACCGCGGCCGGAAGCGTGCAGGAAGACCAGCGCATCGGCTTCGCCTGGCGCCCCTCGCGCAGCGACGACGGCGTCACGCTGCTGCAGTACGAGCGCGAAGGCGGCAATGCGGTGGACACGGACACGCAGAGCGGCGTCCTTTCGCTCGAGCAGGTCGTCCGCGTGCGGCAACGGACCGAGCTCGTCGCGCGTTATGCCTACAAAGTGGACGGCGACGCGCAGTACGAAGCCCACAGTTCCCTCTTGGGCCTCCGTCTCGATCAGACGGTGGGCTCGCGGTTCGACATCGGCGCCGAAGTGCGGCGCGAGAACGTGCTCGGGATCGACGGTGCGATCGGGACCGCGTTCGCCGCCGAAGCGGGGATCCGGCTCGGCGACCGCACGCGTCTCGCGCTGGGCTACAACTTCAGCGCGACGGCCGACCCGGCGCTGCAGACGACGCCGACGCACCGCGGCGTCTACACGACGATCACGAGCGTGGTCGACCGGGTCTTCGGGTGGGGCAGGCCCTGATGCTGCGCCGCGCCGGCGCAGCGTGCACGGCGATCGCCCTCGCCGCATCGCTCGTCGTCGCAGTCCGCGAGCCGGCGCGCGCGGCCGCGCTGTGCGCGACGCCGGGCCGCGACGGCAGCGCGACGCTCAGCGGGATCGTCGACACGTACTACGCCGGGAGCGCGAACGCCGCGGCCGGCGCGACCTCGATCACGGTCGCGGCGCACGCGACCGGCGATGCCGACGTCGCGATCGCCGGCGGCGACCTGCTGCTGGTGATCCAGATGCAAGGCGCGACGATCAACACCACCAACACGTCCTCGTACGGCGACGGCAGCGGATCCGGGAGCGGCGCGACGGCGGTCACCGCGGGGACCTACGAATACGTGGTCGCGCAGTCGGCGCTCGCGGTGAGCGGCGGAAGCGTCACGGTCAAGGGTGAGGGATCCGGGAACGGCCTGCTGCACGCGTACACGACGGGGACCGGCCAGCACTTCCAGGTGATCCGGGTCCCGCAGTATGCCGCGCCGACGATCGGGAGCGGCCTCGCGCCGTTGGGCTGGACCGGCACGGCCGGCGGTGTCCTGGCGATCGATGCGGAGAACCTCATCAGCGGCGCGGGGGCGACGATCGCCGCCGACTTCCTCGGCTTCCGCGGCGGCGGCGAACGCGATCTTGCGGGGTCTGCGTCGGCGACCGCCGGAGCGTGGGTGAGCTCGAACAGCATCAGCGCGCACGGCGAGAAGGGGGAGGGGGTCGCCGGCACGCCGACCTACACGTTCGTCTCGACCTCGGCGTCGGAACCCGGTTCAGGGACCGAGAGCGGGAGCGGGACGGCGGACGGCTATACCGGCGGCGACATGGGGCGCGGGGCGCCGGGCAACGCGGGCGGCGGCGGTTCCGACGCCAATCCCTCGGCGAACGACCAGAACAGCGGCGGCGGCGGCGGCGGCAACGGCGGCGCCGGCGGCGTGGGCGGGAAGACCTGGAGCTCGGACATCGCCGACGGCGGCCACGGCGGGACGTTCACCGCCTCGTCGAGCGTCGCGGTGATGGGCGGCGGCGGCGGCGCCGGCGTCCGCAACAACAGCAGCGGAACGATGTCGTCGGGCGGAAGCGGCGGCGGGATCGTGATGATCCGTGCCGCCGGCGTCACCGGCGGGCTGACCGTCACCGCGAACGGCGGGATGGGCGTGGAGCCCGACAACGACGGCGGCGGCGGCGGGGGCGCGGGCGGCACGATCCTGATCACGGCGATCGCGACGCTGAACGGCGTCACCACGCAGGCGAACGGCGCGAACGGCACCGACGCCGACGAGCTGAACGGCGGCGGCGCCGCGCACGGCCCCGGCGGCGGCGGCGGCGGCGGCGTGGTGACCACGAGCGGCGGCGTCGCGACGACGGTGAATGGGGGGTCGCCCGGGATCACCGACGGCAGCCCGGATCCGAACGCGAACTACGGCGCGGCCGCCGGCGGGACGGGGCAGACCTTCACGCTCTCGCCTTCGAGCATCCCGGGCGCCTCGTCCGGCGCGGAGTGCGGCTCGTCTCGAGCGGGTCGGCTCCTGATCGGGCCCGTCGGCGTTCCGAACGCGACGGGGAGCTACGATGGCAACGTCGCGACGACGAACAACGACGACTTCGTCGAGAAGTCGTTCGCGCCGGCCAGGCTTCACCGCGGTGAACAGCTCGACCGTTCCCGGCAGTCCGAACGGCAACACGTACACCTCGGCGGTCGACGGGGATCGCCGTGCGCCATCAGTACCACAACTACAGCGGCTCGACGATCAATGCGATCTTCTACGCGCAGGCGCCGTCGGGCTGGACCGTCGGCGTCTACAACGACAGCGCCGGCTCGCTCGGCACGGAGATCGCCGGCACCGCAAGCTCGAACACGTACACGACCTCCAGCACCGTCGACCGTCACCGCCGGCAGCGACGGCTTCGTCTGGACGGTCTACGCCGCGCCGACGGGGATCCAGGCCTTCAACCGCTTCGACGGCGCTGCTCGCGATCCTCGACGGCGGCAACACCTCCGACAACAACGAGGTGCACGACGAGCTCTACAGCGGCTACGTCGTGCAGACCAAGTCGTACACGATCACGACCCCGAACTGCAGCGGCTCGCCGCCGGCGGGGACGTGGTGCCCGGGCGCCACGCTGAAGTACACGATCGACGTACGCAACATCGCGGTCGGCGCGAACGGGACGACGCCGGCGAGCGCGACGCTCTCCGCCGGGTCGCTGACCCTCACCGACGACGGCTCGAACGTGAACTCGTGGGCGAAGGACGGCGGCTACCTGAACACGCCGGGCTATTCCTCGACCGGCACGGCGCCGACGACCGTGACGTACTACTACAACGCGACCAGCTCGACGACGTTCCCCGGCAGCTACTCGACGACGAACAAGGTGTTCAAGGTCAGCGCGGTCTGGACGGCGATGACCGCCGGCCAAACCTCGCAGTTCTCGTTCAGCGCGATCCAGTTCTAGGTCCAAGGTCCCGTCCGCTTCGGGACGTGTGACGGATCAGGACAACCCCGGCGACGGGAACGAAGTGTTCACGCGTCGCCGGAGTGCGGCGCCTTGCGTGGGCGACGGAGCGCAGACCTTGACGAATCGACTTCAGTTTCTCGGCGCCTTCGCGATGACGATCGCGCTTGCGACCGTAGGATGCGCGGGCGGCGGAACGTCCGGCGCTCCGGTCCCGCAGCGGCTCGGCCCGCAATCCGAGGAAGCGGCCTCGATCGCGCGGCTGCACGAAGCGATGACGCGGGCGATCAACGGGACGGCGGCCGGCGCCGCGACCTACGGCTGCGGCACCGCGGTCGATCCGTTCGGGCTCGACTTCGCCGGACCGTCGTGCTGGGCTGCGTTCGTGGGCTCGACCGCGGTCTCGATCACCGGACCCTCATCGATCGGCGGACACGTCGACGATCTCGGGATCGACGGCACGGGCCAATTCCAGATGAGCGACGGTACCGTGGGCGGCGACGTGGTCGTCAGCACGCGGACCCGCGTGAATGTCTCGGGCCCCTCGAAGATCGCTCCTCGGCATCAAGTACGGCAATCAGCAGAACGGTGCCGCCGGGCAGACGTGGCAATCGTTCATGGACTACGCCGCGAGCGAAGCGATCGCCGCCGCAGCGGCGCTGCTCAAACCGGCCGCGACGCTCAACGTCGGCACCAGCGTGACGATGAACGACACGAAGGCGACGGTGATCGGGCACGCCGGTCAGAACGTCGTCGACGTCCAGGACGTCGTGCTGAACGGCGCGACCGCGACGATCGACTCGCCGCCGAACTCCTCGTTCGTGATCCGCGTTCACGGCAAGCTGTCGCTGAACGGTGCGAGCAGCATCGCGCTCGCCGGCGGAATCTCGCCGGACAAGGTGCTCTTCGACGTGATCGGCAGCGGGCAAGACGTCGCGCTCACCGGGAAGTCGACGCTCGCCGGGATCGTGCTCGCGCTCTCGCGCAACGTCTCGCTCTCGAGCGGCATCGTCAGCGGCGAAGTGATCGCCGGCGGCCAGCAGCTCGCGATCACCTCGGGCGGCCAGATCAACGGCTGGTGCGGCTGCAACGACGCGACCCCCGCGCCGACGACGGCGCCGAGCCGCGCCCACCGCGACGCCGACCCCGAAGCCGACGCCCTCGCCGACCCCGGCCCCCACGCCGACGCCGAAGCCGACGCCGACCGCCTCACCGGTGCCGACGCCGACGCCGACCGCGACGCCGTGCCGCTGCACGCCGCCGCCGACGCCGACCCCCGTCGCAACGCCGGTCCCGACCCCGACGCCGACGCTCGCACCGACGCCGACGCCGACTCCGACCCCGTGCGCGATGAGCCTCCCGGCGTCGATCGCCGCGCTGAAAGGCCTGGCGCCGATCAGCCCGATGACGCACGCAGGCTGCTAAGTCTTCCCAGCGCGAGCGGGAGCGGCGGTATCGCGGTTGGGCACCGCGGTACCGCCGCGTGGGCTTTCCGGCGGCAGCGTCGCGTGCGACACGCGGCCGCCGCGCATCGTTACGGCGAGCGCCGCGCCGCGACGGCGTCGATCTCGACGCGCGCGCCGCGCGGCAGCGCCGCGACCGCGACGGTCGAGCGCGCCGGCGTCGCACCTGACTCGAACGACTCGCCGTACACCGCGTTGACCGCGGCGAAGTCGTTCATGTCGGCGAGAAAGATCGTCGTCTTGACGACGTCGCCGAAGGTGAGCCCGCCGGCCGCGAGCACGGCCGCGAGGTTCGCCATCACCTGACGCGCCTCGGGCTCGACGCCGCCCGGCGCGAGGCTGCCGGTGAGCGGATCGAGACCGATCTGCCCCGAGGTGAACAGATACGGGCCGGCCGCGACCGCTTGGCTGTACGGTCCGATCGCGTCCGGCGCGGCGCTGGTCTGGATCGTCTCGCGATTCATGGCGCGTCGCGTGTTCGGGACCGGCGAACGGGGACCTCGCTCTCCGGCCGCCAAGCTCCGGGAACGTGCGGACTCCGCCCGATGCGACGACGAGCGATCACCCGCAGCTCGCCGGCGACCGCCAGACGACGAGCGATCCGGCGGCGGATGCCGCGTTCCGCGATGCGTTCGCACGCGTCGCCGCGTGGATCGAGGAGTATCTGCGCGAGACGCGGCGCTATCCGGTGCTCTCGCGCGCGAAGCCGGGCGACCTGATCCGCGCGCTCCCCGACGAAGCGCCGCTCGAAGGCGAGCCGTTCGAACGGATCTTCGCCGACTTCGAGCGCCACGTGATCCCCGGCATCACGCACTGGAATCATCCGCGCTTCTTCGCGTACTTCGCGATCAGCGCCGCCCCCGTCACCGTGCTCGCCGAAGCGCTCGCCGCCGCGCTCGACGTCAACGCGATGCTGTGGCGCACCTCGCCCGCGGCGACCGAGCTCGAAGACGTCACGCTGGGGTGGCTTCGCCGGATGCTCGGCTTGCCTGAGGCGTTCCACGGGATCGTCTACGACACCGCGTCGATCGGCGGGTTCACGGCGCTCGCCGCCGCGCGCGAGTCGCTCGGGCTCGACATCCGCGCGCGCGGCATGGCCGGCCGCCTCGATCTTCCGCGCCTGCGCATCTACCTCACCGAGCACACGCACTCGCACATCGAAAAGGGCGCGATCGCGCTCGGCATCGGTCGCGAGAACGTCGTCAAGGTTCCGGTCGACGAGGGCTTCGCGATGCGCCCCGAGGCGCTGGCGCGGGCGATCGACGAGGATCTCGCGCGCGGCTACCGCCCGATGTGCGTCACCGCCACCGTCGGAACGACATCGACCACGTCGACCGATCCGATCGCCGCGATCCGCACGATCACGCGCGAGCGAAACGTCTGGCTGCACGTCGATGCCGCGTACGGCGGTCCCGCCGCGATCCTGCCCGAGTTCCGCTGGCTGCTCGATCCCGCGCACGACGCCGACTCGATCGTCGTCAACCCGCACAAATGGATGTTCGTCCCGGTCGACCTGAGCGTGCTGTACGTGCGCGATGCGGAGATGCTGCGCCGCGCCTTCACCCTCTCCTCCGACGTCCTGGTCACCTTCGAGAGCGGCGTGCACAACTACATGGACTACGGCCTGCAGCTCGGCCGCCGCTTCCGCGCGCTGAAATTATGGTTCGCCCTGCGCAGCTACGGCGTCCGCGGCATGCAGGACCGCCTGCGCAATCACATTGCCCTCGCCCAAGAGCTCGCGTCCTGGATCGAGGCCGAGCCCGGCTGGCGCGTCGTCGCGCCGCACCCGCTCTCCGTCGTCTGCTTCCGCTATACCGGCGCGCACGGAAGCGATACGAACCGCGACGACCACGTCGACCCGGAGCTCACGCTCGCGCTGGACGCGTTGAACCAGTCGATCATGGACGCAGTGAACGCGACCGGTGAAGCGTTCTTGAGCTCGACGCGCCTCCGCGGCCGGCTCGTCCTGCGCATCGCCATCGGCAACGAAGGCACGACGCGCGACGACGTCGCCCACGCGTGGACGCTGCTGCGCCGCGAAGCCGCCGCTCGATCCGTTCCGGCCAGACCTGAGTCGTGACGACTCCGAGAGGCCGGTCGTGCGGTATACTAGCTGCGACATGACGGAGAGCTGTGCGCGGACGATCGATCTCTCGCGCTCCGCGATGCGCGACCTCCGGGCTCGGGGCGTTCAGTCCTTGTCCGTTTCGGGCAGCTTGGCGGTCGCTCCGTGACGCCCGCTGAGGGCAGTGGCGGTCGAAGCAGTCGAAGCGTAGAGCCGGCCCCGAATGCGCGGCCGAGCCTGCCGATGCGGGCGATTCCCCAGGACCTCACCGCGCGCAGGCCGAGCGTGCTGCTGTGAAAGAAGCGACCGACCTGCTGGCGTTTTTCACGACGCAGGACGGCATCGTCCGGTTCTTCACGCTGCTGTTTCCCGGCTTTCTAGCGGTCGCGGTGTACGATTTACGCGTACCAGGCGAGCGACGGAAGTATGGGGATCTCGGCATTGCGCTCGTCGGATACAGCGTACTCATCGACATTCTTGCGTTCGTGTTCCTCAGGCTTGTCCCGATTTCAATCAGCAACGCATGGGCCGTCGTCGTGTTCGCTGTCGTCACGGGGCTCATCGTGCCTTGCGCGGTCGGATGGTTCATCGTTGAGCTTCGCGAGTTTCTAGCGAAAAGGGGACTTGTACTCTCGACCATGCCCAAGGCATGGGACTATTTTTTCACGGAGTTGACGAAGACGGGCGAGCCGGTCGCAATCGTGTTGATGCTCTCGGACGGCCGGCGAATCGGCGGATTTTGGGCCGAGACGCCGTTCGCGTCATCATTCCCCGCGGACGAGGATTTGCTCATCACGGTTCCGTGCGAGATAGACCAACAAACAGGCCAAATTCTGAAACGTATTGCGGGCGCCAAGGGTCTTTTGGTGAAACGGGCCGACGTCGTGACGATTGAGGCGTTCGACGCTCACGCCGCCATCGCGCCCGAGCCAGCAGTTCCGACAGCAGCACCGCTGGGCGTACCTGCCCAAACCGAGGAACGGAAGACCGATGGCTGACGAGCAGAAAATCCGCATCTCAAAACTCCAAGAGGGCCACAAAGGCACGAGCGCGCCGGCGCCGCCCATCCCGACGACGTCGAGAGCAGTCTCGGCGGTCCCCGCCGCTAGCAACACTGGCAGCACGGCAGGCAACGCAAGCAAGTGAGAGACACGTCAAAACCGGCGCGGCCGACTCCCGGCTACTTTGAGAAGGGGCACAAGGGGACGAGCGCAGCCGCACCGGCGAACGTCCCCATGACGAGCGGGCCCCGATCTACTGTTCCGGCTCCTTCGGCGCGGTAAGGCGTGAGCGACGAACGGTCGCAGTACTCCGGAGAGCCGCTCGAAGAATTGAGCGAGGACCGGAGTGCGGCAACGCCGACTCCCCGTTACGTCGAGAAGGGGAACAAAGAGACAGGCGGTTATCCCGGCACGTCATCACCGGCACCCGAGGTTCCGGTGACGTCGGTGACGCACAGCGGCGTGCCGAACCCGAAAGAAAAAATGCCCCAGGCAGACCCCAAAAAAGAAGGGCCCCCTTAACCCGGAGCGCCCTCTCGCCGGCCGACTGACGCGTCAGAACGTGCGCAGGTACTCCTCGCGCTCCCAGGGGTGCACGGCGCGGCGGTAGCGCTCGTATTCGGCGAGCTTCGCGTCGCGGAAGGCGTGGTAGAGATGATCGCCGAGCGCGCCGCGCATCACCGGATCGCCGTCGAGCGCGGTGATCGCCTGGCGCAGTGAACGCGGCAGCATGCTGATCCCGTGCTCTTGGCGGAAGCGCTCGGAAAGCTCGTAGGTCGAGCCGGTGAACGGGTCGCCGGGGAGACTGCGCGCGCGGATCCCGTCGGCGAGCGCTTCGACGAGAACGGCCATCGCGAGATACGGATTGCAGGCCGCGTCGGGGCTTCGCACCTCGATGAGCGGCGGCTCGCCGTCGAACGAAGGCGGCACGCGCACGAGCGCGTTCGCGCTCTTGTGCGACCACACGGTGTAGACCGGCGCGTCCCAGGCGGCGACGAGGCGCTTGTACGAGTTCACCGTCGGGTTGCAGATCGCGGTGAAGCCCGGCGCGTGCTCCAGCAGTCCGGCGACCGCGTGCAGCCGCACGACGTCGTCGACGTCGCCGAGCGCGAAATAGATGTGCAGGCCGCTGCCGGCCGAGCTCTCCAACGGTTTCGGCATGAAGGTCGCGTGCATGCCGTGGCGCTGCGCGATGCGGCGCACCGTTCCGCGCACCGCCATCAGGCGATCGGCCATCGACAGCACGCCGGCGGGTGCGAGATCGAGCTCGTGCTGCCCGGCGCCGTGCTCGTGGTGCGCGCTCGAGATCGGGATCCCCATCGCTTCGAGCGCGACGCTGACGTCGAGCCGCGCCTCTTGTCCGCGGTCGTTCGCCGAAAAGTCGAAGTACGATCCCGCATCGCCCGTCTTCGTCGTCGGGTTGCCCTCGGCGTCGAGCAGGAAGAGGTAGAACTCGACCTCGATCGCGGTGCGCACCGCCTGCATCACGTCGCCCGCGTCCTCGAGCACGCGCTTGAGCGTGGTGCGCGGACAGCCTTCGAACGGCGTACCGTCGGGCATGACGATGTCGCACATCAGCCGCGCTTCGGATTGGCCGTTCTCGGTCCACGGGAGCACGGTGAAGGTCGCCGCGTCGGGACGCAGCACCATGTCGATCTCTTCGCCGCGCACGAACCCGTCGATCGAGCCGCCGTCGAACGTCACCTTGCCGTTGAAGGCATCGTCGAGCTCGCCGGCCGGGATCGAGACGCTCTTCTGCACGCCGAGGATGTCGACGAAGGCGAGCCGCACCCAGCGCACGCCGCGCTCTTTCACCGCGGCCAGGGCGGCGCGGCGCGCGGCGGCCGTGTCTTTCACCGTGGTGAGCATCTAGGCGTCCAGCGCGTCGACCGCGAGCGCGGCCCGCACGGTGAGCTGATCGTGCGGCGAGTCGAGATCGAGCCGTCCGATCTCGCCGATCTGGCGCAGGCGGTAGAAAACGGTGTGGCGGTGCACGTTGAGCTGCGCGGCGGCTTCCTTGATGTTCTGTCCCACCTCGAAGAAGAGCTGCAGGGTGCGGATGAGCTCGGTTTGGTGCTTGTCGTCGTACTGGCGCAGCGGGTCGAGCACGCGCGTCGCGAACGCGCGCCACTCTTCGCGCGTCGCGCCGGTGCGATGGAGCAGCGGATAGACGCCGAGCTCTTCGTACGGCATGACGCGGCCGCCGCCGAACATCCGGCGCGCGATCGTCATCGCCTCGCGCGCCTGATCGACGCTCTGCGCGACCTGGATCAACTCGGCGTGGCGTCCGACGCCGCCGACGATCTTCACCTCGAGCCCGGCGCGATGCAGCCCGCGGGGAATCAGCGTCGCGGCGGTGCGCGCGTTCGCTGCGTCGACCTCGAGCGGCGCCGGGACGAGGAAGAAGAAGCCGCCGCCGCGCTCGACGACGACGACCTCGCCGGTGCGCGTGCCGAGCACGTCGAGGCAGACGCGCCGGATCTCGGCGTTGCGCTGCGCGGCGACGGTCTCGTCGAGCCCTTCGCCTTCGACGGCGACCGCGACGTAGCCGGCGGCCAAGGTGATCCCGCGGGCCTGGGCGTCCTCGCGCGCTTCGAGCGCGTCCTCGTAGGCGCGCGAGAGGAGGCGCTCCCAGAAGCCGCGCCGCCTGCCGCCGCGCCCGCCGCCCGCTTCGCGCGCCGTCTCGATCGCGATCTGCGCGGCGGTCAGCCGGATCTCGGCGGTGTGATCGTCGGCGTCGCGCGGCCCGTTCGGGAAGACCGACACGCGGCCCAGCCGCATCTCGCCGGCCCGGATCGGATAGGAGCGCGCGCGCGGCGAGGCCGGCGGGACGAGCGCCAGCGGCTCGTCGGGATCGCCGTTCTTCGGCAGCAGGTCGCGAACCGAGGTCGGCACCACGCCCTCGCCGGTCCCGGCGACGGCCAAGTGGCGCCACTGCGCGTCTTCGACCAGCACGGCGGCGTCGGCGGTCGCGGCGAGATGCGCCGCGAGCGCCTGCGCGCCGCCGCCGCCGGAAGCGACCCGCGCGAGGGCTTCGGCGTAGGCCAGCAACGCCTCGGAGGCATCGCGGCGCAGCCGGCTCGGAGCGGCGACCTTCTCCTCGTGCACGGTACCGCCGCTGTTTCGACGGGGCGACGGCTCTCCTTTGGCCCGATGCAGGGAGGAGGCCGCAAACGAAATCGCGACGAGGAGAGGCCGTGAGCCTCGTGACCGTGCACCTCTACGTCGGCTTCCTCGTCGTGCTGCTGGCGCTGCTTGCCGTCTGGCGCCGCAGCGAGCGCCGCATCACCCTCTACGTCGTCACCGTCCAGATCGCGATCGGGATCGCGCTTTTGACGATGGGCCTGCGGGTCCCGGCGCTTCACCCGGCCCTTGCCGTACTGGCCTGGGCCGGCTACATGGGGGCGAACGTCCTTGCGCGACGGCCCGGCGCGCCGCGCAACGCGCTGCTGGTCGCGGCCGCCGCGTCGGTGCTGATCGTCGCGGCGTTCGGGATCGGCGAGATGGCCGCCCATGCCGCCGCCCACTGAGCCCGCCGCGACCCGCTAAACCTTCGTAAAGGCCGGGGCTCGGGAGCACCTGGCGGGAACGTTCATCCCGCTACCACCCAAGGAGCGGGATCGCAGTCTTGCAGCACACGGATCGTGCGGACATGGGCGTCCGGCAGAACGCCGTCGCGCGGCGCGGAACACGCGTCCGGCGCGAGCGTGTCGTGCCGGCCGGCGCCTCGGCGCGGCTCGCCGACGCCGCGCGCAAGCCGATCGCCCTCGTGATCGCCCCGACCGGGCACGGCAAGACGGCACTGCTGCGGCGGCTGATCGCCGAGCGCGAGCGGACCTATTTCGTCGACGCCGCCGCCGGCGAAGGCACGTTTCGCGACGCCGTTCGCGGCCTGTGCGAGTCGCTGCGGGCGATCGCGTTCGGCGCGCGCCTCACCTTCGCCAGCTCGTACGCCCGCGCGGCGCAGTCCGGCCGCCACGCGGCGGTCCTCTCGCGCTGGCTGGGCCGCTACCTCGAGAACCGCGAAGTGACGCTGGTCTTCGATGCGGTCGACCGGCTCGGGGGCGAGGTCCCGATCCTGGCCGAGCTGGTCGAACGGCTGGTATCGGAGTCCGACGGACGCGTACGCGCCGTCCTGGCCTCGCGCGACGACGCCGGGCTCCCGGTGCCGCGCTGGTTCGCCAGCGATCTGTGCGGGATGCCGCTCGGGGCCGAAGACCTCGAGCCCGCGGCCGACGGCGCGCCCGACGCCGAGGCGCTCTTCGGCGACCTCGACCGCGCCGAACGGGCCTACGTGCTGCGCACCTGTCTGCTCCGCTCGTTCGACGAGCCGGTGCTGCGCGCGCTCGGGGTGGCCCAGCACCCGCTCCTCGCAGCCTCGCCGCTGCGGCCGCTGATCGACCCGGACGGCACGGGCGGCTACCGGTACGACGAGCACGTGCGCGCGCTCGCCGAACGGGCGCTGCGGGCCGATCCGACCGCCTACCGCGAGATCGCGGAAGCGACCGTCGACGCGCTCGAGGCCGCCGGACGCGTCCGCGCCGCGCTCGACGCCGCCCGCGCCGCTTCGCTCGTCGACCACGTCCGCCGGCTGCTGCGCGCGCACGGTTCCGCGCTCGAGGAGCACGGCGACCTCGACGCGATCGAAGCCGCCCTCGACGTGCTCCCGGTCCACGACGACGACCCGGTGGTGCTGCTCCTGCGCGCGACGCGCGAAGCGCGGCTGGGCCGCAGCGACATGGCCGAGGCGTGGTTCCGTCACGTGATCGAGCGCGCCGACTCGCGCGACGTCTCGGTCGACGCGGCCTACCGTCTGGCGCGCGAGCTGATCCGGCGCGACCGCCCCGACGCGGTCGAGCTGCTCGAGCCGTACGCCGACGACGAGATGCTCGCGCCCGAGCAGCGCGCCTCGGTGCTGTCCGTGCTCGCGCAAGCGTATGTCGTCGCGCAGCGGCCGGGCGAGGCGCGCCGCGCGATCGGTGCGGCGCTGGCCTGCAGCGAGACGCTCGAGGCGGCGACGCGGTCGTATGTCTACACGCGCGCGGCGTACGTCGAGCTGTACTGCGGCGAGATCGAGCGCGCCCGCGAGCACGCCGCGCTCGGCGCGAGCATCGCCGAGGACGCGCGGCTCGACGTCGTGGCGTTCGGCGCCTACAGCGTGCTCTACAACCTCCTGTACGACGCCGACGGGCCCTCCGCCAGCCTGCGCTGTCTCGAACGGCTCGCCGACTGCGCCATCCGCTCCGGTAACGTCGACTTTCACTTGTACGCGATGGTGGCGGCCTACGAGCTGCAGGTCGAGCGCGGCGACGTCGTCGCCGTCGAGCGGCTCGATCACGGGCTGCGCGCGTTCGATCTGCATTACGGCGCCGCGCCGTCGCTCGAAGGGCTGCTCCCGAGCCGCGCGCTGGTGACGGCATGGGCCGGGCGGTTCGCCGCGGCATACGATCTGCTCGCCCCGAGCGGCGAGCAGCAGCTCCGGTTCCCCGACCGCGTCGCGCTGCGCTGGGCCGAGATCGCGCTGTATGCCGCCGCCGCCGGGATGCGCGAGGCCGCCGCCGACGCGCTGGCATTCTGCGTCGAGGCCGCGCAGCGCGACGACTCGCGCTCGCATCACGTCCTGCGCGCGCGGGTGATCGCCGCCGTCGCGGCCGAGCTGGCCGGAGTCCCCGCCGAGCCCCTCCCGCCGATGCCGACGCCGCGTCTCGCAGCGCTGGCCCGCGCCGCCGATATCGTCGTCGCGCGCTACCGCGGCGAGGCGGGCGGCGCCGAGATCCTCGCTGCGCTCGCCGTTCTGCGCGAGCACGAGTTCGGCGGGCTGGCGAAGCTGTTCGCCGCGCTGCCGCTGAGGACCGCATGACCGCCGCGCACCTGGCCTCGGCCTTCGCGGCGCGACCCGGCGGCGCGGCCCTGCTCCGGCGCTACGTCCCGGCACCGCAGTCGGTGATCGTGGACGCGATCGTCGAGGCGTTCGTGCTGCGCGTCGCGGCGACGTCGACCGACGCCGGGCGCGCCGTGTTCGCCGACTGGCTGCGGGACGTCTGCGCCGCCTACGGCGACGTCCCGGAGCTGCGCGAGACGCTGCTCGCGCTCCCCGACGCGCTGGCCCGCGCCGGCGCCGCCGACGGCGCGTACGCGCTGCGCTCGAGCGAGCTCGAGACGTTCTCGGCCGGCGTGCGTGGGACGGTTCAGGAATGGTGGCGCCCGTTGCGCCGCGTCGAAGACGAGCCGATCGACGAAGTCGACGCGCGGATCGATGCGTTCATCGTCCAGCTCGAGTCGCGCGACCCGATGACCTCGGAGCACTCGCGCGCCGTCGCCTCGTGGTGCCGCCGGCTGGCCCGCCGCCTGGGTCTCGACGCGCGCGAGGAGACCTTCGCCGCGCGCTGCGGTCTGCTGCACGACATCGGGAAGATCAAGACGCCGCTCGAGGTGCTGAACGCGCCGCGCACGCTCTCGGCGCAGGAATGGAAGACGATGCGCGCGCACGCGGCGGCCGGCGAAGCGATGGTTCGTGCCGTGCCCGAGTTGCGGCCGTTCGCGCCGGCGGTCCGCAGCCACCACGAGCGGCTCGACGGCGCCGGATATCCCGACGGCCTGCCGGCCTCGGCGATCCCGCTGATGGCCCGGATCGTCGCGGTCGCCGACTGCTTCAACGCGATGATCGGGCGGCGGCCGTACCGCCTGCCGCTCGAGCCGACGCGGGCGCTCGAAGAGCTCTTCCGCCACCGCGGGACGCAGTTCGATCCCGAGATCGTCGACGCGATGGCGGATGTAATTTCAGCGTAAAGTGATTGGGACGTTCGGTCCAATCGGGTACGTCCCACCCGAACAGGAACGCGAGTTGCCGGGGCGATTCGCGCGTCACGGAGGATACGATGTCTCGAGCGCGCATGTGTGCGGCCTTCATCGCGGCCGCAGCTCTCGCCGGGTGTGGCGGGCTTTCCGGCGGTGCCGTCCCCTCGACGGGCGGCAACGATCGTGCCCCGCAAACGCTCCGCGCCGTCCCGATCTCCTCGCCGACGCCGGCGCCGAAGGCCCCGCTCGTCCTGCGCGCGGTGCCGATCCAGTCGCCGACCCCCACACCAGATCGCTGAACCCAACCACGCCGATCGGCGCGGGAGCACCGCTCCCGCGCCGTTTCCCAGAAGATCGCACGACCGGGCGGACGTGAGGTCGACGAATCACGGAGGATTCGATGCAGCTCACTCGTTCGTTCGCGGCGCTCGTCATGGCGGCGTCGCTCGCTGCGTGCGCCGGCTCTCTCGGCGGCGGTTCGGTCCCGACCGGTGATGGGTCGCGGGATCCGCAGATCCTGCGCGCCGTGCCCATCTATTCGCCCTCGCCCTCGCCGACGCCGGGGCTGCTCGGCGGTCTGCTGGGCGCCGTCGCTTCGCTGACCTGCGGCGTGACGGCCGGACTCACGTGTCACGTTCTCGCCGGCGCCGGACCGCAGGGTCTGCCGGCCGGAACCGCCGCGAGCGAGCTCCCCGGGCTGCACCCCGCCGACCTCCAGAGCGCCTACGGCCTAGCCTCGTCGTCGGGCGGCGAGGGGCGGACGATCGGCATCGTGGTCGCGTACGACGATCCTTCGCTGGCCTCCGACCTCGCCGTCTACCGCTCGACCTTCGGGCTGAGCGCGTGCACGACCGCGAACGGCTGCTTCAAGAAGGTCGTCCCGGGCGGGCTGCTCGGAGCGCTGCTCTTGGGGAACCAGGGCTGGGGCCAGGAGGCCTCGCTCGACGTCGACATGGCCTCGGCGGTCTGTCCGAAGTGCCGGATCCTGGTCGTCGAAGCCGCCTCCGATGCGCCCGCGGCGCTGCTCGCGGCGGCGAAGACCGCCGTCGCCGACGGGGCGACCGTAGTGAGCAACAGCTACAGCGTCGCCGAGACCGCGTCGGAGAACGACGCCGCGTACGCGATCGGCGTGCCGTTCGTCTTCGGCGCCGGCGACTCCGGACCGCGCGCCGAATGGCCGGCCAGCTCCTCGCACGTGATCGCGGTCGGCGGGACTTCGCTGACCCGCGACGGCAGCGCGCGCGGCTGGGCGGAGAGCGTGTGGTCGGGGTCCGGCGGCGGCTGCAGCGCATACGTGCCCAAGCCGTCGTGGCAGAGCCCCGACGGCTGTCCGAACCGCACCGCGAACGACCTCTCCGCGTTCGCCGACCCGAACCCGGGCGTCGCCGTCTTCGACTCGTATCTGTCGAGCTCGCCCGGCTGGCGGACGTACGGCGGCACGAGCGTCGCCGCGCCGATCGTCGCGGGCGCGATCGCGCTCGCCGCCGGCAGCGGCGCCTCGATGACCGACGCCTCCTCGCTGTATGCGAACGCGGGCGCGCTCAATCCGGTCGGCGCGGGCGGCTACACGCCGCAGGGCGGGAACGGCTCGCCGAACGGCACCGCCGGGCTCTGAGCTAGGAGCTAGGACCCTAGCTAGGAGCTAGGACCCTCCGGACAGGGCGGTCTGCACCGTCGAGACGACGGTCAGGCCGCCGACGACGATCACCGTCGACCACGCGATGACGTTGAAGGCCAGGTTGTTCGTGTAGCGGCCCATGATCCGCGGGCGGTTGATCAGGAGCAGCATCAGCACCAGCACGACCGGCAGCAGCACGCCGTTGAGGACCTGCGAGTAGAAGATGATCGCGTTCTCGATCGCGTCGGAGGCGATCAGCACGATCCCGGCGCCGATCGCGATCAGGCCGGCGTAGAGCCCGTAGAAGACGGGCGCCTCGCGGAAGCGGCGCTCGACCCCCGACTCGAAGCCGAACGCCTCGCACACGTAGTAGGCCGTCGAGAGCGGCAGGATCGAGGCGGTGAAGATCGCCGCGTTGAGCAGGCCGAGCGCGAAGAGCAGCGAGGCGTACTTCCCGGCGAGCGGCTGCAGCGCGGTCGCGACGTCGCCGGCCGTCGAGACGCCGAGCGGGTGCGCGCCGGGCGCGAGGTGCTGGTTGTGCACGAAGATCGTCGCCGCGCACGCGACGATGATGAAGAACGCGATCACGTCGGTGACGATCGCGCCGGTGATCACGTCGATTCGCGAGAACGGATACTCCTTGATCGTCACGCCCTTCTCGACGATCGCCGACTGGATGTAGAACTGCATCCAGGGCGAGATCGTCGTCCCGATCACGCCGATCGCGGTCAGCACGTACGCCTGCGTCGGGCTGAACTGCGGCAGCAGCGTCGCCTTGACGATCTCGCCCCACGGCGGGTGGACGAGGATTCCGCTGACGACGTAGGCGAGGTAGACGACGCAGAACGCGAAGAAGACGCGCTCGACGATCTTGTAGCTGCCGCGCGTCACCATCACGAAGACGAACAGCGCGGCGGCCGGGACGAGGACGAACTTCGTGAGCAGCGGGACGTATTGCTGGAACACGGGTGAAGCGTACGCGATGCCGGCGAACTCCGCGGCCGTGTTCCCGAGGTCGGCGAAGACGAACAGCAGCAGCACGACCGTCGTCACCTTGACGCCGAAGTTCTCGCGGATCAGATCGGCGAGGCCCTTCCCGGTGACGGCCCCCATCCGCGCGCACATCTCCTGAGTGACGATCAGCGCGAGCGTCACCGGGATCAGCAGCCACAGCATCGAGTAGCCGAACTGCGCGCCGGCGATCGAGTAGGTCTGGATCCCGCCGACGTCGTTGTCGGCGTTGGCGGTGATGATCCCCGGACCGACGATCGAGAAGAAAAGCAGCAGCGAGCGCCGGATCCCGCGGCGCGCGGCTTTCCGCCGCGCCGTGACCTCGGGTACGGCGGCCGGGTCGGAGTCGATCCCGCCCATCAGACCGCGATCGTTCGGCGGGCGCTTCCGTGCCGCGTGAACCGCGGCAGCTGTTTCTTGAGGCGATCGGGCAAGATCGCGTCGATCGCGTCGTCGACGGTGACGATCCCTTCGATCGCGCCGCCGCCGTCGAGCACGGGACAGGCCAGCAGGTCGTAGCGCGCGATCGTGCTCGCCACGTCTTCGGCGCTCGTCTCGGCCGTCACGCTGACGATCTCGGGGTCCATCACCGCATGGATCGCGGCTTCGGGCGGCGAGAGCAGCAGCGTGCGCAGCGAGAGCGTGCCGAGCAGCTTGCGCGTCTGGTCGGTCACGTAGAGGTAGTAGATGAACTCGGTCTCCGGCGCGATCTCGCGGATCTTGGCGATCGTGGCGCCGACGGTGCGGTGCGGATAGATCCAGACGAACTCGGTCGTCATCAGACTCCCGGCCGTTCCCTCGGCGTACGCGGCCAGCTCGCGCAGGTCCTCGGCGGTCTGCGGCTCCATCTGGGCGAGGAGCTCTTCTTGGCGCTCCTGCGGCAGCTCGGCGAGAAGATCCGCCGCGTCGTCGGAGTCCATCTCCTCGATGATGTCGGCGGCGCGCTCGGTGCCGATCGATTCGATCAGCTCGCGCTGCGTTTCGACCTCGAGGTGCTCGAAGGTGTCGGCGGCGTCTTCGTCGTCGAGGGAGGAGACGATGCGCGCCGCATCCGTGCGGTTCAGCTCTTCGACGATGTCGGCGAGGTCCGAGGGATGCAGCCGCGAGAGCCGGCCTTGGCTGACCGAGAGCCGGATCTCCGAGGGGTTCATGTCGGCGATCGGCGCCACGTTGTCCCAGGCGATCAGCATCCGCGGGACGCGCTGCACGATCGAGGGCGCGATCCGCCCGACGCCGAGCCGGCGCAGCAGCCCCGAGACGCCGATATCGGCGGCGACGACGCGCAGCGCACCACCCGCCCGCGTGATCTCGAGGTCGTTGATCCGCACGACCTTGCGCCCGTCGACGTCGATGATCTGCTTGTCGAAGAGGTCCTCGACGAGGTAGAGGGTCTCGTCGTCGGGCGGGCCCGGGGTCGTCGGCGGCGCGCTCAGGGTGAACGACCCGTCGTCGCCGATCGCGGTCACGTCCGCGATCGGCACCAGCATCTTGCCCTCGCGCGTCTTCACCAGGACCGCGTCGATCGAGGGGAACGGCACGTCGGGGCTGCCGACGACGAAGTCGGCGATCTTCCCGACGTGCTCGCGCGAACCGCCACGCTGCACGAACGCGGGGCGCCCGATGAGTTCGGAAACGAATCCCTCGTGAAACGCCGGCGCGGCGGAAGCCATCGTCCTCCCCTTTCCCAAAGGAGAGGGTATCAGAAGAAGGCGGCGCCGCCTCCGACCGTCGTCAGCGCCGTGGCCCCGCGGTCGTCGTAGAGCAGGATCGCGCCCGATGCCCCGGCGGAGAACCAGACCGGGACGTTCATCTCGCTCCCCGGCGAGACGGTCTGCCGCGAGCGCAGGTTGGAGCTGAATCCGAAGTTCTTCCCCGCCGCGAGCGCGCCGATCGACCGGCCCAGGCAGTCGAAGGCACCGAGCTGCGCCGGCGAGGTTCCGCTCACCGGGAGCGGGACGGACGCGGCGGAGAGCTGGATCTCGTTGACCTGATACGGCAGCAGCAGCACGTCGGCGGGCCAGCTCCAGGTGAAGAAGAGGAGCCAGCCGCGCGAGGCGTACGGGCTCGCGACCGGCGTGACGGTCAGCGCCGGTGCGCTGGTCGACGTCCCGGCGAACGAGCCCGTGACGTTGACCGCCCACCAACGGGTCGAGAAGGTGACGATCGGCCCATTCTGCGTCCCGCCGTAGGCGAGGGAGAACGTTTGCGGCGCCGGCGCGACCGCTGCCGTCGCGGGCGGCGCGATGTCGCTCGGGTACGTTCCGGCGCAGAAGTTCAGGTCCGGCGGTCCGGCCGGGGTGCCCGGGCTGCAGTTCGGGTCCACGCGCGTGCACGGACCGGGGGTCGAGCCGTTCCCGCTGAACACCCAGTCGGCGCAGTCGTTCGAGAACGCGCCGTTGCCGCACGCGACGATCGGCGGAAGCTGCAGCGAGCTGCGGCCGCCGTCATCGTATCCGGGGCCGGCGGATGCCGCGCGCCGCGTCGTATCGACGTGCGCCAGGATGTGCGCCGCGGCGCTCGAGCCGGCGGGGATTCCGTCCGGCGTCGCCTGGTGCGCGACCGCGGCGGGCGGATCGCTCGCGGTGACGCCGGAACACCCGGCGACGAGCAGCGCCGCGAGTGCGAGCGCGAAGGTTCGTCCGTACGTCACGATGATCTCTCCTGCAGCTGCGCGATCACCCTCGCTTCACGTGATCGGCAGCCGCCCTGCCGCACTTTCGCGAAGATCGAATGCGCTAGCTCACGATCGAGTCGGAGACCAGCGTCGCGACGCTCTGCGAGAGGTGCTCGGCGTCGGAGACGAGCTTCGTCTGGAATTGCGTCTGGATCTGCGCGCGGGTAAACTCGGTGACCGCCGCGCCGACGTCGACGTCGCGGATCGCGCTCTCGGAGGCCTCGGTGTTCACGCTCGCCGTGCTGGCATTGGCCGCCGCTTCCTGCAGCGAGACGGTCTGCGCGCCGATCTGCGCACGCAGCGAGCCCAGGGTCGAGATCGCGTAGTCGACGCGGTATTCCGCGGCCTGGTTCTCGAGATCGTCGCCGAGCTGGATCTGGTTGACGCCGAGGTTCGTCGCGTTGACGGCCGGGATGTCGATCGAGACGACGTCGCCCTCCGCATCGCCGGTGTTGACTTCGAGCGCGGAGCCCGGAGCTTTTTCTTGCGCCGGGAGCGTCACCATGATCGCGCTCTTCCCGACGTCGGCCTGGGTGAGCGTCCCGATGTTGAACGAGAGGACCTGGTTGTTGTTCTGGTCCATCTGGCTGAACGACGGCGTCCCGGGCGTCGGCGGTGAGTATCCGACCTCGTAGTTCGTGTCGTTGCCGACCTGGATCGTCGCGGTCTGCGAGGGTCCGAAGCTCGGGTCGGTGCTGTCGATCGTGACGGTCACGTTGAGCGTGTCCGAAGCCGGGTCGTACGAGTCGACGCTCAGGCTCTGCACGACCTGCTGCGCGGTCGGCGAGACGGCGGGTTCGCTGGGATCGACGCTCGAGTCGATCAGGTTTCCGCCGCCCGAGGCGTCGGGATTCGTCACCATGAGCGCGCGCGTCCCCAGCGGCAGCGCGCTGGAGTTGCTCCCGTCGAGCAGCGCCTTTCCGTTGAACGTGGTGTTGCTCGAGATGCGGTTGATCTCGAGCATGAGCTGGTTCAGCTCGTCCTGGATGTCGCTCTGGTCGGAGGCGCTGACCAAGTCGTTGCGTCCCTCGACGACCAGCGAACGCATGCGCTGGAGGATGTCGTTCATCGTCTGAAGCGCGCCGTCGGCGACGGTGAGCGCGTTCCCGGCCGACTGGATCTGCTGCACGCCTTCGTCGAGTCCGGAGACCTTCGAGGCAAGCGTCTCCGCGATCGCGAGCCCGCTCGGATCGTCGGCAGCCGAATTGATACGCAAACCGGACGACAGCCGCTGCGTAAGCGTCTGCATCTCGCTCTGCGTCTTGAGACTCGCGCTGAGCGCCGAGCTCGTCAGACTTCGAACATCCATGAGAAGTGTGGTGAACGTCCCTCCTTGGAAGCTCCGCCACGCGGGTCCGGGATCCGAAAATCCCCTACGGGTCGTATCGGCACCTTCGACTCGGAGACTTACTCGGAGAACGTACGATTTCGGGCTCGGGTGCAGAACCCGGGCGGAGCGACCGATGGTGACTGTGTGCGACCCCGTCCGCGGCGGGCGATCGCCGGGCTGGGCACCGCGTGTCTCGCGCTTTCCTTCGTGTGCTTCGCGGCGGGGGGCGTCTTGTCGGCGGATCCGCTCCTCGACGTTCGCCTCCACCTCCCGATCGGGAGCTCCACCCTCGCCGTCTCCCAGCCCCTCCCTTCGCCCTCGCCGAAGCCAAAGAAGCGGAGCCTGTTCGGGGACGGCCCGATCGTGCTGCGCGGCGAGGGGACGTATCAGCTCGGCCTGAGCCGCTCGAACCGCAACGGGCTCCCGCTCGACTACAACGACTATGCGACGGCGCTGACGATGACCGCCGAGCGGCGCACCGAGCAGAGCTCGCTCTCGATCACCGACGCCATCGGCTACGGCTCGGGCACCGGCTCGGGCGGCACCCTCCTCGGTTCGTACCAGACGCCGAAGTACGGGCTCAGCTACGGCCAGCTCGCCGGACCCGCGGATACCCAGCTCCAAGTCGGCGGGCTGGCCCGCGGCGTCGGGCTCGACTTTCCGATGCACAACGGCGAGCTGACCTACCTCGCCGCGACGGCGGCGCAGCAGGACGACGTGACGTACCGCGTCTACGGGCTCCGCCGCGACTGGAACGGCCTGGGCGGCTACCTCTCCGCCGCCGGATACATGGGCGATGCGGAAAGCACCGACGGACGCGAGGGGATCTTCGATTTCTCGTACCGCCGGTACGGGGCGCGGCTTTCGACCCAGACCGAGCTCGCCGCCTCCGAGACGCGCGACGTGAGCGAGATGTCCGACGGCGTGCGAATGGCCGCCGCCTTCCAGGCCGACCTGCAGGGGACGAACACGCTCTCGACCCTGAACCTGCGCTACGACCCGCAGGGCTTTCAGTCGCTCTCCGGGCCGATCGACGGCGGCCTCTCGGCCGATCTCTCGGTGCGCCGGCACATCGGTTTTCTGGGCGACGTCGGGATCGATCTCGCCCACATCGACGATCAGCTCGAGGGCACCGACACCGTTCAGCACGACGACCACCTGACGGTCTCGGGCGGACGCAGCTGGTCGCACTTCGGGATGCAGTATGTCGCCGGGCTCGACTCGACGCGCAGCGAGGGCACCACGCAGATCCAGCGGACCGGTGCGCTCACGATGACGGAGTCGCTGGGGAAGCTGAACCTGTTCGAGACGCTGCAGTCGGCGGCGACGCAGTCGACCTCGCTCACCACGGCGTCGGGGCTGGCCGCGCAAAGCCAGTTCACCTTCGGCGCGAGCCGTCCGATGTTCGGCGGCGCCGCCGCCTACCAGATCGCGCACAGCGTCAGCCAGGGCGACTTCAGCAGCGCGGGGACGGGGTTGGAGCAGATGCTCTCGTATCGGCGCAGCGTCGGGCGGAAGGCCGACGCGACGGTCAGCGAGACCGTCTCGAGCTCGCTCAACAACGGGATCGCCTCACGGCTGAGGGACACCGGGCTGACCGTCGTGCGCCGTCTCTCGAGCGTCGTCGCGGTGCAGGTCGCGGTCGACCGCTACCGCCAGACCGGGCTCGGCGCGGGGACCGGGACCGCGTTCAACGCCTCGCTCGTGGGGCCGTTCGGCTTCGGTCAGCCGCAGGCCGGGTACGGCCGCGCGAACCCGAAGCTTCCGGCGGTCATCCGCGGGACGGTGACGTTCTCGAGCTCGCCGACGCCGTTCGCCTACAATCAGCCGACGATCCGCGGGTTCAACAACGCGCTGGTCATCCTCGACGGCGGAATCTCGCAGCGCACCGACTCGAGCGGCTCGTTCGAGTTCCACTTCGTCTCGCAGGGAACGCACACGATCCGGATCGATCCGGCGACGCTTCCGCCGGGGCTCGTGCTCGACCGCGAGTACCAGTCGTTCGCGGTCCTGGGCGGCCAGACGATGACGGTGCAGTTCAACGTCGGCAACTTCGCGGGGATCGACGGGACCGTGGCGGCGACGGACAGCAGCGGAAAGAAGCACCCGCTAGGAAACGTCGGGATCGCGATCGACGGGATTCAAGCCGTGACGACGACCAGCGACGGGCACTACCAGGTCGGCCGGCTCAGCCCCGGCGCGCACACGATCTCGATCGTCGACGCGACGGTCCCTTCGACGGTCGCCTTCACCGGCGACACGAAGCGCACCGTGACCGTGACGTCCGGAACGCAGACCCCGGTCGACTTCACCGCGACGACGCTGGGGTCGATCGGCGGCTTCGTGATGGCGCCGGCCGACGGCGCGTTCGGGACGCCGGTCGGGCTGAAGAACGTCTACGTCCTCGCCGAGCCGGGCGATCACGCCGGCATCACCGACGACGACGGCTCGTTCCTCCTCGACAACCTGCAGCCGGGAACGTACACGATCAGCGTCGACCCCGACACGATCCCCGATGGGCTGTCGGTGCTCTCCGGACCCGACGCGCCGATCGTCCTGGCCGGCGGCGCCGCGGTCTCGGGGATGGTCTTCCACCTCGGGGAGGGCGTGAAGAACGTCGTCTACACGTTCAACGACGGGAAGAAGCTGCCGATCCAGCTCGTCACGGACCCGGCGGTCGCGCCGCCCGGCGCGCTCGTCCGCATCATCGCGCGAACCACCAGCAAGGACGTGAAGGCCCTGGCCGTCGAGAGCGACGTGCTGGGTGGGTTCCCGCTGAGGTTCGACCGGCGCGTGGACGGCTGGACCGGCGCGCTCGTCGTCCCGCCGCTGACCCGGGGCGACTACGCCCTGACGGTGACCGCCCATACGGCGGCGGTGAGCGACGGGACCGCGCTGCTCTCGGTCGATCCGCGGATTCCGCTCTTCACGCTGCGGCTCTTCCCGGAGAAGCCCGAGCCCGGCCACACCGTCAAAGTCTCGCTCAAGACGCTGGCGCCGGTCGATGCCGGGGACACGCTGCTGTTCGAGGACGGCTACAAGATCGCGCTCCCCAAGCCCAACGGGCGCCTCTTCGTCTTCGACATGCGGGTCTGGCGCAAGGGCCTTCCGTACGCCGCGACCGTCATCACCAAACGCGGCCAGACGTTCCCGCTAAGCCTCCGTTAAGTGTTGCCGATCACAACGCTTGGCGGCTAAGCGACGGCACCCTGGTCTCCGATAGAGCTTGTAGGGGCGAGGGATCGCCCTTCCTCTCCGCGTCCCTCCTCGAAAGGATTCGAACGTGAAAAGAGCAGCTGCTGCTCTCGTCATGCTGGGGATCGCGACCGTCTGCGCGGGCCCGGCTTCGGCCGCGCCGCCGACGGTCTACGGATCAGCTCAGCTCAAGTACACCGTCAACGCCACCGCCGCCGTCTCGATCGCCGTCAACTACAGCGCGACGGGCGCGATCCAGGCCGGCACCGCGTCGACGATCCTGCCCTCCACCGCCGGGAGCTGCGCTGCGGGTGTGGCGGAAGGTGCGACCGCGAACCTGACCTTCGGCGGGATCACCCCGCCGGCCGCCGGCTACACCGGCTGCTATTACAAGAACGCGATCTCGGTCGGCGTGAACTCGAACGACTCGGCCGGCGTCAAAGTCGTCGAGTACTTCGACACCGCCGTCACCGGGACGCAGCTCTGCGCGTTCTTCCTCGATGCCACGCCGAAGGCGGCGCCCACCGCGTCGGGCGCGTCGGGGAATCCGGGCGCGTACACCGCCTCGTGCCCGACCGTGAACGCGGTCGCCGGCGTCGCGCTTGCGCCGCTGGGTGCCGCGACCAGCGGGACCTCGGGCTACGGCGCCGCCGGCAATCCGGCCGTTGCGACGAACGTCAACGCCACCCCGCTGTACACGACGTACACCGCGGGCGGCGCGACGATTTACAACACGGCCAGCCAGCCGCCGGCGGGCTGGAACTTCATGGGCCAGGACGTCCAGCTCAACGTCAGCGCGGCCGCCCCGTCGGGCGTGCAGACGAACGTCATCACCGTCGCGATCATCCCGAGCTAGCTCGGATCCGCGACGCGATGACTGAATCCGACGAACGGAGCGGCCGAGAATGAAGAAGATGCGTATTTCGATGCGTGGCCTTCGATTGATCGGTGCGATCGCCGGCCTGACCGCCGCCCTCGCCGCTCCTTCCTCGGCGGATATCGCCGTCGACGTCTCACCCGCCAAGTACGAGCTGCAGTCGCAGCCCGGCAAGGAGGAGACGTTCCCGATCACCGTCCGGAACACGAGCTCGGCGCCGGTGCACATCGTCGCCTCGCTCGCCGACTACTCCGTGGGACCGACCGGGAACTACGCCTTCACGACACCCGGTAAATCGCCGTGGTCGCTCTCGAAAGAGATCACGATCAACCCGCGCGAGTTCGACCTCGAGCCGAACTCGTTCACGCAGGTGCGCTTCTCGGTCGACGTGCCGAGCGGCGCCAACGGCGAGTACAGCAACCTCGTGTTCTTCACCACCAGGCCGACGCGCAAGGGCGGAGGCCTGTCGGTGGTCGAGCGCATCGCTTCGAAGATCTACGTGATGATCCCCGAGTCGACGCGTCTCGCCGGCGAGGTGGTCGACGTGAAGTCGCAGGCGCTCGACGACGGGCAGCACTATTTGGTCGAGTTCAAGAACACCGGAAACGCGCACGTCTATCTCAGCGGACGCGTCGAAGTGAAGCAAGGGAATGCGATCGTGGACCGCGTGACGTTCCCGCAAGGGATGCTGGTCGAGCGGGCCGGGAAGCGGCTCATCGACGCGGTCGGGAAAAAGCTCGCGCCGGGCGCGTACTCCGTGGTCGCGATGATCGACTACGGCGGACAGAACCTCGTGGCGGGCCAAGCGAACATCACGGTGCGCTGAGCGCGCATCCTACGGAACGGATTCCGGAGACACATGCCACATCTGTCGCGAACGCTGGCGCTCGTTGCGGTCGTCCTCGCCGTCGTATTCGGCGGCGGCCGGCTGATCGCGCTGGCACAGTCGGTCACGCAGACGGTCGAGCGCTCGGGCGGCGCGATTCGCCCGGCCGCCACGCCTGCGCCGAGCGCGGCCCTCACGCCGCCGCCGCTGCCGTTCGGCGACCTGTCGCGTTCCCAGAGCATGCGCCGCTCGGAGCTTCCGGGCTCCGATCTCAACGCCGCGCTCGCCGCGCTCGCGCGAATGCCGGCGAGCCTGCGGATGCAGAACGTCCGGCTGATCCCGTATCACGGCAAGCTCCCGCCCGTCCCGAAGATGACCGACCTGCTGCACCACAAGGTGCGCTGGTCGCGTGCCGCCAACGGCGCGAGCATCGTCCTGACCGGCAGCACGAACTTGCCGTATCTCGACGACCAGACCGTCGGCTACGGGACGCAGGTCTACTGGCTGTGCGAGAACATGGCCGCGTCGACCAACTACCGGTACATCGTCTACGCGCCGGACGGGTACGCGTACATCGTCGTCGCGACGGGCGCGAACGGCGGGACGGGCGTGTTCGCGACCGACACGACGGGACGCTGCGAGAAGACGAACGCCGGCGTGATCGATCCGTACTGGGCCGGTCTGACGCTGTCGACGCCCGCCGGTGCCGGGACGCTCGTGTACGGGGCGACCGATCCGGGCAGCGGGACCGACCCCGCCTACTCGGGCGTGTGGACGATCGCCGCCCAGAACATGGCGACGACCAACTTCGACGCGGTCGCCTACACGGTCGTGATCGGGACGCTGAACTTCAGCACCTACTCCGACGCCGGCTTCAGCGCCGTCTCGAACAACTTCAGCTCGGGATCGACCGTCTACGTTTCGGCCTCGGGGCTCAATCCGGCGCACTTCTATGCGTTCGGCTTCGTCAATACATCCTCGAACGGGATGCCGTGCCTGTATGCGATCCCCAGCGGGTCGCAGAATAACCCGTACAACACGTGCTTCGTCGCCGGCGCGACGGGTGTCTTGCCGACCGGCGGGAAGCTGACCGGGCAATGGTCGACGCCGGCGAACGGCGCGAACTCGTCCGGGACGATGACGGTCCAGCTGTTCGACGCGACGACCGACGACTTGATCTCGACGCAGCAGATCTCGCTGAACCCGTCGACGATGACCTGGAACACGCTGGTTCCCTACAGCGGCACGACGGCGAACACCGGAGCCAACCTCAACGACACGTTCGCGACCGACGGGCTGCTGAACATCTCGGGGACGCCGCTCACCGACCAGTCGACGACCGGGCTCAACATCAGCGGGACCGGGACGATCAACGGCCACGTCTACCAGCTCACGGTGAGCAACCCGAACGGCGTGATCCTGAGCTCGACGACCTCGGATACGGGAGCGCAGGAGAGCCTCGGCAAACCGCAGTTCTTCTCGCCTGTTCCGACCTTCACCGCGGCCGGAGCGGCGTTCAGCCAGACCGGGATCGCGTGGCCGATCAACCCTGGGAACCTGACGGCCTTCAGCGCCACGCAAATCCCGTTCGCCCCGAACGTCTACACGGTCCAGCTCTACGACCGCACCGCGGGAAGCGTCGTCGGCTCGAAGTCGTTCCAGCTCTTGAGCTATGCCGGGCAATTCCAGTGGACGAGCCCCGCCGGCTCGTTCGTCAACGCGAACGCCCTCGGCGCCGCGACGAACGTCACCACGACCCTGACGAACACGGCGGGCACGCTGTACGGCAACTGGAACGGCGACTCGATCAAGCAGATCACGATCGAGCAGGACAGCGCCGCCGGGGCGACGCTCGGGCTGCAAGGCGGCATCACGACGGCGACCGACAGCGCCGGAAACATCTGGAACATCGCCACGTACGTCGACGCGGTCACCGGCGCTCCGGGGATCAAGCTGACGCCCAAGGTCGCCGGTGCCTCGCTCCCGGTGAACGGAACGATCTCGATCCCGTTCACCGTCTCGGTTCCGGGCGGCAAATGCACCGCAGCCTGCGTGCTGCGCACGACGATCACGCCGCTGCATGGCATCGCGGAGAGCATCACCGACCCGGCGATGGACGTCACGGCGACGAACGGGCTCGACGTCTTCGGCTTCAACGTCAGCGGAAACAGCCAGCCGTCGTACTCATGGGCGACGGGCGCCTACGCGACTCCGACGCAGCTCGGGACGCCGCGGTACAATCAGTCGATGTACGTCACCGGAACGAACAGTGCGGTCGGAGGAGAGTATACCTCGACCGTCACCGTGAACAACTCGGGCGGCTCCGCCGCGATCACCAACATCGAGTTCGTGTTGCCGGCCGGCGTCAATCCGAACCAGCTCTCGTGGGCGCTCACCTCCGTCACGAACAACGGGACGAACAAGACCGGCAGCTGGAAGATCCACACGCAGTCCGGCGCGGCGGGAACGAACGCCGACAACAAGCTCGGCCCGAACTCGTTCTCGTTCTACAGCACGACCGACAGCATCGCGAAGAACGCGAGCGCGACGTTCGTCTTCAAATGGGAAATCCAGCAGACGAGCTTTCCGTTCCAGCAGATCTCCGCGACGGCGAACTACACCGCGGCGTCGTTCGGCGTCGGCCCGAACAGCACCCTGACGAACGCGATCGCCGGCACGACGAACATCGATTCGACCGAGCTCGCCGTGTTCTCGCTGAACCCCGCGCTGATGCAGGCGACGATCTCGCCCGCGGTGGTCCCCGCGCTCGCGAACACGTCGTTCACCTTCAAGTTCGTCAACACGACGACCGGTCTCGACCCGAACCCCGACTACGTCAGCCAGCTTCTGATCTCGGTGCCCAGCGCGGCCGGCGTGTATCCGGCCTCGGTCTCGGTGACCTCGCCGGATCAGGGCGCGGTGACATGGCACGCAAATGCGACCGGAACCGCCGGCCAATATCTGATCGATCTCTGCGCCGTCTCGACGGCACCGAATGCGGCGACGCAGGCCTCGACGCCGTGCGCCGGCACGACCGATACGAATGCGCTGCCGCCCGGCGATGAGCTCGACGTGACGTTCAATTACACGACCGCGCCGGGCGTCTCGTCGAACAACGTCAACTGGACCGTCGTCGGCGCCAACGGCGGCGGCGTGGTCAACGCCTCGACGATCACCAACGCGCCGATCCCCGTCCTCGACGTCGCGAACACGACGGCGCAGACGAGCATCACGTACGCCGGCGGGTACACGGCGAGCCCGGTGTACCCCCCGGTCGCGCCGATTCAGGCGGTGCCGGCGAACAGCCAGCCGGTGATCGGCGCGTGGTCGAACTTCACCAACGGGAACGGCTACGTCTACGAGCTGTTCAACAACGGCTCGACGCCGATCACCGACGTGAGCATCTCCCTCCCCTCCTCGAACACCTCGGGGCAGATCTTCGACGCGCAGGACTGGTCGCTGATCGCCTCGTCGGTCTACACCTACGGCGCGGGAGCGAGCGGCGCGCAGTGCAGCGCGAACGGCTACCAGACGCTGACGGAGCCGGTGCGCGGCTCGCCAGGGACGCCGGGGATCCTGACCCTGCACGGCTGCAACATCGCGGTCGGCCAGAAGCTCGACGTGTTCTTCGACGCGCTCTCGCCGTACGACATCAACTCGACGTTCTCGTGGCCGGCCTCGGTCGCCGACAACGGCGCGCCCGCGAACCCGGCGACCAACGCGAACACGCTCCCGATCTACTCGCTCTCGAATACCGTTCGCATCATCGACGAAGCGGAGCTCGCGATCGAATTGCCGAGCGGCGGGCCGGCGGTGTTCTCGTACAATCCGGCGCTCTTCGGCACCGCGACCGCGCCGTCGGTCAACTGCGCGAACTGCTCGTTCACCACCGGCGGGGCGTACCCGATGATCAACCTCAACACGATCGTCGGGACGTTCGCCGCACAGGACGCGCTCGCGGCCTCGGTCTACAGCGACTCGAGCAACGGCTGGAACCTCTCCGTCTCCTCCGACGTCAATCCGCAGGTCTCTCCGGCCGGCGGCCCCGCGCTCACGACCTGGGTCTCCGCCGACTCTTCGAAGCCGGGGAGCGGCACCTACACCCGCAGCGTCGCGGCTTCGCCCGGTTCGACGGTGCCGACCGTCGGCACGCTGCTGCTCTCAAGCTTCACCGGAGCGGTGAGCCATCCGCCGGTCGACAACCTGATGAGCTATCAGGTCAACGTCGGTCCGACCGTGCTCAGCGCGACCCAGACCGACACGATCACGCTCACGTACACGCTGGTCGCCAACTGATGCGCCCGCTGCACGGTCTCGCGGCCGCCGCCGCGCTGATGCTGCTCCCGCTCCCCGCGCTCGCGCAGCAGACGCCGACGACGGGATCGGCGCGCGTCAACTACAAGATCCTGCCGTACGTCAAGGCGCAGGTGACGCCGAACTACAAGACCGGGTTCGGACCGACCGGTGGGCTCGGGAGCGGCTCGACTCCAGCCGCAGGAAGCGGCGCGGTCCTCGACGGCGGCACCGTCGACTTCGGCAACGTCGTCGTCGGCTACCAGTACCTCTACAAGTACGCTGCGCAAGTCAACGTGCAGACGAACGACACGGCGGGCTTCGTCGTCTACGCGGAAGGCGCGACCGATCTGAACGGGTCGAACCCCGTCCCGTCGCCCGCGACCTTCCCGCTGTTCGAGACGCTGTACTGGCTGGTGGACAGCGCCGCCAATACCGCGTTCTCGCCGGCGACCTCGTTCAGCGCGACGACATCGGGGACGCCGCTCGGGGTGAACGGCGCGAACGGGATCACCTATCCCGGCAGCCCGCCGATGTCCTCGTCGGTCTGGAGCAGCTCGACCCCCGGCAGCCTCACGGAGGGCTACGACTACCAGCTGCACCTCTCGGGAGCGATGCCGATCAGCCAATTCAACGTCTACATCGTCTATACGGTGGTGGGAAATTGAGACGCCGCAGCATCGTCACGCTGCTCGGGCTCGGCGCCGTTGCGTCGCTCGCGCTGTTCTCACAGGCCGACGCGCTGCAGAGCAATCGCGCCTACAAAGAAGTCGTGCTGACGGTCGTCGTCACGCCGAGTCCGGCGCCGGTCGGCTTCCTGCGCCCCGCGCCGCGGCCGCCGGCGAGCAGCGCGCTTGCGCGGCGCGACGTCGCGATGACGGGTACTCCCTCGTTCGGCGTCGCGCGTCTGCTGGAGAATCCGCTCGCCGGACCGGTGCAGGTCGCGCTCGGCGATGCGACCTGGGACGTCGCACCGGCCTCGCGCCCGATCCTCGTGGCGCAGGCTCAGGCGCAGCCGACCCCGGTTCCGGTGCAGTTCGTCGCGAAAGCCGACCCCAACGCGCAGTACATCCACGTCGTCCCGCACACGGATGAGCTCGACGCACCGTACGGCACGACGACCTTCACTTGCGCCTTCGAGATCTACACCTACTTCACCACGGCCTACACGCTGACGGACTGGGGGTACGGCACCACGAAGTCCGGCTCCGGCATCTACCCGATCCTGAACTACGCCGCGACCAGCGACCTCTCGTGGGCCGTACCCGACTTCTCGGCGACGGTGCACGCGTACGCGAACTCCGGCTCGCCGGGCGAGACGACGTGGACGGGGACGGCCGGCGAGAAGCAGCAGCACTGCTTCAACCTGAGGATCGTCGTGCCCGCGACCCAGCCCGCCGGCACGTACACGGCGACGATTCAGTACAACTTGATGACGAGCTAGCGGCTCACGGCTCCTGCGCGCGCGCCGCCGCGAGGACGAGCGCGATCAGCGCGAGGAGCGCGGCGCCGCCGTAGATCTCGCTCGAGCGCGCGTGCAGCTCGCGATATTCCGGCGAGCGGAGATCGGTCGTCGCCTGCATCGCGGGGACGACGCCCTGACGCTCCCAGGCGATCAGCGCGAGCGCACCGGCGATGAGCAGCAGACGCACCGCGTCCCAGGTGCGGTCGGCGGCGTCGGACGCGCGCACGACGACCGCGACCATCGCCAGGCCTCCGAGGACGTAGCCCCAGATCGTGAGCTGCACGACCGCACCCGCGGTGAAGGCCGCGAAGCGCGCGAGATCGAGCGGCGAGAACAGGCCGAAGGCGAGCGGCGCGCTGATGAACGCGAAGCCCAGCAGCGCGCCGAGCCAGATGCCGAGCGCCGGGATCTCGATCGCCGCGAGCACGCGGTCGCGGCGCGTCGGCGCGCTTCGCCACACGGTCGTCAGGCGACCGGCGGCTGATCGTCGAGCGACTGCGCGTAGTCGATCGAGCGTTCGGCGAGGACGAGGTTACCGGCGACCATGAAACAGCGGGCCGCTTCGAGATAGCAGCGGCGCGAGACGCGTGCGTCGAGCGCGCGCTCGGCGCAGCTCAGGTACGACTTTCCGGCGAGCCGCATCAGCTTGTCGGCGAGCTCGTTCTGGCCGACGCGGTCGGCCTCGAGCGAGGCGGCGCGATAGGCGAGCCCGGCGCGGGCGTGCTCGCCGCGCTGGTCCCACGTCTCGGCTTCTTGCACGTTGAGCGCGATCGCTTCGCGGTGCGCGCCCTGCTCGCGCAGCCCTTCGGCCTGCTCCGCCAGCGCCGCGGTCGAGCGGGGCGGCGCCGGGACGTCGGCCAGCAGCTTGCGCCAGCGCAGCTGCTGCTCGAGCCGCGCGACGAGCTCGCGGCTGTCGAACGGCTTGGTCAGAAAATCCTGCGCGCCGGCTTCGAGCCCGGCGACCTTGTCGTCGACCGAGGACTGCGCGGTCAGCATCACGACCGGGATGTCGCGCGTCACCGGATCGCGCTTGAGCTGGCGAACCGTCTCGTGTCCGTCCATGAGCGGCATGACCCAATCGATCAGCACGAGATCGGGCTTCTCGCGGCGCGCCGTCTCCAGCGCGACCAGCCCGTTCTCGACGTCGAGCACGGTGAAGCCGTGACGGGCGAGCAGGACGCGCAGCAGCATCCGCACGCCCGGGTCGTCGTCGGCGACGAGCACCGTTCCGCGCTTCGAGCTCGCCAGCGCTTCGAGCGAATCGCCCAGCCCGGAATCGCCGCCGTCGGCCTCGATGGTCATCGTCCGCTCAGCCGCGCCCGCGCACGAGCTCGTCCATCGCGGCCAGGAACGTGTCGATCTCTTCGTCGGTGGTGTAGAAGTGCGCGCTGACGCGCAGCCCGCAGCCGGGGCGGTGGTCGACGAAGATGCGCCGCGCGACCAGCTCGTCGAGCACGTGCTCGGCGTTCGGCACCTCGATCCCCACCCATCCCGTGCGCTTCGCCGCTTCGTGGGGCGTGTTGACGCGCCAGCCGCGCTCCAGCGCCGCTTCGGTGAGCCGGGTCGTGAGCCGCACGTTGTGCTCGCGGATCGCCGGGACGCCGATCTCACGGATGATCTCATGCCCGGCGCGCGCGACGAGGTAGCCGGGGATCGTCGGCGTCCCGGTCGCCCAGCGCAGCATCCCGTCGGCATAGCGGATCGGCGGCGGTTCGAACGCGAACGGATCGCGGTGGGCGAACCACCCGGTGACCATCGGCGCGAAGCGTTCGGCCAGCGAGGGCTTCACGTAGATCCAGCCGCAGCCGGGGCCGCCGCACAGCCATTTGTGGGAGCCGCCGACGACGACGTCGAGATCGAGCGCCGCGGCGTCGTACGGGTAGGTCCCCGTCGTCTGGTAGGCGTCGAGCACGACGATCGCGCCGGCTTCGTGCGCGCGCGCGACGATCGGCGGAAGATCGATCACCACGCCGCTCTGGTAGTACGCGTGCGAGAGCACGACGACGGCGGTGCGCTCGGTGATCGCCTCGCAGATCCGTTCGGTCGGAATCGTGCGGTCGTCGTCCGTGGGGACGCGTACCGTCTTCGCGCCGGCCCGCTCCCAGGCGGTCCACACGTACGCCAGCGAGGGGAACTGCAGCGCTTCGTAGACGATCTCGTTGCGCCGGTTTCGGTGCAGCTCCAGCGACGAGGCGAGCGCCGACTGCAGCAGGCTGACGTTCGGCGCGAGCGAGACGGCGCCGGCCGGCGCGCCGACGATGGCGCCGATTCCGTCGGCGATCGTGCGCGCTTCGTCGAGCCACGTCGGCCACGCGCCTTCAGGCCCGCCCTCGGCCCACTCCTCGTGATAGCGCACCAGCGCGTCGCGCGCGGCGAGCGGGGGCGCGCCCATCGAGTGCGAGACGAGCCACGTGTTCGTGTCGAGCCCCGCGAAACGGTCGCGCGCGCGGGCCGAGGTGGCGGCGATCACGACGGCGAGCTTCCGCCGAGGAGCGTGCGGACCTCCCACAACTCGGGGAAGAAGCGGCGCTGCAGCGTGGTCTGCAAGTAGGCGGCGCCGAGCGAGCCGCCCGTTCCCATCTTCATTCCGATCATCCGCTCGACCATGCGCACGTGCCGTCCGCGCCACAGCAGGACGCGCTCGTCGAAGTCGATCAAATCTTCCAGCAGCATGAACAGCGCGTAGTGCTCGTGCTCGTGCTCGTAGATCGCGCGGAAGGTCGCGAGCAGCGCGTCGTGCGAGGAGACGTCGAACCCCGCGCGCGCCAGCGTGCCCTTCAGCGCGTCGTACAGCGACGGCTCGGAGAGCCGGCGCTCGAGGCGTGCGCGCTCGTCCGTCGTGATCTCGAGATGGCGGAACGCTTCGGGTCTCATGGGGAGCCCGCAGCGAATCTCGATCTCGCGGAACTGCGCCGACTGGAACCCGCTGGCGGGGTTCAGGTGCTCGCGGAAGGCGTTGAACTCTTGCGGCGTCATCGTTTCGAGAATCTCGACTTGCTGCTCCAGGACGCGCTGGATCGCGTGGATGCGCCGGAAAGCTTTCGCGACTCGCAGCAGGTCGTCGTCGCCGAGGAAGTCGACGGCCGCGTCGAGCTCGTGCAGCGTCTGCTTGAACCACAGCTCGTAGACCTGATGGATGACGATGAAGAGCGTCTCGTCGTGGTGCGGCGGATCGCTCAGCGGCTGCTGCAGCGCGAGCAGCTCGGGGATGCGCAGGTACGAGCCGTAGGAGAGGGTCGCGGTAGCCACCCGCGTCCCTTCCGCACGGCGGCCACCCGCTACTTCGCAAGAAGGGCACCCCGTCGCCGGGATGCCCTGGTGGACCGCCGCCTCGCTTTGAGGTCTAGTGGTGGCCGCCGCCGTGCGAGGAGGAGGCGTGCGAGGTGCTCGTCCGCGCGCCGCTCGAACGCGAGTACGTGCCGCGGGCGGGGGCGCCGGAGGAGCGGGCGCCGCCGGTCGGGGTGCGGTACGCGCCGTACGCGCGCGCCGGTCCGGAGTACGGGTGCCCGTACGCGTAGGGGCGGCCGTAGCCGAACGGACGGGCGTAGTAGCCCCGGCCGTAGTATCCGCCGTGCCACCAGCCGCCGCTGCCGAAGAAGAAGCCGAGCGAGATGCTCGGACCCCAGTAGTACCAGGGGTGACCCGAGTAGTAGGGGACCGCGCCGTACATCGTATACGGCGTGTCGACTTCGGTCGCCGCGAAGAACGAGCCCGAGTTGTAGCCGTGGATGGCCACGACCATCCCGGAGGTCAGGGTCAGGCCGGTCGGGTTGATGATCGTGCCCTGGTGCAGCTGGACGTTGTCGATGAATCCGCGATCGTCGCGAACCTGCAGCGCGTAGGCGCCGTCGAACGAGACGATCCGGCCGTGGATCTGCTCGTCCTGGGTGGCGTATGACGGCTGGCCGCCCGCGTAGGACGGTTCGTCCTGGGCGAGCGCTGCAAGCGGCGCGGCGAGAATCGTGAGACTTGCCGCGAGCGCCGCGGCGAGGAACCTGTTCGCCATGACCTGATGGTACCCCAAAGACCCCTCGCCTGCCAGGGTTCCCAGCCGCCCGAACGCGCGATCTAAGGGCGCTCTAACGCCGCCCCGCGCCGAATCAGCCGATTTCTTCAGGCGCCTCCCCCGGGCGAGGCGTGGCAAGTCCGCGAGGTCGAGGAGGGATCGCCGCTCTTGCTCCGGCAAGCCAGCCTGGTCCTACAAGCTCCTGAAAGGAAGCCGCATGTCTTTGCGACCTCTGGTGCTCCTCATGGCGGCTCTGGGTGTGACCGCTTCCGCCGCGCTGGCTCAATCGATGGAGTCGACGCCGGCGCCGAAGCCCGCGAAGCCGAACTTCGCGCCCTTCTCGTTCATGGTCGGCACATGGTCGTGCAGCACGAAAAGCGCCCGCCGGCCGGCGCCATTCTACACCACCGTCACCAATGCGATGGACCCGTCCGGCTACTGGCTGGTCGGGACCTCGACCACGAAAGGGATGCCGTGGTTCCCGTATCCGGCGAAGAGCGTCGACCGGATGACCTACGACGCGGATAGCGGGCGCTGGATCGACGTGTCGTACGGTGATTACGGCTCGTACGACATCACGGAGAGCAAAGGCTGGAAGGGCAACACGATCGTGTGGCACGACCTGGCGTTCGCGTCCGGCAAAGACGTGAAATCGTCGTCCGACGTCACCACGACCAAGGTCAGCGCGACCAAGATGATCTCGCAGTCGACGTTCACCACCGCGAAGGGGCGCAGCGTCGGCGTCACCGGCACCTGCACGAAGAGCTGACCCGAGTCGCGCGCCCGGTGCCCCGAAGCGCCGGGCGCGCGACTCGACGCGGCGCGCGCCGAGATGCTCGGGGCCCGGGGCGGATCCGCCATCGGTCGGGCATCGCGTCTCAGGCTGAATAGCCGGCTGCCGCCCCCGCGCAGCCGCGCCAACGTCGAGGCGTCACCGCAACGGTAGGGATGTCCCCCATGTCCGCGCCGTTGCGGAGGTGCTATGCCCTTATGAACGCCAGCTGCTACCTCGAGGGGCCCGTCATGCGCTCACTGTTGGTTCGCGTTCGTCGCTTCTTGCTCGCGGTGCGTCCCCGCCCCGCCCTCTGGGTTCCGCTCGGCCTCGCCGCCGCGGTTGCGGCCTGTAGCGGACCGGGCGGAACGGCACGGACGGTCCCGGTTCCGGTGCCGAGCACCGGCGCGAGCGCGACGCCGAGTGCGGTGCCGTCTCCCACGCCAAGCCCGACGTCGAGCGCGACGGCGAAACCCTCGCCGACAGCCACGGCATCCCCGACGCCGTCTCCGAGCCCCTCCACGACTCCGAAGCCCTCGCCGCTGCCGACAGCCACACCGTCCCCGACGCCGTCTCCGAGCCCGTCCGCAACGCCGAAGCCGTCATCCACGCCCACTGCCACTCCGAGGCCCACGGCGAGCCCGACGCCGAGTCCCACGCCGAGCCCGGCGTGCGTCATGGCGCGCGTGGCGGCGCACTCGTCCTCGGTCTCGCCGCCGAAGGGCTCGCTTTACGTCGCGAACGCAATCGGCGTGACGATCTACGCTCCGCCGTTCACCAGCTCGTCGGCACCAAGCGTGACGATCACGTGCGGCACGTCCGCTCCCTACGGCGTGGCGCTCGATGCCGGCGGCAAGCTGTACGTCGCGAACGCCGCCGACGGCGTCGTGCCGATCTACGCTCCGCCGTTCAGCAGCTCGTCGGCGCCCATCGCGACGATCGGCAGCGGCGGGGAACTCACATATATCGACGCCTTGGCGTTCGATTCCAGCGGCAAGCTGTACGTCGCGAACGACGGCGATACCAGTTCCGTGCCGATCTATTCTCCGCCCTTCAGCAACTCGTCGACGCCGAGCGCGGCGATCTCGAGCGGACTGTATCAGCCCCAGGGCTTGGCGTTCGATTCCAGCGGCAAGCTGTACGTCGGGAACTCCGCGAACCCAAACTACGACCCGAACGGGTACTTGAATACCGTGACGATCTTCGCTCCGCCCTTCGGCAACTCGTCGTCGCCCGTCGCGACGATCACGACAGGACTCGACGATCCGACTGCCCTGGCGTTCGATTCCAGCGGGAAGCTCTACGTCGCGAACGATTACAACAATACCGTCGCGATCTACGCTCCGCCGTTGAACGGATCGTCGGCTCCGAGCGTGACGATCACGACCGGCCTGAACGCACCCGCCGGGCTTGCGTTCGACTCGAGCGGCAAGCTCTACGTCTCGAACGAAGGCAACAGCACGGTGACGATCTACAATCCGCCGTTCAGCGCCTCCTCGGCGCCGAGCGCGACGATCACGAAAGGGCTGGCGGGCCCACAATCCCTTACCTTCCATTAGCCGAACGCGCACCTCGCCACCAATGGCGGGGAGCGTCTGCGGTCCACGACGCCGACTCGGGCTCCGCAATCTGCTGCATACGGCAGCGCACGAGAAGATCGGCGCGTGACCTCCCCGCATACCCGGGCGATCGGCGATACGATCCTTGAAGCGCTTCGCGCGGCAGCCCCAGAACTGCCACGCACCCCGTCTCGTTTCGACGACGACGCGACAAGGATCGCGTTCGTTTCCGGGATCCTCTCACCGCAGAAGCGCACGTACCGCGGAAGATGACCTTGAGCTCCTCGCGACCCACGCTGCCCGGGCGCCCCTTTCCAAGGAACCCCCTGCGAGACATACGTCGCACAGCGTTTCTTCGGTGATCGGGCCGGCCCGCTGCGGCGTGACCTTGCCGCAAGCCTTCTTGCCTAATATACCGGCATGGTGACGTCGGACGTCCTGCCTAGGGAAGAGGTCGAGAAACCCTGACGGGACAAGGCTTCGCGTACACGGAGAGATGGCGGAGCGGTTGAACGCGGCGGTCTTGAAATGCCGCCTTTAATGGTTGCAGAGGGTTGCGTGCGGTCGTCATAGGCGAAAAACAACTGGCTTTCGGCCGCACTTGGTTTTCAGGGGTCGCCTCCGGTTTTCACCGACTGCACCGAGATTGCACCGCGACCATCCGCGTACGAATGGCGGCCCTCTAGCGCGTTCTTTTCGACTTTGGGTGTCCCCAGAGCCGTTCGATTCGGTTTGGGTGCCCCCAAGGCGCGGCCGCAGACTATTGCCGCGGCCGCTGCTGCGTTCTGAGTCCTAGGAAATTCGCGCGCACGCGCACGATGTTCCATGCGTCCGCAAGCAAACGGCGCGTCCTGAGCCTAGGGAAAGCCCGTAACGGGTGTCGGCCGAGCGAAGACCGCGCGCGCGCGCGCCTGACGTTTTCTGGCCCTGTTCGGTAACGCTTTCGGGAGGCGCGCGTCCCCGGAAGGGATGTGGGGCTCATGCTCCCTCGGGCCCTCCGTTTTGCCGACCGAACCCAAAGCGCGGAGCGCGCGGATGCCCTCGATCGCGCGCTGAAGGGTGCGCTCGGCCGCGGTTTCGTAACGGGTGATGAGCTCGTCGTGGTGCGAGTAGCCGCCGGCGGCGAGGGCGATCGGCACGGCGTTTTTCTCTCGCTCGCGCTCGACGGCGGCCGCGAACGCCGCTTCCTGCTCCCCGGCGCGCTCAGCGAGTTCGCGCAGCCACCCGAGCGTGTCTTCGACGATCTCCTCGCCCGTGGCCCCCGCGGAATGGACTACGATTGCAGCGAAGCCATCGCGCAACTCGCCGAGTGTCGGCCAATAGGCGCGTCGCGAATCGGCGCGCTCGTACACGGATGCTGGCAACGCGAACCACCGTTCCCAGTCCTCGTCCTCGCGCTGTTCGAGGGCGATACCGGCGACGCCGGCCGCGTGCTTTAAAACGTCGTCGAACAGGACCTCGTTTTCCAGAGACGACTCGAGGTCGGCTTTCACGTTGTCAAGTTGCTCGACGAACGCGATCGCGTTGCGATAGTGCAGCGCCTCTTTCGTCGCGGCTTCGAGCGTCCTGATCGGCGAATAATGCAGACAGTGGGAAAGGCGGAGCGAATCGCCGGCGACCTCTTCCGCTTCGACTTGCGCTTGCGCGAGGATCCCACGCTCGCACCGTGCCCCTCGGCGTAGCCGCCAGGTGGCGAGCGCGGCGCGATCGGCAAACAGCGCCTCGAGATAGTTCGCCGGTGCGAGCACCTCGGCGACGGCCGAACGGTGCGCTTCCCACTCGCCGGCGTCCTCGAGCCGCGGGACGACGACGAACTCGGCCCGCAAGCCGTGGCGCAGCCCATTGAGTCGCGAGACACTCTTGCCGGCCTCGGTGCGCGGCCCGGTACTCCCCTGGGCGTTCACGGCGTTGGCGGTCCGTTTCGCCGACGTGACTTTCACACTTGCTTGTTCGCCGCGCCGTCGCTTTGCCACTCGTGCCGCTTGGGCGTCGATCGCCGCGCGCGCGACCGGAATGGGCAAACGCCCTGCTGCGGTCAGGAATCGACGCCCGCCCGAGTTTTCCGCCGCTTTTCGCGCAGGTGCGCGCGCGCGACGTTTTCGGTGCTCCTCTACGAGCAGGTGCTCCGGCCTCACAGTATGCTTGAGCGTACAGCTGGGATTCCTCGACGGGGACCCGCCGGCCTTGGCCTACGCGCGTCGTCGCGCTGCACTCGCACGGGAAGCTGCGCACGTCGTTCACCTCGCCGGTCTCGTACCGATCCTGCTCTGACGTCTCGTGCTTCGGCATGCCGTACGCGCGTTGGGCTCGATCTTCGTCACCCGGCGATCCAGAGCGGCGACCTCACGAAGTAGGCGGGCGACTTAAGCCGAGGTCGGTTCGCCCAGCGAGCTGGTATGCGCCGCACGGATTCCGCAAAGCAAGCGGCGCAATACACCTCGATGCCTGACGCCGCTTGGTCCTGGCTTTTCGCGCACATGAGTGATGAGATACAGCTCGTCGCGGGCGCGCCGGTTCTTTTCGTGTTCAGCCTCTTGATTATCTCCGCGGCGACGTGGTTTGTCGGCCGAGGCGTGTTCGGGGTGCGCATTGCGAACCTTCAGTCGGCAATCGGACTTCGCGACGCGCAAATCGCCGACTACAAGGACAAGCTGAGCGGAAAGACGCCAGACGAGGCTAAGGCGCAAATAGACGCTCTCAGCGCTCGCGTCGCGGCGCTTGAACCGCGCATCTTGACGCCGGATCAAATCAAGACTATAGCGCAGCACGTTGCAGTTCAGGGTGTTCGCCCATTACTCCGCATCAATTACGAGGCGTCTGTTCCAGACGCGAAGCTGTACGGTGAGGGCTTTATCGCGGCGTTTCAAAACGCTGGATGGGCCACTGAGGCGACAGTTATCGAGGCTCGGGGCGCGCCGCCTTCTGGGCTTGGGCTGCGCGTGAAAAGCCGCGACGATCTGAGTGACTACGAGCGGCTTGCGATTGCGGCGTTCCGCGGTGCAGAGGTGCCGTTCGAAATAATAGGCGGCACGCTTGCCCAGGGGCAAGTGTCGATTCTGATCGGGACGCGACGCACCCGATAGGGGTGGCGTACGCCGCCGGACTATTTCGTCCCACTCAGGGAAAGCGGCAGGGGGATGAGCACCGTGTTAGCGGCTGTACCGATCCTTCACGCCTTCGAGCGCCGATGTCGAGCCTGCGGGCGGCTCCATGATCTCGGACTCGTCGCCCTCGCCGTAGCGGGCGGTGTAGTAGAACTTGCCCTCCGCGTATCGCATGACCTTAGGTAGCAGAGCCGATTCCATCGCCTCGTCGTTGATCATCGTCTCGCCCCGCGCGAACAGCGGCTTGAGGTCGATGTAAAGCAGCCGTCTCATGCGCTCACGCTGTTCTTCCGCCCAAGCGTCCCGCTGTGCTCCCGAGACGAGTAGGAAGCCGATAAACTCCAAATAGATGCGCAGCGTAGCCGGGTAGAAGCGTCTCACTACATTTTCGTGGATCTTTTCCCAGAGGACTTCGTCAAATGCCTTGCGGTAGGCATCGCTCGTGTCGCGCTGGTACATGAGTCCGTGCAGCAGTTCAACTACGGTCGTGTAAGACCACGTGATATCCGTGTTCTTGTCGACGCAGGCGAGTTGCGAGAACGCGGCGCACAGGGCTTTGGCCAGTGCCGCTGATATGGAATATTGCGACGAAAAGCATGCCTTCGTCGTCGCGAACTCAAGCCTCCGGATATCGTCGTTCCAATCCTTCGGGTCGAGAATGAAGCCGAAGTCGTGTCCAAAAAAATCCGTGATACGTCTGATCGCATCCCAGGCCGGCGTGCGTGGATGCCCCTCCTGACCATTCCGATCGCGGTTGACCTTGAGGCACTGATCTCCAAATACATCGCTCAGGTACTCCATCCCATCGTTGATGTGATCGGCTGGAACGAGACCCGTCGTAAGATAGGTCTTGATCGATTGCTTCACAGCTTCGATGAAGACGTCAAGGCCGCGCGATCCTACGACGTCCCGTGATGAATAGTCTATCGATGGATAGTTGAAGAGCGCGAAGTTCGTTAGGAGCGTCGACGATCCGAAGATCGTTTCGTAAATGTTCATGGCCTGCGCGAGGCCGTCCGCCCGATATTGCTTGTAGAGGAACGATTGCGGGTCTGTATAGAGCCCGTGAACCAGTGCTGGAATACCGGTAGGTGAAACAAATCGAGAAAGGCCGTATTCGTCCGCGCACCCAAATACGTGCTGGAGGCCCGCCAATTGCTTCGTTGTGAGTTCCCTAACGATCTCCTGATCACTGAGGATCACATCGAGGACAGCTCGGGCATAGTCGCGACCGTCGCTCGGTTTCGGGCCAGCCGCGAATCGGCAGATGACGCGAAAGTTCACCAGGAGGACCTGAAGGACGGCTGAGCGTTCGGTGCTCATTGCGGCATGCCACGCCAGCACAGTGTAGAAACGCTTAGCGCTGCGCTCGGCGAATAATCCTCGCTGCCGCGTCGCCAAGAGCCAGAGGGATGTCGGCGAGGCGGCGAACGCAACGTACGCCAGCACCTGATACGGGAACGATTCCGCTAACCAATGTGGTTGCCAGCAAGGCTGTATCTTTTCGAGCGCGACCGCAAAAAGCGTCAGCGCGAAGCCGCTGGCGGCTAGAATCAAGAACAGGTAGCGCTGCCATCCCGGCCTAAGCGCCAGAACCACGTCCCAACTCGGCTGACGAAGTTGGTAGACCGCGAACACCAAGCCGATCGCGACCAGTGCCCCACCAAAATCCAAATACAATTTCCGCCCCCATCTTCTTGATACGAAGACGACCGACCGGGCGAGGCTTTTCCGAGGATCAGTCGAACGCCTGTTCGCCTTATGTCTAGGGGCTTCGAGGAGGTCGAGTCGAGGAGACGGCTCGTCGCGATGTCGACGCGGCCAAGGCCGTCCTAAAGCGCCTGGGAGACCGGGACGCGCCCATGTCCTGGGATGGATCTGCCTTTACTCGGAGACCACGGCGCGCTGATGGGCTCGGGTGCGAAGGCAAGGAAACGGATCACGCTGGATGGAGTCGAGTATTGCCTCGTGCCTGTGCCGAAAGCGGCGGTAATGCTGCCTAAGTTGCCGGATGGCCCTAAGGCGCTCGCCGCCGAGCATTGGTTCGGATATGGGCGTTGGGATGCGCCCTTCTGGTTCGTCGGCATGGAGCCCGGAGGCGATGACGATCACGCTTCATACGAGGCGTGGCTCGCACTCGATCCCAACATGGACGGCCTTATCGATTGTCGCGCGCACCACGTTGCTTCGAACGTGGTCGCCGATAAGACCGTTACTCACTGGCACGTCGAAGGCGTTCCTCCGATCCAACGCACGTGGGGCTCCCTGATACGGACGCTCCTCGCGTCCAATGGCGAAGCGCCTACAGAAACCGACATCGCCACGTACCAACGAGACGAATGGGGTTCGCTGCACGGTGAGACGGCTGTGATCGAACTCTCCGCGCTCCACGCCAGAAACCTCGGACAGAACGTCCCACGAACGTTGTTTCGATCGGCACGAATTGCGGAGATCTGCAGACGCCTGGCATTAAAGACTCGCGGATTCGCATTGTTCTATGGGCTGACGTACGAAACGGAGTTCGCAGAAGTCGCGGGAGATTTCGGACCCGCCGGCTGCCGATGGCATGGCAATACTTTTTGCGTGCTGACGGTGCACCCCGCGTATAGGTATGCACCTCCGTCGGCGTACTGGGTCGAACTGGGAAACTGGATTAGAGCGGCCGTCGATGCTGGATCAGAGGGAGTGATTCCGCTGCGGCCGCCGCTACCGCCGACAGCGCGAACGTCGGGTCGGCAGAAGAGCCGCGAAATGGTCTTGCAAGCCGGCGAACACCCTATCGTACGGGACGGTATCGAAGTCGGTCGTGTCGTTTACGACGGGTGGAAGATGTACGTCGAGCGGAAACGCGACTGCGGCGCATTCGAGCCCGTCGGTTTCTACGAGCGTTCGCGCCCATCGCAGGCTGCTCGAAAGTTAGCTGAGATCAGCGACGTGTTCGAAGACTGGACTAAGCAGAAACTCGGCGCGCCGGAGACGGTCAAGGCGAACTGGCGAGCGGCTGTATTCGTTCCGGACTTTTATCCGCCGGACGACTGTATTTCGGCGGGATGCGCCGTAGTCGAGAATGATGGCATTCCACTTGCGTACATCTACAAGAAACGTGAGGGCGGAGCGCGCTGGGTCGAGGTTGCTAGGCCGTGATTCAGCGAAGTCCAACCTTACTCAAGGATCGCCGTTCGACCTCAGCGGGGGACTCCGTAAATGAGGTCCACTTGACGATGCCACAAGCGAAGACGGAGCACCGATTCCGGCGAACTAGTGCTCTCGACGAGCATCTCTAGGGTCGGAAGCAGCCTGCATCGCATAGGCATGTCGCTCTGTCAGCGAACTACAAATGTCTAGCGTCCGAATTGGCGCAATAGGGAAAAAGGGTGCTGCGGTCGCCTCGGCCGAACTGCGGCGTGCGATCTGCCTCTAGCATTCTAAGAAGGGTGTGAGAAGTCGTTCCTTGAAGCGCGCGCATTCAGCCGATTCGTCATTATGGAGGCGCTTTTCGGTGGATCGCGTTCGCGAGCGGTGCACGCCCGTGCTGGAAATAGCGAGCGGCTCGCCGCGGACGGTCGAGGGGTGACCATCATTACCGTGTTCGCTATGCCACCGGGTTGGTTCCAACTGGAAGCGTTCCGAACGCATACAAACTGCGTAGTCGGCGCGTGCTTTAACGACGCTACGGGGGACTACGGGATCATCCCGTTCTTTGACGGAGCGTACGCAACGCGTGCCTCGCCAATCCGGTTTTCGCGCGAGTATGATCGAATCACGACGCCGGCCCTCATCCGCTTCGCCTATGGGAACTACGGAGACTGGGCGCAACAGCGCGAAGCAAACGACACGACTGTGCGCGACCCTGGAAAAATGCCTCGGCTGTGGAAGACACTCGAGGCCCGGCAAACGTCGCGCGGCTGTTGGATAGCGTTTTGCTTCGACGTGCGTAAACTTGACTATGGCATTGTGCCATTCTGGGAGGTTGCTGGCGCAAAGCGTCACGGCGCGGCGATTCGTTTCGGGTCGGCGTTTGAAGTGGCGACCACGCCTGCGCTAGTGCGGTTTGCGTACGGCGATTATGACATTGCGGAACTGCGGAAGCGCTACGCGAGAACTGAGCGATCGGAGCGAGAAAAAGCGCCGGTCAGGCAAATCCTTGACCCTGATTATGCACGACATCGTGAAGAGGCCCTGAAGAAAGTAGCGGTGGACGGCGAGCTACGCTTCCCGCGTCAAAACTACAAAGACGACACGTGATCGGGCCGTCTGCTAGCGGCGTTCCTTCGTCGGGAGATCAAAGGGCATGAAAAAAGATGTCGAGGCAATGGTTGGCCCGCTCGTGAGCGAAGACGTCGAGACACGCGTTGCCGAGTTCCTTCAACATGCCGCGACCGTCCGCTCGTGGACTGCACCCGCTCAAACGCCTCGGGGCGGCGTTCGTACGCCTCGACGGCGTCGGCGATGGCGGAGGAAGCCGCGTCGATCGCCTCCGCATTCTTGGGTGTCGTAGTGGCCACGTTCGCGGCCTCCTGCGATAGCGCGGTGCCTCTGTCGGCCTCCGCTGCGCGCGCGCTCTCGGATTCAAGCGCCGCGATACGAGGATTGCGAGTCTAGTATCTCAGGACTTGCAATCGGCGTCAATAGTCTTTGTGATACGTGACGCGCATGTCAGGGACGCAGAGCTGTGATGCGACCGCGCTGCGCGCCGTACTGACGGACCGACCGCGTCGTGTCGAGGTATGCGCCGCGCGCGTCGTTCGCGAGGCGGTGCATCGCCTGCTCGACGATCGCCGCGACGATCGCGCGGTTCGTCTCGGGAGAGACGCCGGCACGCTCGCGTAGACGCTGCTGATATGCGCGCTGCGCGAGCGTCCGAGAGCAGCGCGTCGAGTGATCTGACCCCACCCGGAGCTGGACACTCCATTGGCGAATCTCTCGCCAGCGAGGTGTCACATGGCCGCCAAGCCCGCAACTCCCGAACCCGAACCGATCGAGCGCTGGACCGCACAGCGCAAAGCCGCCATCATCGTCGAGGTGATGAAGGGACAAATCTCCGTCCCCGAAGCTGCGCGTAAGTACGGCTTCACGCAGAACGAGTACCGTCGCTGGTCCGATGAATATCACCGCGCCGGCGTCGAGGCGCTCAAAGTGAATCGCAAAGACCAGGACGCGAAGTACGAAGCCGAGATCAAGCGGCTGCGCGCGAAGATCGGTCAGCTCGTGATGGATGATGATATCCGGCAGGAGGCGATGCGACCTTTTCGTTCGGGCGATCAGACGTCGAGCGTGTGGTCGCCAACGGCAAGAGAGCGCGTCAACGAGTCTGCCGACTCCTAAACGTGCCGCGCAGTACGTCGTACTACCGCAGCCGCGAGCGAAGGCCGATCGTCGACGAAGTGTTGGCGCAACGGATCAAGCGACTGATCGACGACGAGCCGTATCTCGGCTACAGAATGGTCTGGGCTCGCCTGCGTATGGCGGGCGACGTCGTGAATCGCAAGGCCGTGCAGCGCGTCATGCAGCTTAAAGGCTGGCAGTGTCACCGCCGGCTCAAGAAGCGCTGCTCGCCGCGGGTCGAGAGCAGCGTCAGCGTGACGCGCGTTTCGAACGTCCGTTGGGCGACTGATGCGACGTACATCTGGACGACGCTCGACGGGCTGGTCTACTTCAATGGGATCCTGGACTGCGCCGACCGTCAGTGCATCGGCTGGAACATCAGTCAGCGCAACGATGCCAAGGAAGCCGCCTGGGCGCTCGAAGACGCACTCCTGCGGCGGTTCGGCGTCCTGCCCGATCGCGACATCGGCGTGGTGCTGCGGACGGACAACGCGCTCGTTTATGCCTCCGAGCTCTACCGCAAGCTCGCGCGCAGCTACGGTCTGGCACAGGAGTTCATCCTACCGCACACCCCCGAGCAGAACGGCGTCGCCGAATCGTTCATGGGCACGCTCAAGCTCGAGTGCATCTGGCAGCACCGCTTCCCGACCTACACCGAAGCGAAGGCCGTCATCACTGCCTGGATCCGCCACTACAACGAGACCCGACCCCACTCGAGCCTGGGCTACCTCACGCCGACGGCGTGGCGTGAGCGCCAAGGGCAATTAACCGCATAACCTGTCCAGAAACGGCGGGGTCAGATCACGAGCACCCTACGGGCTCGACGCCGAGCGCGCGACAATGCTCGACGCGCTCCTTCGGGATGGGTTCGCCGCAACGGCGGCAGAGGATGGCCTGCACGATGGCGACCTCCTGTGGTGACGAGCTGGTGCAGCTCATGCTGCGACGTCAGGACAGTCGCAGAAGAAGAAGTGTTCGCCGTTCCGCTCGCAATCTGAGCCGACAACGATCGGGCGCTCGCGCGCGCGGGCGCGCGGTTTCTTCCATTCGTCTTTTTCTGATTCGTCTTCTTTGTCTGACAGCGTGTCAGACCCGTGGCCGACATTCTGACAGACCCGCGGCGACACCGTGTCATGGCGGTCTGACACCGTGTCAGACCCGGAGGCGAGCCGCTGGAGCGCGAGCTCGTTGATGCGAAGAACGGTCGCGAGGTCGCGACCTTCGGCGTCCTTGCGGTGCTCCTCGGTCACGACCTTGTGATCGTGGACAAGGCGCTTTACGGTTCTGTAGACAGTTCGTTCGTCGCAGCCGGCGCGCGTCGCGATCTTGGCCTTCGATGCAGTGCAGCCGTTGCCGTGCTTGCCCCAATCGAAGGACCGAATCGCGAGTAGAACAGCGATCTCGTTCGACTTCAACACGCCCGCCGCAAGGACCGCGGTCGGTAGCGCGGTGTACCCGAGCGTGCTCATCGGTCTTCTCGCTTGGCGGATTGAATCGCGCGACGTTCGCGTTCGAGCCGATCGGCGTAGTTGTGCAGCAGCCGCCGCATTTCATCTCGTTCGCGCCACGCGGTGACGAGCGCGGCGACGCGATCCGTCGCCGGAAACAGCCATTCCATGCGCGCCGTCTCGGCGTTGATGCGGCGGGCGATCGGCCGAACGCCGTTCGCGGATATCCACGCCGCTTCGCTCAGCGAGTCGACGAAGGTCAGGGTCTCGGTCTTCACGGTGAAGACCTCCGGTTCAAACACCACGCCTCGCGGGCGCGGCAAACGGCCTTAAGGGCCGGGGTCGAACGTGTGTTCGCTGAAGTGGGGGCTGCGCTCCTTCAGTCCCGTGCCGAATCCGCGGGAGCGTCTAGCTCAAAGAGCGCCTTGACGATTCGCTCAGCCGGCCACTCCAGGCGGTGCATTAACCCAGGCCAGGGATTGCAGATCATCTGCTCGCGTTCCGTCACGTAAAGCGTTGCTTGCGTCGCTGTCGGCCGGACGGCGCGAACAGCACGCTCCCCCCGTCGCCATACTGGAAACCCGCCTTCGTCGGCCAAGCAGACGTCCCGCGATGAGAAGCCGGCATAGTCCGCCATTTGCCGCACCATGAGGTCCATGACTCCGACCTGCGGTTGCGTGAAGTGCGAATGGTCGTACATGAACAGGGCTTCCGCTTGCTGAGAGGAGGTTCCTGCTGCCGGAATTGGGCCGTCGGTGCAGGACGCGAAGGCGCTCCCGTGTAAATGAGCCTTCAACATCCGTTGAAGGAATCTTTACGACGATGAACGCGCCGTGTCGCCTGGTTGCCTACTATCGCGTCTCGACCGACAAGCAAGGTCGCTCCGGCCTCGGGCTGGAGGCGCAAGAGGCGGCTGTCGCCGCGCACGTTGCATCGACCGGCTGCGAGCTCGTTGCTGCGTATACCGAAGTCGAGACCGGCAAGCGCGACGACCTACACAACCGACCGGAGCTGCGGCGCGCGATCGCGCACGCGAAGCGCGCGAAGGCGACGCTCGTCATCGCGAAGCTGGACCGTCTCGCGCGTAGTGTCGCCGTGACCTCGGACCTGCACCGCTCGGGCGTCAACTTCGTCTGCTGCGACAACCCGAACGCGAACCGCCTGACGATTCAGATTCTCGCGGCGGTCGCCGAAGACGAAGCCCGCCGTATCTCGGAGCGCACGAAGGCCGCGCTCGCGGCATACAAGGCGCGCGGCGGTCGCCTCGGTGCGTCTCTGGAGCGGTGCCGGAATCTCACCCCCGAAGCGCGCGAGCGGGGCGCGAAGGCCGGCGCGGCGGCCTCCCGACGTGCCGCGCGGGATCGCTACGCAGACCTCGCGCCGATGATCGTCGACCTCCGCGCGTCGGGCCTGTCGCTCCGCGCGATCGCCAGCCGCCTCACGGCCGACGGCGCACGAACGCACCAAGGCCGCCCTTGGAACGCGATGCAGGTCCGGTACGTGCTCGCAAACGCGTCGTGAGGCTCTAAGAGGACGAGGGGGCGTCTGGTGTCTACGCGAACGCTCAGTCCCAGGGAGACCGTACAAAGGCCCGGCGCTGACCAGAGCGCCGGGCCGCCCTATATCCCCAGGTTGCCGGTGTCGACCATGCTTCGGCCGACAAGAGCCTTAGCTTCCCGTGGCCTGAGCGCCCCCGGGTTCATCCGGCGGGAGGTAGCCGTTATCGCGCATCCACGTTTGGCGAGCTTCTTCGGCGCGTCGTAGCCGACCGCGTTCGTCTTCGTCAAGAATCGCTTGGCGGTTCTGCGCTGCGGCGCGAAGCCGGTCGACGTGCTCGCCGCACGCGCGATAGACCGTGAATTTCGAGACAAAGTAGTCGTACGCTTTGGCTCTCGCGCCGCTCACTTCTGCTCGGCAACCGCAAGTTGCGTAGACCTTCCACGCCCGGCTCCGCGGCGGGCCTAGAATGTCGTCGGTAGGAAACGGCTTGTCGCCAAGAACGTCCCGCAAATCCGCGTACGCGAGCGGATAGATGCGGACGCGTGACGGGCCGCGGGGGGCCTGTTGGTCCATGACTTTACATTCGGCATCTTCGGTCGTCGACCCGAGCCGTGAGGCGGGTTTACGACGTAGCATTCCGAACCGGGCGCGCCATCCCGGCGATCATGCCGGGACACCTTGGGAGGACACGATGACCGGAAGGCTATTCCGCGTCGGTCCCGATCGGTGGCGGCTCGTCTATGACCTGCCGCGCGGTGCCGATGGGAAGCGACGACAACGAACCGAGACCATTACCGCGACGAAGGGCGCGGCCGAACGTGCCCTGCGCGAGGCTATTCGATCGGTCGAGCGCGGCGAACACGTCGAGGACCGCGCGCTGACGATCGCGGCGCTGTTCGACCGATGCTTCGCCGCCTGGGAGCCACGGCTCGCATCAACGACGATGCAGCGGTATCGCGTGCTCTACCGTCACCAGATTCACGGCGAGCTCGGCGGCGTGACGCTGGAGCAGTTGCGTCCGCTCCACCTGGAAGCGGCCTACGCGAAATGGCGCGCCGACGGACGGCGCGACGGTCGCGGCGCCGGGCTCTCCGAACGCAGCCTGTTGCACCTCCATCGCGTGTTGCGTCGGGCGCTCGCGCAGGCCGTTCGCTGGAACCTCGTCCCTCGCAACGTCGCGGACAGCGTCGATGCGCCTGCCCCGCCTCGCACCGTCGCGAAGGCGCTCGACGCGACGCAGACCGCGAAGCTGCTCTCCGAGGCGCAGCGCCGCAGCCGCTACCACGCCGTCTTCGCCTTCTTGCTCGGCACGGGCGCGCGCCGCGGCGAGGCGCTGGCGCTTCGCTGGAGCGACGTCGACCTCGACCGCGCGACCGTGACGATCCGGCGCGCGATCGTGAAGACGCGCGAGCACGGGCTCGAGTTCAAGGGTCCCAAGAGCGGGCGCGCACGAACGTTCGCGATACCAGCGTTCGTGGTCGACGTGCTGCGGTTTCACCGCGTAGAGCAGGCGAAGGCGCGCCTCGCGATCGGCGCCGCATGCGACGCCGCGGCGGACCTTGTCTTCGCGACGCGGGCCGGCGCTCCGATCCCGCCGTACCGTGTCAGCGGCGCGTTCGATCGGCTCGTTGCGACGCTCGACGTGCCGCGGGTACGGCTTCACGACCTGCGCCACACCCACGCGAGCCTGCTTGGACAGGCGGGCGTGACGCTAAAGCTGGCCTCAGAGCGCCTGGGGCATAGCACCGTCGCGATCACCGGCGACCTCTACTCGCACGTCTTCGAGCCGCATGATCGTGAGGCGGCCGGCGCCTTCGATCGGCTGCTGGGAGGCGCGGGCGTCGCATCGGCGAACGACGCCGCGGCCCGTGAGAGCCTTGTGAGAGGAGCGGCTTCGGCCTAGGTTCGTCGAGCAAGGCAGGTAAGCGAGAAAAGCCTGTAACGGCGCGGTTCTTTCAATGTGGAGAGATGGCGGAGCGGTTGAACGCGGCGGTCTTGAAAACCGCAGGCCCTTCGCGGGGCTCGTGGGTTCGAATCCCACTCTCTCCTTAGGTTCTTAGGTTTTGCGAGGGCTTTTGGGGCCTCGAGCGTCCCGCGGTTGCCATCGCTCCGAGCAGATGACGGACCGCGTCTGCTTGCGCGCCTCCATCGCGTGCGCGTAGACGTTCAGGCGTGCCCCGCCGCCGGGCGAGATCGACGTCGAAGCGGCCCAGGGTCGCAGCGGCGTCACTTGGTTGTCGGCCGGATCCCAGACACCGGGCTGCGACGTGCATCTGGCCGATGCCGACGAAGACGAGTGGCTTGTCATGTCCTATTCCTTTGCGAAATGCCGATCGAGGCTCTCGCGCAGGTCTCGTATCGCTCGAGCGAGCGTCTCAGTTTCGTGAGCATCGCTCAAGCCATCGAATGCCGTGCCGAGCCCCTGCGCGAACTGTGCGAGCGCGTCGATCTCGTCGGGAGCATAGGCTTCGCCGCCGGCACGTTCGCCGCAGACCACGAATCCGAGCACTTGTCCGCGCGCAACCATCGGCAGCGCGAGGTCGCCTTTCACTGCGGTCTCGAACGCGTGGGGATCCAAGGGCTTGTGCCAGGTCTTGAGCGCAAGGACGGCAGCATCGTTTTCACCGACGACCGTCACCCCTTCGCTGAAGTGGCGAACGGCACGATACGTTCCATCGTTTCGGAGGAACAGATCGGCACTCCGGGCGTCCGTATGCCGGCGGAGTTTGTCGATCGCGATGTCGACCAGAGCGTCGCGGTCGGAAACGAACGCCGCCTCCTTCGCGAACTCGCGCAACGCGCGCGTATCTTCGTGGCGTTTGCGGAACATCACGGAATCGACGAGATCGTCGACGCGTTGGTGCATCATGCGGATCGACAGGCCGAGCACGAGCGCCAAGGCGGCATTCGCTGCCAGTCCCGTCGCATGGCTCACGTTCGCGACGACAGAGCCTAGGATCCATTCGAGCAGAATGAAGGCCGCAACGACGACGAGCGAGAGAACGGCCACCACGATCGATCGGCTCAGGACGAAGCCTACGTCCAGAACGCGCCGCTTGAGCAACGCGAAGGTGATCAGCGCTGCGCCGGCCAGGGACAGTATGCTGGAACCGAAAATGATCGCCCACAGCAGACGCCAAGATTGCGCGCCGACGGTGTTGCCGAACATCGATACAGCGATGAACATGGGCGCCAGCGGTAACAGCAGCCAGCCGGCGCGCGGTTGGATCGAGCGCTCCGAACATGCAACGGCTACGACGACGGTAATCGCGACCGCGACGGCTGATGCGATGCGAAGAAGTCCCCAAGACGAGCCCATGACGAAGGGAATCGGATCGAACCACATCGTCCAGAGGCCGACGCATGCCGCCGCGCCGCCCACAAAGCTGAGCGCATTTGTCGCGTAGGCGACGAGCTCGACCAAGGATCTCCACCCGCTGCGCATGCCGAACTGCGACGAAAGCCGGATGACGATGAGTGCTGCGGCGAATGAAAAAACATGGGAGCCGAAGGCCAACAACAGGTAGAAGTTGCCGTCGGGAACGGCGGCGCCGGCGGGGTTCGTCATTTGAGCGATCGCCAGGCAGATCAAGAATGATGCGAGCGCGCGACCCGCATACGTCTGGGATCGGCGTCGAATGATGAGCCACGCGCAGACCAGAAAAAACGCAACCGGTGCGCCGAGCAGCGCATGGCTGATCCGGCGCGTCGAGGAGCCGTCCCAAATGGTGCTTCCGGTGACGCTGATGGGCAGCGTCTCGTGGTCGCGATGGATCGTCAAACGGGTCGGCTGAGTAGCGAGGAGCTGCCATATCACCCGCGTCCTCGCGTCGAGGTCGTGCTCGCGTAGGTCGATCCGATCGCCGCCGTGGATTCCGGCTGCCGCCGATGCACCCGCAGGGTGTGGGTCTTCGAGTCGCACGACGAACGGTTGAGCCGCGCTGACGACGATTGCGTCCCACCACCCAAACCACGAACGGCCACCGAAACCGAAGCGATCCACTCCGTCCGCCGCAAAGGCGATGACCCCAAACGTCCAGAGGGCCAGCAGAAACGCTTTCCAGCGCGAGTCTCCGGAGATCGCCGGCGCGACCACGGTGCTCTCCATGACCATTCAATTCGCTACCACGGCAAGACGGAAGCCGCCTCCCGAGAGCACGGCGCCTCGGTGCAGTCCTGCCTGCTGCGATCGCTTGGCGCTACGCCCATCCCGTCGGTCGCCGGCGTCGTGTGCGACGGCGCGCAGTTCGGCGGCGGGGACGGTCGTCAGCCGCTGGCTGCCTCGATGCACACGGTGATTTGGGCATCCAGGGGCGGCGCGCGCTGCCGAGAAGGGATCGCCTGTGTCTTGGGAGGCCCTCACCGCGCTCGCGTCGGTCGCGAGCGCCCTTATCGTGCTCGTCGCCTCCACCGCGGCGGTGCTTCAGCTGCGGCATCTGCGCCTCGCAAATCAGCTTCAGGCGTATCTCGATATCATGACGGCGTATCAGTCGCCGGAGCTGACAGCGGCGCGGCACTTCCTCTCGACGTGTGACATGACCGATCCCACCACGGTCGCGTCGCTGACCTCGCCGATCGTCGAGCCGCGCGTGCTCGCAGTCGGAACGCATTTCCAGACGGTCGCGCGCCTCCTCAATCGCGGCGTGCTCGATGAAGAGCTCTTCGCCGGCTACCACGATACGGCCCCACGTATCTGGACATTGCTTAAGCCGGTGGCCGAGGTGTTGCGCCAGCGAGCGACCTCCCCGATCTGGATCGACTTCGAATACCTCGCCTACCGCTCGAAGCACAATCACCTCGTCAAGAGATTTCTCGCTCGTTACCCGGCTGACTTCGTCAAGGAGGCGCAGGTCGGCGCATATCTCGATGGTGGCATCGCGCCGAAGGACCGAGACGCCGTCCCATAGCTGGTCGCCCGGAGGGTCGCGCGAGGCCGTTCTTCACGAGACGAGCGACCCGTAGGCGCCATCGTTCCGAAGCGCGCGTGGAACAGCGCGGAGCCGGTTGGTCGAACGTCCGCGCCAAGTACGAAGAAAACTTCTAACTGCGCAGCTTGGGCAACGTTTCCGTGCGGTCCGGTTGGAAGACGTCGTTGATGTCGCTTCCGAAGAGCGTTGCGATGCGAAAAGCGAGCGTCAGGCTCGGTGCGAACTTGTTGTTCTCGATGGCGTGAACGGTCTGGCGCGCCACGCCCAGCCGCTCCGCAAGCGCGGCCTGCGTAAGGTCGTGCAAGGCGCGCAAATCGCGCAGGCGGTTCTTCATCCGTCGTTGCGGCGGACGAACGCGATCGAAATCCCGAAGAACAGCGCAAAGATCGGAAGTACCGCAGTCAAATCGAGGCTGACGAGCCGGTCCTCCTGCAGCAGCCCGAGTGCCATCGTGACGACCGCCGTGATCAGCCCGGCGAGAGCCGCCGCCGTGAGCATCGTCGGGCGCTGGCGCTCGTCCATGCGCGCGACGAACCGCGTCGCCGCGATCGCCATTCCCAGCACCGCCGTCATCGGCAGAACGACCACGAGAACCGTGTGCAGGGTGGCGTCATGGATCGTGAGCCTGGTGCCGATCGCTGCGAAGAGCACGAGAGCGGCCGTCGCGGCCCCGAACTCGAGGATGTAGCGTCTTGCGCTGCGGCGCTCTGCGAAGGTTCTGCTGGGTCCCGCAAGGACATCGTCCATGCCGATCAGGATACGGGCGCCGGCTTCAAATGTCAAGTAAACGCGACATCAAGGTTCGAGCCTTGCGCGGGTCCTCCGCAGCTTACAGCGGAACTTCGGCGACTTCCGCAAGCAGCAGCTCCATCGGCGCAGCGACTTCGACCGGTACCCTCTCCGTGTGCCGGTAGCGAAGGACGAGCACCAGCGTCGCGCCGAGGATCAGCGCCCCGACGAACCAGTTGAGTCCCGGAACGGCGTGCCCGAAGCCGAGGCCGAACGCGGTGGTGAAGATCCCGGGGCCCACCAGGACCGACAGCCCGCGGATCGAGCCGATCGCGCCTTGCAGCTCGCCCTGTTCGCGCGGCGAGACGCGGCGCGACATCATCGCTTGTCCGGCGGCGGACGCGAGCCCCCAGAGGCTCAGCGGCACGATGCCGAGGGCGAACCACCAGCCGTTCGGGGCGAAGCCGAAGATCAGCATCCCGAGCGCGCCGAAGCCGAGGCCGCCGAACAGCGCCGCGCGTTCGCCGAAGCGTTTGACGTACGGCCCGACGACCGCAACCTGCGCGACCGACGAACAGGCGCCGACGACCGCCAGCGAGACGCCGGTAGCGCCGGGCTGCCATCCGTACCGGCTCGTGACGTACAGGACCCAGGTCGACTGCATCGCGACCGCCGCCAGCGTACTGCCGAACACGACGAGACCGAGCGCGGTCAGGTCGCGACGCCGCAGCAGCCGCAGCGCGCCGACCGGATTCGCTTTCGACCACGGCACGCGCGTGGCGCGGTGCTCGGGCGCGAGCGATTCCGGCAGCACGAACGCGCCGTAGATTCCGTTGAGGACGCACAGCGCGCCGGCGACCCAGAACGGCAGGTGCGGATCGATCTGGCCGCACAGCCCGCCGATCGCCGGGCCCAGCACGAAGCCGACGCCGAACGCCGCGCCGATCATCCCGAACGCTCGGGCGCGCTTGTCGGCCGGCGTCACGTCGGCGACATACGCGCCCGAAGCGGTCGAGGTCGCCGAAGTGATTCCCGATACGATGCGGCCCAGCAGCAGCCAGATCAGGCTCGGCGCGAGCGCCATGACGACGTAGTCGAGCCCCATCCCGAGATTCGACAGCACGATCACCGGACGCCGGCCGAAGCGATCGGAGAGCACGCCGAGCAGCGGCGCCCAGACGAACTGCATCAGCGCGAACACGGTACCGAACACGCCGACGATCCAGGCCGTCGCCACGACGTCGCCGTGCAGAAACCGCTCGACCAGCGGTACGAAGACCGGCGCGATGATGCCCAGCGCGACGATGTCGAGCGTGACGGTGATGAAGATGAAGATCAGCGCCGCTTTGCGCGGCGTCCGGTCAGCGGCGTCTGTCACGAGACAGCTCCTTCGGGTCGGGGATCGCGTCGAGCGAGTCGATCCACAGCTCGACCGCGCGGTCGAGCCGCCGGCGCTGGCCGGTGGTGCACAGGTCGAGCAAAAAACCACGGTAGCCGGCGAGGATGACCGTGGCGATCGCGCGGGCGTCGGCCTTCGTGTGACCGTCGCGCAGCGCGCTGGGCTCGAGGAAGTCGAGCCACACGCCGACCGCGCGATCGAGGAAGCCGGGATATCGTGCCGGGGTCTGCAGCGCGAGGCCGTAGACCTCGAAGAAGAGCCGGAAGAGGGACACGTGCTCGGGCGCGCTGAGCAGCTTCCACGCCGCGCGGACGGTCTCACGATAGGACGCCGCATTGCGCGGCAGGCGCTCGAAGATCGCGCGCTGCCGGACGCCGGCCGCACCCAGCACGCCGGCGATCAGCTCGTCCTTGGAGCCGAAGTAGTAGAGCAGCCCGCGCGGGCTCGACCCGACCGCTTCGGCGAGCGGGCGCAGCGAAAGATCGGACAGCCCGTTGTGCATCACGTAGTCCACGATCCGCTCCAAAAGTTCCACGCGCCGCTGCTCGTCGGCGGTCCGCGCCATGGGCCTACTCTAGCATACTTGAAACGGTCGTTTCAAGTATCTGGGTCATCTGGGTCATAGCACCGTCCTTTCGATGCGCTTATTGCCGCCCGAATCGCTTCGCAATGACTTCGATCACCCGGCTGAGGACGTAGTAGTTCGTGTTGCTGTACTCCCATCGTGTCCCGGGCGCAAACTCGAGGGGCGTGCTCGCATAGGCGGCGACCTTTTCGAGGCTGCCCGGCGTGGCGGAGACCTTCGTATCGAACCCTTTGCCGTCGGTGTAGTCGGGCAGGCCGGAGACCTGGTTCAGCAGTTGGCGCACCGTCAGAGCACGAGCGTGCGGAAACGACGGAACGTACGTCGCGACCGGCCGATCGAGGTCGAGTCGCCCCTGCTCTTTCAATTGCAGGATCGCCGCGGCCGTGAATTGCTTGCTCACCGAGCCGATCTCGAATGCCGTTTCGGCATTGACGGGCAGACGCGCCGCGATGTTGCGCATCCCGAAGTCCCCGAGCTAGATCACACGGCCGTCACGGACGACGGCGACGGCAGCCCCGGCGACCGGCTGCGAGCGCATTTCTTTCGAAACTGCGGCAGCGATGCGGTCACCGACGGAACCCGATCCCGCGGGTGCTGCGGTGTCGAGCGATTTGATCCTGGGCTGCTGCGCGTTCGTCGGTCCTGCCGCGGACGCCAGGACGGTCACGGCGACCGCCGCGGCGAGAACGAAGCGGCTGGTCACCCCGGCAGATTCGCTCGCTTGTCGGTGATTTCCGGGGCCGGCGCGCGCGGCGGAGCTGGGGGAGGTCGAGGCAGGGCGTCTCTTGGCAGGCCGCGCCGGCGGCTGCCGCGGGGCTTGCCGTCCCTCTCCTCAGAGGCGAGCGCACGCCCCGTTAAGAGATCGCGAATTGCAAGGCGGACGCGCCACGGACGCGAACGCGAAGAGCGGATGTTTGGTGCGCGGCGCTGGATGGTGCCGAGTTCGCTTGTTCTTGCTGCCGCGCTCGTCTTGCCCGTGGCCACGCTCGGCGCGGGCAACGCGGCGCCCCGCTTCAATTTCACGGCTCAGAACGAGCCGGCGCGCGACGCGCTCTTGCGGCTCGGACGCGTCGCGCATCTCAACGTGAGCGTCGCCGACGACGTCAAGGGCGAGGTCAACGTGGCGCTCTCGTCGGTCACCGCGGCGGAAGCGCTGCGCGCGATCTGCACGCAGCTCGCGCTGCGCTGTCGCTCGAACGGCCGGACGGTCTCGGTCTCGACCCAGACCTCGGTCGTCGTTCCGACGCAGCTCGTCCCCGCGGATCGGATCGCCCACGTCGTTGCGCGGCTCTTCCCGCAGCTCTCGGTCGCGCTCGGCGGATCGAACACCCTGATCCTCTCCGGCTCCGACGCCGACATCGCTGCGGCGCGGGGTGTCATCGTCGGGCTCGACGTCCGCGACGCGCGGCACCCCTCGACGGCGATTCTCTCGATGCAGTCGCAGAAAGCCGCGGTCGTGGCCGACCGGCTGCGGCCGCTGTTCCCGGCGGCGCGCTTCGTCGTCGTCTCGAAGAACGCGATCCTGGCCAGCGCCTCGCCCGCCGATCTCGCCGAGATTCGCGCGGCGGTCTCGGGGCTCGACGCGGCGGCGCCGCAGGCCACCGCTTCGCCGACCGCCAGCGAGGCCGTCCACGTCGTGCAGCGCGCGCCGAAGGACATCGCGCGCACCGTCAGCATCCAGATGCCGCACCTTCGCGTCGGCGTCTCGGGTGCCGACGTGACGGTCGCCGGAGCGCCCGACGAAGTGCAGCGCGCGAAGGCGCTGATCGCCGAGCTCGACCAGCCGTCCTTCGCGTCGCGCTACACGCAGATCTATCACTTGAAGAACGTCGATGCCGCGTCCGTCAACGACCTGATCGCGCGCGCCTTTCCGCAGGTGACCACCTCCGTCGACGCCGCGCTCAACGCGATCTCGGTGACGGCGACGCCGGGCGAGCAGCAGCGCATCGCGAGCGGGATCGCGCAGCTCGACGGCAGCGCGCAAGGGGGCGCGAACGGCGAAGGCGGCAACGCGCCGGTGGCCGGCGCCGATCACGCGGTCGTGAAGCTGCGCTCGATCGTGCCGGGGTTTCTGGGCGGACCGGGGACGACCACGCCGGCCGACATCGCGACCGCGGTGCAGCAGGCGCTCGTGCAAGCGCACCCCGATCTGCACGTCACCGCACCCAACGGATTGCAGCAACTGATCCTGACCGGCAGCGCACCGGCGATCCGCGACGCGAAGGACTTGATCGCCTCGCTCGACGCGATCCCGCCCTCCATCGTCCTCGACACGGAGATCCTCGAGGTCGACGAGAGCAGCTCGCGCGACCTCGGGCTCGAGCTGGGAACGACGGCGATCGGGACGACGTTCAGCGAGACGACGCCGCCGAGTCAAGCCAACGGAAACCCGGCGCGGATCATCGGCTTTCAAGCGATCACGCGCACGCCGCTCAGCCTGCAGGCGACGCTGAACCTGCTGATCCAGAACGGGAAGGCGCGGGTCCTCGCCGACCCACGGATCACCACGCTTTCCGGCCGCACCGCCTCGATCCGCGCCGGCGACACGATCAGCATCCTCACGACGGTCGGCAGCGGGATCGGGACGGTGCCGAGCACGCAGCTGCAAAGCTTTCAGACCGGCGTCTCGCTCGACATCACCCCGATCGTCACCGATCCGACGGACGTGAGCGTCGCGCTTCACCCGGTCGTCAACTCGCTCACCGGCTACCTGAACGGCGTCCCGCAGATCTCGACGCGCGACACCCAAACGACGGTGCAGCTCCACGACAACGAGACGCTCGTGATCGGCGGTCTGATCGAAGAGAGCTTGCAGCAGACGATCAGCAAGATCCCCATCCTCGGCAGCCTCCCGCTCGTCGGCGGCTTGTTTCGCGACAACAACACGACGATCACGCGCAACGAGCTCGTGATGGTCGTCACGCCGCATCTCGTCCGAGAAGGCGACGGCGTCGGCGGTCTGGCGCTTCCGCCCGGCAGTACGGTCCCGACGCCGCAACCGCTGCCGACGTTACCGCCGGGCCAACTGTTCCCCGCGGCGCGCGAGACGCCGGCGCCGACCGCGCAGCGCGCGCGGGCCGCGACGACGCCCGCGCCGTCCGCATCGGCCTCGGCGACGCCGGCGCCTCTGCCGAGCGCGCTCGCGCAGGCGAACACGTTCGTGTACGGCAGCCCGCCGACGACGACGTACGCCGGCCAAAGCGACGCCCCCCGGATCTTCTACGCGACGCTCTCGCCGACGGTGATCACGCCGTCCTCGACGATCAAAGTCAGCGCGATCACCACGACGAACGTACAGAGGCTCGTGTTGTCGACCGGGCTGACAAGCCTCCCGCTCGCTCCGGTCGGGACGGGTACCTGGCAGGGCCAGTTCTCGGCGAGCGTCGTCGGGATGCCCTCGGGCGCGACGAGCCTACAGGTGCAGCTCATCGCGGCGCGCAGCGACGGCCAGAGCGCCAGCATCCCGATCACCCTCTCGATCGTCCGCAGCTCACCGTCCGACGCGAATTTGTAAAGCTTCGTACAATGCCGCTCGGATTGAAGAGTCGGCGGCAGTCCTACCGAAGCGGGGCCCTCTCCCCAAAGCTTTCCAAAGAGGGCTCAATGAAGATACCTTTCGGCGCTTTGTTCTTCGCGGTCGGTGTGGCAGTGTGCGCGACGACCGGCGCTGCGCAGGCGCAAGCGACCCGGACCTGGGTCTCCGGCGTCGGCGATGACGCCAACCCGTGCAGCCGCACGGCACCCTGTAAGACCTTTGCCGGCGCCATCTCCAAGACCGCCGCCGGGGGTGAGATCGACGCGCTCGATCCCGGCGGGTTCGGCACGCTGACGATCACCAAGGCGATCACGATCGATGGCGGCGGCGGCCAAGTCGCCTCGGCTCTGGCGGGCGGCGTGCCGGGCTTCACCGTCGCCGCGGGAAGCGGCGACATCGTCACGCTGCGAAATCTCCGAATCAACGGCGCCGTGAGCACCTCCTCACCCGGGACCATCGGCATCAACTTCATCTCCGGCGAAGGGCTGTTCATCGAGAATTGCAACATCTTCGGGTTCTCGCAGTACGGCGTCCAGTTCAAACCGTCGACGGGATCGACGATGGTGATCACCAACAGCACGGTCGACATCGCCACGCTGGGGGCGCTCAGCGCATCGACGACGTCGACGAACCCGTTGCACATCACCGCGATCGGTACGACGTTCACCGGGGCGAGCGGCGGTCCGGGGGTCACGATCGGCCAAAACACCGACTTCCAGATGACGGGCGGCGCGATCGCATCGAACGCGATGTACGGGTTGCTCTCGACTGGGACGAACGCGCTGGCGGTGCTCGACAGCGTCGCGGTGTCCAACAACTTCACCGGGGGGATCCACGCGACGAGCAGCGGGCAGGTCTCGATCACGAATACCGCCGTGACGTTCAACATCGGAACCGGCCTCGTCTTCGACGGCGGCGGCGGGATCGTGTCGTGGAGCAACAACCACGTCAACTACAACAAGACGGGCGGCGTCGAGACCGACGGAGCGCCGAGCTCGACGAAGGCGCCGACCTAGCCGCTGCGGCTAGAACCCGCTCGGAACCGCGAGCCGCGTCCCGACCGCAAGGCCGGCGCGGCGCGCGGCTCCGGCGGGCAGCTCGATGACGTAGCGCCCGGTGCCGGCGCGGCGCGCGATCGCGTCGTCGCGCGCATGCGGCTTGCTCACCGGTACGTTTGCGAACACCGACGAGACCGTGCCGTCGCTCTCGACGAAGATCATGTCGAGCGCGACGAGCGTGTCTTTCATCCAGAACTCGTGGTGCGCACCGGCGACGTCCGGGAAGACGAACAGCATCCCCTCGCCGTTGGGGATGTGCCGCACGCCCATCAGCCCGCGCGTGCGCAGCGCATCGGTGTCGGCGACGGCGAGCCGCAGCGTCGCCTTGGGCGCCTCGAGCGTGAGTGCGGGGCAGAAGCTCCGCTCGAGCGGGACCTTCGTGCACCAGCGCGTCTGCGCTTGGACTTGCGCGGCGGCGCCGCCGGCGCCGGCGAGGCTTGCGGCGGTGATGCCCGCCGCGGCGATGAGCGCCGCTGCCGCCCGCAGCCCGCGGCCGCGGATGTTGAAGAAACGGATGCGTTCGACTCCCATCGCGGCCGAACCGTTCGCGGCGGCCGGCCCCGAAGCATGGCGGGCGGGCGAGCCGCCTGCGCTCGCTCCCCCGCCGCCCCGGCGTCGAACGACCTTGCGGTCACGACCTGGTTAGTTGTACCGCCCAGCCTCGAACCAACGCTTCGCCGGCGTCGCGTTCGCCATCGCGGCATGACCGGCCGGGTTGGGATGGATCGAGTCGCTGAAGTACAGCGGGTTGTAGCTCTGGGGAACGTTCGGGTCGGCGAGGACGCTCGCCCAGTCGACGGTGTCGTCGCACACGCCGCTGTTCAGGATCCATTGGTTGATCTGCGAGCGCTCGGCGCTCGTGATCTCCGCGAGATCGGAGATCGACTCGGGCGCCCAGGTCGAGCAGAACACGCGGACGTGGTGCTCGTGCGAGAGCGCGACGGCCTTGCGATAGGTGTTCTCCACGTCCGCGAGCGTCTGCCCGTTCTGCGGATCCATGTCGTTGATGTCGTACAGGATAACGCCCGTGACGCCGGTCTGCGTGAACACGTCGCGCGCGAAGCGCCCGGCGAGCGCGACGAAGAGGCTGTCGCCGCCGAGACCTTCGTTCACGATCCCTTTCCGCTCGCCGGCCGGGACGTACGAGTGAATCGCGCCGGCCAGCAGGTCGAGGATGTGATCGTAGCGGTCTTGATTCGATTCGTAGCCTTGGAAGGTCGAACTGCCCAGGCCGACCACGGCGCCGTTCGCCTCGGTCGTCATCACGTCGATCGCCGCGAGGGCGTACGTCGATCCCTGCTGCAGATCTTCCTGGACGCCGGTGCCGTAGGTCGCGTCGAACGTCGAGCCGCTCATGTTCGTCGCGAACGACGCGCCGCTCTCGTCGCGCGTCTCGTCGCCCGCGCCGCTCGCCGTCGCGTACGAGGAGTTCCACGTCGCGTTCGACGCGCTCGCGGCGGTGGCGGCGGACAGGTAGAGACTCACCGCGACGATCTGCTGCGCCTTCACCACGAACGGTATCGTGTCGCTGTAGGTGAACGGCGTGTTCGGGCGGAGCGTGACGCCGGGCTTGCCGCGATCGAAGGTGATCTGCCGCGAGCTGCCCGGGACGAGCGCCGCGCCCGGATTGCTTTTCTGCAGCCCGATGTAAGCGGCGCACACGACGAGCGGGTGCGTCGTGTCCGGATTGATCAGCCGAATGCGGATCGCCGTACCGTTCAGCGAGACCTGCGCCATGTCGCGAACGCTGCCGTTCGTGGGCGCGGTCGCGGAACCGCCGACGGTCGCGCCCCACGCCGCGATCAGCCGTCCCGCGCCGAGCGAAGCGCCGCGCGGGACGGCCGCCGGCTTCGTGCTCCGGCAGTTCGCGGGCGGACGGGCGGTGCTGGTCGTGCTCGCCGTCGACGTGCTCGCGAGCGGCATCTCGGCCGAGCCGGACGCGTTCGCCGCCGACAGCGGCTGGGCGGCGGCTTGCGGCGCCGCGGCCGGGACGTACGCCGGCGCCGCGCTCATCGCCCCTCCGCCGCAGCCTGCCGCCGTCACGCCAAGCGCAAGGCAAAGCCCCGACACGAGCGCGCGGGAGTTCGGGAGTGATGCTTTCATCGTGGATCCTCTCAGTCCGCGCGCCCGGACGCGCAGGCTCGAGCATGTCAGGATCCGCGCATCGACGGACATACCTGAAATTGGGTAGCACGGCGGACGCCGACCGGCGGAGACGAGGCGGCGGAAGGGCGAGCTGCGGCCAGGCGCCGCTACGGTTTGCCGTACGCCGTGGTGAGATACTCGGCGATCGGTGCGGTTTGGTCATCGGGGATCTGCGCACCGTACGCGGCGCGCATCTTCGCGACTTCGGCGGTCCACTGCGCGTGCGAGAGCACCGGCTGCGTCGAGACGTACGCCGAGGAATGACAGGTCAGGCAGTAGCGCTGCGCCGTCTCGACGCCGGGGCCGGGCTTGAGCGCGAAGCCCGCGTCGCCGGGAAGCGAGATCGTCACGGGGCCCTTCGGCGGCGCCGGCGCCGCGGCCGTCACCGACGATGCGACGAGCGCGACGAGTGCGGCCGCGACGCCCGCCGCCGCGCGAGATTTGGTTCCGCGCGAGATCATGCGACGGTGACCTTGTACGTCTCGATCGTATTCAGCATGTAGCCGCTGGGGTTCCACACCGGCGTGCTCGTCTGCACCGATCCGTCGTTCCCCGTCGCGCGCACCGCGACCGTGTACGCGCCGGGGCGCGCGTCCCAGGCCGCGTTCCAGCGGCGGAAGCTGTACCTGCCGTAGTCCTGCTCGAGCGAGGCTGCGCGCCACGTCGATCCCCCGTCGGTCGACACGTCGACGCCGCGGATCCCGCTCCCGCCGTCGAAGGCGATCCCGCGCAGCGCCGTCGGGCCCGCGCGCAGCGCGGCGCCGTCGGCGAGGCTGGTCGCGAACGAGCGCACGTCCATTCGCGAGATCGGCACCGTCGGGTAGCCGCTCGATCCCGGCGCGACGCTCGCGTGCGGCGTGTCGGGGATCCGGTACGCGGTCTTCATCCAGAAGTTGTCGTCGACGCGGTCGAGCACCGTGATCTCCGAGAGCATCTTCACCCAGTACGTCGCGTACCAGCCGGGGACGATCAGCCGCACCGGATAGCCGTTCAGCAGCGGCATCGGTGTGCCGTTCATCAGGTACGCGACGATGACGTCGTCGCCGCGCGCGACGTCGAGGTCGAGCGACTTCTTGAACGCCGGCGTCGTCGGCAGCACCGGGCGCTCCAGTCCGTTGAACTGCACCTGTCGCACGTTGGCCGCGAGACCGGCGCGGTCCAGGATGTCGCGCAAGCGCACGCCCGTCCAGCGCGCGTTTCCCATGGCGCCGTTGTCCCACTGCCCGCCGGCGACGCGCGGCGCGAAGAGCCCGCGGCTGTTCCCGGAGCACTGATTGACGGCGGCGATCTCGACCGCCGGCATCCGCGCGAGGTCGTCGAGCGAGAGCGAAAGCGGGCGCTTCACCGCCCCGGAGACGGCGATGCGATGCGCCGAGGCGTCGACCGACTGCGGGATGTTCGCCAGATGCCAGCGCACGAAGAAGGCGTCGTTCGGCGTGAAGACGCCCTGGTCGAAGAGCGCCATCGGCGTCTCGAGCTGCGGCGGGCGCGGCGTCAGCACGATCAGCGGCCGCTTCTGCGGAAACGCCATCAGCGGGCGTTCACCGTTCTGCATCGGGAGCGCGATCGTGCTCTGCGCGGCGGCGGACTCCGGCAGCGCGCCGGCCCCCAGCGCGGCAGCGGCGGATACGAGAAAACGGGCGCGGTCCAAAGCCATCGGCGTCCTCCCGAGCGACGGCATTGGCCGGAGCGCGACCTTTCCCTGGGGCCGCTGCGCGGGGCGACGCCGCGCAACCGCGCGCAATTCCCGGCGGATCACGCGCAGGCGTGACGGTGCTGCACATGGCGGGCGAAGCGCTGCTGCTCGCGGCCGGGATGGCGTGGCAGGTCGGCTGGAGTCTGGTCCTGGGCTTCGCGCTCTCCGGCGCGGTGCAGGCGCTCGTGTCGAAGCAGCGGATGCGGGCGCTGCTGGGCCGCGACGGCGTGCGCGAGATCGCGCTCGCCACCGGCTTCGGCGCGGCGAGCTCGTCGTGCTCGTACGCCGCCGCCGCGATGAGCAAGACGCTCTTCAAGAAGGGCGCCGCGCTGCTGCCGAGTCTCGCCTTTCTGTTCGCCTCGACGAACCTCGTCCTCGAGCTCGGGATCCTGCTCTGGCTGCTGATGGGCTGGCAGTTCACCGCCGCCGAATGGATCGGCGGCCTGCTCCTGATCGCCGTGATGACGGCGCTGGTGAAGCTGACGTACCCGAAAGGCCTGGTCGAAGGGGCGCGCCGCCGTCTCGACGAGGCGGCCGGCCACGACCACGGCTCGATGGAGGCCGCCGGCGCGACGCTGGCCGAGCGCTTGCGCGATCCGGCGACGCGCGTGGCGATCGCTCAGAACTTCACGATGGACGTCTCGATGCTCTGGAAGGACCTCGCCGGCGGCTTCCTGATCGCCGGGACGCTCGCGGCGCTCGTCCCGAACCAGGCGTGGAAAGGGCTGTTCCTGCAGGGTGCGCCGCCCGTCGTCCGCGCCCTCGCCGACGCGCTGGCCGGACCGCTCATCGCGATCGTCTCGTTCGTCTGCTCGATCGGGAACGTGCCGATGGCGGCGGTGCTGTGGTCGAGCGGAATCTCGTTCGGCGGCGTCCTCGCGTTCTTGTATGCCGACCTCATCGTGCTGCCGCTGCTCGACGTCTACCGGCGCTACTACGGCGTGCGGATGATGCTCTACATCGGCGGCGTCTTCTTCGTGACGATCGTCGTCTCGGCGCTCGCGATGGACGGCGCGTTCGCCGCGCTGCACCTCGTCCCGCGGCCGAACCCGAACGCTCGCCGCGAGCTCACGACGTTCGCGCTGAACTCCACCTTCTGGCTGAACCTGGCGTTCGGCGCGCTCGCGCTTTGGCTGTGGCGGATCGGGGCGGCGCACCCGATGCATCACGGTCACGGGCACGACGTCCCGGACGCTCGCCCCGCCGATCGGCCTTAGCGAAGACTTCGTCAAGGCTTTACACAACAGTGCGTGTTCCCCGTCACGGACGGTGGAATGTTTCTGACGGGTTCGGATGACGTCCGCCGAGCCCGGCAGAGGGAGGGCGTCACCCTACGGTACGTTCGCGCGTCGGGACGACGCGCGACGGGCTCGGGAAGAGCCCTCGAAGCGCGTCGCACGACGCGCTCCGCCGTCTCCGCAGATGGGAAGTTCACGGATGAACCGATCTCTTGCCGCCGCTGCGCTCGCCGTCCTGACCACGCTCACGGCCTGCAGCGGCGTCCCGACGGCGCACAGCGTCCCCTCCGCGGCCGAGCCCGCGTCCGTGCGCCATGCAGAGGACGTGCTCGGCGGGGTCCCGCAGGTCCACCTGAAGCTCTGCCTGTTCGACGCGCCGATGCCCGGTGCGGGGATCCACGTCAACGTCGCGCTCACCGCGATCGATCTCGTCAGCAGCAGCGGGGCCGTCGTCCCGTTCGCGACGTACGCGAAGCCGAACGTCGTCGACCTGCTGTCCCTGCAGAAGGCGCCGCTTCCGGTGAACGGCGCGGTCCCGCCGGGGACGTACACGTCGCTGCAGTTCTCCATCGACCTCGCCGACTCGAACATCACGATCGGCCCGATGAAGCTCCCGCTGGCGATGCCGAACGGTCCCACTTCGCTCGTCGCCGACGCTCCGGTTTCCGTGACGGTCGTCGCCGGGCAGCCGCTGATCCTCACCGCGGACTTCAACGTCCTGCAGTCCTTCTCGCTCTCCGGCGGCAAGGTATCGATCCACCCGTCGATCCTCGCCACCGTGAACGGCGGGACGATCCGCGGCAAGGTGGTCGACGCCGCGGGCAAGCCGGTGAGCTCGGCGACCGTCGAGGCGGTTTCGCCCGGCGGCGCGGTCGCCAACGTGACGGCGAGCGCGACCGACGGCAGCTTCATCCTGCATGCGCTCCCCGCCGGCGGCTACACGATCGTCGTGCTGAACAGCTACGCCACCGCCGCCGGCGACGTGCTGACCGCGAGCGGAAACGATCCCAACGCCGCTCCGACCGCGACCGCCTCGCTCGCGGCCGGCGCCGACCTGGACCTCGGAAAGCTGACGGACTGACCGCATGCGCGGATCCGAGCCGCTCGTCGCGGAAGCACTTCGTGACGCGGGCGTCGCGCTGCGCTCCGCATGGTACGACGCCGCCCTCGAGCTGCTCGAGGGCTGCGAAGACTGGCCGCAGGGCGACGCCGAGTGCGGCGTCGTGATGAAGGCCGAGGCGCTCGGCCGCCGCGATCCCGTCGGCGCGCTGGGCTACCTCGCGGCGGTCTCGGACATCCCCGCCTCCGACGCGGGACGCTTCCGGTACGCGGTGCAGCTCGGCAAGGCCCACGCCGCGGTGCGCGACCTCTCGCGCGCCGAGTCGTGGTTCGAGCAGGCGCGCGCGCTGTGCGGCGCGCTCCCCGACGGCGCCCACACGCTCGCCTATCACGATCTGCGGATGCGCTGGTTCCGCCGCGACTACCAGCCCGGTGCGCCCGAATTCGCTCTCGCCGCGGCGCATCCCGATCCGAGCATCGCCTCGTCGGCCTACGCGGTGCGCGCCTGGCTGCACGCCGGCCGCGGCGCCTACCGCGAGCAGGCCGCCGATCTCGTCCGCGCCGTTTCGTACGCGGCGCGCGCCGGCGGCGACCAGCTCGACGTCGCCGCGCTGGCGATCTCGACGCATTCCTTGGCGCAGCTCGGCTTCGAGACCGCGAACGACGAGGCCATCGCGCTGGCGCGCACCGCGCTCGAGTCGATCGCCTGGACCTCCGACGTGCGCGCCACCCACTACATGACGGTGCGCGCGCTGGGCTGGGACGCTTTCATGCGCGGTCGCGCCGCCCACGCCCAGTGGATGTTCAAGGACGCGCGCGCGCTCGCGCCGACCCCCGCCTGGACGGTGATGGCGCATCTGGACCGCGCCTACGTCGCGCGGCTTTCGCGCAACGAAGGCTGGGCGGTCGAGGAGCTCGCCGAAGCGCACCGCATCGCGCGCAACGTCCGCTGGGAGGCGTGCTACGACGAGCAGCGGCAGGTGCTGGTGGTCCTCGCCGTCCTCTTCGCGCCGGTCGACGCTGCGATCGCGCAGTACTATGCGGCGGTCTACGCGCGGCTCGGCACGGAGAACGTCGATCCGCAGATCGCGTCGGCGACCGACCGGCGCGCGCTCGCGCACGCGCACTACGCGCAGGGCCGCGTCGATCAGACGCTGGGCCGGCACGAGATCGCGGCGAGCTCGCTGCGCGACGCCTACGACATCTTCGACTCGGCCGAGTTTCATTACCGCGCCGCGCTCGCCGCCACCGCGCTGGCCGAGCTCACCGGCGAGCAGGGGTGGCACGCCCGCGCGCTCGCGCACGCCGCGCACTACCCCGACTGCCCGCTCGCCGCGGTGGTCGACGACGTGGTCGCGCGCGAAGAAGCCATGCCGCCCGAGCTGAACCCGCTGCAGCGGCAGATCGCGCGCGCGCTGTGGACCGGTGCGGAGATCACCGAGCTCTCGCAGCGGTTCAGCCGCAGCCGGCTCACGATCGAGCGCAACGTATCGGCGGTGTATGCGGCGTTCGGGGTCGCCGCGCGCGGCGCGCTGCTGCGAGAAGCGCGCGCGCGGGGGCTCGCATGATCGCGCCGATCCTCGTCGCGACGCTGGCGGCGCTGTTCATCGCGACGGTCGCCGTCGGGCGCGCGTTCGCGCTGCGCCGCCGCCTGCTGAGCGCCGAACGCGACGCGACGCGGCACGTCGAGCAGCGCTTCAACGTGCTCGAGGCCGTCGGCGAAGGGCTGTACATCGTCGACGAGGCGATGCGCATCACCCATGTGAACGAAGAGGCCGAACGGCTCCTCGACGCGGCCGCCGGCGCGCTCGTGGGCCGCGAGCTGCAGCACGTCCTCGGACCCCTCGGCTCCGATCTCGTCCCGGCGATCGTCGAAGCGCGCGCGGCCGGCATGCGGCTCGACCGCACGCACGCGTCGCCCTCGCTGCGGACCTGCGTCGAGATCCGCATCCATCCCGGCGAGCGCGAGACGGTGATCGCGCTGCGCGACGTCACCGAGCCCTCGCGCGCGGGGCGGCTGCTGGAAGAGCACGAGCACCGCATGCAGCTCGTCGGCGACAACGTCGATGCGGTGCTGTGGACGACCGATCTCGAGGCGCGCTTCACCTCGATCACCGGCGGCGCGCTGAGCGATCTCGACCTCCCGGAAGCCTCACTGGTGTCGGCGAGCAGCGAGGTGCTCGTCCCGAAGAAGCTCGTCGAAGAGGCGTTGGCGGGGACGGCGGTGCGCACCGAGACCGAGACCAACGGCCGCTGGCTGCGCCATCACATCGAGCCGCTACGCGGCGTCGACGGAAAGGTGCAAGGCGTCGTCGGCGTCTCGCTCGACGTCACCGAGCTGAAACGCGCCGAGCAGGAGCTGTACGCCAGCGCGAACCTCGACCGCCTCACCGGCCTGCTGAACCGGCGCGGGCTCGAGACGAGGCTCGGCGAGTGCGTCGCCGCCGGGGCGGAGACCGGTCGCCGGTTTGCCGTGCTCTATCTCGATCTCGATCGCTTCAAGGCGGTGAACGATTCGCTCGGCCACGCGGTAGGCGACAGCGTGCTGTGCGAGGTGGCGAACCGCTTGCGGGGCGTGATCCGGTCGGGCGACGTCGTCGCCCGCCCCGGCGGCGATGAGTTCATCGTGCTGCTCACGAGCATCGACAGCGTGGGCAACGTCCAAGAGATCGGCGAGCGCATCCTGCACGCCTTTTCGACGCCCGTGCGCGTCCCCGGCTACGATCTCTTCGTCGGAACCAGTCTGGGCTCGGCCGTCTTTCCCGACGACGGGCGGACGATGGACGACCTGCTCACCCGCGCCGACGTCGCGATGTATCGCGCGAAAGCCGTCGGCGGAAGCCGTTACGCCCGCTTCGACGCGCCGATCGCCGCCGGACTCGCCGACCGGCTCTCGCTCGAGGCCGACCTGTGGCACGCGGTCGCACGCGACGAGATCGAGGTGCTCTACCAGCCGATCGTCGACATCGCGACGCGCGCGATCGTCGGCTGCGAGGCGCTCGCGCGCTGGCACCATCCGCACCGCGGCCTCGTCCTGCCCGACCAGTTCATCCCGATCGCCGAGGAGACCGGCGCCATCGTGCACATCGACCGCGCGGTGCTCGAGCGCGCCCTCGCGACGGCGGCATCGATCCGCCGCATCGCGCCCGACTTCATGCTCGCGGTCAACGTCTCGCCGCGCGACCTGCGCGAGTCGGACGCGTTCGAGTGCATCGAAACCCTGCTGGCGAAGCACGGCGTCCCTCCGACGGCGCTCACCGTCGAGATCACCGAGCACGTCGCACTCGACGACTACGCGCTCCCGGTCCTGCGCCGCTGCGCCGCCGCCGGAATCAAGGTCGTTCTCGACGACTTCGGCAGCGGCTACAGCGCACTGGGCTATCTCAAGCGGCTGCCGATCGCCGGGCTGAAGATCGACCGCAGCTTCGTCGAGGACATCGCCGGCGACACGTACGACCGCGCGATCGTCGGCTCGATCGTGACGATCGCGAAGAGCGCCTCGCTGCACGTGATCGCCGAAGGGATCGAGACGCCGGTGCAGCTCGAGCTCGTCGGCGCGCTCGGCTGCGACGGCGCGCAGGGGTACCTCTTCAGCGGTCCGCTCTCCGCCGGCGAGATCGAGACGCTGATCCCGCGGCGCGCCGCGCTGCGCCTGGTGAAGCAGCAGGCAGGCTGAGCCGGCTCACGACGTCGCGGCTGCCGGCCGCCGCCGCTCGATGCGCCGGTCTTCGGCCCGGCGCAGGATCCCGATCCCGAACGCCGCCAGGACGGCGGCGGCGGGGACGACCCCGATCAGCATCCCGTTCACGTCGATGATCCAGCCGCCGAGCGCCGGCGCGAGCATCAGCGCGAGGCTGCTCGTCGCGTCGTTGAAGCCCATCGTCGCGCCGCGCTTGCCGGCGGCGACGCTCTCGGAGAGCAGCGCGCTGAGCGTGGGCTCGACGCACGCCGCGCCCGCCGCCCAGACGACGAGGACCGCGACGAACGGCCCGAGCGTGCGCGGAAACGGCAGCGCGAGATACGCGAGCGCGCCGAGCGCGAGACCGAGCTGCGCGACGGCCGCGTCGCCGAAGCGCCGCGTGAGCGGCCCGACCGCGATCGCGAGGAAGACGCCGCCGGTCATCCCCATCACCGCGATCAGCCAGCTCGCCGTCTGCGGCCCGAAGTCGAGCGCGTGCTTCACGTACAGCGCGAAGACCGTGAAGAAGTACGTCACCGCGAAGATGAAGAGGAAGTGCCGGACGATCAGGCCGCGCACACCGGCGGTCGTCGCGACGAACCGCGCGGTTCCGGCGAAATCGAAGCGCTGCTCGCTGCGCGGCTTGCGCGCGGGCAGGAACAGCAGCGTCAGCGTGAGGTTCAGCACCTCGATCGCGGCGGCGGCGAGAAACGGCACCCACGCGCCGAAGCGGATGAGGAACCCGCCGGTCACCGGGCCGAGGACGATCCCGATCCCGAACACGACGCCGAACGCGGCGTACGCCTTGTCGCGGTGCGCGCGGTCGGTGACGTCGGCGATGTAGGACTGCGTCACGCCGAGGTTGCCCCCGCCGATCCCCGCGACGCCGCGCGCGACGAACAGCATCGCGAGCGACGGCGCCCACGCGAGGAGCAGGTAGCCGATCAGCGCGATCGCCTGCGACACCAGGACGATCGGCTTGCGGCCGAGCTTGTCGCTCAGCGCTCCCCACAGCGGCGCGGCGATCGTCGAGGCGATCGCCATCGTCGCGAGCAGCGCCCCGACGGTGAGTCCGCTCGCGCCGAACCGCTGCGCGACGTACGGCAGCAGCGGGATCATGATCATGTAGCCGAACACGTCGATCAGGGTGATCCCGTAGATCGGGATCAGAGCGCGGACCATCCTGCGGGAATCGCCGGCCGGCATGCCGAGGTACGTACCCGTGCCGGCCGCCGACCGCGAACGCCTGCTGCGCGAGCTGCGCGCCTACGTCCCGGCCGACGCGCGCGAAGCCGCGATGCGCGATCGGCTCGCCGCCTTCGTCGCCGCGCACGAGGACGCGTTCGAGCGCGCGCTGGCGATCGGCCACGTCACGGCCTCGGCCTGGATCGTCGACCCCGGCCGCACCCGCGCGCTGCTCACGCACCATCGGAAGCTGGGCAAATGGCTGCAGCTCGGCGGCCACGCCGACGGCGATCCCGACGTTCGCCGCGCCGCGCTGCGCGAGGCGCGCGAGGAGTCCGGACTGCGTTCGCTGCGCTTCGCGCGCGATGCGATCTACGACCTCGACGTCCATCCGATCCCGGCGCGGCCCGGCGAGCCGGCGCACGAGCACTACGACGTGCGCTTCGCGTTCGAAGCCGACCCCGAGGAACCGCTCGTCGTCAGCGCCGAGTCGAAAGAGCTGGCGTGGATCGCGATCGCGGAGCTCGCCGCGTACGGAGCCGACGAATCCGTGCTGCGGCTGGCGCGCAAGACGGAAGCGCTCGGCGGGTAGGAGCCGGCCATGCGCGGGCGTTTCGACTTCACCTTCCACACGCTGGCGCCCGAGCCGGCGCGGCTCGCCGAGGGCGATCCGACCCTCTCGCTCCTCGGCGCGCAGGGCTGGGAGCTGCGCGGCGTCACGACCCTCCCCGACGGCAGCGTCCTGGTCGCGCTGCAGCGCCCGCTGGACGAGGCGCTCCCGCTCGCCGATGCTCCCTCGCTGACCGCCGCGCTCTCCGAGCCGCTCAGCGCCCCGCCCCGCGAAAGCCGGGACCGGTAGCGGCCGGCACGGCCGTCGCCGCAGAAGACGGGGCGGGCACGGCCAGGATCGCGAGCGCGCGGTCGAGCTGGGGATCGCGGCCCGGCTCGCCGGGATGCGAGCCCGGCGGCTCGGCGACGACGACGTCCGGGGCGATCCCGACCTTTTCGATGTCGCGGCCGGCCGGGGTGCGATAGACCGCGGTCGTCAGCTTGATCGCGCCGCCGTCGGGGAGCGGAAACGTCTCCTGGACGAGCCCCTTCCCGAAGCTCCGCGCGCCGATCAGCGTCCCGGCACGGTCGTCCTGGATCGCGCCGGCGACGATCTCGGCGGCCGAGGCGGTGTCGCCGTCGATCAGCACGGCCAGCGGCGCGCCGATCCGCGGCGTCGCCGGGTCGGCCCCGAAGGCGCGCGGCGCCGCGCCGCGCTCGCGGGTCGTCACGACCGTGCCGCGCACGAAGTGCGAGGCGACGGCGATCGCGGCGTCGCGGTATCCGCCGCCGTTCGCCCGCAGGTCGAGGATGTAGCCGCGCGGCTGCTGCGCGCCGAGCTTTGCCAGGACCGCGCCGAGTTGCGCCGCCGACTCGGCGCCGAACGAGCGCAGGCGTACGTAGCCGATCCGTTCGCCGACGATCCGGCCCGTGGCGTCGGCCGGGACGATCGCGCGCCGGACCAGCGCCAGCGGCGCGAGCGCCGTCCCGTCCCGCGCGACGGCGAGCCGGACGGTGGTCCCGGGCTTACCGCGGAGCGCCGCCTGCACCGCGCCGGGGACGCCGGCCGCCGGCGCCGCTCCGTCGATCGCGGTGATGCGGTCGCCGGGGAGCAGTCCGCCGGCCTCGGCCGGGCTCCCCGGGAAGACGTCGACGATGCGCACCGCGTGCGTCGCCGGATCGACGTCGAGCTCGGCGCCGATCCCGCCGGTCGCGGCGCCGTCGAGAAACCCGACGAAGCGGCGGAACGCGGGCGGCCGGAAGAGCACGGAGTACGGATCGCGCAGCGTCGCCAGCTCGCCGGCGATCGTGTTCGCCACCAAGTCGGCGGACCGCAAGCGCGCGCCGTAGCGGGCGACCGCCAGCGCGACGTCGCGGTCGATCGCGTTCTCCGCGCGCCACCGGTCGGTGCGGGCCGGCGCGAGGGGGATCGCCGGGTTCGCGATCCCGCGTCCGCGCAGGTAGGCGACGATCCCGGTGCGCGCGCCGCCGAGCAGCAGCGCAGGATCGACCGGCTGATAGTAGCGCGCGAGCACGGTGGTGTAGCAGATCTCGAGCGCGATCAGATCGAGCGCGGAGAGCGATCCCGCCGCCGCGGGGCGCGGGCGGGCCGGCGGCGCCGCTTGCGCGCGCGGCGGCGCGGCTTGCACGAGCGATGGCGGCGTGGCGAGGGCGGCGAGGACGACGAGCGCGAGCGCCGGCAGACGAAGCGACACGGCGGGTTCTTCCCGCCGGGTACGATTCGCCCATGGCAGCCACGAAAAAGCGCTGGTCGCAGCACGTGACCGAGACGAGCGATGCGCTCGACATCGCGGGCGGCACCTTCGCAAGCGACGATCCGAAGGCGATCGCGCGCGAGCTCAAGCGGGACGCCGAGAGCTCGCACCGCCGGAAGTCCTCGCCGTACCGGTCCGCGATGTCGATGCTGACGTTCTTCATCAACCGCGCCGGCCGGGGGCTGCCCGCCGCGCGAAGGAAGATCCTCGAGCAGGCGAAGGACGAGCTCCGGCGCGAGTTCGGCGTCGAGCCGAAGCCCTCGAAAGCGACGGCGAGCCGCAAGACGGCGGCGAGGCGGAAGAAGTCCGGGACCCGGGCGGCGTCCGGAACGCGGAAGGCAACCGCGACCCGGAAGCCCAGCGGGACCCGCAAGAAGGCGGCGGCCGGGCGGAAGCCCTAGGCCGCTCGCACCCCATGCCGTTCAAAGGCGCTTCACGGCAAAATCGGAGAAACGTCCCAGCCGCGGCGCGTAGAATCGCCGCGTGAGCAGCCGGACGAGACACCGCGTCCTGGTGGTCGACGACGAGCGCGCGATCCGCGACGTCGTCACGCTGGCCCTGACCCAGGCCGGGTTCGAGGTGCGCGGCGCGACCGACGGGGCCGACGGGCTTACCGCCGCGCGCGACTGGCTTCCCGACTGCATCCTGCTCGACGTGATGATGCCGAAGATCGACGGGCTGACGCTGATCCCGCTGCTGCGCCGTCTGACCGAAGTTCCGATCGTCATGCTGACCGCGCGCGGCGACGTGCGCGACCGGGTCCAGGGGCTCGACGCCGGCGCCGACGACTACCTCGCCAAACCGTTCGACGTCTCGGAGCTCATCGCGCGTGTCAACACCGTCCTGCGAAGGCCGACGCTGCGCAAAGTGAACCATTTGCGCTTCGCCGATCTCGAGCTCGACCTCGACGAGCGCCTCGTCCGCCGCGGCGAGCATGAGATCGACCTCTCGACGCGCGAGTTCGATCTGCTCGCCACGCTGATGCGGCGGCCGAAGCGCGTCTTCACCCGTGACGAGCTGCTCGATCTCGTGTGGGGCAGCGACCGCGACATCGCGGCCGCGACCGTCGAGACGTACATCTGCTACTTGCGCGCGAAGATCGATCGCAACGCCGACAAGAAGCTTCTGCGGACGATCCGCGGCGTGGGTTACGCGCTGCGCGATCGATGAGCGCCGCGCCGCGCGGCCCGAGCCGGCTGCTGCCGAGCTCGCTGCGCGCGCGCCTGACCCTGTCCTACGCAACCCTGACCGCGGCGCTGCTGACCGCGGTGTTCTGCGGGCTCGTCGCGCTCGGGCTGCAGCGCTACATCCGCTCGACGATGCTCGCGATCGACGAGACCGCGCTCACGACGCGTCAACTGCTGCGGGATCACTGGTCCGAAACGGACGCCGCGCTCGTGCGCCTGGTGCTGCAGCAGCCGCGCGCGGCGGGCGTGCGCATCAGAATCCGGGTCGTGCGCCCGCCCGGCGCGCCGCCGCCCGGCGTGCCGGGGGCGAACGGCCAGTTCGCACCGGCGCCGCCGGAACGTTCGCTCGGCTCCGTGTTCGGCTTGCGGACGCGCATCATCTGGACGCATCGCGGCGACATCTTCGTCGGGCCCGAGGTCCCGATCGAGAACCTGCTCGCGATCGGGTTCACCGCGCTGGGGATCGCGCTCCCGATCACCCTGGCGATCAGCTGGGCGATCGGGCGCTGGATCACGGCGCAGGCGATGCTCCCGCTGACGACCGTGACGAAGGAGCTGCGCCGGTTCGCCGACGGCGATTTCGTTCCGAGCGTCCTCGAGACGCGCGATCACAGCGAGCTGGGCGAGCTGGTCAGCGCGTTCAACGGCGCGGCGGCGCAAGTCGTCGCGGCGTTCTCGGAGCGCGAGCGCACCGAGCAGCGCCTGCGGCTCTTCCTCGGCGAGGCGGGGCATGAAATGCGTACGCCGCTGACCGTCATCAGCGCGTATCTCGAAGTGCTCGAGCGCAGCGGCACGCCCGAGGTCACCGTCGCCCCGGCGACGCTGCGCGCGATGCGCGACGAGACGGCGCGGCTGCGCGCGCTCGTCGAGCGCGTGATGGCGCTCGCGCGGATGGAAGGGAGCGATCGCGGCCGCGCCGAGCTGGTCGACGTCGTCGAGATCGCGCATGACGCCGTCGCGCACGTGACCGCCGTGCAGACGCAGGGCCAGGTGCGCGTGCGCCCGGGACGCGCCGACGTCATCGTGCTCGCCGACCGCTGGGAGCTCGAGGAAGCGATTCGGAATCTCGTCGACAACGCGGTGCGCTACGGTGACGGCGCGCCGGTCGACGTCACGATCGACCTCGAGCGCGACCGCGTCGCGCTGCGCGTGCGCGACCGCGGCCGGGGGATCGCCGAAAGCGAGCGCGAGCATCTCTTCCGGCATTTCTTTCGCGGCGAGCGCGCCGCCGGGACGACCGGCTCGGGACTCGGCTTGGCGATCGTCGCGCGCGCCGCGGAGCGGCTCGGCGGCGAGGTCGCCCTCGAGCGGGCGGAACCGCGCCGCACGGTGTTCCGGCTGCTGATCCCGGCCTATCAGCCGGCGGCCGCCGACGGCCCGACGGTCAGCGTCGTCTGATCCTCGCCGCGCGCGACGAGCAGCGTCGCGCCGAGCACGCAGAGCAGCCCGCACCAGGTCGGCAGCTTCACGCCGAGACGGAACGCGTCGAACAGCGTCTCCTGCGCGATCGCATCGCGCCATTCGACGGCGATCGGCGTGTCCGCCGGCCAGCGCCGCTCGACCGGGATCGCCGCGGTCTCCGGCGGATGGTTCTCGGCGTAGAACAGCACGAGCCAGCAGACGGCGACCGCGCCGAAGACGGTACGCAGCCGCCCGCCGGCGTGGCGCACCGCGATCGCGACGGCGAGCAGCGAGAGCACCAGCAGCTGCTTCGCGGTCGCCGGATATTGCCACGCCACCGAGAGCAGCGCGAGCCCGGCTCCGGCGAGCACCGCGACGCGTCGCGTCGGCGCGATCCGCACCAGCAGGAGCGCGGCGGGAACCGCGAGCGACTCCTGCGTGACGTGGACGAACGTCCCGCCGATCACGGCGCAGGCGGCCGGAACGAAGGCGATCGCCGCGCGCTGACCGCCGCGCGCGCACGCGCCGGCGAGCGGAACCGAGGCGATCAGTAGCAGCAGCGTCGAGGCGGCGCCCAGCGCGAGCGCCGCCCGGTCGGGGACGCCGTCCAGCGCGAGGGCGTACGCGAGGCTCTCCTGTTCGTCGCTGTGCAGCTCGGCGAAGGCGTGCTGCGGCAGGTAGGTCGTCAGATACGTGAGCTGCTCGCGCGGCGAGCCGGCGACGAGCGCGACCGCCACGAGCGCCGCGACGCCGGCGCCGAGGCTGAGACGCGCGCGCGGCACCAGCACCGCGACCGCGACGACGACGAACATCCCGACGTGCGGCTCGACGAGCGTCGTGGCGGCGAGGATGCCGGCGAGGCGGTCGCGACCGGTCGCGAGCGCGAAACCGGCCGCGACGATCGCCAGCAGCGCGAACGTCGCGGTCTGACCGAGCAGCACCGAGGGAAAGCCGGCCGAGAGCGTCAGCGCGGCGATCGCGACGACGGCGTCGATGCGCAGCGTTCGCACGACGAGAACGATCGCCGCGAGCAGCGCGGCGAGCACGCACGCGGTGAAGACGCGCGCGGCCGCGTCGAACGGCAAACGCGCGAGCAGCTCGAGCGGCGGCAGATCCCAACCGGGGAGGACGAACGGCAGCGCGAGGTTCGGCGAGCGCATGAGCAGCCGGCTCGGGCTCGCGTGCTCGCACGTTCGGATCGGCTCGAGCGCGTACGGGTTCGCACCCGCGGCGGCGGCGCGGCCGGCGCAGTAGAAGACGCGCAGGTCGAGCTGCTGCGGCTCGAGCGGAAAGTACCAGCTCCGCGAGAGGTCACGGATCCCGATCGCCAGCGCGACGGTCAGCAGCGCGGCGAGCACCGCCCTGCGAAGCCCCGGTCGTTCGCTCATCGTCGTTCCGGCATACGTCGAACTCCAGCATCTCCGGCTGCGGACGATCTTGGAACGATCGTTCGGCGCCCCTCGTCAGCGTGGCGCCGCCGCCCGCACCAGCCGGTCGCGCACGGCGGCGTTCGCTTCGACCTCGGGCGGGAGGGTCGCGACGATCGTCGCGTACCCCTCGGCGTCGAGCGCGCGCAGCGTCGCGTACAGCGTCCGCGCCGCCGCCGCCGGATCGTCGGGGAGCGCGAGCACGGCGACGCGCTCACCGCGCTCGGCGCGCCGGCGCGCTTCGCGCTCGCATTCCGCCGGCGCGACGAGGACGACCTGCGCGCGCGGCGCGTAGTGCGAGGGCAGGGTTCCGGGCGCTCGTACCGCGCCGCCGAAACGCATGACGACGGCGCGCCCGAGCGCCGCGCCGAGCTGCGAGGGGGCGATCGCGCCGGAACGCAGCACGGCGGGGACGTCGCCCGTCAGATCGACGATCGTCGACTCGACGCCGACGCTCGCCGCGCCGCCGTCGACGACGAGATCGACCTCGTTCCCCAGATCGGCGCGCACGTGCGCCGCGGTCGTCGGCGAGACGCGTCCGAACCGGTTCGCCGACGGCGCGGCGAGCGCGCCGCCGAAGCCGGCGAGGATCGCGCGGGCCAGCGGGTGCGCCGGGACGCGCACCGCCACCGTCTCCTGTCCGCCGGTCACCTGCCGCGGGGTGCGCGGCCCGCGCGCGACGACCGCGGTCAGCGGTCCCGGCCAAAAACGGCTCGCGAGGACGCGCAGATCGGGCGTCAGGTCGGCGACGTAGCCCGCGAGCGCCTCGGCGTCGTGCACGTGCACGATCAGCGGATGCTCCGGCGGCCGGCCTTTGACCGCGTACACACGCGCGATCGCCGCAGGGTTCGCGACGTCCGCGGCCAGCCCGTACACGGTCTCGGTCGGGATCGCGACGAGGCCGCCCCCGCGCAGCACCGCGACCGCGCGCGCGACGAGCGCGTCGTCGGCGCTCACGCCGGCGCGCGCGTCATCGCACGCTGCCGTCCGGCTCGATCGAGGCGAATCCGGCGAACGGCCGGAGGGCTTCCGGGATCGCGATTCCGCCGTCGGCGCGCTGACCGTTCTCGAGCACCGCGGCAAAGGTGCGCCCGAGCGGCAGACCCGAGCCGTTCAGGGTGTGCACGAGCTCGGCGCGCGCGCCGGCGTCGCGGCGGAAGCGAATCTGCGCGCGGCGCGCCTGGAAGTCGGTGCAGTTGGAGCACGAGCTGATCTCGCGGTACGCATCCGCGCCCGGGAGCCACACTTCGAGATCGTACGTCTTCGCCGCGTTGAAACCGGTGTCGCCGGCGCACAGCAGCATCACGCGATGCGGCAATTCCAGCTCGGCCAGCAGCCCTTCCGCGTTGCGCGTCAGCGTCTCGAGATCGTCGAAGGACCGCTCGGGGAAGGTCAGCCAGACCAGCTCGACCTTCTCGAACTGGTGCTGCCGGATCAGTCCGCGCGTATCGCGGCCGGCGGCGCCCGCCTCTTTGCGGAAGCACGGCGTCTCGGCGCAGTAGCGCAGCGGCAGCGTCTCCCCGGCGAGGATCTCGTCGCGGTGCATCGCGGTCAGCGGCACCTCGGCGGTCGGGATGAGATACAGCGCCTCGCCGGCGGAATCGCCTTCGACCGTGTACATCTGATCGGCGAACTTCGTCAATTGCCCGGTCGACCACATCGTCGCGCGATTGACGAGCAGCGGCGGCCCGATCTCCGTATAGCCGTTGCGCGCCGCGCGGTCGAGGAAGAAGGCGCCCAGCGCGCGCGAGAGCCGCGCGCCGGGACCGCGCAGGATCGAGAAGCGCGCGCCGCTGAGCTTCCCCGCGCGCTCGACCTCGAGGATTCCGAGGCGTTCGGCGAGCTCCCAGTGCGGCTTCGGCGCGAATGCGAAGCGCGGCGGCGCCCCGCTCGCGCGCACGAGCTCGTTGGCGGCGTCGCTCGATCCGTCGGGGACGGAAGCGTCGAGGACGTTCGGGATCTCCGCCAGCTCGCCGTCGATCTGCTCGCCGAACGACGGAAGCTCTGCGCCGGTCTGCGCGATGCGCGCATCGAGCGCCGCGATGCGCGGGCGCAGCTCGGCGGCGGCGGCCGGCTTGTCGGCGGCGCGCGAGATCCGCGCGGTCAGCTCGTTCTTCTCGGCTTTCAGCGCCTCGACCGCGGTGATCGCCGTGCGTCGCTGCTGGTCGAGCGCGAGGACGCGGTCGACGAACTCCGCGCGCAGGCCGCGGCGCCGGGCGGACAGGCGCACCTGGTCGGGCTCGCGGCGCAGGAGCTCGAGGTTCAGCACGACCGCGCGCCGTTACGCGCGTGCCGAACGGTGTCCTACCGCTCGCGTGTCGAAAGGAAGCGCGATGCGAGCGATGCGTCCAGGTCAAGCATTCGACGTCGAGCGCCTCCTCGCGCCGGCCGAGGCGGTCGCCGCCTTTCTCGAGGCGGTCGAGCCGCGGCCGCCGGGGATCGAGCGGGTCATCCTGGCGAGCGCATTCGGCCGCATCTTGGCGCGCGACGCCGTCGCCGACGCGTGCTACCCCGCCGACCGGCGTGCGACGATGGACGGCTTCGCGCTCCGGTCCGCCGACGGCGTCGCGCGCCGCCGCGTGACCGGGACGATCCGGATGGGGCAGCCGCCGCCCGGACCGCTCGGCCCGGGCGAGGCAATGCGCATCCCGACGGGCGGGGTTCTGCCGGACGGGGCCGATGCCGTCGTCCCGCTCGAGGACGCGACCGCCGGCGACGACGACGTCGTCCCCGCGAAGGCGCCCGTCGCCGGCGAGTTCGTGACGCCGCGCGGCGAGGACATGCAGCCGGGGGAGCTGATCCTGTCGGCCGGGACACGGATCGGCGCGGGCGAGCTGTCGGTGCTGGCGACCTTGGGGACGACCGAGCCGGAGGTCTTCCGGCGGCCGCGCGTCGCCGTGGTCTCCACCGGCGACGAGCTGGTCGACGTCGGCGCCGTCCCGGGGACCGGACAGGTGCGCGACTCGAACCGCTGGGCGATCGCCGGCTGTCTGATCGCGCTCGGCTGCGAGGTGATCCACCTGCCGCGGGTCGAGGACGAGGCTGCCGCGATCCGCGGGCGCATCGAAGCCGGCTTGGCCGCCGCCGATGCGGTCGTCCTCACCGGCGGCTCGTCGGTCGGCGCGCGCGACCACGTCCCGGCGGCGATCGACGCCGTCGGCCCGCCGGGCGTCGTGGTCCACGGTCTTCGGGTGAGGCCCGGGAAGCCGACCGTGTTCGGCGCCGCCGGCTCGCGCCCGATCGTCGGGCTCCCGGGAAACCCGACCAGCGCGCTGACCATCCTCGACGCGATCGCCTCCGAGATCGTCCGCGCCCTGACCGGCGAGCGGCGCGCCCGCCGCGCGACGGTCGCGGCCCGGGCCGGCGCCCGGTTCGCCGGGCGGCCGGGGTGGACGTGGTACGTCCCGGCGCTCCTCGAGGGGGAGTCGGCACGGCCGCTCGCCCTGCGCTCCTCGCACACCAGCCTGCTGGCCCGGGCCGACGGCTACGTCGTCGTCGGCCCCGACCACGTCCCGATCGAGCCGGGCGATCCGGTCGCCGTGGTCCGGTACGGCGGCGCGGCATGAGGCGCGCCGCGCCGCTCGCCGCCGCGCTGTTCGCGGCGGCGCTCCCGCTGCTCGCCGGCTGCGGCTCCAGCGGAAGCCAAGAGGGGATGAAGGCGCCCGAGCCGTTCGGGACGCGGTCGGCGACCGCGGTCCTGAAGGACGGGCTGATCCTGGCCGCAGTCAAAGCCGCCGTCACCTCCGCCGACCCCGATTCGGCGACGACGCTCGGCGTCACCGTCCGCGACGGCGTCGTGACGTTGCGCGGCTCGGTCCGCACGGCGGCGGCGCGCGCGAAGGTCCTTTCCGCGGCGCGTCACGTGCGCGGCGTCGTCTCGGTCGCCGACGCGCTGCGGACCAACCCCGCCGGGCCCCGCCCGAAGGAAGAGCTCGGCGATCTCGCGCTCGCCGCGCGGATCGAAGCGGCGATCACCGCGCAGGTCGGGCTGCAGACGCGGCTCGGCGTCCACGTTCGCGGCGGCGTGGCGACGCTCGACGGGAGCGTCGCCGACGCGAAGACGCGCGCCGCCGTCGTCGCCGCCGCGCGCGGAACGTCGGGCGTTCGCAACGTCGTCGAGCGCGTGCGGGTCGAACGCACGTGAGCTCGACGCCGCAGCCGGCCCCGCTGGTCGCCGCCGTCCCGGCCACGACGCCGTTCGTGGCCCCGGAGGAGCTGGCGCGCCGAGTCGGCCGCGCCTCGCTGCTGCGGCTCGGCGCGAACGAGAGCGCCTTCGGCCCGTCGCCGCGCGCGATCGCGGCGATGCGCGAGGCGGTCGCGCTGACCTCATGGTACGGCGATCCGGAGTCGCTCGCGTTGCGCGCGGCGCTCGCCGAGCGCCATCGGTGCGCGCTCGACGAGATCGTCGTGGCGAGCGGGATCGACGACCTCATGGGGCTGATCGTGCGCGCCTACTGCGCGCCGGGCGATGCGTGCGTCGCGACGCGCGGCACCTATCCGACGCTGTTCTACCATCTCAACGCGTACGGCGCGCGCGTCGAGTTCGCCGAGCCGAACGAGTTCGGCGGGATCGTCCCCGAGGCGATCGTCGCCGCGGTGCGCCGCTCCGGCGCGAAGCTGGTCTACGTCGCGAACCCCGACAACCCGTCGGGCGCCCTGGCCGGCCGTGCGACGCTCGCCGCCCTGCGCGAAGCGCTCCCGGGCGAGGTGCTGCTCTTCCTCGACGAAGCGTACGCGGATTTCGTCACGGCGGACGAGCTCCCGGCCGACGTCGTCGATCCGCGCACCATCCGCACGCGCACGTTCTCGAAGGCCTACGGGATGGCCGGCGCGCGGATCGGCTACGCGCTCGCCTCGGCCGAGACCATCGCGACCTTCCAGAAGCTGCGGCTCCACTTCGGCGTCAACCGGACCGCCCAGGTCGGCGCGCTCGCGGCGCTCGAGGACGGCGCGTTCCTGCGCGGCGTCGTCGCCGAAGTCGAGCGCGGCCGCGAGGAGTACCATGCGCTCGCGGCGCGGCACGGCCTGCGCTCGCTGCCGTCGTCGACCAACTTCGTCTGCATCGAGATCGGAACGCGCGCGCAGGCCGAGGCGATGGTCGGCGTGCTCCTCGAGCTCGGCGTCTTCGTTCGAAAACCCTGGGCGCCGCCGATCGACGGCTTCATCCGCGTGACGGTCGGCACGGCGGCCGAGCGTGCCGCCTTCGCCGAGATCTTCGCCGAGGCGCTGGACCGCGTGCGGGAGAAGGCGGTCAGGTGAGGTACGCCGTCGTCTCGGACGTCCACTCGAACATCGAGGCGCTCGAAGCGGTGCTCGCGACCGTTCGCGACGACGACGCCGTGCTGTGCCTCGGCGACATCGTCGGGTACGGCCCGAACCCGAACGAATGCGTCGAGCGGATCCGCGCGCGCGCCACGGCGACGGTGCTCGGCAACCACGATGTCGCGGCGATCGACAACTTCGGCCTCGCGTACTTCAATCCGGCGGCGCGCGAGGCGATGAAGTGGACGCAGAGCGTGCTGAGCCCGGAGAACCTCGGCTGGCTCGACGGCCTGGGCTACGAGTTCCGCATGCCCGAGTTTCTGCTCGTGCACGGCGCGCCGAAGAACTACTTCGAATACATCCTCGACAAGGCCGCGGCCGGGCGTGCGTTCGCCGCGACCGACGCGCCGCTGATCTTCGTCGGCCATACGCACATCGCCGAGGTGTACGCGCTGAACCCCGACGGCTCGATCGAGCACGCGCACCTGCAGCGCGGCGGCGAGGTCGCGCTGCGCGAAGGCGTGCGCTACCTGGTCAACGTCGGGAGCGTCGGCCAACCGCGCGATCTCAACCCGCGCGCCTCGTTCGGCTTCTACGACGCGGCGGCGCGCACGATCGCCATCACGCGCGTCGAGTATCCGATCGCGCAGGTGCAGGAGAAGATCGCCTCGGCGCATCTTCCCGAAGCGCTCGCCCGCCGGCTGGTCGTCGGGCGGTAGAGCCCGCGCCGCTCGCGAACGCGTTTCCCGTGCCTCGCCCGCTGCACGCGCTCGCCCTGGCGCTCGCGCTCCCGTTCCCGTTGCTCGGCCTCGTGCCGTCCGCAGCCACGCCGACGGCCGGACCGCGCGACGACTACGCGCGCGCGGCGTTCGCCGCGCCGCTGGGCGAGGGGCTCCGCGCGTTCTACACCCGCGATTTCGCGGCCGCGCGGAACGACTTCGACGCCGCGCTCGCGGTGATCCCCGACAACACGCTCGCGCTCTCGTTCCTCAACGCGACGGCGGCGCAGACGCCCGGCGATCTCGAAGCGCTCGTCGACGAAGAAGAAGACGCGCTCGGCAAGGAGCCGAAGAGCGCGCTCGCCCACGTTCGGCTCGGCTTCTCGTACTTGTTCGCCTCGATGACCGGGCGCGACCGCAGCCAGGACGCGCGCGAGGAGCTGAACGCGGCCGTGCAGCTCGATCCCGACTCGCAGTCGGCGCACACCGGGCTCGGGATCATGCGCGAGAACGAGCGCAGCGCGAACCGCGCGAAGACGGAGTTCGTCGCCGCGCTCGGCACCGATCCGAACAACGTGCTGGCGCACGAGTACCTCGCGCAGATCTATCAGACCGACCTCAAGGACCCGCAGCGCGCGCTCGCCGAGATCATCAATGTGCCGAACCTCGTCCCCGAATACGCCGACATCTACTTCCATCTCGCCTCCGTGATGCAGGACCTCGGCCAGTACAAGGCCGCGATCGACTACGCGACGCGCGGTCTACAGGCCGACGTCGGCCACGTCGGCGAGTCCGGCAAGTACGGCTACACGCTGCTGGCGCGCATCTACATCGAAGAGAAGCGGCTCGACGACGCCCGCCGCGTGCTGAAGGCGGCGATCACCGCCGGGACCGACAGCGACTACGCCACGACGCTGCTGGCGCGGCTCGACGCCGGCGCCTTCGGAAAGCCCTCGCCCGCGCCGTCGCCGGCGCCCAAGAAGAAGCCGTGAGCGACGAGCTTCCGATCGACGACGGCCGCTGTTTCGCGTGCGGCCCATACAGCGCCGACGGGCTGCACCTTCGCTTCGCCGCGACGGGCGAAGGCGTCGTGCGCGCCGAGATCACGCTCCCGCCGCGCTTTCAAGGCTGGCGCGGCGTCGCGCACGGCGGCGTTGTGATGATGCTGCTCGACGAGGCGATGGCGCACGCGTGCGGCTCGATCGGGCTGCGCGGGCTGACCGCCTCGATGAGCCTGCGCTTTCGCGCGCCGGTCCCGCTCGGCGTTCCGGTGGTCGTCACCGGCACGGTGAAATGGCGGCGCCGTCACGTCGTCGCGCTCGAGGCCAGGGTCGAGCTCGCCGACGGCACCGCGCTCGCCAACGCGGAAGGCTCGTTCGTCAGCGCGGGGCCGGTCGGGGAGCGTCCCTTGGGCGGCGCCGACGTGCGGTTCGCCTGATGCCGAAGATGAAGCAGCTGCGCATCGCCGCGAAGGGCGAGCGCGAGAAGGCCCCCGAGCCGTCGCTCGACAACCGGCGCGCCCGCTACGAGTTCGAGAAGCTCGAGTCGGTCGAGGCCGGGATCGCGCTGACGGGGACTGAGATCAAGTCGATCCGGCGCGGCAACGTCTCGATCAACGAAGCCTTCGCGCGGCTCCGCGAGGGCGAGCTGTGGCTGATGAACTTCACCATCCCGACCTACAAGGAAGGCTCGTTCTTCAACCACGAGCCGGGCCGCCCGCGCAAGCTGCTGCTCCACCGGGAGCAGATCCAGCGCCTCGCCGGCCGCGCCGCGGAGAAGGGTCTGACGCTGGTGCCCTGGCGGCTCTACTTCAAGAACGGTCGCGTGAAGATCGAGCTCGCGCTGGCGCGCGGCAAGAAGCTGTGGGACCGGCGCCGGACGATCCAGGCACGCGACGTCGCGCGCGAGATCGCCCGCGCCACGACCGGCGGCTGAACCCCGCGTTCGCGGGGGAGGGGTCGGCGCGGTCTCCGGTGTAGCGTTACCGAGCGCGCCCGCCGGGCACGCGCGAGGGTTGTTGAATCGATGACGAAGAGACTGTCGAGGGCGGTGATGATCGCCCTCGGTGTATCCGTGTTTTCCGGCTGCACGACGACGACGTATACGCCGCCGCACGTGGTGACGACGCCGTCGTTCATCAGCGTGAACCCGACGAAGCTCGACTTCGCCGGGATCTCGACCGCGGCGAACGGATTCGCGTACGACCAGACCGTGACCGGGACGCTGACCGCGCCCTCGCCGGTGACCGTCGACGCGTCGAGCTGCCTGACCCCGAACGGCCCGATCGCCAGCGCCTCGAATCCGGTGCAGAGCGGGCTCAGCCTGACGGTTACCGTGACGCCCCTGGCCGCCGGAATCTGCACGGTGACGCTGACCACCGGGACCGGGTCGACGGCGACGGTCACGATCACCGTCAACTCGGGGAGCGTCGGCGTCTCCGCGAAGCATCGCTCCCGACCGTAACGATTGTGCAAGCCTGCACCGGGACGCGAGGCGGGGCGCGCGTCTCGGCGGAACCACGTAGCTCGCCGATCGGCTCCGTTCAGCAACCACCGGTGACATGTCCGCGCCGTTATTCGGCCCGGGCGCGGTCGCGTTCTCGTGGAAGGCGTGTCCTTTGATGAACAAGCGCTTCGCTTCATTCGCAGCGCTGCTGGTCCTGACCAGCTGCGTGGGCGGAGGCGGGACGGCGATCCCGGTGCCGCACGCGCCCTCGGTCCCGAACGGCATCGGTACGGCGAGCGTCACGTTCACCATCCCGCGCGGCGGGAAGACCGCATCCGATTACCGCGCGCCGAGCTACGTCTCACCAGGCAGCACGCAGCTCGAGGTCGACATCACCTCGATCGACGGGAACGCCATGCTCCCGCCGGCGATCGCCAAGTTCAACCCGATGAAGGTTCCATTGACGACGGGCGCCGGCGGCGACTGCACGACGGGCGACGCCGGCGAAACCTGCACGGTCTCGATTCCTGCGCCGACCGGGTCGGTGGCGTACACCTTCTCGCTGCTCGATGCGGGCAACGATCTTCTGGCGATCAACAGCGCGACGTTCAGCATCGCGGCGGGCTCCTCGCCGCATTTCAGCGTCGTCCTCGACGGCGTGGTCAAGACCGTCACCGTCACCTCGCCGACGCTGACCCCGGGCACCGCGTTCTCGGGACCGATCACCGTCGATGCGTTCGATGCCAGCGGCTCGCAGATCACCGGTTCGGCGCCGTATTACAATGCCTTCGTACTGAACGACGACGACACGTCGGGCGACACCTCGCTGAGCGTGGCCGGGCAGCCGACGGGGCTCCACGTCACCGTCTTCGCGCCGACGACCGTGGTGATCCTCAACTACGACGGCGGCAAGAGCGAGAAGTCGTTCTCGTTGACGCCCTCCGGCGGCGGCGTTCAGGGCGGAGGCCCGGTGAGCGGCGGCGGGACCGTGCCGGTCGGCACGCCGACCCCCTCGCCGAGCCCGACGCCGACCTCGCTGCCGACCCCGACCGTGACGCCGTCGCCCACGCCGATCGCCACGCCGTCGCCGACGCCGACCGCGTCGCCGACCCCGACGCACACGCCGTCGCCGACCGCAACGCCGACGCCCAAACCGACGGCCACGCCGACGCCGCATCCGACGGCCACGCCGACGCCGAAGCACACGCCGACGCCGACGCCCAAGCCGACGGCGACGCCGACGCCGCATCCCACCGCGACGCCGACGCCGAAGCATACACCGACGCCGACGCCCAAGCCGACGGGTACGCCTACGCCGCATCCGACCGCCACGCCGACGCCGCATCCGACGGCCACGCCGACGCCGAAGCACACGCCGACGCCGACGCCCAAGCCGACGGCTACGCCGACGGCGCATCCGACGGCCACGCCGACGCCGAAGCACACGCCGACGCCGACGCCCAAGCCGACGGCCACGCCGAAGCCGACCGCGACGCCGCATCCGACCGCTACGCCGACGCCGAAGCACACGCCGACGCCGACGCCGAAGCCGACCGCCACGCCGACGCCGCATCCGACCGCCACGCCGACGCCGAAGCACACGCCGACGCCGACGCCCAAGCCGACGGCTACGCCGACGCCGCATCCGACCGCCACGCCGACGCCGAAGCACACGCCGACGCCCACGCCCAAGCCGACGGCTACGCCGACGCCGCACCCGACGGCAACGCCGACGCCGAAGCACACGCCGACGCCGACGCCCAAGCCGACGGCTACGCCGACGCCGCACCCGACCGCCACGCCGACGCCGAAGCACACGCCGACGCCGACGCCCAAGCCGACGGCCACGCCGAAGCCGACCGCGACGCCGCATCCGACCGCTACGCCGACGCCGAAGCACACGCCGACGCCGACGCCGAAGCCGACCGCGACGCCGCACCCGACGGCCACGCCGACGCCGAAGCACACGCCGACGCCGACGCCGAAGCCGACCGCAACGCCGAAGCCGACCCCAACGCCGAAGCCGACCGCGACGCCGAAGCCGACCGCCACGCCGACGCCGAAGCCGACCGCCACGCCGACGCCGAAGCCGACCGCCACGCCGACGCCGAAGCCGACCGCCACGCCGACGCCGAAGCCGACCGCCACGCCGACGCCGACGCCCACGCCGGTGCCGACGCCGACGCCCACGCCGGGGCCGCCGTTCGTGCTCGAAGCGAATCCCTCGTCGCTGCAGCTGTACGGCACGGGGAGCGCAAACGCCAAGACCGTCAACGTCCAGGAGACGGACTACGTCATGATCTTCAGCCACACGGACACGTGCTCGGGGATCGCGACGGTCACGCCGACGACGGCCCCGGGCCCGAGCGCAACCTTCACGGTCACCGGCTCGGCTGCGGGCTCGTGCAGCGTGACGTTCAAGGACTCGCTCGGCCAGAAGAAGAGCGTCGCGGTCTCGGTGACGACGAATCCGATCATCATCGAGGGGGCGAAGTGGTGAGGGCGACCGCTCCGCGCTGAACGGCGGCCGCGCGCGTCGAAGGCTGGCTCGATGCGCGGCGCCCGACCGGAACGGAGCTTGGACGCCGCGGTCCGGAGCGCGCTGCGCGCCGGCCGCGGCGTTCGCGTTCTCGTCGCCTGCTCGGGCGGGCCCGACTCGGTCGCCCTCTCCTCGGTCGTCGCGCGGCTCGCCGCCGGCGGCCGGTGGGAGCCGGTCCTGGCGCATGTGGACCACGGGCGGCGCGCGAGCGCCGGTCAGGACGAGTGCGTGGTCCTTTCGGTCGGCGAGCGCCTCGGCTGCCGCGTGGTCGTCGCCCGGCCGCGGATCGAGCGCGACGACGAGGCGACGCTGCGCGCCGCGCGATATGCCGAGCTGGCGCGGCTCGCCGGCGAGCTGGCCGCTCCCGCGGTGCTGACCGCGCATACTGCCGAGGACCAGACCGAGACCGTGCTGCTCGCCCTCTTCCGCGGGACGGGACTGGCGGGGCTGGCCGGGATGCCCGCACGCCGCCCGCTCGCCGAGGGGATCGAGCTGGTCCGCCCCCTCCTGCGGGTGAGCCGGCGCGAGCTGGCGACCGAGCTGCGCAGCGGCGGCCTGCCGTATGCGCTCGACCCCACCAACGCCGACCTGCGTTTCCGCCGCAACGCGCTGCGCCGCCGGCTGGGCGGGCTGCGGGAGGACTTTCCGCACCTGGACCGGGCTGTCGCGCGCTGCGCGGCGATCGTCGCCGCCGAGCGGTTCGGCGCCGCGGACGGGTCGGGCGTCCCGGTGGGCGAAGACGAACCCTGATGCAGCAGGAGACTCTTCCGCCGGGGATCGAGCGGGTGCTGATCGACGCCGGGGAGATCGCCGCGGCGAACCGCCGGATGGCAGGCGAGATCGCCCGCGACTACGCCGGGGGGGCGCTGGTGCTGATCGGCGTGCTGAAGGGCGCGCTGTTCTTCACCGCCGACCTGGCTCGCGCGCTCGCCGAGACGCCCGGCGGACCGAGCGACATCCAGCTCGACTTCATCGCCGTCTCTTCCTACGGCAACGCGCACCGCTCGAGCGGGGAGGTTCGTCTGATTCAGGATACGACGCATGCGATCGAGGGCCGGCACGTCCTCGTCGTCGAGGACATCGTCGACAACGGGCACACGCTGCACTACCTGCGCGCGATGCTGGGAAACCGCCAGCCGGCCTCACTGCGTGCGGCCGTCCTGCTCGACAAGCCGTTCCATCGCAGCCTCGACGTCCCGCTCGATTACATCGGCTTGACGTGTCCGGACGAGTTCGTCGTAGGGTACGGTCTGGACTACCAGGAACGGTACCGCACTCTTCCGTATCTCGCGAAGCTTCGCCCGGAGATCCTGCCGGGATGAGCACGGCCCCTCGAGCCAACCATTCCGTCGCGAGACGTGTTCAACCGAGAAACGTTCCAAGGCCGGAGCGGTAAAAGGGTCTCGCAACGCATGGGTAAGCACCTCAAGACCATCCTCGTCGTCCTCGGCATCTTCATCCTGGTGATTTTCATCGTGGATAAGCTGGTGCTGAGCCCGACCCCGAACACGCAGCTCGCGTACTCGCAGTTCTACTCCGACGTCACCTCGCACAAGGTGAAGAAGGTCACGATCGCGGGGCACGACATCTCGGGCGAGCTGAGCGACGGCTCGAAGTTCACGACGACCGCGCCCGACGACCGCGACCTGCTGCCGTCGCTGCGCGCCAACAACGTCGAGATCACCGCGCTGCAGGCGCAGTCGACCCCGCTGTTCGGCTACGTGCTGCAGTTCATCCCGTTCGTCATCATGGCGCTGCTGCTGATCTTCATCCTGCGGCAGGCGCAGAGCGGCGGGAGCCAGGCGCTCTCGTTCGGGCGCTCGCGGGCCAAGCTGCTGAGCGAGAACCGGCCGAAAGTGACCTTCGCCGACGTCGCCGGCGTCGACGAGGCGAAAGAAGAGCTCGGCGAGGTCGTCGAGTTTCTGAAGTATCCCAAGAAGTTCCAAGCACTCGGCGCGCGGATCCCCAAGGGCGTGCTGCTGCTCGGTCCGCCGGGCTCGGGCAAGACGCTGCTCGCGCGCGCGATCGCCGGCGAGGCCGGCGTGCCGTTCTTCTCGATTTCCGGCTCCGATTTCGTCGAGATGTTCGTCGGCGTCGGCGCCTCGCGCGTGCGCGATCTCTTCGAGCAGGCGAAGAAGTCCGCGCCGTGCATCATCTTCATCGACGAGATCGACGCGGTCGGCCGCCAGCGCGGCGCCGGCCTCGGCGGCGGGCACGACGAGCGCGAACAGACGCTGAACCAGCTGCTCGTCGAGATGGACGGGTTCGATCAGAACACCGGCGTCATCCTGATCGCCGCGACGAACCGTCCCGACGTCCTCGACCCGGCGCTGCTGCGCCCGGGCCGTTTCGACCGGCAGATCGTGGTCGATCGCGCCGACGTGCGCGGCCGCCAAGCGATCCTCGGCGTCCACTCGAAGAACAAGCCGCTCGCGAAGGAAGTGTCGCTCGAGACGCTGGCCCGCCGCACGCCGGGCTTCTCCGGCGCCGACCTCGAGAATCTGCTGAACGAAGCCGCGCTGCTCGCCGCGCGCCGCAACAAGTCGGTCATCGAGATGAACGACTGCGACGAGGCGATCGACCGCGTGATGGTCGGTCCCGAGCGCAAGTCCGTCGTCATGTCGCAGCGCGAGAAAGAGACGACGGCGTACCACGAATCGGGTCACGCGATCGTCGGCGGGCTCACGCCGAACTCGAACCCCGTCCACAAGGTAACGATCATCCCGCGCGGGATGGCGCTCGGCCTGACGTGGTCGCTGCCGGAAGAAGACCGCCACTCGGTCACCAAGAACGAGCTGCTCGCCCAGATCAAGATGTCGGTCGCGGGGCGCATCGCCGAAGAGATCAAGTTCGGCGACGTGACGACCGGTGCGTCGAACGACTTCGAAAAGGCGACCGAGCTGGCGCGGCGGATGGTGACGCAGTACGGGATGTCCGACTCGCTCGGCCCGATCCAGTACGGCCGCGGCAACCACCAAGTCTTCCTCGGCCGCGACTTCGGCGAAGACCGCAACTACTCGGAAGAGATCGCCGGAAAGATCGACCTCGAGGTCCGCAAGATCATCGACATGTGCTACGGCGACGCGCGCAAGATCCTCGAAGTCAATTGGGACATGGTCGAGCGGATGGCCGGCTCGCTGCTCGAGCACGAGACGGTCGAGACCGAAGAAGTCATGGCGATCCTGAGCAACAAGCCCTGGCCGAAGCAGACCCCGGCGCCGCCGCCGCCCACCGACGCGCCCCTCGGCGTCTCGGCCCCGCCCGAGCCCGAGGCGCGGCCGGAACGGCCGAAACGCCTCCCGCCCACCATCTCGCCGGAACCCGCGTGAGCGCGGTCCGGGAGGCCACGAGGGCCGCGGTTTCCGCGGCCTTTCTCGTCCTCGCCGGTCTCGCCGGAACCCGCGTGAGCGCGGTCCGGGAGGCCACGAGGGCCGCGGTTTCCGCGGCCTTTCTCGTCCTCGCCGGTCTCGCGCCGGCCGCCGCGCAGGCGCCCCCCGCCCTCCCGGACACCGGAACCCTCCCTGGGGGGGTGAGCTACGAGCTGCGCGCCGATCCCGCCCAGCCCGGCGCCGCGGTCGCGCTGTGGTACCGCGCGCCCTCGGGCGGGTTCGGCCCGACGCCCGTTCCGGCGCTCTCCCGGCTCGCCGCGGCGACCGTCGCCGCCTCCAGCCCGATCACCGGGACGCCGCTGGCCGAGCTGGTCGCGCGCTACGGCGGGCGGATCGTCGTCGAGGCCTACGCCGACAGCGTCGCGGTCACCGCGGTCGTCCCGCCCGACCGCGTCGCGCAGACGGTTCGGGCGATGACCGCCGACTACTTCGCCCCGGTCGTCACCGACGCCGGGCTGAAGCTCGCCCAGCGGGACGTCGGCGAGACCGAAGACTTCCTCACGTTCTCGCCCCAGGAGGCGATCGAGGACGCGCTGGGCGCCGCGCTCTTCGCCGGCGGCCCGCTCCACGACGGGACGATCGGGACCGGAGCCGCGCTGCGGGCCGTCCCCCTCGACCAGGTGCGCGCCTTCGCCGAACGGGCCTTCCGGCCGGCGAACGCGATCCTCGTGCTGACCGGGAACGCCGACGGCTCGGCGCTCGGGGCGGTTGCGGAGCGCGCCGGGGCGCCGGCGAGCGGCCCGGCCGCAGCCTCCGAAGCGCCGGCCGCGGAGACGCGCCGCGCCGACGCCGCCGCCCCACTGCGTCGCACGGCGAACGTGCGCGGCACGGGGCTCGGCTGGGCCGGGCCGCCGATCGCCGAGGAGGCCGACGCGACCGCGATGGACTTCCTGGCCGACGCCTTGTTCGCCCCGCGCAGCGGGATCGTGCAGAAGGCGCTCGGCGACCGCCGCGCGGTGGTGACCGGGCGGTTCGTGACCTTTCACGATCCCGGAGTCTTCCTGGTCACGATGACCGGGCCGGACGCCGCGGCCGCGCAGCCGGTCGTCGAGCGCGCGGTCGCGAGCGCCCTGCAGCCGATGAGCCCCACCGCCTTCGCCGCGGCGCGCGCCGGCTACGTCTACCGGCTGCTCGGCGCGATGGAGACCCCGGCGGACCTCGCCTCGGTCTTCGGCTGGTACGCGGTCGAGGGCGACGCGCCGTATGCCCCGGCCGAGGACTCCGGGGAAGGCCGCTACTTCCGGCTCGCCGCGGCGCTGACGCCGCAGGCGGTCGCGCGGGTCGCGGCGCGCTATCTCGGGCCGGCGCCCGCGGTCGTGATCGTCGGTCCCCGGGTCGCCGGCCGGAGCGCCCCGACGTGAGCCGCCTCCTCGCCGCGGGGCTGCTCGCCGCGCTCGCCGCGGCGCCCTCCGCCGGCGGTGCGGCGACCGGGGTCGCCGAGGTCGGCGGGATTCGCAGCTACGTGCGTGCCGATCAACGCGCGACGCTGGCCGGGATCGCGCTCTTCGTCGGCGCCGGGCTCGACCGCCAGACGCCGAGCGAAAACGGGATGGCCGCGCTGGTCGCGCAGTCCGTGCTCGAGACGCCGGTCGACGGACGGGCGCTGCTCGACGCCGTCGACGCCGGCGGCGGATCGATCGCCTTCGCCGTGACGGCCCAGCACGTCCGGTTCTACCTCGAAGCGCCGGCCGCGACGCTTCCCCGGCTCGCGGCGCTGACCGCCCGCGCCCTGGCCGCGCCGGCCTTCGACGCGCCGACCGAGGCCGCCGCGCGCGCCGCGCTCGCCGACCGGATCGGCGAGGAGGGCCGCGACCCGCGGACGGTCGGGCTGCAGATGGTGCACCAGGCCTACTACACCGGCGGCGCCGGGATGCCGGCGCTCGGCGAGCCGGCCGCGCTGGCCCAGCTCGACCCGGCGGGCGCGCGCGCGTTCTTCGCGCGTTGGTACGTCCGCGGCGATGCGGTCCTGGCCGCGGTCGGCCGGACCGGTCCGGCGACCGAGGCAGCTGCCGCCGCGCTGGCCGGCGCGCTCCCGCCCGGCGAGGTGCCCGCCGCGACGCTGACGACCCGTCCGTACGGCGCTCGGCCGAAGCAGATCGTCGCCCAGCGCGACGTCGAAGCCCCGTACGTCGTCGTCGGCTATGCGGCGCCCTCGCTGGGGGAGCGGGACTTCGCCGCCGCGCTGGTGGTACGCGCGCTCGTCGAAGGCGTGCTCCAGCCGAGCGGCGCGACGGGGGCCGCGCCGTTCCGACCGGCCGGCGTGATCTACGGCTACGACGCCGCGCCCGCCCAGCTCGCCGTGTGGATCGACGGCGCGCGGAACGACCCGACGGTCGCGCTCGCGACGCTGATCGGCGTGTTGCGCGGCGCCGCGACGAAGCCGCTCGCAACGAGCATCCTGGCCCGCTACGTCGAGACCGCGCGCGGCGAATGGGCGCTCGAGACGCTCTCGCTCGACGAGCGCGCCTTCGCCGTCGGGAACGCCGTAACGCACGGGCTCGATCCCGACACGGACGCTGCCGTCGAGGCGGCGCTGCGCGGCGTCACCGCCGCCGACGTCGAGCGCGTCGCGAAGCGGTACTTCCAGCGCTTCGACGTCGCGCTGGTCGTGCCGCGCTCGACGGGAACGGGCGGCTGACGACCGCACTGGTCCACGACTACTTGAACCAGCGCGGCGGAGCCGAGCGGGTCTTCGCGCACTTCGCGCGCGCCTGGCCCGAGGCCCCGGTGTACACCGCGCTCTACGACGAGCGCGCCGTCGGCGATCTCGTCCCGGCCTCGCGCGTGCATACCTCGTTCGTGCAGCGGCTGCCGCTGCACCGCCGGCTGTTCCGCGCGTACGCGCCGCTCTATCCGCGCGCGTTCGAGGCGTTCGACCTCTCGGCGTATGACACGATCGTCTCGTCGACGACGGCCTGGGCGAAGGGCGTGCGCGTGCGCGAGGGGGCGGTGCATGTCTGCTACATCAATACGGTCTCGCGCTTCGTGTTCGACGCGGAGCGCTATGTCGGCGGCTTCGGCGCCGGCGCGCTCGCGCGCCCGGTGCTGCGCGCGCTGCGCGACTGGGACCTGCGCGCGGCGCGGCGGCCGACGCGCTTCGTCGCGAACTCGCGGAACGTTGCCGAGCGCGTGCGCCGCTGGTACGGCCGCGACGCCGACGTGCTGCCGTGTCCGGTCGACGTCGACCGCTTCACCGTCGGCGGCGGGAACGGCGACTACTTCCTCGTCGTCTCGCGGCTGCTCCCGTACAAGCGCGTCGACCTGGCGATCGCGGCGTGCGCGATCGCCGGCGTGCCGCTGCACGTCGTCGGCGAAGGCCCCGACGAGCGGCGCTTGAAAGCGCTCGCGCTCGGGACGCGCACGACCTTTCACGGAGCGGTCGACGACGCGACGCGCGACGCGCTGCTCGGCGACGCGCGCGCGGCGATCCTGCCGGGCGAAGAAGATTTCGGGCTCGTCCCGCTCGAAGCGGCGGCGGCCGGCCGCCCGACGATCGCCTACGGCGCCGGCGGCGCGCTCGAGACGATCGTCGAGGGCCGCACCGGCGCGTTCTTCCGCGCCCCCGAGCCGCGCGCGCTCGCCGCGGCGCTGCGCGCGTTCGATCCCTCGCGCTGCGATCCGGGCGTGCTGCGCGCGCACGCCGAGACGTTCGCGCCCGAGCGCTTCGTCGCGCGCCTGCGCGCGATCGTCGACGAGACGCGCGCGGCGGCGCGATGAGCGGACGGCCCGCGAGCATCAGCCCCACCGGCGCCGCCGGCATTCGCCCGACGCGTGCCGTGGTGATCGCGGCGCTGCTCTTCGCCGCGGTCTACGTCGCGCTCGATCTCAACAAGCTGTACGCGCTGCGCTACGGCGCCGACACCGGGACGTTCTTGCAGTTCCTCAGCGGCGAGGCGCACGGGCTCGGCTCGTTCGACCGCGCCGAATACCGCTACCACCTGCAGGTGCACGACTCGTGGGCGCTCCTCACGCTCGTCCCGCTCGTCGCGGCATTCCCCTACGCGCAGACGCTGCTGATCGTGCAGGTCCTGGCGATCGCCGCCGCCGGCGTTGCGGTCTGCATGTTCGCGCGCGCCTGCGGCGCGACTGCGCGCGGGGCGAGCGCGGTCGGGATCGCCTACCTGATCTCGCCGTCCGCGCAGGGACTGGCCTACGGCAACTTCCTGGAGAACCTGTTCGTCCCGCTGCTCGCCGCCGCCGGCGCGCTCGCGGTGCGGCGGCGCGCGACGATCGCCGCGCTGGTCGCGGCGCAGCTCCTGCTCGGGCTCAAGGAAGATCAGGCGCTGTTTCTGCTCTGGTTCGGCGCGGCGTGCGCGGTGTGGTGGGATCGCCGCATCGGCGCGGGGATCGCCGGCCTGGCAGTCGTCAACGGCCTGGGCTTCGTGCTCGCCGAGCATCTGCACGGCGTGCGGCCCTCGCTCCCCGGCTACGCGCCGCACGTCGACGATCCGCTCGCGAAGCTGCTGTTCTTCGTCGCCTTGCTTGCGCCGTTCGCCTTCGCGCCGCTGCGGCTCGGGTGGTGGCTGCTGCTCGGCGCCCCGCTCGCCGCGGAGCTGACGTTCAACCGCCCGTGGGCGTATCCGATCGCGCGGATCGGGACGCACTGGACGGCGAGCGCCGTCGCCGGCGCGGCGCTCGCCGCCGCCTTCGTCGTCGCGAAGCGGCCGCGCTTCGCGACCCCGATGCTGGTGTGCGCCGTCGTGTGCGCGCTCACGATCGACGACACGGCGCTGAAGATCGGGCGCTGGCCCTACGTCGTCGACCGCGCCGCATACGCGCGCGCCGCGGCGTTGCGCAACTCGCCGCGCGACGTCTTCCTGCCGCGGCCGCAGGAGGGCGTCTACGCCGTCGCCGCGTCGAACCCGCACGTCGCGCTCGATCTCTACCGGCCCGACGAAGGCGGGTACTGTCCGGCGTACGACACGAACCCGCGCGCGTTCTTCGCCTCGCTCGGGCTCGGCGCGTGGCCGCGCGGCGTAACCCTGTGCGGCGGCGTCCCGGTCAGCTCGCCTGGTGCGCGAACAGGATCAAGATGACGTTGGTGACGTTGAACGTCCCGTGCGCGACCATCGATGCGCCGAGCGTTCCCGTGCGACGGTACACGAGCGCGAGGATGACGCCGACCGCCCACAGCGGGAGCAGCGCGGAGCGCGAGCCGTGCGCCAGCGCGAACAGCAGCCCGCTCGAGACGATCGCCGCCCAGAGCGGCGTGTAGCGCAGGATCGCGTTGAACAGGAAGCCGCGGAACGCGATCTCCTCGACGAACGGCGCGATCGCGCAGGCGAGCACCGTGAAGGCCGCGATCACCGCCGGATCGCGCGCGCCCGAGAGCGCGTCGACGACCTGCTGCTCGGGCTTGACGTGCGTGAGCGCCGTCTGCAGGATGCTGATCGCCATCGTCGCGACGTAGGCGGCGAGCCCCGCGCCGAAGCCGAAGAGCGCCTCGGCGCTGGTCGGAAGGCGCAGCCCGATCTCGCGGAGCGAGCGCTGCGCCGTCCAGCTCAAGCCGGTCAGCAGCGCGGGGACGAGCGGAGCGTAGACGGCGAGCTGCAGCGCGAGCACGTTCCAGTCGAGCACCAGATGGCGCGGGTCGACGTGCGCGTGCGTCGCGCGCAGCCACGCGACCTGCAGCAGCTCGGCGACGACGAACGCCGCGCCGATCGTGACGAGCAGCACCAGGGAGCGCCACCAGACGAAGCTGTCAGTCGGCCAATGCGTCGGCGAGAGCGGCGAACGAACGGAGGTCGAGATCTTCACCACGGACGTCGGAGTCGAGGGAGAGGTGCGCGAGCGCCTCGGCGATCCGTTCGCGAGGTACCCCAAGGGCGAGGGCGAGCGAGTTGGCGAGCGTCTTGCGCCGGTACGCGAACGCGCCGCGAACGACCTGTTCGAAGCGCGCGCGGTCGCGGAGCGCGACGCGCGGCCGCTCGAGCCGGCGCAGAACGACGACCGTCGAGACGACGCGCGGTCGCGGGAAGAACGCGCCCGGCGGGACGGTGAGCGCGCGCTCGACGCTCATCGTCAGCGCGATCGCGACGGTGAGGCTCCCGTACTGCGCGGTCCCCGGCTTGGCCAGCAGCCGGTCGGCGACGTCCTTCTGAATCATCGCGACGATGCGCTGCGGCGGCCGCGGCAGCGCCGCCAAGTTCACCAGGACCGGCGTCCCGACGTTGTACGGGAGGTTCCCCGCGGCACGCCAGTCGCGCTCCGCGGCCCAGCCGGCGTAGTCGAAGGCGAGCGCGTCGGCGAGCCGCACGTCGACGCCGGCGAGGTCGTCGCGCTCGCGCAAGATCCCGACCATCTGCGGGTCGACGTCGAAGGCGGTGACCTCGGCGCCGAGCCGCCGCAGCGCAGCAGTGAGGGCGCCCGTGCCGGCGCCGATCTCCAGGACCCGGTCGCCCGGCGCGTCGACGGCGAGCCGCGCGATGCGCGACGCCGTTCCGCCGTCCATGAGGAAGTGCTGCCCGAGCCGTTTCTTCGGCCGGATCCCGCGCGCGGCCAGCAGGCGGCGCGTGCTCTCGAGCCCCGGATGCGGCTCGGGTCGCTCGCCGCCGGAGCCTATTTGAACACGTAGACGATGACGGGGCGTCGGCCGAAGGCGTCGGCCGCGGCGTTCGAGGCGAAGCCGAGGTCGATCCGCCGTCCGCGGATCGAGCCGCCGGTGTCGCCGGCGATCGCGTGGCCGTAACCCGGGATGAAGAGATGCGTGCCCAGCGGGATCACCGAGGGGTCGACGGCGACGATGCCGTGCCCCGCGGGCCGGCCGATCGCGGTCGTCCCGCTGCAGCCGGCGCAGTCGGCGCTGTAGGCGGTCGCGACCATCGAGAGCGCGGAGGTCGCCAGGCGCAGCGTCCCCTCGATCCCCCGCCGCGCGACCTCGGTCAGCGCGGTGTACTCGCCGATCCCCTCGGCGACGATCTTGGAGCGCGGCGCGCGCAGGACGCGCGAGACGAGTCGGCTGCGGCGCAGCCGCGCCCCGTCGCCGCTCCGCGTGACCGCGTACGAGACGAGGGCGAGGCCGGGGCGACCGGGGTCGAGCACCTTCGTCTTGCCGAGCCCGAGGGTCAGCGCGAAGCGCTTCACCACGGGCGGAGCGATCGGCCGGCGGACGGACTCGGTCCAGCGGTCGACGTGCCGGACCTCGATCGTGCCGTTCGCGGCGAGCGAGGAGAACGGCGCCGGCGAGACGCGGTCGTGCCCGTCCCAGCGGACGTGCTGGTCGGCGAGGAGATCGGCGACGCTCGGCGCCGCGGTCATGGTGATCCGCGGGGTGCCGTCGACGACGATCGTCACCGGGACGGCGGCGCGGTAGACGACGGTCTCGCCATCGGTCAGGGCGCTGCTCGCGTCCGGCTGCAGCGCGTCGTCGGCGGCCTGGACGACGTTCTCCTCGGTGAGGAGATCGCCGACGGTCGCCGCTCGGGTCGCGAGCGTCGTGGACTGTCCGTCGTGGACGAAGGTAACGTGTTTGGCGGGGACGGGATCGGCGATCTGCGCGACGGTTTGCTGAATCTGGTTCGGCACCGTACCGGTGCAGAACGGGATCAGCAACCCGAGCGAGAGGACGCCCGTCGCCGCGAACGGCGAAGGATGATCGTTTCGGATCGTCCGACTCCTTTCTCGTGCGAGGGTGCGTTCCACCGGATGCGGATCAGAACGATCCGTATCATTGGCGGTCCGCACTCGACGTCGTAGCGGTGGCCGGCGAGCCGGTGATGGCTCGGTCGAATGCCTCGCCGGGCCGAATGGCCCGACGTGGACGTCGCCTACGGTACCACGAGCGTGAAGCTCACGTCAAATGCAGCGGTCGCAGCGGCCGGAACGACGTGCTGCACGGCGGAGCGGTGGAACCGAGGGCAGTTGGAGAAGGGACGAACGTGCAGGTCGGATTCTTCACCGAGTGCTACCGGCCCATCGTGAACGGAGTCGTCGCGAGCATCGACGCGCTCCGCGACGGTCTCGTCGCGCACGGCGTCGAGGTAACGACGATTGCGCCGCGCTTCCCGCATTTCGTCGACGACGAGGGCGTCGTCGTGCGCGTGCCCTCGCTGCCGCTGCCGACGCAGACCGCATATCGTCTGTGCGTTCCGTATTTGAACGCGGACGATCGCCGGCGCGTGCACGCGCTCGACATCGTGCACGCGCACTCGCCGTTCGTCACCGGGTGGATGGCGATATCGTGCGCGCGCCGCATGCGCGTGCCGCTCGTGTTCACGTACCACACGCGGCTCGACGCGTACGCGCACTACGCGCCGTTCGATCGCGCGACGACCGAGCGCGCGATGTCGACGCTGACGCGCCGCTACGCGAACGCCGCCGACAGCGTGATCGTGCCGACGCGCGCGATGGAGGTTCGTCTGCGCGAGCTCGGCGTGCGCGCGCCGATCGCGGTCGTGCCGAGCGCGATCGACGTGGAGCGGTTCGCGGGCGGCCGCCGCAGCCCGCTGGTGCGCGCGCGGCTCGGCGCCGCCGCCGACGACGAGCCGCTGGCGCTCGTCGTCTCGCGGCTCGGGCTCGAGAAGAATGTCGAGCTCGCGCTCGACATGCTCCCCGCGTTTGCCGAGCTGCGCCTGGCGGTCGTCGGCGAGGGGCCGCACCGCGCCGCGCTGGAGGAGCGCGCACGCCGGCTCGGGGTGGCGCGGCGGGTCCGCTTCGTCGGGACGCTGGCCCGCGAGCGGCTTCCCGACGTTTACGCCTCGGCCGACGCCTTCGTCTTCCCTTCCATCAGCGAGACCCAGGGGCTGGTGCTGGCCGAGGCACTCGCCGCCGGGCTCCCGGTCGTCGCCGCCGACAGCGACGCCTCGCGCGACGTTCTGGGCGGCGGGGGCCGGGTGGCGGCTCCGGAACCCGAGGCATTCGCCGCCGCGCTGCGCGACGCGATCTCGCGGGGGCGCGACCAGAGTGCCGTACATTTGGCATTCTCGCGGTTTACCGTGGAGATGCAGACGCGGCGAATCCTCGCAATCTACCGGGAGGTGCTCGCCGCGAGAGCCGCTTGACTCGAACGTATGTTCGATATAGGATGATCGCACGAGCCATGACCCAGCAGACCATTCGCCACCGCTCCGCCGACGTCGCCGTCGGATATGCCGCCGATCCGGGCGGCGCCGGAGTCGTTTACGCCACCGTCGCGACCGGGACCGGGCGGAGCGTCGTGAAGGTGCCGTTCGCGGCGCGGCCGCTGGCCGCGCTCGGCGGGCGGGAGTTCGGCTACGCCGCGGTCGGTGCGCTCGCCGGCTATCTCCGTGGACGAGGGTTCACCCGCGTCCGGATCCGCCTCGCCGACGAGGCGGTCGTCGACGACCTCAGCGCCCGGACCGCGGTCCCGCCCGCGCTCGCGATGGCCTACGTCAAGACGCGCTGCGCCCTGCACGGCTTCGCGGTGGCGCGCGTCGAACGCGGCGAGCCGATTGAAACGCACGACCTCGACGGCCGCGCCCGCGCCGACGTCGCCCTCCGCACCCGCGCCGCCGCCTGACGACGCTCCGCTCGGCGCCGGCGCCCCGTTGCCCGGCGACGCGCCGCCCGCGGAGCTCCCGCACGAGACCTTCGCGCTCGCACGCGCCCTGATCGGGACGCTGCTGATCCGCAGCTACGAGGGCGAGACCCTGGCCGGGCGGATCGTCGAGACCGAGGCCTACGTTCAGGAGGATCCGGCCTCGCACGCCTTCCGCGGCCCGACCCGGCGCAACCGGGCGATGTTCGGACCGCCGCTCCACGCCTACGTGTACTTCATCTACGGCGTGAACTGGTGCCTGAATGTGACCAGCGAGGGGGCCGGAACGGGGTCGGCGGTCCTCGTCCGCGCCTGCGAGCCGATCGCGGGCTTGGCGACGATGCGCGCCCTGCGGGGCCGGCCCGGCGTCCGCGACCGCGAGTTGCTGCGGGGGCCGGGGAACCTCTGCCGCGGGCTGGCGATCGGCCCGGCGTTCGACGGCGCCGACCTGCTCGCCGGCTCGGCGCTGCGGCTCGCCGCCGGCGATCGGGCCTGCGAGGTCGGGGTCAGCGCGCGCATCGGGATCAGCAAAGCCGCCGAGCTCCCGTGGCGTTTCTACGCGCGCGGGAGCGCCTCGCTCAGCGGGCCGCGCGCCTTGTCGCCCTGAAGCCCGGTGTGGTAGACTCCATTCCGTCGCGCGGTCCCGCATCGCCGGCTCTTCACGTTCCTCGGCGCCTCGTGCGAAAGCGGCGGCCCCGGCAGCCTCGCCGGTCGAGTCCCCTCACGCGAGCGTCCGTCTCCCCAAGGGAGCATTCCGCTGCAGTTCGACAACCGGCCCAACATCAACGGTCGCCCCGAAGGGGGAGGCCGCCGCCGCCGTTCGCGGCGGAACCGCCAGCGCTTCAACGAGGGCGGCGGCCCGCCGCAGCCGCACGACGTCTTCACCCAACCGGAGTTCCCGCAGCCGGTCGGACCCCCGCTGCTGACGCCCGACCAGCTTGCGGAGATGAGCAAAGCCGAGCTCAACGAGCTCGCGAAGACGTTCGAGATCGAGAATCCGACGAAGATCAAGAAAGACGATCTCGTCGCGCAGATCGTCGAGATCCAAGCGCAGCGCAGCGGCCTCGAGAAGGCCAACGGCGTCCTCGACGTCCTGCCGGAAGGCTACGGCTTTCTGCGGCGGGAGGGCTACCTCGTCGGGAGCGACGACATCTACATCTCGCAATCGCAGATTCGCCGCTTCGAGCTGCGCCGCGGCGATCTCGTCGCCGGGCAGGTCCGGCGCCCGAAAGAGAACGAGAAGTACTACGGGATCGTCAAGGTCGAGACGGTCAACGGCCGGCCGCCCGAAGAGATCGGCGGCCGCCGCATGTTCGACGAGCTGGGCGCCGAGCCGCCGGCGCAGCGTTTCGTGCTCGAGACGCGCGGCGATCTCGCGACGCGCGCGCTCGACCTGTTCGCCCCGCTCGGCCGGGGCCAGCGCGCGCTGCTCATCGTTCCGCCGCGGACGAGCGAGACCGCACTAGTCGCCCGGATCGCGCGCGCCATCGAGGCGAACGACCCGAGCGCCCACGCGATCGTGCTGCTGATCGACGAGCGCCCCGAGGCCGCGACGCACGTGCAGCGCATGCTCGACGTCGAAGTCGTCGCGACGACGTTCGACGATCACGCCGAGAGCCACGTGACGACCGCCGAGCTCGTCTTCGAGCGCGCGAAGCGGATCGCCGAGCTCGGCGGCGACGCGGTGGTGATCGTCTCCTCGCTGACGCGGCTCGTCCGCGCGTACGCCGCCAGCGCGCACCACAAGAACGGCGCGCCGGTCGAGGCCGCGACGCTCCAGCGCCCGAAGCGGCTGTTCGGCTCGGCGCGCGCGCTCGAAGGCGGCGGCTCGCTCACGGTGCTCGCCGCGCTCTCGGCCGGAACCTCGCCGCTCGACACGCTGCTGATCGAGGAGTTCGCCCCGCTCGAGAACGCCGAGGTGGTGCTGGCGCGCGAGCTCGCCGCGCCGCGCGCGTACCCGCCGATCGATCTGGTCGCCAGCGGCAACGCGTACGAAGACCAGCTCCTGAGCGAGATCGCGCTGCACAAGGTCAACGATCTGCGCCGGCTGCTCGCCGGCCTCTCGACGGTCGAAGCTTCGGAGCGGATCTACGCCGCGCTCGCGCGCACGAAGACGAACGAAGACTTCGTCACCGACTTCGACCTGAAAAAGGTGTAGCAGCCGTCGCGACGCAGAGGCTGCAGAAGTTTCTCGCCGCGGCCGGCGTCGCCTCGCGCCGGCGCGCCGAGGAGCTGATCGTCGCGGGGCGCGTGCGCGTCGGCGGCCGCGTCGTGCGCGAGCTCGGCACGAGCGTCGGCGGCGATGCGCACGTCGAGGTCGACGGTCGCGTCGTGCGCCCGTCGGCGGCGCGCACGTATCTCGTGCTGCACAAACCGGCCGGCGTGATGACGACGATGCGCGACCCCGAGGGCCGCCGCACCGTCGCGCAGCTCGTGCGCGACGCCGGCGTCGCCGCGCGCGTCGTCCCGGTCGGGCGGCTCGACTACGACACGAGCGGCGTGCTGCTGCTGACCGACGACGGCGAGATCGCGCACGTGCTGACGCACCCGCGCTTCGGCGTCGAGAAGACGTATCGCGCGACCTTGCGAGGACGGCTCGACGCCGCCGCCGTCGAGACGATCCTGCGCGGCGTGCGCCTCACCGAAGGGCGGGCCGCGCCGGCACAGCTGCGCGTCGTCGCGGTCCGGCGCGACGTCTCGCTGGTCGACGTCACGATCCACGAGGGCCGGAACCGTCAGGTCCGGCGGATGTTCGAAGCCGTCGAACGGCCGGTCGTCGCGCTCGCGCGGCTGCGCTTCGGGCCCCTCGCGCTCGGCGATCTCCCGGTGGGCGGGCTGCGCGCGGTGACGCCCCGCGAGCTGGCGGCCCTCCACCGGATCGCCGCCGAAGCGCACGGGGCCGGCGCCGGGCGCGACCAACCCGAGGACGAGCGCTGATGCCGGTGCGCGGCATCCGCGGCGCGATCACGGTCGAGCGCGACGAGCCGGCGCTGATCCTGGCGGCGACCGAACGGCTGCTCCGAGCGATCGTCGAGCGCAACGGGTTCCTCGCCGAGGACGTGGCCTCGGCGCTGTTCACCGTCACGCCGGATCTCGTCTCCGAGTTCCCGGCGGCCGCGGCGCGCGCGATCGGCTGGTCGCTCGTCCCGCTGTTGAATTTCACCGAGATCGGGGTACCCGGTCGTCTAGCCCGCTGCGTGCGGGTGATGGTGCACATCAATACCGAGCTGCGCCAAGACGAGATCCGCCACGTCTATCTCGAAGGAGCGACCGCCCTCCGGCCCGACCTGACGGGACGGCACTGAGCGATCGCAGTCCGGCGACTACCCGAGAAGGTGAAGGGGGAAGCGCGGGACAATGCGCGGCCGGAACCCGGCGGCCGGCGCGCCCGTTGCGTGTTTCCACTCTCTTTCCGCGAGGTGCCATGGCCGTCCGCACTCCCCGTCTGCTCGCAGCACTCGCGACGATCGCGGTCTCGGCCGCGTCGTGCTTGCCGGCCGGCGCGCAGACGTCGACGTTCTACACGCCGCCGAAGATCGTGAAGCAGGGGACGGCGAGCTCGCCGATCGTCGGCACGGGCTCGGTCACGGTGCAGATCTTCGTCAAGACGAACGGCTCGATCGGGACGGTCAAAGTCGAGAAGTCGACCAACCACGGCGACGACGCCGCGGCGGTCGAGATCGCCAAGACCTCGACCTACAAGCCGGGCGAGCGCGACGGGAAGCCGGTCGCCGCGTACTACACGCTGGCGCTCAAGTTCAACGGCAACGCCGTCACGACGGACACCGGCTCGAATGCGGGTGAGGTCAATCAGGCCAACGCGCTGATCCGCGCCGGCAAGTACGCCGATGCGAAGACGGAGCTCCAGTCGTATCTCACGGGACATCCCGGCGACAAGGACGCGGAGGCCCTCCTCGGCGTCGCCGACTCGTATCTGAACGATGCGCCCGGCGCGGCCGAGGCGTTCGACGCGTCCGGTACGATCCCGGCGCGCTTCAAGGTCGTCGCCGCGAAAGCATACGGCGACGCCGCCGTCGCGGCGCTGAAGGCGCACGACAACCAGAAGGCCGCGGCACTGGCCGACAAGGAGCTCGCGCTGCAGCCGGCCGCCGACGCGTACTACATTCGCGGAACGGCGGAGGCGGACGGGCAGCAGTACGCGCCCGCGGCCGCCGACCTCGAGAAGGCGGACCAGATGGTGAAGAGCGCGCCGCATCCGGACACGCAATCGCTGAACGCGATCGAGACGGCGCTCGCCACCGCATACATCCTCGGGGGACAGCCGCAGAAGGGCCTCCCGCTGGCGCAGCAGATCAAGCAGCGCGATCCTTCGAACACGCGCGTCGACGACGCGCTCGCCGCGTACTACAACCAGCAGGCGAACACCGCGGTTCAGGGCGGCAACCGGACCGCCGCGGTCTCCGGCTTGGAGACGGCAGCGAAAGCCGTGCCGTCGCGCGCGGCGCTGTTCTACGCCGAAGCGGCGCAGGTGCTCGCCACCGCGCCGACGCCCGATTGGAAGGCCGTGCGCGCGGAGGCCGACAAGGCGCTCGCGACCGATCCTTCCAACGCGACCGCGAACTATCTGGCCGGGGTGGCCGCAGCGAACAGCGGCGACAAGACCGCCGCCATCGCGTACCTGCAGAAGGCCAAAGCCAATGCGGGGAGCGATACCAAGCTGGCAACCGACGCGACCGCCGCGCTCCAAAAGCTCGGAGCGAAACAGTAGGAATGAACGACGGGACCGCCAATCCTAGGCCCGCGCCGGGCGCGACCCCCCGCCGTCTTTCGTATTGCCCGGCCCTCGTCCGCACCTACGCTCCCTAGCGGACTCCTTCACCCGAAGACTCGGAGGCGACACAAGACCTCGTGGATTTCAGCGGATTTTTCGGAACGATCATCTCCGGCGGCCCCGCGATGTGGGCGCTGCTGGTGCTGTCGGTCGTCGCGGTCGCGATCGTCATCGAGCGATTGCTGTTCTTCGCAAGCCAGCACTCGGACTCGAAGGGTCTGCTCCGGCAGATCGGTGAGAAGATCGCGGCGGACGACCTGCCGGGCGCGATCGCGATCTGCAAGAAGAACAAGGGGATGCTCCCCAAGATTCTGGAGTTCGGGCTGCAGCGCGGCGAGAAGAACCGCGCAGACATCACCGACGCCCTGTCCATCGCGCTGATGGAGAACCTCAACTCGCTCGAGCGGAACCTGGGGATCATCGGAACGATCGCGGTCATCGCGCCGTTCGTCGGCCTCTTCGGAACGGTGCTGGGCATCATCCGCGCCTTCCAGGACATCGCCCTCAAGGGCAACTCGACGCCGGCCGTCGTCGCGGCGGGCGTCTCGGAAGCGCTGATCACGACGGCCGCCGGCCTGTTCGTGGCCGTCATCTCGGTCATCTTCTTCAACTACTTCAAGACGCGCATCAAGGCGTACAACCAGGAGATGATCGTCGCGGCCAACCAGCTCGCCGAGATGCTCCACTTCCACAACACCGGCGCCGCGATCCCGACCGACGTCTACCAGCCGACGACGACCGGGACGAAGTAAGCTGAACCTTCCGATCCGAGGGCTCGACTCATGAGCATGGTCTCCGCCCAGCAGGACGACGAGGTGATGGCCGAGATCAACATCACGCCGTTCACCGACGTGCTGCTGGTCCTGCTCATCATCTTCATGATCCTCGCCGCGCTCGTCGCGCCGCCCGGCTTCGAGAAACAGCTGCCCGACAACAACAACGCGCCGGTGCAGCAGCAGAAGAAGACGGACGACATCGAGGTGCTCGTCAACGACAAGGGCGTGATCTACGTCGACGGCAAACGGTCCGACACGACGCGCATCTATCAGGACATGGCCGAGGTCGCCGCCCGCAAGGGCCACAAGCACGTCTCCCTCACGGCGGACATCAAGGCTCCTTACGGCACGATCATCAAGATCCTCGACGCCGCACGCATCGTCCGTCTCGAAGACGTCGGCTTCGTCACCTCGTCGTAAGAAAGCGAAGGAACTCTAGCCCGTGGCTGTCTCCACCGGACAAGGCGAAGACGAGGTCATGTCGACGATCAACATCACGCCCTTCACGGACGTGCTGCTGGTCCTCCTCATCATCTTCATCATCCTCGCATCGGTCGTCAAAGAGCCGAAGCTGCCCGACGCCAAGAACCGGCAGAAGGTGCTCCCCTCCGAGATCGTCGTGCTGGTCAACGAGAAGAACCAAGTCCAGATCGGCTCGAGCGTCGTCGATCAGTTGCAGGCGAAGGAACAGTTCGTGCAGCTGGCGCGACAGACCGGCGGAGAGCTCAAGACCGTCATCATCAAGGCCGACCCGCGCGCGGACTTCGGGACGATCCTGCGCGTGATGGACGCCGCGAAGGCCGCGAACCTGAACACCTTCGGCCTGGCGAACCACATCGAAGGCTTGCCGGAAGGCCAGACGGGGCCGTAGATGTCGACGACCGCCACCCCGCCCCCACGGCAGCCGCAGCCGCCGGTCACGCGCGCGGAACGGGCGAAGAGCTTCCTGCTCTACGGCTTCGGGATCTCGATCGCGCTGCACCTGATCCTCGGACCGTTCGTGAAGTTCGAGCACACGCAAACCGAGGAATCGACGCCGCAGAAGGTCACGGTCGTCCACGTCCCGACCCCGCCGCCGACGCCGAAACCGACGCCCACCCCGCCGCCGACGCCCCCGCCGACGCCGCCGCCGCACGACACGCCGCCGCCGAAGGAGACGCCCGCGCCGCAACAGCCGAGGATCAAGATCAACACGCAGCACACGACCTCGAAGTCGAACGGCCCGACCGAAGCGACGAACAAGTACACCACCGGCAACACGAACGGCATCCCGCAGGGCCAAGGGACGGCGGCGCCCGCGCCGAGCGCGCCGGCGGCGACGCCGGCTCCTGCGCCGCCGACGCCGACGCCGAAGCCGACGCCGACCCCCGCATCCTGTGCGCGGCCGAACGTCGCCGCGACGACGCTGCACGCGGTCGAGCCCGACACGCCGCAGATGGCGCAGCAGCAAGGGATCACGGGCGATGTCGCCATCATCGTTTCGCTCGACACGAACAGCCACATCGTCGGGACGAAGGTCCAGAGCTCACCCAGCGTCGTGCTGAACCAGGCCGCGCTCCAAGCCGCGAGGCAATCGACCTTCCAGACCGAGATCCGGGACTGCAAGCCGATCGCCGCCGACTACATCTTCACCGTCACCTTCGAATCGCAATGAGGATTCGGCGCTCTTGACGAGCGCCGAATCCATCGCGTTTGCGCCCTGCGGGCGCAAGCCGCCGCGGATGTGGGCCTGAGAAGCTGGGCGGGATCGTGGAGTTGCGCTGGGCGCGGTGAGCGGAGTTGCCCTGGGCGTGGTGGCGGAGTTGCGCTGGCGTGGTGAGCGTTGCGCGGGGCGTGGTCAGTGTTGTGCTGGGCGTGGTGAGCGGAGTTGCGCTGGGCGCGGTGAGGGGGTGCGGCGGGGAGGGGTGCGCGGGCTAGAGGACGCCTAGGTCCCGGAGCTTGTACATCGTGTCGACGTAGCCGCGGAGCTGGGATTCTTGTTCGGGGGTGCGGTCGGTGAACTCGATGCCGATGCGGTACTTCTCGGCGGCGGGGTCGTGACGGCACCAGCGGACTTCGCCGGTGAGGCGCAGCGCCGCGCGCGAGTCGCCGCGCAGCTCGAGCTCGAGGTCGAGCCGCTGCCCCGGTTCGAGCGCGCTCTCGGAGAGCATCGCGAGTCCGCCCAGCCCGACGTCGTACGTCTCGGTGCGCGCCGCCGCGAACTCCGCGCCGATCGTGTACGCGACCAGCATCGGAGCATCACCCAAACGCCGATGCGAGCGTCCTTCCTCCACGCTTCGCGTTTCCGCGCCAGCGGGAAAGCCTCCCCCGCGTGCGAACCGACGGCGACGTGACGTTCCTGCAAGCGATGCTGCTGGCCGTGCTGCAGGGCGTCAGCGAGCTGTTCCCGGTGAGCAGCCTCGGGCACATCGTGCTCGTCCCCGCGCTGCTGCGCTGGCACGTCGACGAGGGCTCGGAGTCGTTCCTCGCCTTCGTCGTCGTGCTGCACCTCGGAACCGCGCTGGCGCTCGTCGCGTACTACGCAACCGACTGGCTGGCGATCGTTCGAGGTCTCGCGCGCAGCGTCGTGCGCGGCCGGATCGGCGACGATCCGAACGAAAGGGTCGGCTGGCTGCTGGTCGCCGGAACGATCCCGGTGGGGATTCTCGGCGTGCTGTTCGAGTCGGCGGTGAAGCGGCTCTTCGCCTCGCCCGAGCCGGTGTCGCTGTTCCTGTTCGCGAACGGGCTGCTGATGCTCGCGGGCGAGATGCTGCGGCGCCGGCAGCACGCCAATGCCGGCCATCCGTATCGCGCGCTGCCCTCGCTGCGGGCCGGCGACGGCGTGCTGGTCGGGTTCGCCCAGGCGCTCGCGCTCTTGCCGGGGATCTCGCGCTCCGGTTCGGCGATCGTCGCCGGGCTGCTGCGCGACTTGCGCCACGAAGACGCGGCGCGCTACTCGTTCCTGCTCGCGACGCCGGTCATCCTCGCCGCCGCCCTGCTGGAGTTCCCGAAGCTCTTCGCGCCCGCCGCGCACGTCGTGCTCGTGCAGGCGGTGACGGGCGGGCTGCTCGCGGGTATCACGGCATACGCCTCGGTCGCGTTCCTGACGCGCTGGTTTCGCCACAACGATCTCTCGCCGTTCGCCTGGTACTGCATCGTCGCAGGCGCGCTCTCGTTCGTCCTCTTCGTTACGAAAGTCATCGCATGAAACAGCTCGCGCTGATCCTCGCCGTCGTGTTCTTGATCGTCGCCGTCCTGTACTGGACCGGCCACTTCTATCCGCCGGGCCCGCACACGAAGCACGGGATCGTCAGCGTCGTGCTGGCGCTGCTGTGTCTCGTCTGGTACCGCTTCCAAACCGCCGCCCCCGCCCGATGAGGATTCGGCGCTCTGGACGAGCGCCGAATCCATCGCGTTTGCGGCCTGCGGCCGCAAGCCGCCGCGCCCGCCACGCCGTTGGCCCGCTCGATCGTCGCGGTCCTCGCTGCGCTGCGGTCCGCGCGCAGCGTGATGCGTTCGCTAGGCTTCAGCGTTCGCTGGGCTTCAGTGTTTCGCGATGAGGTAGATTTCTTCGGGGTCGAGCTCGAGGACTTCGACGGGGCCGCGTGTCTCGCGGAGCAGGCGCTCGAATCGCGCGGCGTCGCGTACCTGCGTCTGCAGGATGGCGAACGGCGCGGCCGCGCCGGCGGCGATGACGTCGGCGAGCGCGCGGTCGTAGGCGGCATCGTCGTTCACGCCCGCACCGAACACGGTGTCGCGGAACAGCCGCTCCACGTTCAAGTAGGGGTCTCCGGACCACCATGCCTCCCACATCCACACGCGCGGGTCGATGCGGCGGCCGCTGGCGCGCCCGGGCGGCGCGACGTACATCGCGTCGGCGCGCACCGCGCCGAGCGTCGTCGCGAAGCCGGCGCGCCGCACGGTGTTGCGGCGGCCGTTCCCGCAGACGCGGCGCTGCGTCTCGCGCACGTAGTGCCACGCCAGCTCGCTCGGCGGGACGTCGACCATCTCGTCGGGATCGCGCGCCTTGTGCAGCCAGTGACAGAGCACGTGCCACAAGCCGAGCACGGCGAGCCCGGTCTGCCCGTCGCTGCGCAGCGCGTGCACGTTCGCGTGCCACACGCCGAGATAGCGGCACTGCTCCTCGCTGAAGAAGACGCCTTCCCACGCGCGGAAGAGGTCGGTCGGATAGATGCGGCCGGGGAGCATCTCAACGATCTCGGCGACCTCGGCGTCGCGCAAGATCGTGAAGTCGTTCGCGACGAGCCCTTCGCCGGCACGCACGAACCACTCGAGCAGATCGCCGCCGTGCACGACGATCCCGTGCCGCTTCAGCACGACGAGATGGTTCGGGATCCCCATGAACGGGTCGACGACGCTGGCGATCCCGCGCTCGCGGCAGAGGTCGAGCAGGCGCGTCCCCGCGATGCGCCGCGTGCGGGCGGGCAGCTCGATCACGTCGTCGACCCCTCTGCGTACAAGGCGGCGCTCGCGGCGAGCAGCGGCGCGTCGGCGGCGTAGGCGGGGACTGCGGCGAGGATCTGCGCCGCCCGCTCGACCGGATCGCCGCTCGCGCCCGCCCCCGGCGGCGCGAGGTCGGTCAGCGCGCCGAGCCGGGCCAACCGCTCCGCGCGGGTGCGGTCGATCCCGAGCCGCTCGGAGAGCGGGCCGGCGAGCGCCGCTCGCCGTTCGGACCGGCCCTCGGTCTGCGCCTCACGCCCGTCGATCCGCGCGCACAGCCGGGCCAGCAGGTCGTCGCCCGTCGCAGCCGGCTCGGGCTCGAACGTCGCCGAGCCGTCGTCACCGCTCGCCGCGACGTAGCTGCGAAACGCGCGCAGGTGCGCGACGCCGAAGCGCCGCCCGCTCTCGGCGGCGAGCCCGAACGCCGCCTCCGCCGGCGAGACCGGCTCGTCGCCCTCGTCGAGCGCCTCCAGGAAAGCGTTCACGATCCCGAGCCCCGCGGCGTGCGCCGGGATCCCGTCCCAGCGCAGCGCATCGGGGAAGCCGGTTCCGTCGTCGTGCTCGCGGTGCCAGCGGATCGTGTCGGCGGTGCCGTGCGGGAGCCCGTCGATCGCGGCGGCGAGCCACGCGCTGTGGAGCGGAAAGTCGGCGCACAGCAGCCGGCGCTGCTGCTCCGAGGCGTCCGGCGACACGGCGATCGCCGCGAGCCCGGTCTCGGCGAGGAGTCCCGCGTACCAGCTCCCCGAGGCGGTCACGGCGTCCGCGCCGCGGTGCCGCGCGAAACGGGCGGCGAGGTTCGCCCGGCGCCGGGCGAACCCGAAACGGCGGCCGGCGCATGCGTCGCCGACCGCGCCGTACAATCCAAGGGCGCCGTCCGCAGGAGAGATCATTCTCGCCGCACGACGTTCACCGCACCGTGCCGAATCCCTCACCTCGCGTCGCTCGCACCGCCGACGGGCTCGTCGGCGCGATCGGCGACACGCCGCTGATCGTGCTGCCGAAGCTCTCGGCCGCGCTCGGCCGCACGATCCTCGCCAAGGCCGAGCACCTCAACCCGGGCGGCTCGGTGAAGGACCGCGCGGCGCGCGGGATCGTCGAGGACTTCGAAGCGCGCGGGGCGCTGCACGCCGGCGGGACGATCGTCGAAGGGACGGCTGGCAACACCGGGATCGGGCTCGCGCTGGTGGGCAACGCGCGCGGCTACCGCGTGGTCATCGTGATGCCCGACGATCAGGCGCCGGAGAAGTATGCGCTGCTGCGCGCGCTCGGCGCGGAGCTGCACGTCGTCGAAGCCGCGCCGTTCACCAACCCGGCGAACTACTATCATGTCGCGCGGCGCACGGCGGAGACGATCGCGGGCGCCGTGTGGGCGAACCAGTTCGAGAACACCGCGAACCGCGACGCGCACGAGCGCACGACCGGGCCCGAGCTGATCGCGCAAACGGGCGGAGCGATCGACGCCTTCGTCGCCGCCGCCGGGACCGGCGGGACGATCGCCGGCGTCGGCCGCGCGCTCAAAGCGCACGACCCGCGCACGCGCGTCGTGCTCGCCGACCCATACGGCTCGGCCCTCTTCTCGTACGTCACCACCGGCGAGCTCGCCGTCGAAGGTGACTCGGTCGCCGAAGGGATCGGCATCAAGCGCATCGTGGCGAACTTCGCCGGCGCGCCGGTCGACGACGCGGTGCGGGTCGACGATCGCGCGATGGTCGAGATGGCGCACTGGCTGCTGCGCGAGGAGGGGCTGTTCGTCGGCGGCTCCGCCGCGCTCAACGTCACCGCCGCGGCGCGCTGCGCGCGCACGCTGCCGGCCGGCTGCACCGTCGCGACGGTGCTGTGCGACGGCGGCGATCGCTATCGCTCGCGGCTGTACGATCCAGCGTGGCTCGCCGAGAACGACCTCACCCCGCACGCCCAGGACCTGTCCTTCGTATGAGCGCGCAGGATCGCACGAACGACGACGCGGCGGCGATCGCTCGGCCGAAGCCTTCGCACATCACCGAGGACGGTTCGCTCGCGATGGTCGACGTCGGCGCGAAGCCCGCGACGGCGCGGATCGCGCGCGCCGAGGCGCTGGTGAAGCTGACGCGAGCCGCCGCCGACGCGCTGCGCGCCGCGACGCTGCCGAAGGGCGATGCGTTCGTCGCGGCGCAAGTCGCCGGGATTCTGGCGGCAAAACGGACCGGCGAGCTGATCCCGCTCGCGCATCCGCTCCCGCTCGACGCGGTCGACGTCGCGTTCGCATGGAACGACGAGACGACGCTGCGCATCGAGACGCGTGCGACGATCGTCGGGCGCACCGGCGTCGAGATGGAAGCGCTCGTCGCGGCGAGCGTGGCGGCGCTGACGATCTACGACATGTGCAAGGCGCTCGACAAAGGGATCGTCATCGAGCGGGTGCGGCTGCTGGCGAAGAGCGGCGGCAAGTCCGGCGACTGGAGCGCGACGTGACGTTCCCGGTCGCGGTGATCGTGCTCTCCGACCGCGCGCACAGCGGCGAGCGGCCGGACCGGTGCCTTCCGGTCGTGCGCGAGCTCCTCGGCGGCACCGAGCTCGCGGTCGACGACGAGCGCATCCTCCCCGACGACCCGGCGGCGCTGCAGGCCGCCCTGATCGAGCTGTGCGAAGGCCCGGTGCGGCTCGTGCTGACCTCCGGCGGGACGGGGCTCGCGCCGCGCGACCGCACGCCGCAGGCGACCGCCGCCGTCATCGACTACGACGTCCCCGGGCTCGGCGAGGCGATGCGCGCGGTCTCGCGCGCGAGCGTGCCGGGCGCGATGCTCTCGCGTGCGCTCGCCGGCGTCCGCAACCGCTCCCTGATCGTCAACCTGCCGGGGAGCCCCAAGGCGGTTCGCGAGTGCCTCGAAGCGATCCGGCCGGCGCTCCCGCACGCCCTCGAACTGCTCGCCGGCGACGCAACGGACCGACACCCGTCGGGGTATCACGAAAGGTGACGTTTCAGGCGGCGCAGTCGTATCTGCTCGGACTGATCAACGAGAACGCGTCGCGGCGGATGCCGAACCGGCTCGACCGCATCCGCGCGTTCCTGAGCGCGCTGGGCGATCCGCAGGACCGCTACCCGACGATCCACGTCGCCGGGACGAGCGGAAAGGGCTCGACCTCGACCATGCTCGCGGCGGCGCTGCACGCCGCGGGGAAGCGGACGGGGCTGCACACGAAGCCGCATCTCGCGAGCGTCACCGAGCGCGCGCGGATCGACGGCCTGGCGATCTCGCCCGACGCGTTCGGCGAGCTGATCGGCGAGCTGCGCGATGTCGCCGAGCGGGTCGCCCCCGAGCACGGCGGTCCGACGTACTACGAGATACTGCTCGCGCTGGCGTTCCTGTGGTTCGCGCGCGAGAGCGTCGACGTCGCGGTGATCGAAGCCGGGGTCGGCGGAAAGCTCGACGGGACGAACGTGCTCGAGCCGCGCGTTGCGATCGTCACGAACGTCGCGCTCGACCACACCGAGATCCTCGGCGAGACGATCGCCGAGATCGCGCGCGACAAGGGCGGCGTCGCGAAGCCCGGGGTCCCGCTGCTCACCGACGCGCGCGATCCGCGTGCGCGCGCCGAGCTCGAGCGCGCGGCGCTCGCGGCCGGCGCACCCTTCCACGCGGTCGGCGACGAGGTGCGGATCGAAGGACGCAGCGGCCAGCGCTACGGACAGTCGTTCGCGGTCGTCACGCCCGAGGACCGCTACGAGATCGCGCTGCCGCTGCTCGGCGCCTTCCAGCAGCGCAACGCGGCGACGGCGATTCGCGCGCTCGAGCTCGCCGGCGATCTCCGCCCGTCGCGCGAGGCGGTCGAGGCGGGTCTCGCGCGCGCGATGATCCCCGGGCGACTCGAGTACTTCCCCTCGCACCCGGGCGTGGTGTTCGATATCGCGCACAACCCCGACAAGGCGCAGAACCTGGCGATCGCGCTCGAGCAGATCTTCCCCGGGCGGCGGTTCACCTTCGTGATGGGCATCGGCGAGTCGAAGGACGCGATCGAGGTGATCCGGCCGTTCGCCGCGCTCCCGTCGGGCTTCGTGTTCACCACGTTCAGCACGCCGGGAAGGCAGGCGATGCGCCCGCAGCGGCTCGCCTCGATCGCCGACCGGCTCGGCGCGTGGGGGAAGGCGATCGCCGAACCGGTCGAGGCGTTCGCGATCGCGCGCCGCTTCGCCGCCGCCGACGACGTCGTCGTCGTCACCGGCTCGACGTTCCTGGTCGCCGAGCTGCGGGAATGGTGGATGACGAACGTCGCGACCTCGAACGCGTCGAGCGCATCGAATGTCTGAGCGCGGGACCGCGGCGCGCCGCGGCGCGCTGCGCGTGCGCGGGCGCGCGCTGCGCTGGGGCGAGCGCACCTACGTCATGGGGATCGTCAACGTCGCGCCGGATTCGTTCTCCGGCGACGGCGTCCCGGACGCCGAGTCGGCCGCGTCGCGCGCGCTGGTGCAGCTCGCCGCGGGTGCCGATCTGCTCGACGTCGGCGCCGAGTCGACGCGTCCGGGCCACCGGCCGATCGACGAGCGGACCGAGCTCGAGCGGCTGATCCCCGCGCTCGCCGCGATCCGCGCGCACGCGCCGGAAGCGATCGTCTCCATCGACACGTTCAAGCCCGGGGTCTTCGCCGCAGCGCACGACGCAGGCGGCGACCTGCTCAACTCGATCTGGGGTGCCTCACCGGAGCTGATCGCCGCCTGCGCCGAGCGCAGCGCGCCGATCGTGGTGATGCACAACAAGCCCGTCGCCGTGTACGAGCGCGACGCCGTCGACGAGGTGCTGGCCTTCCTCGAGGACGCCGCGGCGCGCTGCGTGCGCGCGGGGATCCCGGCCGAGCACGTCCTGCTCGATCCGGGGATCGGCTTCGGAAAGCTGCCGGAGCACAACCTCGCGATCCTGCGCGCGCTCCCGCGGCTGGTCGCGCTGGGCTTTCCGACGCTGATCGGCACCTCGCGCAAGTCGACGATCGGCAAGCTCACGGGCCGCGCGGTCGACGCGCGCGAGTTCGGCACCGCAGCGACCGTCGCGCTCGCGGTCGCGGCGGGGATCGACGTCGTGCGCGTCCACGACGTCGCCGAGCAGCGCGACGTCGTGCGCGTCGCCGATGCGATCGTGCGCGGCTGGCGCCCCGATGACTGGGCCGAACGGCTTCCGTGAGCGCGCGCGACACGATCGAAATGCGCGGGATCCGCGCCTGGGGTCACCATGGCGCGAATGCGGGCGAGCAGGACGTCGCGCAGCCGCTCGACGTCGACCTCACGCTCCGGCGCGAGCGCTGACGTGGCGGTCGCGGCGATCGGGATCGGCTCGAACCTCGGAGACGCGGCGGCGCAGGTCACGGGCGCGTTCGCGAAGCTCGCGGAGCTCGGCACGGTCACGGCCCGCTCGTCGCTGTATCGCAGCGAGCCATGGGGCGTCCTCGCGCAGCCGCCGTTCGTGAACGCCGCGGCGCTGCTCGAGACCGCACTCGCGCCGCGCGCGCTGCTGCACGCGCTGCAGCGGATCGAGCGCGAGGCCGGCCGCGTGCCGACCTCGCGCTGGGGACCGCGTGTCCTCGATCTCGACATCCTGGCCTACGATGCGCTGCGCGTCGACGAGCCGGACCTCGTCGTCCCGCATCCGCATCTCGCCGAGCGCGCCTTCGCGCTCGTCCCGCTCGCCGAGATCGATTCGCGCTGGGTCGCCGCGCGCGACGCGCTCCCGCCCGGAGAGCGCGCGCAGGTCGTCGAACTGACCGCGCGATGAGACGCTTCGCCGCCGCGTCGCTCGCCGCCGGACTGGCGCTCGCGCCGCTCGCCGCGCGGGCCGACCTGTTCTCCCCGGTCTCGGTCGGCCTGCACGCCTCGACGACCGGCGCGGGGATCACGCTCGAGAAACCGCTGCTCTACGACTTCAGCGTGCGCGTCGAGACGAACTGGCTCACGGTCGCGCAGCAGATGAAATACGACGGCCAGCAATACGGCTCGACCTCGCATTTCCGCAACGCCGGCCTGATCGGCGATTTTCGCCCGTACGGCGGGCGCTACCGCCTCAGCGCCGGGCTGCTCTTCGGGAGCGACGAGATCGACAACGTCGCGCAGCCCTTCGCCGACGCCGTGCAGGTCGGCGGCGCGGTCTATCCGACTGCCGGGACGGGCAGCGTGAGCTCGCGCGTCCGCTTCGACCGTCCGGCGATCTACCTCGGCGCCGGGACGGGGACCGGGATCGTCCCCGGTCTCGCGCTCACCGTCGACGGCGGAATCCTGGTGCGCAACGGCCAGGCCTCGGCCTCGGCGACCGGACCGCTGCGGAACGATCCGGCGTTCGCGGCGAATCTGAACCGTCTGGCCGGCGAGCTGCGCACGCGCGTCGTCAGCCCGGTGGTCAGCGTCGGTCTCGTCTACCGTCCCTGACCGACGACCGTCTCGTAGACGCGCTTTGCGATGAAGACGTCGAGCAGCTCGCGGTCGACCTTGCCGCGCTCGGCGAACTCGCGCACGAGCACGTCGAGCGCGCGCTCCACCGAAAGCGCCGGCTTGTAGGGCCGGTCCTTCGCGGTGAGCGCGTCGAACACGTCGCTGATCGTCAGCATCCGCACCTGCGGGACGATCTCGGCGCCCTTGAGCCCCCGCGGGTAGCCGGTGCCGTCGAGATGCTCGTGATGGCCGTAGGCCATCTCGGGGACGTGCTGCCAGGGCGTGCGCGTCCACGGGATCTCGCGCAGAAAGTAGAACGACTGCGTGACGTGCTGCTCCATCGTGCGGCGCTCTTCCGAGGACAGCGAGCCGCGCGGGATCTGCAGGAACTCGATCTCGGCGTCGTCGAGCAGCGGCCGTTCGCCGTCGAAGTCGCGATACGTCAGGCGCGCGAGCGCGTCGAGGACGGTGCCGACCTCGGCCGCGACGATGCGCGGCTCGTTGGCGTTCTCGACCGTGCGCAGCAGCTCGCGCAGCTCGTCGCGCTGGCGGGGATCGGCGGCTTGTTCGATCGCCAGCAGGAAGCGCAAACGAATCGCGTCGAGGCGGCCGTCGGGAAGCTTCTTCGCTTTCCCGAAGATGTACTCGGGGACCGCGACCTTTCCGAAGTCGTGCAGCAGCGAGGCGTAGCGCATCTCGCGCAGCTGATCGGGATCGAAGTGGAGGCCGCGAAACGGGCCGGCGTCGAGCGCGTTCACGGCTTCGGCCTGCGCGACCGTCAGATCGGCGACGCGCGCGGAGTGCCCTTGGGTCGAGGCGTCGCGCACTTCGATGGCTTTGACCGAGGCGCGCACGAACTGTTCGAAGAGCTCCTGGATCGAATCGAGCAGCGCCTTGTTCTCGAGCGCGACGCCGGCCTGCGAGGCGAGCGAAAGCAGCATGCGCTCGTCGCGCGCGCCGAACGGCTCCACGTGCTCTTCGGTGACGTCGGGGCTGCTGAGGGCGAGCGCGAAGTCGGGCTTGCGGTTGATCAGCATGATCACGCCCGCGATCCCGTCCTGGTGATCGCGCATCGGCACGGCGAGGACCGATTTCGTGCGGTAGCCGTTGGCGCGATCGAAGCTCGGGTTGAAGCGGTACTCGGCATCGCCCGGGATCGCGTACGCATCGTCGATCCGCACCGTCTCGCCGGTCAGTGCGACGTAGCCGGAGATCGAGGTGCGCGAGAGCGGGAGCATCGCGCCGAGATAGGTGCCGGCGTCGTCCGGGCCGGTCTGCGCGACCGCGAAGCGCAGCACGCGCTCGCCCTCGTCGCCTTGCTCCAGCAGGTACAGCGAGCCGGAGTCGGCGCGGGTCAGCTCGCGGGCGCTGCGGACGATGGTCTGCTGGAGCCGCGTCACGTCGCGCTCGCCGGAGAGCGCCAGGCCGATCCGCAGCAGGTGGTCGCTCTCGCCGCGCAGCGCACGGGCTTCTTCGCGCACGGCGAGGGTCGCCGCGACGCTCCGGACGGTCGCGACCAGCGCCGCTCCGTCGACCGGTTCGACCAGCCAGCCGCCGACGTACGGGTTCTCGGCGAGCCACGGGGTCCCGGTGTCGCGCCGGGCGAGGACGACGGTCGTCGCGAGCTGGGCCCGAGCGATCAGCTCCAGGGCGTGCTCGACGGTCTCGCGGGCGCCCAGCGCCAGCAAGCGCGCCTCGTCCATGAGGTAGACCAGCGGAGCGGAGGAGCCGTCCTCGGGCGCATACGGAAACCGCGCGGCGCGATGGGCAATGCCGCAGCGATCGAGGGCATCGAAGCCCGCGCCGAGATCGAGTCCGTGCGGATAGATGAGCTGGAAAGCCGAATCCGTGGCCGTGGTGCTGACCGTCAAGCGGGCACCTCCTTGCCGCATCCTACCCACGATTCCGGCGACTTCTCGGAATCGGGGGCACCCGAGCGCCGGCGTCGAACTGCGGGAGGCGAATGACCGACGACCTGATCGCGACGCGCGCCCGCGCGCTCGCCGGCGCTTTGGTGCAGAGCGGTTTCGCGCGGCTGCGCGTCCGCGAGGGGGAGACCGAGATCGAGCTCCGCCGCGCCGCGCCGCACGCGGCGGCGGCGGCGCGCCCTGCCGCGCCCATGCCCGAGGAGGCCGGCGCCGAGCGCGACCCGGCCCGCGAGAACGGCCGCCGCGGCGGAGAGATCGTCGCCAGCGACGTGGTCGGGATCGTCCGGCTCCTGCGGCCCCCGGTCGCCGAAGGCCAGGAGATCGACGGCGACCGCGACCTCGGGTACGTCGAGACGCTCGGGATCCGCAACGCGGTCCGCTCGCGCGGCGCCGGCCGCATCAGCGCGGTGCTGGTCGCCGACGGCCAGCCCGTCGAATGGGGCCAGCCCCTCTTCGCGATCGAGCGAGTGTCCTAGGTGTTCAAGAAAGTCCTGATTGCGAATCGCGGGGAGATCGCGCTGCGGATCAACCGTGCGTGTCACGAGCTCGGCGTTTCGACGGTGGCGATCTTCTCCGACGTCGACCGGCAATCGCTGCACGTGCGCTACGCGGACGAAGCGTTCTGCGTCGGCCCCGGGCCGGTGATCCGTTCGTATCTGAACATCCCCAACATCATCTCCGCGGCGATGATCAGCGGCTGCGATGCGATCCATCCGGGGTACGGATTCCTGGCCGAGAACGCGCGTTTCGCCGAGATCGCCGCCGACCACGGGCTGACGTTCATCGGGCCGAAGCCGGGCGTGATCGCCGCGATGGGCGACAAGGCCACGGCGAAGCGGCTGATGAGCGAGGCCGGGGTTCCGACGACGCCGGGGAGCGGGATCGTCGCGGGCGTCGACGAGGCGCTCGCGGTGGCCGCCGAGCTCGCCTATCCGGTGCTGCTGAAAGCGACCGCCGGCGGCGGCGGCAAAGGGATGCGCGCGGTCTCGACCGCCGAGGAGCTGCCGACCGCGTTCGCGACGGCGCGCGCCGAAGCCGAAGCCTCGTTCAAAGACGGCCGCATGTACGTCGAGAAGCTCATCGTCAACCCGCGCCACGTCGAGGTGCAGGTGCTCGCCGACGAGCACGGCGGCGCGGTGCATCTCGGCGAACGCGACTGCTCGGTGCAAAAACCTTCGCACCAGAAGCTGATCGAAGAAGCCCCGGCGCCGGAGCTCGACGCAGCGGTGCGCGACCGGCTGCACGACGTCGCCGTGACGGCGGTGCGCGCGGTCGGCTACACGAACGCGGGGACGCTCGAGTTCCTAGTCAGCGGCGAGCAGACGTACTTCATGGAGATGAACACGCGGATCCAAGTCGAGCATCCGGTGACGGAGCTCGTCTACGGCGTCGATCTCGTGAAAGAGCAGATCCGCATCGCGGCCGGCGAGCCGCTCGGGTTCTCGCAGGAGGATCTGCAGGCGCACGGGCACGCGATCGAGGTCCGCGTGAACGCCGAGGACCCCGACACCGGCTTCGCCCCCGCCGCCGGCACGCTGACCAACGTCGTCTTTCCGGGCGGCCCCGGGATCCGCGTCGACACGCACGTCTACAGCGGCGCGGTCGTTCCGCCGTTCTACGACTCGATGCTGGCGAAGATCGTCGCGGTCGGGCGTACGCGCGAGTCTGCGCTGCTGCGGATGGAACGCGCGCTCGGCGAGACGCGTATCGAAGGCGTGAAGACGACCGTCGACATCTGCCGCGAGATCGTGTCCGATCCGGAGTTCCGCGCGGGCGGCGTGGGCGTCGGATGGCTCCCCGCCTTCCTCGCGCGGAGAACGGCCGCCGTCTGAGCGATGGCGTCGTCTTCGCGGCGCCACGGGCGCGAGCTCGCGCTGCAGGCGCTCTACGGCAGCGAGGTCGGAAAGCGTCCCGCCGGCGAGCTGCTGACCGAGACGCTCGCACGCATCGACGAGTCGTCCGAGGCGCGCACGTTCGTGCGCGATCTCGTCTTCGGCACGCTCGAGCACGGAGCGGAGTCCGACGCGCTGATCGCCCCGCGTCTCGAAGGTTGGACGCTCGACCGGCTGCCCACGATCGACCGCATCATCCTGCGGATGGCCGCCTTCGAGCTGACCCACCGGCGTGAGATCGACGCGGCGGTGGTGATCAACGAAGCCGTCGAGCTGGCGAAGAAATTCTCGACCGAAGACTCCGGGCGGTACGTCAACGGCGTGCTCGAGCGCTTGCGCGTGGAGTCGCAGCCGGCGGCGAACGGAGCGAACCGGTGAGCCGCGCGATCGCGCAGCGCGCACCGGCGCGCCGGCGCACCGGCCGGAACGGGCGCGGTGCCGGGGGCTGGGCGCTCGTCGGCCGGATCGTGCGGACGCTCTTCGCGCTGGTCCTGTTCGTCGTGCTGCTCTTCGCCGGCATCGTCGCGGGGATGGTCGCGTCGTACTCGCGCAACCTGCCCGACATCAACCGGATGGCGGACTATCAGCCGGAGCGCTCGACGCGCGTCTATGCGCGCGACGGCGAGCAGCTCGCCAACCTGTACCGGCAGAACCGCATCTACGTGCCGATCGACCGCATCCCGGTGCCGGTGCGCAACGCCTTCATCGCGACCGAAGACGCGCACTTCTACCAGCACCACGGCGTCGACTTCGGCGGGATCGCGCGCGCCGCGCTCGCCGACTGGCGGCATCAAGGCTTCCAAGGCGCCTCGACGATCACGCAGCAGCTCGCGCGCGGGCTCTTCCTCTCGAACGAGGTTTCGATCTCGCGCAAGATCCAGGAGGCGCTGCTGGCGCTCGAGATCGAGCGGTACTACACCAAGGACGAGATCCTCGAGCGCTATCTGAACCTGATCTATTTCGGCGCCGGCGCGTACGGCGTCGAGGCGGCGGCGCACACGTATTTCGGGACCGACGTCGGCCGGCTCACGCTCGCGCAGACCGCGATCCTCGCCGGACTCCCCGCCGCACCCTCGGACTACTCGCCGTACGTCGACCTCGCGCACGCGAAGCAGCGGCAGCACCACGTGCTCGCGCGGATGGTCGAGGCCGGCTTCATCACGCGCGCGCAGTCCGACGCGGCGGCGGCGGCGCCGCTGCACCTGATCGGCGAACGCCCGCAGGGGCTGCAGTCGTACCGCTTCCCGTGGTTCACGACGTACGTGACGCACGTCGTGCAGGCGCAGTTCGGGACGCAGGCGACCTTCGAAGGCGGCCTGCAGGTCTACACCACGCTCGATCCGGCGATGCAGAAGATCGCGCAGGACGCGGTCGACTGGGGGATCGGGCGCTCGGCGGCCGAGGGGATCGGCGCGCACCAAGCGGCGCTGGTCGCGATCAAGCCGTCGACCGGCGAGATCCTGGCGATGGTCGGCGGGGCCGGCGCGTTCTCGCTGGAGAACCAGTTCAACCGTGCGTGGCAGGCGCGCCGTCAGCCCGGCTCCTCGTTCAAAGCCTACGTCTACACCGCCGAGATCGACGCGGGGCATCCGCCGACGACGATCGTCGAGGATACGCCGGTCAGCTACCCGATGGGCGACGGGACGCGCTGGGCGCCGATGGACGACGACGACCGCTTCTACGGTGCGATGACGCTACGCTACGCGCTCGCGCAGTCGCGCAACGTCGTCGCCGTCAAGCTCGCGCAGGATCTCGGGATCGATCGCGTCGTCGAGTACGCGCATCGGATGGGCGTCACCGCGCCGCTCGACCCGACGCTCTCGCTCGCGCTCGGCGCCTCGGGCGTCTCGCCGCTCGATCAAGCCGCCGGTTACGCGACGCTGGCGAACCAGGGGATCCACATCCCGCCTTCGCCGATCCGGCTGGTGAAGGACTCGCTCGGCACGCCGGTCCTCGACAACACGTTCCCCGAGCAGACCGAAGTGGTGAGCGCCGGCGTCGCGTACGTGATGACCTCGATGCTCGAGTCGGTGATCACCGAGGGGACCGGCTATCCGAACGCCGACATCGGGCGCCCCGCGGCCGGGAAGACCGGGACGACGTCGAGCTTCCGCGACGCGTGGTTCGTCGGCTACACGCCCGACCTCGTCGCCGCGGTGTGGATCGGCAACGACGACTACTCGCGGATGCGCGAGTCGTACGGCGGAAACATCCCCGCGCGCATCTGGGCGCGCTTCATGAAAGCCGCGCTCGCGCACACGCCCAAGCACGACTTCCCGATCCCGGCCGGCGAAGTGCATCGCGTGAAGCTGTGCGGCACCGGGAAAATCGAGGTCTTCCTCGACGGCACCGAGCCCGTGCACACCTGCGGCACCCCCGACGACAAACCAGCCCGTACGCCGAAGGACGATTCCACCGGCGCGATCCCGGCCGCCGCCGTGCCGGAAGCGGCGGTTCCCCTCGCGCCGATCCCGCCGGTGCACGCCGCGCACGCTGCGCACGCGGCGCAGCCCGTGCAGCCGCCCGACGCGGTCGGCGACGGCCAGACGTTCGAGCGGCTCGACTCCGCGCCGCCGAGCGCGCCGCCGTGACCTCCGGCGAGCGTGCGCCGGCGCCGCCCGGTGCGCGCTCCGACGTCCGCGTCGTCGGCGTCGCGCGGCTGGCGAACTACATCGCGAAGATGTTCGAGCGCGAGCGGAACTTCGGACGGATCGGCGTTCGCGGCGAGATCTCGAACCTGCGCACGCAGCCGAACGGGAACGTCTACTTCTCGCTGAAGGACCGCGACGCGCTGCTCGAGTGCGTCGCGTTCAGCGAAGCCGCCGCGTCGTTTCCGCCCATGGCGAACGGCGACCAGGTCGTCGCCTACGGCAACGTGCAGACCTATCCGAAGGCCTCGCGATACCAGCTCCGGGTGTACGACGTCGTCGCCGAGGGCGGGACCGGCGCGCTGCACACGCGCTACGAAGCGCTCAAGGCGCGGCTCGACGCCGAAGGACTGTTCGCCGCGGAGCGCAAGCGCCCGCTGCCGCGCTATCCGTTCCGCATCGCGCTGGTTACGTCGCAAGCCGCCGACGGCGCGCGCGACTTCGTCACGCAGGCCCGCGCGCGTGCGCCGCACGTCGAGCTGGCGTTCTTCGCGACGCCGGTGCAGGGCGAGCGTGCCGCACCGGAGATCGCCCGCGCGATCGCGCGCGCGAACGCGAGCGGGGCCGATATCCTGGTCGTCGCACGGGGCGGCGGCTCGTTCGAGGATCTCTTCGCGTTCAGCGACGAGCGCGTCGTGCGCGCGCTCGCCGGCTCGCGAATCCCGACGGTCTCGGCGATCGGTCACGAAGCCGACGCGCCGCTGAGCGACTTCGTCGCCGACGTGCGCGCCGCGACGCCGTCCGCGGCGGCGCAGACGATCTTGCCGCGCCGCGACGACCTGCTCGCGCAGGTCGCCGAGCGCCGGCGCGCCCTGACGCGCGACGTCGACCGCATCGTCGCGCGCCGGCGGCAGAACGTCGACGTCGCGGCGCGACAGCTCGGCTCGGCGGCGCGCGAGCGCGTGGCGCGCGGCCGCACGCGGCTGGTCGACCTCGAACGGCGGCTGGAGAAGGTCGCGCCCGCGGCGCGTCTCGCGCAGCGCCGCGAACGCTTCGAACAGCTGCGCGTCCGCCTCGAGCGCGATCTCGCAGCGCTGCTCCGGCGGCGCGCCGACCAGACACGCGTCCTCGAAGCCCGTCTCGTGCGCGCCGACCCGCGGTTTCGCATCGTGCGCGCGGCCGCGGGTCTTCAGCGCGACCGAGATCGGCTCGACGCGGGGATGCGCCGTGCCATCGAAGGTCGGGCGGGAACGGTGCACACCCTCCAGGCTTCGCTGGAGAGTCTGAACCCCGAGGCGGTGCTGCAGCGCGGCTATGCGATCGTCACGGACGCCGACGGCCGCGTCGTCACCGATCCCGCGCAGGCACCGCCGTCGAGCCGCATCCGCGCGCGCGTGGCTCGCGGTATCCTGACCGCACGCGTCGAACCGGAAGGAAGCGATGGCGGACGACAGATCAAGCTCTTTTGAGACCTCGCTCGCGCGGCTCGACCAGATCGTCAAATCGCTCGAGAGCGAGGAGACGCAGCTCGAGCGCGCCGTCGAGCTCTACAAAGAGGGCCGCGACCTGATCGGGCGCTGCGAAGCGCAGCTCAAGGTCGCGCAGCAGGCGATCGAAGCGGCCAACGCGCCCGCAGCGGCGCGCCCCGCCGGCGATTCGCCGGACGACGACGCACCGTTCTGACGAAACGGCTCGCCAGGTCCGGACCCTTACCCGGCCGAACAAGGTCAGTCCCATCGAATCGAGGAGCTCAGTCATGCCGAAGTTCATCATCGAACGCACGCTCCCGGGCGCGGGCGATCTCACCTCGGACCAGCTCCAAGGGATCTCCGCCACGAGCTGCGGCGTGCTGCGCGAGATGGGGCCGACGATCCAGTGGGTCGAGAGCTACGTGACCGGGGACAAGATCTATTGCGTCTACAACGCCGAGAACGCGGCGCAGATCAGGGAGCACGCGCAGCGCGGCGGCTTCCCGGCCGACGCGGTGAACGAGGTGCGGCGCCGCATCGACCCCACCACCGCGGAGCCGCAAGCCGTCAAGACGTAGTCTTCGTCCATCGGCGGAGCTGAGCGCGGCCGCCGCTTCGGGAGGCGAGCTCGCCGCCTGACGATCGGTCTGTGCCGACCCGTCGCCGGGGTCAGCGGAGCGGGCGAAACGTGGCGATCTGCCAGTCGTTGCCGTACGGATCGGTGACCATCGCGCGCCGGTCGCCGTACGGCGTGTCCAGCGGCCCCTCGAGGGAGGTCGCGCCGGCGTTCATCGCGCGTCGATACGTCGCATCCGCATCGTCCACGTAGAGATAGAGCAGCGCTCGCGTCGGCTCGCGCGGCCCCGCCTCGCTGACCATCACGATCGAGTCGCCGATTCGGATCTGCGCGGGCGCGCTCGCGATGTATTCACCCGTCCCGCCGAACGCATCGATCAGAAAGCGCACGAGACCCGCGGGATCGTCGACGACGAGCCGTGGCGTTACGCTGTGGAAGCCGTCCGGTAGCGATGTCGGCAAGCGACTCTCCTCGTCGGAGCCCGCGTCACGAGCGCAAGGCCGTGTCGCGGTCGGAGACGACATAACCGGTGAGCTGCATGCGCGAGGTGATCCCGACCTTCTGATCGATCGACGTCAGGTACTTCTCGACCGCTTCGATCGTGATCGAGAGCGCCTCGCGCTTGACGGTTGTCTTCCCGCCGGCGATCAGCTGGGATTCGCCGCTGAGCCGCACCGGGGCTGGGCACCGCGGTCGCTATGGCGGGTCCGGACGGGGACCGGGCCTCGCCGGTGGAAGCAGGTGAGCGGATGGAGTCGAGAGCGGGACGATGCGCGCGGTGACCGAGCCCGCGGGCCGGGGCGGGATGCGGCTCGATGCCGCGGTCTCCGAGCAGACCGGGTTGACCCGCTCGCAGGCCCGTGCGCTGATCCTGGCCGGGAAGGTGCGCGTCGACGACGCGCCGGCGACGAAGCCCGGCGCGAGCCTGCGCGCCGGCGCGCACGTCACTGTCCTCGAGGGACCGCGCTACGTGAGCCGCGGGGGCGAGAAGCTCGAGGGCGCGCTGCGGGCCTTCGCGCTCGACGTCGCCGGGCTCGACGCGCTCGACGTCGGCGCCTCGACCGGCGGCTTCACCGACGCGCTGCTGCAGCATGGCGCGCGACACGTCACGGCGCTCGACGTCGGCTACGGTCAGCTCGCATGGCGCGTGCGCAGCGACCCGCGCGTCACGACGGTCGAGCGCACGAACTTCCGCATCCTCGCCGACGATGCATTTCCGGACGGCTTCGATCTGATCGTCGTCGACGCATCGTTCATCTCGCTGCGCACGATCGTCGCGCGCGCCGTCGCCTATCTGCGCCCCGGCGGGGCGATCGTGGCACTCGTCAAGCCGCAATTCGAGGCCGGGCGCGAGCGAGTGGGCGGCGGCGGCGTGGTGCGCGATCCGGCCGTCCACGCCGCCGTGCTGCGCGAGGTTCGCGATGCGCTCCGCGCCAGCGGTCTGCGCGCGGTGAGCGCGGCGCTCTCGCCGCTGCGCGGACCCGCGGGGAACGTCGAGTTCTTCTTCGAGCTGCGTCGCGCAGGCGACGAGGTCGACGACGCGCGGCTCGACGCGCTGGTGGCGGAGGCCCATCCGTGAAGGCGATCGCGCTGTACGTGAACGCGAAGAACGATCGCGGCGCCGAGGTCGCGCGCAAGGTCGCCGACCTCGCTCGCACGCACGGCCTGCGGATTGCCTCCTGCGGGCGCGCCGAGGACGACCCTCCCCTGGGTTTCGTGGTGGACTGCGAGCTCGACGAAGCGGAACTCGTGATCACCGTCGGGGGCGACGGGACGCTGCTGCGCGGGGCGCGGATCGCGCAGCCGCGGCGGCTGCCGATTCTGGGCGTCAACACCGGACGGCTCGGCTTTCTCACCGAGGTCGAGGCGAACGACGAAGGGTTCCGCCTGCTCGGCGAGCTCTTTGCTTCCGCGATCATGCAGGTCGAGGAGCGCGTCGCGCTGCACGCGCACGTCGTCGGCCTGGACGAGCCGTATTTCGCGGTCAACGACGTCGTCGTACGCCGCGGCGCGCAGGCGCGTATGGCGCCGTTCGGACTGGTGCTCGACGGCGAAACGATCACCCACATGCCCTCGGACGGCGTGATCGTTGCGACGCCGACCGGCTCGACCGGATATTTCCTGAGCGCCGGAGGTCCGATCATCCATCCGACGGTCGACGGGCTCGGCGTCGCGGCGCTGATGCCGCACACGCTCTTCGCCCGCCCGCTGGTCGTCACGTCGGATGCGACGATCGAGATCACCTGCGACGGCGAGCTGAGCCGCGCGAACCTCGAGACCGACGGAATCGTCGCCGCCGATCTGCGAGCCGGCGACCGGGTCGTCGTGCGGCGCGCCGAAGAGCCGGTGCGGTTCGCGCGCGTGCGGCCCGAAGCGTTCTTCGCGCGGCTCGAAGACAAGCTGCAATGGGGCGTCCCGATCAAACGCTGACGCCGCAGGGCGTCACGCTGCTGCGGCTCACGGTCGAGAACGTCGGTTTGATCGAGCGCGCCGAGCTCGACTTCGCCGGCGGGCTCACCGTCGTCACCGGCGAGACGGGCTCGGGAAAGACGATGCTGCTCGGCGGCCTCGCGCTCGCGCTCGGGGAGCGCGCCGACGCCGACGCCGTGCGGGGCGGCGCCGAGCGCGCGCGTGCGGTCCTCGAGATCGCGCCGAGCGGCGTGCTGCGCGAGCGTCTCGCCGCGGGCGGTTTCGCGCTCGACGCAGACGACGATCTGATCGTGCAGCGCGAAGTGCTCGCCTCCGGCCGCTCGCAGGCCCGCATCAACGGCGTTCCGGCCGCCGCGAGCCAGGTCCGCGAGCTGATCGGCGGCGTCGTCGACATCGTCTCGCAGCACGAAGCGCACCGGCTACTCGCGCCGGCATACGCTTTGGAGCTGCTCGACCGGTTCGGCGGTGACGAGTCTCCCGCGCTGCGCGCGCGCGTTTCGGCGGCGTACGACGATCTGCAGGCGGCGCGCGCGCGGCTCGCGGCGCTGCGCGACGAGGACGGGCGTGCGCTCGCGCGGGCCGAGTTCGCGCGCTTTGCGCTCGCCGAGATCGATGCCGCGCGCATCGAGGACGACGAGGAGGACGAGCGACTGCGCACGCGGCGCGAGGTCCTGTCGAACGCTGAGCGCATCGGCCAGGCGCTCGGGGTCGCGTCGGGCGCGCTCGAAGACGACGGCGGTGCGGTCGACGCCCTGGGCGCGGCCGAAACCGCGCTGCTCGGCCTCGCACGGTACGGCACGCGGTTCGCCGAGCTGGCGGGCGCCGCCGCCGCGCTGCAATCGGAAGCGAACGAGCTGGGGGCGCTCCTCGCGCGCGAGCGCGAGGCGGTCGAGCTCGATCCGGCCGAGCTCGACGCCATCGTCGCGCGCCTCGACGCGCTCGATGCGTTGAAGAAGAAGCACGGCGGCTCGCTCGGCGCGGTGCGCGCGCAGCGCGCGCGTTTCGCCGAGGAGGTCGCCGACGTCGAAGATCGCGACGCGCGGATCGCGGCCGCCGAGCGCGACGCCGGCGCGCTCGAAGCGGTGCTCGACCAGGCGGCACGGGCGCTCGGCGCGCTCCGCGCCGCGTCGTCGGCGGCGATCGAGGCGGCGGCGAGCGAGGAGCTGGCGGCGCTCGCGATGCCGGCCGCGCGGCTGCGCGTCGCCCTCGAGCCGCTCGAGGCGATCGGACCGCTCGGCGGCGAGCGCGCCGAACTGCGCTTCGCGCCGAATCCCGGCGAGCCGGAGCGCGCGCTCGCGCGCGTCGCGTCGGGCGGCGAGCTCTCGCGCGTTCTGCTCGCGCTGATCGTCGTGCTCGCCGACCGCCGCGAGCGCACCGCGCTCGTCTTCGACGAGATCGACGCCGGGATCGGCGGCGCGACGGCGTCGGCGGTCGGCGCGCGGCTGGCGCGGCTCGCCGCGAGCGCGCAGGTCGTCTGCGTGACGCATCTCGCCCAGATCGCGTCGTACGGTGACGCGCACGTCGCCTTGCGCAAGCGGGCCGAGGACGAGAAGACGGCGATCGTCGCGATCGCCCTCGACGGCGATACGCGACGCGCCGAGATCGCGCGGATGCTCTCCGGCGAAGAGCACGGCGTCGCGCTCGAGCACGCCGCCGAGCTGCTGGCCTCTCGCACGCGCTGAAACGCGCGGGCGCTCGACCCTCCATGCCGGTTTGCGCGTTCCAGGCTGAGGAACGCTCGGCCGCTTGGAGATTCAAACGGAATTCCTCTCGCCGAAGCGGGCGATCAGGAGTACAATCGGGTCATGCGTGGGCATGGGCCGGCATTGGCCGCCCTCCTGCTCGTCGTTCCGCTGATCCCGGCCGCCGTCACGGCCCAGGAGCCGCTGACGGTCGCTTCCGTGCTGGATACGCTGGCGAGCGCCCACGAGCAGCCGGACGCCTACAAGGCATCGGTCGCGCTGCACGTGCGGCTGCGGGTGTTCCCGTTCATCCGGATCACCCTCCACGGCGACTCCTGGTACCGCCGGCCCGGGATCTATCGCTACGTCTTCCGCGGCTTGCCGATCGCGGCGCGCGCGTTCTCGGAGATGAAGTACGACCTGGGCGATCCGACGCACTGGACGGATCGGTACGCGGTCACCTTCGCTCCCCAGTCGACGGCGGCGGTGCCGGTGCTTCGGCTGACGCCGAAAACACCGGTCCTCGTGCGCACCCTCGACATCACGGTCGATCCGGCGCACGGGCGGATTCTTTCCGCCGTGTGGTCGCGCGGCGACGGCGGCGTCATCCGGCTGACGCAGACGTACGAGCCGGTCGCCGGGCACGCGTACGTCGCGAAGCAGGTCGCGACGATCGACCTGCCGCGAATGAAGGCCGAGCTCGAGGCGGACTACGAGAACTTCGAAGCGGCGGAGCCGGCGGTCGGCACGATGCCCTGAACGCGGGGATCGGGCGGCCGGACCCCGTACCACTGCGCCCGATGCCCGACCGCGTCCATTTTGCCAGCGACAACAACGCCGGCGCCCATCCCGCCGTCCTCGCCGCGCTCGCGGCGGCGAACGGCGGACACGTCCCGGCGTACGGCGACGATCCGTACACCCGGCGCGCCGAAGAGGCGCTGCGGGCGTTGGTCGGGCCCGACGCGTCCGTCTTCTTCGCGTTCAACGGCACCGGGGCGAACGTGGTCGCGCTCGCCGCGGCGCTGCGGCCGTTCCAAGGCGTGATCTGCCCGGAAGGAGCGCACGTCAACGTCGACGAGTGCGCGGCCTTCGAGCGCTTCGCCGGCGCGAAGCTCATCGACGTCGCGGTCCGCGACGGCAAGCTCAGGCCGGCGGACGTCACCGCGCAGGTGCGCGGCGTCGGCGACCAGCACCACGTGCAGCCCGGCGCGATCTCGATCTCGCAGTCGACCGAGTGCGGAACCGTGTACACGCTGGCCGAGCTGCGCGCGCTCGGCGCGGTCGCGCGCGAGCACGGACTCTTCTTTCACCTCGACGGGGCGCGGATCGCGAACGCCCTCGCGGCGCTCGGCTGCACGCCGCGCGAAATGCTGCTCGACACCGGCGTCGACGCGTGCACCTTCGGCGGGACGAAGAACGGCCTGCTGTTCGGCGAGGCGATCGTCTTTCCGAAGCCGCACCCCGCCGTCGAGGCGCTGAAGTACAGCCGCAAGCAGGGGATGCAGCTGGCCTCGAAGATGCGCTTCGTCGGCGCGCAGTTCGACGCGCTCCTGCGCGACGATCTGTGGCTGCGCAACGCCGCGCACGCGAACGCGATGGCCCGCCTGCTCGCCGAGCGCCTCGCCGAGCTGGACGACGTGATCGCGCTGGCGTATCCGGTGGAGGCGAACGGCGTCTTCCCGATCCTGCCGGCGCACGCGATCGAGCCGCTGCAGCGCGAGCGGCGCTTCTACATGTGGGACGACGGCGCGCGGATCGCGCGCTGGATGACCGCGTGGGATACGAGCCCCGAAGACGTCCACGATTTCGCCGACGCGGTGTGGCGCTTCGCGCCGGCGCCGAAGGCGGTCTCGTGAGCCTCGACGACTTCCGCTTCCAGCTGCCGATCCGCGTCGTCTTCGGCGACCTCGACTTCTACCGGCACGTCAACAACGCGCGCTACATCACCTGGACCGAGACGGCGCGGCTCGACTGGTGCGAGGTCGTGCTCGGGATACCGCTCGGCTCGCCGCGGGCGGTGATCATGGCCTCGCAGACGTACGCGTACGAGAAGCAGGTGTCGTACCACGAAGAGCTCGTGATGGGTTGCCGCTGCTCGCGGCTGGGCCGCAAGTCGCTCGAGCTGACCTATGAGCTGTGGCGCGGCGAGGAGCGCACCGGCCAGGGCGCCTCGGCGCTGGTGGCCTTCGACTACGACGCGAACGTCTCGATCGTGGTTCCCGACGAGTGGCGCGCGCGCATCGCCGCGTACGAACGGATCGCGCCGGCCGGCTGACGCGGGCCGCGGCGCGCGTCGCGCGCGGGGCGCGGATGGCCGCGCCGAGTGCGGGTACACAACGCGACATGCCGCTCTCGCAACGCCTCGTCGACCTCGCGCTCGCGATCCCCGGACTCGAACCGGCGGCCGACGCGCTGCAAGCCGCCGTCGTGGCGACGCTCGGCGCGCTCGGCCCCGCGAGGCAGCCGGTGAAGGACGCGCTGAACGGCACGTGGCTCGGGCATCCGGCGCACCCGCCGCTCACAGACGTCCCGATCGGCGCCTGGACGGTCGCGCTCCTCTTCGATGCGCTCGGCGAACGGACCGCGGCGAAGACCGCCGTCGGACTGGGCTTGCTCGGCGCCGTCGGCGCCGCGACGACGGGGCTGGCCGACTGGGTGGACACGCACAATCAGCGCCCGCGCAAGCTCGGCGTCGTGCACGCGACGCTGAACGCGAGCGCGACGCTGGTCTACGGCGCGTCGTATCTCCTGCGCGGGCGGGGCGAACGCGACGAGCGCGCGGCGATCGCGCTCTCCGCGCTCGGCTACGGGATCGTCGGCCTCTCGGCGCTGTACGGCGGAACGATCGCGCTCGATCTGCAAGTCGGTACCAACTACGCGCACGGCATCGAACCCGCCGGCCGACGAAACCGATGCGGGCGCGCTGATCGATGTCCCGGACGGCGGGATGACGCGCGTCGTCGTCCAGGGTTATCCGGTGCTGCTCAGCCGCCGCGGCGACGAGGCGTTCGCGATCTCGGCCGTGTGCGCGCACCAAGGCGGTCCGCTCGAGCAGGGAGCGTTCGAGGGCGACGTCGTGACGTGCCCGTGGCACGGTTCGCGCTTCTGCGTGCGCGACGGAGCGCTGGTGAACGGCCCGTCGGCGTATCCGCAGCCGGCGTTCCGCACGCGCGTCGCCGACGGCCGCGTGCGGATCGCCGCAGTCGTTCCGCTGTAGCGGCTACGAGGCGGGGAGACGATGGATTTTCAGGACGTTGGTGCCGCCCGCGCCGACCGGCATGCCGCTGGTGATGGCGATGGTCTCGCCCGGCGCCGCGTGGCCTTCGGCGACGACGCGCGCTTCGGCGATCTCGATCAGCGTCTCGATGTAACGGTACGACTGCACGACGACCGACTCGACGCCCCACACGACCGCCATCCGGCGCGCGACGTCTTCGAGCGGCGTCAGCGCGACGATCTTCGCGCGCGGCCGGAACGAGGCGATGTGCCGCGCGGTGTTCCCCGTCGTCGTCCCGCTCACGATCAGCCGTAACCCGAGCGCGTCGCCGGACCGGACCGCGGCCTCGGCGATCGCCATCCCGATGTCGTCGTCGGTCTCGATCGTCCCGCCTTGCAGCGAGCGCCGCTTGCGGATCTCGGCGAACGGATACTTCGACTCGACTTCCAGCGCGATGGTCGCCATCACCCGCACCGCTTCGAGCGGGTAGGCGCCGCGCGCGCTCTCGCCGGAGAGCATCACCGCGTCGGTGCCGTCGAGGATCGCGTTCGCGACGTCGGTCACCTCGGCGCGCGTGGGGCGCGGCGAGGCGACCATCGATTCGAGCATCTGCGTCGCGGTGACGACCGGTTTGGAGACGCGGTTCGCGCGCGCGATCAGATCCTTCTGAATCATCGGGACCTCTTCGAGCGGGACCTCGATCCCGAGGTCGCCGCGCGCGACCATGACCGCGTCCGCCATGCGCAGGATGTCGTCGATGTGCTCGAGCGCTTCGTGCTTCTCGATCTTCGCCATCACCGGCGTGTCGCGGCCGGCCGCTTCGATGTGCTGCTTCACGCGCCAGACGTCTTGCGCGGTGCGCACGAACGAGACGGCGACCCAGTCGACGCCCTGCGCGAGCCCGAAGTCGAGATGCTCGAGGTCGCGGTCGGTGACGGCTTCGATGTCGAGCGTTCCGTCCGGGTAGTTGATCCCTTGCCGCTCGCGCAGCTCGCCGCCGGTTTCGACGGTCGTCGCGATCCGCGGGCCGTCGACCCCGCTCACGCGCAGCGCGATCGAACCGTCGGCCAGGTAGATGCGCTTGCCGACTTCGACGTCGCGCGCGAGCCCCGCGTACGAGACGCTGACCTGCCGCGCGTCGCCCGGCTCTTGGTCCGTCGTGAGCGTAAACGCTGCGCCGGGCTCGAGCCGGATCGACGCGGTTCCGTCGGCGAACGTCCCCGTGCGGACCTTCGGACCGGGGAGATCTTGCAGGATCGCGATCGAGAGGCCGAGCTCGCGCGCGATGCGCCGCACGTCGGCGATCACTGCGGCGTGCTCGTCGTGCGTGCCGTGCGAAAAGTTCAGCCGGACGACATTGACGCCGGCCAGGCACAGCGCGCGCAGCATCGCCGGATCGCGCGACGCCGGGCCGACGGTCGCGACGATCTTCGTTCGTTTCGGGGGCGGCTGCATCGGCGCGCGGCCTTCATCGCCGTCTTCCGCGGTCCTGCGCATGGACGAAAGCACCACCGCGTCCTGTACCCAAGCGCACGGTGATTTCCGGAAAGGATGCCCGCGCGCGGTGACGGAGAAGGCGCTCGGTCGTGAGTCGTGCCCGGCAGACGGAGCGTCACGTCGAACGACCGTCGCGCCGGCGCGACGTGCTGGCGCTCGGGCTCTCGCTGGCCCTGCACGGCGCCGTCCTGATGGCCCTGACCGTGGTCGCGCTCGACGTCGGGAATCCCGCGAGCGAAGCCGTGCCGAACGCCCCGATCGCCCTCGAAGAACGGGCCGCCCCCGAGCAGCCGCCGTCCGCGCCGCCGCAGCAGCAGCCGACCGTGGCGCCGCAGCGGCCGGCGACCGCGCCGCCGCAGCGGCCGCCCGCGGCGACGCCCCGCCCTCTCCCGCGGCAGCCCGCGGCACCGCTGCACCCCGCGCCGCAGCGCATCCCGCCGCGTCCGGCGAGAAAACGGGCGACGGTGACCAGCGCGGTTCCGCCCACCCCGGCGCCGCGCCGCCACGAGCTCGCCCGCAACCTCCCGTCGGCGCCGCCGCAGCCGACCGCGCCGCCCTCCATCGCCCCGTCCGCTCCGCCGACCGTGGCGGCGACCCGCCCGCCGACGGCGCCGCCGGAGGTCGCCCTCGCCACCGCCGAGCCGACAGCCGCGCCGACGCGCGTTCCCACCACGCCGCCGACCGCGTCCCCTCCGACGGCGCCGCCGACCGCGGCCCCGACGGAACGCCCGATCCCGACGGCGGTCCCGACGGCCCGGCCCATTCCGACCGCAGCGCCGACGGCACGGCCGGTTCCCACCGCGGCTCCGACGGCGCGGCCCGTTCCAACCGCGGCTCCGACGGCCCGCGTAGTCGCCACCTCCGCTCCGCTGCCGAGCGCCGCGCCGCGCGCGCCGGCCGCGGTGGCGCAGGCCAGTGCGCTGCCGAACGCCGCGGCGCCGGCATCGCCGCGCGCTCCCGGAACACCGGCGCCGCGGCCTGCGGCTGCGACGAGCGCGCCATCGGCGGCGCGTCTGGGCTCGCCGGGTCCCTCGCCGGGCCCGGGCCGCTCGCCCGCGCCTCGCGCGACCGGCGTTCCCGGCGCCGCGCCGGGCTCGTCCGGGCGTGGTAAGGTCTCCGGCAAGCCACCGGCAGGCACCGCGCCCGGTGCCGGTCCTTCGCCGGCGGCCGGAACCGGTCCGGGCCGCGGCGCCGAAGGCGGTCCGCGCTCGGCGCCGAGCGCTGCGCCGGCCGGTGATGCGCTCGCCGGGCTCAACGCGCGGCTCCGCGCGATGCTGCCGCACGGCGATGCCGACAGCATGGAACGCTATGCGGCGCCGGTCGTGACGACGCCGGACTTGGATCTCGTCGCGCGCTACGTCCCGGCGGAGGTGCTCGCCGAAACGTTCGGCCTGATCAGCGTCACGCGCACGGTCTACCGCGCCGATTCGACGACCTATGTCTTCGAGCGGAAGAAAGACATCTTCGGGCGCGAGACGTGCCGCGCGCTGCGCTTCACGCCGCACCCGTTGCCCCCGCCGCCGCCGCGCTACGACCCCAACCATGGGCTCGTTTGGGCCGACCGCAATCCCGACCTCAAACCCGACGTCGAATACCTCGACGTCTCGTGCAGCGACCCGCGAATGCGTGCGGTCGCGCCGGGCTCGCTCGCACATCCCGCGACCCCCTCGCCATGACGCTCGGCTTGCACGAATCGCGCGTCCGTCGTATGATTGCGAGTGGAGTTGACGCTAGGAGCGTGGGCACGGCCCGCGCTTCGTTGTTGTAAGGGAGCGGGATTGGCGACGGACCGGGGTCGGATCGGGAGCCCCGTGCACGGCACGGTGGGCTCGGACGCCGGCCTTTTCGAGGAAGCGTTCGAACGGGTGGTGCATGCGTTGCCGCACCAGCCCGAGTTCCGTGACGTCGAAATCGTCGCCGCTCACGCGCATCGTCATCGCGGCGGCACCTCGCTGCACGTCACCGTCGACCGCAGCGGCGGCGTCGACATGGCGACGTGCGAGCGCATCGCCGCGCGCGTCAACGCCGCGCTCGACGCCTTTCCCGATCGGTACACCCTCGAAGTCGAATCCGCGGGCCTGAACCGCCCGCTGACGAAAGCGTCCGACTACGACCGCTTCACCGGCTCGGCCGTGAAGATCGTCACCACGCTGGCGATCGAGAAGGCGAAGACCCATCGCGGCACGCTCGGGGGCGTGCGCGGAACCAATGTGATCCTGGCGCGCGAGAACGGCGAGCTGCCGATCCCGATCGCCGTGATCAAATCGGCGAATCTGGAGTACGACGTGCGCGCCGATCTCCAGCGCGCGAAACAGCGAGAGAAGAACCGATGAACGCAGAGATGATCGCGGCCCTCCGCGAGATCGAGAACGAACGCAACATCAGCTTCGAGTCCTTGCTCGAGGCGCTCGAGGCTGCGCTGATCTCGGCGTACAAGCGCAACTTCGGCGGCGAGGCGAACGCCATCGTCACGATCGACCGGCAGAGCGGCGACTACCAGGTGTATCACCGCCGCGTCGTCGTCCCCGACGGCGAAGTGGCCGATTCGAAGCTGGAAATCGCGAAGAAAGACGCCGGCGCGCGCTACGAGCCCGGCGACTTCTACGACGAGGTGGTGACGCCGCGCGACTTCGGCCGCATCGCCGCGCAGACCGCCAAGCAGGTGATCGTGCAGCGCATCCGCGAGGCTGAGCGCGACACCGTCTACAACACCTACTCGGCGAAGCTGCACGACATCGTGCTCGGCACGGTGCAGCGTTACGAGCAGCGCAACATGTACGTGCTGCTCGACGACCGCAAGACCGAGGCCCTGCTCCCCTTCAGCGAGCAGGTGCCGCGTGAGAACTACCGCATCAACGACCGCATTCGCGCGTACGTCCTCGACGTGCGCAAGACGAACAAAGGTCCGCTGGTCGTCCTCTCGCGTGCGGCCGAAGGGCTCGTGCAGCGGCTGATCGAGTTCCAGGTCCCCGAGATCCAGGACGACATCGTCGAGATCATGGCGATCGCCCGCGAGCCCGGCGCGCGTACGAAGGTGGCCGTGACGTCGCGGCGTCCGGAGATCGACGCCGTCGGCGCGTGCCTCGGTCCGAAGTCCTCGCGCATCGCCAATGTCTCCGACGAGCTGCGCGGCGAGAAGATCGACGTGATCCGCTGGGCCGCCGACTTGCCGACGTTCATCGCGAACGCGCTGGCGCCGGCGAAGGTCCTGGGCGTCGAGCTGTTCGAGGAAGAGGGCGTCGGCCTCGTCACCGTCCCCGACCACCAGCTCTCGCTGGCGATCGGCCGGGAGGGGCAGAACGTCCGGCTGGCCTGGCGGCTGACCGGCTGGCGGCTCGACATCACCAGCGACTCCGAAGCGGCCGAGACCCGCGAGCGCTATCTCGCCGAGCGCGAGACCCGCGCCGGTGAACCCGTCACCGAGGAAACCGAGGTTGTGGAGGGTGAGGAGGCCGTCGCCGAAGGCGAGGAGCCCGAAGAGGCGGCGATCGACCAGGACGAGCTCCTGCGGCGGCTCGAGGAGTTCAAGCGGGAGATGTTCACGAACGAATGACTCCCGAGCGCACCTGCGTCGGCTGCCGGACGAAATTCCCCCAGCCGTCGCTGCGGCGGTTCACCAAGGCCGGCGGCCGGTGGATCGGCGATGCGGGACGGCGAGGCGAGGGCCGCGGCGCATACCTCTGCTCCCGCGCGTGCGCGGAACGCGTCGCCAAGAACAAACGTTATCCGGGATTCAGCGGCGAAGCTCTGCTACAATGGTGACCCCGGGTCACGGAGACTTCGGAATGAAGTAAAGGCGGTGGCGCCGCCCTGGCGCCGTTTCTAGAAGGATTGCATGGCAACCGGTAAACCCAGGATTTTCGAGCTCGCCAAAGAGCTCGGCATCTCGTCGAAAGCTCTGATGGCGCTCCTCGAGCGGCTCGGACTCGAGGCGAAGAACCAACTCAGCGTCGTCGAGCCGAAGGTCGCCGACCTTCTCCGTGCGCAGCTCAAGGGAGCGAAGGCCGCTCCGAAGGCCGCGCCGGCTGCCGCATCCGCCGCCCCCGCACCATCCGTCGCGCCCGCGCCGGCCGCCGCTGCGCAGCCCGCTGCGGTCGTGCCGTCGCCGGTCCCTGCCGCTGCGGCCCCCGTCCCGGCGCAGGCCGCGGCGGCCGCCCCACCGGCGCCCTCAGCGCCGGCGGCCTCGAACGGAGCCGCTCCGGCCGCGCCGCCCCCGAGCGCGCCGGCCGTCTCCGCTGCGCCCGCCGCCGCCGCCGCGGCGGCTCCGCCGGCCGAACCCGGTCCGTCGGAGCCCCCTGAGGCGCCGCCGGCCGCGGCGCCGCAGGAACCGGTTCCGCAACTCCGTCCGGTCCCGAGCACGCCGCTCCGCGCGCGCCCCCAGCAGCCCGCCGCGCGCGGTCCACTCGCGCCGCCGCCCGGCGACGCCGCCGCTGCGCCGCGCCCGGCCGCGGGCCCGCGTCCCGGCGTCGCGCCGCGCCCTGGTCAGCCCGGCCCGATGCCGCCGCGCCGCCCGCTCGCCCCGAGCGAGCCGATCCCGACCCTCCAGCCGGTCCCGGCGGGCCAGGCCTCGGCGCGTCCCCCCCGCCCGCCGGCGCGTCCGATGGGCGCCCCGGGTCAGGGCAACGGCACGATCCCGGGACGTCCCGGCGTCGCGCCTCGCCCCGGTCAAGGGGTCCCGGGCCAGTACCAGCAGCCGCGCCCCGGCGTTCCGCCCCCCGCTCCGGGTGCCCCGAACGCTCCCGCCGGCCGCCGGCCGGCCGGCAACGGGGTCTTCCGCGCGATCCCCGGGGCGACGGCCGCGCCGCGCCCCTTCGGCGGACCACGTCCCGGCGCGCCTGCCGGAAACGGCCCGCTCTCCCCGGCCGGTCCGAGCCCGTCCTCCGGCGGCGCCGGCGGCGGACGCCCGGGCGGCGGACGCGGCCGCTCGACGCGCGAGCAGCTCGAGGCGAAGAAGGCCCGCGATGCGGAGATGCGGCTGGAGAAGCAGCGCCGCCGCAGCGGGGCCTACGTCGACCGCGTCGAGGACCCCTCGAAGAAGCTCGAGTCGGTCGAGATTCCCGACATTCTGACCGTGCAGGAGCTCGCGACCTCGATGATCGTCCCCGCCGCGGACGTCATCAAGGAGCTCTTCCGCATGGGCACGATGGCGACGATCAACCAGAACATCTCGTCGGATCAGGCGACCGCCGTCGCGCGCAAGTTCGGCTTCAACGCGATCGTCAAAGAGGCGGGCGAAGAAGTCGTCGTCGAGCAGGAAGAGGACAAGCCGGAGATGCTGCAGCCGCGGCCTCCGGTCGTCACCGTGCTCGGCCACGTCGACCACGGCAAGACCTCGCTGCTCGACAAGATTCGCAGCGCGACGGTCGCGGCCGGCGAGGCCGGCGGGATCACGCAGAAGATCGGCGCGTACACGGTCGAGCAGAACGGCCGCGAGATCACGTTCATCGACACGCCGGGTCACGAAGCGTTCACCGCGATGCGCGCGCGCGGCGCAAAGGTGACCGACGTCGCGATCCTGGTGGTCGCCGCCGACGACGGCGTCATGCCGCAGACGCGCGAGGCGATCTCGCACATCAAGGCGGCGGGCGTTCCGATCGTCGTGGCGATCAACAAGATGGACAAGGAAGACGCGCAGCCCGATCGCGTGAAGCAGCAGCTCACCGACGAAGGGCTGCAGCCGGTCGAGTGGGGCGGGAAGATCGAGATGGTCCCCGTCTCGGCGCGCCGCGGCGACGGGATCGACAGGCTGCTCGAAACCGTGCTGCTCGAAGCGGACCTGCGGGAGCTCAAGGCGAACCCGCACCGGCGCGCGAGCGGCGTCGTCATCGAGTCGGCGCTCGACCGCGGCCGCGGTCCGGTCGCGACGGTGCTCGTGCAGAACGGCACGCTGCGCGTCGGCGACGTCGTCGTCGTCGGTCCCACGTACGGCAAGATCCGTGCGCTCATCGACGACAAGGGCAAACAGGTCAAGAAGGCCGGACCGGCGATCCCGGTCGAGATCATGGGGCTCGGCGACGTTCCGTCGGCCGGCGACACGCTGATGACCGTCTCCGACGAGAAGTCGGCGCGCGAAGCGGCCGCGAAGCGGTCGACGAAGCGGCGCGACGTGCGCATGGCCACGTCGACGGGCGGTGCGAAGGTCTCGCTGGAGACGTTCATGCTGATGCCGGCCGAGGGCGGCACCAAGACGCTCAACCTCATCCTCAAAGCCGACGGACAAGGCTCGGTCGAGGCGCTTCGCGCGCGCGTCGAGTCGCTCTCGAACGCCGAGGTCGACGTACACGTCATCCTCGCCGGCGTCGGCGGGATCACCGAGAACGACGTCAACCTCGCGTCCGCTTCGGGCGCGGTGCTGATCGGCTTCAACATCCGCCCGGACGAAGCCGTGAAGCGGCTCGCCGAGTCGGAGCAGGTCGACATCCGCTTCTACCAGGTCATCTACGACGTGGAGAACGACCTGAAGAAGGCGATGGTCGGGATGCTGGCGCCGAAGTTCCGCGAGCTCGTGCTCGGGCGCGCGGAAGTGCGGGAGATCTTCAAGGTCTCGAAGGTCGGGACGATCGCCGGGTGCTACGTGCAATCCGGGAAGATCGTTCGCAACGCCAAGGTGCGCGTCTTGCGCGACGCTGCAGTAGTCTTCGAGGGCGAGATCGAGTCGCTGCGGCGGTTCAAGGACGACGTGCGCGAGGTCAACGAGAACTTCGAGTGCGGGATTCAGGTTGCGCGGTTCGCCGATCTCAAGCAGGGGGATGTGATCGAGGCGTTCACCAGCGAGTTGGTGGCGCCGGAGTTGCAGCCCGCCTGATGTCGGGGGTGGTGGCGGGCGTTCGGGGCGGGCACGTCCTCCCGCCGGGGACGCCCTCGATTTCCCATCCATGGGAAATCGCTGCTCGCACACATTTCGCTCCCGCCATCCTGGCTCCGCGAAATGCTGTGACGCCCCGGCGTGAGGACGTGCCCGCCCCGAACGCCGGGCACGATGTGGGCGTGAGACGTGCATGCTCGAGTGTGGGAGGGCGTGATGACGGTTGAGCGGACTCAGGATTACGAAGGGTTGATGCTGCCTTCTTGGCGGACGCCTTCGGCTGCGCGAGCGCGACTCGCTCGTATCAACGGGCGGCTGTGGTGGGTGCATCTCGGGATTGGATCGGTGGCGTTCATCGCCGCGCTCTTCGAGATGGCGAACTTCAATGAGTGCTGTTCGCCGGACGTTCCTTTTTGGCACGCGGTCTTCGGCGGGACGACGCTCGTCTGCGGGGCTGTCCTCGTGGCGGTGGGGTTCTTTCAGTGGCGCGCGTCTCTCGCGGCGCGCCGGGCTGAGGGCGGGCGGTGAAGCAGCAGCGGCAGGCGCGAATCGATCATGAGATTCAGCGGGCGCTGGCGAAGGTCATCGCCGAGGATCTCAAGGATCCGCGGCTGGGGTTCGTGACCGTCGTGCGGTGTGAGATCACGCAGGACATGAAGCATTGCAAGGTGTTCGTGTCGATCATTGGGGACCGGCACGTCGCGCGGCAGACGATGGATGCGCTGAAGAGCGCCTCGCGCTTCTTGCGCGGCGAGCTCGGGAACGCGATCGACTTGCGGTACACGCCGGAGCTCACGTTCTTCGAAGACCGTACGACGGAGCGGGCGATCGCGTTGCACAAGACGTTGGAGAGGGCGAAGGTCGTCGATGAGTAGCGTCGTCACGCAATCCGCGAATACGGAGGAAGTCGTCGCCGAGCTGCGGCGGCGTCCTGCGTTCGTCTTCGTTTCGCACGTCAAGCCCGATGGCGATACGCTGGGAGCGGGCCTGGCGCTCGGGCTCGCGATGAAGGGGCTCGGGAAGCGGGTCGGTTACTTCCAGCAGGACCCCGTGCCGCGCAATCTGCGGTTCTTGCCGGATGCGGAGTTCGTCACCCGTGAGGTGGCGGCGGATCTGCCGGCCGACACGCTGTGGGTGTTCTGCGACATGAGCGACTATACGCGGGCCGGCGAGTTCTTGCCGAAGATCGACCGGGCGAACATGCTCGACATCGACCACCATCTCGGCAACTCGCATTTCGGCGCGCTGAACTACGTGCTGCCGACCGAAGCGTCGACGGGGACCTGCGTGCTGCGGCTGCTGCAGGCGCTCGACGTGCCGATCACCGCGGCCATCGCGACCTGCATCCTCACGACCATCATGACCGACACCGGCGCGTTCATGCACACCAACACCACGGCCGAGGTGTTGCGGATCTCGGCGGAGATGGTCGAGCTGGGCGCCGACAAGCCGTTGATCACCGAAGAAATCTTCGCGAACAAGCGGTATCAGGCGACGAAGCTGCTCGGGATGGCGCTCTCGCGCATGGTGCTGCAGGACGACGGCCGGTATTGCTGGACCTACGTCGACGAGGAGATGCTGCGTGAGTGCGGCGCCGACGGCGAAGACACCGAGGAGATCGTGCAGCATCTGCGCGCGATCGAAGGCGTCGAGGCGGCGGCGCTGTTCAAGGACTACGAAGGGGCGATCCGGGTGAGCTTGCGCTCGAGCGGGCGCATCAACGTGCAGGCGGCGGCGGCGACGCTCGGCGGCGGGGGCCACTTCATGGCCTCGGGGCTGACCTCTCCGGATCGCGATCTGCGCAAGGCCGTCGACGGCGTGCATGCTGCGCTGAAGGCGCAGGGGCTCTGATCGCCGTTCGTCGCGGAGCGCCGTGCTCGGCTTCGTGAACCTCTTCAAGCCGGCGGGGCCGTCGTCGACGCAGTTCGGCGCGCGGCTGCGACGGTACTATTCCGATTCGAGCGAGAAGCTCGCGATCGGACATCTCGGAACGCTCGATCCGCAGGCGTCCGGCGTCCTTCCGGTCGCGCTCGGCAAGGCGACGCGGCTGCTCCCGCTTATCGCCGACCGGCGCAAGGCGTACGCGTGCACGCTCGTGCTCGGGCGCGCGACGGCGACCGGCGACGCGGTGGGAGAGGTCGTCGAGATGCGCGCGATCCCGGACGATCTCGACGAGCGTCTCGCGGCGGCGCTCCCGTCGTTCATCGGTGCGATCGCGCAGGTGCCGCCGATGTTCAGCGCGGTCAAGAGCGAGGGGAAGCGCTTGTACGAGCTCGCGCGCGCCGGGAAGACCGTCGAACGCGCGGCGCGCACGGTGACGATCTACGCGCTGCGCGTGCTCGGACGGGACGGCGAGATCGTGCGCTTGCGTGTCGCGTGCAGCGAGGGCACCTACGTGCGCACGCTGTGCGAGGACATCGCGCGCGCGTGCGGGACGGTCGGCCACATGGGCGCCCTGCTGCGCGAAGCTTCGGGACCGTTCGTGCTGTACGAGAGCCGGACGCTCGACGAGGTTGCCGCCGATCCAGGTGGCGCGCTCGTTCCGCCGGAGCGCGTCATCCCGCTGCCGACGGTCGTGCTCGACGGGCGCGGCGCGACCGATTTTCGGGCGGGGCGGATGGTTCCGCTCGCGCAGCCGCCGGCCGACAAGCACGTTTTCGTGCGCGACGCGGCGCGAACGCTGGTCGGCGTCGGCGAGACGGTCGGCGCGCTGCTCGCCCCGCGCAAGGTCTTCGTGTGAAGATTCACCACGAGCTGCCGGCGCGGCCGTCGGCGCGGCCGCTGGTCGTGGCGGTCGGGTTTTTCGACGGGTTCCATCTGGGGCACCGCGCGATCGTGCGCGCAGCACTGCGCGCGCGGCGCGCGGGCGAGCGGACGGCCGTGCTGACCTTCCGCGAGCATCCGTCGGCGTTCTTGCGGCCGGGGAGCGAGCCGCCGCTGGTCGCGACGCTCGAAGAGCGGGTGAACGCGTTCGCGCGTGCCGGTATCGACGAGGCGTTCGTGCTGCGTTTCGACGACTCGATCGCCGCGCTCTCGCCGCAGCGGTTTCTCGACGAGACGCTGATCGAGCGCGTGGGGGCGCGCGCGATGGTCGTCGGGGCGAACTTTCGTTTCGGGCACAAGCGCGCCGGCGATGTTCCGTTCGCGCGCGTGCACCTCGCGGCGCGCGGGCGCGATCTCATCGCCGTCGAGAACACGATCGTGGAGGGCGAGCGCGTCTCGTCGACGCGGATACGCGAAGCGATCCGGCGCGGCGATCTCGAGACCGCCGACCGGCTCTTGGGAGCACCGTATATGCTGCGCGGCACCGTGCGCTTCGGGGCGGGGCGCGGCCACGATCTCGGCTATCCGACCGCGAACGTCGCGGTCGCGCCCGAGAAGCTGCTCCCGCCGGACGGCGTGTATCGCGTCACCGGCCGGCACGAGGGCCGCGACTATCCGGGGCTGGTCTCGATCGGGACGAATCCGACCTTCGAAGGGACGTCGCGGTCGGTCGAGGCGTGGCTGCTCGACTTCAACGGCGCGCTCTACGGCGAGGAGCTCGCGCTGCGCGACCTGCGGTTCGTGCGCGAGCAGCGCCGCTTCGACTCGGCCGACGAGCTGATCGCGCAGATGCGCGACGACGCGGCGACCGTGAAGTTCCCGACCGTCGCCTAGCGGCAGCCCTCGCGGCTCACGGTTCGTACACAGCAGAGAAGATGTACATGCCGGGGCTCGCCCGCTCGGTGCCGTCTTCCCGTCCGAACTCCTCGAGCAGCGGGGTCGACGGTTCCTTCGAGCTGCGCGGCGGGATCGCGTATGACCGCTCGGTCTGCTCACCATGCATGCCGGTGCACGACCAATGGCCGGCCAGGCGGGCGACGACGGTGCCCGCCGTACCGGGCGCCACGGGCGGCGACGCCGGTTGCGCCGGCGCGCGCGTTGCGTCCGCCAGCATGAGGGAGCACAGCGGAAGGGCGACACCTCCAACCTTTGCCATGCCGGCTCTCTACCGTGGGACGGGCGCGTTCCCTGGCGGTGCAAACGCGCGAGGTTGGAATCGGGTTACAGCGATCGTGCGTATCTGGACGTTTCTGGGGGTGCTCGGCGGGCTCGCGCTCGTCCCCGCCGCCGCGCTCGCCGTCCCGCAGCAGGGGCAGCAGGCGCCGGCCTTCTCGTTGCCCGCCTTGCAGGGCGCCGGGACGGTCTCGCTCGACCGGTTCAAAGGGAAGCCGGTCTACGTCAACTTCTTCGCGTCGTGGTGCGGGCCGTGCAACGACGAAGCGCCCTCGATCGGGAAGCTGCGCGCGCACTACGCGAAGCGCGGCCTCGAGGTGCTCGGCGTCGACGAGCTCGACGTGCGGAACGCCGGCGTCTCGTTCGTGAAGAGGTACAACTCGCCGTACAACACCGTGGCGTTCGACGACGCCGGCTCCGTCGGCCACACCTACGGCGCGATCGCGATGCCCGTGCACGTCTTCATCGACCGCCGCGGCGTCGTGAAGACGTACGTCCTCGGCGAGATGAGCACCGCGCAAATCGACGCCGCGATCAAAGGCATCCTGTAGCACGAGCCGTGGGCGTCGCCGGCGACCGCGAGGTTCGCCGAGGCGCCTCGCTACGGGGTCCGGAGGTTGATTGCGCGCAGCGACGGCGCGCACAGATCGATCGTGCGCTTCGCTTCCGCTTGCGCGTTGGTGAAGCGCTGCGCCTGATAGTCGTGCGCCGCGGCGACCAGCTGCGCGCTCGCGGCGTTGGTGTTCGGCGAGTGCTCCTCGCGGCAGGCTTGCAGCGAGCCGCGCGCCTGGGCGATAAAGCCGTCGGCGTCGACCTCGGCGATGCTGCTCAGGTTCACCGGCGGCGGGGCGGTCTGCACGTACGGCGATGACGGCCCGGTCTGCAGGTAGGGCGACGTCGGCGCCGGCCCCCGGTATGCCGACGGCGGCGCGATCGGGCGGAGGACGCGCAGCGCCGGCGGCGTGGGCTGATTCGCGTCGATCAGCGCTTGCATCGCGGCGGCGCGCGCGCCGGCGAGGTCGTGCATCCGGTAGCGCTCGATCGCCGTGCCGGCCTCCAGGTTCGCCGCTTGCGCGCCGGTCGGGTTCGTCACCGCCGCACGCGCCGCGGCGCTCATCGCGCTCCAGACGAGCTGCGAGGTCGCGTTCGCGCTCGGATTCGGCGGCTTCCCGATCGGCACGCTCTGAGCACCCGCGCTCGTCTCGAGCGCGGCGAAGAATGCGAGCGCGACGAACGGTCGCGCGTTCATGCGGCTTCGACGGTGATCGCCGTTCCGTCGTAGTCGACGCGCGCGGTGTGACCGCCGGCGAGCCGGCCGCGCAGGATCGCTTCGGAGAGCGGTGTCGTGACGTGCCGCGCGATCGCCCGCGCGACGTAGCGCGCGCCGCTCCCTTGCGAGGCGCTGGCGCTCGCCAGGAAGCTGCGCGCTCCCGCCGAGAGGTGCAGCTCCATCGCGTGGGCGCCGAGCCGCTCGGCGAGCGCGGCGATCTGTAGCTCCACGACGCGCTCGATCTCGCGCGGGCCGAGCTCCTTGAACACGATGATCTCGTCGATGCGGTCGAGCAGCTCGGGGCGCAGCGCGGCTTCGAGCTCGTCGCGCTCGGCGTTCGAGGTGAGCACCAGGATCGCGTGGCGGAAGTCGATCGTGCGGCCTTTCGCGTCGGTGACGCGTCCGTCGTCGAGGATCTGCAGCAGGATCGCGGCGACGTCGGGATGCGCCTTCTCGATCTCGTCGAACAGCACGACCGAATATGGCCGGCGGCGGACGGGCTCCGTGAGCTGTCCCGGTTCGTCGTGTCCCTGATAGCCGGGCGGTGCCCCGAGCAGCCGCGAGATCGTATGCGCCTCGGTGTACTCGGAGAGATCGAGCCGAACGAGCGCGTCGTCGGTGCCGAAGAGCGCCTGCGCCAAGCTGCGCGCGAGCTCGGTCTTTCCGACGCCGCTCGGCCCGATGAACAGGAAACCGCCGACGGGCTTGCGCGGATCTTTCAGGCCGGCTCGCGCGCGGCGGATCGCTTCGGCGACCGAGCGAATCGCGGCGTCCTGCCCGACCACGCGCAGCCCGAGCTGTTCTTCGAGCGCGAGCAGGCCGGCGCGCTGCGCGTCGGTGAGCGTGCCTTGCGGGATCCCGGTCCAGCGGGAGATCACCGACGCGATCCGCTCGACGTCGACCGTGGCCGCGCCGTGCATCGCGGCCCCGGCGGCGGCTTCGTCGATGACGTCGATCGCCTTGTCGGGCAGGTAGCGGTCGGCGATGTACCGTGCGGCCAGCGACGCGGCGGCTTCGAGCGCGTCGTCGTCGATCCGCACGCCGTGGTGCTTCGCATAGCGCGGTCGCAGCCCGCGAAGAATCGCGACGGTCTGCTCGATCGTCGGCTCCTCGACCTGCACCGGCTGAAAGCGCCGCTCGAGCGCGGCGTCCGACTCGACGTACTTGCGGTACTCGTCGAACGTCGTCGCGCCGATGCATTGCAGCTCCCCCCGCGCGAGCTCGGGCTTGATCATCGAGCCGAGATCGAGCGATCCTTCGGCCGCGCCCGCGCCGACCAGCGTGTGCAGCTCGTCGATGAACAGGATCACCTCGCGCCCCGCGCGCTTCACCTCGTCGAGGATCTTCTTGACGCGGCCTTCGAACTCGCCGCGGTACTTCGTCCCGGCGACGAGCGGACCGAGCGCGAGCGCGAGGACGCGCTTCTCCTTGAGCGCCGCGGGAACGGCGCCGCGCGCGATCCGCTGCGCGAGCCCTTCGACGATCGCGGTCTTCCCGACGCCCGGCTCGCCGATCAGCACGGGGTTGTTCTTGCTGCGGCGCGCCAGGATCGAGACGACGCGCTCGACCTCCTCATCGCGGCCGATCACCGGGTCGAGCTCGTTGCGCCGCGCGGCGTCGGTGAGGTCGCGCGAGTACTGAGCGAGCGTCGAGGGGCCGCGGAACACGCGACCGAGGTCGCCGAGCGGCTGCGGTGCGGGCGCCGAGGGTTCGTCGCGAGCGCCTTTCTCCCGGCGGCTCGCTGCGTCGAAGGCGAGCGCGGCGCCGCCGACCAGCGCGGCGGCCGCCGCAGCGGCGCCCAGAATCGCGAACGGCGCGCGTTTCCGGCGCTTCGCGCAGTCCTCGCAGACCTCGGCCTGGAGCCAGCGCCCATCCCGGAGGGCGTAGTCGCGGACGCTCGCGGGCTTCGCCCGGCAGACCTCGCAGGTTGCGGTCATCTCGCTGCAACCTACCCGCGGCGGCCGAGCCCGGTTTCGAGCCGGGCGAGCGTCGTTTCACCCCGGGCGGTCTCGGGAAGGATTGGCGGGCGCTCGCGGCAACCCGCCGCGCCGGTGAACGGAAAGGACAGGGACGCGGAGATGGGCATTCTGAGCTGGCTGGTCGTGGGGCTGATCGCGGGGATCCTCGCGAAATACGTCGTGCCCGGCGAGGGGCCGGGCGGTTTCATCGGCGACATCATCGTCGGAATCATCGGCGCCTTCATCGGCGGCTGGCTGTTCAACGCGTTCGGTCACACCGGGGTCACCGGATTCAACCTGTGGAGCATCTTCGTCGCATTCGTCGGGGCGGTGGTCCTGTTGTTCATCCTCCGCGCGCTGACCGGACGCCGGACCACGGTGTGACACGGGGCCGCTCGCGGAGCGCTCGTTCCCTGGCCGGAGCGGGCGCCTGCGGGTTTGGCCGGTAGGAGCGTCACGCACCTCCGCGCAACCCTGTTCCGGCTATGTCGTATGTCATCACCGAACCTTGCATCGGGACGAAGGACAAGTCGTGCGTCGACGTGTGCCCCGTCGATTGCATCCACGGTGACGAAGAGGACACCCAGCTTTTCATCGATCCCGAAGTGTGCATCGACTGCGGCGCCTGCGTCTCCGCCTGCCCGGTCGAGGCGATTTTCGCCGACTCCGACGTCCCGGAGAAGTGGAAGAGCTTCATCGAGATCAACGCGGAGTGGTTCAAAGAGCACGCGCAGTAGCTCGATGAAGTGAGCCTCGCGTGCGCCGCGCGATCGCCCGCGAGCTGATGGACGAGCCCGTCGCCGACTCCGGCGAGCTCGCCGAGAACCTGCGCGACATCGCGTTCGCGAACGCGCGCTTCGGCGGCACCGCGCCGGTGGCGCGCGCGGTCCGGCGGCTCGGCGCGCGCAGCGTGCTGGACGTCGGCAGCGGGCTCGGCGACGTTCCGCGCGCGCTGGTGCGCGATGCCGCCTCGCACGGGCGTTCGCTGCACGTCACGTGTCTCGACCGCAGCGAGGCGATGCTCGCGCTCGCGCGCAGTGCCGCAGCGGGCGATCCGGCGCTGGCGTTCGTGCGCGCCGAGGGGGAACGGCTGCCGTTCGAGGCGGGCACGTTCGACGCGGTGACGTGCACGCTCGCGTTGCACCATTTCGAGCCGCCGGCGGCGCGGGCGCTGCTGCGCGAGCTGCGCCGCGTCGCGCGGCTCGCGCCGGTCGTCTGCGATCTGCGGCGCTCGGCGCTCGCCTTTGCCGCGACGTGGGCCTGGTCGCGCACCTCGCGCAACCGGCTCACGCGGCACGACGCGCCGCTCTCGGTGCGCCGCGCCTACACGCCCGGCGAAGCGCTGGCGCTCGCGCGCGATGCCGGTTGGCGTGCTCCGCGCGTGCGCCGCGAGCCGTGGTTCCGCATGACGCTCACCGACGGGGACCTCGCATGAACGACGTCGTGGTCGTCGGCGCCGGACCGGCCGGGAGCGCGACCGCCTTGCTGCTGGCGCGCGCCGGCGTCGACGTGCGGATCGTCGAACGCGCCCGCTTTCCGAGGCGCAAGGTGTGCGGTGAGTATCTGAACGCGGGGGCGGTCGAGGCGCTGCGGCGGCTCGGCGTGCTCGAGGCGGTGCGGAGCATCGCCTCGCCGCTGCGCGGCGTGCGGCTCGTCGCTGCCGGCGCGCCCCCCGTCACGCTTCCGTTCGGCGCGCTCTCGCTGGCGTGCGCGCGCGAGTCGCTCGACGCGCTGCTGCTCGACGCGGCGCGCGCCGCCGGCGCGGTGCTCGAGCGCGCACGAGCGGACGACGTCATCGTCGAAGACGGCCGTTGCGCCGGCGTCCGCATTCGCGACGACGAGGGCGCGTGGTGCGACCGCCGTGCGCGCGTCTCGATCGGCGCCGACGGGATCGGCTCGGTCGTCGCCCGCAAGCTCGGTCTAGGAAAACCGCCGCGGCGCGGAGCGCGTTACGCGCTCGGTGGGCACTACGACGGCTTCGACTCGCTGGATGGACAGATCGAGATGTACGCCGGCGGCGGCGCCTACTTCGCGCTCAACCCGCTCGGGGCGGGGCGCACGAACGTGATGGTCGTCGTGCCGCGCGCGCGGCTGGCGCAATGGTCGGCGGACGTCGACGCCGGGGTCGGCGGCGCGGCCTCGCTCCTGGCGCGCGGCGCGCGGTCGTTCGAGGGCGCGACGCGCGCCGGCCCGCGCGTCTCGATCGGGCCGCTCGCGCACGAGGTCCGGCGGGCGAGCGCTCCCGGCGCGCTGCTGGCCGGCGACGCGGCGGGATTTCTGGACCCGTTCACCGGTCAGGGCGTCTTCCTCGCGCTCACCGGGGCCGAGCGCGCCGCCGAGGCGGTGCTGTCCGCGCTGCGCGAGCCGGCGCGCGAGGGCGCCCTGTTCGCGCGCTACGCGCGCCGCACCGCGGAGGAGCTGCGCCGCCGGCGCAGGCTGTGCTCCACGATCGCGCTGCTCGTCGACGTCCCGCCGCTGGCGCGGCGCGTCGCGGCGCGGCTGGCGCGCTTCCCGGAGGCCGGCTCGGCGCTGCTCGATGCGCTCGCCGGCGCGGCGCCGCCCGAGGGCGCGTTCCGGGCCGCCGTCTTGGGGCGGCTGCTGGCATGACGGTGACGCGCAACGCGCTCGAGATCGCCGCGCCGGCCGAGACCGTGTACGCGCTGGGCGCCGCGACCGAACGCTGGCCGGAGCTGCTGCCGCATTACCGCTACGTGCGCGTGCTCGAACGGCACGGCGAGGCCCGCGTCGTCGCGATGGGCGCGCGCCATGGCGTCTTTCCGCTGAGCTGGGTCGCCGAGCAGACGAACGATCCGCGCACGCCGCGCATCGCCTTCCGCCACGTGCGCGGCTGGACGCGCGGGATGGACGTCGCGTGGATCTTCGAGGCGATCCCCGGCGGGACGCGCGTCACGATCGAGCACCGGCTCGACTTCAGATTTCCGGTCGCGCGCGCGTGGCTCGGCGAGCACGTCGTCTCCAACTATTTCATCCACGGTGTGGCGGCGCGTACGCTGGCGCGGATCAAAGCGCTGGCGGAGGGCCGCGCATGAGCGCGGGCAACGGAGCGCGCGCGCGCGTCGTCGTCACCGGGATCGGGATCGTCAGCCCGCTGGGGATTGGAATCGAGGCCTTCTGGGACGGCGTGCGCTCGGAGCGGGTGGCGATCGCGCCGATCACCCGCTTCCCCACCGACGGGTACCGTTCGCGGATCGCCGCGCAGATCGACGACTTCGACGCGCGCGATTTCGTGAGCGAGAAGCGGATGCGCTGGACGGATCGCTTCTCGCAGCTCGCGATCGCCGCGGCCGGCTTGGCGCTCGACGACGCCGGCTACGCGCCGAACGGCGCCTCGCACGACGTCGGCGTCTACGTGGGCTCGGCGCTCGGCGGCCTGGCGTTCGCCGACGAGCAGCACGACGTGTTTCGCGAGCGCGGCCTCGACGCGGTCAAACCGCTGCTCGCAATTTCCGTCTTCGGCGGTGCGGGGACGTGCAACGTCGCGATCGCCTTCGACCTCCACGGGCCGAGCGTCGCCAACGGCAACTCCTGCGCCGCCGGCGCGGTCGCGATCGGCGATGCGTACCGGGCGGTCGCGCGCGGCGACCTGCGCGCCGCGCTCGCCGGCGGCGTCGAAGCGCCGCTCTCGCCGCTGGTCTTCGGCGCGTTCACGGTGATCCGCGCGATGTCGACGCGCAACGACGATCCGCACGGCGCGAGCCGGCCGTTCGACCGCGGGCGCGACGGCTTCGTCATGGCGGAAGGGGCGGGCGTGCTGCTGCTCGAGCGGTACGACGACGCGGTCGCGCGGGGTGCGCGGATCTACGGCGAGATCGCGGGCTACGGGCTGACGAACGATGCGCACCACATGTCGGCGCCGCGGCCGGACGGCTTGATGAACGCCGCCGCGATGCGCCGCGCGCTGGCGGAGGCCGAGCTCGCGCCGGCGGAGGTCGACCTCGTCAACGCGCATGGCAGCGCCACGCCGCTCGGCGACCGCTGCGAAGCGCTCGCGCTCCGCCACGTCTTCGGCGAGGGGCTTGCCGCGCTCCCGGTGACCGCGACGAAAGGACAGCACGGTCACGCACTCGGCGCGACCGGCGCGTGGGAGGCGGCGCTTTCGCTGCTCGCGATCCGCGATGGGATCGTGCCGCGCAGCGTCAACAGCGACGAGGCCGACTGCGATCTCGCGCTGACGCGCACGCGCCTCGACCGGCCGATCCGCACCGTGCTCTCGAATTCGGCGGGGTTCGGCGGGATCAACGCCGCGCTCGTATTTCGTGCCGCCGGCTGAGGCGCGGCCCCCGTTCGTCGCGCCGCAGCTCGCTGCCGCCTCCGTCCGCGACGCGGTCAAAGTCTACGGCGCGGGCGAAGAAGCGGTGCGGGCGCTCGACGGCGTCTCGCTCGAAATCGCGCGCGGGGAGATGGTGGCGCTGGTCGGCCCGAGCGGCTGCGGCAAGACGACGCTGCTGAACTTGGTGGGCTGCGTGGACCTGCCGACAGCGGGGAGCGTGCGCGTCGAAGGCGACGAGACTTCGGCGCTCGGCGACGATGCGCTGACGCGGCTGCGACGCGACCGCGTCGGGACGGTGTTCCAGTTCTTCAACCTGCTGCCGGCGATGCGGATCGTCGACAACGTCGCGCTCCCGCTCGTGCTGCGGCGCGCGGGACGCGCCGAGATCGCGAGCCGCGTCGCCGAGGCGCTCCGCGAGGTCGGGCTCGAGGCGAAGGGGCGCGCGTTCCCGGCGCAGCTCTCCGGCGGACAGCTCCAGCGCGCGGCGATCGCCCGCGCGATCGTGCACCGCCCGGCGATCGTGCTCGCCGACGAACCCACCGGCAACCTCGACTCGCAGACGGGGGCGCTCGTGCTGCGGCTGCTGCGCGGGATCGCCGACTGCGGGCAGTCGATTCTGTTGGCGACGCACAGCGACGATGCGGCCGCGGTGTGCGATCGGGTGATCCATCTTCGCGACGGCCGCGTCGTTTGAGCCTTCGGTGAACGGGCTCTTCGCGGGGCTGGTCGCCGGACCGCTGCGCGCCAACGCGCTGCGCGCCGTCGTCACGGTCGCCGCCGTCGCGCTCGCGGTGGCGATCGGTCTGGCGATCGACCTGGCCAACGCGACGGCGATCGCGTCCTTCGCTTCCAGCGTGAACGTCGTCTCGCATGCCGTCGACCTGCAAGTGCTCGGCGTGGGCCGGGGCTTCGACGAGAGGGCGCTCCCGCGCGTCCAGGCCGTCCCCGGCGTGCTTTCCGCGGCGCCGGCGATCGAAGACTCGCTCACCGTCGGCGCGCGCGAGGGAGATCCGTTCTCGGGTGAGATCGTGCGCGTCCTCGGCGTCGATCTGCTGCAGCAGCTGCCCGGCGTCGCGAGCGGGAGCGCATCGGCGCCGGATACCGTCGCGCCGAGCGCGCTCGATCCGTGGGTGCTGGTGAACGGGCACGGCGCGCTGGTCGGCGCGGCGACGGCGCGGCGATTGCGCTGGCGCGCCGGCGAATGGGTTCGCGCACTGGCCGGCGATCGGGTCGTCACGCTCCGCGTCGCGGGGATCGTGCCGGCGGGGACGCCGGGGATCGATTCGAGCCTGGTCTTCGTCGACGTCGCGACCGCGCAGGAGATCTTCGCGAAGATCGGACTGCTCGACCGCATCGACGTCGTCGCCGATCCGGCGCGGCTCGCGCAGGTCCAGCGGGCGGTCGCGCGCGCGATACCGCCGGGGACGCGCGCGATCCGGCCGGCGACGCGCAGCGGTGAGATCGCGCGGATGCTGCGGAGCTTTCGGCTGAACCTCGAAGCGCTGGCGTACGTCGCCCTGCTGGTCGGGATGTACCTGATCTACAACACGGTGGCGATCTCGGTGGTGCAGCGGCGGCCGGAGATCGGTACGGTGCGCGCGCTCGGCGCGACGCGCGGCGCGGTGTTCCGGACGTTCCTCGCCGAAGGCGCGCTCGTCGGCACCTGCGGCTCGCTCGCCGGGCTCGCGCTCGGCGCCGTGCTCGCGAGCTCTTCCGTTGCCGCGGTCACCCGCACCGTCGACACGATCTACGTCGGGACGCACGCCGACCGCGTCGTCTACGATCCCGTGCTGTTCGTCAAAGCATTCGTCTTGGGCGTCGTCGCCTCGCTCGTCGCCGCCGCGATCCCCGCGCTCGACGCGGCCTCGACGCCGCCGGCGATCGCGATGCGCGCGCAAGGCTTCGAGCGGCGGCGCCCGCGGCTGGCGCCGCGCGCGGCGCTCGCCGGCCTCGTGCTGCTGGCGCTCGCCTGGGCGTGTTCGCTGCTCCCCGCCCTCGACGGCGTCCCCGTGTTCGGCTACGCGGCGGGATTGCTGATCATCTTCGGCGGCTCGCTGTGCGCGCCGCTCGCCGTCGACCTGCTGGCGCGAGCCGGCGCCGGGCTCTCCGCCCGCCGCCCGGCGATCGGTTTGGCGGCGGCGAACCTCGCCGGCGCGCCGCTGCGCACCGCGGTCGCTGTCGCGGCGCTGATGATCGCCATCGGGATGATGGTCGCGATCGCGGTGCTCGTCGCCTCGTTCCGGACGACCGTCGTCGCGTGGGCCGGCGAGACGCTGCGCGCCGATCTGTTCGTCCGCCCGCTCGGCCTCGGCGACGCCGCCGGCGACCCCGGATTCTCGCCGCAAGTGGCGCGCCGCATCGCGGGCGTTCGCGGCGTCGACGAGGTCGACACGTTCCACGCGATCCAGGTCCCGTTTCGCGGCCGGCTCACGAACGTCGGCGCAACGAATCTGTCGATCCTCGCGCGGCGGCGGCATCTGCGCATCCTCGGCCCGTACGATCCGGCGGCGCTCGCCCGCGCGCTCACGGCGGGCGGCGAGGTGCTCGTCTCCGAGCCGTTCGCCACGAAGTTCGGCGTCGCTCCGGGCGCGTCGATCGCGCTGCCCACCGCGACGGGCGTCGCCGCGCTGCGCGTCGCCGCGGTGTACAACGACTACTCGTCCGACGCCGGATTCGTGTTGATGGACGTGCGCGCGTTCCGCCGGCTGTACCGCGACGACGCGGTCGACTCGATCGCGGTGTACGCGGCGCCCGGCGCGGACCTCCCGCGCCTGCGCACCGCGATCGTGCGCGCGGTGGCGCCGCTGCGGATCGACGTCGAGACCAACCGCGAGCTGCGCGCGCTCGTCGTGGAGATCTTCGACCGCACCTTCGCGATCACGTACGCGCTCGACGTGGTCGCGATCGCGATCGCCGTGCTCGGCGTCGTCTCGACGCTCTTCGCGCTGGTCCTCGAACGGCGGCGCGAGTTCGGCGTGCTGCGCTACCTTGGGGTCACGACCGGCGGCGTCCGCGCGATCGTGCTGACCGAAGCGGCCGGGATCGGGCTGCTCGGCGCGCTGCTCGGCGTCGGGGTGGGGATGCTGCTCGCGCTCGTGCTGGTGTACGTGGTGAACCGGCAGGCCTTCGGGTATCTGATCGAGCTGTACGTGCCGTGGGCGTTTCTCGGCGAGACCGTTGCGCTCGTGGTGGTTGCGGCGGTGGTGGCGGGGGTGTATCCGGCACGGGTGGCGGCGCGGATTCGGACGGCCGATGTGGTGCGGGCGGAGTGAGGCCGGCGCGTTTTGGTGGGATCGTGGCGGCGGGGCGGCGCGCCGTCCGTTCGGCGGCCGCTCGGCGCGCGCATCCTGCGCGCGCTGTCGCTACACTCGGGCTCGCTCTCGCCATCCTGGCTCCGCTCGCCCTCGTAGTGCCGCCGAACGGACCGCGCGCCGCCCCGCTGGCGCGGTTGGGGGTGCCGCGGCGCACGGCGGAGGGGTTTGCGAATGCGCGGCTGCCGTGGCGGTTCGCGTTTCCGCGCGATCATGCGGCGCATGTCGCTTTTCAGAGCGAGTGGTGGTATTACACGGGGCATCTGTTCGCGGCCGATGGGCGGCGCTTCGGGTACGAGCTGACATTTTTCCGGTACGGGCTGCGGCCGGGCGATCCGCCTCCGAAGGCCGGGCAGTCGCGGTGGCGCGGCAACGAAGTCTATCCGGCACATCTCGCGCTGACCGATGAAGCCGGACATCGCTTCGTCTACGACGAGCGCTTCGCGCGCGAGGCGCTCGGAATGGGCCGCGCGTCGACCCGCGCGCTCGACGTCGCCTCAGGCGGTTGGACGCTGCGCGGAACGGCGGGGTCTGGGCTGCGCCGAAGCGTTGAGTATGCGCGCGGTGGGGCCGCGACGGCTTCTCGCGCGGGTGGGACGACGGTGTTTCGTCTGCATGCTGTGGGCGCGCAGGTTGGTCTCGACTTGCTGCAGCGGAGCGAAAAGCCGCCCGCGATTCACGGGCACGACGGCGTGTCGCTGAAGGGTGCGTGCGCGACCTGCGCGTCGCACTACTACTCGATGACGCGGTTGGCGGCGTCCGGGACGCTGACGTATCAGGGGCGACGGTTTGCGGTGCGCGGCATTTCCTGGATGGACCACGAGTTCGGGTCCGACGAGCTGCAGCGCGATCAGGCGGGTTGGGATTGGTTCGCGATCCAGCTCGACGACGGGCGCGAGATCATGGACTACCGCCTGCGCCGAACGGACGGCACGCTCACGCCCGAGTCGAGCGGCTCGCTCGTCGACCGGCGCGGCAGGGTCCGCTATCTCGCCGCGCACGACGTTCTCGTCGACCGCGACCGGCACGTGGAAGAGCCGGCACACCGGCGGCGTCTATCCCAGCGGCTGGCAGGTGCAGCTCCCGTCCGGCCGGCTCGATCTCAGGCTGATCCCGGTGCTGGTCGACCAAGAGCTCGCGAACACGGCGAACGGCGTCTCGTACTGGGAAGGCGCCGTCGCCGTGACCGATGCTGCGAGCGGAAAGCACGTCGGCGTCGGTTACGTCGAGCTCACCGGCTATGCGGGTGCGGTCTCGCTGTGAGGTGATCTTCGCCGATCACGCTGTCGGCATCACCGAGCCACGCTCAAGGCGGCGCTACAGCTGCTCGACCGCGCGGATCTCGGGGACGTCCTCGAGGACGACGGCTTCGATGCCGCCTTTGAGCGTGGCGTGCGAGGCGGGGCAGCCGCCGCAGGCACCGATCATCTGCACGTAGGCGACGCCGTCGTCGACGCGGACCAGCCACACGTCGCCGCCGTCGCGTTGGATCGCCGGGCGGATGCGGTCGAGCGCGATGTCGATGCGCTCTTCCACCGACGCCGAAGCGGTCGCGACGCGCCCCGCCGCGAGCGCTTGGGCGGCGTGAATCCCGGTCAGGTTCCGAACTCCGTCATGAGCTCGTGCATCTTCTGCGACATCCCGAGCGCGTCGTTCCACGTGCGCTGCCACATGTTGCGGCCGAAGATCAGGCCGACGCAGCCGGCTTCCATCGCGAGCCGGGCTTTGTGGATCGTGTCCTCGTCGCCCATCTTCGAGCCGCCGGAGACGAGCACGAGCGTCCGTCCCGCCGACTTCACGACCTTGCGCAGGCCGTCGAGCTCGCTCATCGTCAGCCCGTTGTACGGCTTCGGCGATGCGGCGGCGGCCTCTTCGGAATGCGGGACGTTCAGCTTCACGATGTCGGCGCCGATCTCGCACGCGACGCGCGCCGCGTAGTCGACCGCGTAGAGCGAGTCCTGTCCGCCCTTCGCTTTCACCGCCGAGCCGCGCGGATACGACCACACGATCAGCGGAATGCCGTACTTCTCGCACTCGCGGCGCACGTCGTTGGCTTGCTGCAGGTCGCGGTCTTGCGCCGGCGAGCCGACGTACACGGTGTAGCCGACGGCGGACGCGCCGAGGCGGACCGCGTCCTCGACGCTCGAGGTCAGCGGGCTGAACGAGTTGTCGTCGGGCGGGACGTTCGTCTTGCCGTTGACCTTCAGCACGAGCGGGACGCGGCCGGCGTACTGCTTGTGGTACTTCTCGGCGAGCCCGACGTGGTAGGCGATCCCGGAGAAGCGGCCTTCGACCGCGAGACGCAGTACCCAGTCGGTGTCGATCGCGTCGGGGTTGTCGAAGAAGTCGACCGGACCGTGCTCCAATCCTTGATCGATCGGGAGGAGCATCAGCGTCCCGTTGGCAGGGCCGTGGCCGTACATCATCTCCCAGAGGCGCGCGCGCTTGCCGGTCGAGAGGTTGAGGTCCTCGAACGTCGGGCGCCGGATCGAAGCAAGCATGGTGTCGGTTTCCCTTCGTGTCGGCCGTTCAGACGCCGGATTTCGCGCGGGCGCGTGCGCCTCCATTGTGCTCGTCCTCTCGGAGCCCCGCAACGACGCCGGTCGCTGCCGCCGGCAGCCCCGGACGACGGGGTCGGGCCAGGATCCGGCGGACTGGCTCCTGGGCGGGCGCTACCGCGCGGCGGCGGCCAGCGCGTAGGCGACCGCCAGCCCTGCGGTCAGGGTTGCCGAGAACCCCGCGCCGGCGAAAGCGAACGACGCCGGCCGCGCGTCGCGCTTGGCCAGCGCGATCAGCCGTGTCGCGAACCCCAGCCCGGGGAGCAGCGCGAGGACGCCGGGGCGCTGCTCGAGCTGCAGGGCGACGACCGTCGCTTGGGCGAGCGCGACCAGCGCGAGCACTCCGATCGCGAAGCGCACCCGCGCGTAGCCCCAGCGCACGACGAGCGTGCGCTTCCCGGAAGCGCTGTCGGTCCCGGCGTCCGGGAGCTCAACGCAGAGCATCATCGCCAGCATCGCGAGAAACGGCGCGCTCGCCGCGTTCAGCAGCGCGCCGTCGACGCGACCCGCGAACGCGGCGTAGCCGAGCGCCGGGACGAGGACCGCGACGATGATCGCGGCGTCGAGCTCGCCCAGACCGCGGGCGGCGAAGCGGACCGGCGGCGCCGAATAGCACCAGGCCAGGACGAGGATCGCCGCGCCGAGCCCCGCCGCGAGGGCATTCCCCGCGAGCGCGAACCATGCCGATCCGGCGATCCCGATCGCCGCGCAGCCGCCGGCGGCGACCAGTGCGGTCCGCGGCGACAGCACGCCCTCCGCGAGCACGCCGCTTCCGCCCGACCACGCCGTGCGCGTGCCGGGGAGCGCGCCGGCGTCGCCGGCGCGATCGAACCAGTCGTTCGCGTAGTGCACCATCAGCTGGAACGCCGACACGACGAGCTGCGCCGCGCAGTAGGAGTCCGCGTCGATGCGGCGTCCCGTCGACGCGGCGACCGCCGCGCCGAGCGCGACGCCCGCGATGCCGCCGAGGAGAAAGATCGGTCGCGTCAGCCGGAGGAAGGCGACGAGCGCGCGCACGTCCGCACGCTTCGGCGCAGGCCGTCCCGTTCCGCGCGCCGTACGCGGCGGCACGTATGGCAACCAGGGTCGGACTGATCGGCGTCGGCGCGATGGGCGAGCCGATGGCGGCCTCGCTGCTGCGCGGCGGCTTCGCCGTCACGGTCTGCGCGCACCGCAGTCGCGAACCGGTCGAACGGCTCGTCGCGCGCGGCGCGACCGACGGCGGCGATCCGGCCGGCGTCGCCGCGGCGAGCGAGGTCGTGATCACCTGCGTCCCCGACGCGCCGCAGGTCGAGGAGGCGCTATTCGGCGCGCATGGTGCGGCGCGAGGCGCGAAGCCCGGGACCCTCTTCATCGACATGTCGACCATCTCGCCCGTCGCGACGCGTGCCTTCGACGAGCGGCTGCGCGAGGCGGGACTTCGGCTCGTCGACGCGCCGGTCTCCGGCGGCCCGGCGCGCGCGACGAGCGGGACGCTGACGATCATGGTCGGTGCCTCCGACGACGACTTCCGCGACGCCGAGCACGTGCTTCGCGCGATGGGAACGCCCACGCGCGTCGGCGCGGTCGGAATGGGCGAGGTCGTGAAGCTCGTCAATCAGATCATCATCGCGAACATCATGCTGGCGAACGCCGAAGGGCTCGTGTTCGCCGCGAAAGCCGGCGCCGACGTCGCCGCAGTGCGCGAGGTGATCCTGACGGCCACCGCGTCGAACTACTTGCTGCAGAACTGGCTCCCGCAGAGCTGGCTGGCCGGCTCGCACAAACCGGGCTTCATGCTCGACCTGCTGCGCAAGGACCTCGCGGCCGCCCTCGACTCAGCGCGGGCGATGGGCGTCGCGATGCCCGTCAGCGCGCTGGCGTACCAGCTCTACACCGCGAGCTCCGGCGAAGGGCACGGCCGCGACGACTATTCGTCCGTGGCCACGTTCTACGAGCGCGCCGCCGGCGTGAGCGTCGGCAAAGCTCCCGCCGGGTAAGGCGGACCCCATGCTGTTCGGGGCGATCGACGTCGGCACGAACTCGATCCATCTCGTCATCGTCGAGATCGACACGGCGTTCGACACCTCCCGGATCGTGCACAAGGCGCGCGAGATGGTGCGCCTCGGAAGCGACGATGCGCTGCAGCGCGGCCGGCTCTCGCGCAAGGCGATGGAGCGCGGCGTCGAAGCGATCGTGCGCTTCGTGGCGGACGCGCACGAGCGCGGTGCCGACCGCCTCCGTGCCGTTGCGACCTCGGCGGTGCGCGAGACCGAGAACGGCGGCGAGTTCCGCGCGATGGTCGAAGAGCGCACCGGGCTTCCGCTCGAGATCCTCAGCGGCCACGAAGAAGCGCGGCTGATCCACCTCGGCGTCGTCAACGGCTATCCGCTCTACGGGCGCCTCGGCTGCATCGTCGACATCGGCGGCGGCTCGACCGAGTTCATCGTCGCCGACGGCGAGCACCCGTACCTCGTCGAGTCGGTGAAGCTCGGCAGCTTGCGGCTGTACGACGCGTTTCTGCGCGACCGGTCCGACCCGCTGCGCGCCGCGCGCGAGCTCGACGCGCACGTCGCCGAGGTGCTGGCGCCGCTGGCGGAACGGCTGCGCCACTTCGAGCTCGATCTCGCGATCGGCACCTCGGGGACCATCATGGGGCTGGCGGCGGTCGACGCGGCGGCGCGCGGGATCGTGCTGAAGCGCGTGCACGGCTACCCGCTGCGGCTGGAGCGGCTGGAGGAGCTGCAGGGGCGGATGCTGCCGATGACCGAGGCGGAGCGGCGTCGGATGCCGGGGATGAACCCGCGGCGCGCCGACATCATCGTGGCCGGAAACGCGGTGCTGATCGCCGCGCTGAAGCTGCTCGGGCTCAACGAGATCGTCGTGTGCGAGCGCGCGCTGCGCGACGGCGTCGTCGTCGACCTCGCCCAGCAGGACCGCGTCCTCGCGCAGCGCCTCGGCGACGTGCGCGCCGAGCGCGTCGAAGCCGTCGAAGCGCTGGCCCGCCGCTACGAGCACCTCGGCAACCATCATCGCCACGTCGCGCGGCTGGCGCTGCTCCTGTTCGAACGGCTGGTGCCGCTGCACGGCCTCGTACCCGCCGATCGCGACCTCGTCTGGGCCGCGGCGATGCTCCACGAGATCGGAGCGTTCGTCGGCGAGTCGAGCCGCCACAAGCACACCGCGTATCTGATTCGCAACTCGAGCCTTCCCGGCTGGCGTGACGACGAGCGCGAGCTGATCGCGCAGATCGCGCGCTACTACCGCCGTGCGATGCCGAAGCCGTCGCATCCCGAGTACACCGCGCTGGCGGCCGCCGACCGCCGGCGGGTCGACGTTCTGGCCTCGTTCCTGCGCCTCGCCGACGGCCTCGATGCGCGCCATCTGGGCTCGGTCAACGACGTCTCGGTCCGGCTCGACGACAGCCGGCTGGTGATCACCGCGCAGGCCGACGGCGAGGTGGCGGGCGAACTGGATGCCGCGATGGCCAAGGCCGACCTGTTCGAGCGGACCTTCGAGTTGCGCGTCGTTCTCGACGCGCTCGAGGCGGTGCGGGCGTGACCGCCGCGATCGCCACGAAAAAGCGGATCCTGCTGGTCGACGACGAGGCGGCGATCGTCCACTCGCTGCGCTACAACCTCGAGAAGAACGGCTACGCCGTGACGACCGCCGGCGACGGGCGGACCGCCGTCACGCTGGCGCAGACGGAGCACCCCGATCTGGTCGTGCTCGACATCATGCTGCCGCTGCTCGACGGGATCGAGGCGTGCAAGGAAATCCGCAAGAGCTCGAACGTTCCGATCATCATGCTCACCGCGAAGGATCAGGAGTTCGACAAAGTGCTCGCGCTCGAGCTCGGTGCCGACGACTACGTGACGAAGCCGTTCTCGCTCGGCGAGATCATGGCCCGGATCAAAGCGCGGCTGCGGCGGGTCGACGTCGATGCCGAAGAGCGCGACGAGTCGATCACGGCCGGCGAGATCACGATCGATCCGGCGCGGCAGCGGCTGGTCGTGCGCGGCCGCGAGGTGCAGCTGGCGCCGAAGGAGTTCCGGCTGCTGCACGTGCTGATGGAGAACCGCGGGCGCATCGTCACGCGTCAGATGCTGCTCGAAAAGGTGTGGGGCTACGACTTCGAAGGCGAGCACCAGACGATCAGCGTGCACATTCGCTGGCTGCGCGAGAAGATCGAAGTCGACGCCAACAACCCCCGTCACATCGTCACGGTGCGCAGCCGGGGCTACATGTTCCGGGAGTAGGCGCGCAGGATGACCGTCGACGTTCTCGCGGGGTCGGTGGGTGCGCTCGCGGGGATCATCGGAACCTACGCCGCCCTGCGCCTGCGTCCGGGGCACCCCGCCTCGCCGCCCGCCGGCGCCGACAGCGCCGCTGCTCCGGCGCGGCCCGAAGAAGACCGCGCCGCGCGGCTGGTCGCCGCGCTCCCGTTCGCCGCGCTGCTCGTCGACGAGCGCGCGCGCGTGCGCGTGTTCAACAACGCGGCCGCCGTGCTGTTCACCGTCGATCCCGACTGGGCCGTCGGGCGCGCGATCATCGAGGTCGTGCCGTCGGTAGAGCTGGAGCGGATGATCGGGCACGCGCTGACCGGCCAGACGCGGACGCAGGACGTCGTTTTCGGCAGCGGCACGCGCGAGCGGTTCTTCGGGATCACCGCGCAGCCGTACGAGCACGGCGCGATGGCGATCGCCGCGGACCGCACGCCCTCGCTCGCGCTGGAGCGGATGCGCACCGATTTCGTCGGCAACGTTTCGCACGAGCTGCGCACGCCGCTCACCGCCATGAAGGTGATGCTGGACACGCTGATGGTCTCGGACGACGATGCGGAGGCGCGCGAGCTCTTCCTCCCGCAGGTCGCGGCCGAGCTCGAGCGGATGATCCGGCTGGTCGAAGACTTGCTCGAGCTGGCGCGCTCGGAGTCGGGAACGATCCGGCTGCGCCGCGAGCGCTTCGACCTGGGCGACGTCGCGAACGCCACGGTGAACACCTTCGCCGGGCGCGCCGACGCGGCGGGGATCGAGCTCGTCCTCGAGGCGCCGGAAGCCGTGCTGGTCGAGGCGGATCGCGGGCGGCTCACGCAGATCGCGCTCAACCTGCTCGACAACGCGCTGCGCCACACGCCGGACGGCGGGCGCATCGTCGTCGACGTGCGGCGCGAGGGCGCCAGCGCGCTCCTCGCGGTGCGCGACAACGGCGCCGGGATCCCGTTCGCCGATCTGCCGCGGGTCTTCGAGCGCTTCTACGTCGTCGACCGTTCCCGCTCGCGCGAGCACGGCGGGACGGGCCTCGGTCTGGCCATTGCCAAGCATCTGGCCGAGGCGCACGGCGGTTCCCTCGCCGCAGCCTCGGTGTACGGACACGGCGCGACGTTCACGCTGCGCATCCCGAGCACGTCATGAAGAAGGCTTAAGGCGGCCTTAACCGGCTCTTAGGGTTGACCTGCGACGATCCGCTCGCAGACCGGCCGCTTACGGCTCGGCTGCATGCACTCGTCCTGGAGGTTTCCTGCGTGAAGAAGAACGCTGCCGTCGCAGCCCTTCTCCTCGGCTTCTCGGTCGCGCTGACGACGGTTCCCGCGTTCGCCGACACCACCATCACCGCGGCCGGCTCGACCGCGCTGCTCCCGCTCGTGAAGGATGCGGCGGACGAATACCAGCGCGCCCATCCCGAGGTGAAGATCAGCGTGTCGGGCGGCGGGTCGGGCACCGGCATCGCGCAGGCCGCGCAGAAGGCGGTCAACATCGGCGACTCCGACATCACCGCGCCGACGCATCCGGAACTCCACGACAACCGCGTCGCGGTCATCGGCTTCGCCGTGGTCGTCAATCCCGGCGTCAAGCTGAAGGGGCTCAGCAAGAAGCAGCTCCAGGACATCTTCACCATGAAGGTGGCGAACTGGAAAGAGGTCGGCGGGCCCGATCAGAAGATCGTCGTCATCAACCGCCCGCGCAGCTCCGGCACGCGCGCCGTCTTCACCAAGACGATCATGAGCGGCATGCCGGTGAGCGAATCCGGTCTGGTCGAAGACGCGACCGGTACGGTCGTGAGCACGGTGAAGCAGACGCCGGGCGCGATCTCGTACGCGGCGTTCTCCGCGACGCGCAACTCCGGCCTGAACGAGCTCGCGATCGAAGGTGTCCCGCCGACGGACGAAACGGTCGAGAGCGGCAAATATCCGTTCTGGTCGTACGAGCACATGTTCACGTTCGGCCCGGCGACCGGCGAGATCGCGAAGTTCATCGCGTTCGTCAGCGGCCACGGCGACCTGCTGCAGAAGAACGGCTACATCAAGATCGCCGACATGAAGGTCAGCGAGACCGATCGCTGAAGCCCGGTCGCGGCGGAAGATTAAGGCGCCTTAATGTCGAGTTAAGATGTCCTTAGACTTCCGCTGCGACGATTGCGCGGCGGTGGACCTCACGTCGTTACGAACGCGCAGGAGATCGTCGTGCTCTTTGCGGTAGCCCGCCGCTCGCATCGCGTGGAGCAGGCTGCGACGCTCCTCCTGCGCCTGGCCGCCGGGTTCGTGATCCTCGCGATGGCGGGGCTGCTGGGATACCTCGCGTTCGAGGGGACCAAGACGTTCACCGCCGACCACGTGTCGCCCGTGACCTTCTTGTTCTCGCGGGACTTCGCCGTCGACGGCGGCAAGCCGGGGGCGGCGGTGTTCATCGCGGGCTCGCTGCTGGTGACGGTCTTCGCGGTGTGCGTCGGCGGGCCGTTCGGGATCGCGGTCGGTGTCTTTCTCGCCGAGCTCGCACCGCCGCGGATGACGCAGCTGCTGAAGCCGGGGATCGAAGTGATGGTCGGCATCCCCTCCGTGGTGTACGGATGGCTCGGGCTGACGCTGCTCGTCCCGCTGATCCGCGAGCACACGAGCTCGCCGAGCGGCTTCGGTCTCGCCGCGGCGGGGATCGTGCTCTCGATCATGATCCTGCCCACCGTGATCACTCTGAGCGAGGACGCGTTTCGCTCCGTCCCGCAAGTCCTGAAGGAAGGGTCGCTGGCGCTCGGGGCGACGCGCTGGCAGACGATCACCCGCGTGATGCTCCCGAGCGCGCGCAGCGGGATCAGCGTCGCTGTGATCCTCGGGATGGCGCGCGCGATCGGCGAGACGCTGGCGATCCAGATGGTGATCGGTAACGCGACGCAGTTCGCGCAAGGGATCTTCTCGCCGACCGCGACGCTGACCACCGAGATCGTCACCGACATGCCCGGCGCGACGCAGGGCTCGTTGCTGGAGCACGCGCTCTTCTCGATGGCGCTGCTGCTGCTGCTGATCGCCATGGTGCTGATCCTGCTCGTTCGCTTCGCGCTGCGGCGACGCACATGATGCAGGCTGTCGCACCCCGGCGGGGGCGCATCGCCGCGAGCGGCGGCGTCCGCGCGCGCCGCGCCGCCGACGCGATCGCCACGGTGGTGCTGTGGGCGATGGCCTCGAGCATCATCGTGATGCTCGCGGCGTTCATCATCTACATGGTCTATCTCGGCGCCGGCTCGATGACGCCGGCGTTCATCTTCGGACAGCCGAAGGAGACGACCGCGGGCGGCGGGATCGGGCCCGAGATCTTCAACTCGTTCTACATCCTCGTGCTGACGCTCGCGTTCACGATCCCGATCTCGGTTTCGGCGGGGATCTACCTCCAGGAGTACGCGCGGCCGGGACTCTTCCGCACGATCGTGCAGTTCAGCGCCGAGTCGCTCGCGACGGTGCCCTCGATCGTCATGGGCCTCTTCGGGCTGCTGATCTTCGTCTACACCTTCCACTGGGGGTTCACTGCGCTCGGCGGCGCGCTCACGCTGACGATCTTGAACCTGCCGGCGCTGATGCGGGTGACGCAGGAGGCGCTCGCCAGCGTTCCCGACACGCTGCGGGAAGCGTCGGGGGCACTCGGCGGAACGCGCTGGCAGACGATCACCCGCGTCGTGCTGCCCAGCTCGATCGGCCGCCTGACGACCGGCGTCGTGCTGATCGCCGGCCGGATCTTCGGCGAGACGGCGGCGCTGATCTTCACCGCCGGCCTCAGCGTCTCGGTCAACGCGCCGTACGATGTGAACCCGTTCCACACCGCGGAGACGCTCGCGGTCCATTTGTGGTATACGCATTCCGAGTCGGTCGTCCCCGACGTCGACCGTATCGGCAATGGCTCCGCGCTCGTCCTCCTGATCATGGTCTTGCTGTTCAACGTCGCGGCTCGCGTCGTCGGCCGCGCGCTCACCAAGCGCTTTACGGGGAGATCCGCGTGATCGAGACCGGCCTGCCGAGGCTCATCGCCACACCGCCCGCCGATCCGACGCCGCCCGTCGAGGAGCTGATGACACAAACGCCGAGGACGCCCGCGGTCGACGAGAGCAGCGCGAAGCTCGTCGCCGAGCACGTCGACGTGTACTACGGTTCGTTTCACGCGATCAAGGACGCCTCGCTCACGATGCGCGGGCAGCACGTCACCGCGCTGATCGGACCGTCGGGCTGCGGGAAGTCGACCTTCATCCGCGCGCTCGACCGCATGCACGACTTGACCCCGGGTGCGCGCGTCGAGGGCCGCATCCTGCTCGACGGCGAGGACATCTACAGCCCCGAGGCCGACCCGGTCGTCATCCGGCACCGCATCGGGATGGTGTTCCAGCGTCCCAACCCGTTCCCCAAGACGATCTACGAGAACGTCGTCTACGGTCCGCGCATCCACGGCGAGCGCAACAAGGGCCGGCTCGACGAGATCGCCGAGCACGCGCTGAAACAAGCCGCGCTGTGGGACGAAGTCAAGGATCGGCTCAGCCGCTCCGCGCTCGATCTCTCGGGCGGTCAGCAGCAGCGTCTCTGCATCGCACGCGCCGTCGCGCTCAATCCCGAAGTGATCTTGATGGACGAGCCCGCGTCGGCGCTCGACCCCATCGCCACCTCGAAGATCGAAGACCTGATCGGCCAGCTCACCGACGAGTTCACGGTCGTGATCGTCACGCACTCGATGCAGCAGGCGGCGCGCATCTCGGACTACACCGCGTTCTTCCATCTGGGTGAGATCGTCGAGGTCGGCCCGACCAGCCGGATCTTCACGCATCCGCAAGAAAAGCGGACCGAGGACTACATCACCGGCCGGTTCGGGTAGCCCGCGAAAAGCCGCCGGCCGTGCGACGGCGAAGGGCGCGGCGATGCGAACGACGACCGAGCCGACCGCGAGCGTGCGCCCGCCGATCCCCGCGATGATGCGCGCGCTGCGCAAGAGCGCGCCCGGCCCCGGCTTCACCCTCGAGCAGGTGCCGGTCCCCGACGTCGGGCCCAACGACGTGCTGATCCACGTGCGCGCGGTGGGGCTGTGCGGCACCGACCTGCACATCTACGGCTGGGATCACTGGGCGCAGCGGCGCATCAAGCCGCCGCTGACGATCGGGCACGAGTTCATGGGCGAGGTGGCGGCGCTCGGCGGCGCGGTCACTGCATTCGCGGTCGGCGACCGCGTCTCGGCGGAGGGGCACATCGCGTGCGGGATCTGCTCGCTGTGCCGCACCGGTCAGGCGCACATCTGCGAGCACGTGCAGATCATCGGCGTCGACACGGACGGCGCGTTCGCCGACTACATCCGCATGCCGGAGTCGAACGTCTGGAAGCTCGATCCCTCGATCCCCGACAGCTGGGCCGCCGTCTTCGATCCGCTCGGCAACGCGGTGCACACGGTGATGGCCGCCGACGTCTCGGTGAAATCGGTCGCGATCACCGGCGTCGGATCGATCGGGCTGATGGCCATCCCGGTCGCGCGCGCCGCCGGCGCTGCGAAAGTGTTCGCGATCGACGTGAACCCGCAAAAGCTCGCGCTCGCCGCGCGCGTCGGGGCGGACGCGACGTTCAGCGCGACGCAGCCGGACCTCGTCGACGAGATCATCGGTCGCACCGGCGGCGACGGCGTCGACGTGCTGCTCGAGATGTCGGGGTCCGGCTCGGCGATCGACAGCGGTCTCGCGATGGTGCGCAACGGCGGCGTCGCGGCGCTGCTCGGGATCCCGTCCGACGAGGTCGAGATCAACCTCGCCGAACGGATCATCTTCAAAGGGCTTACCGTGCTGGGCATCAACGGGCGCCGCATGTTCGAGACCTGGTATCAGACGCAGGCGCTGGTGACCAGCGGCCGCGTCGACCTCACCCCGATCATCACGCACGAGATGCGCTTCGAGGACTTCGATGCGGCCTTCGATCTGATGAAGTCCGGCGCCGCCGCGAAGATCGTGCTGACGCTGTAAAGACGGCGCCGTAACGGGGAGAGGGCGCGAGGGCCGCGCCCTTGAAGCAAGCGGCTCTTCGGCGACGGGTGCGCGTTCAAGAAGGATACGCTGCATGCGCATTCTCGTCATCGCGGCGGCACTGACGGCGGCGCTGGCCGCCGTTCGTCCGGCCGCGGTTTCACCGATCGCGCGCGAGGCGCGCGCTTCCGATCGTCGGGTTGGCCGACGCGCTCGCCAACGACAACCGGACCCCGGCGGGCCGCTTCGCCGGCTCGGAGCTGCGCATCTCGCTGGACGCGCGCGAAGCGATGTGGCACCCGGACGGCGACGAGAACCCCGGCGTTCCGATGTTGGCCTTCGCGGAGTCCGGCCGGCGTCCGCAGATCCCCGGGCCGCTGATCCGCGTTCGGGCCGGGACGGTCGTCGTCGCGACCGTGCGCAACACGGTCGCCGGAACGGTGCTGACCGTGCACGGCATGGTGGATCGCCCGGCGATCGCGGACCGCCCGGTGCGCGTGCCGTACGGGACGACGCGGGTGGTGCGCTTTCGCGCCGGCGCACCCGGAACGTACCTCTATTACGGAACCACGAGCGCGAGCTCGATCGCCGATCGCTTCGGTGCCGATTCGCAACTGAGCGGCGCGCTCGTCGTGGATCCGGCCGTCGCGAGCGCCGTTCCGGACGACCGCATCCTCGTGTTCGGCCAGTGGATCAACGTGCGTGGCAAGACGGGCGGCCCGGTCTTTCGCTACGAGCTCGACACGATCAACGGCCGCACCTGGCCGCACACCGAGCGGTTGTCCTATGCGAAGGACGCAACGGTACGCTGGCGCATCGTCAACGCGAGCGGGGGTGGTCACCCGTTGCATCTGCACGGATTTTTCTTCACGGTCGACTCCCGCGGCGACGGGATCGCCGACCATGTCTACCCGAACGCGACGGATCGCGACCGGCGCGTCACCGAGCTCGTCGAGCCCGGCAGCACGTTCACCATGACGTGGAAGGCCGATCGTCCGGGCAACTGGCTGTTCCACTGCCACCTCAGCTTTCACGCGGTCGGGCACTTGCCGATGGAGGTGCTGCGGGCCGGGAAGAACACGATCTCCGCGGCGGCGTACGTCAACGAGTTCGTTCCGCACGCAGGGATGGGTGGACTCATCCTGGCGGTACGGGTGCGCGGCCCTGCGCCGGCCGTCGCCGCCGCCGCGGCGCGCGTCGACCGGAGAGTCGCGCTCGGCGTCGAGCGCGCGCCCGACGACCGGCCGGACGCGCCGTCGTTTCGGTACGTGGTCGACGGCGCAACGGACGAGCACGCCGCGATCGGCGCGCCGATCGTGCTGACGCGCGGGAAGACGTACGCGTTCGACATCACCAACGCGCTGGACGAGCCGACCGCCGTGCACTGGCACGGGATCGAGCTCGCGGACAGCTACTACGACGGCGTCGCCGGCTACAGCGGAGACGGCGGTCGCATCGCGCCGATGATCGACCCGGGGCACACCTTCGAGGCGATCCTCACCCCGCCGCGGGCCGGGACGTACATCTATCACACGCACATGGACGACGTCCGGCAGCTGCGCGGCGGGCTCGCCGGGCCGCTGATCGTGCTCGAGCCGGGAACGGTGCGCGATCCGAGCTCGGATCATGTCTTCACGATCACGACCACGCATTCGATCGACGACGAGGACCACATCTTGATCAACGGCGTGAGGGCGCCGCCGCCGATGACGTGTCACGCCGGCGTGACGCAGCGCTTGCGCTTCATCAACGTCACGACGTTCTGGACGAACGCGATCGTCTCGCTCAGCGACGGCCGCCGCACGGTGCGGTGGACGCCGCTCGCGGTGGACGGTGCGGACGTCGCGCCGCAGCGAAGAGTCCCCGAGGCGGCGGTCGAGACGGTGACGATCGGCCAGACCCGCGACTTCACGTTCGTGCCCTCAGGTCCGGGCGAACTGCAGCTCCAATTCTGGCCCGACCCGTCCGTTCCGAACATCGTGACCGTGCCGATTCACGTCGTCGAGTAACGCGGACACCGCTTCGAAGACGCCGGCGCGAGCCGCGCGACGGCTACGGACTCGAGCCCGGAGAGAGCGAGCCCGGGGGATAGTTCTTCGTCCAGTCCTTGTAGATCTTGTCGTAGTCGTCGGTCTGCGACCAGGCTCGGTCGCCTCCTTTCTGGTACCGGATGTGCGGATCGCACTCGAGCGGTTCCGAGAGATGCTGCGGCAGCTTCGGAGGCGGGGCGACGACGTTCGCCGGCGGCGGCGTCGGCAGTTTCTGTGCTTCTTCCTTGCCCTTCAGCTTTTCGGCGAGCAGTCGCGTGCAGATGTTCCCCGCGAGACGTTCCAAGGCGGTCGCGGCGACGGCGTTGCGGATCGTCGTCGAGTTGATGTCCTCGTCGACGACCTTCGAGAAGGCGACCACGCCGGGCAGCAAGATCTTCGTTCCGATGGCAGGCTTCAGCGTCACCGCCAAGGCCGCTAGCCCGGTGAGGAAGTCCGACGTCGTCGTGACCATCTTGCTCGCCGCGCCGGTCGCCGCCGGCGGGATCGCGAGCGGCGCCGTGCATTCGAGGATGAACCCCTCGGCAAACGCTTCGAGCTTGGTGCGGCCCTGCAGCCGGAACGAGAAGTCGTCGCGATCGAATCGCACGCGATAGACGAAGTAGCGCTGCGGACCGGGGCAGGTCGCCGGATCCCCCGGCCCGTGAAGCGCATTGGCGGAGAAGTGCGATCGGGTCGCCGAGATGCCGTACCCCTCGAGGATGTTTTCGAGGATGGGCTCGTAGTCGGGGTCCGCCGCGTTGACCGGGCTCGGCACGAGCTGGAGCGCCGCGTCGGTCGGGGCGACGTCGATCGACGGCTTGAAGTTTTCGTCGAGGATGACGTGTCCGACGAGTCTTTTCAGCTCGTCAGGCGTGAAAGGCGGTACGGTGACGACGCCGTCGCTCGACGTGGTTTCCTGAACGGCGACGCTGTCGATGCGCTGGAGGGCCGGCGCGTTGACGAAGAACGAGGTGACGCCGAATGTCGGGCCGCCGGAAGTCGTCGTCGCCGGCGCCTCCTGGCCGTAGACGTAGATCTGCGCGTCGCTGACCTTGCACGTCGCGCAGTCGTTGTCGTCGACGATCCACGCGTTGAACGGTCCGAGGGCCTTCAGATCCTTTTCGAGCCGCTGGTACGGATCGAGCGCGGGGGTGCCGCTCGAGCCGCCCGCAGGTGTAGCGGCTTTGCCCGCGTTCCCGCCGGCTTTCGAATTCGATTTCGACTTGGTCTTCGATTGCGCGCCGGATTGCGTCTTGCCGCCGCCGGCCGCAGCGGGTTTCTTGAACGCGGAGTTCTTCGCCCGGAAGATCGCGACGCCGACGACCACGGCGTTCGACGTCGGGGATGCCGACGGCGACGGGCTCGCCGTCGGCGACGGAGTCGGCTTCGGCGACGGGCTCGGACTCGGACTCGGCTTTTCGGGTTTCCGCGCAGTGCGGCGCGTTGCCGGGTGCGACGTTCCCGCCCCGGCCGCTCCGGCGCCGTGGCCGGCCGTCCCGCCGGGAGCCTGCGCCGCCGGAGGCTTCCGGCCTGCGGGGCGCGGTGCGGGAGTGTTGCTCCCGCCGGCGCCCTCCGTCGGAGCCGGCTTCACATGGCGATGCGACGGCGACGGTGACGGCGCCGGCGTGACCGCTCCGACGCTCACGGCTGCCACGGCGAGCGCCGCGGCGATGCTCCTCCACCCCATGTCGGCCCAAGCCCCCGGTCGGTTCAGACGATTGGCTTGGTACCTACGACATGAGGCCGTCCGGTTCCCCTGCCTTGCGAGGCGGAGCCGGATGGCTACGCCTGGAGCAGGCGGAGGTCGTGCCGCACCAGCGTCTTCACGTGGGCGATCGGGACGTGTTCCTTTGCGAGCGTCCGCTCGCCGGAACGGACGACGAGGTCGTACATCCCGGGCCGCACGCCGTGGACGACGAATGCGCCGCGGCGATCGGTTCGCGTCGTGAACGCGGCGCCGTCATTCTCGCCGTTCAGGTGGATGATCGCATCGACGACCGCGGTTCCGGCCCGGTCGCGCACGTAGCCGGCGATCGCCGTGGACGGTTCGCCGGCGAGGTCCTGGCCGTGCCCCGGGATCAGCGCGCGAACGATGGCCTGGTGGTAGCCGCCCAGGACGCCGACGCCGCGCACGAAGAGCGAGAGATATCCCTGCGCCGAGATCGCCAAGTCGTAGACGCCCTGCGGAAGCTGCGCGACGAAGGTGCCCTGCGCATCGGCCTTGATCGTCGAGACGCGCTCGTCGCGCCAGATGCAGGTCACGCGCGCGCCGTCGAGCGGCGCGCTCGAGCGCTGGTCAAGGAGCGTGCACTGCAACGTTCCGAAGGTGTCGTCCACCCCGTAGCTATCGGCAAGCAAGCGCTCGAAGTTCACCAACGGAGTCCCGATGAACGCCTCGTTCGAATCCCGTCTCAACGCCGACCTCGACGCCCTGCGCGCCGCCGGCACGTACAAACGGCTGCGCCACCTCACCGGGCCGATGGGCGCCGAGGTCACGATGGAAGAGGCGGGCGACGTCATCGTCCTCTCCTCGAACAACTACCTGGGCCTGGCCGACCACCCCGAGGTCGTCCGCGCGGGGATCGACGGCTTGCAGCGCTACGGCGCGGGGACCGCGTCGGTGCGCTTCATCTGCGGGACGTTCGACATCCATCGTACGCTGGAGGAGAAGATTGCTTCGTTCCTCGGGTTCGAGGCGGCGCTCTCGTACGTCTCGTGCTGGACCGCGAACGAAGGGCTGATCCCGACGATCGCGACGGCCGGGAACACGATCGTCAGCGACGAGCTGAACCACGCCTCGATCATCGACGGGTGCCGCCTCGCCGGCGCGAAACGGACGCGCTACAAGCACGGCGACATGGCGGATCTGGAGCAGAAGCTGCGCGATGCCGAAGGCACTGCGTTCGTCATCACCGACGGCGTCTTCTCGATGGAAGGGTCGATCGCGAAGCTGCCGGAGATCGTCGCGCTGGCCGAGCGCTACGATGCCGTCACGATCGTCGACGACTCGCATGGCACCGGCGTGATGGGCAAGACCGGCCGCGGAACGATCGAGCATTTCGGCCTCGAAGGCAAAGTCGACATCGTCACCGGAACGTTGGGCAAAGCGCTGGGCGGCGCCGCAGGCGGGTTCGTCGCAGGCTCGAAGGCGCTGGTGGACACGCTCGTGCAGCGCTCGCGCACGCAGCTCTTCTCGAACGCGCTTCCCGCGACCGTCGCCGCGAGCGCGCTCGCGGCGATCGAGGTGCTCGACGCGCATCCCGATCTGGTGGAGACGCAGCGCGAGAACGTGCGCTACTTCCGCGAAGGCCTGACGAAGCTCGGATTCAAGCCGCTCGACGGCCCGAGCGCGATCGTCCCGATCATCGTCGGCGACACCGCGTTCGCCATCGCGATGAGCGACCGTCTGCTGAAAGAGGGCGTGTTCGTGACGGGCTTCGGCTACCCGGTCGTCCCTGAAGGGACGGCGCGCGTGCGCGTCCAGATGTCCAGCGCCCTGAGCCGCGAAGAACTGGACCGCGCGCTCGCAGCCTTCGAAAAAGTCGGCCGCGAGCTCGGCCTCATCGCCCGCGAGGCGCAGGCAACCGCCTAGAAAGCCCGCGCTCTCCCGAAGCCGCCGTTTGCGCTACACTTCGTCATCGTGATCGGCGAGCGTGAAGAATGCGGGAAAATCTTGTTTACCGTGCTCGACATACGCGTCAAGTTCGATCTTTGGTAATCGAAGCGCAAGTCCCGGGGCCCGGACCAGCAAGCCGGCACAGAAAAGCAGCAGGTCCAGAAATCTTTCGATTTCTGGACCTGCACGTGGTTGCGGGGACAGGATTTGAACCTGTGACCTTCGGGTTATGAGCCCGACGAGCTACCGGACTGCTCCACCCCGCGACGGGGCGACGGTTACGATACCATGCGCGTCGAAGGGCGTCAAGATGGCCGGTCTCGACCTGCGCGCGCTTCCGAAAGTTCAGCTTCACTGCCACCTCGAAGGGACCGTACGGGCCGAGACCTTTCGCGCGCTGGCCGAAACGTACGGAGTCGACCTGGGCGAGAGGGGTGATCCCGCGCGCACCTACGCCTTTACGACGTTCGGCGAGTTCCTGCTGCTCTTCGCGAAGGTCACCGAGACCCTTCGCGCCCCGGATGACTACGCGCGGGTGGCGCGCGACTACGTCGCCGATGCCGCGGCGCAAGGCGTGGCGTATGCCGAGGTGTTCATCTCGCCCTCGGTCTGGTCGTACTTCCATCGCGATCTCGACGTGCGCGCCGTCGTCGAGGCGATTCGTGCGGCGCTCGACGACGCCGGCGCCGCATACCGGGTCGAGGTGGCGCTGATCGCCGATTTGACCCGCAACTTCGGCGCCGAGCGGGCCGAGGCGACCGCGCGGCAGGCCGTCGCGCTCCGCGACCTCGGGGTGATCGGGGTCGGCCTCGGCGGCGACGAGGCGCGGTACCCGGCCGAGCAGTACGAGCGGGCCTTCGCGATCGCTCGCGAGGGCGGGCTGCGGACCGTCGCCCACGCCGGGGAGGCCGCCGGCGCGCAGAGCGTGCGAGCCGCCGTCGAGGTGCTCGGGGCGGAGCGGATCGGCCACGGCGTGCGAGCGGGCGAAGACCCGGCGGTCGTCGCCTTGCTCGCGGAGCGGCGGATCCCGCTCGAGATCTGCCCGACGTCGAACCGGCTGACCGGGGCGGCACCGGCGGACCGTCCGCATCCGCTCGGCGCGCTCGACGCGGCGGGCTGCGTGGTGACGATCGACGCCGACGATCCGGCGCTGTTCGGCACGACGCTGCTCGACGAGTACGCCTTCGTCATCGAGGCCTTCGGCGAGGACGCCGCCCTGCGCTTCGCCGCGAACGGGATCGAGGCGTCGTTCGCCGCCGAAGCGACGAAGGCACGGCTGCGCGCGGCGTTCGCCGCGTCCCGGAACTCCGCGCTCGCGAGTCGAACCGGGTAGGGACGATGGCCGGCCACACCCACTTCGAGGAGCACACGGAAGAATATCTCGAGGCCGTCTACCGCCTCGAGCGCGAGGGGCCGGGCGTCACCACCTCAGGTCTCGCCGCCGACCTCGGCGTCGCGCCGGCGTCGGTCTCCGGCATGCTCAAGAAGCTCGCCGCCGACGGCTACCTCACCTACGAGGCGCGCGGGCAGGCGGCGCTGACCGACAAGGGGCTGGCGGTCGCGGTGCGCGTCGTCCGGCGCAACCGGTTGGCCGAGGTCTTCCTTCAGGACATCCTCGGGATGCCGTGGGACGAGGTCCACGCCGAGGCGTGCCGGCTGGAGCACGCGATCTCCGAGCGCGTCGAAGAGCGGCTCGTCGCGGTCCTCGGCGACCCGAAGGTGTGCCCCCACGGCCATCCCATCCCGCCGGCCGACCTGACGCGGCCCGAGCGCATCGTCCTGCACCTCTCCGACGCGCACGCCGGGACACGGGTGCGCATCCTCGAGGTGGTCGAGGACGTGCCGGAAACGCTGCGCTATCTCGACCGGGTCGGGTTGCGGCCGGGCGCGATCGTCGACGTCCTCGAGCGCGGCCCGCTCGGCGGTCCGCTGACGATCCAAGGTCCGGGCGGTCGCACCGCGATCTCGATCGAGCTGGCGCGCATGATCGCGATCGCCGCGGAGGCGAGCCCGGCGCTCAGCGCGTGATCCTCACCCGACTGCTGATCTGCATCAACGTCCTCGTCTTCGGCTGGATGATCGTCACCGGCGGAGGGATTTCGTATGCGCTGAACGGCGGTGGGAGCGGTGAGTTCTACTACCTCCACGGCGCGATGCGGCCCGTCGACGTCACGGTCGGCGGTCAGTGGTGGCGGATCGTCAGCTCGGCGTTCGTGCACTTCGGCGCGATCCACATCGCGATGAACATGATCGCGCTGAACTACGTCGGCGCGCCGGTGGAACGGCTCTTCGGGAAAGTGCGGTACGCGCTCGTCTACGCGCTCGCGCTCGTCGGCGCCGGGGTCGCCGTGGTGATGTTCAGCAACCCGGAGGAGTTCACCGCGGGCGCGAGCGGGGCGATCTTCGGGCTGTTCGGCGCGCTGGTCGCCGCCGGGCTGCGGCTCGGCCCGCGCGGGCGCGCGCTGATCAGCAGCGTGTTCCCGGTGATCGTGCTGAACCTCGTGTTCACCTTCGCCGTGCCGAACATCTCGGCGGCCGCCCACATCGGCGGGCTGATCACCGGGTTCGTGGCGGGTTTCGTGCTGTTCATGCTGCCGTCGCGTGCGCGCGACGGCGCGTACGCCTACGCGGTTGCGCCGGGCGCCGATGCGGGGGTCGAGACCATCGAGCAGCCGCCGGAGGCGGCGCCGCACGAAGAGCCAGGCGCACCGCCGCTCGAAACCCGCGACCCGCGCGAATGAACCTCGTCGAGGACGCGTTCGCCCCCGGCGGACCGATCGCGCGCGCGCTCCCGGGCTACGAAGCGCGCGAGGGCCAGGTGCGCATGGCGCGGCTGGTCGAGCGCGGGTTTCTCGAGAACGTGCACACGATCGTCGAAGCCGGAACCGGCGTGGGCAAGTCGCTCGCGTATCTCGTCCCAGCGCTGCGCGCCGGCGCACGCGTGGTCGTCTCGACCGGCACGATCGCGCTGCAGGAGCAACTCGTCCGCAAGGACATCCCGCTCGTCACCAAAGCCCTCGGCGTCGACGCGCGCGTGGTGTTGCTCAAAGGCCGCAACCACTATCTCTGCAAGGCGAAGTTCGAGAAGGAGAGCGGGGCGCGGCTCGTCGCGCCCTCGCTCGCACTCGAGCGCCTCTGGGCATGGGCCGAGCGCACCGAGACCGGCGATCGCGCCGAGCTCGACTTCACGCCGCGCGCCGACGATTGGGAGACGCTCGACGCCGACGCCGACGACTGCGTCGGCGAATACTGCTCGCGGTTCGCCGAGTGCTTTTTCTTCAAGCAGCGCGACGCCGCGCGCTATGCCGACGTCGTGGTCGTCAACCACGCGCTGTTCTTCCTCGATCTGGTCAGCGGCGGCGCGCTGCTCCCCGCCTATGACTTCGTGATCCTCGACGAGGCGCATCACGCGGAGAAGTACGCGACGGCGGCGCTGACCGCCACGCTCTCGCCCGTCTCGGTCGGCCGGATGATGCGCAAGCTGCACCGCACCTACGCGGTTCCGGCGGCGCACGACGCCGAGCTCGACGAGGGGATGCGCCGGCTGCAGCAGACGCTGGCCGCCGTCCCGGGAGACAAGTACCCGATCGCCGCAAACGACGGCGTCCTCGAGGTGCTGCCGGCGCTGCGCGAGTCCTTCTACCGGCTGGAAAACTGGCTGCACGCGCATTGGCAGGACGGGCTGCGCAGGCCGATCGACAACGAGGCGGAGGCGGAGCGCCGGCGCGATCTCGCGCTGCGCGGCGTCGCCGCGCACATCGCGACGGTCGACCGCATCGAGAGCTCCGCGCTGCAGGCGGGGAGCGGCGCCGTCCCCGCCGACGAGATCGAAGCGGTCGCGTGGGTCGAGCGCGGCGACGGCGAAGCGCGCTACGAGATCAACGCCGCGCCGTTCCAGGTCGCCGACTTCCTGCGCGGCACCCTGTTCGCGCGGACGCGGAGCGTCGTGCTGACCAGCGCGACGATCTCGGCCGGCGGATCGTTCGCCTTCCTCGAGTCCTCGCTGGGCATCGACGCGGCGCAGACGCTGGTCGCGCCCTCGCCGTTCGACTACGCGAAGCAGGCGCGCCTGTTCGTGGCCCCGCCGCGGTTCAACCCGAAGTCGGCCGACTTCGCGCGCCGCGCCGCGCCGCTGATCGAGGAGATCCTCGATCGCAGCGGCGGGCGCGCGTTCGTGCTGTTCACCTCCTACGCGCGGCTCCGCGAGGTGTACGCGCTGCTGCGCGAGCGCCTCGCCTTTCCGACGAAGATGCAGGGCGATCTGCCGCGCTCGGCCCTGCTCGACTGGTTTCGGGGGACGAAGAATGCGGTGCTGTTCGCGACCGGGACGTTCTGGGAGGGGATCGACGTCGTCGGCGACGCGCTCTCGTGCGTGGTGATCGACCGTCTCCCGTTTCCTTCGCCCGGCGAGCCGCTCGTCGCCGCGCGGATCGCCGCGCTCGAGGCGAAAGGGCGTTCGGGCTTCGAGCACTACATGATCCCGAGCGCGATCGTGCGGCTGAAGCAGGGCTTCGGGCGGCTCATCCGCTCGACCACCGATCGCGGCGTCGTCGCGCTGCTCGACGGGCGCGCCGCCTCGATGGGTTACGGCGCGACGATCCTCGACGCGCTCCCGCCGGCGACGCGCATCGACGACCTCGCGGCGCTCGACGAGCTGTTCCTGCGCGCGTAGCGCGTGGCGGAAGCGCGTCGGGCGCGGGCGAAGCCGCTGCCATGCGTTTCCGATTGGCCGTCGCCGCGTGCTGCGCGGCGCTGCTCGCCGCACCCGCGCCCGCGCTCGCCTGGGGCGCGCTCGGCCACGAGATCATCAACGGCGCCGCGATGCGCGCGCTCCCCGAGACGCTCCCGCCGTTCGTGCGCACCGCGAACGCGCACGACGCGGTGCGCCTGCTCGGCCCGGAGGCGGATCGCATCAAAGGCGGCGGCGCCCCGCTCGACGACGATCAGACCCCGGCGCACTACCTCGACGCGCTCGACGACGGAACGATCGCCGGCGTCGTGCCGCTCGCCTCGCTCCCGCGGGACGAGCGCGCCTACGAGCATGCGCTCGAGACGGCACCGCATCCGACCGACATGTGGGCGCAGGGCTATTTGCCGTATGCGATCGCCGACGGATGGGAGCGCGTCGTGCGCGACTTCGCCTACTGGCGCGCCGACGATGCCGGGGCGAAGCGCGCCGCCACGGCCGATGACCGAACCTTCTTCGCGCTCGACCGCACGCTGCGCGAGATCGTGACGCTGCGGGACATCGGCTATTGGGGACACTTCGTCGCCGACGGCTCGCAGCCGCTGCACGTGAGCGTGCACTACAACGGCTGGAACGACAAGAAGACGCCGACTGCCTATCCCAATCCGAGCGGGTTCTCCAACTCGACGACCGTGCACGCGCGCTTCGAGACCGCACTGGTGCGCGCGGTCGCCACGGAAGACCTCGTCGCCGCCCGCCTCCCGGCTGCGAAGCTCTCGCCGGCGCCGGTCCTCACGCAGGTCGGCGCATATCTGGCGACCACCGAGAGCTTCGTCCCGGCGGTCTACCGGCTCGAGGCGGCCGGCGCCATCGACGCCCACAGCCCGGCCGCCACCTCGCTGGTTCTCGACCGGCTGGCCGCCGGCGCGGCGGAGCTGCGGGACCTCGTCGTGGAGGCGTGGCAGGCGAGCGACGAGGCGAAGGTCGGCTATCCCGGGATGTGGCGGTTCGCGACCTCGAGTCCGGCGCCGTTCCGGCAACCCGCGCGCGGCTCGGTCTGGGCGACTAGCGCCCGCTCGCCCGTGGGACAGCCGAGCAAGTTTTCGGAGACGTCGCCTCCGGGAGAAACCTTCGGCGCCATGATGAAGTCATTTTCCGCGGGCCGGCGCGCTGTTCGCTGCGTCCTTTGATGACCGCGCCGCCCTCGCCCAGGCCAGCCCGATCAGGACGCAATGTTCGTGCGCAAGCGCCGCGCAAGCCGGGATCGCCGAGGTCAAGGAAGCGCAGGCGGCGCGTGTCGACCTCGCGCGATCGCGCACGTCGATCCGAGTTCGCCCAGCGGATGGACCGTCGACCACTCCGCCGACAACGCGCGGCTCGGTGCAGATCGCGCAGCCGCGAAGGCCGCCGAATGTCGGATCGACGTAGGCCGCGCGAAACGGTACCGAGCTGGCGCAGCTCCAGACGCTGCGCGGGCCCGAGTTCGACCGTCAGTACATGCAGCTGCCAGGTCGATCGCGCACCAGCAGATGCTCTTGCTTGCTGCAGGGCGAGGATCGTCGGGCGGCGATCCGCGTCTGGTGCAGTTCGCGCACATGCACGATCCCGACGCTGCGGGAGCACCTGCGGATGGCGCAGCACATCTGGGCGCGCATGCAGGGGATGTGAGGCGCAGGCGCGGCGGAGGAGCAGCGAGGTGAAGCACGATCTCACCGCACGTGCGCTGGCGGCGTTCGCGTCGACGGCGCTGCTCGCCGCCGCGGCGAGCGTCGCGCTCGCGCAGGCGCCTCCGCCCGGCGCGCCCGAGGGCGGCCCGGAGATCACGATGCTGATGCCGCAGGGGGACGCCGAGTTCGTCCGGGCGATCGCCGCGACGAACATCTCCGAGCTGGTTCAGGCGAAGTACGTCGTCAACCGGACCGCCGATCCCGCGGTGCGCGCGTTCGCGCAGCAGATGATCGACGATCACAGCACCGCGGCGGTGAAGCTGCAGGCGACGACGCGCGGGAGCGCGCTGCTGCCGGCGCCGCGCGCCGAGGCGGTGAACCCGATGGGGCTCGCGAGCATCGCGATGCTGCGCGACGATAGCGGGGCCGCGCTCGATCGCGACTACATGCGGATGCAAGTTCCGGCGCACCGCATGGCGCTGCACATCGCCGAGTGGGAAGTCGACCACGGCCAGTCGCCGGGATTGCGCGCATTCGCCGACAACCTCGTGCCGGTGATCCGCCAGCACCTGCAGATCGCGAACGCATACCTCGCCGACCACCACCTGACGCCGTACGAAGCGCCGCGGCCGAACCCCGTCCCCGGCAACGTCGCCCCGAACGGCGCTCCGCGCGGACCGGGGACGGTGAACAACCCCGCCGCTCCGGGCGGCAACGGCGGCTCGACGCAGGGCCAGAACAACGCGGGCGGCGGGACGATGCCGAACGCACCGCCCCCGTCGCCCTCGCCGCACCCCTAGCTCACTCGTCCTTCGCCGACTCGTCCTTCGCGCGCCGCTGCAGCTCCGCGACGACGGAGGAGTCGGCGAGCGTCGTGGTGTCGCCCAGCATCCGTCCTTCGGCGATGTCGCGCAGCAGACGCCGCATGATCTTTCCGGAGCGCGTCTTCGGCAGCTCTTGCGTGAACGTCAGATACTTCGGGCGGCAGAACTTGCCGAGCTTCTCCGCGACGTGTTCGCGCAGCGCGTCGGCCAGCTCCGGCGAGCCGATCGCGTGCGACTTCAGCGTGACGAACGCGCAGATCGCCTGTCCGGTGATGTCGTCGAGCTTCCCGGTGACCGCGGCTTCGGCGACGTCGGGGTGGTCGACCAGCGCCGACTCGACCTCGGTGGTCGAGATGCGGTGCCCGCTGACGTTCATCACGTCGTCGATGCGTCCCATGAACCAATAGTCGCCGTCGGCGTCGCGCTTGCAGCCGTCGCCGGCCAGATACATGTGCGGGAACTTCGACCAGTACGTCTCTCGGTACCGCGCTTCGTCGCCGTAGATCCCGCGCAGCATCGAGGGCCACGGGCGTTTCAGCACGACGTATCCGCCACCGCCGAGCGGGACCGTCTCGCCCTTGTCGTTGACGATGTCGGCTTGCACGCCGGGGAACGGCTTCGTCGCCGAGCCGGGCTTGAGGGTCGTGATCCCGGGAAGCGGCGCGATCATGATCGCGCCCGTCTCGGTCTGCCACCACGTGTCGACGACCGGGCACCGCCCGCCGCCGATGTGCTGGTAGTACCAGATCCATGCTTCGGGGTTGATCGGCTCGCCGACGCTCCCGAGGACGCGGAGCGAGCTCATGTCGTGCTTCTCGGGGAACGCGGTGCCCCACTTCATGAACGTGCGGATCGCCGTCGGCGCGGTATAGAGGATCGTCACCTTGTAGCGCTCGACGATCTCCCAGAGCCGGTCCTTGTCGGGGAAGTCCGGCGTCCCTTCGTAGATGACGCTCGTCGCGCCGTTGCACAGCGGCCCGTACACGATGTAGGAGTGGCCGGTGACCCAGCCGATGTCGGCGGCGCACCAGTACACGTCGGTGTCTTCCTTCAAATCGAAGACGAGCTTGTGGGTCGCCGTCACGCCGGTCAGATAGCCCGCAGTCGTGTGCTGGATCCCCTTCGGCTTCGCCGTCGTCCCCGAGGTGTAGAGCAGGTAGAGCAGGTCTTCGGCGTTCATCCGCTCGGGCTCGCAGATCGAGCGCTGGTCGCGCACGACGTCGTCCCACCACACGTCGCGGCCCGCTTGCATCGGGACCGGATCGCCGACGCGCTTCGCGACGATCACATGCTGCAGCGAAGGCATCCCTTTGGCGATGGCGTCGTCGACGTTCGCTTTGAGCGGGACCTTGCTGCCGCGCCGCCAGCCCTGGTCGGCGGTGACGATCGCGACGCACGCCGAGTCGTTGACACGATCGACGATCGAGTCGGGCGAGAACCCGCCGAAGATCACCGAATGCGCGGCGCCGATCCGCGCGCACGCCAGCATCGCGACCGGCAGCTCGACGATCATCGGCATGTAGATCGCGACGCGGTCGCCCTTCTTGATGCCGAGCGCGCGCAGGCCGTTCGCGAACCGGCAGACGTCGTCGAGGAGCTGGCCGTACGTCACGGTCCAGCGGTCGCCGGGCTCGCCTTCGTAGTAGAACGCGATCTTGGCGGCCCTGCCGGCGGCGACGTGGCGGTCGAGCGCGTTGACCGACGCGTTGAGCTCACCGTCGGAGAACCAGCGCGCGAAGGGCTCGTCCCACTCGAGGATCTTCGTCGGCGGCTTCATCCACGCGAGCCGGTCGGCCCAGGATTTCCACCAAGCCAAGTAGTCGCGCTCGGCCTCCTCGTGGATTCCGGGCTGCGCGTTGGCCTGCGCCGCGAACGCGGCCGGCGGCGGAAACGACCGCCCTTCCGTGAAGAGCGCCTCGATGGCTTCGTTCTGCGTCGGCGACTGCATGGCCCGGGATTCGGTTCCGCCGCGCTGTGCCCCCTGGGCCGCTTCGCCGATACCAAAGGCATGGTTCGCTGGATCGACGGGATCGCCGGCGGCGCCGTCGCGGGCGTGACGAGCGCCGCGTTCTACGGCGCCGTCCCCGCGGCGTGGCTGCACGAGACCACGCTGGGTACGTTTTTCGCGCAGCTCGCGCAGGCGCTGCCGCCGCTGCACGGCGCCGCGGCGACGCCGGCGATCGTCGCGCTCGGCGTGGCCCTCCACTTCGCCGTCGCGATCCTGTTCGCGCTCGGCTACGTCGCGCTCGCCCAGCGGCTGCGCTCGATGTGGCGCGCGCCGACCTCGGTCCTGTGGGGCGTCGGCTACGGGCTGTTCGTCTGGTGGGCGCTGAACGACGTGGCCGTCCCGGTCACCGGCGCGATCAACGTCCAGCCGCTCTGGGAGGGGCTCGTCGGGACGGTCGTCTGCTACGGGCTCGTCCTTTCGGAGCTGACGACGATGGCGTTCCGACGGCAGGCGAGCGCCGCGCCTTGACCGTCGAGTCCCCGGGTGGTACCCTGAGGGGAAGCTTGGCACTCCGACGTGCCGACTGCCAACGGTGCCCTGCGTGAACGACAAGCTCGAGCTCGACAAAAGAAAGGCCTTCATCCTCCAGACCGTCGTGTACGAGTACATCAACACGGCGGAGCCGGTCGGCTCGGTCACGCTCACGCAGAAGTACAATCTCGGCGTCTCCTCGGCGACGATCCGCAACGAGATGGCCGAGCTCGAGGCCGGCGGCTATCTGGTCCAGCCGCACACCTCGTCGGGCCGCATCCCCTCGGATGCCGGCTACCGGACGTATGTCGACCGGCTGATGCAGCCCGAGACGCTGACGAAGGACGACACGCGCCGGATCCGCGACCAGTTCCGCGAGGCCTCGCGCGAGCTGAGCGACGTGATCGAGCAGACCACGCGTCTGCTCTCCGGTTTGTCGGGGAATCTGGCGATCGCGGTCGCGCCCTCGCGGGACACGCACGCCTTCAAGTCCATCCAGCTGATCTGGCTCTCGCCGCGGACCGCGCTCACCGTCATCGTCACCTCGGCCGGCGTCGCCTCGCAGCGCGTCGTCGAGTGGCCGCAGGACGTCGCCGCCGACGATCTGACGCGCATGTCGAACGCGCTGAACTCGCGGCTCTCCGGGCGCATCATGGAAGACATCGGACCGCGCGAGGTCGAGACGATCGCCGACGAGCTGGGGGTCGCCGGCGATCTGCGAGAGGCGGTGCGCGCCGCGTTCGCGACCGCGCGCCAGCACGACGAGCCGGAGCTTGCGGCGGCGGGTGCGCAAAACCTGCTCGACCAGCCCGAGTTCCACGACCTGCGGAAGCTGCGCGCGATCCTGCGGATCGTCGAGGAGCAGCGCACGCTCTACGAGCTGGTCGCCGACGAGCTGAACGCCGACCCGGCGCACGATTCGAACCCGCACGTGCGGATCGGGCACGAGCTGCGCGCCGAAGAGCTCGCCGAATGCAGCGTCGTCACCGTGCCGTACCGGTTCGGCGACCGCGGCGTCGGGATGCTGGCGATCCTCGGCCCGCGGCGGATGCCGTACGGCCGCCTCATCGCGCTCGCGTCGGGGACGGCCCGCTCGCTCGGCGATCACCTCAACGACGTCGAAATCAGGTAGATGGCGACCGACTATTACGAACTGCTCGGCGTCGCGCGCGACGCGGACGAGGGCACGATCAAGCGCGCCTATCGGCAGCTCGCGCGCAAGTATCATCCCGACGTCGCCGACGACAAGGCCGCCGCCGAGAACCACTTCAAGGCGATCAACGAAGCCTACGAGGTGCTTTCCGACGCGACCAAGCGCGCCAACTACGACCGCTTCGGCCACGCCGGCGTGAACGGCGCCGGCGGGATGGGCGAAGGCTTCAACCCGTTCGGCTCCGAGGGCTTCGGCGACATCTTCGACATGTTCTTCGGCGCGGCGCGCGCCGGCGGCGGCGGCGCGCAGCAGCGCCGCAACGGTCCCGCGCGGGGCAGCGACCTGCGCTACGATGTCGAGATCTCGCTCGAAGAGGCGTATCACGGCACGACGCGCGACATCTCGTTTCGCCACCTGACGAACTGCCAGACCTGCCGCGGGAGCGGCGCGGAGCCCGGGACGCTCGTCGTGCCGTGCGACCGCTGCGGCGGAAGCGGGATGCAGCGCCAGGTGCGCCAGACGCCGCTCGGCCAGTTCGTCACGCAGACGACCTGCTCGCGCTGCAACGGCGACGGTCAGGTCGTGCAGACGCCGTGCTCGACCTGCCGCGGGCGCGGCCGCATCGAACAGGAACGCGCGTTGCACGTGAAGGTCCCGGCGGGCGTCGACGACGGTTCGCGGATCAAGATCACCGGCAGCGGCGAAGCGGGGATGCGCGGCGGGCCCGACGGCGATCTCTACGTCTACCTCACGATCGCACCGCACGCGCTGTTCAAGCGCGACGGTCTGGACGTGCTGCTCGACTATCCCATCTCGTTTCCGCAAGCCGCGCTCGGCGGCGAGATCGAGGTCCCCGCGCTCGACGGCGAGCTCCCGCTCACGCTGAACGCCGGAACGCAGAGCGGCTCGACGTACCGCGTTCGCGGCCGCGGGATGCCGAGCGTGCGCGGGACCGCGCGCGGCGACCAGCTCGTCACGGTGCACGTGGTCGTGCCGACGAAGCTCTCGAAGCGCGAGCGCGACCTGCTCGAGGAGTACGCGAACGCCGGCGGCGATCAGATCGAAGAGAAGTCGTTCTTCGAGCGCGTCAAGGACGCGTTTCGCGCCGACTAACCCGGGCTTCGAGCACCCGCGCGAGGGCGAGCAGCAGCACGGTGACGATCACCACCGAGTTCAGCACCTCGTCGACCGTACCGCGGACGGCGTCGATGACCGCCGAGGTCCCGAGCGCCGCTGCGATGATTCCCATCCGGAGCGCACGCCAGCGCCCGCGCGCGGCGAGCTCGCGGCTCATGCGCGTGCCGCGCAGCACGACGCCGCGATAGGTGAGCACCGCGATCGTCCCGGTGACCCAGGCCAGCGAACCGCAGTACATCGCATAGGCGATGCCCAGGTCGAACCGCGCCTTGAGCCACACCTGCAGGCTGTACACCAAGAACGTCACGCCGCCGAGCGAGGCGAAGTTCAGGACGATGTTGATTCGCGTCGGCACGAAGTAGTGCACGAACAGACGATGGTGTGCCCACCACATCGCCGAGATGATGAAGAACGTCAGGCCGAACGCGACCAGCGAGAGCGAGCTCTTCGTGAACAGCTCGCGCGCGTCGGCCGGCACGACGAGATTGTACGTGATCTGCGCCAGACTGAAGCCGATCACGATGTCGGAGAAGGCCTCGAGCCGGTGCACGACGTGTTGCTCCGACTCCTCGCGAAACGCGCCGTGGTTCGTCGGAGCTCCCGCGTCATGCGCCACGGCGTCAGGGCGCGAGGCGGCCGAGTGCGCCGTCCGGGCCGGCGGTGATCGACGTCGGCCCCGCGGCACTCGGCGGCAGCGCGAACCTCGCCGGCGAGGGAAGCACGGCGATGCCGAGCGCGAAGAGCAAAACGCTGAGCGCGTGAACCCGATGCATCATCTCGAAACCGCGCGCGAGAGCCGGCAGAAGAAGACCTGACGACCCGGAAGACGTCCCTCGGACTTACGACGCGACAGGGACCGGCACCCCGGCGCGCTGCAGCTCGCCGTCGAGCGTTCCGGTCAGCAGCCGCCAGCACATGACGTAGTCGCTCGCCAGCGAGCGCAGCGGCGCGCTGAACGTCTCCGGCTTGTTGCGCTCGATGAAGGCGTGCGCGTACCACGCCGGACCGTAGCCGCACACCAGCGAGGCGGCGAAGAGCTTCGGATCGCGCCGCGCGATCGCAGCGCCGGCGACGGCCGTCGCCAGCAGGGTGCCGGCCGCGTGGAGCGTTCGCGTTCGCGGATCGGCGTGCGCGCGCAGATAGCGCAGCCAGAAGGCGTCGTCGACCATGAACGGGCGTTCCGGCGCCCGCGGCGAACCGCCTGCCCGATGCGCGACCGGTTCTTCGTCGAAGGGGTGCACGCGGTCGGCGACCGCGTCGGCTTCGCCGCGGACGATGCGCGCAAGCTCACCGCCGTGCTCCGCAAGCGGACCGGGGATCGCGTGCAGGTCGTCGACTCGGGCGGCGTCGCCTATGCAGCGACGCTCGATGTCACGGGACGCGAGGTCGGCGCGACGCTCGACGCGCGGATCGAGCGCGGGCCGGCGGAAAGCGCGCTGCGCGTCACCGTCGCGCAAGCCGTCCCCAAAGGGCAGAAGATGGACTTCGTCGTCGAGAAGGCGACGGAGCTCGGCGCGTTCGCGATCGTCCCGGTGCGCAGCGCGCGCGTCATCGGGCACGACACGAGCCCCGCAAAGCTCGAGCGCTGGCGGCGCATCGCGAAAGCCGCCGCGCAGCAATCCGGCCGCACGGCCGTTCCTGAAGTGACCGACGTCGCCGACTGGGATGCTCTCCTCCCGACGTTCGAACGGTACGACCGCGTGTACGTGCCATGGGAGCTCGCCGAGCCGCGCCCGCTGCGCGACGTCTTCGAGGCGGTGCTCTCGGCGTCGAGCAGCGTGCTGATCGTCATTGGACCCGAGGGCGGCTTCGCGAGCGACGAAGTCGAGCGCGCGCAAGCCGCGGGCGCGCGGACGATCTCGCTCGGCCGCCGCATCCTGCGCACGGAGACGGCGGCGCTCGTCGTGCTCGCATCGCTGCTGTACGCGCGCGGCGAGCTCTAGCGGCAGTCGGCAGCCCGGGCATCCGTCGGGCGCGCGGCGGCGAGAGCATCCGTCGTGCCCTCTGCGCGGTTACGAGCCGACATGAACGCCGTCGTCGTCGACCGCTCCGCCGCAGGCGGACTCCGTCTCGAGAACGTCCCGGAACCGTCGCCGCTCCCGTTCGAGGCGGTGGTGGAGGTGCGCGCGATCAGCCTCAACCTCGGCGAGGTGCGGCGGGCGAAGAACGCCGCGGACGGCTGGCGGCCCGGCTGGGACTTCGCGGGGACGATCGCGCGGGCGGCCGGCGACGGCAGCGGCTTTCCCCAGGGGACGCGCGTCGTCGGGATGATGGACGAAGGCGCGTGGGCCGAGCAGCTCGCCGTCCCGGCGGGCCGGCTCGCGGCGCTGCCGGACGACGTCTCGTTCGAGCACGCGGCGACGCTGCCGGTAGCCGGGCTGACGCCGCTCTACGCGCTTGCGAAACGCGGCTCGCTGCTCGGGCGGCGCGTGCTCGTCACCGGTGCCTCGGGCGGCGTGGGGATCTTCGCGCTGCAACTCGCGCGGCTCGAAGGCGCGCGCGTCGCCGCGCTCGTCCATCGCGCGGAGAAGCGCGACGCGGTCCTGCCTTTTGCCGACGACGTCTTCGTCGGCGACGACGCGTCGGTCGCCGCATCCGCCGGTCCGTTCGACATCGTGCTCGAGTCGGTCGGCGGGAAGGTGTTCGCGAGCGCGCTGCAGCTGCTGAACGAAGACGGGATGGTGGTGACCTTCGGCACCTCGGCGGAGCGCACGAGCACGATCGAGGTCGCGCCGTTCTATGCGAAAGGCGGCGCGTCGATCTACGGGTTCATCCTGTTCCACGAGCTGAAGACGCAGCCGGCGAGCGCCGGGCTCGCACGGCTCGTCGCGCTGCTCGCCGCCGGGAAGCTCGACGTGCGCATCGACGCGACGCTCCCGTTCGCCGAGATTTCCGATGCGGTGGAGCGCCTCTGGAGCCGCGGCGTGACCGGCAAGGTCGTGCTGACGCTGTAACGCATTCGGCGACGCTTTCTGGCACCGCGCTGAGGAGATGGGCAATGCATTGCAACGCGGTTGATCCGAGGTGAGAATCGGTCGCCGCCGGAGCGCTCCGCGCACCACGGTCGTTTCTGGTGTGCTACCGCCGTCGGCGAGACGCGTCGCCGGCACACCGAGGGACACCGACAATGCAAGGAATCTTTTCGAAGCTCTTCATGACCGCGGGCGCCGCGGCGACCATCTTCGCCGGCGCGATCGTCCCGCGGCCGGCCGCGGCGAGCACGCAGGACACGGTCGACACGATCCTGGGTGCGGCCGCGCTCATCGGCAGCGTCGTGCTGTACGACGACTACGCGAACGAGCAGGCGAACGCGATCTGCGGCTACACGACCGACGGCGGCGTGGTCTACTGCGACGGGCGCGTCGTGATGCCGGACGGCCAGGTCTTCTACCCGGGTCAGTACGACGCCGGCGGCTGGGTCTACGACGGAGGCTGGCGCCGCAACGACCGCTGGCGTGGGCCTGTTCCGGTCGTCGTGTATCGCCAGCCGCCCGCCCGGGTCGACTACCGCGCATCGGCTCCGGACCGCGCCGAGTACCGCGCTCCCGCCGCCCAGGCGTACCGCGCCCCCAGCGCTCCGGCGTATCGCACCCCGGCCGCCCCGGCCTACCGCGCTCCCGCCGCCCCGGCCTACCGCGCCCAAGCCGCTCCGGCCTACCGGGCTCCAGCGCCCGAGGCGCGCTCGGCCCCGCAGCGCGCCGATAACGGCGGCGGCGCGAGCCGCGGGAACGCCGATCGCGGCCATCGCTGAACCCTGTCCGAACCCGTCTCCCGCACCGCCCGGACGCTCCGTCGTCCGGGCGGTCGCCTTTCCATCCCGCCGCTTCCGCGGCGCCCGCGCCATGCATCGTGGGAACACCGGGGCTTGCCGTTTGCGATATCGTTATGATATCATTGAGAAATCATGCGAGCCTTCCCGGCGCGCCTGCGCGATGGCGTGTACGATGAGCTGAGAAAGCGGGCGGACGGCGAGTGCAAGAGCATGAACGCCGTCCTGAACGAGTCGCTCGAGCGGCACTTTCGCGGGCAGAGCGACGCGAAGGCCGCGTTGCTGCGCGCGCTCGCCGTGCTCGACGCCGACGAGGCGCGCGCATGACGACCGCTCGGTGTGTACGGGAACGGCCGAGGCGCGGGGCGTACATCTTCGGTTCGACTATGGCACGCACGCTCGAAACGCTCGACCCCGGAACGCCGGTCTTTGCCGGCGAAACACGCGTCGGTGAGGTCGTTGCGGTGTTCGCGGAGGGTGACGCTCGCTCGGCGGAGATCGTCGCGGTGCATTGGGACGCGCGCGACGGCGACGTCGCCATCCCGGCGACCGAGGTGCTGACCATCGACGACGAGGGCATGCATCTGATTCGCCGGGAGGCCGATCAATATGCCGATCTCGCGCCGTTCGACGCGGATCGCTTCCCGACGATGAAGAAGCTCACGTGACGATGACTGCGCCGACCCCGGGCGGGACGACGACGACCGCGATGAAGTTCTCGATCGTCGTTCCGACGTACAACGAGGCCGGTGGGATCGAACGGCTCGTCACCACCCTGCGCGACGTGTTCGATGCCAACGGCCTCGACGGCGAGATCATCGTCGTCGACGACAACTCGCCCGACGGCACCGGGGCGATCGTCGACCGGCTCGAGCGCGAAGGCTATCCCGTGCGCTGCCTCCACCGGCCGGGGAAGATGGGACTTTCATCGGGCGTCATCGACGGCTGGAAGTTCGCGCGGTCCGACTCGGCGGCGCTGGGCGCGATGGACGCCGACTTCTCGCACGACGCGGGCGTGCTGCCGCGGATGGTGCAGGCGCTGCAGGACGGCGGCTACGGTCTGGCGATCGGCTCGCGCTACGTCCCCGGCGGCGGGATCGCGAACTGGCCGAAGCGCCGCATCGTCACCTCGCGGATCGCGATCGCGCTGGCGCAGCCGCTGACCTCCGTGCGCGACATCACATCCGGGTATTTCTTGGTCAAGCGCGAGGCGCTCGAGAGCGTCGAGCTCGACCCGATCGGATTCAAGATCGGCCTCGAAGTGATCGCCAAGGCGCGCTACGGGAAAGCGATCGAAGTGCCGTACGTCTTCACCGACCGCGTGGCCGGCGAGTCGAAGCTGAACCAGGGCGAGATTCTCAACTATCTCAGGCAGCTCGGGCGCATCTATCGCGCGCGGCTGACCGGTCGAGGTTAGATCGTCGTGCCGATGCCGGAGTGGCTGCGGATCCGGCGCGCCGATCCGGCGACCGCCGAGCAAGCCGCGCAATGGACGAAGTGCCCGAAGTGCGCGGCGATGATCTACCGCCCCGATCTCGCCGCGAACCTCTGGGTCTGTCCGACCTGCGGCCACAACTTCCGGATGCACGCGTTCGACCGCATCTCGATGCTCGTCGACGCCGACTTCACCGAGATCGGCGGCGAGATCGTGCCGGGCGACCCGCTCGGCTGGACCGACAAGGTCCCCTATCCGCAGAAGCTGCAGCGCGATCGTGAGAAGTCGAAGCTCACCGAGGGCGTCGTGTGCGGTTTCGCCTCGATCGGCGGCTACCCGGTCGCGCTCGGCGTGATGGACTTCAACTTTCGCGGCGGCACGATGGGAACGGTCGTCGGCGAGCGCATCGCGATGCTCTTCGAGCAGGCCGCGCCGCGACGGTTACCGGTCGTCGTCATCACCGCCAGCGGCGGGGCGCGCATGGAAGAGGGGATGCTCGCGCTGATGCAGATGGCGAAGACGACGCTCGCCGTGCGCCGCTTCCGCGACGCGGGCGGCTACTACGTGAGCGTGCTGACCGATCCGACGACCGGCGGCGTCACCGCGTCGTTCGCCTTCGAAGCCGACGTGATCGTCGGCGAGGCGCGCGCGGCGATCGGCTTCGCCGGGCGGCGCGTCATCGAGCAGACGATCCGCCAGCGGCTGCCCGACAACTTCCAGACCGCCGAGTTCCTGCTCGAGAAGGGCGCGATCGACATGGTCGTCGAGCGGCGGGATCTCAAGGACCAGCTCGTGCGGCTGCTCGACTACGGCTCGCCGCCGCGGTCCTCGTCGAACGGGCGGGCGGGCGCCGCGGCGCCGAGCACGGTGCACGCCGCGCCGACGGATCGTACGACGTGAACACCATCGTCGAGCGGGAGAAGGGACTGATCGAGCTCGAGCAGCGCATCAACGCGCTGAAGGCGCATGCCGCGCAGCAGCCCGTCGACATGAGCGCGGAGATCCGCGCGCTCGAGAGCAAGTACGCGCAGATCCAGCGCGAGATCTTCGGCACGATGACGGCGTGGCAGCGAGTCAACATGGCGCGCCATCCGAAACGCCCGCTCGGCTCCGACTACCTCGCCGCGCTGGACACCTTCGACGAGCTGCACGGGGACCGCCACTTCCGCGACGACCGCGCGATCGTCGGCGGTTTCGCGAAGCTGCGCGGACGGCGCGTCGTCGCGATCGCGCAAGAGAAGGGCCGCGACACCAAGGACAAGGTGCTGCGCAACTTCGGGATGCCTTCACCCGAAGGGTATCGCAAGGTGATCCGCCTGGTGCAGCTTGCCGCGCACCTCGGCCTCCCGGTGGTGACCTTCGTCGACACGAGCGGCGCCGATCCCGGGATCGGCTCGGAAGAGCGCGCGCAAGGCGAGGCGATCGCGCAGTCGCTCTACGAGCTGGCCGGCGCGCGCGTGCCGATCGTCGCCACGATCATCGGCGAAGGCGGCTCGGGTGGCGCGCTCGCGCTCGCGCTCGCCGATCGCGTGCTGATGCTCGAGCATGCCGTCTACTCCGTCGCCTCGCCCGAAGGCGCCGCGGCGATCTTGTGGGGCGACGCCGCGCGCGCCGAGGAGGCGGCCTCGCGGCTGCGGCTGACCTCGGACGACCTGCTCGAGTTCGGGATCATCGACGAAGTGATCCCCGAACCGCTGGGGGGCGCGCACCGCGATTCGCGGGGCACCGTCGAGCGCGTCCTCGACGCGGTCGACGCGGCGCTGATCGCGCTCGACGCGCTCGCTCCCGACGAGCGGCTCGAGCGGCGCTACCGCAAGTTCCGGCGGATCGGCTCCGTCTGATGTTCATCTCGCCGGCAGTGATTCGTCTGGCCGGCCGTCTCGGCGTCGTCTGCGTCGGGCTCGTCGTCGTCTCGCTGATCGGCGTGCAATACGCGCGGATCATCGGCCGCAACGTCGCGCTCGCGCACGACCTCCACGCCGCGCAGCGCGACGTGGCGAACCTCAAAGCGACGCGGCTGCAGCAGGACCGCCGGATCCGCCGGCTCTCCGATCCGCGCGGCGCGATCCCCGAGATCCACGATCGCCTGCACCTCGTCGGCGACAAAGAAGCGATCATCTACCTGAAGCGCCCGCCGGCGGCGACCCCGCCGCAGGACGGCTCGGCGCCGTGAGCGAGCGCGTGCGCGGCAGCGTGATCAACGTTCACAACTTGGGCGCGACGGTCCGGCTCGAAGACGGCCGTCTCGTCGCCGCGCCGATCGGCGATGTGAACAAGAACCGCGCCACGTACTCGCGCGCGGTGGAGAAGAAGGACGCGACCATGCCGTTCGATCTGGTCGGGCGGATGGTGGTGCTGGCCCAAACGCGGGTCGACGAAGTTGCTCCGACCAGCCCGGCGCCGCCGCTGACGGATCCGTCATTCGAGGCGCAGATCGCCGCCTACCTGAAGTCGACCGAGGCGTGGGCTCCGCCCGACCGCCCGCAACCGTTCGAGCGCCATCTGGTTCGGAAACGGCAGCGGGCGAAACACTTCGAGAGCCGCGAAGGCTGAAGGTGCGCCATTCGGCGTAGGGGCTCCGCCGGCGCCCGAGCTACGCTCGTTGGATGGCGATGGTGATGAAAGAGGTCCGCGTCGACCCGGTCAAGGTTCCCGGTTCATTCGTCCGTCTGCACGGGGCATATTCCGGGCTGCGCGCCGCCGAGCAGCGCGTCGCCGACTTCATCCTCGCGCATCCCGACGAGCTGATCTACCTGACGGTCACCGAGCTGGCGGAGCGCACGAACACGAGCGAGTCGACCGTGGTGCGGCTGTGCCAGAAGGTCGGTTACAAGGGCTATCAGGAGTTCAAGATCGTCCTCGCGCGCGACATGGTCGAGCCGGAGACGGAGATCTACGCGGCGATCGAACCCGACGACGACCTCGCCACGGTCAAGTCGAAGGTGTTTCAGGCGAACGCGCAAGCGCTGCGCGATACGATCGAAGTGCTCGACGACGCGCAGCTCGGGCGCGCGGTCCAAGCGATCGCGCGCGCGCGCCGCGTCGAGATCTACGGCGTCGGCGGGAGCGCCCCGCTCGCCGTCGACGCGTACCACAAGTTCTTGAAGCTTGGGCTCGCGACGGTCGCGCTCTCCGACGGCGATCTGATGGCGATGTCGTCCTCGCTGCTCGAGGCCGATGACGTCGCACTCGGGATCTCGCACACCGGCGCCAGCCGCGACGTGACCGATGCGCTGGGCCGCGCGAAGAAGCACGGCGCGACGACGATCTGCATCACGCACCGTCCCGCCTCGCCGATCACGAAGGTCTCCGACGTCGTGCTGGTGACGGCCGCGAAGCAGACCGCGTTCCGCAGCGACGCCAGCTCGAGCCGGATCGCGCAGCTTACGATCATCGACACGCTCTATGTCGGCGTCGCGCACACGAACCACGCGCGCTCGCTGGCGATGATCGAGCGGACGCGCGAAGCGACGGCCTCGAAGCGCTACTGAGGTGCCCTCGCGCGCGGCGCGCCGTGTGCTGCCGGCGAACGCGCGCTGGAAGCGCTCGATGAGCGGGCGTCGCGCCGGCCAACGGTTCGACGCCGCGCACGGCGTGACGACCGAGGCGCTGGTCTTTCTGGGCGAGCTCGATCCGGAAGCCGTCGGCGCGGCGCTCGAGCACGCGACGCATTACGAGCCGACGCCCGTCGCCGATGCCGAAGCGCTGCTCGACGCTTCTCCGCTGGCCCCCGCGCGCGCCACGTTCGTCGATCTCGGTGCGGGGATGGGCCGCGTCGCGCTGCTCGCCGCACGACGGCCGTTCCACGCGGTGATCGGGGTCGAGGTCTCGCCGGCGCTCGTCGAGATCGCGCGCGAGAACCTGGCGTCGCTGCGCGATCCCGCGCGGCGCGTGCGCGACGTGAAGTTCGTCACGCACGATGCGGCGGCGTATGCGTTCCCGCGCGGCGACCTGGTCGTCTATCTCTACAATCCGTTCCGCGCGCCGGTGCTCGCCTCGGTGCTCGAGAATCTGCGTGCGAAGGGCGGCCGGCGCGAGGTCGTGCTGCTGTATCACACGCCGCTGGAGCGCGAGACGATCGACGCCGCCGGAGGCTTCACGCTCGTCGCGGATCTCGGTTTCGGCCTCGTCTACCGTTCCGACAGCGAGGCGCCTCACGAATGATTGGAGCGTGGTGAGCGTCTGAACCCCGATGGTGGGCTTCGCCTCCGAAGCGGGCAAGTGGACCTGCGGAGGTTCGTATTCATGACGCTGAACCGACTCATTCGGATTCTTCCGGCGACCATCCTGACGGTCGCCTTGGGACTCTTCTCCGCAGTCCCCGCAAACGCACAAGTCGCGCTCTCGATCGGCGGAGCAGGCTTTGGGGTCTCGGTCTTCGTGGGGCAGCCGCCCCCGCCGCTGCCGTACTATGCACCGCCGCCGGTGCCTGACCCGAACTACATCTGGATGCCCGGCTACTGGGGATGGGGCCCGGGCGGATACTACTGGGTCCCCGGGACCTGGGTGCTCGCCCCGCAGCCCGGCTACCTCTGGACACCCGGATATTGGGGCTACACCGGCGGTTCCTACGGGTGGAACCCCGGCTACTGGGCCACCAACGTCGGCTTCTACGGTGGGGTGAACTACGGCGGCGGCTACTACGGCCGCGGCTTCGTCGGCGGCCGCTGGCGCGGCGGCAACTTCGAGTACAACACCGCGGTCATCAACGTCAACCGCACCGTGATCCGCAACGTGTACGTCGATCGCACCGTGGTGAACAATCCGGCCGGACCGCGCGTCGCCTACAACGGCGGTCGGGGCGGTGTCACCGCGCGGCCGACGGCCGGCGAGCTGGCGGTCACGCATCAGCACCGCATCCCCCTCACCTCGCAGCAGCAGCAGCACGTCCAGGTCGCGGCGCAAGACCGGCGCTTCCTCGCCTCGGCGAACGGCGGCCATCCGCCGTCGGTGGTCGCGGCGCGGCCCTACACCCCGGCGACGAAGCCGGCGGGCTACGAACCGATCCGCTCGGCCGACCGCGCCGCGGCGACGTCGATGATCGCCCACCCGGCCGCCCGCGGGGCGACGGCCGAACGCACGGGCGCGATGGCGCCGGCGAACCGGCCCGCCGCCGCAACGCATTCCTACTCGCGGCCCGCGTCCGTGAGCCGTCCGGCGACCACGTACTCGCGGCCCGCGCCCGTGAGCCGTCCGGCGACCACGTACTCGCGGCCCGCGCCCGTGAGCCGTCCGGCGACCACGTACTCGCGGCCCGCGCCCATGAGCCGTCCGGCGACCACGTACTCGCGGCCCGCGCCCATGAGCCGTCCGGCGACCACGTACTCGCGGCCCGCGCCCGTGAGCCGTCCGGCGACCACGTACTCGCGGCCCGCACCCGTGAGCCGGCCCGCCGCCGCACGGCCCGCACCGGCGAGCCGTCCGGCGCCGCCCGCCTCGCAGCAGAAGAAACCGGAAAAGCCCCCGGGTCGCTGATCCGAACCGGTGACCCCTCGCGCACCCCGACATCGTCGCGGTGCGCGAGGACATCGCCCCGAGCTCGGCGGTGATTTTTCCTTTTCCCCACCCCTTCCGGGGTGGGGAAAAGGAACGGTTCCGACGCCAGCGTACCTTGTGAAGACGCGGCGTTTCGCCGTGTCTCACGCAGGAGGGCTCGGCATGGTGCTTGGTCGCGGAGCGCGCGTTTCGCGCGCCGCCTTTTCGGTCGTCGCGGCGTTCGCGCTCGTCGCCGGATTCGTCTCTCCCGCGTTCGCCGATAATTTCTACGGCGCGATCGCGATCTCGCCGAGCACCGGAAAGCACGGCGGCTCCTGGGACATGCGCTCGCAATCCGCGGCCGACTCCAGCGCGATCGCGAAGTGCAACTCCGCCTCGGGGACGAACGACTGCATCTCGACGGTGCAGATCCATACGCACACCTGCGGTGCGCTCGCGATCGACGTGAGCGCGGGGCAGTGGAAAGGCGGCCTCGGCAACACCCGCGGCGAGGCGAGCTCGAGCGCGCTGGCCGCGCTGGGCTCATCGAGCGGCTCCATCGCCGAGTCCGTCTGCAACGACAACACGAGCAACGGATTCCAGTCCAACGGCTTCGGAAGAAACGCGGCCGGACGGAAGTTCGGCGCGATCGCGATGTCCAGAAGCACCGGTCAGCACTGGGGCATCTGGAACGTCGACTCGCAGTCCGTCGCCGATTCGCAAGCGATCTCGAGCTGCAACTCGCACCACGGCGTCGGCGACTGCTTCGTCGCCGTCGAGATCAACACGCATCTATGCGGCGCGCTCGCCGAAGACGTCTCAGCGGGCCGCTGGCAGGCCGGTCAAGGCGACACCCGCGACGCCGCCAAGTCGAACGCGCTCGCCGGGCTGGGATCGTCGAACGGAACGATCGCGCAGTCGGTGTGCAACGACGCATCCTCCGCATCGAAGACCGCGAGCGGCACGAACAATGTCGAAGCGGGCGTCCTCGGCTTCCTGGTCGGCGCCGCGGCGATCGCCGCGCTCTCCCACCACAAGGCCGCGCCGACGCCGAGTCCGACCCCGGTCCCGACGCCGCCGCCGACCCCCGTTCCGACGCCGGTTCCCCCCGTCGCGGCTCCGGCCGCTCCGCCGCCGGCCGCGACGCCGGCGCCGCCGCCGGCCCGCGCGGCCCCGCCGACCGTCGCCTTCGGCAGCTCGCACTTCGGATCGATCGCCGTGAACCCGGCCGGGACGATGGCAGCGGTCGCCCAGGACCGCGAGAGCGACGGCGGGGCAATGGCGGATGCGATCAACGACTGCAACGCCCGAACGCACGGCACGTCGTGCACCGTCCACGTGCAGTTCTCGTCGGCGAACCCCGACGAGATGTGCGCGGCGGTCGCGGTGCGCCGCCAGCCGTCCGTCCTGATCGGTTCCGCGACGGCGGCCACGCAGCGCGATGCGGAAGCCCGCGCGCTGATGAAAGCCGGAACCGGCGCGACGATCCTGGCGTACGGCTGCAACACGCCCTAGTCGCGCGAAGCGCAGCGGCGGAGCGCGCTGCGGGTCGCGGGGGGCCGCCGCGCGAACCGGCCGCTCGATGATCGACGCGCTGGTCTCGATCGGCACGAACTCGACGCGGCTGCTGGTCCAGGACGGCGATCGTCGCCTCGCCGCCGAGTCGCGCGGGACGCGGCTCGGCGGCGGGATCGCGGAGTCGGGTGCGATCGACGCCGGCGCGCGCGCGCGCACGCTGGCGGTCGTCGACGAGTACGTCGAGCAGGCGCGCCGCGCCGGCGCCGAGCGGATCGACGCGATCGCGACGAGCGCGCTGCGCCGCGCCAGTGACGGTGCCGGGTTCGGCGCCGAGGTCGCGGAGCGCGTCGGCGTCGCCCCGCGCGTGCTCGGCGGAGAAGAAGAGGCGACGTACTCCTTCCTGGGCGCGACGGCGAACCGCCGCGGCGGCGAGACGCCGGTCGCCGTGCTCGACGTCGGCGGCGGAAGCTCCGAGCTCGCGGTCGACGTGCCGGCGCACGCGCGCGCTGCCGGGCACGTCGCGCGCGTCTTCTCGGTCGAGGTCGGCGCGGTGCGCCTCTCCGAGCGCCACCGCGCGCTGCTGGGCGAGCGCGCGCTCGACGAGGGCGAACGGCGCGCGCTCGTCCGCGAGGCGCGGGCCGACGCCGCAGCGGTGCTCGCACCGTATGCCGAAGCGCGCGGCTTCGGGGATCTCATCGTCGTCGGCGGGACCGCGTTCACCGCGGCGGCGATGATCGCCGGCGGCGTGCGCGACGGCGCGCGCATGACGCGCGCGGACTGTGCGCGCCTGATCGACGAGCTGCTCGCCCGCGATCTCGAAGCACGCCGCGCGCTCGCGCACATCCGACCGCAGCGCGCCGACATTCTTCCGGCGGGCCTGATCGTCGTCGACGAAGCGTGCCGTCTGCTCGGCGTCGAAGCATTCACCGTCAGCGAAGCCGACCTGCTCCTGGGCTACCTCACCTCGCCCGCATTTCGCGCCGTCCCGTTTCCGCCGGTGCGCTGACGAGCGCGCGATCCGGCGCGCTGGATCAGGTCGACGGGCCCGGCACCGGGGAAGGCGCGGCGCTCGGGGACGCTGCCGGCGAGGCAGCTGGGCTCGCCGCGCTTGCCGCCGCTCCTGCGGCCGCAGCCGCAGCCGCGGCAGCGGCCCGATCGCGGGCGAGGATGTCCTTCCCGGGTTTCGCACCGGCCTTGTCCGCCTCGGAGCGGCAAGCATAGTGCCCGTAATGCGAGTCGTCGCTCCCCGGGAGATGGTAGATGTTGGCGCTGTTGACGTACACGGTGGGATCGCTCACCGGGCACTGCACCCACGGCGGCCGCGTATAACGCGGCGTCGTCTGAGCGGAGGCGAGCACCGGAACGCCGATGAGCACGCCGCCGAGAAGAAGCGTGAAGGCCTTCATGGGCTGCCGGTTCGGTTGGTGCCCAATCCGGGCCTGTCCGCCGAGCAGGCTCCCGTCACGCGGGCCGGCGGGAGCGGTCGGCGACGGACGTGCCGAACAGCGCCGCGGGATGATGGTGGAATCGGCAGACACAGCAGACTTGGGATTCTGAGCCGGCCGGACGGAAACGCCGGTCGGGATGCGCTCAAAGTCGGTGAACTCGTCGCGGTGCGCCGCACGACGACGCCGAGCCAAGCGGGATGCTCCGCGCCGAACGACGCGCAGCGAACCGAAGGTGTAGAGACTGGACGGGCGCGGCCTACACTCGTTCGAACATCGCGCGCAACGTTCGAGCGGGCACGGTCAAGGCACAGTCCGGACCACGAACGGAGACGATCCGGCGGCGAAAGCCGAAGTGGTGCGAAAATCTGCGGCTCGCAAGAGCATCCGGGTTCGAACCCCGGTCATCCCATCGGGAAGACCCCGTCCTCAAGGGGATTTTCGGGAAGAGCAGCGCGCCGCGGTGCGGCCGGATCCGCGTTGTCGACGGGCTGGAATCGGACCGCGAGGTGGCCGCGGAGGGAAAGTTCTTGACCTTCAGAGTAAGGCGGGCATACCCGGGGGTCGCATGCTCTCCTCTTCGATCGGAGCCGTCATGAAATTCAGTCCTTATCTCCTCGCGGCCGCCGTCTTCGCCGGAACCGCGGTCGGAAGCGGCGTCGCCGTGTACGCGGCGCAGCCGCACATGCGCGCGGCGCTCGGCGATCTCAACTCGGCCGCCTCCGAGCTCCAGCAGGCCGTTCCCGACAAAGCCGGCCATCGCGTGAATGCGATGAACCTCGTGAATCAGGCGATCGGCGAGGTGAAGGCCGGGATGAGGGCCGGCCGGATGTAGCCTCGGTCCTTCAGCGGACGACAAGGCGGATCGACGGGGCCGCAACAAGAACACGCGGCGGCTCATGCTTGCGCGCATCGTCGGTCCCCTGACCGCGGCGGTCCTCGCGGTGATGTGCGCGGCCGCTTCGGCGCACGCCGATCCCGCGATCTCGCCGTCGTTTCTGCCCTCACCCTCGCCCCGGCCGTCGACTTCGCCGCAGCCGGCGGCATCGGCGACGCCGCGCGCTCCGCGGCTCGTGCTGCGCGGGCAGAGCATCACGTCGTACGTGAACGAGCAGTACGCCGGGCCCGGGACCGTGCCGCCCGAGGCGACGCTCTTCGCCGGCGGGAGCCCCGTCTCGCCGGGGACGCCGTACGACGACTGGACCTCCTCGCCGACCGTCACCGGACAGGGCCTCAGCAGCACCCTGCTGCTCGGCGCGACCTACGCGATCTCGCCGGCATGGCAGGCGTCCGCGACCCTCGGCGCCGGAACGGTGCTCGGCACCGGGAATGCGATCGAATACTGGGGCGAACAGCCGCTGCCCTCGCTGAACGCGCATCTGGGCAGCGCCGGCGCCGCGCTGCGCGTGCCGATCGCGTTTCCGACGCACGACGGTCAGGACGCGATCGCGCTCACGCGCGTGAACCTGCTCTCCGCGGCGCTCAGCCGCACCGACGGCGCGCTCGCGCTTCGCGCCGGGTGGTTCGATCTCGCGCAGACCGAGACGTTCGTCTTCAACCCGCCGGCGCAGACGAGCACGCCGATCGCGTTCACCGAGCCGCTGCCGGAAGGGCTCGGCGATCCGCCGGCGAGTCTCGACCTGTTCGGGCCGGGGCGAACCACTCTCCCGCTGTTCGGCGTCGACGCGATCGCACGGCCGAACGGCGCCACCACGATCGAGCTGACCGACGCCGCGCTCCCGCAGCCGTTCGGCACCGCCGCGCGGCTGCGCGGTGCGTCGGTCGAGATCGCGAGCGGGGGCGGCGCCTCGTACGCGGGCGAGATCGTGCGGGTCACGAGTGCCGGCGCCGCCGTGCCGACGACGATCCTGTTCGGCGGCTCGCCGGTGGTCGTCGACTCGCCGCTGGGACCGCTTCCGGTTTCGTTCCTGAACGCCCAGGCCGACACGATCGCCGGAGTGCGCGCGTCGTTTCCGTTCGTGCGCGGCAGCGACGTGCAGCTGCGCGGCGCGATCTCGTGCTACGGCGCGACCGGGACGGCGGAGTCGCGGCCGCAGTGCACGCACGGGCAGTACCTGCACGCGAAGCTGCACCGGCCGGCCGGCAAGGTCGATCTCGCGCTCGAGGCCGTGCGGTTCGAAGCAAGCTTCGCGCCGATGATCCTGCCGTACGGCACGCCGGAGAATCTCTGGAGCATCGCCTACTCGTGGCCCGGCACGTGGCTCAAGGGCGACTACCAGCTCGTCAGCAACGCGCAGGTCGGTCCGAACCGGCAGGGGCTGCGCGCGACCACGTCGCTCCCGCTCGGCGGGATCACGCTGAAGCTCGCCTTCGCGCAGTACCGGCAGATCCTGCCGTACGACACGACGACCGCATTCGCGCCGGGGTTCGTCGAGGGGTTCTTCCTGCCGCAGCTCTTCGCGGCGGGAACCCTCGGGAAGGAAGAGCACGCCGCGCTCTCGCTGAGCGCGCACCCGAGGTTCGCCGACGTCTCGCTGGACCTCACCGACATCACGCTCAGCCGTCCCGGCTCGCTGGGGCATCCGAACGAGGCGGTCGCGATGGACTATCCGGCCGCGACGCTGGCGCTCTCGCGGAAGGTCGGCCGCTTCGCGGCGTCGGCCGGCGTCGGGCGATACGCGACCGACGGCGCGTTCGACACCGCCGGACGCCACAACGCCGACCTCACCGAGCGCGTGCTGTTCGGGTCGCTGCAGTACGGCGCGTCGGAGCGGCTCGCGTACGCCTTGCAGTACCGGCTCTACGACGTGAGCGGCTTGCCGACCGCACCCTTTGCGGCCCCCCCGGCCTACCACGGACCGCAGTTTCTGTTCGAGCAGCGCCTCCGGCTCTAGCAGGCGACCGGGTAAAACTAACCGGTTATTTCTGATAGGTGGGAGGGTGCCAGGCCGCACCTCCCCGAAGAAGCCAGCCTCGTTCCCGACGACCCGGCGAGCCGCCGGGTTTTGTGCGTCCGGAGGTTTCCGCGCTGAAGATTCTCGTCACCGTCAAACTCGTCCCCGACACGAACGCCGACAAGCGAATCGATCCGGCGACGAAGCGCCTCGTGCGTACCGGCGTCGAAACGGTGCTCAACCCGTTCGACGAGTACGCGCTCGAAGCAGCGCTGCAGCTCAAGGAGAAGCTCAACGACGGTTCCACGGTGACCGTCGTCTCGATGACGCCCGCCGCCGGCAAAGAGGTCGTGCGCAAAGCGCTCGCGATGGGCGCCGACGACGCGGTGATGCTCTCCGACGACGCGCTCGCGGGCAGCGACCTGTGGGGCACCGCAGTCGCGCTCGCCGCCGCGATCAAGGCGCAGAACGCCGATCTCGTCATGACCGGCACGCAGTCGACCGACGCGATCAGCGGCGATCTTCCCGGGATGCTTGCCGAGAAGCTCGGGATCCCCGGGCTCACCTACGCGCGCAAGGTCGAGGTCGCCGACGGCCGCGTGCGCGTGCAGCGCGAGACGGAGACGGGCTACATGACGCTCTCCGCGGCGCTTCCCGCGCTGGTGAGCGTCACGAAGTCGGCCAACGAGCCGCGCTATCCGTCGCTCAAAGGCATCATGGGCGCGAAGAAAAAGCAGATCGCGCACGTCGCCGCGAGCGATCTCGGGCTGAGCGTCGCGCTCGGCGCCGAGGGCGCGAAAGCGCAGCTCACCGACATCGCGACGCCGCCGGTGCGCGGCAAAGGACGGGTCGTACAGGCTTCCGACGGTGCCGACGGCGCGCAGCAGATCGTCGCGTTCCTGAAAGAGCGGGCACTCCTCTGATGAAGAACGTCATCGCGTACATCGAGCACCACAACGGTGCGATTCGCCGCAGCTCGCTGGAAGCGGCGACGCAGGCGCGTGCGCTGGCCGACCAGCTCGGCGGGACGGCGCACGGCGTCGTCAGCGGCGCCGGCGGCCAGACGGCGGTCGAGACGCTGAAGCGGTACCCCCTCGACCAGATCCACGTCTCGGGCGACGAGGGATTCCTCGACGCCGCGGTCGACGCCGTCGACGCCGTCGCGAAGGCGATCGGTCCCTCGCTGCTCCTGGTCGGGAACACGATGATCGGCCGCGACGTGGGCTCGCGCTTCGCCGCGCGCGCCGACTGCGGGATCAACGCCGACGTGACCGGCTTCAAGGTCGAGGGCGGTGTGGTTTCCTGCGTGATGCCGAAGCTCGGCGGCCTCGTGGTGACGACCTGCCGGCTGACCGGCGCCGATCACGGCGTGGCGGTGATCCGCCCGAATGTTTTCGCCGCCAAGGAAACTCCTGGGACCGCCGAGATCGTTCAGATTCCGTCGAGCGGGAAGGCCTCTACGATTACGGTGGAGGACGAGGTGGAGGAAGCTGCTGCGGAGCTGGGCGTCGAAGAGGCGTCCGTCGTCGTCAGCGGCGGTCGCGGCTTGGGCGGTCCGGAACCGTTCGGCACGATCCTCAAAGACCTCGCCGACGCGTTCGGCGGTGCCGTGGGAGCCTCGCGTGCGGCGGTTGACGCCGGATGGGTGCCTCACGGACATCAGGTCGGGCAGACCGGTAAGACGATCAGCCCTCAACTCTACATCGCCGTCGGCATCTCCGGCGCGATTCAACACAAAGTGGGCATGCGCACGTCCGAGACGATCGTCGCGATCAACAAGGACGGCAACGCCCCCATCGGCGAGTTCGCCGATCTCTTGGTCGTCGGGGACGCCTTCGTCATCGTTCCGGAGTTGACGAAAGCCGTTCGCGACGCGAAAGCCGTGCACGCGTAGAATGATCCGTCGTCTCGTTCCCGCCCTCGCTTTGTCGGCCGCCGCCGTCATCGGTGCGCTCGCCGCGCACCCGTCCGGCGCCTCCGCGGCGAAGGCCCCCGCCACCCCGGCGCCCACGCCGACGCCGACGCCGGCGCCGACCCCCGAGCCGCTCGACAAGGCGATCCCGCGCCTCGAGTCCGCGCTCAAGACGAATCCCGCCGACAAGCAGTCGATGCTCGAGCTGGCTGCCGATTACGCGCAGATCAACCGGCCCGACCTCTCGCTGCAGCTCACCCAGAAGCTGCTCGCGGGCGGCACGAAGACGGCGCAGGTCTACTACTTCGACGGGATCGATCAGGCGTCGCTCGGCCACCAGAAAGAGGCGCTCGCCGATCTGGAGACCGCGGCGAACCTCGAGCCGACGAACCCCGGCGTGCTCGGCTCGCTGACCAATATGTACCTGCAGCAGAACCGCGCCTCCGACGCGGAGCGGGTCGCGAAGCGCGCGGTGACGTTCAACCCGAACGACGAGAACGCGCGCGACGCCTACGGCCTCGTGCTCGCCGCCGAGCAGAAGTTCGACGAGTCGCGCCAGCAGTTCGACGCCGCCGCGAAGGCCAATCCGAAGGATCCGCGCCCGCTGGTGCTCGAGGCGCAGACGTATCTCAGCCAGAACGCGGTCGCGCTCGGCGAGCAGCTCTACGACCGTGCCGTGACGATCGATCCGAACAACATGGACGCGCTCGTCGGCAAAGGCAAGCTCGAAGCCGCGCAGCACAACGTGAAGGACGCGGTCGCGACCTACGAGCACATCCTCTCGCTCCAGACGGATCCGACCGACAAGGTCGCGGTGATCGATCAGGAAGCGATCGTCTACGCGAACGAAAAGATGGACGGCGAGGCGGTCGCGCAGTACCAGCGCGCGATCGCGCAGTACCCGAACGTCCTGAGCGCGCACACCGCGTACGGCGACTACCTCATCGGCAAGGGCGACAAGGCCGGCGCCGAGCGCGAGTACATCGCCGGGGCGGGGCCGAACCGCGACCAGGTCGATGCGGTCGCGCGGCTCGGCCAGCTCTACGCCGGCCAGAACCAGATCGCCAAGGCGATCCAGCAGTTCCAGCGCGTCACGGAGCTGGCGAAGAACGACCCGCGCTCGCACCTGCTGCTCGGCGCCTCGTACGCCGCGAACAAGCAGTACGACAAAGCCGCCGGCGAGTTCAAGGCGTCCTACCAGCTTGCGCACAGCCCGGAGGCGCTGCTCGGCCTCGGTCAGGCCGACATGCAGGTCCACAACTACAACGAGTGCGCGCAGGTGTACGATGCGCTCGACCGCGGCGCGCCGCAGCTCTCCAAGCAGAACCCGCAGATCCTCTACGGTCTCGGAAAGTGCTACCAGGGCTCGCGTCAGCCGGACAAGGCGAAAGCCGCCTACCAGAAGCTGCTGAGCTACGTTCCGCGCGGATCGCAAGCCGCCAACGAAGTGCAGTCGCTCATCAACCAGATCGACCGCGACCAGAAGGCCGCCCAGTCGAAGAAGACGACGACGAAGAAGTCGTAGGCAACGATGCTCGTCGCGTATGACGAGGGGCTGACGACGCATCTGTCCGGCGTTCGCCACCCCGAAGCGCCGGATCGGGTCCGCGTCGCAGCCGAGGAGCTGCGCCGGCGCGGGATGCTGGGCGAGCGCGTCGACGCGCGCGCCGCGCGTCCCGACGAGCTGGCGCGCGTCCATCCCGCCGCGTACATCGAGCTGGTGCGGCGCACGTGCGCCGCGCTCGAAGACGGCGAGATCGATCAGCTCATCACCGGCGACACGCTGGTCGACGCCGGCTCCTACGACGGTGCGGCGCGCGCCGCCGGCGCGGCGCTGGTCGCGCTCGAGCACGCGGTCGACGAGCGCCGCGGCGCGTTCGCGCTCGTCCGTCCGCCGGGGCATCATGCCGAGCCGGCGCGCGGGATGGGCTTCTGCGTCTTCAACAACGTCGCGATCGCCGCGCGCACCTTCGCCCAGGAGACCGGCGGGCGCGCGCTGGTCTGGGACTTCGATTACCATCACGGCAACGGCACGCAGGCCGCGGTCGGCGGCGGCGTCTCGTTCTTCGGTACGCACGCCGATCCGGCGTATCCCGGCACCGGCGATCCGCGCGATAACCGCGTCGCGGCGGGCGCCGCGATGGTCAACGTGCCGATCGACGCGCGCGGCATCCTCACCGAAGGGTTCGTCGGGATCCACACGCGGGCGCTGCGCGCGCTCGCCGAGCGGGTCCGTCCGGGGCTGATCGTCGTCAGCGCCGGCTACGACGTCGTCGCCGGCGATCCGGTCGGCGACCTCGGTGTCGATCCGTCGTTCGCGCGCCAGATGGGCCGCCTCGTGCGCGAGGTCGCCGACGAGTTCTGCGACGGCCGCGCGCTGTTCGTCCTCGAGGGCGGCTACGATCCGGTCATGCTCGCCTCGTGCGTCGCGGAGACGATCCTCGGTTTCGAAGAGGCGACGGAGGTCGAAAAGACCGACGTGCAGGCGATCCCGCCGCGCCAGCGTGCGCTGGTGCGCGAAGTCGAGCAGGCGGCGCTGGCCGCGACGTGACCGCTCTCGGCCACTCCGGTCGCCGGTCTGGTGCCGTGGCGATCGTCGTGCTCGTCCTGCGCGTCGTCCTGGGCGTCATCTTCATCGTCGCCGGCGCGAGCAAGATCGGTCATGCGATCGAGTTCGCCCAGCAGATCGCGGCGTTCGGGCTCGTCCCGCGCGCACTCGTCGCGCCGATGGCGCTCGGGCTGCCGTTCCTCGAGGTGCTGCTCGGCGGCTACCTCGTGCTCGGCCTGTTCACCCGCACCGCCGCCTGGATCGCGACCGTGCTGCTCGCCGTCTTCGATCTGGCGATCGCCTCGGCGGTCATGCGCGGGCTTCACCTGTCGTGCGGCTGCTTCGGGCCGAACGACTCCACCGTCACGACCTGGTGGGAGGTCGCGCGCGACGCCGCGTTCGTCCTGCTCGCCCTCATCGTCGCACTGCGTGCGCCGGGTGCGCTCGCCGTCGACGCGAAGATAGGAAACCCATCATGAGCCGTACCGCCGTCAAGCGTCCCGCCGACCGCCGCAAGATCATCATCTACGCGACGCTCGCCCTCGTCCTGATCGCGATCGTCGTCGCGGTCGGGCTCTCCTCGCGCAACGTCGTCCCGGAGAACGCGACCCAGTCGCCGATCCAGTCGAACCTGAAGGTCGGCCAGACCGCGCCGGAGTTCGCGGTGCAGACCGACATGGGGCCGTTCGACCTGAACACGACGGCGGCGCCGGTGCTGGTCGAAGTCTTCGCGACGTGGTGCCCGCACTGCCAGCACGAGACGGCCGTCCTGAACGACCTGGCGGGCAAGTACCAGGGCAAGGTGGCGATCGTCGCGGTCAGCGGCGATGCGAAGGACATGGCCTACACCGGCCCCGAGTCGCAGGCCGACGTGAACCAGTTCGCCCAGCAGTTCTCCGTGCGCTACCCGATTGCGTTCGACCCCGACCTCAAAGTCGCGCACGCCTATCTGAAGAACGGGTTCCCGACGCTCGTTCTGATCGACAAGAACAAGAAGGTGCGTTGGATGACCGACGGCGAGACGCCGGAAAGCGCCATCGTCAAAGCGATCAACAGCCTGGGCTGAGCCGCAGCCCAGCAAGGTCTAACGGCGCCTTCACCACTTCTGCCGCGGCGCGCGCGTAGTAGCGATCACGCACTACATTCACGCGTCCCCGACGACGCAGGAGTTCCATCACGTGTCCATCTCCCGTTTCCTCAGCTCGGTCGCGCTCGCCGCGACCCTCGTCGCACCGGTCGCGGCGAGCGCCCAGCAAGGCCCGCCGCCGCCCGCCGGGGCGCAGCGCGGACCCCAAGCCGGTCAGCACCGTCACGGTCATCATCGCAACCCGATGCGCGCGGCCCTGGCCAAGCTCAACCTCAGCGATGCGCAGAAGTCGCAGATCCGCGATGCGATGAAGCAGTCGCGCGAGGCGACCAAGAGCGCCGACCAGGCGACGCGCAAGGCGAACCGCGAGAAGCTGCGCGCCCAGATCGACGGCATCCTGAGCCCCGACCAGCGCGCCCAGTTCCGCACCGAGCTGGCGCAGATGCGCGCGCGCCACGAAGCGCACCAGCATCACAGCAGCAGCAGCAGGCGCCGGGCAAGTAACGGCCGTTACGCGGCGGCGCCACCCGACGCCGGCCGCTATGCAGCGGCGGCGACGGTGATGCGCTGCTCGCGGCCCGCGTCGCGCGCGAGCGCGGCGCGGACCGCGTCGACGAGCTGAGGCTCGCGCGTGCGCAAGCCCCACTCGACCTGGTCGCCGGTGTTGACCGGCTTTCCGTCTCGGCCAGTATGGAACAACCCGGTGCCGTTCGCCGAGCCGACCCACGCCTCGTCGCCGGCGACGGCGAGCTTCTCGTCCGTCCCGCTCGTGAGCACGGTGACGCCGTCGCGCCGCAGTGAATGGATCGTTTTCCGCTCCGAGAACGAGCGGTGTTTCGCTGGCCGGACGATCAGCGTCGTCGCGGCCCCGCCCTTCGCGTGCATCCGCAACGCGTGCGAGAGCGGGCCGTTTCCGATCGTTTCGGTCTCGACGATCGCCGGCGCGGAACGCGCGTCGTCGAGCAGCGCCGCTTCGCGCGCCAGCGCGTCCCCCTTGGTCGTCGCCACGGCCGCCGTTTCGGCGCCGTGACCCCCGGGCGTGCGTGCATTCCCGGCGAGCGCCGCGCGGACGACCGCCGCGTCGCCCGCGTTCTCATCGTCGATCACGAGCTCGCGGCCGCTGCCGGTCCAGTTCCGGTCGTCGAAGAAAACCGCGTCGTCGCACACCGCCGCCTTCAGATGAAAGGGGCGAGCGTCGCGGTCGAGCAGCGTCACCTCCGCGCCGGCGGCGCGCAGCTCGCCGGCGAGCGCGAGGTTCGCCGCCGGGCGGTCGTCACGCGCGGTCCCGCCGTACGGATTCGCCTGCGCGGTGACCGCCACGTGCGCCCCGCGCTTCGCCGCCGCCAGCAGCGCGTCGGTCATGCGCCCGCGCATCAGGAAATAGGTTCCGAACGCGACGTCGCGCGCGACGCCGATCCGCGCGATCGCATCCGGCACGGAAGAAAGCGAAATTCCCACGCCCGTCCTTCACCCGAACGAGCACGACGGCTAGGTCAGGGGACGACGCTGATCGCGATGTTGATCAGCTCTTTCAAATCGAGGTCGCCGATCAGCGCGAAGCTGAGGTCGTGCTCGCGCCAGGAGAGCAGCGTCGTGGGGCCGTCGCGCACGTAGCTCGCGTCGTGGCCTTCGAACGAGGTCGTCTGCGGGTGCATCCCGGTGAAGTCGGTCGTGCGGCCGCCGGCGTTCTGAAAGAGCGAGATCGTGCGGATCCCGTCGCTGTAGATCAGGTGCAGGCTGCGGAGTCCGCGGTTCTCGCTCAGGTCGGCCCCGATCAGCGCGAAGCCGTCGGGGAGATACTTCGGCGTCACCGGGCGGAAGCCGGGGTTCGGGACCGCGTTCGGAAACGTCGAGGGCTGCGAGTACGTGCGGCCGTGCGTCACGGCGTACCCGTGCGGAACGGTCTCGGCGAAGATCGCCTCGGGGATGTCGTCGGTGTACCGGATGTCGTCGAAGCGGCTGCGCCACGCGAGCGATCCGTCGCCGTGATACGACTCCTTGCCGAGGACGACGTGCGTCTGCTGGTCGATCCACAGCCGCATCGCGCGCTCGCCCGTGTACTTGCTGAACAGGTCGACGACGTCGACGCGGCGGTTGGCCACGGCGTCGGTTGCGCTGCGCTCGGCGCGGTAGTTCGAGTCGAGCAGCGCGATGTCGTCGACGACCGCGACGGGGTCGACCGAGGCCTTGTTCTCGCTGATCACGACGCGCTTGTCGGCCGGGACGATGTCCCACGAGACGGCGCCGCGGCTGATCACGTACTGTCCGTAGAGGACGCGCGGGGCGAGGTAGTCCCGGCGCGTCTCGTCGGGCGCGCGGTGCTCCACGGTCGAGACGACCGCGGTCGCCTGCGTCGAGCCGACGCGGATCGTCGAGATCTGTCCGACGAACGAGACGTGCTTGCCGGCGGCGACCGCCTCGACGATCAGCGGACGGCCGTCGTTCGGGCCGGTCGTCGGCACGGCGCGCGCAGGCGCGGCATGGCGCGGCGCACCGGAGGCCGGTGCGCCGAGCGCGAGCAGCGCGAGGACGACGAGCGCGCTAGCGGTACGCACCGTCGGCGTCGTCGAGGGTCGCGGCGTCGGCGGTATCGATGTACGAAGCGGCGGACGAGCTGGAGCGGTCGGTCGTGACGCCGTAGAGCGCCGGGCTCACGCCGGGGCCGAGCGGGTTCTGCTGCACTTCGGCGTTGTGCTCGTCGAGGTAGTAGCTCGCCAAGACGCCGGGCGCCGGCTGCTGCGCGTGAAAGATCGGAACACCGAAGTAGACGCCGACGACGACCACGGCGGCGATGGGGAGCGCGAAGCGCGGCGACCAGCTCGCGCGCAGCTTGTCGAGCCACGAGGGCTGCTCGTGCCGGATCGCATCCCACACGCGCGCCTTCACCATCGCGGGAAGGTCGAGCTCGGACTCGCGCGCCAGCACGCGCAGCGTCTCGCCGAACGCCGCCTCTTCGTCGTGGGCGGCGCGGCATTCGACGCACGCTTCGAGGTGTTCGAACACGGCAGCGTCCGCCTGCGGGGAAAGCTCGCCGTGCAGATAGTCGATCAGGATTTCGCGCTGGTAGTGGGTGGTCATTGTTGTTCCTGTTGCGCCCGGGTCACCAACCGACGGAGGAGGGCTCTCGCGCGGTGCAGCCGCGACCGAACCGTTCCGATCGAACATCCCATGATGTCGGCGATCTCTTGGTAGCTGTACTCCTCGATGTCGGCGAGAACCACGACCTGCCGCTGCTCCGGGGACAGTTGGGCCAGAGCCTTCGATAAGGGCTCGCCCAGCTGTCCGGACACGTACTCCTCGATGGGGTCGACGGCGAGCGGGCGCTGGCCTCCGTACTCCTGCGGAGCGTTATCCTCGGGGATCTCCTCCTGGAAACGTCCTTTTCTCCTCCGAAGTTCATCTCGGTACAGATTCGTGACGATTCGGTAGACCCATGAGAGGAACGAAGTCCCGGGCTGAAACGATCGCCACGCCCGGTAGACGCGGATGAAGGCGTCCTGCGTCAGGTCGCGGGCGTCGGCTTCGTTCCCGGTGAGGCGGAAGGCGAAGTTGTAGGTCGCCTTGCCGTACTGTTCGATCGCCGTTTCGAGGAACGCCGCGGCTTCCGGCGTCGCCGGGTCGATCGGCTTGCGCGGAACGCCCATCGGGATCACACCGTTCGCGCCGGCTTTCGGCCGGGCCTCGGCACGAGCCGCCCGAGGCTTACTTGCAGCGCTCGGTCGCCGGGACGATGACCTTGGTCGCCGCTTCTTCCGTTCTTTGCGTGAACGCGGCGATGTCGCCGAGGTCGGCGTCGAGGAGGTGCGCGTCGTGCAGCGACTTCACCGTCTGGTGCTCCGGCAGGACGCTGATCTGCGAAGTGTCGCGCAGAAAGCCGGTCATCGGCGAGGCCGTCGTCAGCGCGCCGTTGACCATCGTGTTCGGCGCGACGGAGTTCGCGAGCTGCTGCTCGCTTTCGCTCATCTGACCGAACCGCCGCATCCGCTCGGTCTCGACGAAGCCGCTCATCACGTTGAGCTGAACCTTCTGTGAGGCGAGGACCTGCGTGAGCGTCGATTTCAGCTCGCGCATGGTCTTGGCGTCTTCGGGCTTCGCGTTGCCGGGGACGTCGAACGCGGTGGACTTCAGCGCGTCCTCGAGCGCGTTCGTGCTCTTCACCAGATCGTCGACGGTGCGGTCCATCTGCATCAGGTGCAGGTCGCGCGCGTCGTCCGAGTCCTTGACGATGTATTCGAAGATCTTTCCGCGGAGCTGCTTGTAGGTGGCGTCGTTCTTCATCGCCGACTGCAGCGCCGGAGCGACCCCTCTGCGCAGCGTCGTGCAGAGCGGCTTGTTGTGCGTCGAGCCGATCACGGGCAGCGGAGCGGGGGTCGACGGGAGCGGTTCCAGGGTGAACGGGTTCGTGGGCTGCGGCGTCGGCGCTGCGACCGGACCCGCCAGCGCCAGGAACAGCGGCAGCAGCAGAAGGAGCACGCCCTCCGTTTTCGACGCTCGCCGGAGCGTTCCGTCCCCGCCGCCGAGCAGACGGCCGACAATCGTCGAGGGGGAATTCGGCTCGCCTACGGCAACTGTTAGGCTCCCCTCATAGTTCGGGAGCTCCGATGGCCGCCGTCCACGCCGAACCCCAAACGATCGCGCCGCCGCGCGGCGGCAATCGCCTGTGGCGCTACCTGGCCGTCGCCGGACCGGGGCTGATCGTCGCCTTCGCCGACACCGAGGCCGGCAGCATCACCACCGCCGCGAGCTCCGGCGCGCAGTTCGGGATGAAGCTGGTGCTGCTCCAGCTCTTGCTGATCGTGCCGCTGTTCGTGGTCCAGGAGATGACGGTTCGGCTCGGGACCGTCACCGGCAAAGGGCACGCGCAGCTGATCCGCGAGCACTACGGGCTCGGCTGGACCTGGGTCTCGCTCGGCACGATGCTGATCACCAACCTCGCGGCGCTCGTCACCGAGTTCATCGGGATCGCCGGCGTCGCGCTGATCTTCGGGATCCCCGCGGCGCCCCTGGTCCTCGTCTCCGCGACGCTGCTGATCGGGATCGCGCTGAGCGGCCGCTACAAGCGGGCCGAGGTCGTGGCGCTGATGCTCTGCCTGCTCGAGCTCTTGTTCATCCCGGCCGCGTTCGCCGGCCATCCGAGCCCCGGCGTCTTCGTCCGAGAAGGGTTGTTCGGCAGCCAGCCGCTGGCGAACCGCGACTACCTGCTGCTGGTCGCCGGCAACATCGGCGCGGTGATCATGCCGTGGATGATCTTCTACCAGCAGTCGGCGACCGTCGACAAACGGCTGCGCGCCGCCGACATGGGACTCGCGCGCGTCGACACCGCGATCGGCGCGGTGGCGACGCAGCTCATCATGGTCGCCGTCGTGGTGACCTGCGCCGCGACGCTGTTCGTCCACCACGTCAGCGTCACCGACGCCGCGCACGCGGCGCTCGCGCTGGTCCCGCTGACCGGCGCGAAATGGGCGGGCGTCGCGTTCGGCGCCGGACTGCTGGGCGCATCGCTGCTCGGCGCGCTCGTCGTCTCGTTGGCGACGGCGTGGGCGTTCGGCGAAGCCTTCGCCTGGCGCTGCTCGCTGAATGCCGGCTGCCTCGATGCGAAGCGCTTTTACGGGCTCTACGCCGCGATGGTCCTCGTCGCCGCCGGCGTCGTGCTGATCCCGCACCTTCCGCTGATCCGCATCACGCTGTGGGTCGAGGCGTTCAACGCGTTCGTGCTGCCGGTGGTCCTCGGCTTTCTGCTCGTGCTCTCGAACGATCGATCGGTACTGGGAGACCGGGTGAACTCGTTGCTGGGCAACGTCGTCGCGATGACCGTGGCCGTGGTCTGCGTCGGCCTCGGGCTCTGGATGGGAACGCTGACGATCCTCGGCCAAGCGGGGTAATCCCACGCGTCTTTACCGATATTTTACAAACCCTGCTTTACAACGACGTGCGACTCGGCGGATAGTGACGGTACGCACACCGGCAGGCGCCCGCCGGGTTGTGGAGCGGGTGAGGGCGCCGTCCCGAACGGTTACGTCCGCACGCAGGATGTCGTGCGGCCGGTTCGCGTCCTCGGACGCGCCGACTCCGCCAGGATGATCACGGATGAGCCCTCTCGCTTCGATCGCGTCGTTCTCGGCCGCCGCCGTTTCGTTCGTCGCCCTGCTCGGCACGTTCCTCACGGTGAAGCGCCGTGCGCCGCGGTCAGCCGCCGGCGCGACCCCGCCCGTCGACGCGGACGCCGAGCGTGAGCTCGAGCCCGCCGCCCGTAGCGCCGAAGGCGACGCGCTCCTGCGCCTCGTCCGCGAGAACGCGGATGCCATCCTGTGGACCGCCGGGCGCGACGCGCGCTTCACCGCGGCTTCCGGCGCCGCGCTGAGCCCGCTCGGGCTGAACCCCGAGTCGCTCGCCGGCTGCAGCCTCGATGCGCTGATCGCCCCCCACCTCCTCGACGAGGTGTTCGCCGGGGCGCCGCTCGCCGTCGAGACGACGCGCGGAACGCGCTGGCTGCGCCATCACGTCGAGCCGCTGCGCGATGGCGGCGGCGCGATCGTCGGCGCCGCCGGCGTGACGCTCGACGTCACCGAGCTGCGCGCGACCCAGCAGCAGCTCTTCGACGCGACGCACCGCGACCGCTTGACCGGGCTCCCGAACCGGCCGTCGTTCGAGCGCCGTGTCGACGCGGCGATCGGCGACGCCGCGCGCGACGAGGCGCGCTTCGCGCTGCTCTGCGTCGACCTCGACCGCTTCAACACGATCAACGATACGCTCGGCCACGGGGTCGGTGATCTCGTGCTGCGCGAGGTCGCGCTCCGGCTGCAGGAGATGCTGCGCGGCGGCGACGTGATCGCCCGTTCCGGTGGCGACGAGTTCACCATCTTGCTTCCGCGCGTCGCGCACGCGAAGGAGATGCGCGTCGTCGCCGAGCGCGTCGTCCGCGCCTTCGCCGAGCCGGTACACGCAGCCGGACGCGAGCTGTTCGTCGACGTCAGCGTCGGCGCCGCCCTGTATCCCGATCACGGCACGAGCGTCGATGCGCTGAACGCGCACGCCGACTGCGCGATGTACCGCGCGAAGGCCGACGGCGGAAACCGCGCGGCGGTGTACGACGCCGCGATGGAGACGGAGTCGGCGCGGCGGCTGCTGCTCGAAAACGAGCTGCGGCACGCGATCGTGCGCGGCGAGCTGCGTCTGCTCTTCCAGCCGGTCGTCGACGTCGCGTCGCGGCGCATCGTCGGCGCCGAAGCGCTCGTGCGCTGGCACCGCGATCAGGACGTGATCGGCCCGAACGCGTTCGTCGCCATCGCCGAGCAAACGGGCGCGATCGTCGCGATCGATCGCTGGGTGCTGCGCGAAGCGTGCATCGCCGCCGGCCGGATCCGCGAGCAGCTCCCGGAGTTTCGCGTCTCCGTGAACCTCTCGCCGCGCGATCTGCGCGAGCCCGATCTCCCCGACGTCGTCGCGGCGCTCCTCGCCGAACACGGGCTCCCGCCTGCCGCGCTCTCGGTCGAGGTCACCGAGCACGTCCTGCTCGACGATGCGATGCTGCCCGCGCTGCGCCGGTTGTGTGCTCTGGGCGTGCAGATCGCGATCGACGACTTCGGGGTCGGGTATAGCTCGCTGGCGTGCCTGAAGCGGCTGCCGATCACCGCGCTGAAGATCGACCGCGCATTCTTGCGCGAAGTCGCTGACGATCCGTACGATCAGGCGATCGTCCGGTCGATCGTCGGCGTCGCCGACGCGTTGGGACTGCTGGTCACCGCCGAGGGGATCGAAAGCGAAGAGCAGTTCGCGTTCGTCCAGTCGCTGGGCTGTGCCGAAGGACAAGGATATCTGTTCGCCGGCCCGGTCTCGTACGAGGTGCTCGCGACCCGGCTGGCGCCCCAGGGCGGGCACGTCTTCGTCTTGGCCGGCGAAGTCACCGGACCGGAATCCCCCGATTCCGGGAGAGAGCCCACCGCCGCTCCCCGGTACAAGTGGGATGAATAAGGAGGTGGCCGCGGTGGCGCTCGTGTGGATGGTCCAGGACAAAGCCGAGCGGGTGCTGGGACAGCGCCGGGCGTTTCGGGAGCGGCTCGGCGAGCCCGGGGTGCCGCCGGTCGACGTGGACGCCTCGGAGCTGATCTACGGCGAGCTCGTCGCCAATACGGTCCGCTACGCGAAAGGCAAGGTCGTGGTGCGCCTCGAGCTGCATGGCGACGACCCGGTCCTCGTCGTCCGCGACCACGGGCCGGGGCTGCGCGTGAAGCCCTGGTCGCCGCACCGCAACCTGTTCGCCGAGTCCGGCCGCGGGCTGGCGATCGTCGAGCGGCTGGCCCGCGAGGTCGAGGTCGACATCCCCTCGAGCGGCGGGACCGAGGTCCGCGCCGTCCTCCCCCCGGCCAAGAGCGCCTGAGCGGCCCCTTCCGGCCGTCGAGGAAAACCCCGCTGCGCCGCCCGGCCGGGCGGCGCATCTTTTTCCCCGCGGAGCCCGTTCGGGGACTTGCCGTACCCGACTCGCCGCGCAGACGAGCCCCGGGTCGGTGCGACAGGTCCCGGGCTGAGCCGGGTCCGAATGATCGACCCCCCACCCCACCCGTCTCCCGACGAGAGAGTCATGTACACCCCGCGACCCCCCGCCTTCGAGTCCGCCGACACCGTGAACCGTGTCGTCGCGCTGCTGCTCCGCTTTCCGGAAGTCCACAGCGTCCGCTCGAATCCGGCGGACGCGACGCTGACGCTTTCGTTCGCGGTGCGCGAGCGGCTCGACCGCGTGCGGATGAGCGCGCTGACCGAACGCATCGGCGACCACGTGCGCGCCTTCCTCGAGCTGCGAGGTGAGTCGCCGGCGAAGCTCGCCGTCGGCAGCGACCGCGACGCCTCCGTCGCGTTCGTCCACGTGACGCGCGACGCGGCGACGTTCGCCCGCGAGGAGCTCGAGCTGCTCGTCGCGCTGTTCGCCGACGCGTTCGGCGAGCGGCTGGTGCGCGACGAGACCGCGCAGCCGTACGACGACGACGCCGCGGCGCGCGACGAGGCGGTCGAGGTCGCGCTCGACGCCCTGCGCGATCCGAACCAGCGGCAGCGATTGGTGGGTTTCCGGGAAGAGCAACGCGTGCTCGTCTACTTCGTCCACGCCAGAAAACGCGCGAAAGCCAGGGCCAGATCCTAACCCAGAAGACCATCACCGTTCTGGTCGTCGGCGACGTCATGGGCTCGCCGGGCCGGGACACGCTGAAGAAGCATCTCGCGCTCGCCCGCGAGCAGCACCATGCCGACGCCGTGATCGCGAACGGCGAGAACGCCGCCGGCGGCTTTGGGCTGACCGTGCAGACCGCCGACGAGATGTTCGCCGCCGGGGTCGACTTCATCACGTCCGGCAACCACATCTGGGACAAGCGCGAGTTTCGCGCGCACCTCGACGAGACCGATCGCATCCTGCGGCCGGCGAACTACCCGCCGGGGCTGCCGGGCCGCGGCGCCGGCACGTTCCAGGTGAACGGTGTCACCGTCGGCGTCGTCAACCTGATGGGCCGTGTCTTCATGCCGCCGGTCGACGATCCGTTTCGCGTCGGGCGCGCGCTGATCGACGAGCTGCGCGAGGCGACGAAGGTGATCGTCGTCGACGTGCACGCCGAAGCGACCTCGGAGAAGATGGCGCTCGGGCGTTCCTTCGACGGCTCCGTCTCGCTGCTCTACGGGACCCACACGCACGTGCAGACCGCCGACGAGCAGATCTTCGCCGGCGGGATGGCTTACCTGACGGACGTGGGGATGACCGGGCCGTCCGAGGGTGTGATCGGGATGGACGCCGGGGCGGTGCTGGAGCGTTTCACCAACGCGGTTTCGGAGCGCTTCGCCGTGCAAAAAACGGGTACACGACAGTTTTGCGCGGCTGTCGCGACGATCGACGTCGGCAGCGGACGCGCGCTCGACATCAAACGCATACATCTTCGAGGCCTAGCATGATCGAGCCGCCGAGGACGCCGGCGTCTGGTGTCCTCAAAGTGTCAGCTCAGTCCAACCCGAACTCGGTCGCCGGCGCGCTCGCGGGCGTCCTGCGCGAGAAGCCCAGAGCGGAGCTGCAAGCGATCGGCGCGGGGGCGACCAACCAGGCCGTGAAAGCGATCGCCATCGCCCGTTCGTATTTGGAAGCGAGCGAGTTCGACCTGTGGTGCGTCCCCGAATTCACCGACGTCGAGATCGACGGCAACGTGCGCACCGCGATCCGGCTGCTCGTCGAGCGCCGGCCCCGCACCCCGGCGGCGCCGTCCGAACCGAACGCTTGACGGTCGACTTCCACTCGCACACGCGCGAGAGCGACGGGACCCTCGCGCCGGCCGAGCTCGTCGCGCGGATGAAGCGTCGCGGTGTCTCGTGGTTCTCGATCACCGATCACGACACGACGCGCGCGTACGACGCGGTCGACGCGCCGGGCCAGCGCGTCGTCACCGGCGTCGAGATCAACACGACATGGAACGGCGCCGACGTGCACATCCTCGGCTTCCGCATCCCGACCGGAGCCTCGCCGATCTCCACCGTGCTCGAGCGCAACCGCGAGCACCGGCGGCGGCGGATCGACACGATGCTCGGCGGACTGGCCGCGGCGGGCTATCCGCTGACCGTCGATCAGGTGCTGGGCGAGTCGTCGGCGGGCCATGCGCTGGGCCGTCCGCACGTGGCGAAGGCGCTCGTGCGCCACGGGATGGTGCGCGACGTGCAGGCTGCGTTCGATCAGCTGCTTTCGCGCGGCAAGGCCGGGTACGCGCCCTCGAATCACATCACGCCGGTCGAGGCCATCGAGGTGATCCGCGCCGTGGGCGGCGTCGCGGTGCTCGCGCACCCGGGACGGCTGAAGAGCGACGATACGATCGACGCGCTCGCCGAGCACGGGCTACAAGGGCTCGAAGTGTTCTATCCGACGCACTCGAGCGCGCAGGTCGCGCACTACCGCGCGCGCGCCGCGCAGCTGGGGCTCGTGATGAGCGCCGGGTCGGACTTTCACGACGAGCGCTGGAACGCGGCCGAGGTCGGGATGGACGTCGATGAGGCCGACGTCCGCCCGTTCCTCGAGCTTGTCGCCTGAGGCCCCGCGCCCGGATTCGGTTCGCGGCGCGGCGGGGATGATCCATTGTCGGAGCGGCACCCCGCCCCGCAGCTCGTCATTTCCAGGAGCAACGCACAGACCATGACCGACGACGAAGTCCGTCCCTACGTGGGGAAGCCCGTCCGCCTGACGCTCGACGACGGGCGCGTGCTCGCCGGGACGCTGCACGCGAGAAAGCGGTCACGGCCACGGCCACTCGCACTATGCGATCGTCTCGGACCCCGTTCGCGAAGGCGGCGAGAAGGTGCGCGAGATGATCCACGGCGCCGAGCGCATCGCGACGGTCGAAGACGCCTCGGGCGACCCGGCGGCGGAAGAGTAACGCGATGATCGACGATCTGGGACTGCTCGCCGCGCGGCTCGCCCTCGGCCTGGGCTACGCCTCGCACGGCGCGCAGAAAGCCTTCGGCTGGTTCGAAGGACCGGGCCCGAAGGGCGCCGCGGGGTTCATGGAGAGCCTGGGGTTCAAGCCCGGCGAGACCTACGCCGCGCTGGCCTCCTATGGTGAAGTCACCTCGGGGCTGCTGATCGCGCTCGGCGCCGGCGGCCCGATCGGACCGGCGATGCTGCTCTCGAACATGCTGGTCGCGCAGACGACCGTGCACGCGAAGAACGGGTTCTACGCCGCGAAGAACGGCGTCGAGGTCGGCGTGCTCTACTCGACCGGCGCGCTCGCGCTGGCCGCGTCGGGCTTCGGTGCCGTCTCCCTCGACCGCGCGCTCGGCCTCGACCGGAAGCTCAGCCATCCGGTGCTGAAGACGCTCGTCCTCGCCGGCGCGATCGCCGCCGGGTACGCCGCGCTCGCACAGCGCAAGACGGGCCCGCCGGCCGGCACGCTCGCCGAGCCGACGATGAAGGGCGGGCAAAACGGTCAGACCGCCCAAACGGGAGCGTCGTCGCAGTCGTAACGGCTGCGACGACGCCGCTCCATCAGGGCCTCGCGTCGAGCCCGACCGTGCTGTGCTTCCGTCCGTATCCGAGGTAGATCGCGAAGCCGACGATCAGCCAGACGACGAAGCCGAACCACGGCAGCGGGATCCCCAAGAACTCGATGCTGCCGACCCGCAAGAAGTAGATCAGGCCGAGCGCGGCGAGCGCGGAGAGAATCGGCACGACCCACGGGCCGAAGGGAACCTCGAACCCGCCGCGCAGCTCGGGATGCTTCCTGCGCAGCACCGGGAGCGCGAGCGAGACGAGCACGAACGCGGCGAGCGTCCCCATGTTCGTCAGCGAGCCGACGAAGTTGATGTTGGTGAACGCCGCCGCGATCGCGATCAGGATGCCGAAGAAGATCGTCGAGAACACCGGCGTGCGAAAGCGCGGGTGCACGGCGGTGAACCAGCTCGGGATCAGGTTGTCGCGCCCCATCGCGTAGATGATCCGGCTCTGGCCGAACATCATGACGAGCAGCACGGTGGTGAGCCCGGCGATCGCGCCGAGCGAGATGATGAAGGCCGCCCAGCCGAGCCCGGCATGGATCACCGCGAAGGCGACCGGCGAAGCGACGTTCAGCTCGTTGAACGGGATCATCCCGTCGAGCACCGCGACGACCGCGATGTACAGCACGGTGCAGACCGCCAAGCTCGCGATGATGCCGATCGGCAGGTCGCGCCGCGGGTTCTTCGCCTCTTCGGCGGTCGTCGAGACCGCGTCGAATCCGATGTAGGCGAAGAAGATGAAGGCTGCACCGCCGAACACGCCCGACCACCCGAAGGGGAAGTAGCCGCCCAAACCCGTCGTCGGCCCGGCGGGGAGGTGGTAGTTCGCCGGATCGATGTGGCCGACGCCGATCGCCAGGAAGAACAGGACGACGCAGAGCTTGACTGCGACGATGATCGCGTTGACCGTTCCCGACTCGCGCGTTCCTTTGACGAGCAGCGCCGTGATGATGAGGATGATGACGGCGGCGGGGATGTTGAGGATCCCCGGCGTCGGGTCGAACGGCGAATGGACCAGCGCCTGGGGGATGGTGATCCCGACGCTCTGCAGCAAGTTGACGAAGTAGCCGGACCATCCGATGCTGACGGTCGCGGCGCCGAGCCCGTATTCGAGGATCAGGTCCCAGCCGATGATCCAGGCGAGCACTTCGCCGAAGGTCGCGTAGGCGTAGCTGTAGGCGCTCCCCGAGATCGGGATCTTGCTCGCGACCTCGGCGTAGCACAGCGCGGCCAGCGCGCTGACGATCCCGGCGACGACGAACGAGATCGTGATCGCCGGACCGGCGCGAGTCGCCGAGGCGACGCCGGTGAGGACGAAGATGCCGGTGCCGATGATCGCCCCGATCCCCATCGCGGTCAGGGACCACGGGCCCAAGGTGCGCTTCAGGCCGTGCTGAGCGTCGCTGCCCTCGGCGAGAATTCGCGCGAGCGGCTTCACACGTTGTATCAAAGAGGTTCAGCCTTTGGCGAAGGTGGCAAGGATCCGCTTCTCGGACTCGGCGACGGCCGAGGCGATCGCGGCCAACCGTTCGTTCTGTGCGCTGACGGTCGGCGGGTCCTTGAGGAAGCGGTGATTGATGCGTACGTTCGCAACGCTCGCCGAAAACGCTGCTCCGAAGAAGTGCGCGGCGCACTCGACGTCGCTGGCCAGGTGCTCGTTGCCGAGCGCGAGGACGCGCTCGGCCAGCGCGAGTCCTTCCGCGGCGAGGCCGGCCGCGGCCAGCGGCGCCTCGGCGGCGCCGGCGAGGGCGGCTTGCAGCGCGTCGGCGCGCGTGGCCTTTTCCTCCGGCGTCGACCGCGCCAGCGCCTGGGCCGCGACGACCCGGCCGTACGCCGCCTCGTCGAGCGGCCGGGCCGCCGAACAGCGCTCGCGGAGCCGGTCGGCTGCGTCGACCAGGGCCAGCGCCTCGGGGCGCTGCGCCGCGTGCCGCTCGCTCCCTGCCGTGATCCGTGCGACCATCGCGCACAGGGCCGCGCCCATTGCGCCGACCAGCGTCGCGGCGCTCCCGCCGCCCGGCGTCGGATCGGACGAGGCGAGCCGGTCGAGGTATGCATCGATTCCGTTCACGAGGCGGTCTACCAGGGAAGAATCGCCGACGCCTCGCGGCGAATGGGGTTCGTTCGTCGCCGTTTGAGCTGGTTTCAACAAGCACGGTCGCCGATTTCCGACAACCGACAGCTATCAAGGAGCCTGACTTGCAAACTCTCGAGAAGGCCCGCGGGGACGTACGCGACCTCGCGCTGGCCGACGCGGGCAAATCCCGCATCGAGTGGGCGGCGACGTTCATGCCCGTCCTCGCGCAGATTCGCGATCGCTTCGCCGCGTCGAAGCCGCTCGCGGGCGTGCGGATCGGCGCGTGCCTCCACGTGACCACCGAGACCGCGAACCTGATGCTCGCCCTGCAGGCGGGCGGCGCCGAGATCGCGCTCTGCGCCTCGAACCCGCTCTCGACCCAGGACGACGTCGCGGCCGCGCTCTGCGCGCACTACCAGATTCCGACCTATGCGATCAAGGGTGAGGACGAGAAGACCTACTACGGCCACATCGAGTCGGTCATCGCGAGCAAGCCGCACATGTCGATGGACGACGGCTGCGACCTCGTCACCACGATCTACACGAAGCACAACGCGCTGCTGCGCGAGATGATCGGCGGCTGCGAGGAGACGACGACCGGCGTCATCCGCCTCCATGCGATGGAGAAGGACGGCGTGCTGCCCTACCCGGTGATCGCGGTCAACGACGCGCTCACCAAGCACATGTTCGACAACCGGTACGGGACGGGGCAGTCGACGCTCGACGGCGTGATCCGCGCCACCAACGCCCTGATCGCCGGCTCGACCGTGGTCGTCGTCGGCTACGGCTGGTGCGGGCGCGGCGTCGCCTCGCGCGCCAAGGGGCTCGGCGCGCACGTCGTCGTCACCGAGATCGACCCGCGCAAGGCGCTCGAAGCGAAGATGGACGGCTTCGAGGTGATGCCGATGGCCGAGGCCGCGAAGCTCGGGCACATCTTCATCACGGTGACCGGCAACTACCACGTGATCCGCAAGGAACACTTCGAGGTGATGCGCGACGGCGCGATCGTCTGCAACTCGGGTCACTTCAACGACGAGCTCGACCTCGACTCGCTCGAAGCGATGTCGAGGGAAAAGACCGTGCCGCGCCCGTTCGTCGAAGCGTACGCGCTGCGCAACGGACGCACGGTCCGCGTGCTCGGCCAGGGCCGGCTGATCAACCTCGCCGCCGGCGAAGGCCACCCGGCCGCCGTGATGGACATGTCGTTCGCGAACCAGGCGATGGCCGCGGCCCACCTGGCCCAGAACTACAAGAGCCTCGAGAAGAAGGTCTACTCGGTCCCCGACCACATCGACGAAGAGGTCGCGCAGCTCAAGCTCGCCGCCTTCGGCATCAGCATCGATACCCCGACGCCGGAACAGGTGAAGTACATGACGTCGTGGTCGGAGGGCACGTGATGACGGCCGGCATTCTGCGCTGCGGCCCGGAGGGACGCGGCTGATGGCGTACCGCCGTCTGTTCACCTCGGAGTCGGTGACCGAGGGGCATCCCGACAAGCTCGCCGACCAGATCTCCGACGCCGTGCTCGACGCGATCCTCCGGGACGATCCGATGGGCCGCGTCGCCTGCGAAACGTTCGCGATCACCGGGCAGATCCACATCGCCGGCGAGATCACCACGAAGACCTACGTCGATATCCCGAAGATCGTGCGCGACACGATCAAGGAGATCGGCTACGACCGCTCGGCGGTCGGCTTCGACTACGAGACCTGCGGCGTCAGCGTCTCGGTCGACGAACAGTCGCCCGACATCGCGATGGGCGTCGACCAGTCGCTCGAGGTGAAGGAGACCGGCAAGCACGATCCCTTCGAGCTGACCGGCGCCGGCGACCAGGGGATGATGTTCGGCTTCGCCTGCCGCGAGACGAAGGCGCTCATGCCGCTGCCGATCACGCTCGCGCACGATCTCACCCGCATCCTCGCCGCGAAGCGGAAGAACGGCGACATCTCGTACCTTCGGCCCGACGGCAAGTCGCAGGTCACCGTCGAGTACGACGGGCACAAGCCGGTGCGCGTCGACGCCGTCGTCATCTCGACGCAGCACGATCCGGACATCCCGCTCGACCTGATCCGCCGCGAGGTGACGAGCGAGATCATCGACGCGGTGATCCCGCGCGGGCTGCGCGACGAGCACATGAAGGTCTACGTCAACCCCACCGGCCGCTTCGTGATCGGCGGACCGAAGGGCGACGCCGGGCTGACCGGACGCAAGATCATCGCCGACACGTACGGCGGGATGGCGCGTCACGGCGGCGGCGCGTTCTCCGGCAAAGATCCGACGAAGGTCGATCGTTCGGCGGCATACGCCGCGCGCTACGTCGCGAAGAACGTCGTGGCGGCGGGGCTCGCCGAGCGCTGCGAGATCCAAGTCGCGTATGCGATCGGCGTCGCGCACCCGGTCAGCGTGCTGGTCGAGACGTTCGGCACGAACGCGATCCCCGAAGAGAAGATCGCGGAGCTCGTCAAGGCGCATTTCGATCTGCGTCCGGCGGCGATCATCCACCACCTCGACCTGCGCCGTCCGATCTACAAGCAGACGGCGTCGTACGGTCACTTCGGCCGGCCCGAGCTCGACCTGCCGTGGGAACGGCTCGACAAGGCCGAGGCGTTGCGCGGCGATTCCGGCTTGCGCGGCGACGTCGACCGCGAGCTCGCGCCGATCACGGCGTAAACGCTCGGGTCAGTGGACAGGAAAGCGAGGCGCCGGGAGACCGGCGCTTCGTTGCTTTTCGAGGGAACGGAAGACCGCCGCGGCGCGTTATCTCGTCAATCCCACCATGAGGTACTCGATGCTCCGTAAACCCCTTCTGGCGCTCGCCGCCGCCGTGTTTGCGGCGCTCCCGCTGGCGGCCTCGGCCCAGTACAGCGGCGACACGCTGCTCCCGTCTCAGGTCGTCGTGACCGGGACGCTCGAACAGACGATCAACAGCAAGTACGCCCAGGTCGGCGACCCGTTCGTGCTCGACACCGTCCCGCCGTATCCCGCCGACGATCCGCGCTACCAGGGCGCGCGCGTCTACGGGCACATCGCGAACGTCGTCCGCGCGAACTCCACGCACAAGGGCCGCGTCGACCTGGCGTTCGACCGCATCACGCTCGCCGACGGCACGACAGCGTCGCTCACCGGGCAAGTGCTCTCGCTCGACGTGAAGCAGGGCGGCAACTCGACCGCGCGCGGGATCGTCGGCGCGGTCGTCGGTCAGATCATCGGGAACTACATCGGCAAGCACATCGGGACCGACGTCGGCGGCGCCGTCGGCGCGATCGGCGGCGCGATCTACGCCGGGAACCTCGGCACGAACGTCACCGTCGGCCAGGGCACCACGGTTGCGATGAAGACGACGCAGCCTTCGACGATTCTCTCGCGCCGCCAAGGCTACGGCGGCGGCTACCCGCAGCCGTCCTACGCGCAGCCCCAGAACCCGCCCCCGCCGCCGGCCGCGCCGACCCCGTACCCGACGCCCTATCACTGACCTTTCGTTCGCGACGAACGAGCAAAGCGAGGCACCGCTCCGGCGGTGCCTCTGTCTTTTCGCGTGCTATGCGCCGACATCGCGTGCGCCGAGCCACTGCGCCATTGCGTGCAGCTCTTCGTGCAGCGGGGCGGCGACGTCGCGTTTGCGGATGCCGGGTTCGAGATGGGTGGCGATGGCGCGGAGGATGCCGCGCCGGCGGTCGTGCTTGAGGTCGACGCGCGCCACGAGACGGTCGCCGAGAAGGAAGGGGAGCACGTAGTACCCGTGGACGCGTTTGTGCTGCGGCGTGTAGATCTCGAGGCGGAAGTCGAAGCCGAAGAGCTCGCGTGTGCGGGCGCGCTCCCAGATCAGCGAGTCGAACGGTGAGAGAAAGGCGCGCGCCTCGACGTGCCGCGGGATGCGCGCGCTCTTCGCCAGATAGCGCGGGCCGCGCAGGCCCTCGACGTTCACCGGCGTGAGCTCGCCGGAGGCGACCAGCTCGGCGACGCGCGGCTTTCCGTCGGCGGCGTCGAGGCGGTAGTAGTCGCGCAGGTCGCGCTCGCTCGCGATGCCGAGCGCGCGCGAGGCGATGCGGAGCAGCTCGCGGTGCGCCTCGTGGTCCGAGGGCGTCGGCAGATCCAGGATCGCGCGCGGGATCACGCGCTCGGTCAAGTCGTAGACGCGCTCGAAGGCTTTGCGGTATGCGGTCGCGATCTCGCCTTGCCAGAACAGTGCCTCGAGCGCGTTCTTCGTGTCGCTCCAGCCCCACCACGAGCCGGTCCCGCGCGCGCCCTCGAACGCGCTCGCCGGCGTCGGCCCGCGTTCGGCGATCGCCGCGAGGAGCCGGGGCGGGAGCTCCGGCTGCTCCTCCAGCATCCGCGCGATCCGCCCCCACGTCCCCTCGCCCCGCTTCGCGCGCTCCATCCGCCAGCGCAGCAGCGGATGCTGCTCGAGCGGAAGCAGCGATGCCTCGTGGCCCCAATACTCGAACAGGGTGCGGTCGCGGCCGTACGCGGCGCGCTCCAGCACCGCGGCGTCGTATGGCCCGAGCCGCGAGAACGCCGGCAGGTAGTGCGAGCGCACGAGCACGTTGACGCTGTCGATCTGGATCAGGCCGACACGGTCGAAGACGCGCCGCAGCAGTCGCCGGTCGACCGCGCCGCGCGGCGCCGGATCGGCGAAGCCCTGCGCCGCCAGCGCGATGCGGCGCGCCTCGCCGAGCGAGAGGTCCGTCTTCACGCCCCGCCGTTTCGCGTTCGAGCCGTCCGTGCCCGGCCGCGGCGCGCACCCGTGCGGCGCTCCGCGCACCGGGCGTGGCGGGCGGCTCGATTCGCCGGCCTTCGGCGGCAGGCACCAGGGCTGAAGCTTGGGTACACATTCGTCATGAGGGCGGTCCGAACCGAGCCGGCCGCGGCACGTACGCTGGCGATCCTCCACGAGCTCTTCGGGCCGCGTCTGGGCGACGAGGTCGGCGTGCGGCTGTGGGACGGCACCGAGCTCGTCTCGTCGCAGTCGCGGTTCGTCTTGAACGTGAACGCGCCGTTCGCGCTACGCGCGGCGTTCACGCCGCCCCTCGACGTGAATCCCGGAAAAGCGTTCGTCGAGGGCTGGATCGACGTCGAGGGCCGGCTCGAAGCTGCGCTCGAGGGGATCGAACGCGCGGTGGCCGGACTGCCGAAGCTGGCGATCGCGAAGGTGGCGCCGCTCGTCGCGCGGCTGCCGCGTCCGCCGGCCGCCGACGGCCGTGCCGCGCATCTGGCCGGTCGCGTGCACTCGCGGGCCCGCGACGCCGCGGCGATCGGCTTCCACTACGATCAGCCGGTCGCGTTCTACCGCACGTTCCTCGGGCGCGATCTGGTGTACTCGTGCGCGTACTGGGACGAGGGCGTGACGACGCTCGACGAGGCGCAGCGCGCGAAGCTCGATTACGTGCTCGACAAAGTGCGTCTGAAGCCGGGGCAGACGCTGCTCGACATCGGCTGCGGCTGGGGCGCGCTGGTGATCCGTGCCGCGCAGCGCGGCGCGCGCGCGCTCGGGATCACGCTCTCACGCCGCCAGCACGAAGAGGCCCAGCGGCGCATCGCCGCCGAGGGCCTCGGCGATCGCGCGCGGGTCGAGCTGCGCGACTACCGCGAGCTCGGCGACGAGCGCTTCGATGCGATCGCGTCGGTCGGGATGGTCGAGCACGTGGGCCGCGAGCGGCTGCGCGAGTACTTCACCTGCGCGTGGCGCGCGCTGCGCGACGGCGGACTGTTCCTGAATCACGGGATCGTGCAGCAGGGGCGCGACGGCAAGGGATTTCGCGCCGGCAACGATTTCATCGGCCGGTATGTGTTCCCCGACGGCGATCTCACGCCGATCGACGTGACGCTGCGCGAAGCGCAAGCCGCCGGGTTCGAAGTCCGCGACGTCGAGAACCTGCGCGAGCACTACGCGCGCACGCTGCGCGCGTGGCTCGACAACCTGTTCGCTCGCCGCGACGAGGCGCTCGACGCTGCCGATACGCGTACCGAGCGCATCTGGCGGATCTACATGGCGGGAAGCGCGCGCGGGTTTGCGCTCGGTCGCATGGGGCTGATGCAGTCGCTGCTCGCGAAGCCGCGCGCCGACGGCGTCACGGACGTCCCCACGACGCGCCGCGACTTGTATCGGGACGGCGCGCACGCCTGATCGCAAGGCTCGGATAACGTGCGGCGCCGTCCGGGTACAGGGAGCGCATGCGTACGTTGAAAGCACTCACGGCCGCCGTCGTGCTCACGGCCCTGGCCGGCGGCCCGGCTCTGGCTCAGCAGCAGCCCTCGGACAACGGCACCAACGCGAACGGTCCGATCACGATCTTCAAGAACATGGCCGCGGAGCCCAGCGGAATCGTCGTCCGCATCAACGGTCACGAAGTCGATCATCTGCGGGTGGTCAGCTACGACGACGTGACGACGGTCGTCAAGCCCGGCACGAACACCTTGACGGTGACGTGGAACGCCCCGGTGCAGGTCTTCAACTTCAAGATCGCCTATGCGCCGACGCGCAACAACTTCAAGAACGTCGTCGTCGTCAACGCCGACCAGACGAAGATGTCCTCGCTCAAGCAGGCCGGCTCGCAGAGCTGGACCTTCACGATCCCCGGCTGACGCGCGGCCTATCCGCCGGCGCGTTTGACGCGCCGGCCGCGGCTCTCGAACCAGGCGACGATGCGGTCGCGGTGATCGCCCTGGATCTCGACGACGCCCGCTTTGGCGGTGCCGCCGCTGCCGCAGAGCCGCTTGAGCTCCTTGCCGATCGCCTCGAGCTCCGCGGCGGCCAGCCCGTGCACCACGGTGACCGCGCTCGCGCGGCGGCGCTCGCGCGCGACGCGCACCACGCCGTCGTCGGGCAGCGCCCGGCCCGCCGGCTGCGTCGGCTTGGCGCGCGGCGACGGTTTGGGAAGCGGCGTCGAGCCGTCGGTCGAGTAGACCAGGACGCGCTCGTCGCGCACGCGGTCGTCCTTCACGAGCGATGCAACCTCGGCGGCATCCCGCCGGGTTCGGCGTGAGGTGACGACGGTGCTGCCGGCCGCGCCTCCCGACGCGGTCGAAGAGATCGCGGCGTTCGGGCGCTTCGCGGCGGCGCGCGGGTGGGTCCCCGCTACCGCGGGCAACTTCTCGCGCCGCCTCGACGCGCGGCACGTCGCCGTGACGCGCAGCGGGATCGACAAGGGCGCGATCGGTCCGGCCGACGTGGCCGTCGTCGCGCTCGACGGCGAGCCGCCGGTGGGACTCTCCGCCGAGACGCCGCTCCATCTGGAGCGGTACCGCACCGACCCGGCGATCGGCGCGGTCTTCCACGTCCACACCGTCGCCTCGACCGTGCTCTCGCGGCTCGACGAGCGCGCGGAGGTCGTGCGCACCGAAGGGTTCGAGATGCACAAGGCCCTGGGGCTGCGCAGCCACGAGAGCGTCGTCGAGATCCCCGTGTTCGCCAACGACCAGGACACCTCGCGGCTGGCGTCGGCCGTCGCGGCGCGGCTCGGCGCCGGCGCCCTAGTGCCGGGATTTCTGCTCGCCGGTCACGGATTGTACGCCTGGGGCGCGACCGCCGCCGACGCCCGCCGGCACGTCGAAGGCCTGGAGTTCCTCCTGGCCTGCCACCTCGAAGAACGGAGAGTGCGATGAACGCAACGCTCACCTCGACGCTGCGCGTGTACGACGAGAACGACGCCTCGAAGCCGGTGATCGACACGACCGACCGCGCCGAGATCGCCCGCATCTTGAACGCCGAAGGGATCGTGTTCGAGCGCTGGGAGGCGGCCGTTCCGCTCGCCGCCGACGCCGGTCAAGACGAAGTCCTCGCGGCGTACGCGCACGAGATCGACCGGTTGAAGCAGCAGTACGGCTACACGACGGTCGACGTCATCCGCGTCACGCCGCAGACCCCGAACGTCCCGGCGCTGCGCGAGAAGTTCTTGAACGAGCACACCCACTCCGAAGACGAGGTGCGGTTCTTCGTCGAGGGCGCGGCGGCGTTCTACCTGCGTCTGAAGGGCAAAGTCCACCAGATGATCTGCACGCGCGGCGATCTGCTCTCGGTCCCGGCCGGGACGACGCACTGGTTCGACATGGGACCGGCGCCGGAGTTCGCGGCGATCCGCCTGTTCGTCGATCCGTCGGGCTGGGTCGCGCAGTTCACCGGCGACGACATCGCCTCGCGCTTCCCCAAGTTCGAGTAACCGCCGTTTCGCAGCCGACGCACGCGCCGATCGTCGCGCGGGCCGTTCTGCTCGACGTCGAGGGGACGACGAGCACGATGGCGTTCGTCCACGAGGTGCTCTTCCCGTACGCCGACGAGCACCTCGAGGCGTACGTCGCCGCGCACCGCGAGGAGCCCGAAGTCGCCGAAGCGCTGCGCGAGGCCGCGAACATCGCGGGGCTCGCGCCGGACGCTCCGGACGACGACGTGCTCGCGCACCTGCACGACTGGATCGCGAACGATCGCAAGGTCACGCCGCTCAAGACGCTGCAGGGTCTGATCTGGAAGGAAGGCTACGAGCACACCGGTCTGCGCGGTCACGTCTACCCCGACGCCGCGGCGGGCTTGCGCCGCTGGCATGCCGCGGGGCTCGCGCTGTACGTCTATTCGTCCGGCTCGGTCGAAGCGCAGAAGGTCCTGTTCGGCAACAGCACGGCCGGCGATCTCTCCGCGCTCTTCAGCGGCAACTTCGACACGACGACCGGTTACAAGCGGGAGCATACGTCGTACGAAGCGATCGCGCGCGCGATCGCGCTCCCGCCGCACGACATCGTCTTCCTCAGCGACGTCGACGCCGAGCTCGACGCGGCGCGCGACGCTGGGATGCAGACGGTCCGCCTCATGCGCGCGGCCGACACGCCGTCCGGCGCGACGACGACGCACCGCAGCGCAACGACCTTCGACGAGATCGCGATCGCGCGCGCCGGCTGAGGCGTGGCCCCGAATCTTCCGCCGCGAGCGTCTTCGTCAGTAGAACGCTGCGGCGATCGGGACCGGGTCGAGGTGCTCGGAGGATCCGCGCGCTTTGACGAAGATGCGCCACGTCGGCCGGCTCGTGTCGGGCGCGCCGAACAGGATCGCGCCAGTGTTGCAGAAATAGTTCGCGCGCATCCCGCCGAGGACGCTCGTCGCGCCGGCAGCCATCACGCATTGGTCGCCGCGGACGAGCCGGAGCGCCCACGGCGGTCCGCTGCCCACCGATCCGGCGTCGGAGGGCGGCAGACCGACGGTCAGCACGATGACGGTCACTTTCGTCGAGAACGGGCTCGCGAGGCACGCCACCGCGCCGCCCCCGGACGGGACCGAGAAGCACGGGTCGTAGATCAGGTTCGAGGTCATGCAGCGCCAGGCGTCCGGCCGGGTCGTCACGATCGAGCTCGTCCAGCATTTCCCGCGGACGCGTGAGGCGATCGTGAGCCCCGGCGTCAGACGACCGTCCGGCCCGACGACGATCACCGTTCGCCGGGTAGTTCCGACAGTTCTCAACCGCGCCGACGCGCCGGCGCGAGCGTAGCCGAGCGCCGCGAGCAGAACGGCGACCAGGACCGCGGCGATGACGCGCGCGCCTCGCATGCGGCGCACTTCCCGTACGGCCGCGGCCGCCTCCTTCCGCCGCCGCGGCGTCAGACCCAGCGGAAGGTTCGGGCGCTGATCGCGGTGCCGGCGATCGTCCAGAGCACGAGCATGCCGATCCACGCGCCGTGCTGGGCGAGCGACTGGCCGTAGACGGAGACGTCGCGGAACGTGTCGATGAACTGCGTCGAGGGCAGCAGCCGCAGCGTCGAGGCGACGGCGTGCGGGAAGCGGTCGATCGGGACGTAGGCGTCGGAGAGAAATGCCAGCGGGACCGTGAGGATCGAGGCGACGTTGTTCGCGCTCTCGGTCGTGCGGGCCAGCGCGCCGATGATCGTGCCGAGCGAGACGAACGTCGCCGTTCCCAGCAGCAGCACCAGGGCGATCGCGAACGGGTTGCCGATGAGGCGCACGTGGAAGAGCAGCGCACCCGCGGCGATGAGGATCGTCGCTTGGGCGGCGAGCAGCACCATCCGATAGACGACGAGCGAGGCGAAGAACACCCACGCCGGCATCGGCGTGAGATAGACGCGCTTGAGCAGACGCTTCTCGCGGAAGGTCGCGAGCATCACGCCGACGCCCCAGAACCCCGCGCTGAGCACCTGCGCGCCGATGATCCCCGGGACGAGAAACCCCGAGGTGCGCGACGTCGGGCCGCTCGAGAACGCGAACGAGAACAGGACGAGGAAGAAGACCGGCATCGCGAGCGTCCAGAAAATCATCTCGCCGTCGCGCCGGAAGTACCACAGAAAGTTCATCTTCGTCTGGACGAAGAACATCCGCAGCAGGCTCATTCGGTCTCTCCGATCGTCTCGCCGGTGATCGCGATGAAGGCGTCCTCGAGGGTCGGACGGTGCATGTCGAGCGAACCGATCGTGGCGTTCATCGCGTTCGCGTGCGTGACGATCGCCGCCAGCGCGAGGCCCGGCTCGCCGCGCGTGGCGAGCTTCCATTCGGCGCCGGTTTTCGTCCAGCGGCCGAGCGCGTGGAGCGCGGGGTCGGGCTCGAAGCCTTCGGCGACGATCGTCACGCTCGCATCGCCGCCGTGCGTCGCGACCAGCTCGGCTGCGGTGTCCTCGGCGACGATCTTGCCGCGCTGCACGATGCAGATGCGGTCGCTGAGCCGCTCGGCCTCCTCGATGTAGTGCGTCGTCAGGACGATCGTCTTTCCCGCCTGGCGGAGCCGCTCGACTTCGCCCCACAGGATGCGGCGGCCGAAGGCGTCCATCCCGGCTGTCGGCTCGTCGAGGAACAGTACCTCGGGATCGTGCTGGAGCGCCAGCGCGAGCGCCAGCCGCTGCTGCTCGCCGCCGGACATCTGCGCGACCTGGCGGTCGAGCTTGCCGTCGAGGCCGACGCGTTCGGCCATCTCGGCCGGGCGCGGGGCGATCGCGTAGTACGCGGCGTAGAGCTCGAGGACTTCGCGGACGTTCGCCTTCTCCGGGAGCGAGGTCGCCTGGAGCTGCACGCCGATTCGCGGGCGCAGCGCCGCGAGCTCGCGCGGCCGGGTCGGATCGAGCTCGAGGACGCGGACCCGTCCCGAGGTCGGTTTGCCCAGCCCGATACAGCATTCCAGCGTCGTGGTCTTCCCGGCGCCGTTGCGCCCGAGGAGCCCGAACACGGTCCCGCGCGGAACGGAGAACGAGATCCCCGCGACGGCCTCCAGGGCGCCGTACCGCTTGACGAGATGCTCGACGACGATCGCATCGTTCACGGCTGCTGTGACCGCGCAGCGCTCGCGTCGTTTTCGCCTCGACGAGTTGCGATGGCGCGGTTCGGGCGGGCGTCGTCGCGGCCGGTCAGCGGCGCTCCTCGCGCACGGAGCGGAACAGCGCGACGCCGGCGGTGAGCACGACGTAGCCGGCGACGGAGATCGCCATCGTCGCGCGCACCCCGAGGCGGTCGGCGCACCAGCCGCCCAGCAGCGACCCCGGCAACACGCCGCAGAGCACGACGAACCGAATCACGCCGAACACGCGGCCGACGAACTCTTCGGGTATCACGCGCAAGCGCCACGAGACGATCGTCGTCACGTAGTATCCCGCGCTGACGCTGCCGGCGACGATGCACGCCACCGCGACGCCGAGGCTGGTCGTCCAGATCAGCGGGACCCAGCAGAGCGTGTCGAGCGCCCAGGCCAGGAGGATCGCCGGGCCGAGCGGCCAGCGCGTGCGCCCGGCGATCAGCGCGCCGAGGGCCGCGCCACCGGCGAACAGTCCGAAGGCGATTCCGACGACATGATCGCCGGCGCCGAACGCGCGCTTCAGATACGGGATGATCGCGATGAAGCCGATCGACCCGACGAAGTTGCCGATTCCGCTGAACAGCGAGAGGACGCGCATCGTCGGATCCGCCATCATGATGCGCCAGCCGATCGCGACGTCGTCGCGGACCTCGCGCAGCGTCGGCAGACCTTGCGGCGCGTCCGGTCCGTAGGTCGGCACCGACTGGATCGCGGCCTGCGAGACGAGATACGTCAGGGCGTTCGCGGCCAGTGCCGGCAACGGCCCGACCCAGGCGAGCAGTGCGCCGCCGATCGGCGGCGCGATCAGGTTCACGCTCTGCTCCGTCGCCTGCAGCGCGGCGATCCCGCTCTTCGCGCGCTCCGCGCCGAGCAAGTACGGGATCGTCGGCGTCTGCGCGCCGAGGAACAGCGCGCCGCCGATCGCGAGCACGAAGACGCCGCCGTACACCTCGGCGAGACTGAGCCGGCCCGTCCAGTACAGCACCGTCAGCGCCGCCATCACGCTGAAGCGCAGCGCATCGCAGGCGAGCATGAGTCGGCGGCGGTCGACGCGGTCGGCCAGCGAGCCGCCGATCAGGCTGACGAACGCATACGGCAGCAGCTCGAGCCCCCACGTCCAGCCGAGCGCGATCCCCGATCCGGTGAGACGATAGACGAGCAGCGGGATCGCGAGCGTGCGCAGTCCGTCGCCCAGGTAGCTGAATGCTTGGCCGGCGTAAAACCGCGAGAACGCGGACGATCGAAAGACGCTCGCGGGCCGAGCGGCGGAGACGGTAGCCATGGACGATTCCCGAGACGTGCGAGGGTGAGAGAGGGTCGGCACGTGCCGCGCCGGAGGACGGCGCGGGGAATCTACAGGCGCATGGTAGCGGATCGGGTTGGCTGCCCGACCGTGGCGCTCCTTCCGGGCGGCGTCGGGGTCGGCGTCGCGGCCCCGCCCATGATCTTCTGGACCATCTTGTAGACGATCCCGATCTGCGTTCCGTTCTTGCTCGCGTAGTTCGCGTCGTCGTAGCCCCACCAGTCCCAGCACCCGTTCGGGTTCGACGGGTTGCTGTTCGACGCGACGGCGTACGGATAGAGCACCAGGACGTTGTTGGTGTCGGCCCACTGGTCGATCCCGGCCTCGGTGACGAACTCCGTTCCGATCGACGCCTGCGTCTGCACGCAGCCGTGGAAGGCGACGACCAGACCGCATTGCGTCCCCGAGGCGCAGCTCTTCGGCACGAACAGATAGCCGTTCGTGTCCATCGAGTTGCTCGCGCTCGCCCCGAACGCCGTCTGGTCGAAGTTGACCAGGGTGCCGTTCAGCGTCCCGGTGTTCTTGGCCGTGAGGGTGCCGAAGAACATCCCGAGCCACACGCTCTCGGAGTCGTAGACGCCGCCGCCGCTGAGATTGTTGCAGCTGATCATGTATGGGCTCGCCGTCGTTCCGCAGGCGACCGTGCCGTAGGGCGACTCCCAGCCGTGACCGGCGGCGAAGCCGTTGTCGTATTGCACGGTCCCCGAAAAGTCCGGAAATAGCGGGCTCCGCGCCGACCAGCGGACGGCGATCTCCTCGTGTTGCCGCCCCGGTTGACCGAGATCGCTTCGAAGACCGAAGACCGAAGACCGAAGACCGAAGACCGAAGACCGAAGACCGAAGACCGAAGACCGAAGACCGAAGACCGAAGCGTACCGCGACACGGGCCGGGCCCGCCCGGACGACCCCTTCGAGACTTCCGCGCTCCGCTGATCGCAAATAGTCCTCGGCGTAGCTGGTCGCGGTCGTCCGGCACGACGCACGGCGACGCGTCAGGCCGTCAGAGACGGCCGCGCGCGGACCACGCCGTGGTCGCTGCGCGCGGCGCAAGCGAGCGAAGGGCGCCGATCTACGGCACCCGAAGCATCCTCGTCCCGTGGAACGCGCCGAACGTAAGGTGCTGGTGGTCGACGACGAGCCGGCGCTGGTCGAGGTCCTCGACCACTATTTGAGAGGCGAAGGGTTCGCGGTCGTCACGGCCGCGGATGGTCCGGGCGCCGTCAAGACGTTCGAAACGGAGCAGCCCGACCTCGTGCTGCTCGATCTCACGCTGCCGGGCTTCTCCGGTACCGAGGTCTTGCGTCGGATCCGCGCGTTGCGCGACGTCCCGATCATCATGCTGACCGCGCGCACCGACGAGATCGATCGCGTTCTGGGGCTGGAGCTCGGCGCCGACGATTACGTCGGAAAGCCCTTCAGCCCGCGCGAGGTGGTCGCACGCGTGAAGACGGTTCTGCGGCGCAGCGAGCGCGCCGCCGCGCCGGCCGGGCGCCAGCGCCGCGTGGGCGATATTACGATCGACGCCACGGGTCACGAGGTACGCGTCGGCGGGAAGCCGGTCGCCCTCACCCCGACGCAATTCCGGCTGCTCGAAATCCTCGTCGAGCACGTCGGTCAGACGCTGACGCGCGATCAGCTCCTCGATCGCTTGAGCAACGGGTCCGACGTTTTCGACCGCACGCTCGATCGTCACATCGCGAACCTGCGCGCGCGGATCGAACACGATCCGACGAACCCACGGTACGTCGTCACCGTCTTCGGCGTCGGGTACAAGATGGTCGAGCCGCGATGAGGAAGCTCGTCCATGAGGTGCGGAATCACCTCGCGGTCGCGGTCGCGAACGTCGAAGCGTTTCGTGACGGGATCCTCGAGCCCACGCCGCAGCGCCTCGACGCGGTGCTGCAGGCGCTCGCCGACGCCGACGCCGCTCTGAACGAATTGGCGACGGGCCGCAGCGCCGACGCCGGCGAAACGAGCGTCATCCCGCCATGACGCCCCCGACCGAAGCGAACATCGGGCACCAGCCGTTCGACCGCGGCGAGGGGGAGCATTTGCAAGCGCTCCTCGAGGCCGCGCCGATCGCCATCGTTCTGATCGACGGCGCGGATTGCATCGTGCTGGTCAATCGTCAAACGGAGCGCCTTTTCGGGTACGCGCGCGGGCAGTTGCTCGGGCAGCCATTCGGCTTCATCGTGCAAGGCGAGGACGGACCCGATTGGCGCGCGCTCGCCCGTGCCCCGCAGGGCCTCGCGGCGCACGAATTCGTCGCTGTCCGAAACGACGGAAGGACGACCCCCGTCGACATCGGTTTCAACGCCGTCGCCACCGGCGAGGGGGAGTATGTCCTCGCCGCGATCACCGACGTGAGCGAGCGCAAACGTGCCGAAGAGCATCTTCGGCTCATGGTCGAGGCGGCGCCGAACGCTCTCGTCGTCAGCGACGGCGAAGGTCGCATCACCTTGGTGAACGCGGAGCTGGAGCAGCTCCTGGGTTACGATCGCAGTGAGCTGCTGGGGACGGCGATCGAACGGCTCGTGCCGCAACGTTTTCGCGGTGCCCATCCGGTCCTTCGCGAGCGCTACGTCTCGGCGCCGACCGCGCGCCCGATGGGCGGCGGCCGGGACTTATTCGCCGTGCACAAAGACGGGAGTGAGATCCCGGTCGAGATTGGGCTCGCACCGATCACGACTCCGCGCGGCAACTTCGTCCTCGCCTCCATGTCCGACATTCGCGAGCGCAAGCAGGTGGAGGAGCTGCGGTTGCTCTCCGTCCGCGAACACCGCCGCCGCGTCGACGCCGAAGCCGATCGCGACCGCGCCCTCGACGCCTCGCACGTGAAGTCGCAGTTCGTTGCGACGATGAGCCACGAGCTCCGCACGCCGCTGAACGCGATCATCGGGACGACCGAGGTGCTCACGATGACGGCGCTCGACGAGCGTCAGCGGGGCTACGTCCGGCAGGTCAATGAATCGGCGGAGGCGCTGCTCGGCATCATCAGCGGGATTCTCGAGTTCTCGAAGATCGAAGCCGGAAAGATCAACCTCGAGAACGCCGAGCTCCAGCTCGAGACCGTGATCGGCGGCGCCGCCGACGTCCTCAGCGGGCAGGCGCGAAGGAAAGGCGTCGCACTGCACGCTTACGTCGATCCGCTGATTCCGGCAGTGCTGTGCGGGGACGCCGAGCGGCTGCGCCAGAATCTTGCTGAACCTCGTCGGCAATGCGGTGAAGTTTACCGAGCAGGGGCAGGTCGTCGTGCGCGCGCTTCCGCTCGAGACGAACGCGCGGGCCGCGACGGTGCGCTTTGAGGTCCAGGACAGCGGTGTCGGGATCGCCGCGGACGTTCTCCCGAAGTTGTTCCAACCGTTCGTGCAAGGCGACAGCTCGTCGTCGAGAACGCACGGCGGTACGGGCCTGGGTCTCTCGATCGCGAAGCGAATCGTCGAAGCGATGGGCGGGCAGATCGGTGTCATGAGCGAGCTCGGGAGCGGCTCGTTGTTTTGGTTCAACGCCCGCTTCACGCGTCCGCGAGTCGTCGAGTCGCTGCCGCGAATCGTCGGCGCGGGCGCGCTCATTTTCGGCGAGGACGAGACGTTCTGCGAGATCGTGGAGCGCTACGTGTCCGCCTGGGGGATGCTCGCACGGCGCTTCACGTGCATTGACGAGGCGACCGAGATCGTGCGCGTCGCTTCCTCGGACGATATCCCCGATTGGGTCGCGATCGTTGAGGTCGACGGCGGGCCCGGCGCGAGGATCGCCGCAGGTTTGCGCGAGCTGGACGAACTCACGCCATCACGGACGATCGCGGTAGGCGCCGACGAGTCGCTGAACGAGCCGCTGCGCGCCTCGGACCTGTTCAACGCGATCGTCGAAGCATTGGCCGTCGCGCCGACGCGAACGCCGGCGACGCCGCGTGCCCCCGTGAGCGTCGACCGGGCGCACTTGAACGTGCTGGTCGCCGAGGACAACGTGAACATGCACGAAGTGCTCGTGCACCAGTTCGACGCGCTGGGGGTGAAGCTGCGGATCGTCTCCGACGGCGCGCAGGCCGTGGCGGCCGTGCGCCGCGCGCACTACGATCTGGTGTTCATGGACGTTCAGATGCCGAACGTCGACGGCTTCGAGGCGACGCGCCTGATCCGCGAAGACGAGCGCGGGACGGGCAGGCATGTCCCGATCGTCGCCAAGACGGCGAACGCGTTCAAGGAGGATCGCGACGCGTGCCTGGCCGCCGGGATGGACGACTACTTGGCGAAGCCGGTCCGTCTGGAAGCGTTGCGCGCGATGGTGCAGCGCTGGGCACCTACCGCGCGCTGACACGGTGCTGCGGACCGATGGACGAGCGGTCCATCAAAAGGCGCCTTCGCGCGCCGGCCCTCATTCGAAGCGCAGGACGCTATTGCCGCGCTCTTTCGATTGGGGTCGACCACCAGATGAAGGCTCGCCACGCGGGCGTGCCGATCCGGTTCACGCCGTTGCCGGGATTGGCGCCGGAGAGGCCCGCTTCGGTGTACAGGTGCAGGTACTTCGCCAAGCGGATCGTCATGTCGATGTTCTCGCCGCCGCTCGTGTTGCCGAGGCCGTCGTTCATCAGCTCGCGGCGGAATCCGACGACGAGATAGTCCTTGAAGACCGGCTCGTACACGTCGACCGTATAGCCGTGGCTGACGGCCGGGGTCATCGCGCCGGCGAAGGGATACGCGTCCTTCGTCGTCTGGTACACGGCGAAGATCCCCGGCAGCCCGCGCGTCGGATCGCGCTGAACGTATCCGGCGAGCGCCGAGAACTGATCGGTCCGCCCGTCGCTGATCGGGTAGGTCCCCGTCGCGCCGTAGATGCCCGCCTCGAGCGGATTGTTCGGGCGCATGAACGCCGCCTGGTATTGTAGCGCTTTCCCGGCCGCCGGAACCCAGTCGGTCGCTCCGTTCAGGTCCGCGTCGCTGCCGACGTACGCGACGGCGGCGCTGAGCGAGCCATTCAGATACCCGGTCTTCACCCCCCAGCGGTTCGCGTCGAGCTCGTACGCGTGCTCGCCGACGGTGATCTCCGGCAGCGCGTACGGCGCGATCTCGAACATCTGGCTGTACGGTGAAGGAGCGGGCACTTCGAGCTTCCCGAGCTCGACGTAGCCGTTGTGGTGGAAGACGTTGTTGTAGCTCACCCACGCGGTGTCGAGCGGGCCGCCGCCGTTGTCCTCGAGCAGCCACTGCTGCACGTGGAAGGACCAGTTGTCGTCGATCAGGCCGTCCGCGTGGATCGCAAGATTCCCCCACACGACGCGGTGCGTGTCCGGCGGACCGGCCTGCGAGTCGTATTGCGCCTGATAGTCGACCCAGATCGGGAGCGCCTTCTTCATCGCGGCTTCGGCGAGGTAGCCGTACTGCGAGCGCTGGATGTATCGGCCGTACGCGTTCAGCGTCGGAACCGCGGTGTGGCACTTTGAGCAGTCCACGCCGTACGCTTGGGCGAAGTTCGGCATGGCGATCGCGGCGCGAGGTATGAAGGCGGCGGCGATCAGCCCGCCGATCAGAACGGCGAAGGCATGATGCGCCGCGACTCTCATGCTTTCACGTTCACCGTCAAGTGCATCGTGCTGTGGTTCGCCCCGCACACGATCGTGCACGGAAGCACGTACGTTCCGGCCTTCGCCGGCGTCACCGTCACGGAGACCGGCTGATTCGGAATGATCATCGTGGCTGGGATGCCGAGCTGCGTCGAGGCGATGCCGTGCACGCCGCCGGCCGAGGTGAACCGCAGTACCTCAGGCTTGCCGACGTGCATGACGATCGTCGCGGGCGCGAACGACTGATCGGCGCGGGCGGTGATGTCGACGGCCGGGGAAGGTTTCTCCGCGGCGTTCACCGCCGGAAGCTGAGGCCCGCCGGTGAGAACGAGGGCGATTACGCCGATGAGGAACGAACGTTTGGTCATTGGGACGTCTCCTTACCGCCCAGCATGCGACTCGCGGGCGAAAGGGATGCGAACGCGGGACACCGATCCTGTGAATCCGCCTTCCGACGAGGGAGGCGTTCGGCGGCTTTGCGGTTGAAGTACCGGGCTGAGGCCGGCGTGACCGGCCGGTTCGGACCGGAGGAGACGTCATGAGCCGCTCCGTCCTTGTCATTCTCGTCTGTGCCGCCGCCGTGGCAGCGATCGTGTCGGCGCATGTGAGGCCGGGCGCCGCGGCGCCCGTGACCGCGATCGCCACAGCCGCCGACGGCAAAACGATCTTCGCCGCGCGCTGCGCCGCGTGCCATCAGGCGAACGGGTCCGGGAACGGGCCGTATCCGCCGCTCGCCGGCAACGCCGACGTCCTGACGGCGGAGACGGCGACGCTGATCGCGACCGTGCTGAACGGCCGGACCGGCCCGATCCAGGTCAGCGGCAAGACGTACAGCGGAACGATGCCGGCCTGGAAGGATCAGCTCAGCAACGACGAGATCGCCGCCGTGCTGACCTATGTGCGGTCCGCGTGGTCCAACGGCGCCGCTGCCGTCAGCGCCGATCAGGTCGCCCTTTTGCGAAAACCCACGGCGCCGAGCGGCGCGCAAATCTTCGTCGCGCGCTGCGCGGCCTGCCATCAGTCGAACGGGCAAGGGACGAGTGCGTATCCGCCGCTCGACGGCAACCCGCACGTCGCGGCGGGCGATCCGAAAGAGATCATCGCCACCATCGTCAACGGCCGTAGCGGCGAGCTGGTCGTGAACGGCAAGACCTACAACGGCAAGATGCCGACCTGGAAGGGTCAGCTTTCCAACGCTGACATCGCGGCCGTCGCGACCTTCGTGCGCGGCGCGTGGTCGAATCGCGCGAGCGGCATCACCGAACGGCAGGTCGCCGGCGCCGGCCCATCGGTGTCGACCGCCGTCGGCGCGTCGATCTACGCTTCGCGATGCTCGGCCTGCCACGGCGCGAGCGGTCAGGGCGGCGGCCACGGGATGTTCCCCTCGCTCGCCGGCGACGCGCTCGCCACCGCGGGCGATCCTGCGCAGATGCTCGAGCGCATCTCGCACGGCCGCAGCATGATGCCGGCCTGGAAAGGGCAGCTCTCGCCCGGCGACATCGCGGCGGTCGCGACATTTGTGCGCTCGGCGTGGGGCAACAAAGCCGGCCCGGTGTCGGTCGAGGACGTGACGGCGGTGAAATAGCCTCGCGAACGTCTCGTGAACGCGTCGCGACAGCACGTTCACGAAACGTTCGGAGGGTCGGCGCATCCTGTGCTCGGAGGTTTCCGAGAACGATGAGCACGTTGATCGACTTCACCACCGCCGCCTGCGCGTGCGACGACGTCCTCGCCCGTCTTCTGTCGCACAACGGCGGGGTCGCGACGGTTCCGCTCTGCATGAAGTTCGCCGACCTGCGCATCGAGCGCGACGTCGAGATCCGGCTCGCGACGAAGCCCGCGTACCCGGGGTACCGCCTTCTCGACGTCTCGTGGCGCCCGAAGGACGGAGGACCCTATCCGTCGTTCGAGGGGACGCTGAGCGTCGAAGACGAGGGACCCGGCTGGAGCCGCATCGAGATCAATGGCCAGTACAAACCGCCGTTCGGCGTGCTGGGCGCCGCGTTCGACGCCGCGGTCGGGCACCGCATCGCCGAGGCGACCGCCGCCGAGCTGCTGGCCGAGTTCAAACGTATCTTGACGCCGGCGAATTCCGCGACCGCGACGTGACCGGCGAGCTGGCCGACCGCGAGATCGACGCGCTGCTGCGTTCCTCGATCACCGCGCGCATCGGGTGCACGCTTCCCGACGGCGTCGCGTACGTCGTCCCGGTCAGCTATGCGTACGACGGCAGCTCGCTGTACTCGTACGCCGCCGAGGGTTTGAAGCTGAGTGCGATGCGCGCCCATCCGCTGGTCTGCGTCGAGGTCGACCGCCTCGAGGATGCCTCGAACTGGAGCAGCGCAATCGCGTGGGCACCCTTCTCGTCGTTGCGGTTGGCTGAGCGCGTGACTCGCATCGAAACCTTCCGGCCCGCCGACGCGGTGCGAGCGCGCGAGCTGATCGGAAGGCCCTCGCCGCGTTTCTCGCCGAGGCGCCGCCCGCGTCTAACGGCTCAGGATGTCTGTACGGCGCGGCGGATCGCTTTCGCCGCTTCGACCTTCTGGTACGCGTGTTCCATCGTCGAGCCGATGCGCTCGAGCAAATCCTTGCCGCACGCGACGGCGATCGTGTGCCCGATCGTGCGATCAAAGGCGATTCCTGCGGTGCCGAGGGGCGGCTCATAGGTCCCATCGAGCGCGATGAAGCACGACCCGTAGTCGTCGGCGTTGCGGATCGAGAGGATTCCGGTGAACTCCGGGAAGGGACCGCCGCCCGCGCTCTTCCAACCCAAGCGGTAGCGTGGGATCATCGTGCCCGCCGGGCGGTCCGGGACGATGCGAACGATACACTCGCGAGCTAGCTCGAGCTTCGGAAAGCCCGCGAAGCCGACCGGAGCGCGCAGCGTCACGAAGACCGTGCCATCGTGGTCTTGGTCATCGAACCACTGCTGCAGATGGATCGGCGCTTGCGGCGCCGCGCACGCGACGGGCCGCTGGAGATTGAGTGCGGTGATCATGCCGGCGATCGTACCGCTTCGAGGTCCGCGTGCGATGAAGGAGTTGGGAACGCGCGCGCCGTGAGCCTTGCGAGCTGCCAGCCTTCGCGCGCGATCACGACGCACAGCGCGACCGCCGAGCCGGCGATCGTCGTCGACGAACGCGGCCGCGTCGCGGGTGTCGTCGACGGCGGCGGAACTGCTCGCTACGGCGCGGGCGACCGCCGGGCTGGAGGCGAGCCCGCTGCTGCGCCGCGGCTGTGGCTCCTCGCGTCGGCGAACGCGCTCTTCGGAGCCGCCGGAAGCCGCGGCGGCATCACGGTTGCTCGGCGAGCTCGGGCTGTTCGCCGCGATCACGGCGGCATTCTGTATCGCGGCTCGGCACGCGTTTCCATAAGGGCGAGCGGCGCATCCCTCGGAAAGCCGGTGTGTGAGCGAACGGCCGGATGGGTAGTCATTCGCGCGACCGGGTTCGAGGAGAAAGGCTGCCGTGATTCGCTGCCCCGCTCGAATACTACCCATCCTCGTGCCCTTGGGGCTCGCCGCGTGCGGCGGCGGGTCGCACGGCTCGGGTGCCCTCATGCCCTCCGGACTCCCTAGGCCGCAAGCGAGCGACGCGTCGCGCGGCGCGAGCGCGGCCGTGGTGACCGCCCAGCTTCAAACGCCGAGCCCGACGATCACCAAGCTCGGCTCGTACCACGTCGATCCCAAGAAAGTCTTCGTCACCGGCGTCTCCGCGGGCGGATTCTTCGGCGTCCAGATGCACGTCGCGCACTCCGCGACGTTCAAGGACGCGGCGATCTACGCCGGGGGCGTGTTCCACTGCGCGAACGACAGCGTCGAGCTCGCGCTGGCGGACTGCGGCGGCGAAACCGTGAACGGCCAGGCGCTGTACGAGAGCACGCTCTCGCAGTCGGAGAGCTACTGGGTGCAGCAAGGGACGGCGCGCACGATCGACGATCCCGAGGACATGCACGGCCAGCTCATCTATCTCTGGTCCGGGAAGAACGATTCGATCGTGAATCCGAAAGAGATGGACGACCTGTATGAAGAGTACGTGCACTTCGGCGCGCACGTCGTCTTCGAAAAGAACTTCTCCGCCGAGCACGGCTGGGAGTCGCCGGACGGTCAGCTCGCCTGCGATACCGCCGCGACGCCCTACATGATCGCGTGTCCATACGGCAGCACGGAGATGTACGATTCGGAGAAGGTCTGGCTCTCCATGTTCCTGCGCACCACGCTGCAGCCGCGCAACGACGGCGCGATCCACGGCTCGCTGATGCGCTTCGACCAGACCGAGTTCGGCGCGAGCGCCTCGAATTCGATGGATACGAACGGCACCGTCTTCGTCCCGAAGGCGTGCGCGAGCGGCACGACATGCGGCTTCGTCCTGGCGCTGCACGGCTGCCTGCAGACCCACGCGCTGATCGGCGACACGTTCGTCACCGAATCCGGACTCGACGAGTGGGCCGACACGAACGACCTGATCGTCCTGTACCCGTACGCCGTCGCCGCGCAAGGGCCGACGCCGTACAACCCCAACGGCTGCTGGGACTGGTGGGGCTACGACGACGCGAACTACGCGCTCAAGAGCGGCACCCAGATGAGCATCATCTACAAGATGGTCCAGCGCGTCACCGGCGTGCAGTAGCCCTCGTCGCGCGCCGAACCTCAGAAGCTGCTGAGCGGCGGCCGCACGATCGCAACCTCCAGATTGAGGCTGAGGCGCTCGTTGATCGCGGACCGGTCTTGCCCGGTGCGCGCGCTCGTCGTGTACGTCGACACGAGGTCGTACTTGACGTTGGGTTTCGTGACGATCGATGGCCGGCTGGCCAAGGGCGCCGAAGCCGAGAAACCGTTGGCGCGCTGCCATACGTCGGCCGGCGAACCCGTCGAATCGGCGAGCGCGACCGAGCTTCCGTCGGATCCCTGCAGCGTAAGCGTGATCCCCTCGTTGATCTCCGGCATCGTATCGAACGCTTGGACGAGCGTGACGAAGAAGTAGCCGTGAACGAAGACCGTAAGCTGTTCGTCGGTCGGGGCGATGAACAACGGTTGCCGAAACGTCTGCTTCAGTACCGGTTGCAGGCTGCCGCCTTGGAACTCTGCATTGACCAGCACGGCTTGCGAAACGCTGCTCACCGACGCGGGAAACGAACCGAGCCCGCGCTGCGCCATGTCCACGACCTGTGATGAAAGACCCTGATCGGAGCGGTCGATCGTGTGCGACGCCGCCGGAAGCGGCTCGTAGAGCCGGAGATGTGTCGTGTCGACGAAGCCCGCGGCATGCACCGCGGTCGGAGTCGCGGTAAACGTCGACTCGAAGGTGGCGACGTCGACCATCCCGTGCGCGGGCGTCGTCCGCGGATCGTCCGGTGTCAGCGATTGACTGAGCCGAGGGTACGGCATGAATGCCGTGCGCGACCGAACGATCCGTACTTGCGAGTCCTCGGGTGCGAGCAGCTTCGGATACGATCCGTCCGTCGGCGCGAAGTCGGCCCATGCGACGCCGCTCGCGTGCGCGGGGACCGCGCCCGCGTACTCTCTGCCGTCGATCAGGACGAATCCGGGCCGGCTGGGCTCGATGCGGTCTGCTGCGCGACACACGATGCGTCCGTACGTGCCGCCGAAGAGCGCTTCGAGCGTGTCGCCTTGACCGGCGAGCAGCGCCGCCATGCCGTTCGTCAAGACGTCGACGCGGCGCAGGATCACGATGGGGCCGTACATCATGTCGGACATCGACTGCATCGACGCCAGCGCGAAGACGAGGCGTTCCGTCGCCCACACGAAACGGTCGGCCTCGAACCGGTACGTCGCAACGAACCCCGCGCGAGCGCGGGCCGTCGCCGCGACGGCATCGGTCCCCGGCTGCAGCCCGAATCGCGCCGCACGCAAGGCGACGCCCTTGAGTTGCGCACCGAGACCTTGAAGGAAGTAGCTTTCCAGGAGCGCGTAGGCGCGGGGGAGCCCGTCGATGTTCGGCTGCCCTTGCGGATTGTGGAGCTGCGAGATCAGCAGATCGGCCCACTGCTGCAGCAGCGACACGTCCCCGGCGACCGTCGTCGCCATCGTGTCGTGGATCCCGTCGATGTGCTCCTGCACCGTTGCATCGATGCGCTGCACGAAGGCCGTGCGCTCGACGGTTTCGCCGTTCCGCGCCGCGTTGATCAGCGCGCCGAGGCTGAGGGTGTCCTGGTCGTCGGCACTTCCGAACAGCCGGTTCAGCGCGTTGACGTGCCGCTTGAACGGTTCCTCGCTGATGTGCGTGGTGATCGTGTTTTGCGCGATGTTGAGCTGCTGCTTCAGCGCCGTGAGGTTGTCTTCGATCGTCACGAGCGTCTGATTGATCGTGCTCAGCTGGGCGGAGATCTGCGCGAGCTGCGGGTCTCCGCCCCCGCCGCCGAGACCGAGGGCGTCCATGACCCCGCCCCAGAGCTGGTCGCCGGCGTAGCTCTTGGCATGGCTGCCGAGCGTCCCAAGCGCCCACGTCGCGAGACTGACCTCGAGGTCCTGCGCAACCGCCGGATCGGTGCCTCCGGGGAACAAGGGCGCGCCCAATGCGCCGACGGCGGCCGCCGCCGCAACGCGGCGCAGAAACCCGTTGCGTGATACACGTGAATCTTCACCCACCCCAACCCGCATGGGTTGTCCTTGTACGCGCGGTCCGCTTTCCCTCGGTACCGGAGCAGGCGTGTCCCCGGCGAAGCGTCTGCGGGCGACCCTCGTCCGAAAAGGGGCCATCGCGTGCGGCGCGAACGCACGACGGTCGCTTTCGCCCAACCTGCCTGCCCGAGGCGCCGAGGCGCGCAAGGCGACACCGTACCGACCGTTCCCGGATAGCTCAGTCGGTAGAGCAGCTGACTGTTAATCAGCGGGTCGTTGGTTCGAGTCCAACTCCGGGAGCCAGATTCACGAGGGAAAGCCGCCGTTTCGGGCGGTTTTTCGCTTTCCGGACCGGTCGTTTTGCCCACCCTTTGGCCCACCTACCTGAAAAAAAATGCTCGGTGGTACTCTATGTGATTGGGTGGCACGATGCGAAAGCGCGCCGTACCCAGGCGCAATCGCGTGGTGCTCAAAGCGCTTCCATCACACGGACGAGCTGGCCGATTCTGACGAAAAAGCACGCCGACCCGCGCGTCGAAGATGCGCAGAATGCGGGCGGCAAACGGGGGGGCACTCGTCCACGAGCGCGCGGCGAAGGTACGCTCAGAAAGCCCGGCCGTGTATCTTCTCGGTCCATTAGCCTTCGCTGTCTGCGGACGGGCCGGGCTGCCATGAGCGACCCTTCCGACCGGGACGAACGCCACCGTCAGCCGGACGCAGTGGCCGCGACTGCGCTCCAACCCGCGAAGCTGTCGGCGCCGGCGTACGAGCGCGCTTATCACGCGTTTTTCCGCCGAGCGATGGACGGTCTACTCGCCGCTGACGAACTTCTTGGCGACATCGACAAGGTCGTCTCGCGGCACGAGGGTCCCTTGCGCAATGTACGCGGAAGCACGCCGTTGGACCAACCGATGCAGAGCGCCAGCGCGCCGGCGTCGCTGACGATCGACGCGATACGTCAGACCGATCTCGACGCACACGCTGTGATGGTCTTTGAAACCAGTCAGACCATGATCGCGGAACAATCCAAGGGTTTTCTCGCGAACTTAAGCGCCGTCAGCGCCGCTGCGGGTACGACGGTTTCGAGCCAAGGCGATGGTGCACCCAGCATCGAGCAGATGCGGGAGATGCTCCGCGTGATGGATCTGGAATTCGACGAAGACGGAAATCTCTCGGAAAATATCCGGATCATCGTTGCGCCGGAGGCGGCCGACGTAGCCAAGGCGTTGATCGCCGCGGCGCAAGAAGACCCGGAGTGCATTCGAATCGTTCTCGACAAGCGGGAGAAATGGCTCGCGGCGCATGCTTCGCAACGCACTCGAAAGTTACGTTGACGGCATCAGGCGCGAGCGCGATCTGGACGCGCCGCTCCTCGCTTTGCTTGCAACCATGGGCTTCCACGAAATCCATTTCACGCACGGCGCCTCCGAGTTCGGCAAAGACTTCATTGCGCGGCGCACGGAGGGCGAGCGCACGTATCAATACGTGTTGCAGGCAAAATGCGGGGACATCGGCCTGGCGGCCTGGCGCGAGGTCCGCGCGCAGCTTTTCGAGGCGGCGACAAACACCCTCTCGCATCCCGGCTTCGATCCGGAACTGGCGCGGCGAGTGGTCCTCGTTACCACAGGACGACTCGTCGGCAACGCGCCGCTCGAAGCGCAGCAGTTCAGCGCGCTCCTGACCACGACGTTGCGCGGCGAGCCGTTGACGACGTGGGACCGTGAGGATCTGATCGGCTTCTTCGAACGGTACGGACCTGAGCGCGTGCACGCGAGCAAGGGCCGAGCGGATTTCCTGACGTACGGCGAGTTCTTTCGCTGCTATGGCGATGCGCTCGCCGGCGCTCTTAGCGAGCGGCGGATCGAAAGGTACGCGCAGTCGTGGTTGATCGAGCGCGGTTCGCCAGCCGACCGCATCATCTTGGCGGTACTTGAGGCGGAGCTCCTCGGCGCCGCGTGCGCGGAACGCGGTCTTCACTACGAGGCTTTCCAGGCCGCGCTGGCGGCATTTCGAGCGATCGCCGCGGAGATCCATCGTGCTGCGCCCGCGGCCCCCGAGGTGATGGTCGCGACCGCGAAGGCCAGCCTGCGCACCATCGCGGCGCGCGCACGAGACGCTCTCGACGTCTACCCGGATGACGTCCTTCAGGCGATGGGGGGCTTCGGGATCTTCGTTACGTACCCCGTCCAATGCGCGCGCGCTCTCGATCTGTACGCATTGCGCCACGCCCTTTGCGAAGATCCAAGCGAACGCGCGACGATCGCGGCTTCGCTTGCCGCTTTCATCGAACGAGAACCCGGCGTCAGGCACCCGGTCTCCGACTGGTACGCGGTATCCGTCGTCGCAGCGTGTCGAGTGCTCGTCGAAGCGGGCGAGACGGATCTTGCGCGAGGCCTCGTGCGATCCGTCGCGGTCTGGATCTGCGACCGCTACGAAAACGATGGGCCGGGGCTCGCGGCGATGGACGCGACCGAAGACGGGGACGTCGTGCAACTTCTGGGCGGAGCCTTTACAGCGATCCCAATCCAGCGGCAGGATCAAAGCTTCTTGGCGACCGCGCTGTTGGACCTCACCTGTTTCCTCGGCGATGCGGACATGTACGAAACGATCCTGCACGATCTGCGCGCTTGCGACATCATACCGGTGTACTATCAGCCGCGGGACACCGCGGGGCAATTCCTCGTGGAGGGGCGCGACGTCGTCCGATTTCCGAACATCGAGTTTACGCAGCCGATGCCGGGGTTTTCGGAGTTGCATCACGGGGAGCACCTGGTCGGCGAGCCGCATTCCTTCGCGCTCGAACCGCTGCTCGGCCGACCCGCGTTCACTGCTCTCTCGCTACTGCTGCGAGACCGCTACTTCCCGACGATATGGTAAGTCCGAATCACGCCACCACCGGGGCGCGTCGCGAAGCTGCGAATCCGCGTGCCCGTGTCGCACAGATAGATGCTGCGAAAGGCTGCTCCGCGGTAAGCCGCAAGCTTCGACTCCGGTACGACCCCGTCCTCAAGCCCGGCCGACATGGCGGTACCCGTCCGCCGCCCCGGACGCCGGCCCTGTCGCTCGGGGCGCTTTCCGACCGAGCGGCAACCTTCCGAACCGAAGTCGCGCGCAATGGTGCGCCCGTGCTAAAGGGGGTCGGGAGAAGTGCGAAGGAGCATGGCCCGAAGCATGCACAACCAGCGGGAAGCGCAGCCATAGCGCGTCGATCTGCGGCCGCCTCCGGCGAGGATTTCCAGCCAGGCCGCGCAGAGAGAGCGCCTGCCGAGCTTCTGGCTTCGGCCCGGACCGACTGGTTCCGCGGCGAGTACGACTCCTCGTTGGCGTCTGCCGAGCGCGCCGCGGCCGGCGCGCCGGCGCTGGCGCGCGAGGCGGCGCTGCTCCGCGCCCGCGTTTTCCTGCGGCTCTACCGCAACGCGGCGGCGGCCGACGAACTCGAACCGCTCCAACGCCCGCAGGACGGCGACGAGCGCGCCACCCGCGACATGCTCCTGGGCGCCGCGTACCACCGGCTCGAACGCGCCGACGGCTGGACGCTGCTGCGGTCGGCGGCTTCAACCGCCCGCCATCCCGGCGTGCGCGCGGAGTCGGCGCTGTTCATGGCGCAGGCGTACTGGGCCGAGAAGAAGCTCGACGACGCGGAAGCGCTCTTGGAACGTACGCTCGATCCGACCACCGGCATCATCTACGCGAGGGGCCTTGAGCTGGTCGGCTGGATCGAGGACGCCCGCGAACGCTACGGCATCGCGTCGCGCCATTTCCTCGAAGCGCTCGCGGCGCTCGACGAAGCTCCCCACCGCGACGCCTACATGCGCGCGGGCCTCCTGCAGATCCTCGGATCATACGCCGTCGCGACGCCGGACCTGCGTCTGGGACGCGTCGTGCGGCGCGAAGCGGCCTCGCTCGCGCCGGCCTCCGGCCTCCGTACCCGGCGGTTCTACGTGATGCACAACCTCGGCACGCTCTCGCTTCTCGAAGGCGATCTCGTCTCGGCCTGGGATTTTTTCGAGACGACGCTCGCCGACGCGGACTCCGAGGGCCGGCGCGCGGTCGCGCATACGGCGCTCGCCGAGACCACCCGCGCCGCGGGCGACGCCTTTTCCGCCGCCCGACACCTCGACGCGGCGCTGGGCGCCATTCGCCGTCAGGACTGGTCCCGAGCCAATCCGGACGACCTCACCGCGCCGCTGGACTTCGCGGTGGTCGCGGCGGCGTCGGATCCGGCCGCGTCGCGCCTCGCGTACGACCTGTGGCCGGCCGCGAAACCGGGCACGAATCGCGCGATGGCGCTCCACGCGGACCGGCGCGTGGAGGCCCTGCGCCTCGAAGCCGAGGGAGCCAGCGCGAGCGCGGTGGGAAGACGCGAAGGCGATGGAGTGCTCGCGCAGGCTCAGGAACTGTGGCGGTCGTTGGGCCTGCGCCACTACGAAGCGCGCGCGGCCTTCGCGCGGTATCGTTCCGTACGCTCACCCGAGACGCTCGCCGCCGCCGCGGCGGCAATCCGGGGCGCCCCGGCGTCGACGCTCAAGGCGCGGGTCGACGCGGCGCGCGCGTCGTCGTCCAAGACCGACGACCTCACTCCGGCCGAGCGTCGGGTCATGGTGGCGATCTGCGAAGGCAAGAGCGCGGCCCAGATCGCGGCGTCGTTCGGTCGCAGCGTCAACACCGTCCGGAATCAGACGCGCAAGGTCTTCGCGACGATGGCGGTGCGATCGCGGGCCCAGCTCGTCGCCGAGTGCGCCCGCCTGGGGCTGCTCCCACCGAAATAAGGCGCCGCCGCCCGCGTTCGGACGGCGGCGCCGAACTCGGCCTCTAGGAGGGACCGCCGGCGTTGAGCCCGTCGGTCGCCGGAGCCGACGGACCGCCGGCGTTGAGCCCCGCGGTCGCCGGAGCCGACGGGCCGCCCGCGTTGAGCCCGTCCGAAGACGGCGCGGACAGCGAAACGATCGCGGACAGCAAGCCCGCGAGGATGGATGCGATCATGGATGTTCTCCGTTTGGATCGCGGCTCAAGACGAGCCGCGCGGAGCCAATCCAAGGTCGGGCGCGATAGCCCTTTAGGGCTACATGTTGATGTCTATTAGCGCGGAGGTGCTATGAAATCGAAGATCAAAAGGGCGCGGCTGCGGCACGGACCGGTGCCATCGAATTGAAGGACGGCGCAAGCGAATGGCGGAGCTCGACCTCTCAGACGTACAAGGCAACATCCTGGCCGGGTTCCTCAAGGACCATCAGGTGTTCATGATGCTGCAAATCGTTGACGCGGACGCCGCGAAGGCGTGGATCCGCCAGGCAGCGTCGACGCAGGTCGCCAGCGCCAAAGAGGTCGCGGCCTTCAACGAGCTGTTCAAGGCTATACGGTTCAGACGCAGCGAACACGCCATCGTCAAGTCGACGTGGATGAACATCGCTTTCACACGCAACGGGCTCACGAAGCTCGGCGTGACCGCCGCCGATCTTCAACGGATGGACCAGTCCTTCGCCGCGGACGTTACCACGCAGGCGCGCACGGTGCTGGGCGACGCCGGGCCGTCCGCACCCGAACAGTGGCGGGCCGCGTATCGCGACCAGCGCATCGACGCGGTGGTCATCCTCGCGTCCGACGACGAGTCGGATTTGGACGCCGAGGAGAAGTTCTTCGCGGACGGCGTCGAGTCCAACGGCTTCACGGTCGTTGACACGGAGCGCGGCGAGGCGCGCACGGACCGTCCGGGCCACGAGCACTTCGGATTCCGGGACGGCGTCTCGCAGCCGCGCATCGCCGGGATCGGCGACGCCGCCCCCGACGCGCTTCCGCCATGGGATTTTCTGGTCGACGCGGTCGACAACGTCGCGCCGCCCCAGCCCGCGCTTCCGCCAGGCTATCCGGCCCCCGCCCCGGTTCCGCCGAACGGTCCGCCCGCATGGACGCACCAGGGATCGTATCTGGTCTTCCGCCGTCTCAAGCAGCTGGTGTCCGCGTGGAACGAGTTCGTCGAAGGATCCTGTCCCGCGCACATGGGCAACGACGTTTTCGCGGCGAAACTCGTCGGCAGGTACGAAGACGGGGCGCCGTTCGAACACATCCGCTCGCTGCCCGCGTACGACCCGTCGGCGGGCGATCCCGGCGCCGCTTCCGACGCGGCGAGCGGAGAGCACCGCGACGACTTCGACTATTCGGGCGACGCGGACGGCATGCTGATGCCGCGGGCCGCGCACATCCGCAAAACGAATCCGCGCGATCCGCAGTTCGCGCACAAGCGGATTCTCCGCCGCGGCATCGCGTACGGACAACCGTACGATCCGGACGCCCCGGACGCCTCGGCGCGCGGCAAGGACGGCGACCGCGGCCTGCTCTTCGCGTGCTACCAGCGTTCGATCGGCGACCAGTTCGAATTCATCCAGCAGGCGTGGGCGAACAAGCCCGACTTCCCGGGCCCCGCGCCGGCGCCCGGCGTCGACGTGCTGATTGGACAGGCCGCCGACGGAAACCGGTACATCGACGTCCCGGAAGCGCGCGGGACGCAACGCTTCAACGGCATTGCCGCGTTCGTTCAGACGACCGGAACGCTATACTGTTTCCAGCCGGCGATCTCGACGCTCAAGACCATCGGCGGCGGTTAGACCGGTCGAAGGGTCGGGGCGCGAATCGAACGGTTTGCGCGCCCAGCGCGAGCGAGATCGCGCGCGGACCTGCGCCGTTACCGATTCTCGACCGGCGTGCCGACGTGCAAGAGCGCAGGACGCCGGCCAAGCCGTGAGTCGCAGCGTTGCAGTAACAAATACGCAATCCAGCAGAAGCTAGGACGGCAGGCCAGCGTTGAAATCGCCTCTTTTCTCGACGTACTCGCAAGGCGAGAACCGCATCACCTCCTCTATGATGGCGGTGTTCGAAAGAATCGATCAGAGCGTTCTGACGGGTATTCTGGAAATATGCGTGGGCGCGGACGTTTCGTTCGTGACCTTCACGAATCAGGTACCGGGGAACAGGCGCCCGCGTATGGGCGCCCGCGATGGCGCCGCGGTCGATGAAGGCGAGCCGGAAGCGCGCGAACCGGAAGAAGTCGGCATCGGCGACGACGATCCGTTTCTTCACGGACATCACGATGACCGCAAGGGTTCCGTCCCGGATGCGCAACTTCGCGGAAGCTTCAACTACCTGTTCGAGACGAAGACCGTCGCGAACGACGTGCGCCCAGAACAGATAAAGGCGCACCTCACACTACTGGACGGGACGCACCGCCACGAGCGTCTTTTCATCGTCACCCCCGACGAAGAACTGCCTAAAACGGTAAAGTCGCTGCAACGACAATTCAGGGATAAGATTTACTGGTTCAATTTCCGCGCCGTCGACGATGCGATCGACTCGGTGCTCGCCGATCCGCTCGGCTTTGTACCCGAACTTCAGGGCTATCTGCTGCGCGAACTACAGGCCCTTTTCGAGGCGGAAGGACTGCTCTACCACGCGGACGTCGTCATCGTCCCGGCGAAAGACGCATATGCGCTCTATCGCGAAAAAGCGTTGTATGTGTGCAGTCCGGAGAAAGCGTTTCGCCCCGGACTGCGATACATGGCCTTCTACCTCGACGGCGCGATCCAAAAAGAGGTCGCGACGATACTTGAGCATCCCGCCGAGTATGTTCCATGGCGGCAAGGTCTGGAAGCCGCGGACGACCATGGGTTTCCCGGCGAGTCCGAACAGTTAGAGAAAGCGCACGCGTTGATCGATCTACTCGACGACGGGCAGATCGCGGAAGACGAACCGACCCAATATTTCTGGCTCAGCGGCCCGGCTGATGTGCAAACCGAAAAGCTGCCAGGCGAGATCCGGAATTCGCGAGCCGAGGGCGGCGGACGCGGAAACGCCTGGGTGCACCGTCCTCGGTACGTGAGCCTTTCGAGTCTGCGCGGCGCAAAAACGACGGCCGACGTCGATGCTTCGGAACAGGAGGCGAGAAGGCCGAATCGGCGGCGGCAATAGCGTGCGCACTCACGCCGCAACTCACGAGTTAAGACCGGTACCACAATAAACCGATTGAGGCGCTTCGCGGAACGGCATTCGACGAGCGTCCTTGCCGGCGGCGTTCACACGATGATTCGGCGGCCATGCCGCGTGAATCGACGGCGGAGCACATAAGGTCGCCGGACTGTGTTCTGGTTCTGCACTTCATCGCCAGCCGTCCAGTCGCACGAACTCGGGCGCTCGCGATACGTCCGCGAGTGCATGACGCGACTGGCGTTCGGCGTAGGCTGCAACGAGCTGTCGCGGCTCTGAGGCTCGGGCGGTGTTCCGGAGGGTGTATCTACCGTTTTCTCGGAGCGCGCCGTTCGAGCGCCTGGAGGGCGCGGCGCGCCTCGGCCAACGCGTCGGCAAGCGGGACGAGGTCTTCCGCGCTCAGGCCGGTCGGAGCCAGGCGGCGGGCCCTGCCCGGAAGGAGGCCCGCGTCTGCGGCGAGTTCGTCGAGCGAGAATCGGAGCACCTTGGCCAGCTCTATGAGCGTCGTAAGCTTCACGTCGCGCACGACGCCGGTCTCGATCCGACTCAGCATCGATGCGGATATCTTCGCGTCCTTCGCGGCCCGTTGGAGCGACAGGCCGGTCCGCTCGCGCGCCAGCCGCAGCGCCTTGCCGATGCGCGTCTGCTGGCGGTCGTCTCCTGCGGGCACGACCCAGGGCGTTTTCGCAACGCCGGGCCCTCCCTGTGACTAAAATGCAACGTCGCATCGTCCGATTGCACTAATGCAACAGCAGGGCGACTCCGTTGCGGAGACCGCCCGCTCCAGGGAGCGGAAGACACATGGGAACGGAATTCCTCGGTCGCGCCATGCGCGCGGCGTTCTGCGCGTTCGCGGCGGCCGCGGTCGGGGCGGGCGCCCAGACGATCCCGTTGCGGGAACAGAGCATCGCGGGGGTCCGGCTCGGGATGACGCCCGCGGAGGTCGAGCGCGTCATGCGCGTCCGCTATCCCAAGGCGAGGCCCCTGGCGCTGCGACGTCCCTGCCTCTCCGAATACGTCGCGGCGCTCCGCAGGCACGCCCAGGGCTACGTCCAGGGCGGGTCGTGCGTCGTCCAGTCGGTCGCGAAGGACGCGCAGACGACGCTCGACGTCGTGTTCGCCGAGCAGCTTCCGGAGCGTCCCGGCGCGACTCGCGCCGTGTGGATCTATTTCGAGGACCGCACGCTCACGGCGCCGGCGGACTTCAAACGCTGGTCGGGCCGGGTGGGCGAACGCTTTGGAAAAGCAAACAGCGGCGACGCCAACGAAGGCCTGTACTGCGAACCGGCGCCCGAAGCCGACTATCCGGACGACTGCAGAGGGTGGGTCGTGAACCCGTACGTCCCGCCCGCTCCGCATTGGCAGATGGGCGTTGCGCATCGGCCGGCGGACGTCGTGCTCTGGTACCGGACCGGAAGCCTCACGCTCGTGGACGGCGGCGACGCTTCGCGGTGGGCATCCGCTTTCGACGCGGTCGTCAAGCGCGTTTCGACCCCGGGCGGAGCGCCGTTCTGATGCGGCGGTTTGGAACCGCGACGCTGTCCATCGCAATCGCAGCGGCGCTCGCGGGCTGCGGCGGCGGGGGCGGCTCGTCCACGGCGCCGCTGCCGTCGGGAAGCGGTTCGACGACGCCGGTTCCGAACGCGTCGCCCACCGTCGGCCCGTCCGGCGCGCCGAGCCCGTCGCCGCCGCTGAAACCGTCCCCGACGCCGACCGCGACCCCGACCGCCGTCGCGAGTCCGACGCCCACGCCGGCGGCGAGTTCGGTGAGCGCTTCGGGACGCGTCGTGGACGATTCGGGCGCCCCCGTCGCCGGCGCGTCCGTCTACGTCGGCGGCGCGCTGCCGACGGGAGCGACTCCGGTCGGCTCGTCCTACGGCGCCGTCGCGACGACCGCCGCGGACGGGTCGTTCGCGGTGAACGGAATCAAGGGCGCGAACACGGGCGAGAACTACGATCCCGCCCATTTCGGCTGGACCGGAACCTGGATCGTCGTGTGGCCCAGGGACCCCGCGCTGCCCGTCTATCACGTCGCGCGCGTGTTCGCCAACACGGCCGGCGCTAATCCGCTCGGCACGATCACGCTGGCGCGCGTAAGCGCCGACGACCTGACGGCGCTCGCCGCGATGAACGCCTACCGCGCGGCTCAGGGTTCTCCGCCGCTCGCGCTCGACGAGACGCTAGTCGAAGCGGCGCGCTATTGGGACGCGTACATCGTCCGATACCCCGGCACGGGGCACTCTTGCGTGCCCGGCATCGACCCGCCGGACTGCGTCAACGCTCAGGGGTTCGAGAGCGCGCGCGGCGAGCGGGGCGCGGGCGAGAACCTGGGCGGCGCCGGAACGGCTGCGGCGAACGGAGGTGCGCTCCCGGCAGGATGGCCCGGGCTGCTCGCCGCGTACGAGTCGGAAGCGGCGCAGTGCCCCCAGCCGGCGCAATATGCGACGTGCGCGGCTTACCAGCAGACGCTGTTCGCGAGCGGGCAGCCGGACTACGTCGGCCATTGGATCAATCTCGTGAACCCGTCGCTGACGTGGACCGGGCTCGCCCTCATTCCCGACACGAGGCCGGGAAGCTCTCCGAACGACCTGATCGGCGACGGCGAGTTCGGCTCGCTGATCTGATGCCCGCGCCATGACCGTTTTCGGCGCCGGATCTTCGCCGGAGGGTTCGCAGACGGCGCTTGAGACGAGCGTGCGCCGTCTGTCGTCCGGGCTTCGCGTCGCCTCGGCGGAGGACGACCCGAGCGGTCTCGCGATCGCGACCGCACTTGGCACGCAGGCGCAAGGAATCGACCAGGGACGGCGCAACGTCGCCGACGCGACGAACGCGCTGGCCGTCGCGGACGGTGCGCTCGCAACCGTAACCACGCTGCTGCAACGGATGCGCGCGTTGAGCGTCGAGGGCCGCTCCGACCTGCTCTCGGCGACCGACCGCGCATCCGTGGACGCCGAGATGTCCGCGATGTCGCGCGAGATCGGCACGACCGCGCGGGCCGCGACGTTCAACGGCGTGGCGCTCTTCGACGACGGACCGGCCGCGTCGTGGCGGTCAGCGACCATCGGGCGAAACGACGTGCTCGCGAACGGCAGACCGCTCGTAGACGACGCGTCGCTGTTTGTCGACACGGCCAACGGGGCGGACCTCGCCTTCACCGTCGCCGTCGCCTCCTACGATCCGCTCACGCGGACGACGACCGTCCGGTTCGACGCATCGAGTCCCGACGCGCTCCAATCGTTCGCTAACACGTTTCCGCAATCGCGCGCGCTGCCCACGGCGCAACCCTCGTCGACATGGTGGATCGACGACGCGACGCACGCGAACCGACTGCTGACGATCACGCTCGACCAAGTGTCGCAAGCCGACGTCGGCAAGACCTTTTCCGTTACCACCGGGGCCGTGCCGCCGAGACGCGCGCTTGCGGTCGCGACTGGCGAAGAAGAAGGGAAGTCCGCCAGCGTCTCGCTCATCGCTTTGTCCGCCGCGTCGCTCGGCGTGGCGGACGCTTCAATCGGTACGAACGACGCGGCGAACGCGCGAACTGAGCGATCGCTCGACACCGCGCTTGCGCAGGTCGGAGCAATGCGCGCGAATCTCGGCGCGCAAGCCGTCTCGTTAGGCTGCGATTCGGCGAACGCGGCGACGGCGTCCGCGAACCTGGCCGCGTCCCGGTCGGCGATCATGGACGCGGCGGTCGGCGCGGAATCTTCGACATATGCGACATTCTCGATCGAGGCGTCCATGCAAGCCGGCCTGCGGGCGGCGACGCGTCAAAGGGCGTTGCGTGAAGCGGGAGAGCTGTTGAACGCGCTCGCGTAGGCGCCGCACGGTGCGGCGACGGGGTCGGGTATTCAGCTTGGCGTAGAATTCGCTGCGGTCAGTTTCGCGTGACACGCGGGATCGAGTGCGCGCGTGAAGGGCGCGGTCGGCCGGCGTTACGGCGACTTCACATGACGCGCCACCGCACGTATGCACGGTAGTCAGTCCGCGAACCGATGGTCGAGCGACCGCATCACGTCGGAAGCCTTCGCGTTGTGCGACGCGAAAAGCAGATGGTATATCGTGCGACCCTTGGTGTTTCGCATCGGAATGGGCTTGCCTACGATCTCGAACCCTGCGACGTCGCGGAGCCTCTGCCGGAAGGCGGCTATGATGTCGTCCTGCGGGCTGCGCACCGGCGCAATGCCGGCTAGCGGAAGCAGGCCGCTCGTCTATAGGCGACGTTCTGCCACGAGTCGCTCCCCAATAGGCCGACATCTTGGCGAGCATCGCCTGGCTCGTCGTCCCGTGCTGACGCTTCAGCACCGTGCGGTTCGCGTCCATCGTCGGGAAATGGATGATCGCGTCGACCGCCGCGTTCTGGCCGGCGGCGACGATCGTCGACCATCTGAGCCCGTGCATGTTGTACGGATCGAGAAACGCCAGCGCGCGTTCGTACCGGTCGTAGCGGATGGTCGAGAGGATGGCCGGCACGGCGACGTTCGCGTCGTCTTCCAGGATGTCGACGTCCTTGCGAGCGCCGAATCGCGCACGGACGACGTCCCGCAGGTCGGCCGCCCGTTCGGGATCCGCCTCTATTAGGAAGTAGCGCCCGAACGGCGGTTGGACGTTTAGCACCCGCAGCGCGCTGCCGTCCACGACTTCTTCCGATCCGCGCAGACGGCTCAGTCCCCGGTTCGCGTACCCGTCGACATAGCTCGTCGCGAATCGTCTGCGGACGATGAGCGAATACAATTCGGCGTAGTACGCGACCATCTCGCCTTTGCGGACGGACCACGGGCCGACCATGTCGAGCTGGACGCGCCGAATACGTTCCGCGACGATCTCGTCCTCAGCGCTCTCCCTATCGAGTTCGGCGAGCGTCTCCAGCGCGTCGAGATCCATCCACTCCGAGTTGTCCTCGTCCAATGTATCTAACCCCGCGAAACGAGAAGGCTCGAACGAGACCGAATGTGCGTCCGGAACGGCATCGAAGCGGCTGCGTGACGCATATGCACTATGCTTACCGGCGGCCATGTCCTTCCCCACGCGGTCGTCGGCCCGACGCTTCGTCGACCTCATCCTATCGTTCCGTGCCGATGCGGCAAACTCTACCCGTGTGATGCGGGTCGCGGGAAGGCGCAGACCTTTCGAGCGCCGCCAGAACGATAGGCGCGCGGCGGCCGACGCCGTCGCGGGCTCCGCCTCGACGTTACGGCGCGGGGTTAACGGCGGCGAGGTTTCCGCCGTGCGCCGGCGCGCACACGATCCAGAGCGGCCTCCGAAAGCGCCGGCGACCCGTCGGACATGATGCGCAAGGCCTGTCGCCCGCGTAAGGCGTCGGCCACGTAGCGGCGCACCTCGGCGCCGACGACTTCATCCGCGCAAGCCCGTCCCGCGATCGCCGACGCACCGCCCGCGATCGCCATCAGATCGGTCCACGTCAGCGTGCTGGCGCGACGACGGTCGATTCCGGAGTGGACGAGCGACGCGATCAGCTCGCGTGGCGAAACGGCGTCGATCCGCAAGTCTTTGAATCGCAACTGCGCGGACGGGTCGTCGGAGCGCCGACGCGAGCGGCGTGCCCAGCGGAAGAAGCCGTGCGCGGCGCACAGGAAACGTTTGCGCATGGGATTCGACATCAGGCGAGTCGTCACATAGTCGCGCAGATCGTCCGAGCCAGCCTGCAGGAGATCGACCGAACGCATATCGAGGTGCGCGGCGAGGCTCTTCATCTCGCTCGAATACTGCAAGACCGTTCCGCCCGTGTAGTTCCGAACCGCCCAGCGGTCGATGATTTCGTCGTACGAGCCGTGCATGGAAAGACGCCCATTTACGCGCTTGATATACATGTATCCTTTAGGGTAGAATGAGAACGAAGGGGCGGTCGAAGCAACGGAAATGCAGGCCGGCCGAGCTTTCTCGTTGGAGGTCGGCATCGTGGCAGACAAAAGTTCGATCGAGTGGACGTCCGCCAGCTGGAACCCCACGACCGGCTGCACGAAGGTTTCGGCCGGATGCGACAACTGCTACGCGGAGAGCCTCGTACGGCGCTGGCAGAACATTCCGGGCGGATACTTCTCGACCGGCTTCGACCTAACGTTGCGCCCGAACATGCTGGACCGCCCGGCTCAATGGAGGGCGTCGAAGTTCGTGTTCGTGAATTCGATGAGCGACCTGTTCCACCGTGACGTTCCGGACGCATATCTGGACAAGGTTTTCGGCCGAATGGAAGATGTCGATCGACACACGTATCAGGTGTTGACTAAGCGGCCCGAACGGATGCGGCGCTATGTGCGGCGGCGTTACGCGGGAGCGTCGGTTCCAGCGCACATCTGGCTCGGGACGAGCGTCGAGGCAAACGACGTCGCGTGGCGCGTCGACATGCTGCGCGAAATAGACGTTCCCGTGCGGTTTCTCTCGATCGAACCGATGATCGGGCCGGTCGACCGCGTGTCTTTCGACGGCGTCGGGTGGGTCATCGTCGGCGGCGAGTCCGGGACGCGTCGCCGTGCTATGGATCCGGAATGGGTCCGCGACGTTCGCGACCGCTGCGTCGCCGGCGGCGTGAAGTTTTTCTTCAAGCAGTGGCACAAGAAGCGCAGCGGCCGCCTTCTGGAAGGGCGGACCTGGGACGAGATGCCCGCGATCGGCGCCGGCGGAAAGGTCGCGCCGACGCTCGTCGCCGCCGCGACCTAGTCCGTCGCCATGACGCCGCGCGAGAAACGGCGCATACGGAGGGGAGGTCTGAGCATGCCCGTCCCCCAGAGGCGGCACGCCGAGCCGCGACCGTCACCGTAAGGAATTCCGGCCATGGCGCTCTATTCGCAGACCATCATCGTCGCCGACGTCGCGAACGCGCGCGATCCGCGGGAGCTGGACGAGGTGCTCGCGTCGCTCCATCCGGCGGGCCTCGTGGAGCACCTCGTGCAGATCGGAATCGTGCTTTCGGAGTTGCCGCACGAGCGGTCGCAGCTCTACCAGCTGTCGCTCCTGGAACGATATGCGCCGGAAACCGACCTCGCGGCGGACATTCGGGCCAAAATCGAGAGCGGCGCGTGGTGCGTGGTCACGACCGGCGATCAGGTGGCGAACCTGCTGCTGTACGTGATAGCGACCCTTGGCGAAGTCGGCACGGAGGCGCCCTTCGACGACTTCCCGCGGGACGGGCTGTTCATCAAGGCGCTCCTGCTTTTCAACCGTTACGGCCTGATCGATCCCGAGCGAAACGACTTCTTCGACGCGGCGGCGGCGCTCGGCACCACCTTCGCCCAGCTACGCAGCAGCACGGACCGTTTCCTAAACGTCGCGTACCGCTACATGGAGTTCCTGGACTGGGCGGAATCAGCCGCTGCGCACGGACACGTCGACGCGTTGCCCGTCGCTCAGGACCTGGAACGCGCCGTCGGAATGCCGTCCATCGACTACGTGGCGGCGGCATGGATCGCCGACGCGTACTTCAGCGAAGGGCGCAAATTGATCGGCGTCGGCTATCCGTGGCTGGACGTGCGAAAGTACTTTCCGCCGGGCTCGGACGTAGCGAAGATCGTCGCGTATCTGGATTTGAACGCGTTCTGCCGCGAGGACCTGCGCCGCGCCATCGCAGCCGATCATCCGCGGGAATTCTGCCGGAACGGGTACGCATGGCTACGGACGCGGCCCCTCTATAAGGCCGGGGACCGTTATCTGCTGGCCAGCAAAGCGGCGCTTGAGAACACAGTCGGCGCCGGCGTCTTTTTCCGGCTGTTCGACTACTACAAGAATTGCGGCGTAGCGCACCAGCACCTGAAGCTGACGCGCCTCTTCGGCTTTTTTTTCGAGGAATACGTCTGGTCGATCGTAGCGAGGATCGCGGCCGCGACCGGCGGGCGGCCGGAACGCGAGGTCGTGGCGCGCGGCATCGCTTCGACGGACGTGGTCCTATTCGAAGACGACGTAGCGGTGTTCATCGAGGTGTTCTCCGGGCGGGTCCCCACCGAGGCGTATATAGGCGTCAGCGATGAAAAGATCGCCGCCGCTCTGCACAAGTCCGTCTTCAAGAAGGCGAAGCAGCTGCACGACAATATCGAACGGTTTCGCGCCGGAACACTTCGGTTTCCCGCGATCGACGCCGGTCGAATCCGAGCGATCTATCCGGTAATAGTCGTTCCGGCGGCCTTCCCGCGGTCGGCGGAGGTCCAGGCTGCGATCGACAACCATCTACTTGGACGCGGACTGCTGCGGGACATGCGCGGCCTCGAAATCATCGAGGCCGAGACGCTGGAGGGGATCGAGGAGCACATGCGCGGAGCTAGCCGGCTGCACCGTCTGATCGATGCGAAGCTCGGCGATCCGGTTTATCGCGCGTCGTCCTTCAAGAACTTCCTCATCGCGGGGGCCGCCCTTCCGGGGTTGCGCATAGGCAGCGTTCCAAAGCAGCGTCTTGATCGATGGATGCACGACGTGATCGCCGTCATAAACCGATGGGTACCGGCGGAAGGCGTTTTCTACTAACGCGCGTTTTCGGAAGCGGTCATGCCTGCGCGCCGCAACGCAGATACCGATCGCGAACGCCGCGAACGCCGGGGTGCGCGCCGCTCCGGCCGTCGGTGGGATCGGCGCCCAGGACCGTGGGCGCCATCGTCTCTAGACGCGTGCGACGGCGATACCGATACCGCAACGATCGGCGCCCAAGTGGTCGTCCAGGGCGAGAGAGCCGCTGCGAGTCCGACATCCCGGATTTGGAAGGAGGCGAGCTCGCCGAGGTGACGCGCGCCGACGCGAGAAGGCCAGCGCGTGGCGACCGTGTTCTTCTCGTACTCGCACGCCGACGAAGCGCTGCGCGACCAGCTCGAAAAGCAACTTTCCGCGCTCAAGCGGAGCGGACTCGTCGACACGTGGCACGACCGAAAAATCGTGGCGGGCGATCCTCTCGACGCGACGGTCATGCAACAGCTGGAGACGGCTGACGTCGTGCTGCTGCTCGTGAGCGCCGACTTCATCGACTCGGACTACTGCGTCGGGCGCGAGATGGCGCGCGCGCTGGAAAGGCACTTGGACGGATCCTGCGTCGTCATCCCGGTCATCCTGCGCGCGTGCGACTGGAAGGCCACGCAGCTCAAGGACCTGCTCGCGACCCCCAACGGACGGTAGGCCCGTGATGCAATGGCCCGACCGAGACGAGGCCTTTCTGGACGTGGCGCTGGCGGTGCGCGCCGCGGTGGAACGGCTGGCGCGTGCACCGGCCGCTCCCGCGATCGCGAACGCGTCAGCGCCCGCGGTCCCTAGCACGCCGTCGGGCCCCCGTTCGAGTAACCTGCGAATCGCTAAGGAGTTCTCGGACCGCGACCGCGATAGGTTCGTGCTCGACACCTACGATTACATCGCGGCCTATTTCGAAAATTCGCTTGCGGAACTGGGTGCGCGGAACTCCGAACTGCAGACCGAGTTTCGGCGGATCGACGCGGAACGCTTCACGGCTGTCGTTTATCGGCACGGCGCCGCCGCGACGAAGTGCACCGTCTTCCTGAGCCGCATGTTAGGAACCACGAGCATCGGGTACTCCGCCGACGACTCGGGCCGCACGAACGCGTACAACGAACAGCTCTCGGCTTCGAGCGACGACCAGTCGCTGTTCTTCACGACCATGACCGGGCGGAGCGAGCACGCACATCTGTCGACTCCCGGCGGCGCCGAGCATCTGTGGGAGACGTTCGTAGCGCCGTTGCAATGATTACGGTGGCGCCGCGGTACCGCGTCAGCCGGGCGCGCGGCCCCTCGTGCGCAGAAGCTCGCGGCCGCGCTGGGTGATGCTGAAGTACGGAAACGCCTTGAAGACGTCGTTGCCGCGGGCATCGGCCAAACCGGTCACCATCCCCGGGACGATCACGCCTTCGGCGACGAGAAGCCATACCGCCGAATACGCCTCGATCACGTCCGGCGCGCCGGCGACGATGTCGCTCACGACCGGATGCTTTCCGCCCTCCGGCCACTGCGAGAAGTCGTGGTCTACGAATGCGCCCAACCGTGTCAGCACGTGTTCGCGGGCGCTCATCGACGTACGACGCAGTCGCCCACGGCGGCGCCGCGCGTCCCCCGGCGAATCATCTGCGCTCGTGGAGCGGGTGCGACGCGCCGTGCATGCTGATGCGCGCCTCGACCGACTCGCGCGACGGCTGATTCGGCGTGAAATTGTCCATGCCGACGTTCATCGACTGCCACCATCCCTCCGTCGTCGTGTTGATCGTCGAGGCGAGGATCCACGTCGTCACGATCGCGCCGCCCTCGAAAAGCAGGCCGCACCACGTCGTGTTCGACGACCATCCGTCCCACGCGACCGAGAACCCCAGGGGCACCGGCAGCGGCGCCGATGGATCGTAGCTTCCCACGAGCGGGAAGCTCTTTCCGGCCGGCGCGCCGACGCCGGAGACGTATGTTCCAGACAACGTCCCGTTGCCGTTATCGACGATCGTCAACGTCGACCCGAGTTCGTTGTACCACGTTCCGTTGATCGCCACCGGGACCGTCCTCATAGCTGCATCGAGCGAATGGAGCGCGGTTCAATTTCGCATAATGCGTACCTCCCATAACGAATACAGGACCTGGCCTGTATGCACTACGGCGAGGCGATGGCGATCGTGGCATCGAACAGATGTTCGATGGAGTCCGACTGCCCGTACGCGCCTGCCAACCCCGGGACGACCGTGTCGCGGGGGCGGGGCTGCGCGAACGGGCGAGGGCGGGCCAGGGCAATCGGTGGCGGCTGCGCGCGGAGCCGCATGGGCAGGTCTTCACACCGCCCGACGTCGCCGCAACCCTTGTACGGTGGTCCCTCCGGCGCGCCGGAGACCGCGTCCTCGACCCGTCGTCCGGCGACGCGAGTTTCTCATGGCGCGTCCGAATGCGGTCGGATGCGAATTGGATCCCGAGCACGCTGCGGCCGCCCGCGGTCGGGCGCCGGCGGCACTCGTGCACGGCGGCGACTTTTTCGCGTGGGCCGACGCGACGGGGTGGCTAACGTGTCGGTGAAACTAGGTCTCGATCGCATCGAAATGTTTGCGCAGCCGGTACCGATCGGGCCGTTGGTTCACGAATTGCAGTTCGTAAAAAGCAAGAAGTACTGGGGACATTCGGTTCGAACGTCGCCGCGCACGATCAACGACCATGACTTCAATCTCGTGAAAAGCACCGCCGAGCGTACGGCGTCCGCGCGGAGTACCGAAACCGCAGGAGAGGCGCCGCCTCGGCAACTTCTCACCCGATGAGCGCGCGTCCCGGCCCCGACGCTCGCGCCTCGAACAAGCGCTGGCGGTCCGCGTCCCTCACGATCTCCCTCAGCCCCTCCACGTACTCGCCCGCGAGCTCTATCGCGCCGCGGACGCCGCGCGATCCGCTTTTTATTGCGTCGTACGCCGTGCGCGCCGTCGTTTCGAGGTCCGCATCGACGTAGGTCAGCCGCATTCCGGTGAACTTGAGCGGTGGCCCGACGCGGGGGATGAGCGTCGGCGTCGCGCCATCAACGAGGCGGACCACATCCACGACCGCGCTGCCCTTCATGTCGTAGGTCTTGGCGACCGTCACCGGGTGATCGTGCATGTCCTGGTCCGCAATGGCGCCGTGGAACGCGAATACCTCGCTCGCAAGACGTTCGTCGAGCCATGCGCGGCAGCCGAATTCCGTCGATTTCTGGATCAGGTAATTGCGCGCCGTGCGGGCCGCCGCGAAGAAGGCAGACAGATCGCGTTCGAATTTCCGGCGCTCTTCAATATCCGTCCCCGCGTCGTCGCGTTCGCAGGCGTCCGCGACGAGCTTCTCGTGTTGGACGAGCCCGCCGAGGTGATCGCCTGCATTGCGGATACGGCGGTCGATGTCGATCGCGGTCGCGTTGCGGAGGCGGGGTTTGCCTGGCATGCCCCGTAGTTCGCTGCCGCGCGGCGGAGGACCGCCGCCGTGATATTGCCGTCAGTGACAAACGCTACCGATCCGCGTCCGGATCGATCTCGGGCGAGCCGAGCAACGCGGCGAACTCCTCGCCGAGCCTCGCCGCGCCGGCCCGCGTGATTGGCTCGTGGAACTCGCGCGCGACGTGGCCGTCCAACCCTATCCACGCGCGGACGGAAAGGCCGTCGCGCCGCACACCCGCGCGAAACGGTCCGCTGATCCAGACGGCTTGCGCGGGTTGCTCTTCGGCGCCACCGCCTTCGCGCCGTCCGCGCTTGCGCGCAACGCGCGGTCCAGTTCGTCGACGAACGCGCGAAACGACACGACGGTCATCGACGCGGAGGTTCGTAACCGCGTCGGCGATCGCCGCGTTCGTCGAAGTGCGCGAAGACCCAGGGGCGCAGGTTCGCACGGTCCTCGCGCGGCAGCGCGTCGATCGACCGTTTTACGTCGTCGAGGTCGGGCAGTTCCGTGACGATGGAACGCGGCGGTTCGATGTCGTCACGCCGCGGTCCGCAAACGCGAGGCGGCGGAACCTACGGCTTGCGCCACTTGTCGGGCGATCCGCCCGTGGTGTTCCGCACGCGCTCCACGAGCGGCTCCTTTTTCGGGTTCAGCTCGCGCGCCCGCTCGATGGCATCCTTCTGGGTGGGCTCGACCGCGCTGGCGCGCTGCGAGTTCGGCTTGCGTACCGCATAGTCGCCCTCTTCGCGCCGCTCTACGAACAGCTGCTCGTCGCTCATGCTTCCCTCCATCATTTCGGCGGGCCGTCCGCCGGACTCCGACACCAGCCCGCTCGAACGTACGTTCGCCGCCCTCGGTCGAGAATCTCGCAGACACGGGCGGACGCTGGTCGGTGGGACGGCGACGCCGGGTGTGGGCTCTGCCCAAGGGCGAGCGCGCCGCCGTCCCCATCGGATATAGCGCCCCCCGGCTACCGTTCTCATCCATGCGTGGGAGCCGACCGACCGAGCGAGCAACGATGCGCCGCCGGCGTGCCGCGGCGGACTGAGCCCACTTTCAGGCGGCGAACGTGGGCGCTCGTTCGGAAGGCCGGAAGGCGGGATGCCGGGCGCGAAACCGATTCGATGCAGACATCATCCGTCGTTGACCGGACCGAAAACGCCCCGATCGGCCGCGGTCCCGGGGAGGCGCGCTCCGGTGGCGGATCGCTGGCCGAAACGCACAGCGTCACGGAAGTGCGGAGCGAAGCGACGGATCCGGATCGCGGGGCCGCCCTGGCCGAAACGCACACGGTGACGAAGGTGAAAAACGAGGCCGACGACGCGGACCGCGGCGCGTTCGGCGGAACGACGGACTGGAAGCGCGGCGAGCGGCGGCCGCTGCTGTTCCGCGAGGCGGTGGCGATGCGCGGCGAGGGCCCGGACATCGCATACGACGACGCGACCGACATGGCCGTGGATGCGGACGGCAGGCCGCTGATCGAGGCCCACGCCGGGGTCGCGAAAGAGACAGGCACGTCGACCTCCGTTACCAACGAAGCGTTCGACGACGACAGGTGACGCTGCTGGTGACCAATCGGCGCGACGTGACGACGGACTTCGTCGTCGCCGCGCTGCGTCGACGCGATTCGCCGTACGTGCGGTTCAATACCGAAGACCTGCTACGCACGTGGCGGGTGACCTGGACGACGTCCGGCTGGCGCGCCGTAACGGACGCGGTCGAAAGCTCGAATCGCGTGCGGTCTCCGGGGTGTACTACCGACGGCCGCGCGCGCCGCATCCGGTAGACGGAACGTCGCAGTGCGCAGGCGGATTCGCCACCCGCGAAGGTGACGCGCTCCTCCGCGGAATGCTCGCGGATACCGCGGGGACGTGGGTGTCGGAGCCGCGCGCGATCGAATCCGCCGAGGACAAGCTGCTGCAACTCCGTACGGCGGCGGAACTGGGTCTCGCAATCCCGCGCACGCTGGTCACGAACGTACCGGACGATGCGCGCGCCTTTTTTGCCTCCGTGCCTGATTCGATCATCAAACCCGCTTTCGTCCGGACACCTGTCCGACGAGCCGGCGCAGCTCGCGTATACCACGAAGTGGGATACCGACTACGACGTCGAGGACGTCGCTCTAGCGCCGCATCTCATCCAGGAGCGAATCGAAAAGATTTCCGACGTGCGCGTTACGGTCGTGGGCGACCGGGTCTTCGCGTGCCGCATCGCGTCGCAAGCACAGGCGTCGACGTCGCTCGACTGGCGCAGGGCGGTGAATGAAGGCACCGAGCTGGACCACGAACTGGTCGCGCTGCCCGCGACCGTCGAAACGATGTGCGTGCGCCTGGTCCGTCGGTTGGGTCTCCGATTCGGCGCCATCGACCTGATCGAGGCGCGCGGCGGCTTCATCTTTTTGGAGATCAATCCGAACGGGCAGTGGGCGTGGATCGAACAACGTACCGGTGCCCCGATCGCCGACGCGCTCGTCGACGAGCTGCTGAGCGTAAACAAAACGGCCGCCGCGGGAGCGACGAGGACTCAGAGGGTCGCGCGGCGCGCGCCCAGCCCGATCCCGACGCCGACGGCGTTCCGGCGAAACCGAGCGACGACGAAGCCATCGCGGAAGCCCTCGAACAGATTTCGACCATCGACGCTGGCGAAGACGACCGGCGCAAGACCACCGACGCGAAGCTGGGCCCGGCGCAGAGCGCGATCGGGTTCATCGTCACGCTCGCGAGCGGGTCCGTCGCGCTCGCGTTCTTGCAGACTCCGGTATACGATCTGTGGCATGCGCTCGTGATCACGGCGCTCCTCGTTTCGGTCGGTTTCTTCGTATGGGCAGCGGTGAAGATCGCCGCAGCAAACGACCCGACCGCATATCAGGCGCGGACCGCGAGCGGCGTCCGCAGAATGCTTTACGACGGCAAGACCAAACGCGAGCTGCAACTCGACGCGATAGACGACCTCGTCTCCAACGTTCGGAACAACGGCGCGGTCAACAACCAGCGGCTGACTTTGTACCGCGCCGCGATCGAAAACATCGAGAAGGGAGTGATCGCGGCCGCCTGCGTACCGGTCGTGGTCGTCCTCGGGTATCTCGCGAACGCGTTCTGCGGTGCGCATCTTCCAACGATGTTGCGCCTCGCGAGCCCAGTCGTCGGCGCGGCGCCGTCCGCGGCGCCGCCGCCGCGGGGTTCCGCGGTGCCGGCGAGGGTCGCGCATCGTGCGCCTGCGGCCGCAGCGGGTCGCGCGTCGACTCCGCCTTCGAAGGTGGCGAATCGGTGACGGGATCCGACGCCGTCGAAGCCGCCCCATGGACGGCGTTTGTAGGCGAGTGGAAGGCGTTGGACCTGTCCGCGCTGCGTTCCGAGCAGGACGTACGCGAAGAGGTGCTCGCGCCGATGCTGCGGATGCTCGGATATGGCGGCAGCACGTTGAACACCGTTTTGCGCGAGCATCCCGAGCCGCTTCCGCGCCGTTACCGCATGGTTGGCTCCGCGCGCATTCAGGTCGACTACGTTCCCACCTTGCGTCTCCGTCGTTTCTGGATCATGGAAGCGAAGAAGCCGGGCGGTCTCAACCCCGACGCGTTCCTCCAGGCGCATTTCTACGCGACGTATCCGACCATCACTGCGCGCTTCATCGTTCTCGCCGACGGCGCGGAGCTGCGCGTCTACGACTCGGGCGCAACCGAGTACGAGGAGGCTCGCGTCGTCGTCCGCCGCGAAACCGCGGAGCGCGACTTCCAGGCGGTATACGAGTTGCTGGCCGCGCGGAACATTGGCGACGCGATACGCCGCGATACCCTGCGGGACGTGGAACGCGTGCTCGCGGTCGAAACCGATGCGGCGGCGCCGCGATCGTTCGAGAACGAAATCGCCGCGGTCGCTCGACGCGTCAGACCCGTCATCGCCGAAAACGCCCGCCAGCTGGTCGTCGCGAAATTCCGCACCGAAACCGAAAACCGGCTGGCGTACCTCCGCTCGGTAGACGTCCGCACGCTCCTCGCCGTCATGGCGCATCCGACCGAAGTGGGAAGCGACACGTCTAGCGAACTCGCTCGGCGGTTGAGCGAGGGCGACGAGGAAGCCCGGCGCACCGCTGCGCGCGCCGCGCTCGACGCCGTCGCGGGGCCCGCGCGGCAAACCGTCAGATTCGGCGTGATGCAGGCGTTCCTCGAAGCCGCCGCGAGCTGCGTCGGAAGCGATCCGCTCAACCTCCTGTCTTCGGGCGTTGCGCTCGCCCGCGCGAACCTGACTTATGCAGCGGACGAGCCCGTGATCGGCGCTGCCATCCACCTTGAAAACGCCGTCGACCGGATTTCCATGAAGATCGTCCAGAGCGTGATGCAGGAACGTTTCGCCGAAGCGGAACGGCTAGCGTTGCGCACGAGGTCGCCCGAAGAGCTGCTCCTCGATCCACCGTCGAGGAACATCCCGCTGATCATGCGTGCAAGCGGCCTGGCTGCACATCTGTGGTCCGGCCTGCACGGCCAGGACGCCGACGAGGTCCTGCGGCGGGTCCGCGCGATCGAACGCTTCGAACGAGAACATTTTCCTGAACTGCCGCCGCGTCTGGTCGGCGACCAGATCATGTTCGCGTATAAGGGCCGTGAGTTCGACTTCCTCATCCGGGCGACCGTCGATGGACTTGCCCGCATACTCGCCGCCGCTCCGGGACTGCTTCCCGAGGACCTCGCCGAGGCCGGCGCCGGCTGGGCGGCGCACCGGTTTCCGGCGACGCCGGCCGTGCCGGACGGCGACGAGGACGTCCACGTCCGGCTGGCGTTCGAGGCGATGGTCACGGTGCTCCGGCAAGTCGCGGACGGTAACTCCCTGCCGCCGAACGATTTGGGTTAGCGAATCGCCGTCCAAACGTCTTGTTCTTTTCGAAGCGCACGGCGCGACGAACGCGTCCGACTCCCGGGTCTGTCTTGGGGCGCCGTTCGAGGTCGCAGACGTGCACAGCGGCTCGGCGCGAGGCTTCGCGTCCGATCCGCCAACCCGGACGCCGAAAGCTGACGCGATTCGGTATGATCACGACGCACGCGGCTTGCGCGCCCGGCGCAGCGCACCGTCCATCTTTTTCCGCGCGTGGTCGGCGCCGCCGCGCAGCGCGTGCGCGTAGACGCGCATGGTGATCGCCGGCGAGGCGTGGCCCAGGATCTCGGACACGACCGGGATCGGAACGCCTTCCGCGATGAGAATGCTTCCGGTCGAGTGGCGCAGATCGTGCAGCCGCACGTGCCCGATCTTCGCCCTCCGGACGATCCCGCGCCACACGGTCGATATCGTCTCGGGATCCCACGGACGCCCGTCCGCCTCCGAGAACACGAACCTCTCGTCGTATGCGTCCCGAGGACGCGACGCCTCCGCGCCCAAGACGCGCGCGCGATGCGCGACGAAGGCGTCGACGAGCGGCTGGGGGATGGGCACGTCGCGGATCCCGCTTTCGCTTTTCGGCGGTCCGAGCACGCGGCCGCGCCCGACCTGGCGGTCGACGCGGAGCGTACGCCCATGCTCGTCGAAATCGCGCCATTGCAGCCCGAGGATCTCCCCGCGGCGCAGTCCGCTGCACGCCGCGATCAGCACCGGCAGCTCCAGCCGGGTCCCCTGCGCCTGGTCGACCAACGCCATCGCCTCCCCCATGTCGAGAGCGCGCGCGGGCTTCGGATTCGATTTGGGAAGCTCCACGTCCGACGCGGGATTGCGTCCCAGCAGACGCATCCGCACGGCGGCCTTGAGGCTCGCCCGAAGCGCCTGATGGATGCGCCGCACCGTCGTTCCGCTCAGCGCTTCGCCCTTGCGGCCGGTCGATATTCGGCCCGACCGGGCCAAATCGTCCACCAGTTTCTGCACGGCCTCGGGCGTTATGCGGTCCAGCCGCAGCCCGCCCAGCGACGGCACCACGTGCTGCGAGAGCAGGAGCGTGTACGAGTCGACGGTCCGGGACCGTATCCCGCGCGCCGCCTTGTCGCGCAGCCATCGCTCCGCCCATTCCGCGTACGTGGGCGCCGCGTTCCGCGTCACCTCGCCCCGCTCCACCTCCGCGACCAGGTCGCGAAGCGCGGCGTGCGCCTGCGCCTTCGTGCCGCTGAAGGATCGGTAGACCTGCCGCCGCTTCCCGTCGGTTCCGACGCCGAGGTTCACCGCGAGCTGCCACCGTCGCGAGCCCGTCCGTTGGTCGCTTTTCCCGCCGCGGTCGCGCGGTCTGAGATAACCCTTCATACTTCAACGCTACCGGAAAACGCGACGCGAGCGGAAACAGGGTCGCGGCGAGCGACGCCACGGGGCGGGGACGGTCGTCGTCCGCCGCGTCCGCCGCGCGTCGCGTCGGCGGACGCGGCGGCAGCGCCGACCGTTGATCGGTGCGGGCGGCACGCGATCCCGGCCGCCGCCGCGGCGAATGCCGTCGGGGACCCCGGTTCGTGCCTTCGGACCCGCTGTGGTATGATGCGCGGCTCCCCGGAGGCCCCATCCGCGTCAAGTCCACAGAGTTGGCCGCACCGTCCCTTCGTCGTATCCGCAGAGCGACCGAGCGCCGGTGGATGGATCCGTGCGCGTATCCCCGTTGTCCACCGATGCGTTCGTTTGGCACAACATGTGGCTGCGCACAAGTGTTCGGCCCCTACATAGGGGCGCCGCTCGTGGGGATCGAACGCGCGCTCCAACGTCCGAGCGCGGCATGCCCGCGCGAGGACCCTCTGGAGAACCGATGGTGCAGTGTAGTCCCGAAGCGGTGTGCGGGCCTGTTCCGGCTTTTGTGAAAGCCCGGCGGCCGTGACGACCGATCCGATCGTCGTCGCCGCGCGCCGCGAGCTGTTCTTCGCCATCGTCTCGCCGCTCGGAGCCAAGAAGGACGCCGTCAAGCCGGCGCTTTCGCGTGCGCTTCGCGAGGTCGGCTACACGCTCGTCCAGATCAAGATCAGCGACTGGCTGGACTCGAACTTCCCGTGGCTCGTTCCTGGAGAAACGATCCCCAAGGGGAACGCTCCGGGCGCCCTGTTGCGCAAACGGCTGCTGATGGACGCCGGGGACAAGCTGCGCGAGCAGGCCGGCCCGGATGCCGGCGCCTTCGCCGCGGTCACCGAGGTGTGGCGGTGGCGGCGACAGATCCACAAGGAACGACTCGAAAAGACCGCAGCCGAAGCGAAGAACGCCTCTGCCGAAGCGGCGAAGGAGGCCGCCGCTCCGGCGCCCGTCGAGACGCCTGCGCCAGTCGAGGGAAACGCGACGGCCGATCCTCACGCGACGGCCGATGTGCAAAACGGCCTAGGCGACGCCCCGAACGCCGCGGCGGCCGCTCCGGAGGTCGCATCGGCGGAGCCCGACTTGATCAAGCCCCTCACGCAGGTGGCCTACTTCATCGATTCGCTCAAGCACCCCGAAGAGATCGCGCGCCTGCGTCGGATCTACGGGCCGGCCTTCGTGAGCATCGGGATCTTCCAGCCGCCGGAGGAACGCGAGGAGAACCTCATCCCCGATCTGGAGCCCGACGAGGAAACGAAGCTCGTCCGCGATCTCATGGCTCGCGACGAAAACAGCGTCGGAAAGAAGATGGGGCAGCACGTCGGCGACGCGTTCTATCTGACGGACTTCATCGTCGACGTGACCATGCCGGCCAAACACATCCGGTCCCAGATGCAACGGCTGGTCCATCTCATATTCGGCGACGCGCAGCTGACGCCGGATCAGGACGAATACGGCATGTTCCTGGCTCGTGCCGCTCAGGCGCGTTCCGGTTCGTTGGCACGCCAGATCGGGGCGGCCGTTCTCCGCAACGACGGAACCGTCGCGGCGCTCGGCACCAACGAAGTCGCCAAGCCGCTGACGGGCGGGCAATACTGGCCGGAAGACGACGAAATCGCGAAGGGCCGCGACAAGGACTACGTCATGCCGGAGCAGTCGGAGGCGGTCGACACCAGCGACTGGTTCCGACGGGAGATGTTCAGGGACGCGATCGCGTCGCTCAAAGAGGCGGGAGCGTTCGTCAAAGACATCGCTGATCTCACCGACGACGAGCGGATGACCGCGTTGGTGACCGCGGACGACGCTCCGTTGAGCCGAGCGAAAATCAAGCAGAACATCGATTACGTCCGGGCCGTCCACGCGGAGGCCGGCGCCATCATCGATGCCGGACGGCACGGGACGTCACTGCGCGACACCCGACTCTACACCACCACGTTTCCGTGCCACGAGTGCGGCCGGCATATTGTGGCCGCTGGGATACGAGAGGTGATCTACCTTGAGCCGTATCCGAAAAGCGGCGTGCGGACGCTTTACACGGATTCGATCGCGGTGGACCCCTCGCGCCGACCCGATCCGCGCCGGGTGACGTTCCGTACCTTCGTCGGCGTCGCTCCCCCACGCTATCTCGAATTCTTCACGCAAGGCGCGCGAAAACGAAAAGACGACCTGGGTCGACCCATCAAGTTCGCCGCAGAAAAAGCGGTCCCGATCCTCCCGTACTACACGCCGGCGGCAAACGCCGTCGGACGCATCGAGCTGGCCGAAGCCACCCCGTTTTCAGATTTTCTCAACAAGCACCAGGAGCAACCATGAACGACCGCCGCCCGAGCCAACGCGAAGTGATCGCCGACATCCAAAAGGCCGCGTCCTCCGTACCTTCCTGGATGTTCGCGAACAACCGGAATCTTCGGGAGACGCCGCCGCCGCCGGCTCCCACGCAGACCAAGTCGAAGTAGGCGCGCAGCCGTCCGCGTGACGCGGATCGTTCGCCAACTACCCTAGCCCCCAAGCGCGACGCAACGCCGCTTCACACGAAGACGAGGCGGCGAAACGCCGTCCCGATTTCTTCGCAGGGTCCGGTAGCGGGCGCTACGCCGCGACGTCCTGGCGTTCCCGGGTCGGCCGCCCGTCGCGCGCGGCGACGGCGGTGGCGTCTTCTCTGGGAACGCCGATCGGACCGCCGAGGACCTCCTCGATGCTGCGCCGCGTGAACCACCCCCGGTGGCCCTCGCATCTGCGCAGGAATCCGAGCGCCGCCAGTTCGTGGACGGACGGTTCGCCGATGCCCAGGATGTCGCCCGTCTCGACGACGGAGTACGCGAGCCGGTACGGGTACCGCGCGCCGCTGCGCAGCCCGAGGACGACGAGCCAGTCGTGCCGCGTCGCCTCGCGCGCCCCGCGGCGCGCGGGCTGGCGCTTCGGGCGCTTGGGCGCCCAGCGCTCGCGCCTGGGCCTGCGTTTGGGGGCGATGCGGTCGGTGTCCCCCGCCGCGTCCGCCGCGCGTTGCGCCGGCGGACGCGGCGGGGGACACCGACCCGCACGGGGTGCGGGGTCCGGAGCCGCGTCGGCCGGGGAATCGGTTCTTCATGTCTGCCTCGGAGAGCCGGCTCCGGCGCTCCGGTCGTTGTTTCCGACGGGAGCGCCCGACCAGACTTCGGTATGCGACGCGTGATCGCGCCGACGTCCGCAGCCTAGCCGAAAACGAAGCGGGCGCACGAACAGGGTGCGGACCGGCCGCTTTCGCGGCCTATTTCACGAGCCGAAGCCGCCCGTCCGTCGACTTCACGTCGCCCGTGCTATCATTTCCGGCTTCGTGCGCGATGGCGGGGCGGCAGGGGCGTCGGCCCGGGAATCGCGGCGCCGCACCCGCGCGAGGCGTTCGAACGAATCCACGCGGCCAGCCGGACGAGGACGCCGCAGCCTAAGGAAAGGGACGAGCCATGGACGACCAGGATCGCAGTCGGCGGGGCGGGCCGATCGCGGCGCGCCGCATCGGAAATCCCAACGGGAGCGGGTCCGCCGCCGCGTCCGCGCCGGACCCGTTCGGGCCGGGCGGCGAATTCGACGGAACCGTTCACCCGCGTTCCGTCCTCTCGCAGGCGGCGTTCGACGCGCTCGTCGCCGCGGCCGAAGAGGCGTGCTCCTACGCGTGCGTCATGTACAACCCGGAAGAAGAACCGAACCCGCAGGGCCCGGATCCCGTCGACGGATGGCTGCCGCGGATCTTCGAGGGACGGTACGACCGCGGATTCCTCGAAGCGTTCTGGTTCGTGGCCCAGGCCGTGGCCGAGCGCGTGCGCCGGGCCCGCGGCAGGCCGATCGAACTCGGGAGCCCGGCCGAGGAAGTCGCCTTCCACGCGGCGTTCGCCATGCGCGTCAGCATCGTCGACGGTCGACTTCGGCGCGAAGGCGTCACGGCGGCGCGGCGCGCGGCGCTGCTCGGCGAGATGGAACGCTACTACGACGCGTCGCGGGTAGACTCGGGAGTCGAGGCGCTGTACGCCTTGCGCGCGGGGGACGATCTCGCCGGTGCCGGGCTCGCGCGGCTCGACTTCGAACGTTGGTGGCCCGCGGAGTGACCGGCAGCGGCGCAAGCGACGGGGGATGGCACGAAAAAGGGGACGGCTTTCGCCGTCCCCTTCTTCATCGCGTGGTCCTGTCGCGCTTTACGCGGCTTCCCATCCGGGCGGCACGTCGTGCCAGAGCGCTCCGCCGAAGTAGCGCTCGATCTCCTCGCGCGGAACGAGCCCGTCGGGACCGACGCCGATGCGTCCGTCCGCGACCAGCCGATCGAAAGTCGGTTCGGATACGCAGAGGATGTCGGCGGCCGCGCCGCGCCGATACGCGTTGCGGACCGGGTGCCTGTTTCGAAGGCCGCGCACGCATCTCGCGGCGGGGCCCGGTTGGGTCGACGGCAGCGCTCGGGCCGCGAAGTGCGCGCGGCACTCGGCGACGATGCGCCGCGCGCGCGCCTCGCGTTCGCTTTGCGCCGACTGGGTGCATTTCCGTTGCATGGACCACTCCTCTTCGGCCGCGTCCTGCGGCCGGGTTTCCGCGTGCGGCGCTCGTCGTGGCGCCCTCGCGGAAATCCTAGATCATCGCGGCCCGTCGACACGAACGCGCCGCGCGAAGGGGCGCGCGGGGGCCGGTTTTGCTTTTGCGCGAGAATGTGCTAAGGCGCGTGGAGTGCCCCACGGCCGGCAAACCGCGCTCCCATCAAGGCCCGTCGGTCGCGAAGACGCGTGGACGACGCCTGTCGGGCCGTCACGAGCGCCTGGTCCAGGACGGCCCGGCGCTCGCGCCAAACCGGAAGCGGCATGAACGCCGCGGGTTGGACGGTCTTCGCGTTTTCGACCCTGCTGGCCGCGGGTCGAACGACGGCTCGACGGCCGCGCCGTCGCCGCCGCCGACGTCCGCGCCGCGGTCCGCGCCGCGGAGCGCCGCGCCGAAGGTCGCGGCGCGCAAGCCCGCACCGCGGCGGGCCGGCGGACATCCCGAGCAGCGGGCGAAGGCGACGGCGTTGCTGGCCGATGCGCAGTCGCTTTACGAAGCCGCCGCGGCGATCGCGGACCGTACGCCGACCAACGCGAACGAGTCGGCGCTGATGGCGTCCCCCGAAGCTGCGGGAGGACGGTTCTACGCGCGCGAGCGCAAGTACCAGGACGCCACGCGCGACGGCCCGCCCGTCACGCAGATCGCCGACGGGCACACCGTCTCGGCGCTCTTGGACCTCGCGACGGCGGACTCGTTCCTGTACGGCGCGGTGCAGAGCGCCTGGCTTCATGCAACGAGCACGACGCGCGGCTGAACCTCAAGGTCGCCCGGGCGCTCATCGGCCAGATCAGGCGCGACCTCGCCGGCACGGCCTCCGACGGATGGTCGCCGCCCGACATCACCAGCGAAGTGAACGACGCGAGCCGATGCGCGGAGTGAAGGCCGCGCGCAGGGCGCCGCGCCTGCTGGTCGCCGCCGCGACGGCCGTCGCGCTCGCCGCCTGTTCGCCCAGGACCGGCACGCGCGGCGCGCCGCCTTCCCCCGCGCCGACGGCGCCGCCGCTGGCGCAGCGCACATTCACTCCGCTGCGCGACGTGGACTTCAACCTGAAGCCCGGCCGGGCTTCGCTCTCGGCGGCCGGATCGACGGTCGTCGTCGCGTATTCGCCCAGCCCCGACTACGCCGGATCGCAGACTCGCGTCACGTACTCGCGGGCGGGCAAGGTGCTCTTCGACCGGTCGATCGCTCCGGACGCACCGCTCAGCTTCGCGATAGTCGGCACGCACACCACGCGCAATCCCATCGTCGTGGTCAAGACCACGACCCTGGGCGCGCACTGCTGCATTGGCAGCGTCGTCGTGGAGGCCGAAAGCGACACGGACGTGCACGTGCGGCGGGACGACTGGGGCGATGGGGACTTCGAGATCCGGCGGGGCACCCCGACGCGCGACCCCGTCCTGGTCGGCTCCCAGGCGGCCGCGCCGTACGCGTTCGGTCCGTTCTCCGGCACCGCGTTCGTCGTCAAGGTCGTCCGGTACAGGAACGGCGAGCTGGTCGACGCGGTGAAGGCGTATCCCGACATCGTGCTCGCCGACGCGCGCCGCCATCTCGCCGACTATCTGCACGAAGGCGCCGGCGACCGCCCCATCGGGAAGTCGTCGCTCGTCGCGTACATGATCGACATGTGCCGCATCGGCCGGTGCGACGAAGGGTGGAAGAAGCTGCGAAACGTGTACGGCGAGCCGGACCGCGACGAGTTCCTGCCGGCCGTCATCGACGCGCTGAAACGCTACGGCACGGCCACGCCCCGAGCGACGTAGACGAATTGCCGAAAAGCCGCGACGTCAGCGACCAATCCTATGTTGAAAACGTTTAGGGGAATTTCTGCGCCAGCGTGGTGCTCAGCCCGGAAGGGCGTCCCGTGCGCGAAGATCGGCGCCGGAACTCGATCGCTCGCGCGGAGCGAACGCAGACGGCCGCGCAGCCCGACCGCGGAGCGCCGCTACACCTGAACGACGGACATCAGCAGCAACTGATGCCGGAACGCGTACTCCTTCATCTTGCCGAGGTTCGGAAAAGTTCCGGCGGCCAGAAGCGCCCGGTATTCGTTACAAGTCGCCGTTTCGTTTAATGGCGAAAGGGCGGAGAGGTTCGGCAGATCGGCCACAAGGCGCGTCAACGCGTCGTGCCACATGGTTCCGACGTCGGGATGCGAAGCGGACACATAGTGCCGCACGCGCAGCTCGGACTGCTTGGGCCCGTTCATGTAGACGTGATGCAGCGCGACATTTCGCGCGCGGCCGCCGCCGGCGTCGTTGTAGGCCTCGCCTTGAACGAGATAGTCGCCGAAGTGGTCGAAACCGGGGTCGGCGGAGATCGTCATGTGACGAGCCGTGTAGAACTCGTCAAACGGATAATTGACGTTCGTGTTGACGCGGTTGAAGTGGTCCTGGACGTCTACGTTGATCGCCGCGCTCGCCGACGCGGGGACCGCCGACCGCCGGATCGCGTAGTAGTCGGGATTCGACGCGAGCGCGACGGCGATAGGGTCGGGAACGCGGACGCGCGGAACGCTTTCCACAAGGAACACCCGACGGTCAGGCGTGGCGGCGACGAACGCAGCGACCTCAGCGGCCGTCGTCGCTTCCGAGATGATCATCGCCTTGGTGACGTTCGCATGGGCGTAAAGGGCGATGCCGTCCGCCGGGATCGGCTGGGGGTGCCCGCCCCGCCGCGACATTGAGTAGTTTCCGTTCCGCGGGTTCACGACGACCGCTAAAGCGACGCCGTCATCGGCCGCCGCCTTGAGATTCTTCCACTGGTTGCGCACCGGTTCCACGATCGGGCGGACGTTGGCGGCGGCCGCCAAGGCGGGAGCCACGTGCTTGAGCGCCAGGACGTCGAACTGCTTCCCGCGGATCACCGGGAAATACATCGGGCCTCCGTAGGGCCCCCGCCCATCAGCCCAGCGGACGCCCGAGCGTCGCCGGGGAAAACAGCGCGTCTCTCTCCCGGGGGCTGGTCTTGTAGTATAGATGCGCCATGCCGAACGGGATCCCCCGCAGCGAGGCCGCGTCCCCTCCCCGCACGAAACGGCGCCGCAGGGCGGATGTGAGGATCGCGTGCGCGTCCCGCGGCTTGATCGTAGCGAACGCGTCGGCGCAGAACTCGTACCGCGCGCGCGGGTCGAGGGCGGGTATCCGGCCGACCAGCCTTTCCACGGCCTTCGCGTATTCGGGGCGCCGCAGAATCGAAAATATGGCGGACGGGCGGACCATCCCGGCGTTCGCCACGTAAGGTCGGACCCGCCGGATCACCCCCTTCGCGGTAAGCGCGTAGACGCCGACCCGTTCGTCCGTTTCGCGGCTTACCGGCTCGGCGGCCCGTTCCGAGCAGACGACGATCACCCGGTCGAACGCCTCCAGCGAAAGGTCCGTCTGCCTGCGCAGGCGCGACAGATCGTCGAGGTCCGTCTTGATCTCGTACGCGGTGGTCGTGCCGTTGACGACCAGCATGTCCACTCGCGAGGCCCAGCCGGCGATGTGGCGTTCGAGCAGCACGGTCGATCGGTCGGGGTTGTGCCGAGCCTCGAATATCGTGCGGATGACCTCGTTCTTGTAAAGGTACTCCGAGCGATACGACCGGGCCATCTCGTCGTAGACGCTTGCGTACATCTCGCCCACCGTCGTATCGGCTCCGAGCGCCGACGTCAGCCCGAGCGCCCCGGCAAAGGGGCGGTGCGCGTCGGCGGATACTCGCCGCAGAAACTCGGGGCGAAATACGTGGCGTGCCGCGGCCGGCGCAATTCCGGCGAGCGCCAAATTCATTGCGCGGTCGGGGCGGGGAGGTGCGGATAGCGGCCTGACTTCACGCATCGGACCGTTCGCCGCGGGCGCATCGCGCATCTTCCGGTCGGCAGCTCCGTCCATCTTATGCGGCCCGCTGCGCCGGGGGGCGGAAGCATCGCGTGGCGCGCCCGCCGGTCCCGTCGATCCGATAGGCGACGTCGCGGGCCCCGCGCCGGGAAAGTCGGTCTTGGTTGGGTGCGTGGGACCGCACGACAACGCGGTGTGCAGCGAGCCGATACGGGTTCGACCCGTCGACGCGCGGCTCGCTTCCAAACAGTATCTCGCCGCGAGTTTCGCCGAAGGTCGACGACCGCGGCGTCATGGCGTCTCCTGCGGATCGGGCACCGCCGCGACCGTTTCTCCCCAATGGCGTTCGCTCGGGTAGCGGAACATCGGCAGGATCTTTTTCTCGGCGTATCCGGGATTCGGAAGCGGGAAGATCGAGGCTTCGTCCGGCTCCACGTCGCCCGCGGCCCAGCCGCCCGACGAACGCTGCGGATCGCGCGGCTTGTGGAACTCGGGGCGGTGCTGCGGGTTGATGACCATCACGCCGCGCCCGGCGTCGTTGTGCCACTCGCCTTGCAACAGGACGCGGTCGGACAGCATCACGACCTGAAGGACGACGTGTCCTCGCGAGTCCAGAACCTCCAGCGCGCTTTTCGTGAAGTTCTTGTCCGAACAATAGGGCGGGAATACGCGCCAGGCGTTGTGATCGATCTCGACCACCGTGTTGCCGGACCTGTCCCGCACGACGGTCGACAGCTCGATGCCGCGCGCGGTGGACCAAAAGTCCAGCGGCGCATCGTAGAAGAGCGGCAATCCGTCGGGTGTCCGGCGCGCGAGGAATCGCATGGAACCTGGGACGACCAAGAGATCCTTGGGCGGATGCACGTCGCCGCTCGCGACTATCACCCGGTGCCCGAAGTACTCCGGGACGCGATCCATGTCGTCGAGCCAGTACCTCGGCACGTCGGTGACGCCGAACTGGACGATCGGAGCGCGGCGAGCCGGTTCACCGTAAACGCGCGGTTGTTCCAACCGGCCCTCCGTGGCGATGGCCCGCTCCGTGCGCCACGCGGGCAGAGCGACCGCGACGCAGGCGATCAGGAAAAGCGCCGTCGCGGTGACTGCACCCCAGCGCCGATGGCGCGCGCGGAATCTGCTCGCCCACGGAGTGCCCATCACGTACAGCAGCGAGCCTGCGAAAATCGCTGCCGCGGACACCGCGTGACTGAAAACGGACTGCACCGCGATCGCGCTCACGCCGCCGACGAGCGCCAGGAGGAAGGCCGCGTGCTCTCGCAGCGAGCGGCCCCGATCGGATACCCGCTCGGCGCGATCGGAAATTCGTGGACGCTGAACCGGCGGAGCGGCGACCACGGTCGCGTTCTCCGACTCGGCGCAGCGCGAGCGCGCGTTGCGACGCTCGCTTCCCTTGGGTCCGCGGTTCGGCTTTCCTGACACGCGCGTTCAATGCCGCGCCCCGCCGAGGAAACCCGCCTTGGCACCCGTTCGGACCGCGCCCGGGCTCTATCCGACAGGCGCACGATGCGCATCGCGCTACTTCCGCTCGCTCTTCGCGCGCTCGCGGTAACGGCGGAGTTCGTCGGCCGTCCACGTCAATTCGCCGCTGGCCATCAGCGCGTCGAGTCGGATCTTGTTGATGAGACGGCGCCGTCCGGCTTCCATTATAGGAAGCTTTCCAGGAATGCGCGCGAGCGTGTAGGCGTGGTTGCGCGATATCTGAAGGTACGACGCGAACTGCACGATCGTAAACGTCGCGGGCGCGAGCGGTGCGCCGGCGAATTGCGGAGCTGCCGGAACGGGAGTGCGAGCCGATGCCGCACGCGACGCGTATCGCGAGCGACCCGTCGTCGCAGCGGACCTTCGTTGAGTTGCTGTCATGCGTTTTGTGCGAAGGCGGTGACCTTCGGACCCTCCGTGCGTTTGCGATAGCGGCGACGTCCGTGACGCTCGACTTCACTTGATAGATACCCGACGACGGCTCGAACTGACGAACAACGCGCGCTCGCGGATACGAAAAACGTCAGATAACTGCGCATGCGCCTAGCCGGGAAGCACTGCGCTCTATACCATCGGGCTTGTGAAGTACATGACCGCGAGATCGAACTCGCAGCGCGTTTCATGGCCAAGTTCGGATACCTCGAATACAAGTGTCAATTTGAGCGTCCATATTTACCAACACGCGGACGCACGCGCGAACGGGCGCGTGCGTCCGCGAAAACCCTTGCAGCACAAGGGTTTACACGCAATACGGGCTGTTGCCATTATGCAATCGCTCATATTGTTCGTGCAGGTCTGCAATGATGTGAGAACATGGAAGTAGGGGATTTCGCGCCGCTCGGCGCGCGATCGACGCACGACGCCGCGACGCGGCAGGAGGGCATCATGGAGCAGCTGCTGCTGCCCGGGTTCGAAAATATCGACACGAAGCGGCGCGCGCGGCGCAGACGTCCGGCGACCCGGGCCGAGCCGGCGCCCGCGCGCGGGCCCGACCCGGTTCCAGACGCGACGCGCGTCCCTCCGCGGCCGGACGACGCAGCGTCGGGGATCGCGGGCGGGGACGCGAGGGACTCGACGGCGGCGCCCGCCGCGCCGGAGCGCCGGTACCGCGAACTCGTCGTGCTGGACGGCGGGCGGGGGCTCTTCGGCGGCGCGATCCTCGCGGTGGGGACGCTCGCGCGCGGGCAGCTGGAGGAGCTGCTGTTCCCCTCGCCCCGCCGCCGGCGCGAAGAGCGCGTCGCCGCATCGAGGGTCGCGTGAAGCGCGGCGTCCCGGACCTGTGGTCCGCATGGGACGACCCGCGCGACAAGGAGAGCCACTGGCCGTGGGGACTCGCGCAGAACGCGTGCGTCCAGATGGGGATGGACCCGTCCCTCCCCATGTCGCCCGCGCACGTGGTGGCGATCCTCGCGTACCTCTCGGCCCGGGGATACTCGGCCCGCCAGACGCGCCGCGTCTGGAAGGTGGTCTCCATCGTGCACAACTTCGGCGGACACGCGGACCCGTGCGAGGCTCCGGCCGCGCGCCGGGCGTTCGTCGCCCTGGCCTCGACAAGGGTGATCCGCAAACTCGGGACGCGCGCGGAAGCGCGTCCGTCGGCTCAAGGAGGAACGGAATGAAGAAGAACAAGCCCACCGCCCGCGCGGGCAAGACCGCACCCCTCAACAGGAAAAGGCCGATTAGCGCGGCCGGGCTGCGCTCGGTGAACGAGTTCGTCTCGGCGCACACCGACCGCAACGACGCAACGCTCGTGGCGATCACGCTCGGGGCGGCGTTGCGGCCGAACGAAGTCGCGGCGCTGCGCCCGGCGCGGATCCGGTGGACGCGATGATCGACGAGGAGATCCTGCGCAAGGCGCGCCAGGCCGCGATCGCTGCGGCCAAGCGCAACCCGCCGCCCGACGAACCCGAGGTCGAGGAGGAATACGAAGAGCCGCCCGCGCGGCTCCCCAACGGGCCCGTCATGGACCTCTACCGGCGATACACGCGCGGCGACGATCCCGGGGACGTCGAACCGTCCGAAGACGGGTTCCTCGAACGCGCCGTCGAGTTCGCGCTCGGTTCGCGCTCGATCCGGACGCTCCACCAGAACGAGGCGACCTACCGGCTCGTGCTCCGGGCGCTCGCGGCGATGAGGCTGTCCGCGTCGATGCCGTTCACCGGCCGCACCACCGGCAAGGTCTACGGCTGGTGCGCCGACTACGGCTACTCGTTCGGGACGATCCGCAACATCCGCACCGTCATCGGCCTGGTGCACATGTACGCCGGCCTGCCGAACCCGTGCGCCGATTCGTTCGCGCGGGCGGCCTTCGCGGGCGTCGCGCGCGCGCTCGGGACCGACTCGATCGAAGCCAAGGACGCGATCACCGTCGCCGAGCTGCAGGCGATGGTTCGCGAGGCCGAACTCCACCCGCTGCCGCTGCGGGCCGAACTCGACCGGACGATCCTCCTCGTCACGTTCGCGGCCGGGCTGCGCAGGGGCGAGACGGTCGCGCTGCGGCGGGAGCACGTCCGCTTCCTGGACGGAGGAATGGAGATCCTCGTCCACCGCTCCAAGACCAACCAGACCAACGCCCAGGGCGTCTGGGTCGAGCGGTCCGGCACCGCGACCTGTCCGGTCGCCGCGACCGAACGCTGGATCGCCGCGGCGAAGATCCGCAAGGGGCCGCTCTTCCGGCGCGTGGACCGCAACGGCCGCGTGCGCCCGCGACCGGTCTCCGGCTGGTACGTCGCGCGCGCGGTCACCAAGTACGCCGACGCCGTCGGGCTCAGAGGCAACTACGGCGCGCACTCGCTGCGCGCCGGCTGCATCACGGAAGTCATCGAGAGCCGGACCATGAGCGAGGAGCAGCTCATGGCCCACACGCGCCAGGAGATGATCGACACGCTCCTGAGGTACTTCCGGCCCAAGAACCGCCGCACGCAGAACCTCACCAAGGGGATCGGACTGTGACGGACCCCGGCGAGAAGTACGCCGCAATGCATTACGCGCCGCGCACGGAGACGATCTACGGCGCGTGCGAGGCCGCCTACGACGCGTTCTGCGCCCGACGCGGCGTCGCTGGCGTCCCCGGTTCGCCCTCCGTGGTGCGGGAGTTCCTCGTCGGCATCGACGGGCGCGGGTCGACCGTCGCGATCAACGCGAGAGCCATCGCCCGGGCGCACGCCCGGGCGGGGCTCCCCTCGCCGACGGGCGACCGCAAGGTCGTGCAGGCAGTGAAGGCGGCGAAGGCCCGCAGCGGCCCGCCGCAGATCCCGCCTGCCGTGGGCGTCGGCGAGATCCGCGCTGCGCTCGCGACGCTCGATCCGGAACTCCCGATCGACGCGCGGGAGGGGGCCCTGATCTTGATCCTGTTCCTGAGCGGGCTCGGCTGCCGGGATCTCCGCACGGCGGACCGGTCGCGCACTAAGATCGACGGTCACGGCGTCACGCTCCACGTCAGGCGCGGCAGCCACCACGTCGGAGCGGGAACCTCTCCCGAGACGTGCCCGGCGTGGTGGACGGCCCGCTGGCTGGCCCACGTCGGGACCGATCCCGGTCCGCTCTTCGTGTCGCTCAACCCGCGGGGCGGCTGGAGCCGTCGGCCGATGGGCAACACCGCAGTGCACCAAGCGCTCCGGCGCGTGTGGGAGCGCGCCGCGATCGGCGGTCCGCCGCCGAATCCGCGGCGCATGCGCCGCGGATTCGCCGCCGCGGCGCTCAAGTGCGCGTCCCCGATCGTCGTCGCGTACCAGGTCCGCGCGCGCACGATGTCCGATCTGCGCGACGGGCTCCACCTCTCGGGGATCCCGAGGAACGACCATTGGAGCCGCCAGCGCGGCCGCGCGCGCCGGGACGTCGGGGTCCGCGACTGATGGCGTACGCACGCGACCGCAGCCTCCAGCCGTATCTCGCGTTCTGCGCGGAGCGGGGGGCGAACGCCATCCCCGCGGACGAGCCGGTCTTTTCGGCCTTCCTCCTCTCGCGCGCCGGCGACGAGCTGGCCGCCATGGGCAACGCGCGCCGCGCGGTGGAACGCGCGCACCGCGGCGCCGGCCTGCCGCCTCCGTCCGTACGTCCGGACATCCGCGCGCTGGAGCGCCTGCACTTCGTTGCGCCGACGGTCGTCACGATCGGGGCCCGCGAAGTTGCGGCGATCCTCGCCGTCCTCGACCCCTCCGTGCCGACCGACGCGCGCGACGGCGCCGCTACCGTGCTCGCGCACGTCCATGGATGGCACGTCGACGAGATCCGCTCGCTACGGGTCGAGGACGTGCGCTTCTCGGAGGGCGGCGTCGTGCTCAAGAACGAGAAGCTCGCGGACGCCGCCCCCGACACCGCGCTCTCGCCGTGGCTCCGCGCCTGGATGCTCCACCTCGGGCGCGACGACGGCGCGCTCTTCGTCGCCTGGAACCGCAAGGGCTACTGGACCACCACGCCGCTCGACCACTTCGGGATGTACGGCAACGTCCGCCGCGCCGCGCTGCGCGCCGGCGTCGCCGCCCGCGGCGCCGACGGCCGGCACGGTGCGCAGCTCGCGTCGATGTCCGCCACGTTGCGGCGGCGCGCCCGATGAGGGAAATCCGATCGGACAGCGGCTATTCGTTGCGCTGCCCGCGCGACCCGAACCACGTGTTCTTCGAGGGCGTGTTCACGCTTCGCGTGGAGCAGCGCGTCGTCGTCGACTGGGAAGGGCGCGCCGTCGAGTCGCTGCTTTCCGACGACGTGCGCATCCTCGCCGACGCGCTCGACGGACGCACGCCGGTGTGCACGAAGTGCGGCTGCGAAGCGATGGTGGGGCGTCCGCCCGAGACCGTCGTCGACGAGGAGATACCGTGGTGACGCGCTTGCGCCTTCGGGCGGAACGCCGAACGCGGCGCCGCGCCGACTGCGAACGTGCGGCCTTGGGTGCGGCTCGGTGATCACCGAGTTGCGGCTCGCATGTTCCGCCGACGCGCGGCATTCGCTCTTCGCGGCGCAACGCCGCGTGCGTCTGCGCGAGTACGTGCTCGTCGACGCGCGCGGAAGCTGCCTCGAAATCCTCGCGGTCGCCGACCGCGAGGAGACCCTCGACGCGTTCGCGTCGCCGACCACGTGCGCGGAATGCAATTCGCGCTGCGTGCTGACAGCCGTGAGGATTCCGTGATGAAGAACGTCGCAATCGCCCCGTCCGACCTCGTGTACCTCTGGAGCGACTGCAGACGGTGCTTCGCCGACAAGGTGCTCTCGGGGGTGCGCCGTCCGGGCGTCTTCGACCACGCGTACGGCATGGCCGACAAGGCGATGAAGCGCGCATTCGCGGACGTCGCGCTCGTGGATCTGGGCGTCGGACCGAAGTTCCGCGTGCTCGCGCAGAACGCGTGGGTGCGATCGGTACCGGTCGAGTTCGACGCGCTCGGGATATCGCTCACGATCGGCGGCGCGTACGACGCGCTCGTCGAGACGGAGCACGGCGAGTTGTTCGTCGTCGACTACAAGACCACGAACGCGGACGAGATCGCGCTGCGCAAGTTCCGCCGCCAGCTCGCGGCGTACGCCTTCGCGCTCGAACATCCGGCGGCCGGACCGTCGATCGCCCTGGACGGACACGCGCTCCTCGCGTACCGTCCCGAGAACTTCGCGTATCGCGCGCGCGGCGTGAGCGGGCTGTACGGAAAGTCCGCCTGGATCGAATTACCGCGCGACGACGAGGGGTTCCGCACGCTGCTCGCCGAGGTCGCCGTCGTCCTCGCCGGCGGGAAACCGACGTCCGCGGCCTCCTGCGCCTTCTGCACGTATCGGCGACGCGAATCGGCCTGAACCACGTCCTGTCGAATCGCGCCGCACGGCACGGCGCCTCGATGGATCGTGGAAGACCTCATCGTGCGCGCCGTGCTCTCGGAATGGACTCCACGGCCCGGCGATGTATCGCAGCACATGGCGACGGCGTGCCGGGCGCGGATTCGGTGAACCGCGGGTGATCATCAGAGCGTACGGCCTGTTCTGGCGCGCGGACGAGATCAACTGGTCTCCGGGCGCCGGCAAGAAGAAGGACGTGGCGGAGCAGTTCCGGCTGCTCGGCCGAGTCGGAAAGAACAAGCCCGGTCTTCAGGTCTGCGACTTCCACGCGCAGCACGGGATCTACATCCTCTACGGAGATCTCGGCGCGCGATACGTCGGCCTCACGCGCAAGCAGAAGCTCGGAAAACGGCTCAAGGACCACCTTACGGACGGGCACGCGGGCCAGTGGGACCGGTTCAGCTGGTTCGGTTTTCGAGAAGTGCTGCTCGGCAGGGACGAACACGGATTCCGCAAGCTCAAGAAGATGCCGAAGCTCCACATGACCCAGCCGGAACTGGTGATCGGCGACATCGAAGCGCTGCTCATAAAGGCGATGGCGCTTCACAACAAGGCCGACATGAGCTTCGCGAACGCGGAGAAATGGGAGCAGATCCGCAGCGCCGAGATAGGGAAGTATTGCGGCGTGCCGGTGTGACCCTTAGCGAGTCAGCGTCCCGTTTTCGTGGTGACCCGGGGCCTGACGTGCGCTCCGTTGGTCGCCTCTGCAGTCGCCGTTGAGTTCGATCCTGGAAGTGCCTCGACGCTCCTATCGCTCGCCCTTCGTTCACCGATGGGCGGCGCCGACCGAACCCTGACACCTGTGGCCGCGGCCGGGGTGCAGCCCGGCCCTAGGTGCTGCGCCGGGGCGGGGCGTACTGGACCAGGTCGTAGCACCTTTGCACCATGTACGATTGACGCCGCGATCCCGGCGCCAGGAAAGGTTGACCCGTGTCCCAGGTCCCGCATCAGTCCATCTTCTCGACCGCCGAGCCGCACATCGCCGGAAACGAGCTTCTCCGGCGCCCGCAGCGCTTGGCGTACGAAGCGATCATGCGGCACTTCGCGGGCGAACAGCCGGAGCGCGAGATCGGCGTCGTCCTTCCGGTCGGGTGCGGCAAGTCGGGCACGATGACGGTCGTTCCGTACGGACTCAAGCCGCGCCGGGTCTTGGTGATCGCCCCGAACCTCAACATCGCGGACCAGTTGCTCAAGGACTTCGACCGCGCGTCGGGCGCCTCGTTCTATCACCGCGTGCACATTGTCCCGACCGAGCAGATGCCCGAGGTGGCCGAGATCCGCGGCGCGGCTTCGAACGTCGGCGACCTTGAACACGCCGACGTCGTCGTCACGAACATCCAGCAGCTCGCGAGGGACCGGAACGCCTGGCTCGACGCCTTGGATCCCGCGTTCTTCGACCTGATCATGTTCGACGAGGCGCACCACAACGTCGCCGAATCATGGGATCGACTGCGGGAGAAGTTCCCGGCTGCAAAGATCGTGAACTTCAGCGCGACGCCGGTGCGGGCGGACGGACGCGCCATGGAAGGAAAGATCGTATACTCGTTCCCCGTGGCCGAAGCGATGCGCGACGGATACGTCAAGCATCTGCGGGCCAGCGTCCTGAGCCCCCGCACGCTCAAGTACGTGCGGCGTCAGGATGGCGTCGAGGTCGAGGTGGACCTCGACGAGGTCCGCCGGCTCGGCGAAGAAGAGGCCGACTTCCGCCGCAGCATCGTCAGCTCGAAGGAGTCGCTCGCGACGATCGTCGCGGCCGGCATCGTCGCGCTCAATCGCATCCGCGAATCGACGGGCGACAACAGGCACAAGATCATCGTCTCGGCGCTGAACTACGAGCACTGCGCGCAGGTCGTCGCGGCATTCTCGGAGCGCGGCATGCGAGCCGACTACGTCCACAGCCGCGACGTCAAGCGGAACGAAACGGTGCTGCGCAAGCTGGAAAACGACGAACTGGACGTCATCGTGCAGGTGCGCAAGCTCGGCGAAGGCTTCGACCACAAGTACCTCAGCGTCGCCGTGGTCTGCAGCGTCTTCGGCAACCTCGGACCGTTCGTCCAGTTCGTCGGCCGCATCATGCGCGTAGTCGTGCAGAACGCACCGAATCACGTGCAGAACAACGGCGTGGTCGTGTTCCACGCCGGCTCCAACATCGCGAGCGTGTGGGACGACTTCCGCAACTTCAGCCAGGCCGACCAGACCATGTTCAGCAACCTCTTGCCGAAGGACGTGGTCGTTCCGGAGGGCACGGATTCGGTGGAGATCGATCCGCTCGCCGCGCCGGCGCCGCGTCCCGTCGGCCCCGCCCACGAGATCACGGTCACGGACGACATCGCGCTTCTCGACGTGCCGCTGCTGGACGACGATCCGGAGGCCGCCAAGGCGTTCGAGCTGCTGCTGCAACGCGGAATGACGAGCGAGATGTTCGCGAAGGCCGAGATGCTGACGAACCTCCCGGTTAGCAGGCAGAAGTCGCGGCGCGCGGCAAAGACGGCGCTCGACCGCCGGGTCGTCGTCGTCGCATCGGGCGAGGTGAGCAAGCGCGGGCTCTCCCCGATGGGATACGACCTCGACGGGACCGCGCGGCGGCGCATCAACATGGTCGTCCTCAAGACGGCGATCGACCGCCGGATCTGGGAGCTCGTCGAGCGCGGAGCCGGCGAACGCGCGGAGTTCAGCATCGAAGACTACCAGCGGATCGACGCGGCTTTCGAGGAGATCGTCGCCGACGCGGTCGCGGAGGTGTTCGATGGCGCGGCCTAAGTCGTTCCTGCCGAAGATGCAAGTCGACGCGGCGGCCCGGAAGCACTCGTGCCAGCATGCGAAATCGCACGTCATCTCCATGGGAGACGCGCGGTTGCGCGTGTACGACGCGCGTTCCGACCACAAATACTGCGGCCCGTGCGCGATCAAGTTCCTCAAAGCCGACATCGCCGAGCTTCAGTCGCTCCTCGCGGCGCTGGAAGCCGGGGCCTGAGACCATCTACGTCCCTGCGCTGCGACTCAAGACCGCCGAGGTGTGGTCGCTCGCGCGCATGTCAGCCGATGCGGCGCGCCGCACGACTCCGCTCGTGGTGCTGACGCCCAACCGCGTGAAGGCCAAGAAGCGCAAGGTGCCGGGCAAGCCGGACGTCATGGTTCCGCCGCCGACGCTCGACGAACACATCGCGAAGATGGCGCGCCGCCTTCGCGCCTGCCTTCTGCGTGAAGCGCCCCTTCTGCGTCCACCGCCCGAACGCGTCTTCATCGACGTCGCGGAACTCGATCGACGCGCGAAGGTTCCGACCTTCGAGCGCTTCGACGCGCTCGTGGCAAGCATTGGCGGTCTCGTGCCGGTCTGCGGGTGAACTACGCGCAGAGCAGCTCGGACGTCGCGATCGTTGCGCGCGTGGCGGCGCGGCGGCAGGCGGGCATCGCGCTGCGAATGCGCGTACCGCGCTTCGGCGCCGGCGTGCCCACGGCGCCGGAGCTCGCCCGGCTTGTCGCGGCGTGCGGAAGTTCGCATGAAAGCGCCGACCTCGTGCTCGACGTCGGGGAAGTGGACCGGTTCTCGCTCGCGTCCTGCACCGCGAAGCTGCTCGCGGCTTTACGGTTATTGGCGGACGCGCCGTGGCGCTCGGTGACCGTCCTTTCGGGCGGTTTCCCCAGATCGCTCAAGGACGTGGCGTTGGACACGAAGACGTTACTGCCGCGGTGGTGCCTTACGCTCTCCGCGGACGTCGCGGCCGCACACGACGGGCCGCTTTGGCTGGGCGACTACGGCCCGCGCAATCCGACGTTCCGCGAGGGCGGCGGAAGCGCCAGTATACCGAACGTCGTGTATGTGACCGGCGGCGCCTGGAGCATCCAGCGCCAGGACGTCTCGCACACGGGTCTGCCGCCCTACCGCGAACTCTGGAGCGCGGCGCGCGGTTGGGACGAATACGCCGGCCCGGACTTCAGCTACGGCGACGCGCTGCTCGACGACATCGCGAATGGCGCACGCAACGCGGGCAACTCGACCACCGCATTGAAGGTCGCGTTCTCGCACCACGTGGAGCACACAGCGCGACGCGCGTCCGGCTCGGACTGAGCGCTCGGCCAACCGGCGACCTCGCGTTCGTCCATCGCGAGGTTGCGCTCGGTCCAAGACGTGCGGTGGCGCAACATGAGCATAACCGCGCGGTGGATTGAGGCGACAGGAAACCGCTCTAGAAGCAGGTGCATCAGCGCGTACTTCTCAAGCCGGCTGGTTCCCGCCACCATCGCGTTATCGCGCAGCACGCGCCGTAGTTCCCAAGCGGTCAGCAGGTTGAGCACCTGCAGCGGGTCGACCGAAGGATTGATGCGCGGCGCGCGGAGCGGCGCGAGCACGACTTCGCCGTTCGCGCCGGCGTCCGCCGCCGTCAGCCCCCACCACTTCGGCGCGAGCGCGGCGGCGGCTGAGAGATGCCGCCGCGCCGCGACGAGGGTCACCTCGTCGAAGCTCCGACCGTACCACTGAGCCTGACGGGCGAGTCGCCCCAGACCGTCCCGGTCGCTCTTGATCTCGAAGCCCCTGAGGGTCGCGCCGATCACGGCGACGTCCATGAAGGCGCGCCGATCGGGAAGCGGCATCTCATCGACGATCAGATCGCCGGGCGGGGCCGACGCATGCAACGCGGCGCGGACGGCCGCGCGTATTTCTGGATCAGACGGTCCCGGCACGCCCTCTGCTACGACGTCCCTTCCTCGCGGCCTTCGCCCCGGCCCGAGACGACGGAGGTCGGCGGCGGCCGGCGGCCTGTCTGAGACCCGCGGTTGCGCCTTCCCCAGTCAGGCGTCGACCAGAGCGGGCAGGTCGGCCTTTACGGCGAGGTCGGTGGCCAGCGAGCGCCCCGGGAACGCCTCCGCGACGAGGGTGCGAAGAGCCGCGCGGACCCCGCGCGGAACGGTGCGGTCCGCGAACGCCGCGACGGCAGCCTGTCCCCACGTCATCGAAGAGATGCGGCGGCCGCTCCACCCCGCGGAAGTCAGCGCCGCGCGTGCGCGTGCGGCCGCGCCGGCGCCGCGCACGACGCCGATGCTCAGGTTCCGCGTCGGGTCACCGACGCCGTCCGGACGTAGCGCGGCGAAACACGCGCGCAGCGCGGTGAGTCCGCGTCGCTGCATCCAAAACGAAGGCAGCCCGCGCAGGTAGCGCAGGACGTCTGCGCGCGACGCCGCCCGCAGCGGCTTCCTGCGCATCGACGCGCGCAGGCCGCGCACGTACACGTCGTACTGCGACCGCGTCGACGGCGCGAGTTGCGAGCGCCAGCTCTCGATCCGTTCCTCGCCGCTCATCCCGGATGCGGACGCGCGCGTCGATTGCTATACATGTATAGCGCAAGATGTTATGATGAACCGGACGTTCCTGCAAGCCGAAGAGCGGCCGAAAGAAGAGGGCGGACGAAGCCATGATCGTTCCAATCCACCGCGCGCCGAGGCGGCGCTCCGCCGACACGCGAGAACGGTTCTTGGTCGCGCCCGTACGCCGCGCGGCTCCAGGGCGCGCGGAGGACATCGAAGAAAGCAGGTTCGCTGTGGGTTATCGCGTCGGGGCCAGCACAAGCTGGACGAATCCCTCCGTCCTCCTCTTTGCAGGCGGACGAGATCCCGTCACCGCGATCATAGAGAGCGCGCGCGCGGTCGCGATGTCGGCGATGGACGACGGATGGGACGGGCCGCCGTTCAACCCGCTCGAACTGGCCGAACGCCTCGGCATCCGAGTCGTGCCTACGGCCGACGTTCGCGACGCGCGCATCATCGCGAAGGGCGGCGGCTTCGTCATCGAGGTCAATCCGAACCGTCCGCGCGTACGCCAGCGGTTCTCGCTCGCGCACGAGATCGCGCACACGCTGTTCCCCGACTGCGCGGAGGCGGTGCGTAACCGCACGTTGCACGTCGAGGCGACCGAGAGCGATTGGGAGATCGAGGCGCTGTGCAACATCGCCGCGGCGGAACTGCTCATGCCCGCGGGCGCGATGCCGGAGGAACGCCGCGACGGAAGCATCGACGACGCGCTCTCGATGCGCGACCGCTTCGACATCTCTGCCGAGGCGGTACTGATCCGCACCGTGCAGTTGAGCCGCCGTCCCATCGCGATGTTCTCCGCGTCGCGCATGGAACGCGGGCAGCACGCCGGCCGCTACCGGGTCGACTACGCGATCGAGGCCGACGGTTGGAACGGAGACGAAATTTCTGCTGGAGCGCTGGTTCCGGAAGAATCTCCGGTACGCAACTGCACCGGGATCGGATACACGCAGAAGGGCGACGCGGCGTTCGGTGCAAGCGACGCGAGGCTGGAGTGCGTCGGCGTCCGCGGATATCCCGGAGCCGCGTTCACCCGGGTGGTGGGCTACCTCGCGCGGCCGTCGGACGCCGTGGCGGACGCCGTCTCCGACGACGAGGAAGCGATCGTGTATCTGCGTGGCGACGCGGTCGAACCCGCGACCGACGGCGTGCGCATCGTCGCGTTCCTGACGAACGACGCGACCCCGAACTGGGGAGGCGGGTTCGCGCGCCAGGTGGCCTCGCGCAAACCGAACGTGCAGATCGCGTTCCGCGCGGCGGCGGCGGAGGACAAGTCCGTGCTCACCCTCGGCAACGTCGCATTGTTCCAGGACACCGAATCCCTGTATTACGCGCCGATTGTGGCGCAGGCGGGCTTCGGAAAGTCGGACCAGCCGCGCGTCCGCTACGGCGCCATCGAGGCCGCGTTCAAGAAGCTCGGCATCCGTGCGGCGGAGACTCGATGCGCCGATCCACATGCCGCGCATCGGGGGCGGAGGAAGCGGCGGCAACTGGAACGTGGTGCGCGAACTGATCGAGGAGTATTTGGCGCCGCTCGCGCCGGTGCGCGTGTACGACCTGCCGCCGCGCCCCGGCCGCGGCTAGTTATCACAGGCCGCGCAGGCGCACGCCGCCCCGCCATATCTCGGCGCGCGTGACGTGCGCGCGGAGGTTCGGTACTCCGCCCTCGACGGTCAGTTCCACAACGGGATCCGGCTTGCGCGCCCGCGCTTCGAAGTCGTAGTCCGCGACCGACTTGAACATCGCGACCGAACGGGGATGGGGATACGGCAGCGTCGCGCCGCTGTTCATCGGGGAGAGCAGAATTCGGTCGCCGTACTCCGCGACGAGCGACGCCGTGTCGAGGACGTACACGAGCTTTTCGGCCGAGCGGTACGCGCGCGCCCCGTTCATCGTGCTGAGCCGCGCCTCAGTGAGCCAGAAGAAGACGCAGCGGTTGAGGAAGTGCAGGAAGTCCTCGGGCGCAGTCCCGTCGGTTATCGATTTGCGCAAGCCATCCATCGTTAGCGGTTTCTGGTCGCGCACCACGGCGGTGCCGTGGACCTCGTGCTCGATCACCACGTTGGCCGGGCGGTGGCGGCGTTCGATCATCTCGCGCGCCGCGCCGGAGTACTCGAACAGGTCGAGCAGGGCGCTCGTGCTGAGCAGCCCGCGCGCGTCGATCCCCGCCCGGTTGTGCGGATCGGCCATGTGCCACAGTCGCGGATACCGCGCGACGAATTGGGCGGGATCCATCACCACCGCCTGCGGTCGATGATACTGCGCTGGTGGAAACGCGTGCCGATGAGCGAGACGGGCGCGCCCGCGACGCGCTCGACCTCCTCCACGAACTGGAGCGTCTTGCCGCTGAGCTGCTCGAACCGCCGGGCGTCCATGTTCGCCTTGTCGATGTAGTCCGCGAAGGAGAGCGCGACGTCCGTCGGCGCGTTCAACGAGCATGCCTTTCGGAACAGCGCCCAGTCGAACTCTCCGACGCGGCGCTGCTGCCTGCTGACGGTCGTGTGTTCATGCGCCTTGAGGGCTTCCGCGTCGAGCCCCGAACGGTCGGCGACCGCGTCCCACGTCGTGTCGAGCGAGAAGTATCCCGATGTCCCGTTGCCGTCTTGCGGATCGGCGACGCGGATCGGATAGGTGCGCGTCACCATGACGACCTTGCGCACGCGGGCGGGCGCGATGCCGCACTCGGCGAGCGTTCCGCTGACCGTCGTGTCCCGCGAGGTGACGTAGGGGTAGGGTCCGTGGAACAAACTCAGCCCGGTTCCCTGGGTGCCTTCCACGAAGACACGTGCGCCGTCGCGGTAGGCGCGGTCGAGCTTGTCGATGATAGGGTGCAGGTACGGCTTGAGCGCCTCGATCTGCCCCGCGAGCCGGACCTCCGGCGCGCCGCGCAGCCGCCCGCGCATCAGACGTCGCGCTGCGGCGTACCCGCCCCCCTTTTTTGTCGAGCCGATCTCCCCGAGCGTAGCTTCCTCGTATTCGAGGTCGGACGGTTCGATGATCATCGCCTGCGGGTCGATGAACAGGCGGTCGACTCCGACCTCGCACTCCTGGATTTCGCGCAGGAGCACGTCGAGGTCCAGCGTTGCGCCGGGACCGATGAGCAGCTTGGCGGACGGGTTGTGAAGCGTTCCCGACGGGAGCAGGCGGTACGTGTATTCGGGGTTGATGACCTTGTGGCCGGCGTTCGGGCCGCCCACGCGCACGAGATAGTCGTATTCCAGCGCGAGGAAGGACGCCATGTGGCCCTTCCCTTCGCTGCCCCATTGCGCGCCGATCATCACGTCGACGTGCGCACCGTCGAGGCGCTGGTACATGCCGATGCGCGCGGCCGTGCGAACGAGGACGTCCTCCCTCGTGTTTAGCGTGGTGTCGATGAGCACGTCGCAGTCGTCCGCGAGCTTTTCCACATCGCGCTCGGTCGGGTTCTCCGCCGCCTCATCGTACGACGCCGGCTCGTGCTCGCCGTGGTCGCGACCCGCGTACCGCTCGCGGATGGTATCGAGCGGAGCCGTGATGTGCACGTGGGTGACCGCCTGGCCGTACGCTTTGCGGAAGGCTTCGATCTGCGCGGGGATCCGCACCGAGTCGACGACGACGATGGCGTCGTCGGCGTACTCTCGGCGCTGCGCGCCCGCGACGACCCATTCCCCGCCCGTTTCGACATCGAGCGCGTCGCCGGCGATCTGCAGGCCGCTGCGTTGGGAGTCCGCGCCGGGACGCAGCCGCTGGATCTCGTCCCGCGTTCGGAAGACCTTCGCCTCGTAGCGGTCCGCGAGCATCCGCGCAAGGGTGCTTCTGCCCGAGCCGATGCGCCCGGACAACAGGACGACGCGCCGCGGCATCAGACGTGGCGGCGCCGGCTGAAACGGCGGCCGGGCACTAAACGCGAAGATTGCGCGGAGCCTCCGGGTCGGCATCCTGCGGCGCCATCCCGGCCGTCGTGGGCCATGAACTCTCCTTGATCGCCCCGAGGGGGCGCGCGGACGCGGGCGTCCGCAGTGCGACGGAAATCATAGCGCGTTCGAGCTACGGATGCAAATGCCGCGCCGCTCAGAACGGCACCGGAGCTCCCAACTTGGGAAGGGTCGCCCGCATGCCTCCCAGACCGTCACGCGGATCGACGCCGGAGGCCGACGTCCGTGTGGCCCTCATGCTCCGAGGTCCGCGAGGACGTGCACCGCGATCGTCTCGGGCGGATCGGTCGACGTGTCGACCACCACGTCGCACGTCTCCGCGAGTTTCTCAATCGCGGCTTCGGTCGCGTTCCGCCGCACGCCGGCGTAGTCCAGCGATTCGTCGCCCTCCCGAGCGCGGGTCGCGTAGCGCTGCGCCATCACCGCTTCGCTGGCCCGGAGATGAAGATGCGTGATGGCGACGTCGGGATGGCGCGCCCGGATCGCTTCGATCTGCTCCGCGCGTCTCGCGGCGTCCAAGACGACGAACTCCTCGACGGGATTGAGCGTCGCCAAACCGTCGGCCACCCACGCGGCCGCGAACTCCGCGTCTAGTGCATCCCCGGCTTGCTGGAGCGCGCCGCGCGACCGTTCGACGTCCGGCTGCAGCGCGACGATCAAGTCCCGCGTGTTGACCACGTACGCGTCGCGCAAGTCGCGCAGCGCCTGGGCAAGGCTGGACTTGCCGGAACCGACGCCGCCCGACAAGACCACGAGCCGCCGCATTAGGGCCCCGGCCCGCCGGGCGAAGGCCGGCTCGTCCGTGCCCGGCGAGCAAGGGGTGCGGCGAAGCGCGGACGCCCGCCCGCGAAGCGCGGGCATCCGCTCTCCGGCGGCTTAGACTGCGAACGGTGAGACAAGCGGGCCTCCTCCTCGGCCGCATGGTTGCGTGCCGGGGAGCCGCCGCTGAATTCGTTGACTGCGTCATCGTGCGCGACGGCGGCGGCGTTCACGAGCCCTTCGCTAGCTCCGCCGTCAGTCGCGCCAGTTCGGCGTTGAGTGGGGCCAGGCGTTCCATCTTCACGCTCGTATGGACACCGGCGTGGTGGTCACCCTCGGCGGTAGCGGCGAGCTGTTCGGGCAGCGAGGCGATAGCCTCGACATACTCGGTTGTAAGTCCGCGCATCAGCGACTGCGCTTCGCGGAACATCGGCGCAAGCGATGCGGACGCCGTCGTTACCTCCCACGCGGTGAGCCGAGCGCATACGGCTTCGCACGATGCGATCCACGCGTCTTGCGCGGAATCCGCGATCTCACCGTCCGCGCGAAGCGCCAACGCGGGGCGAAGCTCCGTGGAGCACAGGCCGACGACGACCGGCATGAACGCCGAGATTTCGCGGGTGCGCGCGCCGATCCACGCGAGCGAGTCGGCCGGGGAAAGAATACGCGCGTGCGAGACGGGCGCCGCGCACGCGGCGGCGTGGGCGGCGTGCAACGGAACGAGCGTCGCGCGCATGCGCTCCACGAGCCGGCGTACGGCCGTGACGCTTGAAGCCGTGTCCGTCGCCGAAGACGTGGGAGGAACGACGGGCGCGGGCGAAGCGATGCCGACCGCGAGCATCGCAACGAATCGTCGAAGCGCACCCGCGAGGGCGGCCGCGGCGTCGCTGCGCGAGAACTCGATGGAAAGGGTGAGCGCCGGATGCGAAAGCCGCAAGTCGGAATAGAGCGCGATCGGGAGTTGCCGGTTGTTCTTGAAGCGCCTGTCCGGCGAGCCGTTCTTGTTGACGTATAGCCACGTCGTGCCGACGCGCGTCGCGTCGGCGGGCACGGCTTGGTCCTCGCTGAAACGCGTTTGACCGTCCGTCACGGCGAGGTCAGCGTAGGCGATGCTTCCCACGCGCGATCCCGCGGCGGTGACGATCCTGTCCGGAAGAAAGAAGACGCGCGTCCCCGCGGCGTCGAGCGACGCGACGTCCACGTTCGTCGCGAGGCCGCCCGTCGCGCCGAACGTCAGAGCCGTCGGAACCCGCTCGACCGACGACGTCGCGCCGGCGTTGTGCTTTCGGTCGCCGTGAACGTTCTGCGAAACGACCCGCCAGATTCTTGCGCATCTCGCCGCGTCCCGAAACGCTGCCACCAGCCGCCCGTACTCCGCGGCGAGGTCCCCTTCGAGGTCGTAGTGAAACGCGATCGCCCGGTGCGCGTTCTCCCGGGAACGCAGCACCGCGCCGTACGCCAAGCCGGCGAGAAGCGGCGCGTACCAGCCCGCGGCGGCATGCACTGAAGCGAGCCACATGGCGCATATGACGGCCCCGACGACGACCGCCACGCTCCAGCGGAACGACGCGCGCCGACGGTTGACCTCCGCGATTGCGTCGTCGCCGTGCGCGTTCGGCTCGGCGACGAATTCGGTCGGTACGCCCGCTGGAGCGTGCGGCGCCGCGGGTCCCGGCGCGAAAGCGGGATCCTGCGTCCGCAGATACTGCTGGTAATAGAAGCCGCCGCGTCCCCCTCGGACGTAGGTGCCGCGGGGCCCGGTGCCCAGGCGAAGGCCGCGGACCCCGACCGACACGCCGACTCCGCGCCTCGAAAAATTCAGGCGGACGGGGCCCTTGGAAACGCTGCGACGGAGCGACCACGGCATGCCGGTCCTGGATACGTCTCCCGGGGCCGGTTGCCTGGCGCCGACCACGGACGGCCCGGACCGCGGGCGCCGGGGATAAAGCGAGTTTCGAGTTCGGTCGCGAACCGACAATGACCAAGCGTTGCCGGCTGCGCCGGCGGAAGGCGTGACGTTTCACAGGCGTGCAGAACCCGGCCATAGAGCGCGCTGTACGGGCACGAGCCGCGGACTGGCGCCGAAAACTCACGAGCCTCGACAGACGCAATCCGACCCTCTATTTCCGGCCGCTCAAGGCGGGGACGCTTCAGCTTCCGCCGCTGGATTCCGAGGCGGTGCGGAACCTGGCCGACGAAGGGAAGCCGCTCGATCTCGCGACCGCGCTCGGCGTCACTCCGGACCTGCTCAAACGCGTCCTCGCGATCCGCGGCAAAGCCAGGGAGAACGAAGAGGAGCGCGGGATCCAGACCATGTTCGTCGCCCTGGGGATGGCCGGCTGGAAGGCGACGGACGGCGGACGCGACCCGAAGGCCCCGATGTTTCTGTTGCCCGTGACGGTCACGGACACGCCGCGGGGCCCGCAGATCGCACGCAGCGGCGACCTCCTGGTCAACCGCGTGATGCTCCAGGCGTGGGCGCAGGACCACCGTCTCGAAGCCGCATCCTTCGAGGACGACGAGCCCATCGAAGGCCCGATCGACGCCGCGTTCGCCGCGCTCGCGCAGGCCGGGGCGCAGCTGGACGGCTTCGCGGCGTTGCGCGAGTGCCACCTCAGCAACTTCTCGTTCGCGAAGATGGCGATGGTCGAAGACCTCAAGCGCCACGAAGATCTGCTCGGCGAGAACCGGCTCGTGCTCGCGATCGCGGGCGACCCGGAGGCGCAGCGCTCGATACGCGAGGACGCGGGAACGGTCGAGCGCGACCAGCTCGACGCGATCGATCCCAGCGAAGAACTCATCGTACTCGAAGCGGACGAATACCAGCGCCAGGCGATCCACTCACTCACGCGCTTCGACGCCGACGGCGTCGTGGACGGACCGCCCGGCACCGGCAAGAGCCAGACGATCGCGAACCTGATCGCGACGTTGGTCGGGCAAGGAAAGAAAGTGCTGTTCGTAGCCGAGAAGCGCGCGGCGCTCGACGCCGTGCGCAACCGGCTCGCGGCTGCCGGGCTCGCCGACCTCGTTCTGGATCTGCACGGCGCCGACACGAAACGCCGCGCGGTTTACGACCGGCTCCGGGACCGCGACGACAAGGCGCGCAGCGTCGGCCCCGTGGCCCCGAACACCGCCAACAGGCTCAAGCAACTGCGCTCCCAATTGAACGCCTACTATCGCGCGATCAACACGCCGGTCGGGGCTTGCGGGCTTTCACCGCGCGATCTGATCGCGCGACTCGCCAGGATCGACGTGTCCGCTCGGTCGCAGACGCTGTGGTACGGCGAAGCGTGCCGGGCGCTCACTTCCGAAAGTCACGAGCAGGCTGCTCGCGACGTCGAGTATCTCGCGCGCGACCCCGAGCTGTTCCGTCGCGAAGCGCGGACTCCGTGGGCGCGTGCGGACTTCGCCGACCAGGAAGACGCCGCGCAGGCGTTGCGGTTCGCGGGCGAGACGCGCCAGGCGCTTGAGAATCTGCTCGCCCATCTTCGCCCCGTCGCGCAGTCCTGGGGAGCAGACCTGTCGACGTTCGACGACATCGCGCACGCGTGCCGCGCCGCCGAGACGATGCAGTCCGTCGCGGCCGTCTACCGACCGGAAATTCTCGACGCGGACGTCGAGGAGCTTGCGCGCGACCTGGGGCCGGCCGAAGCGAATCCGGTTGTTCGGCTGGGCGCATCGATGTTCAGTCCAAAATATCGCGCCGCACTGCGCGCGGCGCGCGCCGTGAGCGCATCGCAGACGAAGCCCGATCGTCTCCTCGCGTCCCTTCGGGAGTTGCAAGGTCTTCCGAACGACCGGCGCGCGCGGGCGCTCTTTTCAATCTGCACCGAGTCGTACGCGGCAACGGCGCGCGCGCTCGGAAGCGCACTCGCCGCCGAGCGCAAGGCGTTTGCCGCGGCTGCCGGCGCGCCTCTTGCCGACCGGGTCGAACTCGCGCTCGTCACCCTTCGCGCCTACGAAGCCGCGAACAGGACGGCCCGGCGGGTGCCGGACGTGCGGCGCGCCGAGCGCGATCTCGTCGCGCACGGATATGCGTCGTTCGTCGCCGAGCTGGGGCAGACCGCGGTGCCGCCCGCGTCCTGGCCGGCGATGCTCGAACACGCTTGGCTTCGCTCCCATCTCGAAGAGACGAAGACCGCGCAGCCGATTCTCGGCTCGTTCTCGCGCGCCGGGCACGAACGCACCGTGGACGAGTTCCGCGAGATCGACGCAAAACAGATCGAACTCGCGGAAGCCACCGTGCGGCGCAGCGCCGCGCAAGCCTACATCACCGCGCGGAACGAGCATCCGGACCAGGCGACGACGTTCCGGGCCGAGGTGAACAAGAAGACGCGGCATATGCCCGTGCGCCGCCTGGTGCAACGCGCAGGCGACGTAATCACCGGCCTGTGCCCTTGCTGGATGGCCAGCCCCCTTTCCGTGAGCCAGCTGATCGCCGGGCGCGTACTCTTCGACGTCGTCATCTTCGACGAAGCCAGCCAGGTGCTGCCCGAGGACGCGATCCCGTCGATCATGCGCGGCAAACGCACTATCGTCGCCGGCGATCAGAAGCAGCTGCCGCCGACCATCTTCTTCGCGGCCTCGTCGGCCGACGGCGACGACGACGACGAAGCGGACGACGAAGATCCGGAACTCGTGAACGTGTCCATCGAGGGTATGGAGAGCATCCTCGACGTGATGCTCACGTTCTGCAACCGGCAGAACCTCAACGTCCACTACCGGTCGCTCGACGAATCGCTGATCCGGTTCTCGAACCACGAATTCTATCGCGACCGGCTCGTGACTTTTCCCGGCCCGGGGATTGGCGACGGCGGAATCCGTCACGTCCTGGTGGATTCTCCGTTCGTCGACGGCGAGGAACTCAGCTCCTCGGCGGAAATCTCGCGCGTCACCGACCTCGTGCTGGAGCACGCCGAACTGCGGCCGGACGAGACGCTTGGCGTGATCGCGATGGGCATCAAGCACGCGCGACGCCTTGAAGCGTCGATCGAGCAACAGCGGAAGCTGCGCGGCGACCTCGACGAATTCTTCGCGAAGGACGACGTAAACCGGGCGTTCTTCGTGAAGAACCTCGAACGCGTTCAGGGAGACGAGCGCGACGCGATCATCCTGAGCCTGGGCTACGCCAAAGACGCCTCCGGCCGGCTCAAGAACAAGCTCAGCGCGCTCAACCACAGCGGCGGCGAACGTCGGCTCAACGTCGCCGTGACGCGCTCGAAGACCCGCATGACCGTCGCGTCGACGTTCACGGAGGACGACATGGAAGCGTCGCGCTTCTCCGCGGCCGGAGCGCAGAAGCTGTGCCGTTTCGTGGAGTACGCGCGCAGCGGAGGCAAGAAGCTGAGCGACGTCGCGCAGATGGACGTCGAGATGAACGACTTCGAGCGCGACGTGTTCGACGCGCTCACCGCAAAGGGGCTGCGCCTGGTGCCGCAACTCGGCGTGTCGCAGTACCGGCTCGACTTCGCCGTCCTGCACCCGACGATTCCGAACCGGTACGTCCTTGCGATCGAGTGCGACGGCGCGCCGTACCACAGTTCCGCGACGGCCCGCGACCGCGATCGCCTGCGCCAGCGCCACCTCGAAGCGATGGGGTGGCGATTCCATCGCATCTGGTCGTTGGACTGGTACGAGGAGCGGGCCGCGGAGATCGCCCGGACCCTCGCGGCGCACGCCGCCGCGATCGCCCAAGCGGAGCACCCCGCGGTGATCGTCCGCGCGCAGCGTCCCTCGTCCGCATCTGGCCCGGCGCCCGCTGCGGCGGTGTCGGCGAACGGGAATCCGGCGCGCGGCCCCAAGCCGCGGGTGACGCCCCGCGACCGCATCGCGGACTATCCGGAGAGCCAGATCCGGAGCGTGCTGGACTGGATCGCCAGCGACGGAAGACTCCGCGACGACGACGAGATGCTCGCCGACGCCGTGCCAGCGCTGGGGTTCGCGCGGCGAGGGAAGCTGATCGAAGACCGTCTGCGCCGGTCGATCGCTGCATGGCGAAACGGTCGACGATAGCTGCAAGCATCGCCGCGTCGCGCGGCAGCCTGTACGGTTCGGGTGCGGACGCGCCACGCAGCTGAAGCAGCCAAACACCGCTGCGCGAGCCTGCACGGTGGGAGCAGCTGGACGTCGCCGGCGCCCAGTCACGGGCCCACCGATTGGCCCACCGACACTGTGGTACCCGGCGTGCTTTGACGGGACGACGGAGCAGCAAGAGCCCAGCGGGCAGCATGAAATCGGCCGAGAGCGGTACTGGGTGGCACGCCCTGGCACGAGAAAACAGGACTGTTAATCAGCGGGTCGTTGGTTCGAGTCCAACTCCGGGAGCCAGATTTACGAGGGAACGCCGTCTCTATTCAGGCGGCGTTTTCTTTGGGGGAAGACGTGGGGGAATTAGCGCCGGTTGGAACATCCGAGGTCGCCCAAAGTGCCGATCCAAGCCGTGGCGACAGAATCGCTACAAGGTCGGCGGTTGAATTGGTGGACATGGGTTCGCAAGAAATGGCCGGGCACCCATCGGGGTTGCGCAATCGAATGTCGGCAGGGCGTATTCAACAAAGCCGTGATGTTCTGGGTCGGCCATTACTGTAGCGTACCCCGCATTGTAGTTGGTGTCGATCGAACACTGGTCGTTGAAGTCAAGTCCGTTGCCAGCCAGTTCGCCGGCGGTCAGCACCATCAACTTCACGGGCTTCGGCTGACTTGAAAACATCGCGCGATCGAGTGAAGCATTTCCCGCCTTCGTGGCCGCCATGACGGGAACGGTCGCTCCAGTTAAGAGCATCGGCACTGCAAGTCGTTGTCGCTGGTCGGAGCTTGCGAGCACCGAGCCGATGATTAGTGCATCGTCTTGAATACGCTGACTCATTGTCTTATAGAGCGTCATCAAGATTTCCATCATATTCGCGTTGCCGTTCGACCCGGTGTATCGTGGCCCAAGCAGAATCATCCAGATTTCGTCTGCTCCACCCAGACGTGCAAGGCTTACAGGTGTGTTATTCAGCGCACCGCCATCGACGAGGGTAAACGTTTCACCGTTGATCGTTACCGGCACTGGGTCAAAGACAAACGGCATGGCCGATGAGGCGCGCAGCAATTCCAAGTAGTCAACGTCGGGCAGCGTCTCAACGTCGGTAGGTAAGACGTCGGAGAATTCGGCTGATACGGCCTTTCGGATCTTATCAAGCAGACCGTACGAAATGGCGGACGCATCCTTGCTGGGGTCTGCATGCCGAACGTATGCGCGGCTGCATGCCCTCGTAATATCCGTTGCGGTCCAAAGGACGTCGCACGAGAAGGGACGATGCACGCCACCGGGCGCAAGGACCTCCGCTAAGAGCGCTTTGATCGCGCCGGATTGATAGATCGATTTGTACGTGCCAGCGAAAGCACCGAACAGAAAGTGGAACGCATCATAAATGCGTGTACCGACACCGACGTGAACTGATTGCCACAAGGCGGCCTTGACGATTGGCTGATAACGGATGATCTTCCGGCCTGCAATTGAAGCCCATACGGAGCGTAGACCGGGCTCGCCGACGGCCGCAAAAAAGGCTGCATTGAGCGCGCCAATCGAGGTCCCGCAGACAAAATCAAACGCGACGTGTTGATCCTTGAGCGCCTGAATGATGCCAGCCTCATATGCCCCATAAGCACCCCCGCCGCTGAGGACCAAGGAGCGTATCGCTGGCTTCTCCGTTCGAGTCGTCGGAGGCAGGGCAGCGTGGGCACCGGTAGGCGTGGGTAACGCGACCGTCGTCGCCGCCGCCGCGATGGCGCTCCCGCCCAGAAAGCGGCTGCGCTTCACGGCATAGAGAAGACAGGGCGACCGCGTGGAAATCCGCGGCTACTAGGGGTAATTTGCGCCATCACCAACACGCAAAGAGCCCGGGCCAGAATCGCCGGTTGACCAAGCCTAGCATACGGTTGCGGACTTGTAAAGCACGTCCTAGCTTTGCGCCATTGTCCTGCGCGAATGATGCTGTCGTCGAGTGGCAGCGACGGCACGCGCGGCCTCGATTCCGAACGGCGGTATGAGATTCGCCGGCAGTAACGCGACCGCGTACTGTTAATCAGCGGGTCGTTCGTTCGAGTCCAACTCCGGGAGCCGGATTTTCGAAGAACCGCCTTGTCTGGCGGCTCTTCATTCTCACCTGCCGTTCTCGCCGGCATCGGCCCCACGCGCACTTCGAATCACATGCAATTCCACGTGCGGATGGGCCTCGTCACACGAAGCGTTTTACGAAGGCGACCGCTTTGTCCGCTACCTCTCGCCACCCGCTGTCGATGGTGAGAGCGTGCCCGCGGTTCGGAATCTCGACGATCTCCGCGGACCGTTTCGGCGGGCCTGCCGCTACGGAGCGCGCACCGCTTCGATCTGGATCGGCTTCACCCACGTCGTGCCGCCGTCCGTCGACGTGTCGAGCGTGCACGAAAAGCTGTTGTTCTTGATGTTGTAGAAGCGCGCGCGACCGATCGTGTCTCCTTTGGTGACCTCGTCGAATATTTGACCGTCCTGGACTCGGGTTACGCCGGCGTCCCATTCGCCGTTTCTCAGGCCGATCGCACGTCCTTGGTAGATCGTCGCTTGGAAGGTCCACGCTCCCGTCTTGGGATTGTACGCTCGAAAGGTGTCCGCCAGCACAGCAGTCCCGCCGGAGCCGTTGTTCGTGCGGAACTCGTCGAAGACGACAAAGCCGTCCGCGCTTCGAGCAAACGTCCATGTCCCTTTCGCGGTATACCGTTGCGAATCGCCGAGATTCTCGACGTACGTCCACCGGCCGAGCAGGGGATCCAGAAGGTGGGTCGCCGCGGGCACTTGGGGGATGGTCCAGTCTTGCGCTGCGGCGGGCGCGGAAACGGTGAACGCCGCGATCAGCAGGGAGGTCAGGCCGCAACGCAGTCGCGACATATTCTTCGCCATTGAGGCACCTCTCTGGTCTCGAGGACGGGCGACAGTAAGAGTGTTCGCGCGCAGCGGCTAGGTGAATTCGCTCTGCTCGGCGAGGTAGAGCTGCACGCTGTCCGGATCTTTCAGGAACACGAAGCGCATCGGCGGATCCTCGACGACGTCGCCGTCGGTCGCGATGTCCCGGTCTTGCAGCTGCTTGCGACTTTCTTCCACGTCGTCGACGCCGAAGCCGATCGAAACGGCTCCCGGCGGCGTCGTATCGGTACACGGGTGCAAGCCGATCGCCAGCCCCGGTGCTTCGACGACGGCGAACTCGTTGCCGTAGCGCGTCTTGAGCTTCAGCCCCAGCTTGGTAGTATAGAAGTCGATCGACCGTTGGATGTCGGTGACGTGGATCGTCACGAATGCGTGGTTGAACTGCGCTTGCTTTGACGCGATGCTCTGCACTTAGGCGTTCCTCCGCAGCGATTTGCGTTTCGTGCGCTTTGCGGCTTCGTGCGTGATCGTCTCGAGGATGTGCAGCTGCCGGTTCAGCTCATTGCGGCCGGCCTGCGTCAAGACGTAGGGCCGGCGGCGATAGTCCTCCGTCTGCACTTCCTCGATCCATCCGCGGCGGTCCATCCGCCCGAGCGCACCGTACAGCGTTCCGGCACGCATCTCCCATCCGGTCAGCGATCGAACGTCTTGCATGATCGCATAGCCGTGCTTTGCCTCGTCCGCGAGGCTGATCAGGATCAGCAGCACCGGCTCGAACTGGATCGGATCGTTGCTTGCCATTACTCCGCTTCGCGGTATATCGTATGCGGATATACTACGCGGCATTCTTGCACCCGTCAAGCCCCTGGAGCCTCTGAACAGCCACGAAGGAGGATCACGTCCAACGCGGATGTGCGCGCGCGCCCAGGTCGGCGCGCGATCGCACGCCCGGTGCGCGACCGCGGCTCGCATGGGACGATGCGGAGTGCGGAACGAAGGAACCTGAGATGCATCCGGACTCGGAGCTTTTGGCGAACACGCTGTGCGAAGCGGAGCGCGCGGGCGGCCGCGCGCTCTCCGAGATGCTGGATCTGGCGGAGGACCCGGAGCTGCACGAGCTCCTGCGCAAGGTCGCCCACGACGAAGGATATTGGGCGCGCGAGCTCGCCGCCGCAGTCAAGCGCGCGGGCGGAACGCCTTCGACCGCCGTCGGTGATTTCGTCGAGAAGGTGCGCGCCGTCCCGGACCTCGCCGGGAAGCTCGCGCTGCTCAACCGCGGTCAGCGCTGGGTCGTGCGCAAGATCGAAGAGCATCTGCCGGCGGTCTCGGATCCGGCGTTCCGCGGACTGCTGCAGGCGATGGCCGCGGCGCACGTCGCGAACATCGCGATGGTCGATCGGGCGATCGCATGAGCGCAGCCGCGCGAACGCGCCCGGAACGCGGATGGACGGTCGGGACGAGCCGGTAGGCGAGAGCGCCTGCTGGCTGCACATGGTGTGCGAAGGCTGCGGTGCGATCGTCGACGAGCGGAACGGACACCGGCCCGGTTGTGATCTCGCGGCGTCGCAGGACCAGTGGGTCGCCGACGGCGGCCGAGCCCCGGGCCGAGCGGAGCCGGCACGACCGCCTGAGCCGTGACGCCGGCGGCACGCGCTGTGCGTCCGCGTTGGTGCGCGCCGGGCCGGCCGTTCCCGTTCCGCTCGTGCTGCGTCCGTGCGTGCCGAGCGTGCCGTGCGCGCCGCGGCGCCGCCCGTCCGCGCTATCTCGGGGCGGAGGTCAGGCGCCGGCCGGCGTTACTCTCGTGAGGTCCACCCGCCACACCTCGGGCCCGGCCTCGACGTACGTCCAGGAATAGGCGCCCGGGTAATCGGCCTCGAGCTCGAGCCGCAGCGGCCGCGGATCGTGGTCGTTGAAGATGCGCAGCGTCTGCCCCGGCTTCAAGGCGCGCAGCCGCGCGTGGATCGTCGGATGCTTTTCGCCGCGGGGAAGCGCCGTGACGTCGAGTTCGTCCATGCATCTACGATAGGCGGCACGGCGCGGCGCCGCGTTGACCTGGGTCGACGACGCAGGCCAACTCCAGGCGAATGATGGGAGCGGGCCTCATGCCCGGAATCCTCCATGCCGTACATCATCACCGACCCCTGCATCGGAATCAAAGACGAGTCGTGCGTCGACGGGCAGGCATCGTATGCCGCGTGAATCCCGGCTGTTCCTGAAGACCTCGCTGGTCGCGCTGGTCCTCGCGTTCGCGTGGGGCGCGGCGATGGCGCTGTGCGAGGCGCTCGGCATGCCGTTCGCGCCGATCCTGGCCGTCGAGCATGCGCACCTGGCGTTCGTCGGGTGGCTGGTGAACCTGGTCGTCGGCGTGGCCTGGTGGATGCTGCCGCTCAACCGGGACCTGTATCCCGCGACCGCGGGCCGCTACCCCCGGTGGGCGCCGCCGACGGTCTGGATTCTCTTGAACGGCGGCCTCGTCGCGCGCCTCATCAGCGAGCCGGCGCTGCAGGTTCCCGCCGCGCGCCCGATTCTCGCGGCGGCGGGCGTGGCCCAGGTGCTGGGGATCGGCCTGTTCGCCGCAACCGCCTGGTTCCGCGTGCGGGCGCCGGCGCGCCCCGCGCCCGGCGTGCGCTGACGAACGTCGGAACGATGCGCGGCGGACGCGCTACGCGAGACCTTGCAGGCGCTCGCGGTCGACGCGGACGATCCGGCCTTTCGCGCGCGCGATCGCTCCCGCTTCCTCCATCTGCGTGAGGGTGCGCGACACGACCTCGCGCACCGAGCCCGATGCGGCGGCGAGGTCCGCGAGCGTCATGCTGGGCAGCGGCGGGAGCGCGGGAACGAGTCCCCGCTGCGGCGGCGCGTAGCGCAGCACGGTCGCGGCCAAACGCGCGACCATGCTGTCGGACGAGCGCGCGATGTGCTCGAGGAGCTGCCGCCCGCGCTGCGCGCACGCGATGCCGAGCGCGCACGCGAACTCGGGGTGCTCGCCCATCGCGCGCCGCGCGTCGTCGAGCTTCACGAGCACCACCGACGCGCCGTCCTCGAGGATCGCGTACGCCCTGCCGCTCGTCGCTCCCGCGTCGAAGGCCGCGAAGACGTTCAGGAGCTCGCCCGGTCGCGCTTCGAAGAGCTGCCGTTCGCGGCCGTCCTCCGACGCGATCGAAACGGCGAGCGTGCCTTCCGCGACGACGCCCAAATACGCCGACATCTCGGCCTGCTCGAACAGCGCCGCGTGGCGGGCGACGCGTGCCACATGCGAGCCGGCAGCGAGGCGGTCGAGCGCCGCGACCGGGAGCTCGCGGAACGCGGCGCACCGCGCGAGCGCGCCGCGGATCGCGCTCGAGGAGGCGTCCGAGTCGACGCGCGCGATCGTCACCTCCCACACGTCGTTCGCCGTGGTCACCGCGGACCAGGCAAAGCGTCCGGGGCGCGTGCGTTCCAATTCGAGCCGCAGCGGCCGCGGCTCGTGGTCGTTGACGAGCACCAGCGATTCGCCGGGCCGCAAGGCGTCGAGGCGGCCGAAGATCAGCGGGTGGCGCTCCCACATCGGGATCGTGCGCACGTCCAGCGCGCGGTCTTGCCGGGGCATGCCGCAGGGATCGCCTCGCGCGCGTTATGCGGTGACGAGCGCGCTCTTCGGGTTCAGGTTCTGGATGTGTCCGCTCTCGGTGCCGGCGGTCGGGTCGATCACGGCGTTGATCAGCGCCGGCTTGCCCGAGGCGAGCGCTTCGCTCACCGCGCTCTGCAGGCTCTTCGTGTCGGCGACATGGTAGCCGGCGCCGCCGAACGCCTCGATGATTTTGTCGTAGCGCGCGTCGGCGACGAAGCCGGTCGGTGAGGGCGCAGCACCGCTCGGGTCGCCGCGGTAGATCCCGCTGTTGTTGAAGATCACCGTGACGACCGGCAGGTCGTAGCGGCAGATCGTCTCGATCTCCATTCCGCTGAAGCCGAACGCGCTGTCGCCCTCGAGCGCGACGACCGGCTTCCCGCTCTCGACGGCGGCGGCGATCGCGTAGCCCATCCCGATCCCCATCACGCCCCACGTCCCGCTGTCCAGTCGGTGTCGCGGGAGCGACATGTCGATGATGTTGCGGCCGAAGTCGAGCGTGTTGGCGCCTTCGTTGACGATGTAGACGTCGGGCGTTCCGGCGAGCGCGTCGCGGACTGCGCGCAGCGCGTTCGAGAAGTTCATGGGCGTCGTGTCCGCGCTCAGGCGTTTGGCCATCTTCTCGACGTTCTGCTGCTTGCGCGAGGCGATGTCGCCGATCCAGCTTCCGCTCGGCTTGATCTGACCGGGCTCGAGCGCCGCGTTGAACGCTTTGAACGCGGACCGGATGTCGGCGACGACGGGCGCCGCGATCGCGCGGTTGCTGTCTAGCTCGGTCGCCGCGATGTCGACTTGGATCAGCTTCGTCTCGTCCGACCACAGCGGCGCTTTGCCGTGCGAGAGCAGCCAGTTGAGCCGGGCGCCGACGATCATCACGACGTCGGCCTTGCCGATCGCGAACGAGCGCGCGGCGGCCGCCGACTGAGGGTGGTTGTCGGGGAGCAGCCCTTTCGCCATCGACATCGGGAGGAACGGGATCCCGGTCGTTTCGATGAACGAGCGGATCTCGTCGTCGGCTCGTGCGAACGCCGCGCCCTTTCCGAGCAGCACCAGCGGGCGCTGCGCCGACGCGAGCAGCTCGAGCGCGCGCGTCACCGACTCTTGCGCCGGCGGCTGCGCGGGCGCCGGGTCGACGACCTTGATCAGCGACTTGCGCGCGGCATCGATGTCGAGCACCGAGCCGAGCACTTCGGCCGTGAGATCGAGGTAGACGCCGCCGGGACGTCCCGAGCACGCCGCGCGGATCGCGCGCGCCACGCCGAGGCCGATGTCCTGCGGGCGGTTCACGCGGTACGCAGCCTTGGCGTACGGGCGCGCGGCGCTGAGCTGGTCCATCTCTTCGTAGTCGCCCTGCTCGAGGTCGACGATGTTGCGGTCGCTGGACCCGCTGATGAGCACCATCGGGAAGCAGTTGGTGGTGGCGTTCGCCAGCCCGACCAACCCGTTGAGGAAGCCCGGGGCCGAGACGGTCATGCACACGCCGGGCTTCCCGGTGATGAAGCCGGCGATCGCCGCGGCGTTGGCCGCCGACTGCTCGTGACGGAATCCGATGTACCGGAACCCCTCCGCGTGCGCCAGACGCAGCAGGTCGGTGATCGGGATCCCGGCCACGCCGTACAGGTTCTCGACCCCGTTGAGCTTGAGGGCGTCCAGCACCAGGTGGAAGCCGTCGGTCATGGTCTGTCCGTTCGTTTGTCCGCTCATGTTCCTCTCGATGATCCGGTTCGGTCATCGGATACGACGCCGGGGCTCTCGGTACCGCCATGGCATACGGTCGACCGCTGACGCAGAGCGCCGGTCGGCTGCCGTTGTCTCGCCTGCGCCGGGGCGCGATCGGCACAGGACGCCCAAGGCACGCTGACCGACCGGCTGCTTCGCTATGATATGCTAGGATCAGCGACCCGTCAGGGCGAGGCACGAGGGCGGCATGAAGCGGCAAGGATTTTTTCACGTGGTGGCCACCGGGGCCGGCACGCTGGCCTCGGGGTGCGCGACTTCGGATTCGGCGGAGCCCGTCGCGACCGGCGCGGCCGTCGCGAAAGCCGTCGTCCAGCATTCGTCGGCGGGTGCGATCGTCAAGCCGCCTCGGTTGCGCCCCGGCGACGTCGTCGGGATCATCGCTCCGGCGGGACCGCTGCGCGAAGCCGATGAACTGCGCCGCGCGCGCCGGCAGGCCGAACTGCTCGGGCTGCGGCCTCGGTTCGGCGCACATATCCACGACCGGTACGGATATCTCGCCGGGCGCGATGCCGCGCGCGCGCACGACTTCAACGCGTTCGTCGCGAGTTCCGACGTCCGCGCGATCTTCGCTTTGCGCGGCGGCTACGGCACGATGCGCATCCTCGAGGACATCGACTACGACGCGCTGCGCCGCGACCCGAAGGTGGTCCTCGGGTTCTCCGATCTCACCGCGCTGCTCAACGCGATCACCTGGCGAACGGGCATCGTCACCTTCCACGGGCCGGTCGCCGGACACGCCCTGACGGATTCGGCGCTCAGCGGAATCAGCCGCGCCGTCATGGCGAAGCTGCCGCTGGGCGTGATGCGCGCGCCGGGCGTCCGGACGATCGCCGGCGGGCACGCGCGCGGGCGCCTCACCGGCGGAAACCTTTCGTTGGTCGCTGCGCTTTCCGGCACTCCGTACGCGGTGCCGTGCGACGGACGAATCGTGATCCTCGAAGACGTGAAGGAAGCGCCGTACCGCGTCGACCGCATGCTCACGCAGCTCACGCTGAACGGTGACTTCAGCCGTGCGGCCGGCGTCGCGCTCGGGCAGTTCCCGTACTGCGTGGCGAAGCCCGACGACCTGCCGTCACTGACGATCGACGAGACGCTGAACGACCGGCTCGGCGCGATCGGGAAGCCGGTCCTCGCGAATCTCGAGATCGGACATATCGAGGAACAGTGGACGCTGCCGCTCGGCATTGAAGCGACGCTCGACGCGGACGCCGGGACGCTCACCGTCGAAGAGGCGGCCGTCTCGTAGGAACGCGCCGGCGGCTACTTCACCTCGTGGGCGATCTGGTTGTCGAGCTTGAGCTGGCCGTCCTCGATGTCGAGGAACCACTGCCCCTCGTTCACCGATCGGGTGATCGAGCCGTCCTTCTCGAGATCCTGCGACGTGATGCGGACGTTCACGACGTAGGGATTGAACCCGGGAGACACCTCGGCGTCGATGCGCTGCACGAGCGAGTGGTACTTCACATACAGGTCGTACGGGTTCTTTTGCTGCATCCGCACGGACAGCATCCCGTACATGGTCGGGAAGTCGCGACGGTTCCACAGCGCGTAGTACGACCGCACGACGTCGAGCGACGCGGCCTGCTGCGGGGAAACCTCCTGCTGCACCGGCGCCTCCTGCACCGGGACGTTTTGCTGCGGCTGCTGCACCGGGTCGACTTGCTGCGGCGGCTGCTGCGGAGGCGCGACGGCCACCGCCGCCGCGGCGGTACGAACTTCGTGTACTTTTTGATCGTCGAGCTTCAGCGTGCCGCTCTGCATGGTGAGGAACCACCGGCCGTCGTTGACCGACTCGCTGATGCTGCCGTCCTTTTCGAGGTCGTGCGAGACGATGTGCACGTTGACGGCGCTCGCCGAGTCGGCCGGCGCGACGGCGGCGTCGATGCGCGTCACCAACGAGTGGTATTTTACATATTGCGGATAGGGGTTCTTGCGCTGCATGCGCTCCGAGAGCATAGCGTACATCGCGGGGAAATCGCGCGCGTTCCACAGCCGGTAGTAACTGCGAACGAAGGCGACGCTGGTCGCCGAGTCCTCCGGCGCCTGCGGATGCCCCATGGCGAGCGGCGGCTGCGCGGCACTGCCGCCGGCCTTCCCGACGATCTTGCCATCCGCGGCGCTCGTCGACCGCGGCCCGCCGTTTCCCGAGTGTCCCGGATGCGATTGGAGGACGAGCCACGCGACGGCGAGCGCGCCGGCCGCCACGGCGCCGGCGATCGCTGCGAACCTTCCGGTCCTCGACGGGGCCGCGGGGTGATCGGAGCCAGCCGGCGCGATCTGCATCGTGCGCGCGCCCTGGCTCGCGGAGAACGGCGCGAGCGCCGGCTGCGTGCGGTCGTCGTCGGCCGGGACCGTGATTCCGGCGACGGCCGCTCCGAGCTCGTCGGCGAGCGCGCGCGCGGACTGCGGGCGATCTTCGCGGCGTTTCGCCAGCGCGCGCAGGACCACGCGCTCGACCGGCGCGGGGACGCTGATGTTGAGCACGCGCAGCGGCGGCGGTTCCTGCTGCACGTGCTGCATGACCACCGCGGTCGCGGTCGGCGAGTTGAACGGCACGACGCCGCACAGCATCTCGAAGAGCACCACGCCCAGGCTGTAGACGTCGGAGCGCCCGTCGAGGTCTTCGCCGAGGCATTGCTCCGGAGACATGTAGGCCGGCGTTCCCATCACCGTTCCGGTCTGGGTGAAGGTCATCATCGTGCCGCCGCGCAGGCTGGCGATCCCGAAGTCAAGCACCTTCACGCGCACGCCGTCGGGCGAGTCGTCGACGACGATGTTGGCCGGCTTGATGTCGCGGTGGACGATGTCGTGGCGGTGCGCTTCTGCGAGAGCGGCGCAGATCTGGCGCACGATCGCAGCGGCCGACCCGATCGGCATCGGCGCCTCGGTCTTGATCGCGTCGTGCAGGTTGCGGCCTTCGACCAGCTCCATCACGAGGTAGATGACGCCGTCCTCGGAGACGCCGAAGTCGTACACGGCCACGACGTTGGGATGTTTGAGCCGCGCAGCCGCCTGTGCCTCGCGCTCGAACCGCTCGGCGAACTTCGGCTCGCGCAACAGCTCGCCGTGCAGGATCTTCATCGCCACCGCGTCGCCGATCCGAAGCCGCGTCGCGCGGTAGACCGTCGCCATCCCGCCGATCCCGATCACGGCATCGATGCGGTACTTGCCCTCGACGATGCGGCCCAGCATCGGATCGGCCGTCATCGGGCGCCGCTCGAGATGACGACGACGCGGCTTCCGCGCAGCGTCGAGAGCTTCACGCGGGCGCCGTTTTGCTCCGCGATCAGGCCGTTCTGCAAGCTGACGCGGAGATCGCCGGACCCGTCGCCCGGCAGAATCCCCAGAAAGCGCTCGCGGTCACCTTCGTCGGTGTACAGCAAGTCGTAGATGGTGCCGCGACCCGGTGCGGTCACCGGGATCAGCGTGACCTCGGCGCCGGACTCCAGCATCCCCTCCAGATCCTCGCGATACAAGGCACACCCTCCGCTTCCGTCGTCTTTGAACCGAATCCGAACGCCATCGGGCGCGTCGCAGCCGAGCGAGCCGAACACGTCCATCTCTCCCGTGCTCCGGAGGAGCGCCAGAATGCCGTGCGGATCTCCGGCGACCGCTTGCGTGGCGCGAGCGCTGGACGCGGGCGCGCTCGCGCTTGCGGCATTCGCCGCCGGCGCCGCCGCGAGTTGACGTCGCGCCGGCGCCGGCCGCGCGTTCGCCGCATCGGACGGCGCGGCGCGCGGAGCGGAGAAGTAATGCGCCCCCAGCCACGTCCCGCCGAGGATGGCCACGACGCACGCGCCGACGATCGCCGCCGCGGTGCGGCCGCCCCGGCGCGCCGGTTCGCGCGGCGGCGGGCGGAGCGACACTTCTTGCACGATCGTGCGCGCGGAATGGCCGGGCGAGGGGCGCGGCGTGACGATCGTCTCGTCGGGCGCCCGCAGAGAGCCGCCCGGCGAACCGGCGGCGGCGCTGAACTCGTCCGCCAGCTCGCGGGCCGACTGCTGCCGATCTTCGCGGCGTTTGGCCATCGCGCGCAAGACGACGCGCTCGACGCTCTCCGGTATGCTGACGTTCAATACGCGCAGCGGCGGGGGTGCCTGCTGGACGTGCTGCATGACCACCGCCGTCGCGGTCGGCGAATTGAACGGCACCACGCCGCAGAGCATCTCGAACAGCACGACGCCGAGGCTGTAGATGTCCGACCGGCCGTCGAGGTCTTCACCGAGGCACTGCTCCGGCGACATGTACGCGGGCGTCCCCAGCACCGCGCCCGTCTCGGTGAAGGTCATCGTCGTCCCGCCGCGCAGGCTGGCGATCCCGAAGTCGAGGACCTTCACGCGCACGCCGTCGGGCGGCTCGTCGACGACGATGTTCGCCGGCTTGACGTCGCGATGAACGATGTCGCGGCGATGCGCTTCGGCGAGCGCGCCGCAGATCTGGCGCACGATCGTGGTGGCGGCGAGCGCAAGCATCGGCGCGCGCTCTTTGATGATCTCGCGGAGCGTGCGCCCTTCGACCAGTTCCATCACCAGGAACACGATGCCGTCGCTCGCGACGCCGAAGTCGTAGACGGCCACGACGTTGGGATGTTTGAGCTGCGCGGCGGCTTGCGCTTCGCGCCGAAAGCGTTCCGCGAACTTCGGCTCACGCAACAGATCCTCGCGCAGGATCTTCATGGCGACCGTGTCGCCGATGTGCAAACGCGTCGTGCGGTAGACCGTCGCCATCCCGCCGAAGCCGATGACCGCGTCGATGCGATACTTGCCCTCGACGACGCGCCCGAGCATCGGATCGTTACGCATGGGCGCGACCGGCGGCATGGACCGACACCCTTCGGATGCGGCCGTCGATGGACCGCATCGTGCTGCGCACGGCGGCGATTGCATCGCGGCGCGGCCCGCCGGCGTAGCTGCTCATCACCGCGACCACGTAGGCGGACGGCGCCCCGTAGTCCACGATCGCGACGTCGCTCCGGATCCCGGGCAGCTCGCCGGTCTTGTTCGCAACGCGGGCGCGCCTGAGAATCTCCGGCGGGATCGTCTCGCGGTCTTCCTGCGCGAGAAGCGCCCGCATGACGACCCTTGCGATGCGCCGCCGCGGCCCGGGGGCGGCGGCGCAGCCGGCGAGGTCGACGATCGTCCGCGCGCTCTCCAGCGGCGTCGTCGTGTTGTCGATTCCGCGCGAACGCGCCGCCCAGTCGTAGAACGTCCGGCGAATCCGGGTCGCCGCGAGCCCGAGCGCGGCCGCCTCGCGATTGCAGCGTTCCATCTCGCTCGCACGAAGGAGCGCGTTCGCCGCCGTGTTGTCGCTCAGCGACAGCATCGCGCCGAGCAAAGCGTCGAGCGGATAGCGGCCGGGCGCGGCGTCGCCGAAGCGGTCGCTTCCGCCGACTCGGTCGATGGCGCGCAGCGGGATTCGGGCGTCCTCGTCGAGCTCGCCGCGCGCAACGAGCTCGACGAGCGTTCGCGCGATCAGCAGCTTGATGATCGAGGCGGCCGGAAAGACCGTGTTCGCGTCCTGCGAGATCACGGTGCGAGCACCGTGCAGCTCCGCCGCGTACCACGCGATCTGGGTCCGACCAGAGGCCGGGGAGTCGGCGCCCGCGAGACACGTCGCGGCGGCGGCTCCGAGCGTTCGGGCGAACACGGCGCGTTTCATTGCACTTGGCTCAGGGCGACGTGGTCGAGCTTCAGCGTTCCGTCTTCCGGGACCAGACCCCAGGTTCCGCGGTACGCGCTATCGACGATACGCCCGGCGATCCGATCCGCCGACTGGATAGCGACCGCGACGCTCAACGGGTCCTGCGTCGCGGTCGGCTGCACGCCGATCGTCACGACCGTCGCGTGCGACGCGAGCCAGGAACCATACGGGTGTTCCGCGCGGTACCGTGCCGAGAGCATCGCGTACGCTTCGGCGAAACGGCGCTCGTTCCAGAGCGCGTAGTATTGTGCGACCGCCTCGCTCGCCGCACTCGCGGTCCGAATGCGGTCGACGCCGCCGGCGAGCTGCGGCCGGTTCGGCACGCCGACGGCACCGGGCGGGGGCGCAGCCGTTTGCGCAACGACCGCTCGCGCGGCGGGCGGGCCGGCGCGATCGATCGGCACCGCCGCCGAGGCGGGCGCGCGGCTCGGCGGCGCGAGCGCGCGCACCCCGAGCCAGCCCGCGCCCGCGACCGCAGCAACCGCCGCCACGACGAGCGCTGCCTTCGGGACACGAACCCCGCCGCCGGACGACGCGGCGCTCGACGGAGCACCGCGCGCCTGCACCATCGTGCGCGCCGAATCGTTCACCATTCCTCGCTCGATCGCCGCCGCGCGCTCCGTCGCCGCGTGCGCCACCTCGCCGATTCCCGCGACGGCGGCGCCGAGCTCGTCGCCGAGCTCGCGGGCGGACTGCGGCCGGTCTTCACGGCGCTTCGCCAGCGCTCGCAGGACGACGCGCTCGACCGGGACGGGGACACTGATGTTGAGCACGCGCAGCGGCGGCGGCTCTTGCTGCACGTGCTGCAGCACGACCGCCGTCGACGTCGGCGAGTTGAACGGCACGATCCCGCACAGCATCTCGAACAGCACCACGCCCAGGCTGTACAGGTCCGACCGTCCGTCGAGCTCCTCGCCCAAGCACTGCTCGGGCGACATGTACGCCGGCGTTCCCAGCACCGCCCCGGTCTGCGTGAACGCCGTCATCGTGCCGGCGCGCAGGCTGGCGATCCCGAAGTCGAGTACCTTCACGCGCACCCCGTCCGACGATTCGTCGACCACGATGTTGGCCGGCTTGATGTCGCGGTGGACGATGTCACGGCGGTGCGCCTCGCCGAGCGCGGAGCACACCTGGCGCACGATCGCCGCGGCCGCGGTCGGCGGCATCGGGGCTTCGGCTTTGATGACCGCATGGAGGTCGCGTCCCTCGACGAGCTCCATGACGAGATAGATGACGCCGTCGTCGGAGACGCCGAAGTCGTGGATCGCGACGACGTTCGGATGCTTGAGCTGTGCCGCGGCCTGCGCTTCGCGGCGGAAGCGCTCGGCGAACTTCGGCTCGCGCAGCAGCTCGGCGTGGAGCACCTTCACGGCGACCGCGTCGCCGATCTGCAGTCGTGTCGCGCGGTACACCGTCGCCATCCCGCCGGCGCCGATCGCGGCGTCGATGCGGTACCGGTTGTCGATCACGCGTCCGAGCAGCGGGTCGTGCATATCGTCCGGCCGCGCTCTCAAAGGACGTCGCGCCGCTTCAGCGCGACCATCGTCAGCCCGAGCGGGACGACCGTGAAGACGGCGAGCAGCGTGAGGTCGAAGGCGATGCGACGACCATAGGCGTCGGCGATCGCCGGACCGCTTTCGCCGTCGAGCACCGTGGCGTACGCCGCCATGGAGAGCTGGCCGGCCATGCGATCGCGCGTCTCCGCGTCGTCGAGGCTCACGATGTGCGCAAGCGCGTCGACCGACCAGCGCGCCATCAGCAGCGCGCTCACGGGGCGGGCGGGGCCCAAGCCGTCACGCTTCTCGATCGTCCGAGGATGCATGGGATCGGCCGGCGCCGCCATCGCGCGGTCGTAGGCAGCCGCCGAAACCGGCTTCGCGGCCGCGTGGTCGACGTACACCGTGTCGATCGGTTTCAGGAACCCGCTGAGCAGGAGCTGCGGGATCAGGATGAGCGGCAGGATGCTGATCGCCTTCTCCGTCGACGACACGAGCGCGGAGAAGAAGAGCGCCATGCTGACGCCGCCGAGCGTCGTGAGGAACAGCACGAGCCAGAGCGGCGCGAAGTCGTGCGGCGAAACGAGGCCGAAGGCGGCGAGGATCGCGGTGAACGTCACCGACTGAGCGAGGCCGATCGCGCTGAGGACCGTGAATTTGGAAAGGACGTAGGGCGGTATCTGCAGGCTGAACCGGCGCTCGCGCTGGTAGATCGGAAACTCGCCGACGATCTCGCGGATCGCGTTGTTCGCTCCGAACCAGACCGCGATCACCGCCGCGATGAAGAGCGTCTTCGGATCGTTGCGCACGCCGCCCGAGATGAGCACGAGCACCATCGCGATCAGCGGCGCCTGCAGCACGAGCAGCGCCGTGTTCCGCCGATCCTTGAGCTTGATCTCGAAGAGCCGCTGGGTGAGCGTGCACCATTGCGCGAACGCGGCATAGGGCGAGGACCGAGGACGCGCGGCGGGCACCGCGGCGTTCGTGCGATGCGCATCCTGCACGACCGCTCGCGACTCGCGCACGCGCGACTGCACGTAGCGGTCGTAGTCGGGCGAGGCCGCGAAGCGCCGCTGGAGATCGTCGGGAAGCTGACTGTGCATGCGCCGGAAGATGTCGCCCGGTTCGGCGCACCGGAAGTACGCGAGCGCGGCGCCCGGCGGCCCGTAGAATGCCAGACGGCCGCCCTGCGTGAGAAACGCGACCTTGTCCATCGAGCCGAACTTCTCGAACTTGTGCGTGATCATCACGACGATCCGGCCTTCGTTTGCGAGGGCACGCAGGCGGCCCATGAGATCTTCGGTCGTCTCCGGGTCGAGCGGCGACGTGGGCTCGTCGAGAAACAGGAAATGCGGCTTGGTGAGCAGCTCGATCGCGATGCTGAGCCGTTTCTGCTCGCCGCCCGAAAGGCTGCGGAAGGGTGTATCGCGACGGTGCTGCAGGTTCACCGTGGCGATCACGTCGGCGACGACCTTCGCGATGCTCGCGCGCGGCGTCGTTTCCGGAAGGCGCAGGCGTGCGGCGTACAACAGCGTGCGCTCGACGCTCAGCTCGTCGTGCAGGATGTCGTGCTGCGGAACGTGCCCGATCGAGCGCCGGACCGCGGCGAAGTCGTGGTACAGGTCGAGCTCGCCGAGAAAGACCGAGCCGACCGGCGCCGGCCGCAGGCCGTCCAGCGCGTCCATCAGCGTCGATTTCCCGCTTCCGGACGCGCCCATGAGTCCGACGAACTCGCCCGGCAGGACGGCGAGCGAGATCTCGTCGATCACCGGCTCGCCTTTGATCGACTTCGAGAGACCGACGGCGCACAGACGGCTCTCGCCGAGATCGATCTGCCGGATCGTCAGACCGTCGACCTTGAAAAGCGATCCGGCGATCAGGATCAAGTCGTCGGGCTCGAGCGCGCGCGGCTCGCGGAGCAGCTCGCCGTTGACGTAGGTTCCGTTGGTGCTGGCGAGGTCGGCGAGAACCGGAGGCGCATCGGGCGCCAGCGTCAGCCGGGCATGATGGCGCGACACGCCCGCGGCGCTCAGCACGATCTCGTTGTCCGGCGCGCGCCCGATGTTGAGCACCGTCGTGCTGCCGGCGCGCACCGTCGTCAGGGCCGTGAATGTCCCGCCGTCCCGCGGCTCGTGGGCGGCGGCGCGTTCCGTCCCCGGGAGGCCGGCCGAGTGCGATGCGGCGCCGACATCGATGGAGCGAACGCCGTTCGTGTCGGTGGAGGGAAGCCCGTCAACGGGTGCCGGTCGGATTCGACCCGCGCGAAACGTGAACGCGATCAGGCCTTCCGGGCCGAAGCCGACACGGTCACCGTCGGCCAGGACGTGTTCGCGCACCGCCGCGCCGTTGACGAACGTTCCGTATTTCGAGCCCAAGTCGCGCAGCGTGGTCGCCGCGTCGGCGAGCTCGAGCTCCGCGTGGCGCTTCGAGATGAACGGCTGGCTCAGCACGACGTCGCAGACGTCGCCGTCCCGGCCGATGACGACACGGGTTTTGGCCAGGACGATCGTGCGTTCGGCGCCGCTTTCCGCGGTCGAGACCAGCTCAGCCGGCGTCATGCGCGCCGCGCGGCCGCCTCAGCCGCGACGCGCCGGCTGCGTCCGCAGGAGCAGCCCGACGATGCCGCCGACGACCGCGCCGATGAGCGCCACGGCGACCATGAGGTGGAGCGAGCTTTCGGCGACCGGTCGGAGCAGCATATCCAGTCCGGTGAGGTTCGCGCCGCCGCTGATCACCGTTCCGAACGGCAGCTGACCGATGAGGAAGGCGGACGGCCGCAGCACGAACCCGATCGTTCCACCGACGAACAGGCCGGCGGCCGCGAGCGGTAGGGCGAGCGGTGCTGCGGCGCTGCCCTGCGGCGACGCGATCCCGACGGCCGGGCTCGTCCGCGGCGCGGGCTCCCCGCGCTGTGCGACGCCGCAACCCCGGCAAAAGGTATCGTCGGCCGAGATGGTCGCGCCGCAGTGCGTGCAGTACAACGCGGATGCCCTCCGTCGAGATCGAAGGCCGGGCTGCGGCTTTTCAGCAGAGGTGCTTGCCCTTTCCTCCAAGTCAGTCCGCCTACGTCCTCGCACGCGACGTCTCCGTGACGGGATCGCGCAAGAGGCCGACGGAAGGCTTCGGCGTGGGCGACCTCGCCGTTTTGTTCGCTCTTCCTCTGGGCGCGGGCGTGACGACCACCGGATGATCTTTTGGGCGCTGGTCGCGATGATGGTCGACATCGGGATCGCACGGCTGGGGTACGGTCTGCTCCTCCCCGCGATGCGGACCGATCTGCACGGCGACTACGGCACGTTCGGAACGGTCGCGACGATCTATTTCGCATGCTACCTCGCGGGCAATCTCGCCGGCCCGTTCATCCTTCGCCGCGATCCGGACGCGCGGATGACGTCGGTGTGGTCGCACTTCGCCGTCGCGCTCACGCTCGCGGCATCGGCCGCGGCGACCGGCGTCGTGCAGCTCGCCGTCGAGCGCGCGCTGCTCGGGCTCGCGACGGGCGTCGGGGTCGTCTCGGTGTTCAGCGCCACGATGGAGCGCGTCGCTCCTTCGCGACGCGGCGCCGTCAGCGGCGTCGTCTGGTCCGGGCTGGCGATCGGGCTCATCGTCTCGGCGATCCCGACGCCGTGGCTCCTCGGCCTCGCGGGCGGCTGGCGCATCGGAACGCTCGTCGCCGCCGCGCTCGGCGCGATCGCGGCCGCCGGGTTGGTGGTGTCGATGCGATCGGCGGCGGTGGTGCCGGCCGCCCTCGACGAGATCGGAGAAAACGGCGCACCGCCGGCCGAGACGCCGTTCGTTCCACGGGATCTGCTGCGGCCGCAGCGATTCCTTCTGCTCGCGCTCGCCTACGGCGGCGGCGGTGCGGCATACACGGCGTACGCCACGTTCGTCGTCGCCGCGCTGCGCACGGCCGGCGTCGGGAGCGCCGCGATCGCCACGGTCTGGGCGGCGCTGGGCGTCACCGGCTTCCTCGGCGCGATGACCGTCGGCAGACTGATGCGCGGACGGCTGCGCCCGTGGGCTTTCGCGATCTGCATGAGCGCGGGCGCTGCGGGCTGCGCGCTGGCGGCGTTTCCCGGGATGTTCGCCGCGGTCGCCGGCGCGCTCGCCGTCGGCTTGAGCTTCGCGACGCTCCCCGCGATCGCCACCGCGCTGGCGCGCATGCGCGCCTCCGCGGCGAGCGGCCCCGCGGCGTTCACCGCCGTGACCTGCGTCTTCGGCGTCGGCCAGATCGTCGGGCCGTACAGCGGCGGCGTGCTCGCGGATCGTGTCGGCCCGGCGGCGGTGGCGTGGCTCGCCGCGGCGTATTACGCAGCCGGCGCCGCGTTCGCGCTGGCCGACGGCGTCGTGCAGCGGCGTCATCACCGTGTTTCGGGCGCGAGCCGGCGCCCGTAGCTCAGCGCGCCGACGCGCTCAGCGCCGCCGCCGTGGCGTTCTTCTCGTCGGCGGTCCACGGCGGACCCAGCGTCGCGCGCAGCGCGGCGATCTCGCGTCGCGCGACGTCGGGTTCCCGGCGGAGCACGTGCGCGGCGGACGTCCACGCGTCGCGCTCGCGCATCGTCACGACGCGAAGCCCGCGTGCCGCCGCGGCGCCGGCGACGGCGTGCTGGAAGAGGCGGCCTTCGGCGGCGTGGATCAGCGGGTGCGCGCGCAGGATCGCGTCGAGCGAGGGCTCGGGCGCGAGCGGCGTCGCGCCGACGATGACGCCGCAGGCGGCGATCGCGACTTCCCGCGCGCCGAGCTCCTCGCAGATCGCCGCGATCGCCGCCTCGGCGCAGGCGCGCGCCGCCGCCTCCGCCTTGCCGACGAGCTCCGCCGCGGCGGCATGGGCGAGCAGCGCGGCGTCGTGGTAGACGAACCGCGGGATCGCATCGCCCTGGGGCAGCAGCGCGATGCGCCGGCGGACGAGCACCGTCACGCGTCCGCCGTCGTGCGACACCGCGACGCAGGTCGCGCGTCCGGTGTGCACGGCGAACCCGAGGGCGGCGACCGAAGCTCGCGCGAGGGGCGGCGAGGCTCGCCGCTCGCGGGTCAGAGAAACCGCCGCACGAGCGCGTTCCATTCCTCGTCGAGCGCGCCCTCGGGCATCGTCTCGCCGACGTTGTCGTACCAATAGCTCGCGTTCGCAACGTTGCCTTCCTTGCGATGCAGGTACGCGTGCACGCGGTTCGTCTGCGGCGAGTCGACGGCGGAGGCGTGCTCGTGGGCCGCGTCCCAGTGTCCGGCGCGGTCGAGCGCCAGCGCCGCGAGCGGAGGAGAAAGACGGTGCGACGCGTCGCGATCGACGGTCATGAACTCATCGTAGGTCATCGCAGCTCCTCGGCGCGCGGGTTCGGTGACGGTGCCGCGCGCGTGGGCGAGATACGCTTCGAGCGACTTGCCGGGCTCCTCGTCGAACGGCTCCGCCGCCGCCGGCTCGCGAATGCGGTCGAGCCGGAAGCTGCGGAAGTCGTCGCGGAGCTCGCACCATGCCGCGAGCGTCCAGACTTTGCCCCAGTAGTAGAGTCCCAGCGGGCGAACGGTGCGCCGGGTCGTCTCGTTCGCTTCGTTCGCGTAGGAGAAGACGAGTCGGCGTCGCTCGCCGATCGCCCGATGCGCGATCTCGAAATGCGGCGGGCTTCCGCGCGCGAAGCGCGGCGCGAAGACGCGCGAATCTTCGAGTCCGTCGACCAAGCCGGCGGGGACGGCGCCGCGGATCCGCGCCAGCGCCGAGCGGGCCGACGCGGCGAGCCCCGGACCGCACCATGCTTCGACGAGGCGGACGCCCACCACCAGCGCTTCGATCTCGTGCCGCTCGAACATCAGCGGCGGGATCTCGAAGGTCGCGGGGAGCCGGTACCCCCGGCCCGGTTCGCCTTCGATGGGGACGCCGCAGAGGGTGAGCTCGTCGACGTCGCGATAGACGGTGCGTTCCGAGACCTCGAGCCGTTCCGCCAGACGCCGTGCCGTGACCGAGCGCCCGCCGCGGAGCAGCTGAACGATCGTGAAGAGCCGGTCGGCACGGCGCATCAGGTTCAGGACTTGGCGTGCAAGCCGATGCGATTTCCTTCCGAGTCGACGACGTGGGCGACGTCGCCGACACCGGGCATCCTCTCCTTCGGTGCGGCGATCCGCCCGCCGGCGGCCTCGACCAGCTCGAGCGCACGGTCGAAGCGGCCGTCGACGCTGAGGTAGATGACCACGCCGTCGGCGCTCGGCCGCGAACGGGATTCCTCGTCGAGACAGCCGCCGGCGCCGCCGTTCGGATCGTACGAGAACAGGGCGATGCGTGACGAGCCGAAGACCTGCTCGGGGACGGGCCTCTCGAGGACGGTCTCGTAAAAACGGCGGGCGCGGTCGAAGTCGACGGTCGGTATTTCGAACCAAGTCAGCGCGTTCCGGGCGATGGTGCTGCTCTCGGACATCGGGACCTCCGTTGGCGAAGTGCGTCGTACCGGGGATGCTAGCAAAGCGCTCCTGACAGCGTGGTGTCAGGAGCCGGCGACGCGGCTCACGTTCGGCGGAAGGGACGATGGAACAAGCCGTCCTAAGTGGCAGGACCGGCGCGCGAAGACCGTTTGCCGGGGAGTCGAGCTCAGGAGGCAGCCGTGGATCGTCCATCGCTCAGTCGCCGTTCTTTCGTCACCCTGGCCGGCGCCGCGACCGCCGCGTCGTTCGGCGTTCCGGCGTTTCTGCCGCGGATCGGGGAGGCGGCCGACACCGTCAAGCTCGGGCTGCTCGAGCCGTACACGGGCGTGTACGCCGCCGAGGCGGAGTACGAGACCGCCGGCTTCACGATGGCCGTCGATGCGTGGAACGCGCGCGGCGGCGTGCTCGGCCGCAAGGTCGAGCTGGTGAAAGAAGACGAGCAGAACGATCCCGGCGTGGCGGCGCAGAAGGCGCGCAAGCTGGTCAATCAGGACAAGGTCGCCGCGCTGATGGGCAGCGTGTCGAGCGGCGTCTCGCTCTCGATCGC
>CAWCHS010000009.1:0-45250 GCA_963795405.1 Vulcanimicrobiota bacterium
CGACGTAGCGCGCGCCGCCGGGGTCGGTGAACGACTCGAAGAGCGTGAGCGCATCCGCGGGCTGCTCCGCCCGCGGCGGAACGACCGGCGGGAGCGCGGCACGGCCGTCGGCGCGCGCGAGCGTCACGTGCGCGTCGTCGTGCAGGTCGAAGCGAAAGCCGAGCGTCTCGAGCCGCGCGCGGACCGCGACACACGCCGCGGCGAAAGGTGCAACGGGTGCCGTGGGGCCGGCCCAGACGATGCGCGGCCGGCGCTCGTCGGGAAATCCGCCGAGCGCGTCGATCCGGACGTCGAATGGGGCGACGCGCGACGCCGCCTCGCACAGCGCCGCCTCGACCTCGCCGACGCGTTCGGCTTCGACGCCGCCGAGAAACGCGACGGTGAGATGGTAGCTCTCCGGCGTCGTCCAGCGCGCGGCGAATCCCGCGTCGCGCAGGCGTGCGGCGGCCGCGGCGCACGCGCGTCGCGCGGACTCGTCGAGCGTGACGGCGACGAACAGCCGCCGCTTCACACCAGCAGCTTGTCGAGCCGCAGCGGAAGCTCGCGGATGCGGATTCCCGTCGCGTGATGGACCGCATTGGCGATCGCCGCGGCCGCGCCGGTCATGCCGATCTCGCCGATCCCTTTGGCACCCATCGGGTTGACGTGCGGGTCCGCTTCGTCGATCCAGTACGCCTCGATGTTCGCCACGTCCGCGTGCACCGCGATGTGGTACTCGGCGAGGTCGTGGTTCGCGAAGTGGCCGAAGCGCGGGTCGAGGATCGTCTCCTCGTGCAGCGCCATCGAGAGTCCCATCGTCATCCCGCCGATCAGCTGCGAGCGCCCGGTCTTCGCGTTGACGATGCGGCCGACGCCGAAGACGCCGAGCAGCCGCGGCACGCGGACCTCGCCGGTGTCGACGTCGATCCGGACCTCGGCGAACTGGGCGCCGAACGCGTGCATCGCGTAGTGCTCGGCGGCGGGATTCGAATCGGTCTTGCCGTCGACGATCATGCCGTCGGCGGGAACCGTGCCGCCATGCTCGTCGCGCAGACGAGCGCGCAGCTTCTCCGCGGCGTCGACGATCGCGCTCCCCCACGAGACGATCCCCATCGAGCCGCCGGCCCCGGGCGCCTTCGGAAGGGCGCTGTCGCCGATGTGCAGCTCGATCTGCTCGACCGGAACCTCGAGCGCGTCGGCCGCGATCTGCGTGAGCGCCGTCCACGTCCCGGTCCCGATGTCGGAGGCGTCGATGAGCACGCGGTAGCGGCCGTCACGCTCGAGGCGGATCTGCGCCTGCGAAGGACGCCGGCGCGTCGGATACGTCGACGAGGCGACGCCCATCCCGACGTACGAGCGTCCTTCGCGGTGCGGTCCCGGAAGCGGATCGCGATCGTGCCAGTCGAATCGCCGCGCCCCCTCGCGCAGGCACTGCACCAGGCCGCGGCTGCTGAACGGGTGCTTCGTCTCGGGATCGACCTCCGGCTCGTTGCGGATGCGGAACTCGACCGGATCGAGGTTGCAGCGATGCGCCATCTCGTCCATCGCGCACTCGAGCGCGTACATCCCCGGCGTCTCGCCCGGCGCGCGAAAGATCGAGGGCGTCGGAACGTCGAGCTTCGCCAGCCGGTGCGTCGTGTGCCGGTTCGGCCCGGCGTACATGATCCGCGTCGCCGCCGCCGTCTGCTCGGCGTATTCCTCGAGGGTGGAGGTCTGCTCGACGACGTCGTGCACGATCGCGATGAGCCGGCCGTCGCCGTCCGCGCCGAGCTTGAGGTGCTGGATCGTCGGCGTGCGGTAACCGACGAGCGAAAACATCTGATGGCGGGTGAGCTGGCACTTCACCGGCCGGCCGGCGAGCTGCGCCGCCATGCAGGTGAGGATCACGTGCGGATGGGTGAAGGCCTTCGAGCCGAAGCCGCCGCCGACGTACGGCGAGATGATGCGCACGCGCTGCGGCTGGAGCCCGAACGCCTTCGCGACGTCGCCTTGGATGTTATGCGGGCCTTGATTGCTGTCGTACAGCGTGAACCCGTCGTCGTCCCAGATCGCAATCGTCGCGTGCGTCTCGAGCGGGTTGTTGTGGTAATACGGCGTGACGTAGGTCGCTTCGTGCACGAACATCGCGTGCGCGAACGCGGTCTCGACGTCGCCCTCCTCGGTGTCGGTGGGGAAGCCGGCGTTGACCTTGGGCGGCTTGTAGAGATCGGCCCGGTCGAAGCGCAGCTCCACGTCGTGCGGCTCTTCCTCGTAGCGCAGCGTGACGCGCGCCGCCGCTTCGACCGCGACTTCGAGCGTCTCGGCGACGACCGCGGCGACGATCTGTCCGTGATACGCGACGCGATCGCTCTGCAGCACCATCAGCGCCTCGTCGTCGCGCGAGCTGATACGGACCGCGTTCTCGTGCGTGACGACGGTGAGCACGCCGGGCATCGAGCGCACCTGGTCCGCGTCGATCGCGGCGATCCGCCCCTTGGCGATCGTGCTGCGCACGATCCCGAGATAGGTCACCTTCTCGACCGGGTACTCGGCGGCATACGTCGCGGCGCCGGTGACCTTCAGCGGCCCGTCGATGCGGTCGAGCGCCGCGCCGATCGCGCGGGTCGCGATCATCGGGCCCCCTCCGCCAGGTCGCTCAGCGCGCGCACGATGGTGCGCTCGGCGAGCGGAACTTTGAACGCGTTCTCGTGGAGCGGGGCGGCTTCGGAGAGCTCGGCGCGCGCCGCGCGCAGGAAGGTCTCGGCGCTCGCCGGCGCGCCGCGCAGCACCGCCTCGGCACGCGTCGCGCGCCACGGCTTGGGCGCGACGCCGCCCAGCGCGAGCCGCGCGTCGACGACGATGCCGTCCGCCACGTCGAGCGCGGCGGCGACCGAGACGAGGGCGAACGCGTACGAGGCGCGGTCGCGGACCTTGCGATAGGTGGAGCGTGTCGCGAAGGGCAGGGGCGGCAGATCGACGGCGACGATCAGGTCGCCGTGCTCGAGAACCGTGTCGCGCTGCGGCTCTGCTCCGGGGAGGCGGTGCAGCTCGGTGAGCGGGATCGTGCGCTCACCGCCCGGACCCTGGACGCGCACGCGCGCGTCGAGCGCGACCATCGCGACCGCCATGTCCGACGGATGGGTAGCGATGCACGCCTCGGACGCGCCGAGGATCGCCAGGCTGCGATGATAGCCCTCGCGTGCCGGGCATCCCGAGCCGGGCTCCCGTTTGTTGCACGGTTTCGTCACGTCTTGGAAGTAGACGCAGCGCGTGCGCTGCAGCAGGTTGCCGGCGGTCGTCGCGAGATTGCGCAATTGGCCGGACGCGCCCGAGAGCAACGCCTTTGCGAGCAGCGGATAGCGCGTGCGGATCGTCCGGTCGCCGGCGAGCACGCTGTTCTTCACCGCGGCGCCGATGCGCACGCCGCCGTCGGCGAGCTCCTCGATGCGGTCGAACGGGAGCCGCGCGACGTCGACGAGCAGGTCGGGTGCCGCGACGCCGAGCTTCATCAAGTCGACGAGGTTCGTGCCGCCGCCGAGATAGACGCCGTGCGGTTCGCGTTCCAGCGTCGCGACGGCGCCCCCGGCATCGGCGGCGCGTTCGTAGCGGAACGGGTTCATCGGCGCGCGAGCTCGGCGATCGCCGGCACGATGTTCGCATACGCCGCGCAGCGGCACAGATTCCCGCTCATCCGCTCGCGGATCTCCTCGTCGTCGAGCGCAACCCGCTCGGCGGCGAGATCGCCGGTCACCCAGCTCGGCCAGCCGTCATCGGCTTCGCGCAGCATCGCGACGGCCGAGCAGATCTGCCCCGGCGTGCAGTAGCCGCATTGGAACCCGTCGTGCGCGATAAAGGCCCGCTGCATCGGGTGCAGCCGGTCGCCGTCCGCGAGGCCCTCGATCGTCACGATCTCGGCATCCTGATGCGCGACCGCGAGCGCGAGACAGCTGTTCGCCCGCCGTCCGTCGATCAGCACGGTGCACGCGCCGCACTGGCCGTGGTCGCATCCCTTCTTCGAGCCGGTCAGCGCGAGCCGCTCGCGCAGCGCGTCGAGCAGCGTCGTGCGCGTATCGACGGAAAGCGTGCGCGCGGATCCGTTGATCCGCAGGGTGATCTCGACGTCCATTTCGTGGAACGGTACCCCGCCGAGCGGGCCGTAAACGAGCGGCCGAGCGCAGCGCGGCACGCACAAGGGACGGTGCACGGGTGCGTCCGAACAAAATCGGGAAAGGAGACCACGTGCCCGATTACGTCCTGATCCCGATCCTCCTGATCGTGTTGGCGCTCGCGCTGACCGGGCTGCTCTACTGGGGCGGTCTGGTCGAGGAACGCCGGAACGGCCGAACCGTCGTCCGCTGAACTGCGGACGGCCGGCATGCGAAACGGGCGCCCCTCCGGGGCGCCCGTTCGCGTTCTGACCGGCGGTGCGTGCGGCTAGGCGACGTGCGCCGGCGCGAGCTGGTGCGCTTGCAGCACGAGACCCGGCGAGACGATGTGCTTCTGCATCCCGAGCAGCGAGGGATCGACGCCGAGCGCGAGCGCGACCAGCTGCGGGAGGTGGAAGATGGGAAGGTCGGTGCGGCCCCAGCGCGCCGCCGAGTCGGCCTGATACCCGTCGAGGGCGAGATGGCAGAGCGGGCACGGCGTCAGCACCGCTTCCGCGCCCTGGTCTTTCGCCATCCGCATGTTCTGGCCGACCATGTTGGGAGCGATCCCCTTCTTTTCGAGCTGGACGTGGAAGCCGCAGCAGCGCGTCTTGCCGGCGTAGTCGACGGCTTCGCCGCCGAGCGCTTCGATCAGGTCTTCGAGAGAGTGCGGGTTGCGCGCCGACTCCCAGCCGTTGACCGACTCGGGCCGGATGATGTGGCAGCCGTAGAACGCGGCGACCTTGAGGCCGTTGAGCGGGCGGACGACCATCGCTTTGAGCGCGTCGAGACCGATGTCGTCGATGAGCAGCCACAGCAGATGCCGCACGATCACCGTCCCGTCGTACTTCGCGCCGAACTTCCCGAGGATCGCGTTGGCCTGGCCCATGTGGCCTTCGTTCTCGAGCAGCTCTTTGTTCGCGGCACGCATGTGCCCCGTGCACGTCGAGCAGATCGTGATCACGTCGTCGAGGCCGAGCGCCTCGGCCTGCGCGTAGGTGCGCGCGTTGAGGACGCGCGCGACATCGCGGTTGGTGTCGTTCAGCACCGAGGCGCCGCAGCACGAGGCGGCCGTCAGCTCGACGAGCTCGATCCCGAGCCGGTCGGCGAGGAGCATCGTCGAGTTGAACAGCTCCTTGCACGATTCTTTCGCGACGCAGCCCGGGAAGAACCCGTACTTGCGCATCTGCGCCGACTTCGACTTGCCGCGGATCTGCGGCTTCTCCATGGTCGCGGTCATCAGCTTACGGGAGCCTCCAGGGTATCGAAGATCGTCCGGATCTCGTCGACCTTCGGAACGGGTTTGAGGAACAGCGGCGGCATCTTGCCGCGCATCACGAGCCGCAGGGCGAACGGCGCTACGTCGATCAGCCCCCTGATGTTGAACCGTCCGACCGTCCCTTGGACGACCTCGTTTTCGTGCAACATCCCGGTGGCCTTCACGGTCTTCGCGACAATCAGCGCGTGACGCGGACCGGGGAAGTCCTTGAGGCCTTCCTCGATCGTCGCGCGCTTGACGGCGATGATGTCGTCGTGCGGATCGACGTGCTTCGGGCAGTACGAGCACGCGTAACAGTGCGCGCACAGCCAGAGGTAGTCGTCGCTGATCTGCGCCGCGCGCTCCTTGCGCTTCGAATCGCGGACGTCTTCGATGAAGCGGTAGGCGTACGCGATCGCCGCCGGCCCGGCGAACGCCGGATCGACCGAGACGACGGGGCAGAGCGCGTAGCACGTCGCGCACATCACGCAGTTCGCGACGGCGACCAGCTTGTGCATGTCTTCCGGCGAGACGCGCCGTTCGGTCGCGTTGTCCTCGTCGCGGTCCTTCGGCTGCAAGTACGGCTTGAGCCGCGTGTACTTGTCCCAGAACGGGTCCATGTGGACGACGAGGTCCTTCATGGGCTGGAAGTTCGGCATCGGGTCGATCGCGATCGACCGGTCCGACTTCAGCACCGCCTTGACCGGCGTCTTGCACGCCAGCCCGGTCGTGCCGTTGATGTTCATCGAGCACGAGCCGCAGATCGCCGACCGGCACGAGCGCCGGAACGTGATCGATCCGTCGATCTCTGCCTTCGCGTGCTCGAGCGCGTCGAGGACCGTCGCCGTCTCCGGCAGATCGGTGATCTCGACCCGATCGCGGTGCGGAACTTCGTCCACCGCCTGATCGAACCGAAAGATGTCTAAGGTGTAGCTCATTCTACCGGCGCTCCGCCCTTGGCTCCGCGCCCCCTACGCTTCGCGCGGGGCCCCCGAACCATAGCTCCCGCACGATTGCGGCGATTTCACGATTCCCCGAGGGGTCGCTCAACAACATCATCTCTAATACGTCCGAACCATGGGCTGCCATTTGGTGATGACGACCTGGCGGGAGTAGTCGGCTGCGGGGTCGGCCGTCGGACCCTGGTACCGCATGAGCGTGTGGACCATCCACTTCTCGTCGTCGCGCTCGGGGAAGTCGGTGCGGGCTTGCGCGCCGCGCGACTCCTGCCGGTTCAGGGCGCCGAGCATCATCGTCGGCGCGATGTCGGCGAGGAACTCGGTTTCGAGCAGGCCGACGAGATCGGTGTTGAACGTCTTCGACTTGTCTTGCACCGTCATCGTCGTCGCTGCTTCGCGCGCCGCGCGGAGCTTGACCATCCCGGCCTTCAGCTCGTCCTCGTTGCGGAAGATGAAGGCGTGGTCGCTCATCGCCTCGTTGACGGCCTTGCGCACGTGGCTGTGCCGCTCGCCGCCGCTGCGCGCGAGGATGCCGTCGATGCGCGCGCGCTCGGACGCCAACGTCTTCTCGCTGGGCTTCACCTCACCCGAGGTCTTGATGTAGTCGGCGGCGTGGCGCGCCGAACGCGCACCGAACACGATCGTCTCGAGCAGCGAGTTGCCGCCGAGACGGTTCGCCCCGTGGACGGAGACGCAGGCGCATTCGCCGGCCGCGTACACGCCGGGGATGCGCGTGGCGCCCCACTTGTCGGTCTCGACCCCGCCCATCGTGTAGTGCATCCCGGGCAGGATCGGAATCGGCGTGTCGATCGCGTCCTTCCCGGTCGCGTCGAGCGCGAGCTCGCGAATCTGCGGGAGACGCTCGAGGATCTTCTCGCGGCCGAGGTGGCGCAGGTCGAGCAGCACGCAGCCGTCGATCCCGCGCCCGTCGAGGATCTCGGTCCACTCGGCGCGGCTGACGACGTCGCGCGAGGCGAGCTCCCCTTTCGTCGGCGCGTACTTGAACATGAACCGCTCGCCGTCGGCGTTCAGCAGATACGCGCCCTCGCCGCGCGCCGCCTCGGAGAGCAGCACGCCGTTCTCCTTGAGCGAGGTCGGGTGGAACTGCACGAACTCGAGGTCCATCAGCGGGATCCCGGCGCGATACGCGATCGCCATCCCGTCGCCGGTCGAAGCGTAGCCGTTGGTCGTCTTGCGGTAGATGCGGCCCGCGCCGCCGGTCGCGAAGATCGTCGCCTTCGCGGTGACCAGCTCGAGCTCGCCGGTGCGCATGTTGTACGCCACGATCCCGCTGCCGACGCCGTCCTCGACGCAGAGCGCGGTCGCGAAGTACTCCTCGTAGACCTTGACCTTGAAGCGCTCGAGCTGCTCCCAGAGCGTGTGCAGGATGACCAAGCCGGTGACGTCGGCGGAGTAGCACGTGCGCGGCGAGCCCGCGCCGCCGAAGGGACGCTGCGCGATGCGGCCGTCGGGCATGCGCGAGAAGATGCAGCCGCGGTGCTCCAGCCAGATGATCTGGCGCGGCGCGTCCTCGGCCATCGCCTCGATCGCGTCCTGATCGCCGAGGTAGTCGGAGCCCTTGGCGCAGTCGAAGGCGTGGTTCTCGGGCGAGTCGTCCTCGCGGTTGCCCAGCGCGGCGTTGATCCCGCCCTGCGCGGCGCCCGAATGGCTGCGCACCGGATGCATCTTCGAGACGATCGCGACGTCGGCACCGCGTTCCGCCGCTTCGACCGCCGCGCGCATCCCGGCCAGCCCCCCGCCGATCACGACGATGTCGTGCTTGATCACCTTGGTTGTTTCAGCCTCTCTGAAGAGGGAGTGCTCCGTCCATGCTACCGGGAAAAGGATTCCGCGACGAACCACCTTCGTCGCAGGACGCTTTCCCGACTGCTCATGCGGCGTCGCCGGCGAAGCGGTAGCCTCGCTTGCCGGCCTGCTTCGCGGCGTACAGCGCCTGGTCGGCGGCTGCGAACAGCTCCTCGGCCGATCGACCGTCCTGTGGGTAGAAGGCGACGCCGGCGGAGCAGCCGAGCGCGAGCCCTTCGAGGACGCTGAAAAGCCGCTCGAGCAGGGCGCCGACGCCGTCCCGGTCGCAGCGCAGCAGCACGAGGACGAACTCGTCACCCCCGTAGCGCGCCGCGATGTCGCCGCAGCGCGCGCAGTCGCGGAGCGTCCCGGCGAACCGCTGGAGTGCCTCGTCCCCGGCGGCGTGCCCGCGCGCATCGTTGATCTGCTTGAGCTCATCCAGGTCGAGCACCAGGAACGAGAGCGGGGTCGCATAGCGCTCGCCGTTGCAGAGCTCACGGTCGAGCAGCTCATTGAGCGCGCGACGATTGAGGAGCCCGGTGAGCGGGTCGGTTTGCGCCAGCCGGCTCGTCTCCTCGAGCAGACGCTTCGTCTCGCTGTAGAGCCGCGCGTTCTCGAGCGCGATCGCGGCCTGCGAGGCGAAGTCGAGCAGCATCCGCACCTGGATCTCCGAGATATCGGCGTCGGCGGCGCGGTCGGCGTAGAGGATGCCGCGCACGGTGTTGCGGTTCGTCAGCGGCAGCATGCAGTAGGCGCCGGCGGCGTCGGCGAGCGGCGAGGGGTCGCCGCCCGTGCCGACGGTGAAGTCGACGCCGCCGCGGGCCATCTCCAGGAAGGGGCCGGCGTCGCGCCAGGCGCCCGGATCGGCGCTCGGCACGACCGTCCCCTCGGGGCCGGTCTCGAGCCGCCGGGCGATCCGGCCGCCCTCGACGTCGAAGAGGACGACGCGGCCGAACCCCAAGACCTCGTGGATGCCGCGCAGCACGGTCGCCAGGATGTCGTCGATCTCCAGGGTCGAGTTCATCGTCGAGAAGACTTGCTGGAGGACGAAGAGCTCGGCGTTCAGGTGCGCGTACTCGTCGCGCTCGGCCTCGAGCTCGGCGAGCCGGCGGCGCAGCGCCTCCACTTCCTCGGGCGACGGCACGGGAAGGGGAACTTCCGGACCGGAAGATGGGTTCGACGTTCGCAGAGCAGCCATACGCTTCTCAGACGCCGGTGAAACTTCCCACGCTTTCTCTTTCCCCGTAGGTTGGCTTTTCGTTGAGTTCGTTCGTCCATCTGCATGTCCACAGCGAGTACTCGCTGCTGGACGGCGCGTGCCGCGTCGACGCGCTGTGCGAGAAGGCGTACACCGACGGAGCGCCCGGCGTCGCGCTCACGGACCACGGGGTGATGTTCGGCGCGGTCGAGTTCCACGACACGGCGAAGACGAAGGGGCTCGTCCCGATCATCGGGTGCGAGGCCTACATCGCCCCGCGCGGCCGATTCGACCGCACCGTGCGCGATGAAGCGCACGTCACCCTGCTCGCCGCGAGCGACACCGGCTATCGAAATCTCACGGCGCTGATCTCGGCCGGTTTCCTCGAGGGCTACTACTACAAGCCGCGGATCGACATGGATCTGCTGGCGAAGCATCACGAAGGGCTGATCGTCCTCTCCGGCTGCATGTCCTCGATGGTCTCGGCGCCGCTGCTCAAGAACGACTACGCGACGGCGAAGAAGAACGCGCAGATGTTCCGCGACATCTTCGGCGACCGGTTCTACGTCGAGATCATGCGCCACGGGATGCCGGAAGAAGAGGTCGTCAACCAGGGCCTCATCAAGCTGGCGCGCGAGCTCGACTACCCGCTCGTCGCGACGAACGACTCCCACTACCTGCTCCAAAGCGACGCGCAGGCCCACGACGTGCTCCTCTGCATCGGGACCGGCAAGACGGTGCAGGACACGAGCCGGATGAAGTTCTTCTCCGACGAATTCTACGTGAAGTCCCCGGAAGAGATGCGGGAGCTCTTCGCCGACATCCCCGAAGCCTGCGACAACACGCTCGAGATCGTGAAGCGCATCGACATTACGATCCCGGAGAAAGTCTTCTACCTCCCGGACTACCCGGTGCCGAAGACCGCCGCGGAGGATGTCGCGGGAGTGCTGGCGCTGCGGCCGTTCGCCGCGGGCGCCGGCGATGGCGCCACGGGCAGCCTCGCCGGCGAAGACGTGCTCTTCGGTGAGATCGACCCGAACCGCGAGATCGCGATGTCGGCCGAGGACTACCTGCGGCTGGTCTGCGAGCGCGGGCTGATCGAGCGGTACGGCGAGCGCGCGACGAGCGATCCGGCGCTGCGCGAACGGCTCGAGTACGAGCTCGGCGTGATCAACACGATGGGGTTCGCGTCGTACTTTCTGATCGTGTGGGACTTCATCAAGTACGCGCGCGACCGCGACATCCCGGTCGGTCCGGGCCGCGGGTCCGCGGTCGGCTCGATCGTCTCGTACTGTCTCAAGATCACCGATCTCGATCCGCTCAAGTTCGGGCTCATCTTCGAACGTTTCCTCAACCCCGAACGCATCTCGATGCCGGATATCGATACGGACTTCTGCGTCGATCGCCGCGACGAAGTCATCAAGTACGTCACCGAGAAGTATGGCAAAGACCGCGTCGCGCAGATCGTCACGTTCGGGACGATGGCGGCGCGCGCCGCGGTACGCGATGCGGGCCGCGCCTTGGGCGTACCGCTCCCGGACGTGGACCGGGTGGCGAAGCTGATCCCGTCGGGCCCCGGCGGGCTGACGATCCCGCAGGCGCTGGAACAGATCCCCGAGCTGGGACTGCTGTATCGGAACGATCCCCAGCTCCGCAAGCTGCTCGACACGGCGAAGTCGATCGAAGGGCTCGCCCGCAACGCCTCGACGCACGCCGCCGGCGTCGTGATCTCGAAGAACCCGCTCACGCATCACGTCCCGCTGGTGAAGATCGGCGACGACGGCATCAACACGCAGTACGACATGTCCATGGTCGAGCGCGTCGGGCTGCTGAAGATGGACTTCCTGGGCCTGCGGAACCTGACGGTGATGAAGGCCGCGATGGACGAGATTCGCCGTACCGTCAACCACGGCTTCGACATCGCGACGGTCCCGGACGACGACAAGAAGACCTATGACCTGATCTCGCGCGGCGAGACGCTCGGGATGTTCCAGCTCGAGTCCGACGGGATGAAGCGCATCTGCGTCGAGATGAAACCGACGGCCCTCGACGATGTGATCGCGCTGGTCGCGCTGTACCGTCCGGGCCCGATGGAGTGGATCCCCGACTACATCGCCGGCAAACACGGCCGCAAGAAGCCGACCTACATCCACCCGAAGCTCGAATCGATTCTCGCCGAAACGTACGGAATCGCACTCTATCAGGAGCAAATTCTGCGCATCGCGCGCGATTTGGCCGGGTTTTCGATGGGACAGGCTGATGAGCTGCGCAAGGTCGTCGGGAAGAAGCAGAAAGACAAGATCCCGCTCTACAAGCAGAAGTTCGTCGACGGCTGCGCCGCCAACGACATTTCGAACGAAGTTGCGGAGCGGGTGTTCGCGTTCATCGAGCCGTTCGCCGGATATGGGTTCAACAAGGCGCACGCCGTGGCGTACGGCTGGATCTCGTACCAGACGGCGTATCTGAAGGCGAACTATCCGCTGCAGTACTTCTGCGCGCTGATGTCGTCGGTGCGCGACAAGACCGACAAGCTCGTCGAGTACATCGACGAGGCGAAGAAGCTCGGCATCGCGGTGCTGCCGCCGGACGTCAACGCATCGCTGGTCGATTTCGCGGTGGTGGGTCAGGACATCCGGTTCGGGCTGGCGGCGATCAAGGGCGTCGGCGAGAATGCCGTACGCGTCATCCTCGATGCGCGCGAGGCGGGCGGCCCGTTCGCCGATCTGTTCGAGATGGTCGAGCGAGTCGACGTCAAGGCGGCGAACCGGAAGGTCTACGAAGCGCTGATCAAGTGCGGCGCGCTCGATCCGCTTCCCGGGAACCGCGCGCAGCTGCTCGACGCGCTCGACGTCGCGATGGAGGTCGCCTCGCGCGAGGCGCGCGACCGCGAGATGGGACAGGCTTCGCTGTTCGGGATGATCGAGGAGCCGCATCCCTCGCTGAAGCCCTCGCTGCGTCCGCTCCCCGCGCCCTCCACGATGGAACAGCTCGGCTGGGAGAAGGAGACGCTCGGAATCTTCGTCTCCGGCCATCCGCTGGCCGACGTCTCCGACGCGCTCGCGCGGACCGGCGCGGTTCCCGTCCGCGATCTGCGCGGCGTCGAGGACGATGCGCAGGTGAAGATCGCCGGGCTCGTCACCGCCGTGCGCCGGACCCTGACCAAGGCGCAGACGCAGATGCTGATCGCGACCGTCGAGGACACGACCGGCGCGGTCGAGTGCGTCGTCTTTCCGAAGCAGTACGCCGACCTGCAGGCGCGGTTCGTCGAAGACCAGATCGTCGTCATCACCGGGCGCCTGCGGCTGCGGGAGCGGCGCGGCGGCGCGGTGCCGGGTGAGGACGCACCGGTCGATCTCAACGTCTCGGTCAACGACGTGCAGCCGTTCGACCGCAGCTCGGTCCGCTCGGCGCCCCCGCCTGCGGCCTGGCACGTCACGGTGCGCTCGCGCGAGCAGATCGATCAGCTCGCGGTGCTCATGCAGGAATGGGCCGGCACCGTCCCGCTGGTGCTCCACATCAACGGCTCGACGGTGCAGCGGCTCGTCTCCGGAGACCGTCGCGTGCGCGAGCGGATCGTCGCGATCTGCGGGGAGGCGGACGTGCAGGAAGGGCCGCCGTGAGGCTCCCCGCCGGCGTTCGCGACTGGCTGCCGCACGAGCTGGCGCGCAAGCGGGAGATCGAGCAGCAGATGCGCGCCGTCTTCGGGCGCTGGGCCTACGAGGAGGTCGAGACGCCGATCATCGAGCGGTTCGACGTGCTCGAGCGCGGCCTCGGCGCAGAGACCGCCGACCTGCTGTTCCAGTTCAACGATCGCCGCTCCACCGCGCTCGCGCTGCGCCCCGAGATGACGACGCCGGTCGCGCGGCTGGTCTCGACGCGGATGCGCGAGCAGCCGGTTCCGCTGCGGCTGGCCTACGTCGCGCCGGTCTTTCGCTATTACGAGCAACCCCAGGAAGGGCGGATGCGCGAGCTCACCCAGGCCGGCGGCGAGCTGATCGGCGCGCCGGGGATCGACGCCGACGCCGAGACGCTGTTCATGGCCATCGAGGCGCTCGACGAGATCGGCTTGCGCGACGCGCGGTTCGACATCAACGACGCGCGCGTCGTCGACGGCATCTTGGCAGGCGTCGGGCTCAGCGGCGACGCGGCGCGCGAAGCCAAGGAGCACATCAAGCGCCGCAACGTCGTCGCGCTCGCCGCGTACGATCTTCCGGTGCTTACCGAGTTCGCGCTGCGGCGCGGCGGGCACGGCTCGATCGCCGCCGCGCGCCGCGTCTGCACGACCGAGGAATCCCTGGCGGCGCTCGACGCGCTCGACGTGCTGCTCGACCGCGCCGCCGCGCTCGGATACGGCGATCGCGTCACCGTCGACTTCGCGCTGCTGCGCGACCTCGAGTACTACACCGGCTTTCTGTTCGAAGGCTACGTCGGCGAGATCGGGATGTCGCTCTGCGGCGGCGGCCGCTACGATTCGCTGCTACCGCGGTTCGGCTATCCCGTTGCGGCGGTCGGCTGGACCGCCGGCGTGGAGCGGCTGCTGATCGCGCTCGAGCGCCGCGGAAAGCACGTCCGGCGGCGCCGGCACCGCATCGACGTCCTGGTCGCCGGCTCCGACGTGGTCGCCGCGCGCGAACGGGCGGCGGGGAACGTCGTGCGCTTCGCCGTCGCCGCCGCCGGCGACGATGCGCTCATCGAAGAGGCGCGGCTGCACGACATCCCGCGCGTCGTGATCGCGGTCGACGGGACGGTGCGCGAGCTGCGCGTCGGCCCCCGCGCGAAGGGCGTCCCCGCGCCGCGCCTGCCTTCGAACTGGGATGCGCGATGAACGACGCGCTGACGATCGCCGTTCCGAAAGGCGCGCTGTTTCCGGATGCGGCGGCGCGTCTGCGCGACGCGGGGATCGATGTTCCGGACGACGCCGGCCGCCGGCTCACGGTGACGATCGCCGACGGGACGACGCTGCTGTTCCTGCGCCCGACCGACGTCCCGGCGTACGTCGAGTTCGGCTCGGCCGACTGCGGAATCGTCGGCAAGGACGTCCTCTGGGAGACCGACCGTAACGTCGCGGAGCTCGCCGATCTGGGCTTCGGCTACTGCCGGCTCGTCGTCGCCGGCCGGCGCATCGACCGCTATCACGAAGGCGCGCCTCTGCCGACGTTCCTGCGCGTCGCCACGAAGTTCACCCGCTCGGCCGAGTCGTTCTTCGCCGAGCGCGACATCCCGGTCGAGCTGATCCCGCTGCACGGTTCGGTCGAGCTTTCGCCGCTGGTCGGGCTCGCCGACCTCATCGTCGATCTCGTCGCCACCGGGACGACCCTGCGCGAGCACGATCTCGTCGTCGTCGAAGAGATCGCCGAGAGCACGGCACGCTTCGTCGTCAACCCGGTGCGCTTTCGCGCAAAGTACGAGGCGATCACCGCGCTGCTCGAACGGCTCTCGGCGGTGCGGGCGTGAGCCTGCGCATCGTCGGCGCATCCGATCGCGAGGCGCTGCGCGGGCTCTACGCGGGCGGCTGGGATCCGCCGCAGACGGTCGTCGAGGGCGTGCGCGCGATCCTCGCCGAGGTGCGCCGGCGCGGCGACGACGCGCTCGTCGCGTACACCGCCCGCTGGGACTTCCCCGGCGCGACGCGCGAGGCGCTGCGCGTTCCGATCCCGCCGCTGGACGAAGCGCGTGCGCTCGTCCCCCAAGCGATCGCGCGCGGCCTCGAGCTGGCGCGCGAGCGCGTCGCCGATTTCCACGCGCGCCAGCTCACCGCGCCGATCGACTACCGCGCCGCCGACGGAACGCGCTACCAGTTTCTCAGCCGCCCGCTCGCGGCGGTCGGGGCGTACGTCCCGGGCGGGACGGCGCCGCTGCCCTCGACGGTGCTGATGACCGTCGTCCCGGCGAAAGTCGCGGGCGTGGAGCGCGTCGTCGTCGTTACGCCGCCGCAGCGCGGCGGCCGCGTCGACCCCGCCGTGCTCTACGCGTGCGCGCTCACCGGCGCCGACGAGCTGTACGCGGTCGGCGGCGCGCAGGCGATCGCCGCGCTCGCCTACGGAACCGAGACGATCGCGCCGGTCGACAAGATCGTCGGCCCGGGCAACGTGTGGGTGACCGAAGCGAAGCGGCAAGTCTTCGGCACCTGCGGGATCGACGGCCTCGCCGGGCCGTCCGAAGTGCTCGTGGTCGCCGACGAGCGCGCGAACGCCGAGTTGGTCGCGGGCGAGATGGTCGCGCAGGCCGAGCACGATCCGCTCGCCCGGGTCGCCGTGGTTTCGCGCGATCGTCCGCTGCTCGAGCGCGTCGCGGCGCTGCTCGATGGGCCGTTCGGGCGCGCCGGCGGGCGCGCCGCGATCGTCGGCGCCGTACTCGCCGAGCGCACCTGGCTCGTGCACGCCGCCGGCGACGACGAGGTCCTCGAGGTCGTCGAGCGGTTTGCCCCGGAACACCTCTCGCTGATGGTCGCCGATCCGCACGCGCTGGTTCCGTCCATCCGCCGCGCCGGCGCGATCTTCGCCGGCGACCAGACGCCCGTCGCCGCAGGCGACTACATCGCCGGGACCAACCACACGCTCCCGACCTCGGGCGCGGCGCGGTTTTCCTCGGGGCTGCGGACGGCCGACTACGTGCGCACGATGACGCTCGTCGAGAACAGCCGCGCGCGGATGGAAGGCGACGCCGACGTGCTCGCCGCGCTCGCCGACTTCGAGGGCCTTCCGGCGCACGCGCGCACCGCGCGGATGCGTTCCGGCTCCGCCGAGCGGCGTTGACGGAGCCGCTCGCGGAGTCGGCGGCGGCGGCGTCGAACGCGCGGCCGATGATCTCCGCCCCGCCGATCCGTCTCGTCGCGCTCGATCTCGACGGAACGCTCATCGGCGAGGACCTCGTCGTGCGACCGCGCGTGCGGCGCGCCGTCGAGGCGGCGCGCGACCGCGGCGTCGCGGTGACGATCGTGACGGGCCGCATGTTCGCGGCGGCGCGGCCCTTCGCGACGACGCTCGGAATCGACGGCCCGATCGTGTGCTACCAAGGCGCGGCGATCTTCGACGTCGCGACGAGCGCGGCGCTGCGCGAGACACCGGTCACGCAGGACGTCACGCGCGAGGTGCTCGACTGGGCGCACGAGCACGGCGTGCACGCGCAGTGCTACGCCGACGATTGCCTCTACGTCGACGAGATCAACCGCTTCTCGCGGCGCTACACCGAGCTGGCGCGCGTCGAGCCGCACCTCGTACCTTCGCTGCGCGACGCGTTCGCGCAGCGGCCGACGATCAAGATCGTCCTCGTCGACGATCCCGACGCGGCGGCGCGCCATCTCGCCGCGCTGAAGCCGATGCTCGGCGAACGCGCGTACCTGACGCGCAGCCACGTCGACTTCGTCGAAGTGATCAATCCCGCGGTGAACAAGGGCGAAGCGCTGGCGTTCATCACGGAGCGCCTCGGCGTTTCACTCGACGCGACGCTCGCGGTCGGCGATGCGTGGAACGACGTTCCGCTGCTCGACGCGGCGGCGGTCGGCGTCGCGATGGGCTCGGGGCCGCCGGAGCTGCTCGCGCGCGCCGATCACGTCGTCGGCGACGTGGCGCACGACGGGGTCGCCGAGGCGATCGAACGGTACGTCCTCGAATGAGCGCACGCTCCGCCGCGCAGCGGCGGAAGAGGCCGACGCTGGTCGCGCGGGTACGGCCGTTCTGGATCGTCCTCGTCATCGTGGCGGCGCTCGGTGCCTGGGGCGGCTTCGCGCTGACGCGCTCTCCCTGGTTCCGCGTGACCCTCGTGGAGGTCGACATCCCGCTCGGATCGCCGGTGTCGGCTGCGCAAGTGCGCAGCGCCGCGGCGATCGCCTCGGATGCCAACCTCTGGCTGCTCAACCCCGGCGCAATCCGCGGCCGGATCGAGGCGATCCCCTACGTCGACGCCGCGACGATGCACCGCAAGCAGTTCCCGAAACCGGTCGTGCAGCTCGGGATCACCGTGCGGCGCCCGACCGGCTGCGTGCGCGCCGGCGGCCGCGAGGTGACGATCGACGCGACGGCCCGCGTCCTGCAGGACGGCTGCGCGATCCCTACCGTCGCCCGCCTCGACGCCGGGACCGGGAACCTGCCGGCGCCCGGCGGGGCGATCGCCGACCCCGACGTCGCGCGGCTGCTCGCCGATGCGAAGGTCCTCGCCGATGCCAACCTGGCCGTTCGCAGCCTTGCCCGCGACCGCTGGGGCGGCCTCACGGCGGTCGACGTCACGGGCGTGACGCTTCGCTTCGGGGGCGATGCCGACTTGGCCAAAAAGGCGGCCCTGATCGAGCCGGTGCGGGCCGGAATCGGGTCGAAGCGGCCTCTGCGCGCGATCGACGTACGGGCGCCGGGGACCCCGATCGTCGAGTTCCGGTAAAGTTCGTCCACCGGCCCTGTGGAGCGTTTCTGTGGGGGGCTTGTGGACTATTTCGTAGGTATCGTTCCGGCAAGGCACAATATATCGTGGTGCAAGTGAATGCGACGACGGATGGCTAGAGGCGAGACAATCGCCGGCCTGGACATCGGCACGACGAAAACGTGTGCCGTCGTCGCCGCATCGGGTCCGGACGGGCTCGAGATCATCGGGATCGGCGAAGCGCCTTCGACCGGGATGCGCAAAGGGGTCGTCACGGACCTCGAAGCGACCGTCCACGCGATCGAGGCGGCAACGGAAAAGGCCGAGCGCATGGCCGGCGTCCACGTCTCCTCGGTCTACGTCGGCGTCACCGGCGAGCACGTGAACTCGACGAACAACCGCGGCGTCGTCGCCGTCACCGGCGAGGACCGCGAAGTGATCGCGGCCGACGTGCGGCGCGTCGTCGATGCTTCGAAGATCATCAACCTCGCGGCGGACCGGCAGATCATCCACGCGCTCCCGCGCCATTACACGATCGACGGGCAGGACGGGGTCCACGATCCGGTCGGGATGAGCGGCGGTCGCCTCGAAGTCGACACGCACATCGTCACCGGCGGCTCGTCGTTCATCTCGAACGTGCTGAAGTGCGTGCACCGCGCCGGCCTCGAGCCCGCGGGGATCGTGTTCGAGCCGCTCGCCTCCGGCGCCGCGACGCTGCTGCCGGAAGAGCGGCAAGTCGGCGTCGTGCTGCTCGACATCGGCGGCGGCACGACCGACATCGCGGTCTTCGCCGACGGCGGGATCGTGCACAGCGCGACGATCCCGGTCGGCGGAAACATCCTCACCAACGACATCGCGCTCGGCCTGAAGACGACGTTCGCCGAGGCGGAGAACGTGAAACGCACGTACGGCTCCGGGCTGGTGCGGCCCGAGGAAGTCGACACCGCGTTCCAGGTGAAGACGCTCGACGGGCGCAGCACGCGCGAGGTGAGCGCATCGCAGCTGCGCGCGATCGTGCTGCCGCGCGTCCTGGAGATCTTCCGCATGGTGAAGACCAACGTCGTCGAGCACATCCCGCGCGATCAGGTGCTCAGCGAGATCGTGCTCACCGGCGGCGGCGCGCAGCTGCGCGGAATCGACACGACCGCCGGCGAGGTGTTCGGCCTCCCCGTACGAATCGGCGTCCCGACGACCGTCGCGGGACTCACCGACGCCGTCAAGCAGCCCCAGTACGCGACGGCGGTCGGTCTGGTGCTGTTCGGACCCCGCGGCGAGACCGCGCCGCATCTCAACGGCCAGAGCTCGGGCGTCCTGGCAAAGCTTTGGACCTGGTGGTCCTCCCTGTGGAACTAGTCGGGTTCGCGTGGCGCGAATCGTTCAAACTGCGCTCTTCTCGGACGAGGAACTTGCACTGATGGCTGATGCGAAACGGTTCGTGCCCGAGCACGCGGCGACGATCAAGGTGATCGGGCTCGGCGGCGGCGGCTGCAACGCGGTGAACCGCATGGTCGACGCCGGCTTGTCGGGCGTCGACTTCTATGCGATCAACACCGACGTTCAGGCGCTGCGAAACAGCAAGACGAACAACACCGTGCAGATCGGCAACGGGCTCACCCGCGGGCTCGGCGCCGGTGCGAACGCGAACATCGGCCGCGAGGCCGCCGACGAGTCGCGCGAAGATCTCGCGATGGTGCTCGACGGCGCCGATCTCGTCTTCATCACCGCCGGAATGGGCGGCGGGACCGGAACCGGCGCCGCACCCGTCGTCGCCGAGCTCGCCCGTGAGTCGGGCGCGCTGACCGTCGCCGTCGTGACGAAGCCGTTCGCCTTCGAGGGCCGCAAGCGGATGCAGGCCGCCGAGCGCGGGATCGCCGAGCTCGAGTCGAAGGTCGACACGCTGATCACGATCCCGAACGAGCGCATCCTGCAGATCATCGAGAAGCGCACGCCCCTCAACGAAGCGTTCACCTACGCCGACGACGTGCTGCGCCAAGGGATCCAGGGGATCAGCGACCTCATCACCCAGCCCGGGCTGATCAACCTCGACTTCGCCGACGTGAAGACGATCATGACCGACGCCGGCTCGGCGATGATGGGGATCGGGGAAGGTTCGGGCGAGCACCGCGCCGCCGACGCCGCGCAAAAGGCGATCGCCTCGCCCTTGCTCGAGACGACGATCGAAGGCGCGCGCGGCGTGATCTTCAACATCACCGGCGGACTGGATCTCTCGATGTATGAGGTCAACGAAGCCGCCGAGATGATCTCGCGCGCCGTCGACAGCGAAGCGCAGATCATCTTCGGCGCCTCGATCGACCCCGCACTGCAGGGCAAGGTCCGCGTGACCGTCCTCGCCGCGGGATTCGGCACGCGCCCCAGCCGCCTGATGTCGGGGACCGACTCGCTCGGCAAGACGCTCGAGTTCGACAAAGTCGCGCCGGTCAACATGGACGACATCGAAGTCCCGGCGTTCCTCCGCTACCGCAGCTGACGCCGCGCTTCGCGGCTCATCCGGCCGCCAGGGCCCGTCGCGAGACGGGCCTTCGCGTTTTTCGCGCGCGCGGGGACGCGGATGCGCTCGGCGAACAGCGGCGCATGAGCGTTTTGCGCGAGACGGCCGAGCACGCGGTGGCGATCCGGCGCGAGATCCATCGCCGCCCCGAGCTCGGGTTCGAAGAGCACAACACGCAGGCGGTCGTCGAGCGCGAGCTCGACGCGCTGGGGATCGAGCACCGTCGGATCGCCGGAACCGGCGTCGTGGCGATCGTGCGCGGTGCGCTTCCCGGACACGTCGCCGGGCTGCGCGCCGACATGGACGCGCTGCCGATCACCGAGGACTCCGGTGAGCCGTGCGCGTCCGAAGTGCCCGGCAAGATGCACGCCTGCGGGCACGACGCGCACACCGCCATCCTGCTCGGCGCGGCGCGCACGCTGCAGGAGACGCGCGAGTTTCTGCACGGCAGCGCGGTGCTGCTGTTTCAGCCGGCCGAAGAAGGGCCGGGCGGCGCGCTGCCGATGATCGAGCAGGGCGCGCTCGACGATCCGCCGGTCGAAGCGGTGACGATGCTGCACGTCGATCCGCGCCTGCGCACGGGGACGGTCGGGATCACCCCGGGTCCGGTGAACGCCGCGGCCGACGAGTTCCACATCACGGTTCGCGGCAAGGGCGGGCACGGCGCATGGCCGCACAAGGCGATCGACGCGATCCCGTGCGCCGCCGCGATCGTGCTCGCACTGCAGAACGTCGCGGCGCGCGAGACCGATCCGCTGGCGAGCATCGTGGTGACGGTCGGCACGATCGAAGGCGGCTACCGCAACAACGTGATCGCCGACCGCGTCTTCATGACCGGGACGATCCGCACGCACGACGCGACGATCCGCCAGGACGCCGAGACGAAAGTTCGCCGGATCGTCGAGGGCGTCGCGGAAGCGTACGGCGCACGTGCCGAGCTCGAGATGATCTACGGCTACCCGCCGGTGGTGAACGACGCGGAGCTCGCGGCCGCGTTGAAGACGTACGTGCGCGACGTCGCCGAGATCCCGGTCGAGTCGCCGGCGCCCACGATGGGCGGCGAGGACTTCGCCTACTTCGCCCAGCGGGTCCCCGGGGTGATGGTGCGGCTCGGCATCTACAACGAGACCGTCGGCTCGGTCCACTCCGGGCACAGCCCGCAATTCCGGCTCGACGAGGATGCGATCCCGACCGGGATCAGGGCCCTCGTGGCGTTCGCGCGGGGCGTCGGCGACGGATCGGTCCCAGTCCCGAGCCGAGCATAGGCATCCACACCGTCCCCCGCGTTCTCCACAAGGTGTAGTGCATTTTGTGGAGGTAGTGCACAAGATATAGTGGCCGGCGGCAGGGTTCGGCACAAGATGCCGACGAAGCCGCGCTCATGGCTCTGTCCGTGTCCCTGGACCGGCCGTCACCCCGGGCGCTTCATCGCAGCGAAGATCTCGCCGCGCCCGGGCCTACCGCGTTCGGCCTCCTCTGCGAGGTCGAGAAGTGGCCGGTGTGGTTCTCGATCCTCCGCAGCGCGCGCCGCGTCGACGCCTCCCGGCCGTTGGGCCTGGGAAGCGAGGTCGCGATCCGCGCCGACCTCCCCGGCGACGAGGAGGAGCTCTTCGAAGTCGACCGGTTCATCCCGGGCTTTCAGCTCTCGCTGGTCGGCGCGTACTCGTGCCGCCGCCGGATCGACGTCCGCATCGAGCAGAAATCGGACCGCTCGAAGGTGGTCCTGCGCGTCGACTATCCGACGTACGGAGGGGTGCTCGGTCACCTGATCGACCGGTTGACGCGCCGCCGGAAGCTCGAGGTCGCCCTCGGCGACTCGCTGATCCACTTCAAGGGGCTCTGCGAGTTCGACCGCGAGGGCGCGCTCCTGGTCGACTTCTAGCACTCGTTGACGATCTCTGCTAAAGTCGGGTAGACTACGTCCGTGCCCCTTTACGACTACCAGTGCCGCGCGTGCCACGAGGTGACCGAGGTCCGTCACGGGTTTCGGGAGACCCATGAGGACGCGTGTCCCGCCTGCGGCGGCGAGCTCGCCCGCGTCTTCAACCCCGCCGGGATCGTCTTCAAAGGCTCCGGCTTCTACGTGACCGACTCCCGCAAGGCGTCCGGGTCGAACGGCGCATCGTCGGGATCAGGCACGAAGGGTTCGTCGTCCGAGGGCGGCCCGTCGTCCGAGGGCGGCTCGTCGTCCGAGGGCGGCTCGTCGTCCGAGAGCGGCTCGTCGTCCGAGAGCGGCTCGTCGTCCGCGGCCGGCTCGTCCGACAAGGCAGCGCCGGCGCCGACGTCCTCCGGCGAGGGCGGTTCGAAGAAGAACGAGACGGCGGCCTAGCCGGTGGGCGCGCACGCGCTGGTCTGGTGGGTCGTCCTCGCCGCCCTGATCGTCGTGCTCGTGCTGTCGCTGCTCCAGCTTCGTCATGCGTTCCGGGCGCTGAAGCGCATCGGCGGCCGAGTCGAGGCCTTTGCCGAGCTCCCGGTGGTGGCCGCGCTCGGGCGCGCCGAGCGCGACGCGCAGCGCATCGCCGACGACCTCGAGCGGGCGCAGCCCCTTGCGGCGCGCGTCGCCGCGGCGCTCGCCGTCATCCGGCAAGGCCCGGTTTCGCCCGAGGTCAAGGCCGCTTTCGGCGGCCTGCGCCGTTCCGTCGTCGCGACCCGCGACGTCCTCCGCCTGGTCCGCGCCCGGCTGTAGCGACCGGGTCGGGCAAAGGCCGGGGCTCTTCGGCCGCCTCCGGCAAGGGCCGGGCCTCTTCAGCCCCGGCGCCGGCTACTTCGGCGGTTTGTCGGGCTCCGGCGGTTCCGGCGGCTCCCACGACCAGCCGAAACCGGTCTGCGGCGTCTCGCCGGCTCCGCCGAAGGGCGCGTCGTCGTCGTCGCCCTCCGGGATGGCGAACGGGGCGCCGAACGGCGCGCCGGCCGGTGCGGGAGCCGGTGGCGCGGGCGGCAGGGTCGGCTGCGGGCGCGCGGCCGGCTTCGGCGGGGGCGGTGGCGGGGGCGGCGGGTACTCCGGCTCCTCGGGCTGCGGCGGCCCGAAGCCGGGAGCGGCCCAGGATCCGGCGGTGAGGTTGTGCGTCGGCGATGGTCCGGCCGGCGGCGGCATCGCTGCGGGGGCCGGTGGTCGCGGGCGTTCGGTATACGCCGGCGGCGGCGCCGGGGCGGCCAGCGCATGCGGACGGTACGGCTGCCCGCTCCCCGCGGGGAGCTCCGCTCCCGAGCCGATGCCGACCAAGACGATGCGCGAGAGCGGGAGCAGTTGCGCATCCGGACGCGCCGCGAGCTCCCGCAGCTCGTCGAGGTACTGTTTCGGAAGATCCTCGATCGCCATCGCGTCGAGGATCAGCGAGACGGTTTCGGCGACGGCGTCCTTCGGCGGGATGCGCGTGAAGGTGAAGAGCGACTGGTAGACGTCGGCCTTGGCCATCATCAGCAGCTTGCGCCAGTAGTCCAAGGGCTGATAGCTCTCGAACTGGCCGGCGTCGCGCTTGGCGCGCGCGTACAGCGCCGCGATCCGTTTGCCGAGCCGGTCGGCGGGCGGGGAAGGCTCGACGATCGCGACGCGGCGCGCGACGCGCGCCAGCTCCGAGATCACCTGGGCGTGAAAGCCCGGATCGATCTCGTGCAGATAGTGCATCGCGACGGCGGCGTCGTAGGCGTTCTCGGTGGCCGGAATCATCGTCGCGCTCCCCCGAAGCGCGGTCGCGCCGAGCGCTTCGACGCGCGCGATCGCGCCGCTGTCCCCGCAGACGACGTCGACCTGCGCGCCGATCTCCTTCGCGCGCGCGATCCAAGCGCCGTCGTTGGCGACGCCGGCGAACAGGATGCGGTCGGTCGAGCGGAAGGCGAGCGCATCCCAGATCTGTTCGTCGATCCGGTACGACTCGCGCTGAAAATCAGACGGCGTCGTCATTGGGGAAGGTGGGACTCGAACCCACATGAGCTCACACTCGGTCGCTTTTGAGGCGACTGCGTATACCGTTTCGCCACTTCCCCTCGACTCTCGGCCGACGGCCCGGGATTCGCGGCGGCCCACGCCCGCTCCGCTTCGAAGAACGCCCGCGCGCCGGCGAGATCGCCGACCCAAGCGTAGGAGTAGATCGTGCGCCGCCACCCCGCGGCCAGCGTCAGCGCCAGCGTCCCGCTGCTGCGGTAGGGCGTCCAGCTCGCGTGCTCGACCGTACCGGGCGCCCACGCGACGACGAAGGCGAAGCCGTCGCGGAACGTGCCCAGCGCGGTCTGCGCGGGGGGCACGTCGCCCGCGCGGTCGCGCGGGACCGGATCGAGGAAGATCGCATCGTCGTCGCGTCCGCGCAGCACGTCGCGCGGCTGACGCGCCAACAACGGCATCGACGACCGGACCACGGCGCGCTGCCGTGCCGTGACGGCGGCGCGGCTGCTTGCGACGGCGCCGCCGGGCAGCACGAGCCGCTCGTCGACGATCGCGCGCGGCGCGTCGGGCTCCAGCGACACGACGCGGTCGAACGTCGCGCACGGCGGGTCCGCGTCGGGCATCGCGTAGCGGAATCGCACGACGGCACGCCGTCCCGATTCATCGATACGGGTGTCGTACGCGCGGTTGAACGTCCCCGCGGGATACGTGTGCGTGTAGCGTGCGATGTAATCGCGCGGCGAAGCCGGCAACGGGACCGCGAGGTCGTCGCGCCATGCACCGGTCGCATCGAACGCGTTCGGCGACCAGCCGAGCCCGAACCGCTGCACCTCGTACGGCGAAGGCGACTGCGGTCCGGCGTGCAGCGCCTGCAGACCGAACGCGCGCGCACCCGCCTGCGGCTCGACGAGCAGCCGCAGGCGATCGTTCTTCACGACGACCGTCTTCTCGCCGAGCTCCGGGAGCGCATCGGCGACGCGCGCGATCGCCTCGTCGCTGCGCGTCCAGCCGTCGTCGTCGACGACGGGATCGGCGTGAGGCGCGAGGTCGATACGTCCCTCCGAGACTCCCACGACGTGTACTCCCTCGAGGAAGATCGGGTGCCGCACGTCCAGCGAGGGCAGCTCGATGAAGCTCGAGCCGCGCAGCACGATCGATGACGCCGTGCGATCCTCTTCGACGTGCACCGTGCAGCGCCGTGTGTCGCGCTTTGCCGCCGGGGGGGTGCGCGGATCGTCGGTCGGAACGAGCAGGACAGACGGACGGCCGAACGTCGATTCCGCGATGAGCGCGCAATCGTCGGACGAGACGCGGCGGCGGTCGTTCGGCGCTCCGAGCACGGCCAACGCGAGGTGGGATGCCCGGATCGTCACGTCGTGCGACGCGAGCACGTACGTTACCCGGCCGAAGCGGACCGACTCCGGCCGACCGGACCAGTTGCCGGCGACCGACAACGTGCCGTACGGCGAGACGAGTCGGGTTGCAGCCGCTCCGCGTCGCGACGGGACCGACGCGCCGAGACGCGCGCGGCTGCCGCGCAGCGCCGCGCGCAGGCGCAGCAGGGCTAGCGGCGCTGCGCGCGCGAGCTCCGGCCCGACCACGATGTCGGCGTACCTCGCGCCGAGCCGCCGCGGATGACGAAGGTCGAACAGTTCGCACGTCAGGCCGCGCTCGATGCAGCGGCGCAGCTGATCGCGAACCCGCGCGACGATCGCATCACTTCCCGCCGGCGGGCGCGAGTCGCGGCGCTGGCCTCCCTCTCCGTACGCGACCGCGACGTCGGCGACGCGATGGGCGGCGGCAAGCAGCGGGCGCAGGGTACGCACGAGAGCGCCGAACGCGAGCGTCGGACCCCACCGGTCCCCATGCTGCGGCTCTCCGCTGAAGTACGGTGCCGGACGCGTGACGTCGTCGAACGGGATCGCGGCGTCCCAGCCGTAGAACGCGTTCGAGAACGGCGCTTCCCAGCCCGGCTCGGCGAGCGTGTCCTGCATCGGGAAGTCGATCACGCCTTGCGTTCCGAGCGCGAGCAGCTCGGTCAGCGCGAGCGTGGTGTTTCGCGGATCGGCCGGACGCGGCGCCGGATCTTCCGGGCCGGCGAGCCAGCCCGCTTGGAACTCGCTCTGGGCGAGCGGCCCGCGCGGATTCGTCGCGAGGAGCAGCGTGGAGAAGTCGAGGTCGACGCGGTCGTGCAGCCCGACCGTGTACGCATCGCTCTGGTACCAGTTCCCCATCGTCCACACGGGCGACGACCACGGCTCCCGCATCTGATAGGTGTTGATGAACGTCGGTGTCAGCGGGCCGACGACCTCGCGCACGCGTGCCTCGAGCCAGCGCAGGTATCGCTGCAGGTGCGGCGCCGGATACGTCTGGTTGTCGATGTACGCGCCCTGATCGTCGTCGAGCTGCACCGCCAGAACGCGGTCGGCGACCGGCCGGAACTCGTCCAGCGCTCGGTGCAGCCAGCGCGCCGAGTAGTGCAGATGCGTCGGATTGCGCAGCCACTCGGCCGCGGCGTCGTCGCTGCTCGCGTTCTGCAGCGTCGCGGTCGCGGGATAGCGCCCTTCGAGCACGTCGTGCAGCGGCATCGCGTACTCCGGGCGCGTCAGCAGCCACTGCGGGTAGCCGCCGTTGCGCCATTCGTTGCGGATCACCGGGCCCGGCCGCACGATGAAGAAGAAGCCGAGCTCCTTGCCGAGCCGCAACACCTCGCGCAGGTTGCGGCGCGGGTCGGTGTGCCCGTCGAAGTCGAACTCGCCGTCGCCGAGCTCGTGCCAATTCCACGGGACGTACAGGTCCAGCGTGTTGGCGCCGAGCTCGCGCATCGCGAGCATGGACGCGCGCCAGCGGTCGGGCGCGATCCGCTCGTAGAAGAACGCGCCGCCCCAGAAGAAGAACGGGCGCCCGTCGACGAGCAGCCGCGGCGCGCCCTCGCGCTCCGCGACGATCGCATGGCCGAACGTCGGCATCTGCGCCGGCGCCGCGAGCGACCGTCCGGGCGCGAGCGCCGCGCACAGCGCGAGCAGCGCGGCGGCGAGGCCGCGTACGGCGCTGAGGCTCGCGGCCCGGCGGCCGGAGCATGGGCGCAGGCGCGCCGTGCGGTTCATGCGAACGCCCTTCGCCGTCCCGTGAACGAACTCTCGCGACTCCTCGGACTCCGCGGCGAGCTGCACGTCGACGTCGTCGACAGCGCGGCGCTGCGCGACAACGCGCTCGGCGATCCCGCGGAACGGCCGCTGGCCGTCTACACGCCGCCCGGGTACGACCGCGACGGCTCGCGCCGCTATCCGGTGCTGTACTGCCTGCACGGCTACACCGGCGACGTCGCCGCGCTCGTGTCGGCGCGGCCGTGGGAGACGAACGTCGTGCAGTGGACCGACCGGCTCGTCGCGGAGGAGCGGATGCCGCCGGCGATCCTGGCCGTCGTCGACGGCTTCACCCGGCTGGGCGGCTCGCAGTACCTCGACTCGATCCACAACGGGGACTACGCGACATACGTGCTGCGCGACGTCGTCGGACACGTCGACGCGCGCTATCGCACGATCGCGCGCGAAGGCGGTCGCGCGGTGCTCGGCAAGTCGTCCGGCGGCTTCGGCTCGCTGCACTTGACGATGGCGTACCCAGGGACGTTCGCCGCGTTCGCCTCGCACAGCGGCGATGCGTACTTCCGCTACGCGCAGCTGCACAGCTTCCCGACCGCGCAGCGCGTCCTCGAGCAGTTCGACAGCTCGATCGAGGCGTTCGTGACGGAGTTCGAGCGCCGGCCGAAGCGCCCTCAGCACTTCTACGCGACCCTCGAGATGGTCGGCTACGCTTCGTGCTACTCACCGCGCGCGCGCGAGCGCTGGGCGATCGATCTGCCCTGGGACGCGCAGACCGGCGAGATCCGCGAGGACGTCTTCGCGCGCTGGCTCGCGTTCGATCCGTGCGAGCGCATCGAGGCCTCGCGTGCCGCGCTCGAGCGCCTGCGCCTGCGCTATCTGGATTGCGGGCGCAAGGACGAATACGGCCTCGACGTCGGCGCGCGCGTCTTTGCGCGCCGCGCGCGCGACCTCGGTCTCGAGGTCCGCCACGAAGAGTTCGACGACGACCACCGCAACGTCGGCTACCGCTACGAGTTCTCGCTCCCCGCGCTGGCCGCCGTCCTCGACCACGACTAGGGCCGCTGCTGCTGGTGCGGCGGCGGCGCGTCCGCGCGCATCTGCTCGTGCAGCGCGCGCATCCGTTCCGGCGTGACGGCGAGCTGCAGCAGCACCGTCCCCGCGTCGTTCATGTGCCCCATCCGGTCGAACCGCCGCGGCCCGTCGGGTCGGGGCCCTCCGGGTCCGCCGTTCGCCGGCGGCGGTCCGACGTTCGGCGGAGGTCCGTGGGGCGCGTTTCCGTTCGGCGGCGGAGCGTTCGGCGGGGGACCTCCGGCCGCACCGCGATCGCGGAAACGGGCGCGCATCGCTGCGCGCATCTTGTCGCGCTCGGCGAGCACGGCTTTCGCTTCGTCGGGCGTCAGCAGCGCGTCGATCTGCTGCGCGGCGGTGCGCAGGTCGGAGAGACTCCCCGCGTTGACGCGGTCGACGATCGACTGCACCTGCGCACGATGCGCCGCGCCGAGATCGCCCAACGCCGCGGCGCGCGTGTCGTCACGCGTCTTCTGCATCTGCGACCACGCGCCGGGCGGCGGGGCGCCGGCCGGCGGACCACCCGGCGGCGGCGCTCCCTGAGCGAGAACGGCGAACGGGACCGCCGCCGCGATGGCGGCGGCGATCGCCGAGGCGATGAGCTTCATGCGCTAACGGTAGCGCGGTTCCCCTGGGAAGCGGTTGGGGCCGCCCTGACGGGCCCCCTAAAGCGAGCCGGCGCAGCGGCCGCGACCGCAGCTAGGGACGCGCGGGTTCGCCGACCTTCGTCGACGCCGGCGAGGGCGCGCGCGCCACGTCCTTTCCTCGCTCGATCAGCGTGAGGAATTCGCGGTTGAAGGCCGGGATGTCGTCGGGTTTCCGCGAGCTGACGATGTTGCCGTCCACCACGACCTCGCGGTCGACCCAGTTCGCACCAGCGTTCCGCAGATCGTCCTGGATCGTGTGGAAGCTCGTCAGGGTACGCCCCTTCGCGACCCCCGCGCTCACCAGCAGCCACGGCGCGTGGCAGATGACGGCCATCGGCTTTTTCGCCGCATCGAACGTGCGCACGAAGTCTTGCGCCTTCGGAATGATGCGGATCGTGTCGGCGTTCAGCGCGCCGCCCGGCAGCAGCAGGGCGTCGTACTTCTCCGGCTGCGCTTCGTCGAACGAGAGATTCGCTTCGACCGGCTCGGCGGGGTCGTGATGCTTGAACGCGCGGACCGCGCCGCGTTTCTGCGAGATGATGTCGACGACGGCGCCCGCGTCGCGCAGCGCTTGCACCGGCTGCAGCAACTCGGCTTGTTCGAATCCTTCGGTCGCGAGGCACGCGACGTGAACGTTGCTCAGGTCTGCCATGATCAGCGTCTGTCCCCGCCGCGCGTGCACCCCTCACGCAGCGGCGGGTCGACCGGATGGGAGACAGGCCCTCGCTCTACCGGCTCGCATGACAAGGAGACCGTACGGACCTGTCGTAGCAGGGGACAGGGCTACACTACGGCCGCTCGCCCTAAGGTCGGTGATCGATGCCTCAGCCGCATCCCGCCCGGTTCGTCGTCCCAGTGCTGTCGGCCGCGCTCGCGGCTGCCGCGCTCGTAGCGGGGCTCGGCGACTGCAGCGGATCCGGCGGCTCGTCGACGGCGGTCACGCCGACCGTTACGCCGACGCCGACACCGACGCCGACCCGCGCGCCCAGTCCCAGCCCCAGCCCCTCGCATTCGCCGGTGGCAACGCCCACGGCGACGCCGACGCACTCGCCGTCACCGACGCCGAGCGCTTCGCCGGGTGCGGCAGGATCGCTGTACGTCGTCGATACGCGCGCCGGCCGGTTGCTCAAGTACTCGCTGCCGGCGACGAATGCGTCGACCCCGGTCGCACAGGCCGCGATCCCCGGCACGGCGGCCTTCGGCGTCGCCGCCGAGCCGAGCTTCATCGGCACCCTCACGCGCAACGGCCAAGTCGCGATCTTCGCCGCGCCGCTGACATCAGCGAGCACACCCACCGTGCAGTTCACCAATCCGGAGCGAGAGGGCGCGCTTCCCGCGTTCGATCCGTCGGGCGATCTGTGGACGACGACCGCCGATGACACGTTCGACGAGTACAAGCCGCCGTTCGCGAACGGCATGAATCCGTCGCTCGACACGGACAACATCGAAGCGGGCTGGGGGATCGTGTTCGACGCGGCGAGCAATCTGTACATCACCGACGCCGGGGCGGGCCACGTCGAAGTGTTCGCGCCGCCGTATACCGGGAACCCGACCGTCTTCCCGCTGCCGAACGGCGCCGGCCCGACGGGCATCGCGATCATCGGCTCGCAGCTCTTCGTGGCCGATACTCCGCACAACGCGATCGTGGTGTTCGCGCTGCCCGTCAGCGGCTCGAGCACACCGTCGTTCAGCTTTGCTGCGAACGACCCGTTGCAGCTCGCCGCCGATCGGTCCGGAAAGCTGTACGTGTGCGACTCGTCGGGAGCTGCGATCCTCGTCTTCGCGCCGCCGTTCTCGGCCGCCAGCGTGCCGGCGGTGACGGTCACGCACGGGCTCACCGTACCGACCGGCGTCGCGGTCGGCCCGTAGCCGCGGGCGCGAGCCGGCTCAGGCCGTCGGCGCGCCCTCCGCCTGCAGCGCCGGGATGCGCTCGGGGTCCGGTGGATCGCCGCTGGTCGCGGTCGCGCCGCCGCGCGGGAGACCTGCGAACTCTCGGGTCGCGTCGAGCGCCTGGCGCAGATCGGCGATCAGATCGGCCGCGCCCTCCAGCCCGACCGAGAGCCGCAGCAGGCCGTCGGTGACGCCGCGGCGCTCGCGGTCCTCCTTCGGGATCGAACCGTGGGTCATCCGCGCCGGGTGGGTGATCAGCGATTCGACGCCGCCGAGGCTCTCGGCCAGCGAGAAGAGCCGCGTGCGCTTCGCGGTCTCGAGCGCGCGCGACTCGGGGCCGTGCAGCGTGAACGAGACCATCCCGCCGAAACCGCGCATCTGACGCCGCGCGAGCTCGTGCTGCGGGTGCGAGATCAGCCCGGGGTAGAACACCCGCGCGACATCGTCGCGGTCTTCGAGGAAGGTCGCGACCGCGTGCGCATTGCGCTCGTGCTCGCGCATCCGCACGGCGAGCGTCTTCGCGCCGCGCATCGTCAGGAACGCATCGAACGGACCGGGGACGCCCCCGATCGCGTTCTGGTGGAACTTGATCGTCTCCGCGATCGCCGAATCGTTGCTGATCGCGACGCCGCCGACGACGTCGCTGTGCCCGCCGATGTACTTCGTCGTGGAGTGCACGACGACGTCGGCGCCGAGCGCGAGCGGCGACTGGAAATACGGCGTCGCGAACGTATTGTCGACGGCGACGATCTGACCCGCCGCGCGGAGCGCGCAGAGCGCAGCCAGGTCGACCAGCCGCAGCAGCGGGTTCGTCGGCGTCTCGATCCAGAACATCTTCGTGTTCGGGCGAATCGCCGCACGCACCGCGCCGAGGTCCGTCATGTCGACGTAGCTGAACTCGAGCCCGTAGCGCGTGAGGACGCGGGAGAAGAGCCGGTAGGTTCCGCCGTAGAGGTCGTCGGTGACGACGACGTGATCGCCCGCGGAGAGCAGGTTCGTCACCGCCGCCGTCGCCGCCATCCCGGAGGCGAACGCCGAGGCGAAGCGCGCGTCTTCGAGCGCCGCGAGCTGCGTCTCGAGCGCGACGCGGGTGGGGTTCACCGTGCGCGAGTAGTCGAACCCTTTGTGCTCGCCGACCGCATCCTGGGTGTAGGTCGAGGTCGCGTAGATCGGCACGATCGTCGCGCCGGTGGTGGGATCCGCGCCTTGACCGGCGTGGATCGCGCGGGTCGCGAAATCCACGCTACGCCGTCTGCGAGGAGAGGAACGAGATGACGTCTTGCCGCGTGACGACGCCGACCGGTTTTCCCGCGTCGGTGACGACGATCGCCGAGTTCGCCATCGTCAGAAGCTTGTAAGCGCGCTCGACCTCGGCGGTGTGCTCGAGCATCGGGAACGCGCGCCCCATCACGTCGCCGACCGGCTGGTGCACGATGTCGGCATGGTCGAAGACTGCCTGCATCACCGCGACGTCGTTGATCGAGCCGACGACCTGATTGGCGCGCATCACCGGAAGCTGCGAGATCTCGTAGCGGCGCAGGAGGTCGAGCGCCTCCTTCACCGGCTGCTGCTCGCGCACGGTGATCATCGGCGGGAGCGGCCGCTTCGTGCGCAGCACGTCGCCGACCGTCTCCTTGCGGCGCTCGTCCTCGAGGAAGCCGTTGGCACGCATCCACTCGTCGTTGAAGATCTTCGACATGTAGCCGCGTCCCGAGTCCGGCATCACCACGACCATCACCGCCTCCGGCGGCAGTTCGTGCGCGATGCGCACGGCCGCGGCGACGGCGGTCCCCGACGAGCCCCCGACCAGCAGCCCTTCCTCGCGCGAGATCCGGCGCGCCATCAGGAAGCTCTCCTTGTCGGTGACGCGCAAGATCTTGTCGATCACGCGCATGTCGACGGTCTGCGGGAGGTAGCTCATCCCGATCCCCTCGACCTTGTACGATTTCGGCGTGTCGCCGCTGTAGATCGAGCCTTCGGGATCGGCGCCGACCACCACGATCTCGCGGTTTTTCTCTTTCAGATAGCGGGCGGTGCCGGAGATCGTGCCGCCGGTCCCCATCCCGCTGACGAAATGGGTGATGCGCCCGCCGGTCTGCTCCCAGATCTCGGGCCCCGTGGTCAGGTAGTGCGCGCCCGGATTCTGCGCGTTGTGCCACTGGTCGGGCTGGATCGCGCCCGGGATCTCCGCCGTCAGCCGGTTCGCGACGCCGTAGTACGACTCCGGAGAGTCGTTCGGCACGTTGGTCGGCGTCACGACGACCTCGGCGCCGTATGCTTTGAGCAGGTCGATCTTCTCGGCCGACATCTTGTCGGGCATCACCAGAATGCAGCGATAGCCGCGGATCGCGGCCGCCATCGCCAGACCCGTCCCGGTGTTGCCCGAGGTCGCCTCGATCAGCGTCGAGCCCGCTTTGAGGATCCCGCGGCGCTCCGCGTCCTCGATCATGGCGACGGCGGGACGGTCCTTCACCGAGCCGCCCGGGTTCATGTACTCGACCTTCGCCAGCACCAGGCAGCGCGCGTCGCCCATCACCCGGTTGAGCCGCACCAGCGGCGTGTGGCCGACCGCGTCGAGGGCGTTCTCGTAGTAGCTCATCCCGGCGGCGGGACGCGGTTCGGTGAGGGCCATGTCGTATTCGCGCTTCCGCAACTCCGGAGGGGCGGCCTGCGTCCTAAGCAAGTGCGACGGAGTCGTCTGCGGGGAAAGGGTTGGGCATGGCCACCGATTTTCGGCACGGTGAGTTTCCGCGCCGCGGGCGCGAGGCGCTCGACGGCTTTCTCTGGCTCGCGCGCGTGTTCGACAAGGCGCGCGCCTCGCGCTCGGGGGCGATCTTCGACTACATCTATCCCTGCCCGATGGACCGCGGCGTGTTCGACCGCTGGGGGATCACGGCGCGGATGTTCGACGCCGCGCTCGAGACGTGCCAAAGCGACGACGAGATCCTGGCTTGGCTGAAGGCTCGCGTCCCCGACGCGCGGCGCGACGAGGCGAACCGGTGGCTGCTCGACGAGAAGAGCGCCAACCTGAACCGCCAGGACGAAGAAGAGGGCGCGGTCGCCGCGTAGCGCGAACGGCGCCCGGGTGACACGTGCGCGCATCGCCGTCCTCGCGCTCTCGTTGGGCGCGCTCGCCGCTTGCAACGGCAACGGCGTTCCACCCGCGCAGAACTACGCCGTCATCACGGGGCGCGCGTACGACACCGCTTCGAACCAGCCCGTCGCCGGCGTGACCGTGACCGTCGACACGATCCTCACCGCGACGACGGGCAACGACGGGACGTACCGCATCGTCAACGTGCCGATCGGCTCGTATCACGTCGGCGTCATCCCGCCCTCCGGGTACGCCGCGGCCGCGAACCCCCTCGACGACGGAAGCGTCACCGCCGGGCAGACCATCACGGTCGACGTCCCGCTCAACAAATCGTCGTAGCCTTGCGGGTCGTCGTCGCGCCCGACAAGTTCAAGGGCAGCGCGAGCGCGGCCGCCGTCGCAGCCGCGCTCGCCGAGGGCGTGCGCGACGTCGTTCCGTCGGCGGACTGCGTCTGCGTCCCGATGGCCGACGGCGGCGACGGGACGGTCGCGGGGTTCCTCGACGGGGGCGCGACGGCGCGGACCGTCCGCGTCGCCGGACCGCTGGGAGGGCCGGTCGAAGCGACGTACGCGCGCCAAGGGACGACGGCGGTCGTCGAGATGGCGGCCGCGTCCGGGCTGGTGCTGGCCGGCGAGCGGCGGGAGCCGCGCCGCGCGACGACCCGCGGCACCGGCGAGCTGCTGCGCGACGCGCTCGACGGCGGCGCTTCGCGGATCATCCTCGGGATCGGCGGCAGCGCGACGACCGACGGCGGCGCCGGCGCGCTGGCCGCATTGGGCGCACGATTCCTCGACGCGCAGGGCGGCGAGCTGGAACCGGTCCCCGCCGCCCTCGAAGGACTCGCGAAGGTGGATCTGCGCGGGCTGGACCCGCGGCCCGCAACGATCGATCTCGCGATCGCCTGCGACGTCGACAACCCGCTGCTCGGGCCGGACGGCGCCGCCGCCGTCTACGGCCCGCAGAAAGGTGCGAGCCCGGACGACGTCGCGTTTCTCGACGGCGTCCTCACGCGGATCGCCGACGCGCTCAGCGCCGCGACCGGTCGCGATCTGCGCGCCGTCCCCGGGGCCGGCGCCGCCGGCGGGCTGGGGTGGGCGCTGGCGAGCGCGTGCGGCGCGCGCCTCGAGCGCGGCGTGACGCTGGTCGCCGAGGTGCGCGGGCTCGCGGCGACGCTGAAGGGCGCCGATCTGTGCCTCACCGGCGAGGGCCGGATCGACGAGCAGACGCTGCACGGCAAAGTCGTCGACGGCGTCGCCGCGCTGGCGCGCGCCGCGCACGTTCCGGCGATCGTCGCGTTCGGTGGGAGCATCGAACCGTCGGTCGAGCCGGCGCTTCGCGCGCGGGGCGTCACCTGCGTGCCCATCCTCCCCGGGCCCACGACGCTCGACGACGCGTTGCATCAGGCGCCGGCGAACCTGCGCGCGGCGGCGGCGCGCGTCGTTCAGCTCGTCGCCGGCGAGACCGCGCTCTTCGCGAAGCGGACATAGCGCGCGCGTTCGGCGACGGCCTCGTCGACGACGCCGATGACGACCGCGGCGAGCCGGTCGGAATCGTGCCGCACGGTGTCGGTTTCGCTGATGACGTTGGCGCGGACGACGCGCACGCCGAGCGCCGCGAGATCGGCTTCGTCGACCGAGACCGGGAGCTGCCCCTCCTCGGCGTACGCTTCGCGCAATTTCCGCGGCAGCTCGTCGTTGACGACCGCGACCTCGCAGACGTTCGCGCGCGCTCCCTTGAGCAATGCGCGGACGTGATCCGACGCCGTATAGTTGTCGGTCTCGCCGGGCTGCGTCATCACGTTGCAGACGTAGAGCTTGACCGCGCTCGCCGCGGCGATCTCCGCGCCGATGCGGTCGACGAGCAGGTTCGGCATGATCGAGGTGTAGAGCGAACCCGGGCCGAGCACGATCGCATCGGCTTCGCGGATCGCCGCGATCACCTCGTCGAGCGGCGCGGCGAACGGCGGATCGAGGAAGACGTCCTCGATCGCCCCGTGCGCGTCGGTGATGCTGGTTTCGCCTTCGACGACGCGCCCGTCGCGCATCCGTGCGCACAGCCGCGCCACGGCGAGCGTCGCCGGCAGGACGCGCCCTTTCACGTTGAGGACGCGGCTCGACACCTTGATCGCCTCGTCGAAGTTTCCGGTGATCCCGGTCATCGCGGCGAGGAAGAGGTTGCCGAAGGAGTGGCCGCCGAGCCCGCCGCCTTCCTCGAAACGGAAGCGGAACAGCTCGGTGACCAGCGCTTCGTCGTCGGCGAGCGCGACCAGACAGTTGCGGATGTCGCCCGGCGGGAGGACGCCCAGCTCGTTGCGCAGCCGGCCCGACGAGCCGCCGTCGTCGCTGACCGTCACGACGGCGGTCAAGTTGGTGGTCAGCTTCTTGAGGCCGCGCAGCATCGTGGCGAGTCCGGTCCCGCCGCCGACGACGACGATGCGGTAGCCGGTCGTGCCGAGCCGGCGGCGCCGAATCGCTTCGAGCGTGTTCGTCCCTTGCGGCGCGACGGCGGTGACGATCGCGTTCAGCCAGCGCCAGACGCCGAGCGCGACCAGCACCGCGCCGAGCGTCATGAAGATCCACGAGAGCCAGCCCAAGGGCAAGAACTCGTTGGCGACGGTGTCGACCAGCTCGTTGATCCGCAGCGTGTAGCCTTCGTCGGTGAGATAGCGCGAGAGACCGTTCACGAACAGGGCGGCGCCGACGATCGCCAGCAGCAGCCAGCGCTTGACGCCGAGTCCCGGCGTGAGCCAGCGCGCGCCGGCCAGCGAACGTCCGATGCGGCTGCTCTTCATCGATTCACGTCCCGTGCGTCGATGCTCGCGACGACGTTCGTCGTCTCGTTCAAGTGGGCCAGCACGCGGCGGCCGAGATAGACGCTGCGATGGCGTCCGCCCGTGCATCCGATCCCGATCGTGAGCTGCGACTTCCCCTCCAGCTCGAAGCGCGGGATCAGGAAGTCGACCAGCGGCAGCAGCCGTTCCAGGAACGTCTCGGTGTCGGGGACGGCTTCGAGGTACGCGGCGACCGGCGCGTCGGCGCCGGTCAGCTCGCGCAGTCCTTCGACGTAGTTCGGGTTCGGCAGAAAGCGCACGTCGAAGACGAGATCGGCGTCGAGCGGGACGCCGTACTTGAAACCGAACGCCACGATCGCGACGCGCAGCCTGCGCGCGTCGGTGCCGGCGAACGTCGTGCCGATCCGTTCCTTCAACTGGCCCAGCGTCATCCGCGACGTGTCCCAGACCGCGCTCGCGCGGTCGCGCAGCGCGGCGAGCGACGCACGCTCGGCGACGATCGCGTCGGCGAGGCCGATGCCGTCGTCCCCGAAGGGGTGACGGCGGCGCGTCTCGCTGTAGCGCCGGATCAGCGTCTCGTCGTCGGCGTCGAGGAACAGTACCTCCGGGCGCAGCCCGTCGGCCTCGAGCTCCTCGAGCGCCGCGAGCGGGTCGCCGTACGGCCCGACGGTGCGCACGTCCATCGCCAGCGCGGCGCGCGTGAAGCCCGCCTCAACGGCGAGCGCGACGAATCGGCGTGCGAGGACCGGCGGCGCGTTGTCGAGGCAACCGAACCCGAAATCCTCGAAGGATTTCATTGCCTGACTCTTGCCCGCGCCCGACAGGCCCGTTACGATGACGAGACGGCGCATCGATGAAGCTCTTTTCGGCCGAGAAGGCCAACGCCCTCATCCCGGTCCTGGAACCGCTTCTCGAGGAGCTGTGGTCGAAGCGGCGCGACCTCGCGATCCGGCTGCTCGAAACCGATCCGGCGCTGCGCGCGGGGCGCCCCGACGCGACGCACGACCGCCGCCGCTCCCGCGCGTTCACCGAGATGAAAGCGGAGGTCGTGCGCCTGATCAATCGGATCGAGGCGCACGGCTGCGTGGTGAAAGACCTCGACCTCGGGCTGCTCGACTTTCCGTCGATGCGCGACGGCCGGCCCGTCTACTTGTGCTGGAAGGCCGGCGAGACGGAGCTCGCCCACTGGCACGGCACCGACGAGTCGTACGCGGACCGCAAACCGCTCTGACGAGCGGCGCAATGGCTAGGCCGGAACGGTGGCCGGATCGACCTTGATGAAGTCCTCAGCCAGCCCTTGGAGCCGCACCTCCCCGAACTCGACGGTGTAGGCGCCGGCGGCGAGATCGGTCACCGAGCCGAACTCGGGGACGCTGGCGAGCTGCGGGATCTTCGCGCGGATCTCGTCCGGGAGCCGGACCTTGTCGCCGACTTCCAGCGCCGGCTGGTCGAAGAGCTTCTCGAGGTCGCTCATCAGCAGGTTCAGCGGGATGCCGTAGCCTTCGCTGACCTGTTCGATCGTCTCGGTCTCGCTGATCGAGCAGTGCGAGCACCCGCCGAGGTGAAAGCGTGCGAACACGCGGCGTGCGCCGGCGTGCGTCTTGAACGCCTGCTCGACGGTCATATCCTTGCTGAAATGGGCCACGGTCGCCATCATTCGACGAGACCGAAACGGGGCCCCACCGGTTGCGCCGGGGCGGCGCACCGGCCGGGAGGCGCGGAGGACGCCTGTACGCCGGATTCTGTCCAAGCCTCCGAAGAGGCCGTGACCGTCATCTCTCTGGGGCCTGCGTCACCGCAGACCTCGCTGCGACACTGCTCGCAACCCGCCGGGCCGGCGGCCTCCACGAAGGGAGGAAGCGAGCTGTCTTGCTCCGGGTGGGGTTTACCCGCGTCCGCGTCACCGCGGAACGCCGTGCGCTCTTACCGCACGATTTCACCCTTGGACGATTCGGCCGGCTCGCGCCGTCCGAACCTTCCGGTATGTTTCTGTGGCACTTTCCTTCGAGTCGCCCCGACAGGACGTTATCCTGCACCCTGCCCGATGGAGCCCGGACGTTCCTCGACGCTTGCGCGCCGCGACGGCCCGGCGTCCTCCGCGGCACGGATGCTAGCAGAAAAGCGAAGGCGCCGCAAACGGCGCGGCGCCTTCGTGTCTGGTGGAGGCAAGGAGACTCGAACTCCTGACCCTTACGCTGCCAGCGTAATGCTCTACCAACTGAGCTATGCCCCCCGGTCGACCGACGATGATTCACGGCGCGGCACGCGGGGTCCTGGCGTCGCGCCGTCGGTGCTGTTGGCCAGCCGTGCGACGGCGCGATCGAGATGCTCGAGCAAGTGCGAGGCCGCTTCGAGGATCTGTGCCGTCTTGCCGTCCTGCGCGCGCTCGGCGCGGCGCAGCGCTTCGAGCAGCGGCGTCGTGTCGGCGACCGGCGATTCGCCGGGCTCGGCCGGATGCATCGCCGCTGCCTCGATGTTCGCGGCGATCGCCTCGTCGAGGCGGCGCAGCGGCGCGGTCGCGACCTCGCTCGGGATCTCTTCGGAGCGGTCGGCGACCCGCGCGAGGTTCCGCGCGTAGTACCCTGCCGCGGTCAGCGCGACGATCCAGCGGCGCAGGTCGTCGCGCCCGCGGACGAAGCGGTTCCCGGAGACGAGCGGTTTCGCGCGCAGCACGAACTGCTGGACGCGATCGTCCAACTCGCGCGCGGCTTCGAGCGGCTCGCGCGGGCTCGCCGGATCGAGCAGCCGGGCGATCCCCGCGTGCACGGCTTCGCGGGCCGCGTCGAGCGCCTCGCGCGCGCGCTCGCGCACGACGTCGCGCGTCCGGGTGGGAAACAGCAGCGTCGCCGCGAGCCCGCCGAACAGCGCGCCGATCGCGGTCTCGACGAGCCGCGTCAGCAGCAGACCGTCGCTGAGCCGCCCGAGCAGCGCATAGAGCATGGCCAGCATCGCCGTGATGAAGAAGATCATCAGCCCGTACGAGACGCGCAGAAAGTACACGCCGAGAAACAGGCACACGAACGCTGCCGCGACGTCGATGCGCGGTGAGTTGCGCGCGAAATGGCCCGCGACGACGCCGAGCGCGACGCCGAGCGCGGTGCCGACGACGCGAGACCAAGCCCGCGCGGCGGTTTCGCCCGACGATGCGGTCCCGCTGAAGACGAAGAACGCGGCCAGCACCGCCCAGTACCAATGGGCCGGCGAAAACAGCTCGCCGAAGGCGATCGACGCGGCAGCCGCGAGCGTCACTTGCAGCGCTTGGCGCAGCGGAGGCTGCTGCTGCCAGCCCGGACCCCCGCCGCCGCCCGTGCCGACGGCGAGCTTCCCCGTCAGCGCGCGCAGCTGCAGGATCGCATCGGCCGCGTCTTCGATCGCCGCGGCGAGCTCCTGCGCGCGATCGCTCGCGTGCGGTTCCTCGCGGATGCGATGCGCCACGCGCGTCGCGCGAGCGGGCGAACCGTGGACCAGCGCTTTCAGCGCGACGCGCAGGTGGCGCGGGGCTTCACCTTCGCGGCGCAGCCGGATCGTCGCGGCGGCCAAGCCTTCGGCGGCGAGCTCGGCGTCGAAGATCGTGCGCACTTGGTCGGTCGCATCGTCCTTGAGCCGGCCTTCGATCGCCAGCGCCGTCTCGTTGACGCGTCTGACGGCGTTTTCGAGCCGGCGCTCGATGCGCGCGTCGTCCTCGCGCGCCGCGAAGAGATCGCGCGCGATCTCCGCAACGAGGCGGATCCGCGCGCGGAGCGCGTCCACCATCCCGCGCGCGATCCCCTCGGGGCGATCGGGCAGCGCGACGAAGCGCACGAGGAACGCCGCCAGCGAACCGACGACGACCGCGAGCAGCAGCACGGGGATCTGCGCGAGCCGGGCACCGAAGAACAGCGAGACGAAGTACGTCATCGTCGCGACCGTGCCGAACGCCATCCAGCGCTGACCGTACTGCCGGATCGCGACCGCCGCGAACAGCACGACCAGGAAGACAACTTCGGCGAGCACGCCGCGGCCCGCGACGAGGGCGCCGAGCACGATTCCGATCGCGCCGGGGATCGGCGCGAGCAGCATCGTGTTGCGCGACGACGGATCGTTCACGCCGAGCGAGACTTGCATCGCGACGATCGCGCCGAGCAGCGCGACGTTCGTCGATGCGTGCAACAAAACGGCCGTTTGTCCGAGGAGCGAGACGGCAAGCCCGACCGAGATCGTCGCGCGCAACGCTTGATAGAGACGAATCATCCCGGGATCGGAAGCGATCAGGCGGTCTACTGCTGAACGCAGCGCGGGCATCTCCACTCGGTTCAGGTTCTTCGCCGCACGCCGTTTTGTCATGCTCGCGTTCGGCGCAGCCTGCGACGTTCGTCTGAACACGCACGCCGCGAGCGCAGCGTGCGCTTTACACGGCGTCGCGTTTGTATGCCGCGCGTTCGCACGTTGTTAACGTTGCTAGAAGCGCCTCAGCTTCATCGGTCGAGCGTGCGATAGTGAACAGTGTCGGAGGCGCGAGCCTTTTCGCACTCATACCGCACGTAAGGACAGAGGGAACAGGATGTTCAAGAAAGTCACCGCGGCGATGGCCGCCACGTCGCTCGGAGTCATCTTCGCCGCGGCGCCCGCATTCGCGACCGCCACCACCTCGACCTCGACGGTGAACGTGGCGGTCACCGCCGCGACGCAGGCGACGATCGGCGTCACCTACAGCTCCGGCAGCAACATCACATGTGCCGTCGGCACGGCGGTCACCGGCATCGTGGCCTGCACGAACACCGCGACGATCGCCGGGTCGATCCGCAGCACGCTCGCCAACAGCGGCGGCTCGCAGATTTCCGTCACCGGCGCCGCGATCACCGGCTCGGCAGGTTCCTCGATCGCTCCGTCGGCCTTGAAGATGACCTGCACCGGCGGGATCGTCGGCAGCCCGATGTACGCAGGTTCGACGCCGACGCTCGCCAACGTGCTCGCGCTCTCGACGGGTACGTCGAACTGCGGATCGTGGACATCGACCGTCGTCGCGCCCTACAGCCTCGTGCTGAGCCTCGGGATCGACGCGAGCCAGGTCCCCTCCGACACGTACGCGACGACCGGCTTCACGGCCACCGTCAGCACGACCTGATCCCGTGTCCCACCGGTTCGTCGCAGCCGCGCTCGTCCTCGCCGGCCTCGTGCTCGGCGCGGTCGCGCGCACGCCGTTCGCGGCGGCCGCCGAGCCGGGCCTGCAGCTCTCGGTCGAGCCGCTCGTCACGCAGTTTCAGGTGCAGCCCGGCGGGCAAGCCAGCACGCCCGTCACCATCAAGAACGTCGGCAGCGAGCCCGCGCACGTCGTGATCTCGCCGGTCGACTGGCGCACCTCGCCGGCCGGTGAAGTGAAGATGATGCGCGCCGGCGGCGAAGGCGACTCGTCGCTCGATGCGTTTCTGCATCTGGGGCCGCTGGAGTTCGTCCTCGCGCCAGGCGAGACGCGTTCGATGGTGCTCTCGCTCGTCGTGCCGAGCTCCACGGCGAGCACGCCGCGCGATCTCTGGGGCGGCTATCTGGTGCGCGCCGTTCCCGCGGGCGCGCCGAGCGGAGCGTTCGGCGTCGGCGCGACGATCTTCGCCTACGAGACGATCGGGCCGGCCGCGCGCCACGTCAAGCTCACCGACCTGCACGTCACGGATGCGGGCGCCCACGCCGCGCAGATGAGCGCGCGGCTCGTCAACGACGGACGCACCTACGTCCGCCCGCAGATTCACTATGTCCTCGCGCAGTCCGCGCGGATCGTCGAGAACCGCGACGACAGCACGCCTGCGGTATTCGCCGGCGACGCGCGCCGGTTCGGTCAGACGCTGCGCGATCTTCCGCCCGGGCCGTACGTCCTGCAAGTGACGATCGACTACGGCGGCGACTCCCTGATTCGCGCGACGACGGAGTTCACGGTCCGGTGATTCGTCGCGCCCTCGGCGCGGCAGGCGCGGCGCTGACGTGCGCCGCGTCTCTCTGTGCGCCCGCATCGGCGTACGGAACCGGCTACGGGATCACCTCGTTCAGCGCGGGAAGCTCCGGCTCGATCGCGTTCACGGTCACCGACATCGTCGATCCGGCGCTGCTCGGCAGTCAGACGTACGATTTCACGCTGCAGGGCTCGACCGGCACCAGCAGGGGCAACGTCACCGTGACGGCGCCCACGATCATCGGCTCGAGCGGCCGCACGATCCCTGCCTCCGACTTCGAAGCGACGTGCATCGCGGTGTTCGACCGCGCGGGTTCGTTCAGCTAGGTCGGGAGCGTCGTCCTGGGATCCTCACCCGTGATCTGCGCGCACCTGGCGTCCTCGAGCACGGTCAACGTGAACTTCTTGGTCACCCTCACGCTGAACTGCGGGACGGCGTCGGGCGTCGCGTTTCCCGCCGCCACCTACACGCAGTCGGCGCCGCTCTCCGTCACCGCGAACACTCCGTGAGACGCGCGGGCGCCTCGCGCCGGCTGCGAGGCGGCCTCGCCGCGTTCGTCGCCGGCGGCGTGCTCGCCTCGACGTGCGCGCTCGGCTCGGCACACGATCGCAGCGCCAACGTGGCTCGCGCCGCTGCGCCGGTCCGCGCTCTGCAGGTCACGCTCGACGGCGCGCCGTTGGGCCCCGTCGGCGTCGAACAGGGCACCGAAGCGCTCGTCGCGCTCTCCCCGCTCGCCGGCGCGGCGGGCTGGCATTTCGTGCGCTCCGCGGTCGGCGCGCGGCTGACCGGCGAAGACACGACGCGGCTGCTCACCGTCGGTTCGCGCACGATCCGCGAAGACGGCGACTCCAAGCCGGTCCTGCGCGCGCCGCTCGCCGAGCGAAACGGCACGCTCTACGTCGCCGCCGACGACGCGGCGCGCCTGCTCGGGCTCCAGATTCGGCACGATCGCGGCATCGTCGCGTTCTCGCGGCCGCGCCAGATCGGCTCGACCGCCTCCGTGGTCGAAGTGCCGCGCCCTGCCGCGGCATACGCGCGAGCGACGACCTCGGCCTCACGGATGGCGGTCGCCGAGGCGGCGAGCGCCGGGGCGAACGCCGGGCGCATCGTCTTCTCGCTCGAGCGCGCCGGCGGATTCACGCAACTGCTGCTGACCAGCGAGACGCACGGGTCGTACCTGCACACGTTCGTCAGCTCGTCGGGGATCGGCACGTTCGGAACGCCGTCGGCCAGCGTGACGCTGGGCAGCGCGACGCGCAACGTCGCGCTCGGTGCGCTGGCGAACCCGCTGGGCGGCCTCGTGATGCGCGGCGGCATCTACGACGGCCTGACGCTCGAGAACGGGTTTCACGAAGCATTTGCCGGACGCCGGCTCGACGACGGACACGACGTCGTCGGGCTGGGGAGCGGCGACCCGCTGCACGGCGGATCGAACACGCTCGCCGTCGTCACGCAAGACGGTGCGTACGACCAAACGATCTTCCGGCACTACACGGTGCAGCGGACGCCGTGGGGCGAGACGGCCGAAGAGCTGATGGTCGGCGACCGCGGTGAAGGCGTTGCCTACGCCGCCCGTACCGCGGCCGCACCTTCTCGAATCGAACGTCGCGTTCACGCGCGGGGAGCTTCCGCTCGCACCCGACGATGCGCCCATCAGCATCGATCTCGGCCGCGAGCTGAGCTCGGCCACGACGGTGACGGTCGGGTTCGCGAAGTTCGCCGGGCAGGCGCTCTCGCCGTTCGCCGGGATCTCGACGCGCGCGCGCGATCTGGTCGCGTCGCTCTCGCTGACCGACCGTTCGGTGACGACCGCGCTCTCGTACCGGACGCCGGTGCTGAACGTTCAGGCGTACGCGGTGCCCGGGACGCAGCGCACCGACGGTATCCAAGCATCCGCCTTTCTGCCGAGTGCGACGCTCGACGCTTCGATGACGAACAACGGCGGCGTGCGTGACGACGCGCTCGAGCTGCGGACCCTTCGGCCGGGTTTGAATTTCGTCGGCGGCATCGGCGAGAGCGACGGAAAGATGGGGCCGATCGTCGGGGTCAGCGTTCCGCTCGGCCGGGCGTTCGCGCTGGAGACGGCGATCGGCCCGACAACGGGGCGCGCCGCGCCATTCGCTTTTCCCTGGCGATGGCCGTCCCGGGGCGGCGTCCGAAGGCAATCCCGACCGTCGCGGCCGCCGTTCACGTCGACCGCGCGGCGCCGAACGGCGCGCAGCTGCGGCTGTTCGTCGACGGGTTCCCGGCGCGGACCTTCGCCGGGACCGCGGTCGCCGTCCCCGTCACGTTCGGCTCCCACGTGTTCGCGGTGGAGAGCGTCGACGGCGCGTCCGGATCGCGCGACACGACCGTCGCCATCGCCGCCGCCGGCGACAGTGTCGAGCTCGCCGTTCTCCCCGAGCGCGCGGTCTTCGGGCGGGTGAGCCTGGCCGATCCGAGCCTGGTCGGCCCCGACTTCAGCCTGGCGGGGATCCCGGTTGTGATCGAGCCGGGCGACATCGCCGTCGACACCGACGCCGACGGCGCGTTCGTCTTCCCGCACCAGCCGCTTCCGCCCGACGCGACGATCGGGGTCGATCCCGGAGCGCTGCCGCGCTCGCTGCGCGCGGCCGAGCGCATCCCGCTCGGCGCCGGCGCCGTTCGGGTTCTCTTGGCCGCGGGCCTCAA